>NZ_CP007202.1:120000-1320000 GCF_000941055.1 Siansivirga zeaxanthinifaciens CC-SAMT-1 | reverse complement strand
TTTAACTGATTACACTAAAAACTGAAACAACTCGGGTTTATTATTTAAGTAGTCTCCGTAAAAATTTCGCTGTTTCATTCGTGCAATTAGCGGCTCTAAATCACTAGACGATTTCAATTGAATACCTACCACTGCCGAACCATTTTCTCTGTTTGTTTTCTTGGCATATTGAAAATGGGTAATATCATCATTCGGACCTAAAATATTTACCACAAATTCTTTTAAAGCACCGGCACGCTGAGGAAATGTTACAATAAAATAGTGCTTTAAATTCGCATATAGCAAGGCACGTTCTTTAATTTCGGCTGTTCGCGTAATATCATTATTACTTCCACTAACAACACATACCACATTTTTCCCTTTTATTTTATCGGCATAAAAATCTAATGCAGAAATACTCAAAGCTCCGGCCGGTTCTACTACAATGGCATCTTTATTATAAAGTTCCAAAATAGTTTCACACACTTTGCCTTCGGGAACGGTAATAACATCATGTAACGTTTCTTTACAAATGGCAAAAGTTAAATCGCCTACGCGTTTTACTGCAGCTCCATCAATAAACTTTTCAATGTGATCTAACTCTGTATTTACATTGTTTTTTATTGAAACTTGCATCGAAGGGGCACCTTCGGGCTCAACCCCAATAATTTTTGTATGGGGCGACATATTTTTAAAAACTGTAGATAGTCCAGCTGCTAAACCTCCACCACCTATGGCAATAAAAACATAATCTAAAGGCACAGTTGTTTGTTCTAATATTTCTAAACCAATGTTTGCCTGCCCTTCAATAACTTTTTCGTCGTTAAAGGGGTGTATGAATGTTTTTTTAAATTCATCGCACTCAATCATAGCCGCATGGTAAGCATCGTCGTAAGTATCACCAACCAGTTTGATATTTATATAATCTTCCCCAAACATTTTAACCTGTTCAATTTTTTGATTAGGTGTTGGTGCTGGCATATAAATAACACCATGTATTTTAAGCAACTTACAAGACAAAGCCACGCCTTGCGCATGGTTACCTGCACTAGCACATACAACCCCATGAGCAGACTCTTCTTTTGTTAGTGAGCTTATTTTATTGTAAGCCCCTCTAATTTTATAGGAGCGTACTTGTTGTAAATCTTCGCGTTTTAAAAGAATATTAGCATCGAATTGTTTTGAATACCTTTGGCTTGCCCCTAAAGGCGTAACTGCCGATACTTTTTTAATGGTATCGGCAGCTACTTTTATATTATCAATACTAGGAAAATAGGTTTTTTCCTTATTCATAATCATTACTTTTTTTCTGTTTACACAGAGAATTTAATATTTAAAAAAAGCCTTAAGAATGTATCATTAAGGCTTTTCACTTGTAATTAAACGATTGGTTTCATAGCGGTCATGGAAGCTCTTAAGAAGGATCCGATTTTTTCAACCGGGTGCTCTCTTAATGCTTTGTTTACTGCTATTAATTTTGCATTATCTACACCTTTTCCGTTACTTGAAGCATACGCTTTACCAATAACATCGGTATCGATTTTCTTCATGAAATCTCCTAATAAAGGTTTACAAGCGTGATCGAATAAATAACAACCGTACTCTGCTGTATCAGAGATTACGCTGTTCATTTCGTATAATTTACGTCTTGCAATGGTATTTGCAATAAGTGGTGTTTCATGTAACGACTCGTAGTATGCCGATGCATCGATAATTCCAGAATCGGTCATAGCCTCAAAAGCTAATTCTACACCTGCTCTTACCATAGCCACCATTAATACACCATTATCGTAGTATTCTTGCTCTGAAATTTCAACATCTCCAGCTGGTGTTTTTTCGAAGTTTGTTTCGGCAGTTGCTGCTCTCCAGGTTAATAATTTTTCATCATTATTAGCCCAATCTTCCATCATTCCGCTAGAAAAACGACCTTCCATAATATCATCCATATGTTTTTGGAATAACGGACGCATGATATCTTTTAATTCTTCAGATAATTCAAAAGCTTTAATTTTTGCTGGGTTAGATAGTCTGTCCATCATGTTAGTAATACCACCATATTTAAGACCTTCAGTAATAGTTTCCCAACCGTATTGAATTAATTTTGAAGCATATCCTGGTTCGATACCTTTTTCTACCATTTTGTCGAAACAAAGAATAGAACCTGTTTGTAACAATCCACATAAAATGGTTTGCTCACCCATTAAATCTGATTTTACCTCAGCAATAAAAGACGATGCTAATACACCTGCTCTATCACCACCAGTAGCTGCTGCATAAGCTTTCGCTTGAGCCCAACCTTTTCCTTCTGGATCGTTTTCTTCGTGTACCGCTATTAATGTTGGTACACCAAAACCTCTTTTATACTCTTCTCTTACCTCTGTACCTGGACATTTAGGCGCCACCATAATAACGGTTAAATCTTCACGGATTTGCGTACCTTCTTCAACAATATTAAAACCATGAGAATACGATAATGTTGCTCCTTTTTTCATTAAAGGCATTACAGCATTTACAACACTTGTATGTTGTTTATCTGGTGTTAAGTTTAAAACTAAATCGGCTGTTGGAATTAATTCTTCGTAAGTTCCAACATTAAATCCGTTCTCGCTTGCATTTACATACGATTTACGTTTTTCGGCAATCGCCTCTGCACGTAAAGCATAAGAAATATCTAAACCAGAATCTCTCATGTTTAACCCTTGGTTTAAACCTTGAGCTCCACAGCCTACGATAACAATTTTTTTACCTTTTAATACATTTACACCATCTTCGAATTCTGAAGAATCCATAAATCGACACTTCGATAATTGAGTTAATTTATCTCTTAACGATAGTGTGTTAAAATAATTTCCCATTTTTAATTTTTAGTTATTATTGGTTATTGAATGCTAAAAGCAATTCTGTTACTTTCATTTCGTCTTTTGTTACTGCAATACGACCGGCACGCACAAATTGCATAATACCGAATACGTTTAAATCTCGACGTAAAGATTCAATTTCGTTTCTTCTGCCAGATTTTTCTAAAACAAAAAACTCTTTGTTTACCGTTACAATTCTGGCATTACTTTCTTTTATAATATTTTGAATTTGAGGCTCTTCAAATAATAAAGCCGATTTAATTTTAAACATACATGACTCCGTGAAAATTGTTTGCTCGTCTGTATGATAAAATGCTCTAATAACCTCAATTTGTTTTTCAAATTGACCAACAATTTTCTTTGCTTGAGTTTCTGTAATGTTAACGACTATTACGAAACGGTTTACACCATCAATTTCAGATTGCGATGTTGTTAAGCTTTCAATATTGATATGTCGGCGTTGAAAAATAGCTGATATACGATTTAATAACCCAATGTTATTTTCGGTGTAAATTGAAATCGTGAATGTTTTTATTTCTTCGTTCATTTTTATAAAAGATAAAAGAGAAAAGATGATAGAGAAAAGACAGTGTTGACTTAATTAAACCCTATTTCACAAACATAATCATCTTTATTCTCTGTTCTATTTTCTTTGTTCTTAATTCTTCAATTAGCTTAAACGTATATCTGAAACAGAAGCTCCTGTTGGTATCATTGGAAATACATTATCTTCTTTCTCTACACACACCTCTAAGAAATAAGAGTTTTCTGAAGCTATCATTTCTTTAATAGCGCCTTCTAATTCTTCGCGTTTACTGATGCGTTTTGCTTCAATATAGTAGCCTTTTGCTATGGTTACAAAATCTGGATTCGTCATTTCTGTTGAAGCGTAGCGCTTATCGAAAAACAACTGTTGCCACTGGCGTACCATACCTAAAAACTCGTTATTTAAAACCACAATTTTTACTGGTACTTTTTGTTGAAACACCGTGCCTAATTCCTGAATATTCATTTGAAAACCACCATCGCCAATAATAGCTACAACATGTCTGTCTGGCGCTGCCATTTTAGCCCCAATAGCTGCTGGTAAAGCAAACCCCATGGTACCTAAACCACCAGAGGTAATATTACTTTTTGAGACGTTAAAATCGGCATAACGACAAGCAATCATTTGATGCTGACCCACATCAGACACAATCGCTGCGCTACCTTTGGTTTCAATATTTATTTGCTTTAATACCTCACCCATGGTTAAACCTTCTTTGGTTGGGTATATATCATTTTTTATTACTTTTTCAAATTCAATATCATATAAATCTTTGAATTCTTGTAACCAAGCATCGTGTGATTTTGCTTCAAGTAATGGTAACAATTGCGCTAAACTATCTTTTGAGTCACCAATAACAGCAACATCGGTTTTTACATTTTTATCAATCTCGGCTGGATCAATATCAAAATGTACCACTTTAGCTTGTTTAGCGTAGGTGTTTAAATTACCCGTAACACGGTCGTCGAAACGCATACCAATCGCTATTAAAACATCACACTCGTTTGTTAATTTATTAGGCGCATAATTACCATGCATACCAACCATACCAATATTTAAAGGATGTGAGGTTGGAATTGCAGACGCTCCTAAAATAGTCCAAGCCGATGGAATACCTGCTTTTTCTATAACTGCTTTCAATTCTGCTTCAGCTTTACCAAGAATAACACCTTGACCCCAAACAATCATTGGTTTTTTAGCTGAATTAATAATATCGGCCGCTGCTTTTACAGCCTCCGGATTTGTTTTTGGAACAGACGTATAACTTCTAACGCCTGTACATTTTTTATATTCAAAATCTAACTCACCAAATTGAGCATCTTTTGTGATATCCACAAGAACTGGACCTGGTCTTCCACTTCTGGCAATATAAAAAGCTTTCGCTAAAACACCAGGAATCTCAGATGCCTTGGTTATTTGGCAACTCCATTTGGTAACGGGTGTAGATATACCTACAATATCGGTTTCTTGAAACGCATCGCTTCCTAATAAATGAGATGCTACCTGACCCGTAATACACACTAAAGGTGTTGAGTCTATTTGTGCATCTGCAATACCTGTAATTAAGTTTGTTGCACCTGGACCCGATGTTGCAATGGCAACACCTACTCGCCCAGAAATACGAGCATAACCTTGTGCTGCATGCGCTGCACCTTGCTCGTGTCTAGTTAAAACGTGATGAATTTCGTTTTGAAACTTATACAACTCATCATAAACAGGCATGATAGCGCCTCCTGGATAACCATATAGAATGTCCACGCCTTCTGCTATTAAACTTCTAACAACTGCTTCGCTTCCTGGAATTCTAATAGTATTATTTGCCACAACCTGTGTTTTATTTTGTGTTTCTGTTTTCATACGCGTCGTATTGAGATTTCCGCTGTAGCGGAAATGAAAAATCTTCTATTTAAAATGCATCTGTAACACAACCTTTTGAGGCCGATGCTACCGATTTTGCATATTTATACAATATACCTTTATTATGTTTTAACGCAGGTTCTTGCCATTGTGCTCTACGCTCTGCTAATTCCTCATCAGAGATTAAAACATTTATTGAGTTGTCTTCTGCGCTAATTTTAATTCGATCGCCTGTTTTAAGCAAACCAATGGTTCCACCATTTTGAGCTTCGGGAGTAATATGACCTACCACAAAACCATGCGTACCACCAGAAAAACGACCATCGGTAATTAATGCTACCGATTTTCCTAATCCAGCACCCATAATTAATGATGTTGGTTTTAACATTTCTGGCATACCTGGACCACCTTTTGGCCCTACATAACGAATAACCACAACATCGCCTTTGGCTACTTCGCCGTTTGATATTCCTGTATTTGCAGCCTGCTCGCCATCGTAAACCACAGCTTTTCCTTCGAAAACCAATCCTTCATTACCAGATATTTTTGCTACAGCACCTTCGGTTGCTAGGTTTCCATAAAGAATTTGTAAGTTTCCTGATGATTTTAATGCTTTATCTTTTGGATAAATAACATCTTGATCGTTTTCAAACTTAAGCGGCTCTACATCTTTTAAGTTTTCGGCCAACGTTTTTCCTGTAACCGTCATACAATCGCCATGTAAATAACCATTATCTAATAAATATTTCATTACGGCAGGTGTTCCTCCAATACCGTGAACATCTTCCATTAAATATTTTCCACTAGGTTTTAAATCGGCAATTAATGGTGTTCTATCACTTACACGTTGAAAATCTTCTAAAGTAAATTCGATATCTGCTGCATGAGCAATGGCTAAGAAATGCAACACCGCATTAGTAGAGCCTCCAAGAGCGTTTACAAGAGCAATCGCATTTTCAATGGATTTTTTTGAAATAATATCTAGAGGTTTTAAATCTAATTCCAATAAATTTTTAATAGCAATAGCTGTTCTTTCGCTTTCGCTTAATTTATTTGGATTTTCTGCAGGGATCGATGAGTTGTAAGGCAAAGCAAATCCCATACATTCAATAGCCGAAGCCATGGTGTTGGCAGTATACATACCCCCACAAGCACCAGCGCCTGGAATGGCACTTTTTATAATTTCTTTGTATTCTTCTTCGCTAATTTCTCCAGCTACTTTTTGACCTAAAGCTTCAAAAGCCGAAACAATATTTAATTTTCTTCCTTTATATTTTCCTGAAGCAATGGTTCCGCCATACATCATAATTGACGGACGATTTAAACGTAACATCGCAATTATAGCACCTGGCATATTTTTGTCACAACCAACAATAGCTATTAAAGCATCATAACTTTGAGCATTCATAACCGTCTCAATAGAATCGGCAATAATATCTCTGGAAACTAATGAATAGTTCATTCCCGATGTTCCCATAGAAATACCATCACTTACGCCAATAGTATTAAATCCTAAACCTACTAAACCAGCTATGTTACATTCAATTTTTACCTCATCTTTCAATTTGTTTAAGTGCATATTACAAGGATTTCCATCGTATCCTGTACTGGCAATACCCACTTGTGCTTTATTCATATCCTCTTCTGTCAAACCTACTGCGTATAACATGGCTTGTGAAGCTGGTTGAGATTCATCTTGTGTTAATCTTTTACTATGCTTATTAAGTTCTTTCATTATTATTACGAATATTTTATAAAATATCTTATTTCTTTAGTTATTATTCTGAAATTTTAAGATTTCTCTTAAAATAATTCAATAGCTTAATTTGAGGATGTGAAATTAATTATTTTAGGTTTTTACAATTCCTGTTTTTTATCCTTTTTGGTTAAATCCACCTACTTTATATATTATATAAACATCTGTTTTACAGTGTTTTAAATCAATTTTTTTATGATGTTCAAAATGAAAAATTAAAACATAAAAAAAGCCTTCATTTTAAAGAAGGCTTGGAATTTTAATATGTAAATTAATATAGCCTCCTTAGCATTGTGAGATAATCACAACGATAATGACAGAAACTATATTTAAAATGTATTTTTTCATGATTGAATGGCAAATATTTAAATTTTAAATGTAATACACAACTTATTGCCTACTCAATTTCAATAAAAAAAGAAAATTATTAATTTAGTTAAAACGTTTTTTTAAAATTCAAACCGAGCAATTTAAATGATTTTTAACATAAAGTGATTTAGTTTTACTTTAATTTTTTTACTTTTGCACTCACAAAATAATAGAGGAAAGATTTGACTGATTGCAACCTCTTCTGATTGATTTTTTTGAACAAAACAATTCATAAATTAAAACAGAATAAAAAATGCTAAAGGCAGTGCGAACTTCCTTCGACGTTATCGTCAAATCTTGCAATAAAATAAAAATATATGGCTTATTTATTTACTTCAGAGAGTGTTTCTGAAGGACACCCAGATAAGGTAGCAGATCAAATTAGTGATGCTTTAATCGATAATTTTTTGGCGTTCGATAAAGAATCGAAAGTAGCATGCGAAACGTTAGTAACTACCGGTCAAGTAATTCTTGCTGGAGAAGTTAAATCGCATACCTATTTAGATGTACAAAAAATAACAAGAGATACTATTAATAAAATTGGCTATACCAAAGGCGAGTATATGTTCGACGGCAACTCGTGTGGTGTATTATCTGCCATTCATGAACAATCTGAAGACATAAACCAAGGTGTAGATCGTGGCAGCAAAGAAGAACAAGGTGCAGGCGACCAAGGTATGATGTTTGGATACGCTACCAACGAAACCGAAAATTTTATGCCTTTAGCCTTAGATTTATCGCATAGAATTTTAATTGAATTGGCTGCGCTGCGTCGTGAAAACAAAGACATTACTTATTTAAGACCAGACTCTAAAAGCCAGGTAACTATCGAATATAGCGACGATAATGTTCCGCAACGTATTGATGCTATCGTAGTTTCTACGCAGCATGACGATTTTGCCGACGACGAGACCATGCTTGCTAAAATTAGAAAAGATATTGTTGAAATTTTAATACCGCGTGTGGTTGCGAAATTACCTGAACCTATTCAAGCGCTTTTTAATACCAATATTAAATACCATATTAACCCAACCGGCAAATTTGTAATTGGTGGACCTCATGGCGATACCGGACTTACAGGACGTAAAATTATAGTAGATACTTACGGTGGTAAAGGTGCTCATGGAGGTGGTGCTTTTTCTGGAAAAGACCCAAGTAAAGTAGACCGTAGTGCTGCTTATGCAACACGCCATATAGCTAAAAACCTGGTTGCTGCTGGAGTTGCCTCAGAAGTTTTAGTACAAGTAAGTTATGCCATTGGTGTGGTAGAACCTATGGGAATTTTTATAAACACCTACGGCACTTGTCCGTTTAACATGACCGATGGCGAAATAGCCGAAATTGTATCGAAAGTATTCGATATGCGCCCGTTTGCTATTGAAGAGCGTTTAAAATTACGCGCACCAATTTACAGTGAAACAGCCGCATACGGCCATATGGGACGCGAAAACGAAATTGTTACAAAAACGTTTACGCAGCCAAATGGCGAAAGCGTTACCCTAGATGTAGAATTGTTTACCTGGGAAAAATTAGACTTTGTAGACAAAGTAAAAGAGGCATTTAGTTTATAATTGGGTAAACCTTTTCATGTAATTTGTATCGAGAATTAATTCTCTATTTTAAAACTAAAGTTCTCGATACAAGTTTACATAGTAAATTAAACAACCTGAACCACTATCATTTAAAATAACTCAAAATGTACTACGAGTTATTTTAGTTCTAACTATCTAAATATTATTTTTGCAACCATGGACACTATTAAACAGGTTACAAAAAAATTACAGCGCGCTACAGCAGAAGCCATTAAACAGTTTTCTATGATAGAAGCTGGCGACCGTATTATGGTATGTCTTTCTGGTGGTAAAGACAGTTATACCTTGCTGGATATGGATGCTACATTTTCAAAAAGTAGCACCCATTGCTTTTGAAATTATAGCCGTTAATTTAGACCAAAAACAACCTGGATTTCCAGTAGATGTTTTACCAAATTACCTCAACAATTTAGGTGTAACCTATAAAATTATAGAGAAAAACACTTATAAAATTGTGATAGAAAAAACACCTGAAGGAAAAACAACCTGTAGTTTGTGTTCCCGATTAAGACGCGGCACGCTTTATGAAGCAGCCCGAGACTTAAAATGTAACAAACTAGCTCTGGGGCATCACCGAAACGATATTTTAGAAACATTTTTTCTTAATTTCTTTTTTGCCGGAAAAATGGAAACCATGCCACCCAAATTTAAAAACGATGCTGGCGATTTAATCGTACTTAGACCCCTGGCTTTTTGCAGCGAAGATGATATTGAGACGTATTCTAATTTGGTGCAATTCCCCATTATACCCTGTAATTTATGTGGTTCACAGGAAAATTTACAGCGTAAAAAAGTAAAACAAATGATATCGGATTGGGAAACTGAATTTCCAGACAGAAACACCATTATGATGCATGCTTTACAAAATGTGTATCCTTCGCACCTTTTAGACCATAATATTTACAATTTTAATACGCTGGAAAGTAACGTCGATGAAACACAACTTTCTTAAGAAGTGCCATTTAATACTTTTTTTGAATTGTATTTTACAAACCTTATGAAATAAAAAAAGCAAGCTAAAATAGCTTGCTTTTTTTTGTGGGGAGAGCAGGATTCGAACCTGCGAAGACTTAGTCAGCAGATTTACAGTCTGCCCTCGTTGGCCGCTTGAGTATCTCCCCAAAACCGTGCGCAAATATATTATAGTTTCGTAACTATGCAAAATAAAATCCCACTATTTTACAATTCATATCTTAACCTAAAAGAAACAAACAAAGGTTGTATAAAATATTCGGTGGCACTTACAGAAACTGCTCCTGTATTACTGGTACTTTGTGATTTGGTATTGAACAAGTTAGTCGCTTTTATTTCATATTCGAACTTCGCATCTTTATCTTTTCGGTATGCTAACGAAGCATTTAAAAATTCGAAACTATTCAATGTTTTTTCTTCGTTACTAAAATTATTATACGAATAATCGGTTTTAAAAGTTAATGTTTTAAAAATTAAAGCATCAAATTCTATCGATGGCGATTTCGTATAAAACTTCGTATTATTGTTTCCTTGGTTATTATCTTGTATGGTATATCGATAAGCGATCTCCACATTGGGAGCTGTTTTAAAATTAGTTCTTAACTCGGTTCTGTACGTTTGAGAAAAACTTTCACTAACCGATTGAACATTCTGTATAAACTGGTTAAATTTCGAATAGTTTAAATTTGTATTAATTGAAGTTCTTAATTTTCCAAACGAACGCTGAAATCTGGCATTCGCACTAGCACTCTCATCGGCAAAACCCGAATTAAAGGGTGTACTTACACGTACTACACTTCCGGGCTCAAAAATAGATGTGTTTCTTATATTATCGATGCTTTTATTATAGTTTAAACTGGCAAACACATTGGTATAATTAAACATATTAAAACTAAAATAGGATACGTTTACATTGTGAGACAAGGCATTTGCTAAATCCGGATTACCAGAAAACAACGAACTATAACTGTTTAAAACCAAGCCTCTAGCAAATTTAGACACATCTGTAAATTGTGTTTGCATACTATAATTAAATGTTAAGGACTCGCTTTTTTTCAATTGCATTAACACGTTTAAGTCTGGCAATAATCTAAAAAAGTTATCGGTGGTTTGCGTATTAAACTGCGTGTTTTTAGCACTGTAAGCATGTGCAGAAAACCCTGGTGTAAAAGTAAATATACCCGATTTTAATCGGTAATGAGCTGCCAAATACACATCGCTAAAATTATATTTTATTTCGTTAGAATCTAGCCCGTTATTAATGGTTGGAGTTGGGTTAAACACCGAATTATCATCTAAAAATTGAAAAATATCAGAATCAAATTTTTGAGTACTTAAAATAGTTCCTATGGTGAAATTGATATCACTTTTATTATTTAATATATTCCAATAATCTAATTTAGCATCCATTTGATTGGATTTTACACGCTTCTCTTGTGCTAAATTATAATTTATCTGGGCGCCTTCTAACCCTAAGTTATTGGCAGTGCCTTCGTAATTAGCTTTATCATCTAAAACAGCATTATAAAAAGGGTCTTCATCTTGTAATAAATGCTGAATTTCTAATGCAAAAATATTAGTCTCATTTAAAGTATAGTAGTAGTTTAAATTCTGATTAATACTGTAAGGACTCGAACTTTCCAACTCTAGAATATTTCCGTTTACGGTTGAAAAAAAGTTTTGATCTTGAGATTCTTTTGAAAGTCGCCCTAAAATATCGTAATCTAATTGATTACTCGCATTAGGCTTATATTTTGCCGATAATTTAAGCATGCCCAAATCGCTTTTCTGGTAGGTGTAACTTTCGGTTCTTTCGTCTGGAATACCTAAAGCAGGATCTGTGTAAACTACATCTCTGTTTTCTTGCAGCTGGGTTCTGGAATTTGAAAAAATTCCAAAGCCACTTAAATCCAAGGCTTTATTTGGTGACCAGCTAAAATTTGCTGCACCAAATTTGGTTTTTATGTCTTTTGCTCGGTTGTTTTGAGCTGTTAGAAAACCTAAATTATTACTTCCTAAATCAATATTAGTTCCACTTTTTTGACTCGGATTTCTAAAACCGCCTGTAAAATTGAAATAGTCGCGACGCGAAAAGGCTACTTCACCTAAATTATTAATATCGGTTATGGTATTAATGCTGTAATTAGGACTGTAATAAAATAATTTTGGCTGAAAAAGATATAATCCATTATTATTGGAGCTACCACCACCGGCGGTAACATTACCAAACCAAAAATTCTTTTTCCCTTCTTTTAGCTTGATGTTTATGGCTATATTATCTTGATTGTTGGTTACACCACTTAACTGCCCTACATTGGCATAATTTTTCAAAACTTGCACTTTATCGACAGCGTTCGATGGTATGTTTTGTGTTGCTAATTTGGAATCGCCATCAAAAAAATCTTTGCCATCAACCATTACTTTAGACACGACTTTCCCTTCAACCTCTATCTGTCCGTCGTCGTTAACTTCAACACCTGGTAAATTTTTAAGCACATCGCCTAATTTTCTTTCGGTGCCTGTATTAAAAGAATCTGCATTATAAACAATGGTATCACCTTTAATGGTTACGGGCATTTCGTAAACCAGTTCAACTTCATCTAAAGCATTATCACTTTGTAATGTGATATCTTTTGCAATATCAACTTCTTTAGTTTCTATAAAGGTTTCATTCATTTTCATCCCTATATAACTTACTTGAAGTTTATAAGAGGTATTCTTTTTTAAAGTAAGACTATAACGACCTGTTTCGTTTGTTATTCCGTATGAATCTAAAGCTTTGGTAGCTTGGTTGATAGCGACCACATTTGCAAGTTCTAAAGGCGTACCAATACTATCTTTTACGACACCTGTTATTTTTACTTGACTAAAGGCTATGGAACTTGTTATGACAAATAACAATGAGAAAATTTTTATTTTCATATAATTAAGGTTAATTGAAAATGGGGCCTATCTACGTCCGCCTCGACTTCTAAAATCAGCACGCATTTCGGCAGTTTTCTTTATTACAATCTCATCATATGCTGCTTTGGTAACTTCTTTTCCTTTTGAAGGTGCTTTAATTTCAATTTTTTCGGTAGGATTTAAAATAATTTTAGAACATAAAATGGTGGTTCTATCTGCATTCAATTCTAATATTAAACCAGGTAACCCCCAATATTCACCGGGGCCTTGGTTAACAGGTATTTGCAAAGTATACCAGGCTACAAGGTCTATTTCTTTGGTTTTTTTTTCTTCTTCATCGTTTGACGGCCTTCCAAAACCAGGTGAATCGGGAACTGTTTTTTTAGCCGTTGCTTTAAAACACATATAATTCCCTATTTGTTTGGTCTCACTACCCATAATCCAATTAATTTTTGGTAACGAGTCGCTTATTAAAAACTGCTTTCCAAAAAACTCTTGGTCTTGCAATAATTTTTGCTCCCTAATATTTTTGTATTGAGGCCCAGAACTCAAGCTACCCATCATAACTCTCCATGGGCTTCCACCGCCACCGGGAGCATCTAATTTTTCTTCTTCCTTGTAAACAGATTCAATTTGATTAAAGCTAAGAATATATGTTTTCTCTAACATACTTTTCATACGCTGGGCAATTTCTTTTTTACGTTCCTCACTTATTTGACCACCTCCAAAATTACTCATATCGATGGTTGTCTTCGATTCGTAATAGGCTACGCCTTGAAAATCTTTTTGAGAAAACGAAATAAAAAAGCTAAAAAATAATAGGCTTAATATCCCCTTTTTAATTATTACTAAATTCATTGATAGATGTTTTTTGATTAATAAATAAGAATGCAATTTTTATTAAGACGTGAAATTCTGAATTTAGTTTAAATAATTGGTGTTAAATTTTCTTAAAAAATAAGAAACAGAGTAAAATTTAATTTTTTAAGCGACAAAAGCCCTACTTAAATAAAAATCATTTTGAATTAATTGAAAATAATTTTCAAAAAAAACTAATTGAATTTTGTATTTTGCGCGCTACAATGAAATACTTACACTTACTTTTTTTACTATTTACTTCATCAATTTTTTCGCAAAACCAAATTGATGCTACTTTAATTAAGGAGACCACTTTAGAAGTGGACACCCTAGTTGGCATTAGTAATTTCAACAACATTTATTATATTTTAGATAATGTACTTTTTAAGAAAAGTGAAGAAACTAAGGGTTTAGATATTGGCTACACAAACTTTCAACTGGGTAATATAACTTCGGCAAATACTTTTAATCCTTTAAAAATAAATATTTTTTACAAAGAGTTTAATACAGCTATTATTCTTGATAACCGCTTGTCTGAAATATTTAAAGTTGAGTTTAATAACATACCACCTTATAAAAACGTAAGTCATATTGCTACGGGTAACGATAACAGCATCTGGATTTTCGACCAAAACACACAACAACTCGAAGTTTTCGATTATAAGAGCCAAACAACAAAATCTAAATCACTGCCTATTGAAGGCACTATTTTAGATATAAAAAGCAATTACAATACCTGTTGGCTTCTAACAAACGACTATATTTTAGTTTATAATTACTTTGGAAGTTTAATAAAAAAAGTACCCAACAACGCCTTTGAAAAACTAGAAATAAATAATGAAAATATCTATCTTCAAAAGGGGAATAATTTATATTATCTTGGCAAAGACTCTGAAATTATTATCCCCATTAAGTCGTTAAATTTAACAATAAAACAGTTTTTTGTAACCGGGGAAACCTTGTATATTTACAACAACGAAAAGCTGCTGGAATACCAAATAAAAATCGATTAATTATGCATATTGCTATTGCTGGAAATATAGGCGCCGGAAAAACAACGCTTACAAAATTACTTGCAAAACATTACAAATGGGAAGCACAATTAGAAGATGTGGTTGACAATCCTTACCTAGACGATTTTTATAACCAAATGGCTCGCTGGAGTTTTAATTTACAAGTTTACTTCTTAAACAGTAGGTTTAGGCAAGTTTTACAAATTAGAGAAAGCGGTAAAGATATTATACAGGACAGAACCATCTATGAAGATGCACATATTTTCGCTCCCAACCTGCATGCTATGGGTTTAATGACCAACCGCGATTTCGAAAATTACAAAGCGCTGTTCGAATTAATGGAATCTTTAGTTCAAGGTCCAGACGTTTTAATTTATTTAAGAAGCTCTATTCCTAATCTGGTTTCACAGATCCATAAACGTGGTCGCGAATACGAAAACACCATAAGCATCGACTATTTAAGCCGTCTTAACGAACGTTACGAAGCCTGGATTCATGGTTACAATAAAGGCAAATTATTAATTATTGATGTTGACAATCTGGATTTTGTAGATAATCCTGAAGATTTAGGAAGCATCATTAACACCATTGATGCTGAAATAAACGGCCTTTTTTAACACTAATCAGCTTTTTTCAGAATTTAAAATAAGGCTTTAACATTTTGTTATCAGCTTAATACTTGGCTATTGGTTATTTTCGTGGTTCCTAACCCTATTAATAGCTTTACATGAAAAAAATTACCTTCCTGTTATTTAATGTGCTAGTAAGTTTTAATTTTTTATTTTCTCAGCAAGTTTCTGAAGAAATAAAAACACCAACTCCCAATTACAGATTAGCATCAAAATATTCTCCTACCAATCTGGCAAAATTAGTTCACTCGACAACTGTGAGACCTAATTGGCTGGAAAAAGGAAATAGGTTTTGGTATCAATACAAAACCACAAACGGCTCTAACTATTACATTGTAGATGCCGACAAAAAAACTAAAACCAAATTGTTTGACAATGCTAAGATGGCAAAATGGTTAACCGAAATAACCAAAGATCCTTACGATGCGCAACACCTACCTCGTTTCGATTTTGAATTCGTAAAAAATGAAACCGCCATTCGTTTTAGAGTAACTTCTAATGAGGAAGTTGAAGTAAAAGAAAAAGAAGAAAGCGAAACCACTACCGATAGCACCTCAACTAAAAAAGAAACAAAGAAATCACCTAAAAAAGAGAAAAAAGTATACTATTTTGAATATACACTAGGCGGCAACGGGCTTGCCGTTATAAATAACGATAAAAAAGAAAAAGAAGATTGGAAAAAATGGGCCAATGTATCTCCAGATAGTACCGTTGTTTTATTTTCTAAAAACCACAATCTATACTGGATGGATAAAGAAAACTTTTTAAAAGCGGTAAAAGACCCCAAAGACAGTACGATTGTAGAAAACCAATGGACCAAAGACGGCGTAGAATATTTTGGTTACAGCAGTTATGGTAATGAAAACAATGTAGAAAAAGAAAAAAACAAAAACGACCGTAAATACATTCGTGGGCACTGGTCGCATGATTCTAAAAAGTTTGTTTACGAAAAAACCGATTCGAGGCACATTAAAGACCTTTGGGTAATTAATACCGCCACAAACGAACGCCCTACTTTAGAAACCTATAAGTACCACATGGCTGGCGAACAAGAATTCTATAAATCGTATATTGAAATATTCGATATTCCTTCTAAAGAAATAAAAACAGTTAAGCTGGACACTACAGTGCAACAAAGCATAGGTATTTATAGTTACGACTATAAAAAATCGAATAACAGTGAGCACAAACCGCGTTTACTGCTCTCTAAAAAAAACAAAATTTACTACAGTACCATTAGCCGCGATAGAAAAAATTTAGACATTGAGGTAGCCGATTTAAATACAGGAGAGACTAAAACACTCATAAAAGAATCGTTTAATACCTACATAGAAAATAGCGGAAAAAAAATTGTTCTTATTAATAATGAAAGTGAAATAATTTTTTGGTCTGAAAGAGATGGTTGGGGTCACTTTTATTTATACGACAGCAACGGAAACTTAAAAAGACAAGTAACCTCTGGCGAATTTCATATAGATACTTATGAAGGTTTCGATGAAAGCACCCGAAATATTTACTTTACCGCCAACGGTGTTAACAAAGACGAAGACCCGTATTTTTCACATTTGTATAAA
Source organism: Siansivirga zeaxanthinifaciens CC-SAMT-1 (assembly GCF_000941055.1). Classification (GTDB taxonomy): domain Bacteria; phylum Bacteroidota; class Bacteroidia; order Flavobacteriales; family Flavobacteriaceae; genus Siansivirga; species Siansivirga zeaxanthinifaciens. The sequence goes on along the minus strand of NZ_CP007202.1, from coordinate 1,303,092 downwards.
ATTAACTTAAATGGTACGGATTTAAAATGCTTAAATCCTGGAGATTTTAATACAGAAATCGATCTTTTCGATTCTAATAAATATTTTGTTAGCAACTATTCCAAGGTTAACACCGTACCAAAAACTGAATTAAGAAACGAAAACGGTTCGTTAGTTTTAAAATTAGAAGAAGCCGATTTATCACAGCTAATGGCTTCAGGCTACAAATTTCCGGAGCCATTTAAAATGAAGGCAGATGATGGTATAACAGACATTTATGGTGTTATGTATAAACCATTCGATTTCGACGAAAACAAAAAATACCCAATTATAGAATATGTATATCCGGGTCCGCAAACCGAAGCTGTAGCAAAATCATTCTCAATTAATATGAACTATACAGACCGTATGGCTCAAGTTGGATTTATTGTGGTAACTCTAGGAAACCGAGGAGGACACCCTGCACGATCAAAATGGTATCATACTTATGGCTATGGTAATTTAAGAGATTACGGTTTAGCCGATAAAAAATATGTTGCCGAACAATTAGCTGATAAATATTCTTTTATAGATATTAACAAAGTGGGCATTTTTGGGCACTCTGGTGGCGGATTTATGTCGACCGCAGCCATGTTAGTTTATCCAGACTTTTTTAAAGTAGCTGTTTCATCGGCTGGAAATCACGATAACACCATTTACAACAGTTGGTGGAGTGAAACCCATCATGGTATTGATGAAGAAAAAGATGAAAAAGGCAACGTTATTTACAAATATGCCATCGATAAAAACCAATCGTTAGCAGAAAACCTAAAGGGTAAATTAATGTTAGTTACAGGTGATATTGATAATAACGTTCACCCAGGAAGCACCATTAGAATGGCCGATGCATTAATTAAAGCGAACAAACGTTTCGATTTTATGCTTATGCCCGGACAAAGACATGGCTTTGGATCTATGAACGAATATTTCTTTTGGCTAAAAGCAGACTACTTTAGTAAGTATCTTTTGGGCGTAGAAAACACAAACGTTGATATCACAGAAATCAATCGGGATATTCCTCAAAAAAACTAAATAAAAAAACCACGCCAAAAGCGTGGTTTTTTTATGCTTTAATTATTATTTAAATATTAGATTCGGTAGAATCTTTTATAGCATTAACACGTGCTTTAACTTCGGCTTCGCTACCTGTAAAAGTTTCGTAATTGGTAGATTTTTCGCCATTTTTAATTGTTACCGTTGTAACAATTGCTTTAAAGGTTCCATCTTCATTGTTATTCATTTCAACTTTTACTTCTTTTTTAATTTCGGTTTGCTCTGGTGTATTACCTGAAACATAAGCCGAAACAGCATCAGAAGACAAAGCGATACTTGGGGCGATTACTAAAGCTACTACAGACATTAATTTTAATAAGATATTTAACGATGGTCCAGAGGTGTCTTTAAAAGGATCTCCAACGGTATCACCAACAACAGCTGCCTTGTGAGCATCGGTTCCTTTCTTGCCTTGTTCTTCAATGGTTTTTTTAGCATTATCCCATGCTCCACCTGCATTCGATTGAAAAATAGCCATTAACACGCCGCATGTGGTAACACCTGCTAGCAAACCTCCTAACATCTCGGCACCACCAATAAACCCAACAGCAACAGGCACAGCTATGGCTAATAAACCAGGTAATACCATTTCTTTAATAGATGCTTTGGTAGAAATAGCAACACATTTATCGTATTCTGCATAGCCATCGGCAGCATCAAAAATAGCACGATCTTCTTTTGAAGCTTTACTCATATCGGAATCATACTTACGCATAACTTCTAAAGCCGCTTTTAACTGCGGAATATCTCTAAACTGGCGACGTACTTCTTCAATCATGGCCATAGCTGCTCTACCAACCGCATTCATTGATAATGCTGAAAACACAAAGGGTAACATACCGCCAACTAACAAACCTGCCATAATATCTGGTTGCGATACATCGATAGCGGTTACTTTAGCTGTTTTCATGAAAGCTGCAAATAAAGCCAGAGCAGTTAAAGCTGCCGAAGCAATTGCAAATCCCTTTCCTATAGCTGCTGTTGTATTTCCAACGGCATCTAACTTATCTGTACGCTCACGAACTTCACTAGGTAATTCTGCCATTTCAGCAATACCACCAGCATTATCTGAAATAGGTCCGTAAGCATCAACTGCTAATTGAATACCTGTATTTGCTAACATTCCTACGGCAGCAATAGCAATACCATATAATCCTGCAAAATAATGCGACACTAAAATAGCGGCTGCGATTAACAAAATTGGAATGGCCGTAGACATCATACCTATACCTAAGCCAGCAATAATGTTTGTTGCTGCGCCAGTTTCAGATTGTCTAACGATAGAGTTTACAGGCGCTTTACCAGTTCCTGTATAATATTCGGTTATTTTCCCAACTGCTAAACCAGCAACTAAACCAGCTATTGTAGCCCAAAAAACACCCATAGATCCAAAAGGCAAGCCTTCAACTGAATCAGGAATTAAAGCACCAATAATAAAATAAGAAGCAATCACCATTAAACCTGCAGAACCAAATTCTCCAATATTTAAGGCTGTTTGCGGATTTCCGCCATCTTTAACTCTTACAAAAAAGGTACCTATTATAGACATTACAATACCAATAGCTGCTAAAACCAATGGTAAATAAACAGCGCCAAGACCAGCAAAATCTGGAGTAATTATAAAAGCTCCTAAAACCATGGTACCAATAATAGACCCAACATACGATTCGAATAAATCGGCACCCATACCTGCAACATCACCTACGTTGTCTCCAACATTATCTGCAATTGTTGCTGGGTTTAAGGGATGATCTTCTGGAATACCCGCTTCAACTTTACCTACCAAATCGGCTCCAACATCGGCTGCTTTGGTATAAATACCACCACCCACACGAGCAAATAAGGCTATAGATGATGCCCCCAGAGAAAACCCAGATAACACATTAAGCACCAGCGATAAATTTTCTGGTCCGCTCCAAATATTTTGATAAATCATAAACAAAAGACTTAAGCCTAAAACGCCTAAACCTACAACACCTAATCCCATAACAGCGCCCCCTGCAAAAGCGACTTCTAAGGCTTTACCTAAAGACGTTCTGGCAGCGCTTGTTGTTCTAACATTGGCTTTTGTGGCTACTTTCATTCCAATAAATCCTGCTAAAGCAGAACAAATAGCACCAACAATAAAAGAAATAGCAACCATACCATTTGAACCTTCTTCGGCATTTCCTTTGAAGTATAACAAAATGGCTACGGCAATTACAAAAATTGATAAAATTTTATATTCAGCTTTAAGAAAAGACATCGCACCATCGGCAATGTTTTTAGCAATTTTTATCATTCTTTCGTTACCCTGATCTTGTTTTGTGACCCAGGCACTTTTTATAAATACAAACGCTAATCCTAAAACACCAAAAAGGGGCAAAAATTTCACTATTAATTCCATATTAGTTGTTGGTTTAAATTAATTATTTTTTAATGTCGCTAAAAATAGGAAAATATAAGTGATAAAAAAAACCACCTTTTATTAAAGATGGTTTAATTATTTTATGCTATTTTAATAATCTAATAATTTAGATAGTAAAAGTACGCTTTTTCTTGTGGTCGCTTTCTTCATAACGCTTTACACACTCTTCATAAATTTTAAGTGCTTCAGCGGCATTACCCCAACCACCTGTATCTACTTTTTTCTTTTCTAAATCTTTGTAAACTTGAAAAAAGTGCTCAATTTCTTTAAGTCTATGCGGATTTAAATCGGTAATATCTGCTTTCTTACTCCAGATAGGATCAGAAACTGGTACACAAATTATTTTTTCATCAGGACCTTTTTCATCTGTCATATAAAACACACCAATTGGTCTCACTTCCATAACAACCATAGGATATGTTGGTTGATGCCCTAATACCAAAACATCTAGTGGATCTTGATCTAACGCCAATGTTTCAGGAATAAAACCATAATCTCCAGGGTACATCATAGATGAAAACAACATTCTGTCAAATCTAATCTTGTTTAAAGTAAAATCGTATTCGTACTTATTTCTACTACCCTTTGGTATTTCTATTAAGACATCAAAAGTAACCATTTGTTCTTCGCTCATTTTATTTTATTTTGTGCCGCAAATGTAAAGAACCCTTAGAGATTTAGCAACAAATCGTCTTTTTTTATAACATAAATTAACCCTATAACGTTTGAGTTGATTAATCTTAAAATCTGGTTGTTACAGTTTTTAAATTAATTATCGTAGAATGAAACAGAAAAAGCCATTTTAACTTTAGAACAGCAATGACCATTTTAATAAAGTTATTTTCATATATTTAAAAGAACTAATTCAAATAATAATTGACATATTGTTATTTATTAACATTCATATGGCTTGTTAGTTTAAGTGTAAATACACAAAATAAACCATGGCAAGGCAAATTCGTTCTTATAGATAATTTAAAAATTACAAAAACGCTTGTTAAGCACCTAGTTTAGATTACTAACAACAACCTGTAAACTATAAAATTAAAGCTGTTTTAAATGAAAAAACCAACGTTTGGTCTGACGAGGAAACCATTAGCTATTTAAATAGTTCTCCAGATGCCTTGAGCTATGCATGGATTCGGTTAGAGCAAAACGACAACAAAAAATAAAATGAAGATTTTGGATTGTTTCGAAATAATTTAAAAGACTCTATTAATAGCCGAAGCATGCGATGACTTGCTGCAGTTAACGATTTTGATGCTGTTTACACCATAAAATACACAAAAGACAGCCAAGGAAATAACTTAAAAACTTATAAAAATAATACATTCTCTAAAGCAGAAAGTCCATCGGAATTTGATAATTTTAAAAACAAAACCAAAAATTAAAACCCATTTAACCATGAAATACGCAATTACTCTAGTCTTAACCGCATTTTTATTTATTAGTTGTAAAGAGACCCCTAAAAAAACAGAAACATCTGTCGCAGAAATAGCAAAAACATTTCCAAACTCTATAACTAGTAAATTAGACTCCTTAGTAAAAACAATGGCTGTAAATAACAAGTGTAAATTTACTACCATTATAGCAAATAAAGACACAAAGTATTTTTCTGGTTACGACGGTCGAACCAATAATGTTGTTACAGATTTTAATGTTTTAAATGAAATAAGCAGTTGCACGAAAATGTTCACTGCAACTTCCATTCTTCAACTTATAGAGCAAAACAAACTATCATTAAACGACCCGATAACATCTATTATAAAAGATGAAAATCTGGAGCAAATGCTTCTATTAGATGGTAAAAATTATATCGATTCGGTTAAAGTTATTAATCTTTTAAATCATTCTTCAGGGTTACCAGATTATTTTGGAGACGATTTAGATGATGTTGTAATAGAACGTTACAACGACCCTAGTTTAACATTTACATCCAAAGAGCTTTTAAAACAAGCCAAAGCCGTTACTGCTAATAAATTTATCCCGGGTTCTAAATTTACGTATTGCAATACCAATTACATTCTTCTTGGAATGATTATTGAAAAAATATCGGGTTTAACATACCAAGAATATTTTAAGAAATTTATTATTGAACCACTTCAACTAAAAAACACCTATTTAAAATCTCTTAATCCCGATATTACTAGAGCGCAAGGACATTTTAAAGAAACCCCAACCGAAATACCTGCAACCCTTGCGGGTTCTGCCGGTGAAATTATTGCCTCTCTTGATGATATGAATACCTTTATTAGACAATGGTATGCGGGTAAATTATTTAAAAATCCTGAAACCATTAACATGCTATTGAATGATCATTACATGGTTATGTCGGGACCTATAAAATATGGTTTAGGCGTTGTTAATCTTATGGGGTTATCTTACGGACATGCCGGACAAACATTTGGATTTCAATCTTATATGGCTGCAAGTCCCAACGATTATAGCTTTGCTTTCGCTATAGATGATGCTAATGTATCTGCATGGAATGAAGCTATTATATTTTCGTCTATACTATCGCAATTAAAATAATTAAAAAATGCCTAAAGACTGTAATTCTATAAAAGATGCTATTAAAAACCCTCTAGAAACTAGGAGTTTACACTTAGACAATAAGCATATTACCGAGTTAAACGAAAGTATTAGTGCTTGTGAAAACTTAGAAGTATTATATCTACAGCAAAATAAATTAACAACAATACCCGAATGGATAGGTGTATTTAAACAGTTAAAGGAGCTGTACCTTGGCGGTAATAATATAGAAAACTTGCCAGAAAGTATTGGAAAACTCACGCAATTAAAAATTTTAAGTTTAGGTGAAAATCCTATAAATAAATTACCAGATTCTATTGGGAATTTAAAAAACTTAGAAATTTTAAAATTAGAAGATGCTAAACTTTCTGAAATACCTGAGACCATAAGCGAGTTAAGTCATTTAACCGAATTAGATTTATTTCGAAACCCTATAAAAACATTTTTAAACAATGTCTCTAAACTTACAAAACTAAAGTCACTAAACGTCTCACAAACAGAACTTGAGGTATTCCCTGAAGCAATTTGCCATTTAGTAGCCTTAGAATATTTAGCAATTTGCTCTGAAAACATAACTGAGATTCCCTCTAGTATAAATAAGCTACTAAACTTAAACAATTTAATTTTATCGGGGTGTCCCATCACAACATTACCAGAGTCTATTAAAGAACTCCATCATATCAATGAGCTAAGTTTATACGATACAAAAATTCCTGTAGAGTTAGCACGAAATTTATTTAAAGAATGGCTATCTGTTAGAGTAATTAGTCATTCTGATGCTTACTTATCCAGATAACTATTTTAAAAATGAAACCCAAAAGAGCCCGTTACACCAAATTTACGGGCATTTGGGTTTTTAATTTCATCTAGGTAATTTCCTCTAAAATTAAAATCTATTCTAAACACTTTAAAAATATTACCAACCCCGAAACTGTATTCGTAATACATTTCAGAATTTGGTGCAATTAAAGGAATACTATTGGGGTTAGAAGTTGTATTTAATGCGATGTTTTGTTCTGAAATATCACCCCAAACACCACGAATACCTACTATTTCTCTCAAATTAAACTTTCTTAAAAACGGAATTCTTGAGAAAAGGCGTCCGTTAAAATTATGCTCTAAATGAACAGAGGTATAGGTATCTGAAACGAACTCGTAAAAATCTAACAAGGTAAAAGTATTGTAAATTGAAAAATACGACTGGTTTCCTGGAATAACACTTAATAAGCCTAAAGGTACTTCTCCAAATGTTTTACCAGCCTCGATGGTCGAGGTTAACCTACCAAAACCTCCCACTTGAAAAGGCTGTATGTATGAAAACTGCACTTTGGTATAGTCGAAATCACTGTTAAACAAACTTTTATCTCCTTTACTAACTTGAGCAAATAACCTAGCAAAATCGTCGTTAGCCTCAATACGCTCTACACCAAAACCTGTCATTTTTCGTTTTGGAAAATATTGAACAGATAATGTCGATTCAAATTGCTTTATTTCAGATTTAACACCATCGGGTGCATTGTAATCCAAACTAAATGTTGGTGAAGCCGATTCTAATGTACGGTAATTACCTCCCAACCTAAAAATAAGGTTTCTAACGGGTTCCATTTCAACAGACAAACTGGTTAAATTAATAGATGTTAATTTGTCGTTTGTACCTGTTCCTATAACGGCCGACGATGCAAAACTACGTCCTAGTACATCGGTGCTCGTGGTTAAACTAGCTCCAATTTGTTCGACATCGCGTCTGTTACCACCAGAAATAATAAATCGGTTTTTCTTGTCTAGCAACCATTTACCAGAAAGTCCGTATTTAAATTTATCGTCTTTAAAACCATAAGCTAAAAATCCTTCCAACCTCCATAAATCGTTTTTACCAAAATACGTACGCAGTCCGGTTCTTAAACGCACGCCTTCAACTTCATTAAAACCAAAGGTTGAAAATATAGGACCGTAATCTAGCGGCAACTCATTAAATTCTATGTATCCCGATGCTAAAATGCTTCCGAGATTATAAAGGCGTTTAAACTTTTTAACGGTTTTTAGCGTGTCTAACATTTTATAAACGCCTTTTTCGTCTTTGTTTAAAGATTCCAATCGGTTGGCTTCCCAAAAACTATCGTCTCTGTCGTAAACATCCTTGTCGTAATTATAAACTTCGGTTTCGTAAAACTTCTTGTCTTTTTCTATATCGAACTTATAATTATCGTATAGTGTGGTTCGTTTACCATATACGCCACGCGAATCTTCCTTTTTATTTAAAGCAAAATCGGACATCATGTAATCGCGTTTTACTAGAAAAAGGGAGTCATTTAAAACTTCGTATTCTTGTTCGATGTAAATTTCTTTAACCCAGTTGATGTTGGCACTTTTAGATGCCTGTAAATTAATTTCTTTAATAGCGTAAGTGGTATCTGCAACCCAAAAATCGCCTTTAAATGTTAATTCGTTTTTACGTCTGGGGGAGTAAATAATATTATAGCACCATTTATTCTCTAAATAAGCACTGTCTTTTAATACATAATTATAGGTGTTTATACCTGTTCGTGACAAAGGACTTACAAAACTTTTATCAAAAAAACGAAGGTAATTATCGTAGATATCAAAATCTGAATATAAATCGTCTACAAAGTCGATAATTATTTGATTATCGCTAAAACCAGAGTTTTTATTTCCGTTTAAAACTTCTTTATTCTTGTTAATTATATTGTCGCCGTAAACCGTTGAAACAGCTTCATTAATAAAAATTGGTAAGTATGTTTTTCCGGTAACGCTCGAGGTATCAACTTCATTAAATACAAATTCCATACCTCTAAAAAGTTTACTTTTTATAAGTGCACTGTCTATGGTATTAATATCAAATTCTACTTTTTCGTATTTATCGTATTGATATTGATTGTAAAGACTTAATCCATTTTTTCGTTTATGTTCCCAGATTTTACGAAGTAAATCTATGGCTGGATTGTTTTTTTTAGGTTGTTTTCCCGAAACAATAAAAACCTGATCTAATTGAGCGGCTTCTTCTTTTAAAATAAACTTTAAATCGTAATTTACCTTTTTAACTAAGGGCACATTAAGTGTTTCGTAACCAATAAAAGATACGGTTAAGGCTGTCCAGGTATCATCAGACTCTAAATAAAATTTTCCGTTTTCGTTTGTAATAGTTCCTTTGGTAGAACCTTTAAATAAAACGTTAGCAAATGGAACAGGCTCATTATTTTCATCGAACACATAACCACTTACTTTGGTTTGAGCAAACGTTGAAATAAGTCCTAATATAAAAAATGTAAAAAGTAGCTTAAAGTTCATAACACAAAAAAAACTTCATCAACAATCATGCTAATGAAGTTTATAGAATAAAAATATTGATTTTTTATAAGTATAATACTTTTTTAACAGCCTTAATAACGTCGTCGCTATTTGGCAACCATTCTTCAAGCAAAACTGGAGAATAAGGTGCAGGCGTATCTGCAGTATTAATTCTAACAATTGGAGCATCAAGATAATCGAATGCTTCAGATTGTACTAAATATGTAATTTCTGTTGAAACATTTCCAAACGGCCAAGCTTCTTCTAAAACAACCAATCTGTTTGTTTTCTTTACAGATTCTAAGATGGCCTTTCTATCCATAGGGCGAACGGTTCGTAAATCTATGATTTCACAAGAAATGCCTTCTTTTTCTAGTTCATCTGCTGCTTTATAAGCTTCTTTAATAATTTTACCAAATGACACTATGGTTACATCGGTACCAACGCGTTTAACATCTGCAACACCTAATGGTATAATGTATTCGCCTTCTGGCACTTCACCTTTATCGCCATACATTTGCTCACTCTCCATAAAAATAACTGGATCGTCATCGCGAATTGCAGCTTTTAACAAGCCTTTTGCATCGTAAGGATTAGAAGGCACCACCACTTTTAAACCTGGTGTGTTTGCAAACCAGTTTTCAAAAGCTTGTGAGTGGGTTGCTCCTAATTGACCTGCAGAAGCAGTTGGGCCACGGAAAACAATGGGACATTTAAATTGGCCACCCGACATTTGTCTTATTTTAGCGGCATTGTTAATAATTTGATCAATACCAACTAAAGAAAAGTTAAAAGTCATATATTCAACTATTGGTCTGTTACCTGTCATAGTAGAACCTACTGCTATACCAGCAAAACCTAATTCTGCAATAGGTGTATCGATCACACGCTTAGGACCAAACTCATCTAACATTCCTTTAGATGCTTTGTAAGCACCGTTATATTCTGCTACTTCCTCTCCCATTAAATAAATGCTCTCATCTCTGCGCATTTCTTCGCTCATAGCTTCACAGATAGCTTCTCTAAATTGAATTGTCTTCATGTAGTATTTATTGTTATTACTTTTATAAGGAACAAAAATAAGGAAATAATTATCAATTTTTGACCTTGGAAAGTAAACTAATTAAAATATAGCATAGTAAAAAAAAATAACGCTCAAAATTTAATTAAAATTAATCATTCTGTAATTTCTTTAAGATTTACTTAGAAAGATTTTTTAAGTTTTAAGGTATCTTTAAATTAAAAATTGAAAAAAAGAACAAATAAATACGAAAAAGTCACTAAATTTATTAAGCTCTAGTGACGTTTCTGTAAATTGTTTAAAATATATTATTTAACGACTAGCTTTTTAACAAACGATGTATTATTGTCGCCAACTACTCTTACAAAATACAATCCAGATTTAAGAACTCCATTGGTGTTTAATTGTAAATTTGCGCTTTTTGTATTGGTTTGAATAACAACTTTACCTAACATATCGGTAATGATAATATTGGCAGAGTTCATGCCATTAAGTGTAATATTAAACGCAGATGATGTTGGATTTGGAAACAAAACAAAATCAGTGTCATTATTGAAATTGCCAATATCCTCTGTAGATAAAATGGCCACACCTTCACCAAAACTCATATCAACTTTAATAACCGAAAATGGCGGCACTAAAATAGCATCTGTTATGGTTTGCTCATCAGAATATGGAATAGATGTTGCAGACGCAAGGCTTTCCCATCTATATCCGCTAGAAATATAATTTATTATATTTTCTCTGTTACCGTCTATATTTACATTTAATCTTGCTGTTGCATTCGTTTTATTGGTAATAATTAAACGTGGTGTGCCATCTGATCTTCTTACGGCAAGTGCATGTATTGCTTTTTCTTGTTGCACTTCACCACCAATTTTTAACTCTGGTGCCGTTAGAGAATAATCTTTAAACATGTTAGAATCTCTCAAATTATCTCTTAAAACACTGTAAACATCTCCATAACCTGTTCTGCCAATTTCAACATTACTTAGTGTTCCGTTTACGGTATATTGTGCGTTTGCTCCAACTGTAGAAAACCAATTTATACGTTCTACTTCAAGTCGATCATTATTGGTAATTATATGTGAATATATATCGGCAGCACCTAAAAAGCTCGCGCCAATAGCGTCGTCTTCGCTTCCTGCAACACCCCATTCGGTTAGCCATATGCTGTTTTTATCTTCAGAAACCTGTGTTTTAGAATAGGTAAGACTTTGATCCATTATTCTACTAGCCGACACCAAATCTCTTAATGATTGATCGGTAAGATTTTCTGGCCTATTACCATCTTCTCGTTGTGCATTAACATATCTATGAACCACAATGGCATCAAAGAAACTTTCATCAACCGTAATTAAATCGTTATAGTTTTGATGAAAATCTCTGGTGCTTTGGCTTTGTGTAGGATCACCGCCTCTAAATGATATCGGGATAGCAAACCTAACAGTTTTATTTAACGCGCTAGCTCTATTTTTTATATTTTCAACTATTTGTCGCGCTCTTGCAACCCATTGTGCTTCAGTAGATATTGTACCAGATCTTTGACTTCTAAAAAAGAATTCATTACCTAATTCCATATCCTTAACATCTAATCCGTCTTCTATCATAGAGCTCCATCTTCTTCCGTTAGAATCGGCATCATTTCCAATAATACTTAGTACTGTAAGTAAATCTAAAGGCTTACCATTGTTGGCAGCTGTATCAAAAATAGATTTTAAAGAGGGGTAACCTATACGCACACTAACGGGGCTGTCGTGTTGTGATATTAGTCTTCCATTTACTATAAAAGGATCTATAATGTGTCTAGAATCTGCAGCTGCAATTTCTTGACCAGTGTCATCTAAAACTTGTTCCCAATGGTAGGTATTTGCAAATACACCTTGAGGAAAACGGAGTACTACAGGGTCGTTTTCTGCAATAAATTGCTGACCATTTACAGAGTTAAACCCTTGATTTACAGCACTAATGTTAACAAGGGCGCCATTTGATGCAAATAATGGGGCTCTAGATAATAGAGATCTAGCAATTGAGGTGTTAAAATCTACATTGCTTCCCAACAACAAATTATTAAAAGGACTTACACCTGCAGAAGTATTTATGTTTATTGAAGTATCAAAAGAACCATCAGTTAAGCTTAGGGCGTCATAAGGAAACCTATTTTGCCCAATAGTAAAGTTAAAACTTAAAACCAATAGTAGTTTTATAATAAATTTAGGAGTAGTTCTTCCATTATTTTATCGAATAAATTAATATATTTCAAAATTAAAATTTTCCAATAAGTCGATATAAAAACTAAATCCTAACTCTATTCTTAACATAAAGTTCATTTTTATAATAAAATTAAGATATTAAAGTTTTTTTCTACCTAATTTTAGTTGTAAAATTTTTGACAACCTAGTTTTTAGATGTTTTTACAAAACCTCATTTTAAAAAACTAATAGCTTAAAAAAAATACTATGCGTGCATAGTATTTTTTAAATAAAATAATTAACTTCGTAACCTAAATTAAATTAAACATATTCAATACTAAATATTATGAAAATATTAGTCTGCATTAGTCATGTTCCAGACACCACATCAAAAATTAATTTCAGCGAAGACAACACTAAATTTGATACTACTGGTGTGCAATTTGTAATTAACCCGAACGACGAATTTGGCTTAACCCGTGCCATGTGGTTTAAAGAAAAACAAGGAGCGCATGTAACTATTGCCAATGTTGGTGGACCAGAAACAGAGCCTACCATGCGAAAAGCTTTAGCCATTGGAGCCGATGCTGCCATTCGAATAAACACCACGCCTACCGATGCCTTTTCGGTTGCGAAACAATTAGCGCAGGTAGTTAAAGATGGTGGTTACGATTTAGTTATTGCAGGCAAAGAATCTATTGATTATAACGGCGGCATGGTACCTGGAATGATTGCTGGGTTAACCAATACTAACTTTATTAATAGTTGTATTAGTTTAGAAATTGATGGTAATAATGCGAAGGCTACAAGAGAAATTGACGGCGGTAAAGAACACGTTTCTACAACGCTTCCTTTAGTTATTGCTGGACAAAAAGGTTTGGTTGAAGAAAGTGATTTACGCATCCCGAACATGCGTGGTATTATGATGGCGCGCCAAAAACCATTAACCGTTTTAGAACCTATAGATGCAGCCGTTGAAACCAACTCTATTTCTTTTGAAAAACCAGCACCTAAAGGCGCTGTGAAATTAGTGGCTTCCGATAATTTAGACGAGTTAATTAACTTACTTCACAACGAAGCAAAAGTTATTTAAGCTGTAAATATGAGATTTTAATCGAAATCGATAAATCTATTACATTACTATTTAAGTATTAATACTATTTCCAAGTATTTGGAAGTAAAAAAAAAAAAAAGAAACAACATGTCAGTTTTAGTATATACAGAATCAGAACAAGGAAAATTTAAAAAAAGTGCTCTAGAGGTTGCTTCCTATGCAAAAGCTGTGGCTACACAATTAGGCACAACCGTTACAGCTGTAACTATTAACAACAACAATCCATCGGAATTAGGAAATTATGGTGTCGACAAAGTTTTAAATGTAACAAATCCTGTATTAGAAACATTTAACGCCAAAGCTTACGCCGATGTTTTAAAACAAGCTTCAGAAAACGAAAACTCTAAAGTAATTATTGTGAGTTCTTCTGCCGATAGCAAATACCTATCGCCGCTATTGGCAGTTAATTTAAACGCAGCATTTGCTTCGAATGTTATTGAAGCGCCGCTTAGCATAGAACCATTTACAGTTAAAAGACCGGCTTTTACAAATAAAGCTTTTGAAACGCTTAGCATCCATACTGATGTTAAAATTATTGGTGTTTCAAACAATGCCTTTGGTGTTAAAGAAAATAGTGTAAGCGCTATGGTTGAAGCTTTTACGCCTTCAATTTCAGAATTAGGTGTTCATATAGAGTCTGTAGATAAATCGTCTAACAAGGTAAGCATTGCCGATGCAGAAATAGTTGTTTCGGGAGGACGCGGATTAAAAGGTCCTGAAAACTGGAATATCATTGAAGAATTAGCCGATGTTCTTGGGGCAGCAACCGCTTGTTCTAAGCCTGTATCAGATTTAGGATGGCGACCACACAGCGAGCACGTTGGACAAACAGGAAAACCAGTTGCTTCTAATTTATATATAGCTATTGGTATTTCAGGTGCTATTCAGCATTTAGCAGGTATTAATGCATCAAAAGTAAAAGTAGTTATCAATACAGATCCGGAAGCGCCGTTTTTTAAAGCGGCCGATTATGGTGTGGTAGGCGATGCTTTTGAAGTAGTACCTCAGCTCATAGAAAAATTAAAAACTTTTAAAGCACAACAATAAATATATTTTATAAATTGTATTGTTAAAAAGAACTGCTTAAATTAGCATTTATTCTTAAATCTGCGTTTGGCAGTTTGGTAAAGTCCTAATTTAAACAGTTCTTTGCGTTTTATATAAATTTATGAGTTTAGTAAGATTAAATATAAAAGGAATCTCCTACAGCCAAACACAAAATGGCGCTTACGCATTAATTTTAAACGAAATGGATGGCGACCGGAAATTGCCCATAGTTATTGGTGCTTTTGAAGCCCAGTCTATTGCCATTGCTTTAGAAAAAGAAATTCGTCCTCCTAGACCGCTTACTCACGATTTATTTAAAAATTTTGCCGACCGCTTCGACATTATAATAAAACAAGTTATAATCCATAAATTAGTTGATGGCGTTTTTTATTCTAGTTTAATTTGCGAACGCGATAAAATTGAGGAAATAATTGATGCCAGAACAAGCGATGCCATTGCATTAGCACTTCGTTTTGATGCTCCTATTTTTACCTATAAAAACATTCTTGATAAAGCTGGAATTTATTTAAAAGTAAACCCTAAAGAAGATGAAAATCAAGAAAACCAAGATAGTATTTTGGTAGATGATTTTTTAGCTGAAGAGGTTGAAAACAAACCTTCTAAAGAAATGTATTCATCTAAAACCTTACAGGAATTACAAAATTTATTAGATGAAGCCGTTGCCAACGAAGACTATGAAAAGGCAGCACATATTCGTGATGAAATGTCGAAACGAGAATAATCCTCATACCTCAAAATTATGAAACACGTAATGCTGTCTCTTACCCTAGTTGTTCTTTTATTTACAAACTCTATTTCGGTGCAAGACACAGATAAAATTACAGCGCAAGACACTATAACCAAGGTATTAGTTGAGCCATCTGTTCCTACTCTAGAAAATTCAGACGATTTACAAAAACCGACTTCCGAAAGTGCAACAAAAAACGAAGTTTCTAACAATACTAACATAATTCCTAATGAAGGCTTTTCGATAGAAAGTTTATGGCGAGGCGTTTTAGGGATGATTGTTTTAATTTTTATTTCCTATTTATTTAGTAACAACCGAAAAGCTATAAACTGGAAAATAGTTGGCATTGGTTTGGCTTTTCAGCTACTCATAGCTATTGGCGTTTTAAAAATTGATTTTGTAAAAAGTGTTTTTGAATTTGTAGGCGGCCTTTTTGTATTAGTTTTAGAATTCACTAAAGCGGGAAGCAAATTCTTATTTGAAGGTTTGGTGGTAGATATGGATACATTCGGATTCATTTTCGCATTTCAAGTTTTACCAACCATTATATTTTTCTCTGCATTAACATCTGTTTTATTCTATTTGGGCGTTATTCAATGGGTAGTAAAAGTTATGGCTTTACTACTTTCTAAGGCACTAAAAATTTCTGGAGCAGAAAGTTTAAGCGTCGCTGGAAACATATTTTTAGGTCAAACGGAAGCCCCTCTTTTAATAAAAGCGTATTTAGAAAAAATGAACAAATCTGAAATGCTTTTAGTAATGATAGGTGGTATGGCCACCGTAGCAGGTGCTGTATTGGCTGCGTACATAGGCTTTTTAGGTGGTGACGATCCCGAGTTAAAATTATTTTATGCTAAACATTTACTGGCAGCATCGGTGATGGCGGCGCCAGGAGCCATTGTAATATCTAAAATACTTTATCCGCAAACAGAAGCTATTAACACCGATGTATCTGTTTCACAAGAAAAAATAGGATCAAACTTTTTAGATGCCATCGCTAACGGCACCACCGAAGGATTAAAACTTGCTGTTAATGTGGGTGCTATGCTTTTGGTTTTTGTGGCTTTTATAGCCATGTTTAACGGTATTTTAGGTTGGTTAGGAAATATTTCAACATTAAACGTATGGATAGCGGAAAATACAACCTACGATAGTTTATCTATAGAATTAATTTTAGGTTACATTTTCGCTCCATTAATGTGGCTTATTGGTGTCGCTAAAGAAGATATGATGATGATGGGCCAGTTATTAGGCATCAAATTAGCAGCTAGCGAATTTATTGGTTACATCCAATTAAGAGATTTAAAAGATGCCACGAATGCCATTCATTTAAATTACGAAAAATCAATAATAATGGTAACATACATGCTTTGTGGTTTTGCTAACTTTGCTTCCATAGGCATTCAAATTGGAGGTATTGGCTCACTCGCACCAGGACAAAGAACAACCTTATCTAAATTTGGTATGAAAGCCTTAATTGGTGGTACTATTGCCTCTCTTGTTTCTGCAACTATCGCGGGAATGATTATAGGATAACATTCAAATAAAAAAACATTGTAATTAGTTAATAACTTTATAATAATATATAGAAGCATCAAGCCTATTGTTTTGATGCTTTTTTTATTTTTAGCTTCAGAAAAAAGTTGAATTAAAGGCAATTCCTGCTTAAGCAGTAACGTATTATGAAACAATATCACGACCTAGTAAAGCATGTTTTAGAACATGGAAATGAAAAAGGAGACCGAACAGGAACAGGGACAAAAAGCGTTTTTGGCTATCAAATGCGATTCGATTTAAGTGAAGGTTTCCCTATGGTTACCACTAAAAAACTGCATTTAAAATCTATTGTTTACGAACTACTTTGGTTTTTAAAAGGAGATACTAATATTAAATATCTTACTGATAATGGCGTACGTATTTGGAACGAATGGGCCGATGAGAATGGTGATTTAGGGCCAGTTTATGGCCACCAATGGCGCAACTGGAATAGTGAAGAAATTGACCAGATTAAAGAAGTTATTGAGACCTTAAAAAAGAATCCGAATAGTAGACGTATGTTGGTATCTGCTTGGAATCCATCGGTATTACCTGATACTTCAAAATCTTTTAGCGACAATGTTGCCAATGGCAAAGCAGCGCTTCCGCCTTGTCATGCCTTTTTTCAATTTTATGTTGCCAACGGAAAATTATCTTGTCAATTATACCAAAGAAGTGCCGATATCTTTTTAGGTGTTCCTTTCAATATTGCATCGTATGCTTTATTTACCTTAATGATTGCTCAAGTTTGTGGTTACCAACCCGGCGAGTTTATTCACACTTTTGGTGATGCTCACATTTATAGCAATCATATTGAGCAACTAGAATTACAATTATCTCGAGATATAAGACCGCTACCAAAAATGAAACTTAACCCAGAGGTTAAAGACATTTTCGATTTCACCTTTGAAGATTTTACTTTAGAAGATTATAATCCACACCCACACATAAAAGGTGTTGTTGCGGTATAAAAAAAGGCTTTCAAACGAAAGCCTTTTTTTGTTTAATTTAAGATTTAACTAAACATTTACTACACTGTTTTCAGATGCTGCAAACTCATTCCAAGCGTAAGAATCTGCTTCTTCATCGTTTACATAAACAGTTTCGTCTATTAAATATTTAAACTCATAAGAGCTTTCTGCATCTAAGTCTACTGTTCCTTTAAAAATACCGCTTTTTAACTTTTTTAATGGATTTGCACTAGCATCCCATCCGTTAAAACTACCTAATAAAGACACATTTTTAGCATCCTCGGCAAGGATTGAAAATGTAACTTTACATACCGGTTTGGTTTTTAAATATTGTTTTGAAATCGCCATAATATTATTTTTTGTTTGTTGTGTTTACAGCAAATTTATGAAACATTTTAATTGATTTAAATTTAAAGAGGCGTTTCAACTAAAAAATTATCAATTTAACAATTGCACTAATATATAATTTTATTGACTTAATAATATCACCCTTAAAATTACAATATTGGTAATTATATTTTTCTCTTCAACCTGATTTTCAACGAATTCCAAAAAACGAAACGCTTACAGAAACAAACGCACATCCTGCAAATAAATTAGGGTAATATTGGCAAAAGACGTAACTTTACACCTATAAAAGCACCCTATGTTTGGCAAAAAGAAACAAGTACCAGAAATAGATAAAGAACAGTTAGAGCTTATAAAAAAAGCGCAAAAAAGAATCAAACAAAAAAAACGTTTGTACTCGCATTTTGTCTTTTTTCTAATTGGATGCCTCCTGCTTATTTTTACAAATATTGTTTTGGGTGTTGGAGAAACATTTAAACCATTTGGAATAAACTGGTTTGTTTACGCCATTCTGTTTTGGACCTTTTTATTTTTATATCATACATTCAATGTTTTTATTACTCATAAATTTTTGGGAAAAGCTTGGGAAACTCAGCAATTAAATAAACTTGTTGATGCTCAAAAAAAACGCATTGAAAAACTTAAAGAAACGCTTCAACAAGACGAAACGCTTATAAACAAATCAAAATCTACATTGAGCATTATAGTAGCAGCGGCAGAAAATAATGCCATAGGAAAAGACAATAAACTTATTTGGCACTTAAGTGACGATTTAAAACATTTCAAAAATTTAACCAACGGCCATCATATTATTATGGGGCGTAAAACTTTTGAAAGCTTCCCTAAACCGTTGCCAAATAGAACACATATAGTTATTACGCGTCAAGAAGACTACTCGGTTCCAGATGGTGTTATTGTTGTAAATAATTTAACGGATGCCATTGATGCTGCTAAAAAGGACAGCAACCCTTACATTATTGGTGGTGGTGAAATTTATAAGCAAGCGCTAAACATTGTAGATAAAATTGAAATAACACGTGTACATAGCACTTTTGATGCCGACACCTTTTTCCCAGAAATAGATAAATCCATTTGGAAAGAAACATCAAAAACATTTCATCCAAAAGACGAAAAAAACAATTTTGATTTTTCATTTATTACCTACGAAAGAATATAAATTAAATCCTCATTTTAATGCGGACGTGCTTTTTTGTTTAAGTAACAACAACCTTAGCTTCATACAGCGCCCCACTTTCAACATTAAATCTGGATGATCAACCATTAGTGGTAGTCGCTTCAGGATTTTTAGATCCAACTCAAAATTCAAATGGTCCTGCTTTTGGACTTTGGGTAGCATTACCTGCAGGGGGCGCGTTAGTAGAATTACCTACAACAAGTTCTTTAAGTGTTGATAAATTTGAATTAACTGATATTAACATCTATCCAAATCCAACAGAAAACATATTACATATAAATTTCAAAGACTTTTTAGAAACTAAGACATTGTTATACGACATATCAGGTCGAGTGATCCTTAATAAAATACTATCAAATGTAAATAGCACCATTAATGTATCTCAATTAGTAAATGGAGTTTATATCTTAGAACTTTCAAATGAAAAAGGAAGAATCACTAAAAAAATTAGCGTTAAATAATTAAATTTATTTTAAATGAAATTTTAAGAGATTGTCTAAAAAGACAATCTCTTTTTTTGTTTAATAATTTAAATACAGATTATTTGCAAATAGAAATAACCTCAAAATCATTGCTTAATAGCTAGTAATAAATTTATTTTTATACTTAAACATTAAGACCGTATAATTATGATTAATTTTGCATCATGATAAAAGAACTTCAACTTCGCGTAACACTCAAAGAAGAAGAACGTAGCGATATTTTAGTTATAAAATCGGCGATGGCCTTAGATATTGACAAGGAGGACATAACCGGCGTAAAGGTGCTTCGCAAATCTATTGATGCTCGAAAGCCAAAAATTATTTTTAACTACAAGGTCGCGGTTTATATTCGTGAGGTTTTACCAAAAACATCCGAATACCAGTTTGAATACAAAGATGTATCTAAGGCTAAGCCCATTCATATTATTGGTTTTGGACCTGCTGGTATGTATGCTGCCCTTCGATGCATTGAATTGGGTTTTAAACCCATTGTTTTAGAACGCGGTAAAAATGTACAAGATCGCAGAAGAGATTTACGAGCTATTAATCAAGAACATTTTGTTAACGAAGATTCTAATTATTGTTTTGGTGAAGGAGGTGCAGGTACATATAGCGATGGTAAATTATATACCCGAAGTTTAAAGCGTGGCGATGTTAGAAGAATTTTTGAAAACTTAGTTTTTCATGGGGCAACAGACCAAATTCTAGTTGATGCCCATCCGCATATAGGCACTAACAAACTACCAAAAGTGGTTCAAAATATTCGAGAAACTATTTTGAACTACGGTGGTGAAATTCATTTTGAAACACGAGTAACCGATTTCACGATAAAAAATAACAAAATACAAGCCATTCAACTGCATAATGGTGAGGAAATAGCTGTTAATAGAGTTATTCTAGCAACTGGTCACTCTGCTCGCGATATCTTTTATTTACTACACAACAAAGAGATTGCCTTAGGAGCCAAGTCCTTTGCTATGGGTGTTCGTGTCGAGCATCCGCAACATATAATAGATAGCATACAATACCATTGCAGCGGGGAACGCAGCGAGCTGCTTCCTGCAGCATCTTACAGCTTGGTTCAACAGGTTAACGAACGCGGTGTGTATTCTTTTTGTATGTGTCCTGGCGGATTTATAGTACCTGCTGCCACTGCAAATGGCGAGGTTGTTGTTAATGGTATGTCGCCTTCAAAACGAAATAATCTATACGCAAATTCGGGTATTGTTGTAGAAATTGATGTTCACAGAGATTTACCTAAATACGAACATTTTGGAGCTTTAAAAGGATTAGAATATCAAAAAAACCTGGAACGTATGGCTTTTACCGCCGGCGGAAGAACACAGGTTGCTCCTGCCCAACGCCTAACAGATTTTGTTGAGGGTAAGCTTTCGAATACTTTAAATGAAACTTCCTACCAACCCGGATTACATGCCGCTCCCTTACATTCGCTTTTACCCAAATTAATTGGTAGCCGATTGCGAAAAGGTTTTGAAGCTTTCGGACAAAAAATGAAAGGGTATTATACCTCTGAAGCCAATATTGTTGGCGTCGAATCTAGAACCTCATCACCCGTTTGTATTCCTAGAAACGAACAATTAGAACACCCACAAATAAAAGGATTATTTCCTTGTGGTGAAGGTGGCGGCTACGCAGGAGGTATTGTATCGGCCGCTATGGATGGTGAACGTTGCGCCGAAGCTGCGATTGTTGGTTTATAATTCTATTAACACATATTAAGCACTGTAAAAAATCATCTTAAAAAATATTACTACTTTTGCACCACTAAAAACTAGTTAAAAAATGAAAGCATATATATTTCCAGGTCAAGGCGCTCAATTCTCAGGAATGGGTTTAGATCTTTATGAAAAATCGCCTTTAGCACAAGAATTATTCGAACAAGCAAACCAAATTCTAGGTTTTAAAATCACAGATATTATGTTTGAAGGTTCTGCAGAAGATTTAAAAGAAACTAAAGTTACACAACCTGCTATTTTTTTACATTCGGTTATTTTAGCCAAAACCTTAGGCGACACCTTTAAACCAGACATGGTTGCTGGGCACTCTTTAGGTGAATTCTCTGCTTTAGTAGCTAATGGCGCTTTAAATTTTGAAGATGGTTTACGTTTAGTATCGCAGCGTGCCTTAGCCATGCAAAAAGCCTGTGAAATACAACCAAGCACCATGGCTGCTGTATTAGGTTTAGAAGATGCCATTGTTGAAAATGTATGTTCAAATATAGATGGTGTTGTTGTAGCTGCAAACTATAACTGCCCAGGCCAGTTAGTTATTTCAGGTGAAATAGACGCTATTAATAAAGCTTGTGATGCTATGAAAGAAGCTGGCGCAAAACGTGCTTTAGTATTGCCTGTTGGCGGTGCTTTCCACTCGCCATTAATGGAACCTGCACGTGAAGAACTAGCAGCTGCTATAGAAAACACCCATTTTAGTAAACCATCTTGTCCTATTTACCAAAATGTTACAGCTAATGCTGTTATTGATGAAACTGCTATAAAAGCGAATTTAATTTCGCAATTAACTGCACCGGTGCGTTGGACACAATCTGTGCAACAAATGATTGCAGATGGGGCTACTTTATTTACCGAAGTAGGACCAGGAAATGTATTGCAAGGTTTAGTTAAAAAAATTAATCGAGAAGCTCAAACAGCTTCAGCTACAAACGCCTAATGAAGTTAACAAAACGTACTTCGTACATTTTTTTGGTTATTATCTTAACTATTGCTCTAGATCAAGTTACTAAGGTTTTAGTTAGGCAATCTATTATACCAAGAACAGACACTAACCCCGGAGAGCGCATTTCAATAATTGGTGATGCATTTATTATGCTAAATGTTGAGAATACCGGTGCTTTTTTAGGTATGGGTAGCGATTTAAATCCAACACTTAGACTTATTGTTTTACTCATTCTACCCATAGTAGTTTTAGGGTTTGTATTGCGTTATATACTAAAAGATAAAACAATAGACAACTGGTCTCTTTTTGCTTTTTCAAGCATCATAGGTGGTGGTATTGCTAATGTTTACGATCGTATTGTATATGGATCGGTTACCGATTTTTTGTTTATAGATTTAGGAAGTGTATTTAAAACAGGCATTTTTAATATGGCTGATGTATCTGTTACCACAGGTATGATTATGCTATTAATTGCTAGTTTTAAAAAGAATAAAACTAAGGCATAAAAAAAAAGGAGCTAAAAATTTAGCTCCTTTTTTTATGTTTACATCTGTATTATTTTCCTCTTACAACTTGTTCCCATTTCCATGCAGAACGCATCGCATCTTCAAGAGATAATTCGGTTTTCCAACCCAACTCTTCATTGGCTTTAGTTGTATCGGCATAAGCAGAAATGATATCCCCTGCTCTTCTACCTACTATTTTATAATTCAACTTAACACCAGAAACTTTTTCAAAAGCTTTTATAACTTCTAAAACAGTACTTCCTTTACCTGTTCCTAAGTTAAAGGTCTCGTAATTAGATTTGTTTTTATTGGTTAACAATCGATTTAAAGCTACCACATGGGCTTTAGCTAAATCGACTACATGAATATAATCGCGAACACAAGTTCCATCCGAGGTTGGATAATCGTCGCCAAAAACAGATAATTCCTCTCTAATACCTATACCTGTTTGCGTAATAAACGGCACTAGGTTTTGAGGAACACCAATAGGCAGCTCGCCTATTTTAGCTGAGTCATGCGCTCCAATAGGATTAAAATATCGCAAAGCTATCGCTTTTAGATTTGGTGATATTTTACATGTATCTTTTATTATCTCTTCACCTATTTGCTTCGTGTTACCATAGGGTGACTCGGCTTGCTTAACAGGAGCGTTCTCGGTAATAGGTAATTCATCGGCTTGCCCATAAACGGTACAAGATGAACTAAATATAAAACTAGCTTCGGGTAATTTTTTAAGTTCTTTAAGAATATAGACTAAGGTTGAAATATTATTTTCATAATATAATAAAGGTTCTTTAACACTTTCTCCAACGGCTTTACTTGCTGCAAAATGAATAACCCCTTTTATATCGTTATGTTTTGCAAAAAAAGCTTCAACACCACTTTTATCTTTTAAGTCTAACTTTTCAAAAACAGGGGTTTTTCCTGTAATGGCTGTAATACCATCTAAAACTTCAATTGACGAATTTGATAAATCATCAATAATAACAACTTCATAACCCTTTGTTTGTAATTCTACTACGGTATGAGAGCCAATAAAACCTAAACCGCCTGTAACTAAAATTTTATTCATTTAAATAATTTATAATTGTTGATGTGATGAAATCTATTTGTTCATCATCCAATTCTGTATGCATTGGCAAAGAAATAACTTCCTTAACTAATTGATTTGTTACAGTAAAATCTTCCTCGTTATATCGCGCATCTAAATAAGCTTTTTGCTTGTGTAATGGTATTGGATAATAAACACCGCAAGGAATTTGGTTATCGTTTAAATGCTTCACCAAAGCATCTCTGTCAATATTTTTTACTCTAAGCGTATATTGATGAAACACGTGGCAATCGCAAGTATCGCATATCCCTTCGCAACCATTTACAGTTTTTGGTGTTGTAATCTGACTTATATTTTTAAAAGCCGCATTGTATTTTCGAGCAGCATGGCGTCTAGCTTTATTGTAAGCGTCTAAATTTGGTAATTTAGCATCTAGCACAGCCGCTTGAATACTGTCTAACCTCGAATTAACTCCAACAACATCGTGGTGGTAACGCTCGTACATACCGTGATTTACAATACCTCTTAACGTGTGAGCCAAATCATCATCATTAGTAAAGATAGCACCGCCATCGCCATAACAACCTAAGTTTTTAGATGGAAAAAAAGAAGTTGCACCTACATTACCAATGGTTCCGGCCTTAACTTTAGTTCCATTTTTATAAGTGTAATTCGCTCCTATGGCTTGCGCGTTATCTTCAATTACAAATAAATTATGCGCCTTGGCTATATCCATAATGGCTTCCATATTGGCACATTGGCCAAATAAATGTACTGGAACAATGGCTTTTGTTTTTGGTGTAATGGCCTTTTTTATAGCCTCGATGTTAATATTGAAATCATCTTCATTAACATCAACCAATACAGGTGTTAATTGCAAAAGTGCAATAACTTCAACGGTTGCAGCGAAAGTAAAATCGGCAGTAATAACCTCATCACCGGGTTTTAATCCCAATCCCATCATGGCAATTTGCAACGCATCGGTTCCGTTGGCACATGGAATTACATGTTTTACGCCTAAATACGTTTCTAAATTCTTTTGAAATTGATGAACTTTGGGTCCGTTTATAAATGCAGTCGTTTCTAAAACTTCTTGAATCGAGTTATTAACCTCGCTTTTAATGTCTTCGTATTGACCTTTTAGGTCAACCATTTGAATTTTTTTCATCTAAAAAATTGTAACTTTCTATAAAAAGTCCTTCAAAAAAAAGGAAATCTCATTATAAGAGTTTATTCGATTACGAAATTACAAAATTAGATCACGGTAACCAATGAATTTATTTTAAAGAAATGTATTTTAGCATGAAATATTTTAGGACTTGAGTTTATTTTACAACATAGGTATTGCAATCGCTAATTTTGGCTTAAAAATAGGGGCAACTTTTAACGAAAAAATAAAAAAAGGCGTTTTAGGCAGGCAAGAAACGTTTTCTGTTCTACAAGAAAATGTTACACCACAAGACAAAACCCTTTGGTTTCATTGCGCTTCTTTGGGTGAATATGAGCAAGGTTTACCTGTTTTTAAAATTCTTAGAAACACGTACACAACACATAAAATAGTTTTAAGTTTTTTTTCACCCAGTGGTTACGAGATTCGTAAAAACACACCCATTGCAGATGTAGTTGTGTACTTGCCTATAGATACCAAAAAAAATGCAAAAGCTTTTATAAACTTGTTAAAACCAGAACTTACTGTTTTTATAAAATATGATATTTGGCCTAATTTTTTAAATGAATTACAATCGCAAGGATTGAGAGCTATACTCATTTCGGCAGCTTTTAGAAATGACCAATCGTACTTTAAATTTTATGGCAAACCACTGCGGAAGGCTCTCTTTGCTTTTGAACATATTTTTACACAAAACGAGATTTCAAAACAATTACTGCAAACTATAAATTATCATGCCGTAACAGTTTCTGGCGATACAAGATTCGATAGAGTTTCTAGCCAATTAGATATTGATAATACTTTAGATTTTATTGAAGCATTTAAAAACAATAAACTCTGTGTTGTCGCAGGAAGCACCTGGCCAGAAGGTGAAAATTTATTGGTAAATTATATAAATACCAAAGCTTCGAGTGCTATTAAATTTATAATAGCGCCACATAACATTAAAGATTCTCAGATAAATCAACTTAAAGATCGCCTTAAAGTTGCATCGGTGCTTTATTCTGAAAAAGATACACACACATTAGAAACAGCTCAAGTGTTTATTGTTAATACTATTGGTATTTTAACTAAAATATACAACTATGCCGATATTGCTTATGTAGGTGGCGGATTGGGAACTTCGGGATTACACAATACTCTTGAGCCTGCCGTTTTTGGTGTACCTATAATTATTGGAAATATATTCGATAAATTTCCTGAAGCTAAAGATATGATAGCTTTAAATGGCATGTTTTCAATTTCTAACCAAGAAGAATTCGATGCAATTTTAGATGATTTAATTAAAAATTCACACGAGAGAATTCAAGCAGGCACGAACAACTCGAATTACATTTCGAGTAACAAAGGTGCAGTAACCAAAATTTTAGATTATTTAGGCCTTAGTTGACAAACATCTAAAAGAACAACTTTACACGTATATAATTATAGATTGAAAACTAAAAAACACAATCCAATGAAAAAATTAGTATACAGTGTTGCTCTTTTAACCGTATTAAGTTTAACTTTTACGTCTTGTAGAGACACTAAAAAAACCGTAGTTATTGAAAAAACTGTTGAAAAACCCGATACTAAAGCAGGTACTTTAGAAGAAGTTGGAAAAGCCATAGACGGTGCCGTTGATGCAACAGATGATGCTGTAAAAGCTACAGAAAAGGCTATTAAAAAAACTGAAGATGCTGTAGAAAAATAAATTTACAGTATAAAATAATAAAATGTAAAAAAGGGCTATCTATGAGGTAGCCCTTTTTATTCAAAATATTAACAGACTAAAAATCAATACAAATTATTATAAAATAAGAGGTATAATAATTCTTATTGTTAGGTTTTTTCTTACATTTTTTTCAAAAATTTAACAAAACATAGAACAAAACTCAATTAATATTATTAAATTGGGAGTTAATTTTATTATTAACACTAAATCGAAACCAATGAAAAAATTATTATTGAGCGCTGTTTTATTAACGGCTTTAAGTTTAACTTTTACATCTTGTAAAGACTCGAATAAAACTGTAACCATTGAAGAAGCTGTAGATTCGGCAGTTGAAGCTACAGAAGATGCTGTTGAAGCAACTGAAGAAGCTGTAGACGACGCAGTAGAAGCTACAGAAGAAGCCATGGATGATGCTGCAGAATCTACTAAAAAAGCTGTAGACCATACCGTTGAAGCTGCTAAAGAACTAGTTGACAAAGAATCTGTAACTGTAAATTATTCTTATAAAGTTATGGGTAAAGAAATTAAAGGCTCTAAAGTTTTTTCTGGGCACCAAGATACAGTTGAAAAAGCAGTTGCTAAATTTTCTGATTCTATTAAAAAATTAGACCCAAAAGTTATTATTGTCGCTAAATAGCAACTTAAAATCATAAATAAAAAAGGCTGCCATATGGCAGCCTTTATTTGTTTTAATGTCTTGTTATTATTAAATATATTGATTGATTATATTTTCGAATAACTCTTGTTTACCGCTTTGTAATTTAAGCTCACCATTTTCTTGAGCTATTTTATATAAATCTTGAAGACTTAATTTACCAGCTTCGAAATCTTTTCCTTTTCCAGAGTCGAAAGAAGCATAACGCTCTTTTCTTAATTTCTCGTAAGGAGACGATGTAATAATTTTATCGGCAATTAGTAATGCTCTAGCAAACGTATCGGCACCGCCAATGTGCGCTAAGAATACATCTTCTAAATCGGTTGAGTTTCTTCTAATTTTAGCATCAAAATTAACACCACCACCTTGTAAACCGCCAGCTTTTAAGAACACAAGCATCGCCTCTGTTGTTTCTTGTATGTTATTTGGAAATTGATCTGTATCCCACCCATTTTGGTAATCGCCACGGTTAGCATCTAAACTGCCTAACATACCAGCTTTTGCTGCTGTTTCAATTTCGTGTTGGAAGGTGTGTTGTGCTAAAGTCGCGTGATTTACTTCAATGTTTATTTTGAAATCTTTATCTAAACCGTACTCTTTTAAGAAACCAATAGCGGTTGCTGTATCGAAATCGTATTGGTGTTTAGATGGCTCCATAGGTTTTGGTTCTATAAAGAAATTACCTTTAAAACCATTAGCACGCGCATAATCTCTACACATGGTTAAAAATTGCCCCATGTGATCTAGCTCACGCCCCATATCGGTATTTAATAAGGTCATATAACCTTCGCGACCTCCCCAGAATACATAGTTTTCTCCATTTAGAGCCATGGTAGCATCTAGAGCTAATTTTATTTGTCCGCCTGCTCTGGCAACCACATTAAAATCTGGGTTTGTAGCAGCACCATTCATGTAACGAGGGTTTGAAAAGCAATTAGCTGTACCCCAAAGTAATTTAACACCTGAAGCCGCTTGTTTTTCTTTTAAGTAATCTGTTATGGTAGCTAATCTAGATTCAGATTCTGCGAATGTTGCTCCTTCTTGTATTAAATCGTAATCGTGAAAACAGTAATAGCCAAATCCCATTTTTGTAATAAATTCGAAAGCGGCATCTGCTTTATCTTTTGCTGCTTGAACAGCATCTGATGATTTATCCCATTCGAAACTTTGTGTTCCTGGACCGAATGGGTCGCTACCTTGTCCGCAAAACGTATGCCAGTACGCTATCGAAAATTTAAACCATTCGCTCATGGTTTTTCCGGCAACCACTTGATTTGGGTTGTAGTATTTAAACGCTAAAGGATTGTCTGATTCTTTTCCTTCGTACTTAATTTCTCCAATACCTTTATAGTATTCTTTGTTTCCTATTAATGCCATAATTTTTATGTTTACTTGTTTATTTGTGGATTCGTTTATTTGTTAATTTCTTTATTTGGTGTTACAATTTGCGTTAGGGATTGAAGCGGCATCCTTTTTTTGAGGTACGAAAAAAAAGATATAGCGTAAAGCCCGACCCTTGTGGTAACGCCCAAATAATTACGTTTCTATTTCGTGTTTAATATAATTTCTAGTTCGGTTTTCCAGTTGTTATAGGCTTTTAAATAAAGTGATTTGTCTTTAAAAGGCATAAAAGTCATGACGTGGTCGTTGTCGATTATAGACTTGCCAAAACTTTCGAAATCGCCTTTATGCAGGTCGGCAGCACGCGCGGCACCTATGGCTCCGGTTGTGTTGTAAATTTCTATTTCTTGTTCGATTAAGGTCGCAACGGTGTTTGCGAAAATTTCTGAACGAAATAAATTATCGTTTCCTGCGCGAATTACGCTGGGTTTGATACCATCGGATTTTAAAATTTCGACCCCATAAACGAATGAGAAGGCAATACCTTCTAGAGCTGCACGACACATATGCCCTTTATGGTGGTTGTTTAAATTTAAATTTACGATTCTTGTACCAATTTCTTTGTTATTTAACATGCGCTCGGCACCGTTTCCGAAGGGAATAACGCATACGCCATCGGACCCAACGGGGATTGCTGAGGCCAGGTTATTCATTTCTTCGTAGGAACTAACATCGAGGTTATTTAACAACCAACGGTATTGGATGCCTGCACCATTAATACATAATAATTTACCTATTCTGGCTTGAGATTGTTTGTTATAGTTAACGTGTGCGAAATTGTTAACACGCGCACTTTCTTTTACTGATAGACTATCGGTTATAGCATAAACAACCCCCGATGTACCACCTGTTGCAGCAACTTCGCCGGGATTAAATACGTTTAAGGACAAGGCATTGTTGGGCTGGTCGCCGGCTCTATAAAAAATTGGGGTGCCGGCTGCAATAGTACTTTCGGTTTCGCCTTGGTCGTTAACTTGAGATTGATTGCTAAAGGTGTCGACAATATCGGGTACTAATGAAGGATCGATACCATAATTTTCTAGAAGAAAATTGGCAATGGAATTGTTTTTAAAATCCCAAAAAATACCTTCGGATAGTCCCGAAATGGTGGTGTTAATTTTGTTTGAAAACTTATAGGCTATATAATCGCCAGGAAGCATGAATTTATAAATCTTGTTATAAATTTCTGGTTCGTTATCTTTTACCCACTTTAATTTTGAAGCGGTAAAGTTTGCGGGCGAGTTTAGCAACTGTGTGGAACATTTTTCTTCTCCAATGGCAGTAAAGGCGTCGTTTCCAATCTCGACAGCTCGACTATCGCACCAAATAATACTTTTTCGAAGTGGATTTCCGTCTTTATCGACAATAACCAAGCCATGCATTTGATACGAAATCCCGATACCTTTTATTTGGGTTCTTGAGATGTTGTGTTGTTTTTTTAGGCGTTTAATGGCATTGCAAACGTGCAACCACCAGTCGTCTGGCTTCTGTTCTGCCCATCCATTTTTTTGAGCAAACATGCTCATTTCTTGTTCTGGCTCTTGAACAACACCAACGCTTTTACCTGTTGCTATTTCTACTAAAGCTGCTTTAATAGAAGAACTCCCTATGTCTAATCCTAAATAGTACATAATTGTTTATAATGATTCTCTTAATATTAATTTAGTTGGTATGTATGTTTGTAAAGGTTTATCGTTATTTACAAAGCTGGC
The DNA here is from genome assembly GCF_000941055.1 of Siansivirga zeaxanthinifaciens CC-SAMT-1. Lineage (GTDB taxonomy): Bacteria > Bacteroidota > Bacteroidia > Flavobacteriales > Flavobacteriaceae > Siansivirga > Siansivirga zeaxanthinifaciens. The sequence continues at coordinate 1,272,221 of NZ_CP007202.1, read as the reverse complement.
TGCTTGGGCGCCCATGGCTTTGAAATCTGTAGATATTACAGAGATTCCTTTATAGATAAATTGTTTCATTGGGGTTTCGTTATAGGACAAAAAACCCACATCGGTTCCAGGTTCAAAATTTTTAGAACGGCATTGCTCCAAAAATTCACCTAAAACACGATCGCTTACGCTTATATAAGCTTCTCCTTTACTAATTTGAAACTCGTTAATATTTGTAATGATTTTGTTTTTAATTTGAAAATCGTCACAAAACTTTTTAAAATATGAAAGTGTTTCGTTTGGATGATTTGTAAAAGTAGGGTAAACAAATACGAGTTTTTTATATTTATTTAAAACAGGAATAACATCTTGTAAAGTATTATAAAATGCCTTTCCAAAATCTTGAAACACATGGTTATTCGTGTTTTTAGAATAGACATTCCAATCGATTAACAATAATTTATCGTTGTCTATATCTGAAATTACCTGCGCCACTTCTTTGTTATTAAAGGTCATGACTACATACTTATAATACTTACCCTTGCTATTGTTAAGTATGGTTTTAAAATTATTAATGTTGTAGTGATGAAACTGCACATCGACAATAACGTTTTTAGGTAAATTATTTACAAAAGCGTGATAGAGCACTTCTTTATAGGCTTTAAAGGTGTCTAAAACTAAAAGCACTTTTCGAGTATCGTTAGCCACAAAATACCCTTTACTTGGAACCGACTCTATTACACCATTATCTTTTAAAACGGTATATGCTTTAAATACCGTATCGCGCGACAAGCTGTAATCTTTACAAATACTATTTACAGATGGCAAGGCAACGCCACTAGATAACGAGTTATTAGAAAGCGCATCGTTAATGGCGTTTACTAAAACCAAATACTTGGGTGTTTCTGTATTAAAATCGAGATCTAAAAGCACTAACCGTTCTGTTCTGTTCTGGTATGCAAATATATGTAAAATTTTTAATGTTTTGAAAAAAATGAAAATGATTTTTTTTGAAAAAAGGCATAAGAAAAAGCCTTATCAAATAAATGATAAGGCTTTTAGTACACCATATTGATTTATTCTCGAACCAAACGTTAGAATTATTTCAAAATTTAGCTGAAGATTTCTGAAAACAAAAAACCTCCAACTAAAAAAGGTTGAAGGTTCTACTTGTACACCATACTGACCTATTCTCGAACCAAATATTAGAATTATTTGAAGCCATAAGTAAAATTAGACGAACATAAATGAGATTTATTTTGAAATAGACTCGATTAAAGTAATAACTTGATTAGCTTTCTTTATTTTTAACAATGGTCTAACAAAGCTCAGCTATAATCAAAATATTTTTTAAGGTAAAATTTGTACTATAATTGTTCCGCTTTTGTACCATGTTTTTTGAAATACTGATGAATAGGAGTGAGATACTTTATGTATTCAAAACATCTATATTCAGTTAAGTTATTTTTTTGGTTAATATTTAATTCCAAAAAGAGGCATATAAAGCAGCTACAATGAGCATCACTGCAAAAGCACCTATATTAAATAACGGACTCGTGTTAAATGATTCTTTTGTAATTGGAATTCCTTTTTTATCATCTGCACCTTTATGCTGCATATAACTAACAAGTGCGATAACACTCACTGTTAACAATACCGTATATCCCATTTGATTCATAAAAGGAACATCTACAAAAAATGCGCTGGTTGACCACCCATTTGGCGCCACTTTAAAATATAACGCTATCGGAATCGATGTCAATGCTCCAATTATTGCTGCTTTATTCGTTGTTTTTTTCCAAAATAAACCTAGCATAAAAACAGCTAAGATACCCGGGCTAACTATGCCTGTATATTCTTGTATAAATTGAAAGGCTTGATCAATACCTCCTAATAATGGTGCCATAATACTAGCTATAACTAAGGCTACCGCCGCTGATAATCTACCAACGTTAACTGTAGCTTTATCACTGGCCGTTGGGTTAATGTATTGCTTGTAAATATCCATTGTAAAAATAGTTGAAGTAGAATTCAACATAGAAGCTAATGAAGACACAATTGCAGCAGCTAAGGCTGCGAAGGCGACACCCTTCATTCCTGTTGGCAAAAATTGTAATAACCAAGGGTAGGCTTTATCGGCTTGGTCTAATGATGGTAAATTATTTAAAGCTGAATCACCTAAGCTCGACATGACATCTTGGTCATTAATCATAACATAAGCTGCAATTCCTGGAATAACAACAATTAATGGAATAACTAATTTTAAAAATGCTGCCAACAAAATTCCTTTTTGCGATTCCTTTAATGATTTTGCCGCTAAGGTCCTTTGGATAATGTATTGGTTGAAACCCCAGTAATATAAGTTTGCAACCCACATCCCACCAATCAAAACACCTATACCTGGTAACATATCATAATATGCATTTGACTCATCAAAAATCATTGAGAATCGTTCTGGGGTGGCTTGATAAACTGTTTTGATTCCTGCAATAACACCTTCACCTCCAGATACGGTATTTAAAGCTATGTAAGTTGTTACCAAGCCACCTAAGACTAAAAATACAACCTGAATAACATCCGTCCAAGCTACTGCCGATAAACCTCCATATAAAGAATAGGCTGCAGCAAACATGGCCAATCCTATTATACCATAAATCATAGGAATGCCCATTATGGTTTCCAAGGCTAAACTTCCTAAGTATAAGACAGAAGCGAGGTTAACAAACACATATAACCCAATCCAGAATACTGCCAAAATGGTTTTTAAATTTGTTGAAAATCGCTTTTCTACAAACTCCGGAATCGTATATAACCCCTTTTCTATAAAAATGGGTAAAAAGTATTTACCAACTATAATTAAGGTAATTGCCGCCATCCATTCATAGGATGCAATGGCTAAACCTAATGCAAAACCAGACCCAGACATTCCTATAAATTGTTCTGCTGAAATGTTTGCTGCAATTAACGATGCACCTATTGCCCACCAAGGCAGAGATTTACTGGCTAAAAAATAATCTTCAGCGTTCTTTTGATGTCCTTCTTTATCTCTCGAAACCCATAAACCTACTCCTAAAATTAGAAGAGCATAAGCAATGAAGATAAAATAATCCCAAAATCCGAAATGTGTTGTCATTAATAACTACTATTATGTGATTTTATAAATTTCAATTTTAAGTTGGTTAACATTTCTACTATATAGAAATGTTTTAACCTAAGACTTAAATTATTGAATGCCGTAATTTTTTTTATCGAAAATTAAATTTTAATAAATAATTGATTGTATTGCATGAGGTTGAATTTCTAATAAAGCTTCACAATTGGCCACAATTAGCTTATAAGCTATTCTTTTATCAGTTCCATTCATAACCACTGTTGTTATTTTACCATCTCTATTCTTAAATGAAGTACTATCAATGGTATTCCTACTAGTTGTAGTACTTACCCTAAATGCTTCAGGTTTTATAAATTTAGAGAAATGACCAATATAATAATATGTAGGGGTATATATTAAATCGCCTGTTTTTGTATTGGCATGAATAGGAGCAAAGCAAAAATTCTTAACATGATTTGGACCACCTGTTTCATCTAATAAAATATTCCAATCTGTCCATCCTACAACACCGCTATTGAAATCGTTTATTATAGAATTCCCATAACGCTCTGCATTCGGCCAAAACTGTAGTTTTTCATAATCAAATCCTTCTACACAGCCCTCAGTAAATAATATGTTTTTTGAAGGGAACGATTCTTTTATGTTTTTTAAATTATCATATTTAGGCAAGCCACCTGTCCAAGTTTCATACCAATGATAACCAATACCCCAAGCATATTTTGATGCTTCAGGATCTTCAAAAACAATGTTAGCTCTATATGTAATCAAATCTCTGTTATGATCCCAAACCACAATATTTTTATCACCTAAACCTTCCTTTTTTAATGTTGGACCTAAATAATTTTTTAAAAAGTCCCGTTCTTCCTCTGCAGTATAAATACATGATTCCCATCTTTGAACTGCCATGGGTTCATTTTGAATAGTTAAACCCCAAACAGGAATCCCTTCTTTTTCATAGGCTTTAATAAATTTTACATAATAATTTGCCCAAGCTTGACGAAATTCAGGAAGTAATTTTCCGCCTTGCAGCATATTATTATTTGTTTTCATAAAAGCAGGTGGGCTCCAAGGGCTGGCATAAAAAACTAAATCATCTTTAATTAAATCGATGGCTCTTTTTATAAGTGGAATTCTTTTTTCCTTATCTTTTTCTATCGAAAAAGTTTTTAATTCTCTGTCACCTTCCTCAATATATGTATGGCTACCCAAACCAAAATCACTACTATGAATACTTGTTCTTATAATATTGTAGCCAATACCATCATTTCCAAAATAAGACTGCAATAAGGTGTTTTGTTTTTCTGGACTTAAGGTTGAAAAAACTTCTGCTGAAGCATCGGTAATAGCACCTCCAATTCCTAAAAATTCTTGAAACGTTTTTCTGGGGTTAACAAAAACTGCAATATCTGTTTCTAAGGGTTGAGTTTGTTCTTTAAAAGTGTATTCTCCTGTTTTTGTTAATTTTAGATCTGTATTTTTTGCTGTTGTATAAACTTCTAATTTTTTACCTATATAGGGTTCTATGGCTGAAGAATTATTAACTGTATCTGCTTTTTCTACTTTAGAATTTATACATGATACCATTAAAGTAGAAAGCATTATTATTGTAAATATTTTTTTTGACATACTTTTTTTATTTAATTTCAAATTTTCCATTTAATACGGTTTTAGAACTTCCGCCTACAAACACTTCAAAAAGACCAGATTCTACAATAAACTCACCTGTATTATTATAAAACCCTAGTTCTTTATCTGTAAGAGTAAACTGAACTGTTTTATTTTCTTTTGGATTTAAAGAAATAAGTTCAAAGCCTTTCAATTCCTTTATAGGTCTAGCTACACTAGCAAAAACATCTCTTATGTATAACTGCACGACTTCTTTTCCTTGAATTTCTCCTGTATTTGTGATATCAACCTCAACAACAAAAATTTTGTTTTCTTGTTTAATACGCATGTTTTTATATTCAAATTGCGTGTAACTTAAACCATGACCAAATGGGTAAAGTACCTCATTTTTATCGTCTTGATAATGAGACCAAAAAACAACATCACCCCCAGGGTAATTAGGTCGTCCAGTACTTTGTTGATTGTAATATATTGGTACTTGACCTACACTTCTTGGAAAACTCATTGGTAATTTGCCGCTTGGATTATAATCTCCGTATAGAACCTGAGCGATAGCGTTGCCACTTTGTGTGCCTAAATGCCAAGCTTCTAGTATAGAAGGAATATGGTTATCTGCCCAGCCCAAAGTTAATGGTCTTCCGTTGTTTAATACCAATACAATATTAGGGTTCACTTTATAAACTTCTTCTAATAATTGCTGTTGCAACCCAGGCAATCCAATTTCAGTTCTACTACGGCCTTCACCACTTTGAAAACCATCTTCGCCTAATACCATAATAACAACATCTGAATTTTTAGCAATTTTTTTTGCTTCGGAAAAACCACTGGTATCGGTTTCATTTATAACAACTTCTCTTGTGAAATCTGTTTTATTTAAGACAACATCGACACCTTTTGCGTAAGCAATAGTATTTCCTTTATAATTAGATAAGCCTTCTAAAACTGAAATAGCCGATTCGTTTTTGGCGGCAATTCTCCAATTTCCCAAAGGGCTTGTTTTATCATTAGCCAACGCACCAATCACAGCTATTTTTTGACCGTATTTTTTTAAAGGCAGCAATTGATTATCGTTTTTTAAGAGTACAATTGATTTTTTTGCAATGTCTAACGAGGCGTCTATAACCTCTTTACTACCAAGTACTTTTTTTTCTCTTTCTTTATTGCAGTACCGGTATGGATCGTCGAATAGACCTAGCTCAAATTTTACTCTCAAAATTCTTCTGACTGAATCATCAATTAAAGTCTCGTTTACTTTTCCTTCTTTTATTAATTTAGATAATTCATTCACATATGCATTTGATTCCATATCCATATCAGAACCAGCATTTACTGCTATTTCAACTGCTTTGCTCAGATTTTCAGCATATCCATGGGGAATCATTTCATAAATAGATCCCCAATCTGAAACAACAAAACCATCAAATTTCCATTTATCTTTTAAAATTTCTCTTTGTAAATATTTGTTACCCGTCGCGGGGATACCATTTAATTGATTAAAAGAATTCATAAAAGTTTTAACTTCAGCATCGATACTTGCTTGAAATGGCGGGAAAATTATGTTGTATAAAGTTGATGTCCCTACATCAACTGTATTATATTCCTTGCCTGCTTCAGCAAAGCCATAACCTGCAAAATGTTTTGCACATGCAGCAATGGTATTTACTTTAGACAAATCATCACCTTGAAAGCCTTTAACTCTGGCATAAGCAATTTTACCTCCTAAATAAGGGTCTTCCCCTGCTCCTTCCATAACTCGCCCCCATCGCGCATCTCTAGAAACATCAATCATAGGTGCGAATGTCCAATTAATGCCAACAGCCGAGGCTTCTAAGGCTGCCATTTCAGCAGATTTCCTAATTGCTTCCAAGTCCCAACTTGCAGATTCTGCAAGGGGTATTGGGCTAATGGTTTGATAGCCGTGGATGACATCAAAGCCTATAATTAAAGGAATTCCTAGTCTGGTTTCTTCAACAGCTATTTTTTGAACTGCCTTTACCTCATCGACTCCTCTAACATTTAACATAGAACCTACAAATCCATTACGAAGGTCATTGTATTTTTTTTCGGCATCGCCTTCTATTGGAGAAGGTCCTGTTACATCCCAAAAACCATTATATTGATTCATTTGACCTATCTTTTCTTCTAAAGTCATTCTAGATAATAAGTCATCTATTCGCTTTTCGATTGGAGCGTTTTTATCTTTGTATATAATCTTTATTTGCCTACAAGATGTTAACAAGACAAAATAGACAATGTATCTTAATTTCAATTTTAACATTAACTTCATTTAGAATTTTCTTTTTAAAAAGCACCTTTATTTGACTCTAAATTGAAATATTTGAGAATGTGACTCATTTCCAAGCTCATCATTTGTGATAACTTTCCAATAATAAACTTGCCCAGAACTAACCGTTATATTTAAACTATTGGTGCTTGGATTACCAACTTCTGTAGTTGGTGTACTGGAAGTATCTAGTAAAATAGTATAGGATGCAATATCATTATCAACGTCTGTAGCTCCCCATTGTAATAAAACCGTTCCTTCGTCAACACTTGCCCCCATTTTTGGACTTACTACTTCAGCTGGAAATGGTGGATGACTTTCTATTGGTAAACCTGCATTATAAAATCTCCATGTTTCACTATCAGCCGTTGCGTTGCCAATACTTGCTTTGGATTTTACAACCCACGAATATGGTGTTCCCCTTAAAATCCGAATTAAAAATTCGTTGGCAACGGTTTTAATCTCTCTTGATGTACCGTTATTCAAATTGGTAAGTATCAAAATATAAGAACTTGTATTTTCTGCTTCTTCCCATTTAAATAGCACATCGGTTTGAGTATCTGAGACTATAATACCTTCGTTGCATTCTGTATTGTTAACAGGAAAAATAAGCGTTACCGGTGAAGGCAAGCCCTCAATATTAGCTGTAGTATTTTGTTCTTCACTACTACATGAAATAAGAATGATTAATAAACATAATGGCATTATTTTTCTAAACGTATTCATTATTTTATAATTTTATAATTAAATATTTCTTTCTCTAGCATCACTTTCAAAATGTAAATGCCATGTGGTATACTAGCTACATCTACTTTCAATTGATTAGATGTAGCATGGTATGTTTTTGAAAATAGCAATTTACCAGTTAGATCATAAATTTCAATAGGAGTTTCTTTATCATAAAACTCAACAGAATTAATATTTATAGTATTGTTTTTTATTGGATTGGGATACACAAATGGTTGGCTATTAAAAACGATAGTTTCGTTATAAACCCCTTGACAATCTTTATTGGTTTTAACGCTTAATTTATTTACACCTTGCATCAATTCTAACTCAATTTTACTTTCGCGAGTAATTGTCACTTCATTATTTAAGTTTATATGATATATTTCGCCACCAGCTAATGACACTATTACCTTTTTACTACTTGTACCCTTACCTGTTTTAGTATTACCATTTTTACCTGTAGTTGACACTGATAGCTCATCTGGTTCTGTTACAATAATAGTGTAGCATTGTTCGTAATTAGAAACTCCATTAATTGTAATACACAAAGTATAGGTTCCAGCTGATAAACCTTCAAAACCAATTTCTGATGTAAATGATTTAGTTTCTGAATAATTTTCACCTGTAAGCGTTACTGAATAATCGTAATTTTCTTTAGCTATTATGTTTATACTGCCGTTGTTTTCTACTCTACAGGTTTCTCCCAATACGGTCAATGAATAGTTATTTGTTGGCAATGTGAAAACTTCACATCCATTTATATCTACAACGGTATTTGCAGTTGTATTGGGGCACAGGTCATCTTTATCTAATACTCCATCTCCGTCACTATCTGGCAAATCAAATTGCATCCAATTAAAGTTAAAGCCACCAGCTAAAATTCTCATTCTTAACTTATGAATACCTTCTTCTATAAATAAATTATCAGAAACGGTTTCCCATATTTGCCATCCATTTGTAATGATTGTATTAACAATAACTAACTCAGTTTCTACGTCATTCTCGTCTACAGAGTACAAGCCTATTTGTCCTACATTAAATCCAGCAATCCTAAATTTTATACCATAATTACCTGTTTGAGGTACAAAAATTGAATAATCCGCATAATCTCCTGGATCTGTAAATCCGAAGTTTTGGCCGCCACCTTCATCCGTTGTATCTTCAATTCCCAAACCTATCATATATTCATAATCTTCAACCTGAATCAATCCAGGTATTACAACACGGTCTGGCGATTCATTATTAATAGGTAAATCCATAAAGGTGATTAAAGTTTTACCTGACTGGGATTGAATGGCCGCACCTGAATAACTTACTTTAATATCATCACTTTTAATCAAATATTTATCTAAGGTGAGTATAAAAGTCCTATCTTTTAAAGGGTTTTCAGTAACCGATGTTATGACTCTTTCTTCTCCATTTACAAATACTGTAAATTGATTTAAAGTACCATCAAGCGATGATGCTAATAAAGCTTCACTAATTGTAATTTCTATAGATTTTTCGTTTTCTCCAGTATTTCCATTTAATGCATTTAACGCAACATCCAGAACCTCTCCTGTTTTTTCAAAGGCCATACTAGTTACATTAAAAGGAATATCATTATTGAAATGTAACTTTAAGCTATGCTCGCCTGCCGTTAATAACACATCTGAAACCTCAAAAGTGGTGTACTGTGTCCATCCGCCAGTAGAACTAACGGTTTGAACTGATGTTACTGCTTGATCGTCAAGAGAAAGATAAAATTCTCCTCCATTTTCTTGTGTTGCTAATCTAAAAGATACTTTATATGCCGCCGTTTCATCAATTTGTACCGTGTATTTCGTCCATTCTCCTTTGTTTACAAACCCTATATTAAACCCATTACTATTTGTGGTTTGATTATTACTTTCAATATCAACTCCATCATTTCTATAAGACCAACCACTATTCCATGCAGTAAAATTACCGGTTGATAAATTATAATCGGCCACAACCGTATCGTAATAGGCGTAGTTATTTTTACCTAAATCAAAATCTGAAGTATATACGATTCCGGGTATAGCTGTTGGTGTTCCATGATATGGTTTTGTTTCATTTGTTTGCACTTGCCTAATAATGGCATCTGGCACATCTTTTCTATACCTGCTGTTATCTATCAAAAGATTTTCTGCTAATTGCATCATTCCATCAAAGGTTTCTTGTTCTGTGGGTCTTGGTCCTTCTCCTTTCCAATAATCGATTACTTTTTGGTAACCTGGATTAATATCGACAGCATATGGACTATCAATATCTCCAATTTTTCGCATGGTCCACCAAGCCCATCCTATGTTATTATTTTCAAAAAGGGTAATAGCATCTGTAAACCAAGTATTAGAATTTTCGCCAGATTCTCCCATCCATAATGGAACATTATATTGTTCTCTTAATGGTAATATCCAGTCTAAGTCGTTCGTATTGTTAAAACTCCAATACTTATGAAAACTATACACCAAATTATCATCCCATGGCGGTAAAAGACCTCTATGGTCATTTGCATAGGAATTCCCTTCAATATATAGGATGTGATTATCACCCACTCCTCTTATACCTTGCGTAATATCCTCATAGATTTCCCTTAGTAATGCGTTTTGATCTCCTAAGTCCCAATGGGTTTCATTAATTAAATCATAACCTCCTATCCATGGGTTGTCTTTATACCTATCTGCTATCCTTGTCCATAAAGCCACGAGCTTGTCTCTGTTTTCTTGACTTTCCCAAAGTGAAGGCTTATTCGGGTCATAATCATTAATTTCCGAACCTCTTCCTTGTCCGCCCGGTGTGGCATGCATATCTAGAATAACATACATGCTATAAGGAGCTGCCCATTCAAGCACATTATCTATTAATTCAAACCCTGTTTCTATCCAAGTGTTTTCACCAGCAATAGGTTCCTCTTCAATAGGTAGTGTAAACAAATTATAATGCATTGGAATACGAATACTATTAAAACCCCAAGCGGCTAAGGAATCGACATCGCGCTTGGTGAAGTGATTTTCTCTCCATTTATTAAAAAAGGTTTCTGTATTAGCTTCACCCATCAAATCGATTAATTTTCCTTTAATCTCATGTTGAGAACCTGCAAAACCAGACGTTTGCATCATATAACCTTCCATAATCTGCCAGCCTCCAGGACCCATGCCCCTTAGTAAGACTTCTTCACCATTAGAATTAACTATTTTTTTGCCGTCGGCTTTTAACCATTGTCCCCAACTTAAAGATGTGGTTAATAGTAATAGGATAAAAAATAAGTACTTTTTCATTATATTAATATTTTTTTGTGATTGCGTAGTTTCACATTAATTGTCTTTATAATTTCTTAATAAAGGGTAGAGTGTTCTACCAATTGATAATAATCAGTAGAACACATCAAACAACTAAACTAAAACACTATTAAATTTTTAATATGGACATATTATCTATAACTACCCCACTAGTTCCATAAGTTCGACCACCTGTTCTAAATAATATATAGTAGGTTCCTGCAGAAGTAATTTCAAATTGCCCCGGGTTATTAGCCCCATCACAACCAGATGCAATGGCAGAACCTGAATAGGTTTTAATGCCACCGCAATCCCAGGCATTATATGCTTTTAAAACATATTTGTCACCTGTGTAATCTGCGTTTTGAACAGGAGCTGTTGCTCCAAGATATACTTCACCCCATAGGTCATTAATTCCAGAATATGTCATATCCATATCAAACTGATAGGTTCCTGGTTCTAACTCCACAGCTGTGTAAATTCCCATATGTTTCCAGTCTGAATTTGTTGTTTCATTAAACTTAGCTACGCCACCGGCAATGGTTACAATACCATTTGTGTTAGCGGCTTCGTAATGATTTACAATGGTCCATCCAGAATCGTCACTAAAAGTTCCATTATTAATAAGATTAAGCGAAGCTCCAAAGGTTAGATCTTTCAAAGCTTCATCAGAGCCATCTGCATTAGAAACTTTTAATTTAACTGTATATGTACCTTCTTCAGCATAGGTATAAGTAGGATTCTTTTCAGTAGAAGTCCCTATACCATCACCAAAATCCCATAAATAAGATTCGCCGAAAAAAGATGTATCTGTAAAAGTTGCTTCAAGACCAGATTTAACAACGGTAAAGCTTGCAATAGGAGGAAACAAAGGGTCTGTTCGCTCAATACCAGGCAACAACGGTGTTATAGAAACATTATCTAAAGAAAGACCAGTACCATAATCAGCACCTCCTCCTCTAATAACAAAATAGACGGTTCCTGTAGTATTAAATGTAACCAGTCCATCTCCTTCACCAACACAACTAATTTCAGTGAGTAAACCATTGAAAGGTTCATTACCACATCCTGACCATGTATTCAATCCCAATCGAATACCTCCATCAGCATAATCTTGCCCTGGCATTGGAATATCAGATCCAATATATACTTCATACCAAGAATCTGTCAGTCCACTTCCTGAAACTTCCATATCAATTTGGTAAGGCACATTTGCTTCAACATGCACTGGTTGATAGATTCCTACTTGTCCCCAATTTCCGCCTGTCCAAACTGCTTTATCTCCTGTAAAGTTTACATCAACATTGTCTGATATTGGTAAAATAGTCCAATAGTCACTACCATTAAATTCTCCGTTTAATAAAACATTAGGCCCTTGGAAATCTTGATTAATTACTATAGTTTGAATAGATTCAGCTACACCTCCATCTGTAAAAATTTTAAATCTTACATCATAATCACCCTTTCTTAAAAATATTTTACGCGTTTCATAGTCTTCTGATGAAGAATTATCCCCGAAGTCCCAATGTACATACCAAGTTTTAACCTGTGTATTCGGAGTAAATATAACTTCATTTGGATTTTCCTCACTAAATGTAAACGAAAATGCTGCGTCTTCACTTGTAGGTACATAAGCTACAAACTTATCATCATCAGCACAGCCTGTAGAAATTAAAATAATTCCTAGCATTAAAAACCTGCTTAAAAATTGTATTGTTTTCATCTGTTTATCTTTTTATAATTTTAATCGTAAAGCGGATTCTCTATGAGTTTGTTATTATTATTTCTTCTACCTTGACCAATGGGCAAGTAGTAATGACGTTCAGAAAAGTTCATTTTTTTTGCTTCAGCATCAAAAGTTTCATAGGTAAAAGTTTCATTTCCAAAACCATCAATATGTCTTAATATTCTCAAACCTTCAACCTGAATACTTAAAGCTTCAGTGGCTATACGCCATCTTTTTACATCCCAATAACGATGGTCTTCAAAAGCCATTTCAAGTTTTCTTTCATTACGTATTCTATCTCTTAAATCTGTTCCTGAATATGGCTCTAAACGAAGATTTTGTTGCAATCCTGCTCTTGTTCTAATGGGCTCTATAAAGTCTCTAGCAGTAACTTCCATATTTAATTCTATGGCTGCTTCTGCTGCATTAAGATATATTTCACCCAATCTAAATATGATACAATCTGTACCTGAATAGTATTCTTTTGTAAAAAGTGGTGCACTTGCTTTTTCTAAGTGTTTTCTAATATAAAAACCTGTTTTTGTTGCATCTGGATGAATTCCCAAACCATCTTTACCAACACCTGTACCACGGTCTGTGTCAATTTCACCATTTATTTCTGTTCCGTACCATAACTCAACTGGTAAACCTTGAAAAATATCCTTGTTGGTCAATAATGTGCCTTTCATTCTTGGGTCTCGATTTTCAAAAGGATTATTTTCGTCATAACCAGAACCGGCCTCGCTAGGTAATAGCCCTGTATCTAACATTTCATAGCTATCTAAAAGTTGTTTTGTAGGTGACATACTTCCACTCCAATCTACTCTATAGCTATAGGGTACATTATGCAAATCGTAAGAATGCCCTTTTTCATATGGAATCCATATTTTTTTAAAGATGGTTTCATCATAAGTTTCATCAAGAAAGAGGTTTGCATAATTCTCACTTGGGTCTGAATAATTATTGAACAACACATACCCGGCTTCATTGATTATCTTTTGAGATGCAGCCAACGCTAATTGGTAATATCCATCTGCATCTGATGTTGGAATACCAACCACCCCGTCTAACTGCACAGTGCCATACTTAGCAATACTGCCAGCATATAAAGCTGCCCTAGATTCTAGTGCTTTTGCCGCCCATTTTGAGGCTCTTCCTCTTTGATCGTCCCATCTGTTTGGGAGTAAATCAAATGCTGCCTGCGTATCAGAAAGAATCTGGTCATACACTTCTTTCTCTGTATTTCTTGGCGGGAATAGCTCTTCCTGTGGTGTAATGTCTGGGTTTTGTGCCTCAAGGATAATTGGAACGCCACCGTAACGTTTTGCCAACTCAAAATAACTATATGCTCGTAAAAAATATAATTCTCCTAAGCGTTGATTTTGCTCTTGTGTGGTTAAAACACTTGTAGAGGCTTGCTCTATATTTTCTATAGCATAATTTATTTTCCATAAAACATCATATCCCCACCAATCAATTGGCCAAGTGTTGTTTGTTGTTCCCCAATTACCAGGCCTAAAAGTGTTATAAAGTGGTGTCCATGAATAGGTACCCATTGCCAAATCGGATAGCGCATCGCGGTGAGAACCACCAACACCCCAGAAGTCCTCTAAATAATCCCATGGCATTCTATCATAAATTTTAAACAGATAGGCATCCATTAGGTTTTTATCGTTCCACACGTCATTTTCAGTAATTCTGTCTAAAGGTGGTTCATTTAGGAAATCGTCACCACACGACACGATAAAAGTAACTGTTAGTATTGCTAATATTAATTTCAATTTTTTCATCATAATTTTTTTAAAGTGATACATTAACACCAAAAGTTATAGATTTTGTTTGCGGATAGTACCAGCCAATTCCTGAACCCAATTGCGGATCAAAATCTTCGTCGAAATCTTTGATTACAAACAAATTATACCCTGTACAGAATAATTTTATTTCATCAAACGTTGCGTTTTCTTTACGCTTTGGGAATGTATAGCTAAGGTTAATGTTTTTAAAACGTATATGTTTACCGTTTCTTAACCAAAAATCAGAATATCTGTAGTTGTTGTCATTAAACCCACCATCTGTTATTCTAGGAAATGCAGCACCAGTATTTGTTGGTGTCCAATAATCAAATTGATAGTCATATCCGTTAAATCCATTTCGCAAAGGAGCTTGGGCTTCACCATCTAAATAAATATCATAACCAGCTGCACCTGTTAATAAAACCGACAAAGCAAAATTCTTATACTCTGCTCCTAAATTTAGAGAATAGTTAATAGCAGGCTTACTCCCATCACCAAATACTTTTTGGTCTTTTACATCAATAATACCATCATCATTTAAATCTATATACCTTACATCTCCTGGTTGGATACTTGTATTACCATTATTGTCTTGTATAGCCCATTGGTCTATCTCTTCCTGACTTTGAAATAAACCGTCAGAAATATAACCTCTTCGCAAACCTGTAAAACCTCCTGTTTCGGTTAAATTGGCTCTCATAAAAGGATCTTCCTGAAGTGTTTCATCAATGAAGACCGCTTTTTCTCTAGATTTTGAAAAATTAAGTAAAGCATTAATTTTTAAATTATCGTTTAGTTGCTTTTTATAATCAATAGAAAACTCAAACCCTTCATTTGAAAATTCATAAAAATTCTGTGCTGCTAATGCCACACCTAACGTACTTGGAACGCTAGCATTAGCGCCTGCGATAACATCTTCTCTTTTTCTAAAAAAATAGTCGAAAGAAAACTTAAGATCACTATTAAACAAATCAATATCTAACCCGACATCGTATGTTGTATTGGTCTCCCAAGTAATATCTCTATTGGGTAACGCCGTATTATCAATTGTTGGGATGGCTGTATCGTTTATTACATAAAACAGATTATAATTAAACCCACTTAACCATTGATATGCAGAAGTACCATCATTACCTGCTGTACCGATAGAGGCTCTTAATTTTAAATTAGAAATGGTTTTCTTTAATGGCTCGAAAAATGATTCTTCTGATATTCTCCAACCTAATGACATGGAAGGGAATAAACCATACTCATTGCCAGGGGCAAATCTAGAAGACCCATCATATCTATATGTGGATTCTAAAAAATATTTAGACTTATAGTCATAACTAAATCTTCCAACGAAACCCAAGCGGTTTTCACGAAACTCACCTCCATTAGCGCCTTGATTTTCCAACGACCCTGCAAAGAGCTGATCTATTTTTGTAGATTGAAAATCTTGACGACTGGCATTAAAATCCTGCCCTTGTATTTTTTGTATTTCTGCTAATAATAATCCTGACACATTGTGGTCTCCAAAAGTACGCGCATAGTTTATAGATTCTTGTAATACATAATGATTACTATAATTAGTACTTTGAGATAGTTTTGTTTCACTTGGAGAACCAGGAGGTGTAGATCTAAATACATCGTAGTTTCCAGTTTGCCTATTTAATGTAAAAAGGTCGAAACTTTTATCCCAGTCTTTAGTAAAATTAGTATTATAAACTAATGATGCATAAGACTTTAATTTAAGGCCTTTTATCTGTTTAACATCCCATTCTAAAGCAATTTTGGCGTCAAAATTATTATTTCTTGCTCTAAAATAACCTGCATTAAAATCTCTTATGCCTTCAACGGCATGATTAGGAGTTGTACTTGGTCTGGCAGGCGTTCCATCTGGATAGTATGCCAAATCTGATGGTAAAGATCTGCTTAATTCTCTAAATATATCATAAGCTGAATACCCAGGAGCTTCATTTAATTGTCTACGGGCACCCATATTTATGGTTAAATTTAAGTTATCCGTAATATCGGCATCTATATTTGCCCTTAAATTATAACGTTGAAAGGACAATACATCTTCTGTATAGTTAGAGCCTTGATCTACATATCCTGCAGACACGAAATACTTAACTTTTTCTGTACCCCCTGATAAATTTAAGTTATGCTGCTGTTGAAATCCCCAATCTTTTAAAACCAAATCTCGCCAATCTGTATTAGGGTAGTTTATAGGGTCTGCTCCAGAACGAAATAGTTCAACTTCTTCATCTGTAAAAAATTGATTTTGACCTGCGTTTCTTAAACCTTCGTTTAATATTTCTGCACGATCTCCTGAACTTAAAAACTCAGGATATGAGGTAAAAGATGTATAAGTAAATTGATTGCTGTATGAAAGTTTTGGCTTCCCTATTCTTCCCTTTCTTGTGGTTATCAACACAACTCCATTACCCCCTTGCACGCCATAAACAGCTGCAGCTGCAGCATCTTTAAGTACCGAAATACTTTCAATTTCGTTAGGGTCTAACTGATTTAAATCTCCAGGAGCTCCATCAACTATAACTAATGCGCTTCCAAAGTTTCTAACTTCGAAACTAGAATTGCTAAATCCTGGTTCTCCAGAACTTTGCTGAACAAAAAGTCCAGAAGCTAAACCTTCAAGTGCGTTACTTACATTTGGTACTGGTTGCCTTTTTAAGGTTTCCTCATCAATTGTAGATACCGATGAAATAAGCTTAGTTTTAGATTTACTTCCGTAACCAACCACCACAACTTCATCTAAACTATTAGTGTCCTCTACAAGCTTAATTGCTAAACTAGCTTGATTAGTTATTGATATTTCTTTGGTAACATAACCAAGGTATGAAACGACTAATACATCTCCTAAAACAGTTTCAATAGAAAAATTTCCATCAAAGTCTGTTTGTGTCCCAGTACTTTTTCCCTTAATGATTATATTTGCTCCCGGTAAAGGCAAATTGGCTTTATCAGTCACTTTTCCTGTAACTTGTCCTTGAGCTACTCCAACAAAACTAAAGCACATAAATAATGCCAAAGCTAGAATAGGGGTTTTTCCCCAATCTTTCAAACAATTAAAAAACATTGTTTTTTTCATAATTTTAGTTTAGTTAATATTCTTGAACTGTTTAGCTATTTAATATGGTAAGACTGAAGAAGGAATAACCTTGCTTTAGTCTTTTTAAACTTGCTATTAACGCTTAATCAGTTTTATAGTTTGTGACCCAAATTCTGTACTGATTTTGGTGATGTAAATACCAGAATTTAAGCTTGAGGCATCAACTTCAGCCGATAAACCGTTTGGACGTAAATCAAGTACCCTTTTACCCAGTATATTATACACATCTATAGAATTGATAACTTGGTTTTTAGTGGAAATATTCCAAGTATCTGTTGTTGGGTTTGGATATGTTGATAAGCCTTCTATCTGGAAACCTTTAGTGCTTAGTGAAGCAAATGCTCCAAATACAAAATTATCTAATTGAAAAACATTTTGAGCAGGATCAACTCCGGCATCAAAATTAGTTTGAATATCAAAAAACACTGCTATTTTAGTATTATTAGTAGAGCTAAAGCTCGAAAAATCAAACGTTAGTGTTTGCCATACATTTGGTGTAGTATAGTCGGCTATTACAGCATGCTCAGTCCCACCACTTTCAACTTTTATAGTGAGCGTTGAAGTTCTTGGGCCATTTACATCTATTGAGAATCCCCTATCCCCAGAAGATAAATCTATTCCTGCATTATGTATATATTTTATTTGAGACCACCAATCATCATTTACACCTGAGGCTGTAGCAACGCCACCAGCTTCAACATAATCAAGAAGTCTCTCATTTCTGAGTGGCGTCGGCAAACTAAAATCAAAACTAAAATCAGATACAGGTGTATTAACTGCACCAACAAAAATTTCCTTTGTAAATGTATTAGAACCTTCAGTACTTGAGGCAGTTAAAGAAACTAGATACTGACCCTTATAAGCATAGGCATGGGCAGCAGGATTTGCATCGGAAGAAGTTGTACCATCTCCAAAATCCCAAGAATAGCTTGTTGCATCTGTAGAAGTGTTGGTAAAAGTAGCCATTAGATTTGATACAGATGTTACTTCTGTAAAATTTGCGACTGGTTGCGCATCATCAGCAACCAGCGACCAATTATCTAAAGTTATACCAGAAGCCCCAAATGTTCCACCTCCAGTTCTAAATAATATGTAATAAGTTCCGGTAGAGGTAATTTGAAATTTCCCTGGACTGGAAGTATCACATCCAGCAACAACAGCTGATCCAGAATAAGTTTTGATACTACCACAATCCCAAGCGTTGTAGGCTTTAATAACCTGTTGGTCACCGCTATACTCAGTATTATCAACTGGTTGCACAGATCCAATAAATACTTCGCCCCATATGTCATTAATTCCGTCATAAGTCATATCCATATCAAATTGGTACCAACCAGCGGTTAGGTTTACAGTTGTATAAAGCCCCATGTGAATCCAACCAGCATCAGTTGGGTCAATTTTTCCAATATTCACTTCTCCTCCAGTAATAGCTACTGAGCCATTTGTGCTATCGGTTCCATATTGGTTTACAACCGTCCAACCTGTGGCATCATCAAAAGTACCGTTTGTAATAAGGTTTTGGGCAAAACCCATAGTTGTAACCATTAATAATAATAGTTGTGTAATTTTTTTCATCTTATTTTAGTTTTAGTTAATAATAGTCTACACCTGTAAAAAGAAGATATACAGGCTACAAGCTGTCACAAAGATTTAATAAACCTGTGTTCTAACCCAGAAAAATACATCTACAAAACCTAGAAGTTGATTTGTAGAATGCTCTACAAAACCTCTACAATTAAATTATAAAAAACTGAAAATGAGGTTTTTAAAAAAAAATAAAACTAAATAGATTGAATATAATTTGTTAAACTGAATTCTTTAGGTAAGTTGAGTTTTTTACGAAGACGCCAACGGGATTGTTCTACACTTGTTATGGATATATTCATCAATGAAGCTATTTCTTTTGAAGAAAGATTTAATTTTAAATAAGCACTTAATTTAATTTCATTAGAAGATAAATCTGGATGTTTTTTTCTTAGCTTCTCAAAAAAATCAGTATGTGCGTTTCTAAAGTGAAGTTCAAATGTGAGCCAATCGTCTTTATCTACAAGATGATTGTTTATTTTCTTAATTACTTTTTTGATCGGAGAACGCAGGGAACTATTTAAAACATCTTCGTCAATCTTTTTAATATCTTTTACTAGTTCGGTAAGTAGTTCGTTCTTTTTAATATTATTTAATGTAGAAGCTGCTAATTCAGAATTTTTCTTTTTTATTTCTAAGCTCAAATTTTCTTCCTTTAGTTTAAGCATTTTTCTTTCGGCCTCTAATCTATCTAATTTAAATTTATCTTCTTGTTGCTGTCTTTTTTCTGCTTCTTCTTCTTTTAAAGCTGCTATTTGTTTTTTAGATTTTGCCTTAAAATAGCTTCTATATAACATACTAAGTATCAAAATGAAAAGTGCATATGTAATAAAAGCTATTTTTGTTAAATACCAAGGAGGTATTACATAAAAGGCTCTGGCAATAGTAGTTGAGAACATTTGATTTTCTCCTCCAGAACGCAGCTCTAATAGATAATTCCCTGATGAAAGCCCTGGAAAACTTAACTCTGACGTATAATCCCATTTGGACCAATCATCTGAATGCCCTTTAAGTCTATATTGAATCTTTTGTGAACTAGACAAAGGCGTTTTGCGGAATGCTAAACCAATTTTTATAAAATTGTTTTTGTAGGGTATTTCTAATTCTTTTTCATTGTTAATTGGAGCTAAAATGGTATCTGATGTTCCTATTAAGTGAATATAACTTATTTCTGGAGGCATATTAACAGCAGTCCCAACATCTTGTTTTCTAATAGTATGAAAAAGCATGCCTTCTTTAAAACCTATTCCATAAACTGAATCATTTAATTTACTAAATTTATTAAAATCGTTTAAATGCTTGTTTCTTATTGAATAAAAAGGTTGATCTATCGTTGCGATTTTATTGCCATTACGTAATATATAACCTATAGATCTCGGGTTTGAATACCAAAAAATATTTTCATTTTGAGTAATAACATTTACACCTTTTATATCTTTAAAAACCTTGGATATATAATTAGCGGTTACAAAAGTATTATCAATGGGATCATAATTAAAAAACCCCTTTGGGTTATGAAATACAATATCATTATCAATCTTACTTAAATAAGCGTAGGTATCTACAAATCTATTGTCAATACCATAAAACTCTGCTTTGCGAAGTATATGCCCATCATCAGACAAGTCTAACCTATAATATCCCTTAGAAGGATGTGCTACCCATAAAAATCCATACTTATCAAACTCCATAAAACGGGAAGACTCACCGTAGTTTTGCCATTTGGTAACAAACACCCATGCGTTATTTATACGCTTGAATACACTTATTCCAGAATAAAAACCAACGTACATTACGTCATTATGTATTGGGTGTTTTCTAATTATCCAAGCACCTCCATCTATATGTAAGGTTTCTAATTTTTTATTTTTTATTATGGATATCCCTTGATGCGACCCCACTAAAATTTGATCACCTACCTCATCAATAGTCCAAATTTGACCTACATCTTTATCTATTAGCTTTGGAATTGATTTTTGACTTCTCCAGTTTTTAACGAATAAACCTTGATTAGTTCCCAAATACAATAAAGAATCCTTTAAAAAACTTGTATATACTGTTCCAAATTCACCTTCAGTATCCAAGAGATAGCTTGTGTTACTGTTTGTTTGAATATAGCTTAGGCCATTATCCATACCAAGCCATAAATTATTATTATTATCTACAAAAGTTTTTCTAATGTTGTTATTGGATATACCGATTTTCTTATCAATATGAAAAAGGATATCTCCTTCTTTAGAAGTTATGTAAGCACCGTTCCTAACAGTACCAATTATGAGCTTATCATCCTCAAATTTTTGAACATCATTTACCAAGTAATTTTCTAGTAAACCGTTTACTTCCCAGTTATTTTTACTTAATATTCCATCTTCTAAAGTCCAAACGCCTTTATTTTTTGTGATAATAAGAAGTTTACTAGGAGCATTTACAAAAACACCCCTAATATGAAATTGTTCAGGGTCAGTACCATCTATTTGCACTAATTCTTTATTATTAATTTCAAATAACCCACTATAGTCTTGTATAAAAGCACGATTTTCTGATGAAAATAACTCATTGAACCCTCTTATAGCACCCACTGATTCTATAACAGACGTTTTGGGATCATAAATATATATTTGTTGCCAAGTTTGAAACAAAATCTTGCCATTAATTTCAACTATTTTATAAAAAATGGGTAATAA
Source organism: Siansivirga zeaxanthinifaciens CC-SAMT-1 (assembly GCF_000941055.1). Taxonomy (GTDB): domain Bacteria; phylum Bacteroidota; class Bacteroidia; order Flavobacteriales; family Flavobacteriaceae; genus Siansivirga; species Siansivirga zeaxanthinifaciens. Next base: position 1,250,308 of record NZ_CP007202.1, on the reverse strand, counting down.
CGTATCATCCTTTTTTAGCCGCTTAAAAAACAAACTATTATACTCCAAAACACCCTTGCTGTTTTTAGACCAATAACCAAAACCACCATGTCCTCCTGTGTATATATGCTTATCATCTTTGTAAAAAACAGATCGCAAATCTGATTCTACACCATAACTATACTTTTTCCAACGAATACCATCAAATACCAATAAAGCTCCAGAAGTAGCAAAATACATTTCACCATTGCCTCCTTGTGAAATATCATATATTGTTAAACTGCTATTTGTTTCTTCTTCAGTGAAGTTTTTAATAAAGGGAACCCCAGGTGTATTTGATATTTGAGCAAATATTGAGTTGCAGACAAATATTAAAAAAAGATAAATTAATATTCCGTATATATTACTAACTAATTTCAAATTGACAATTATTTAAATAAAATTTTTATCCAATTAAGCAAAGTGCTATTTATATATTATGACTAACAATTTAATTCTATTCTAAAAACCTAAATGCGTTTACCTACGGTTCTGTTGACTTGTGCCATGTATTTTTTTTGAATACCTTCTGTAAATTTTGATTTATCTTGATGAAACCCTGCTTCGGCAATCGAAAACATTTCAGCATTTTGACCTCTCAAATTTTTATCGCTCCACAAAATAATTTCTGTAATAATTGGAGCCAACTCTATGCCTTTTTCTGTCAATAAATAGATGTTTTCTTTTTTGTTGTCAGGCAATTTCTGTTTTGTGATTAACTGATTTTCTTCCAGCCATTTTAATCTTGACGATAATATTCCAGGTGCTATTCCCTCAGGGGAAGTAGAAAAGTCCTTAAACGTCTTCTTCACTTGAAACAACATATCTCTTACAATAAGCAAGGACCATTTATCCCCTACGATATCTAAAGTAGAAGCCAATGGACAGCCTGACCTAAAATTATTTTTCATTTTTTACTATTATTTTGGTAGTAATAAAATAATTCGATTACTTTTGCTACTGATTTAATAGCAAAAATAAAATTTTTAAATGAATAAATCACAACAAATCGTACTTATAACGGGCGGAAGTTCAGGAATAGGACTTGCTCTCGCCAAAAAATTTATGGAAAACGACAATACTGTAATTATCACAGGTCGTAATCTCCAAAAATTAGAAGCTGTCCAAAGGGACTTTCCCAAAATCCATATTTTTCAAAGTGATGTTACGGATGACGCAGATGTAAGAAAACTTGCAGACGACATTAACCAACAATTTGGCGGCATTGATGTACTCTTCAATAATGCGGGTATAATGAATTTGATAGATGCAGGAAACGAAAGGAATGATTTGCATAAACAAATGCAGGAAATTGAAATCAACTACAACTCCCCCATTAGAGTCTTGCACTACTTTCTACCACAATTGAAAAAAAGTAATAACGCAATTTTGGTAAATGTTTCCTCGGGTTTAGCATACGTGCCTTTTGCACAAGCACCAACTTATTCAGGAACAAAATCGGCTTTGCATTTTTGGACATTAGGTATTCGCCCTCAATTGAAGCCACACAATATAGAAGTGGTAGAGCTTCTTCCGCCAGTAGTTGATACTCCATTGGCTCACGGAGCTGATATTGCCGAAGACGATAACTTAAAACCAATGCCACCCGAAAAATTAGCTGACATTTTTTGGAAAGATTTCAAAAATGGAAAAGAAGAGATTACACCGGGAATTTCCAAACAATTGAAATTGATGAGTAGGCTTGCTCCCAAATTTATCTTTAAGCAATTGAATAAAAAACCAATCCCAAACCAAAAATAGTTACAGATAAAAAATAACAAAATGGACAATTTTACTATTATCAACTTACAAGCCTTGACAGGCACAATCGCAATTATTTTAGGTTTCAAGTATTGGATTCAGCCTCGAATTTCAAAACTATCCTTACACGAAGCACTATTACCTTTCGTATTCTATAACGCATTTCGATATTTAGGTTTAACGTTTATGGCAAAGGAGCAGTTTTATGACGGTTTTCCAACTGAATTTTTAACTACAGTCGGAATACTCGATTTTACCACAGCTATTTTAGCTATTATAAACGCAATTGCTCTAAAAAACAAATGGAGTTTTGCCATTCCTTTGGTTTGGATTTTCAATATCGTAGGTTTTGGAGATTTAATAATTGCTTTTCCTCAATTCTTTGGTTTAGAGCTTTACAATCATAACCTCGGTTTAATATGGTTGTTTTTTGTAACCTATGGTTTAGGTTCATCCTTAAGTCATATCTACATATTTGTTAGATTATTCAAAAATTTGAAAAAAGTCTCTAAATAAAAAACAGAAGTTAGCAAAGAACTGAGTTAATAAACTGCAATCAACACTAGTTATTTGCTCTTTTCTTTGGCTACTTTTTTATCAAGAAGTGCTTTGATTTATATTTTACCCCCTTTGGATATTGATGAATTTTAAATATTTTTTTTGTTTTTAAAATCAAATGATGTTTTGTAACAAATCCTATTAATGAAAATGTATTTTCAGGCTTTTGTAATCATTTATTTAATATGAATTTTGATATTTAATAAGATATAAATTGTCATTTCTAATCCAATGCAACAAACAGGGGCTAGATATTGATTTTACAATATCTCAGAAAAATTAATTATTACAAAATTACCATATCAATGCACCACAAATTTCTGTATCATTACAAATTAATATTTTCATATCTATAGCATATTGAAATTCCTATTAATTTTTGATTTGAAATATGCTGAATTAGAAGATAAAATGGCTTTTTTTATGATTATTATTACCTATGCTTTACTGTATTAAAATCGATTTTCAACGATTTTTAACGTTTATAATACGTTTAAATCGATTTTAAGTTATTTTTTAATTCCAAGCTTAATTTATTTTGGTTGAATTATTTTTTAAAATAATTTTTATTTTAAAAAATAATTTGCCCTTTGATTTTCCCTACTGGGATGAATTAAATTTATGGACGCTATGGTTTTTGTTTTCCTTGTTCTTGAATTATTTGATTGAAAACAATAGATAAAAAATATAAAAAGTAGTCTCTAAATAATTTAAAAAGGATATTTTCAGTGTTCCCTTATAAACTTTAGTTTAAGATTTGATTATTTCCTGAAACTTCTAAATAAGAAATCATTTGAGCAAAATCAGATACTACCGCTTAACCTTTAAAAGAAAAGTTAGCGGTTACAATTATAAACTATAAAGGTTCTAATTTAATTTTCTGATAATTGATATTTAGAACTTTTTGCCGATACGCTATTTAAGTATTAAGACGCATTATTTTGTTTATTTTTTTCAACTGACTTATAAATTAAAAAACCTCCTAAAGCTAAAGCGCAAGTAATAATTACGCCGTAAAAAAAGTAACGCTGTTTCTGTTCATAAATTAGCTCTTCTGGTTTCTTTAGTATACCGACCAACTCAGCTTGTTCAATTGGTGATAAAAGTTTATCCATGTTATTCAATATGACGGTTTCCATATATTATTAATTTTTTATTATTATTATTTTATTGTCTTTATTCTGAAAGTAGATGTCATAAATACGATTTATTTGTACTTTATTTCCGTTGTCGTCTATTTTAACAACAGCACCATGGTAAGCATCAAAATCAAATCCATGGCTTAAAAGTGTTTGCTCCGAAAGCGGTCCTAGATTAAAATCTATTAACTTTTTCAGAATTCTATAATTTTTTCTGATTGCTTTATCCTTTTCTAAAAGGTGCCCTTCTTCAATGGTTCTTTTTAAATAGGCACTCCTATTTTTACAAACATCATCACAATACAAGCGTTTAGAGCTCTTGTAGTTTTGTATTTCAGTCTGGCATTCTGGATTTTTACATTTTTTTTTCAACTTCATAATTTACTCTTATTTTTTATTAAATATATAATATATTGTAAATTTATAAATTTTTTTTTAATACATTTGTTACTTATAATATAAATATATGGACTTATTTGATTTATTTCCTAAACTGGCAGAAAAACGGGTAACACTTAACGACTTAGATGTCCCATACCGCATTTATGTAAATTGGGGCGAAAAGGGGATTATTGATTACCAAGTTAGTGAATCGGCTACAAACAAGGAGGTCACTAGAAGACGCGTGGAACTAAATTACTTCGAAGCGTTATGGGTACTTATAATAAAAGAACTTCGTGTTATAGGATTATCCCTAAAAGACTTAAAAAATATAAAGGACTATTTATATGAACCGATAGACCAAAGTTATTTTAACAGCCTAAGCGATCAAACGATATCTGAAATAGTTGAAAAAGGGCTTCCAGAAGAGCTAAACTATATGGCAACTGAAGACGAAGGATTTAATGTAGAAATTATAAAATCAATTTTAGAGAATATCCCTGAAGATTATAAAATATATTTCACTAATCTAGGAGGGTTAGTCAGTTCAGTTCTTCTTTTTGGTCATACACCAGCCCTAATACTTCACAGAAAACCTCTAGAGGTTTCTGAAGAAGCTACTTTCAGTTATAACATATTTAATCCTGTAGCTGAAGATATAGAAGCTAAAATGAATGCCAGAGACTTTAGAGAAGAGCTTGTAACAAATTTAATCCACCATTCTGTAATAAATATCCCCATAGTACCTCTGGTATCAAAGTTTTATCAAGATGAGGCTTTGTATAAATACACAGTGCTATTTGCGCTTTATACTCCAAGTGAATTAGAACTTTTGAAACTATTAAAGCAAAAAGACTTTAAACAAATAAAAATTTACAGAAGCCACAATAATGAAACTTTTGAAGTAGAAATAACCAATGAGCAAGATTTAAAAAACCATGAGGCTCAAGCGATAAGAACTCTCATTGGTTTAAAGCAATACCAGCGTGCTGAGATTATTTTTAGAAACGACAAGCATTTGGTAATTAAAAATATACTAAAAAAACAAATATAGTCCTAAGAGGCCCTTAGCACTTCATCGCCAAAAGTGAGATGACAATAGTAGCTCTATTTTTATCCACCATATTGGAAATCGTGAATATTAATGAAGCAACAACAATTTTAAACCATCAAAACAAAACACCTTATACGGAAGCAGAAATAAAAGAGATTATTAACCTATTGGAAGTTCTTTCAGAAATGATATGCGACAACCTTACAAAAATCGATACATTATGAAACAAGCTATTTTATACGTCAGGGTTTCTACAGACGAACAAGCTGACAAAGGATTTTCATTGCGAGACCAAGAGCAAAAACTGAAAAACTACTGCAAACTTAATAACTATGATATTATAGGTGTCTACAGAGAAGATTATTCTGCTAAAACATTTAATAGACCCGAATTCAAAAAGCTTATGCAGTATGCCAAAAAGAATGCTACAACCATTGATGAAATTTTATTTATAAAATGGGATAGGTTTTCTAGAAATACCACCGAATCTTATAATATTATTAAAACCTTTAATGATTTAGGTATTATCGTCAATGCTATCGAACAACCTTTAGATTTATCTATCCCTGAACAGGGAATCATGCTTGCAGTATATCTGTCTATACCAGAGGTTGAAAATCAAAGACGTTCCCTTAATGTCATATCTGGTATGAGACGTGCTTTTAAAGAAGGGAGATATGTAGCTAGCCCTCCTAAAGGCTATGATATGGGTAGAGACAACCACAAGAAACCCATTCTTAAACCCAATGAAGATGCTAAACATATTCAGAAAGCTTTTGAGCTTATTGCTTCTAAACACTACAATCAAAAAGAGGTACTGGATATTCTAAGAAAAAATGGATTTAAGACTAGTAAATCTGCTTTTGCTAGAATTATCAGAAACAGCCTCTATTGTGGAGATATTTACATTAAAGCATTCAAAGACGAGCAGGAAATGATTGTAGAGGGCATACATGAACCTATTGTTTCTAAAGCATTATTTCAAGAGGTGCAATCCATTATTGATGGTGGAAAAAAGCAGTTTAAACTAAAACATAAAAAAATAAATCCCATTTTTCCATTAAAAGATTTTGTGCTTTGCCCTAATTGCCATAATCCCTTATTAGCTAGTTCTAGCAAAGGGCGTTCTAAATATTATGACTATTACCATTGTGTGAAACCATGCAATACAAGATATAAAGCTCAGGATGTGGAACTTTGGTTTCAAGACTTCTTACAGAGTATTAGCTTAAATAAAAACACCCAAAACCTACTCTTTAAAATGATTAAAGATAAGTTTAAACTACAATCTAAAACCCAAGCTCTGGGAGCAAGTCATTACAAAAAATTGAGCGATATTAACGAGAGACTTGAAAAGCTACAGGACTTGTTTATTGATGGGAAAATAGACTCTAATGACTACCAAAAAGCTAAAATTAGATATGAAACTACTTTCAACGAATTAAAGGATAAAGAAAAACAGCAAACCAATCAAAACGAAATTCTTAACACCTATAGAAACGGATTAAATAAATTAGAAAGCATTGATAATCTGTTTATTAATTCAGATATTGACCGTAAGAGAAAATTAATTGGTTCGATATTCCCTAAAAAATTTCAATTTGAAAAAAATGAAGTTCGAACCGCTGATGTAAACCCTATACTTTTGAAAATTGCTAGTGTTAACAAGGGCTCACAAGGGAATAAAAAAAGGGACAAATCAAAAAAAAATGATTTGTCCCACTTGGTACTGAAGGCGGGACTTGAACCCGCACGAACTAATGTTCATTGGATTTTAAGTCCAACGTGTCTACCGATTCCACCACTTCAGCATGGTATATTTTTAGAAAGTTTCAGAGCGAAAGACGGGATTTGAACCCGCGACCCTCACCTTGGCAAGGTGATGCTCTACCCCTGAGCTACTTTCGCAGTCTTTGTATGAACGTGCAATATCGTTATTGCGGTTGCAAATTTAGTACAATTATTAAAAGTACAAAGTCTTTTTTGAAATTATTTTAAAAAAATATTAGTTTTTAGATTTCTTTACCAACATACGTTTAATTTCGTTTAATTTCATGAGGGCTTCAACAGGTGTAAGTGTATCTATATCAGTATGTAGTATTTCTTCTTTTATATTTTCTAACAAAGGGTCGTCTAAATTAAAAAAACTGAGTTGCATCTCATTATTTAAAGATTTAACTGTTTCGGTGAGTTCTTCACTGGAATGCGACTTCTCTAATTTTTTCAAAACCTGATTAGCGCGTCGCAAAACCTGCTGCGGCATTCCGGCCATTTTAGCTACATGAATACCAAAACTATGCTCGCTACCACCTTCTACCAGTTTTCTTAAAAAAAGCACATTGTCTTTTAATTCTTTTACCGAAACATTAAAGTTTTTAATACGACTAAAAGTTTCGGTCATTTCATTAAGTTCGTGGTAATGTGTTGCAAATAATGTTTTGGGTTTTGATGGGTGTTCATGTAAATACTCACTAATCGCCCAGGCTATAGAAATACCATCATAAGTACTGGTGCCACGACCAATTTCATCGAGTAACACCAAACTTCTATCGGATATATTATTAAGAATAGAAGCTGTTTCGTTCATTTCAACCATAAAAGTCGATTCGCCCATCGAGATATTATCGCTCGCTCCTACTCTGGTAAATATTTTATCTACTAAACCAATTCGGGCTTCTTTTGCTGGAACAAAACTACCCATTTGAGCCAATAAAACGATTAAGGCTGTTTGACGTAAAATAGCCGATTTACCCGACATATTGGGCCCGGTAATCATGATAATTTGCTGGGTTGCTCTATCTAAAAACACATCGTTGGCAATGTAGGCTTCTCCAATAGGCAATTGTTTTTCTATAACTGGATGGCGTCCCTCTTTAATATCTAAATCAAAACTAGCATCCATCTCTGGGTAGATGTAGTTATTATCGATAGCTAATTGAGCAAAACCACATAAACAGTCTAACTGGCCAATTAAATAGGCATTTTGTTGTACCGGTTTTATATATTGGTTTAACCATGCTACCAATTCGGCAAACAATTGCTGCTCGATGGCTAGAATTTTATCTTCGGCACCTAATATTTTGGTTTCGTATTCTTTTAATTCTTCGGTTATATAGCGCTCGGCATTTACTAAGGTTTGCTTTCGTATCCAGCTGTCTGGCACTTTATCTTTATGCGTGTTGCGCACTTCAATATAATAACCAAAAACGTTGTTTGAATCTATTTTAAGCGACGTGATGCCCGTAAGTTCACTTTCGCGTTTAAGCATATTATCGAGATAATCTTTTCCTGATTTTGATAAACCTCGAAGCTCGTCTAACTCTTGCGAAAAGCCCGCTGAAATGGTATGACCTTTTAATACATTTACAGGCGCGTCTTCATTAAGCATTTCTTTCACTTTGGCGCGAAGTACATCGCAACTTTGCAAATTATCGCCTATAATTTTTAAAGATTCGTTTGTGCAGTTTGAAGCAATCGATTTTATAGGAACTATAGCTTCTAATGAATTTTTAAGCTGAATAACCTCACGCGGATTAACTTTTCCGGTAGCTATTTTTGAAATTAACCGCTCTAAATCGCCAATATGTTTTATTTGATTTTGTATTTTCTGAAGCACCGAAGTTTCCTTGGTGAAAAAACTAACCACTTCATGGCGTTGCTTTATTTTATCGATGCTTTTAAGAGGTAAGGCCAACCAGCGTTTTAACATACGCCCGCCCATAGGCGAAATTGTTTTATCAATGACGCTTAAAAGGGTAACCGCATTGTTGTTTGTAGAATTGTACAACTCTAAATTACGAATGGTAAATTTATCCATCCAAACATAATCGTCTTCGGCAATTCTTGAAATAGAGGCAATATGCTCTAATTTATTATGCTGCGTTTCCGATAAATAATGAAGCACCGAACCCGAGGCTATAATACCTTCCTGCAACGCTTCAATACCAAACCCTTTTAAGGTTTTTGTGTTAAAATGTTTAATTAAGGTTTCGTAAGCATAATCGGTTTGGTAAACCCAATCTTCTAAATAAAATGTATGAAAATCGGTGCCAAACGTTTCGTTAAACAACGTGCGTTTTTGCTTAGAAACCAAAACTTCACTCGGATTAAAATTTTGTAATAACTTATCAATGTATTCGGCATTGCCTTGTGAGGTTAAAAACTCACCTGTAGAGATATCTAAAAAAGAAACACCAATGTTTTTTTTATCGAAATACACCGAACATAAAAAGTTATTCGATTTCGATATTAATACCTCATCATTTAAGGCTACACCAGGCGTTACTAACTCGGTAACACCTCGCTTTACAATGGTTTTTGTTTGCTTGGGGTCTTCTAATTGATCGCATATAGCAACGCGCTCTCCGGCTTTTACAAGTTTTGGTAAATACGTATTTAAAGAATGGTGCGGAAATCCTGCTAGTTCAATTTCACTCTCACTTCCAGCGCCACGCTTAGTCAAAATAATACCTAAAATCCCAGCGGTTTTAATAGCATCTTCACCAAAGGTTTCATAAAAATCACCCACGCGAAACAACAATAAAGCATCAGGATATTTTGCTTTTATAGCGTTATACTGCTTCATTAAAGGTGTTTCTTTTTTCTCTTTTTTTGCCAATGGTAAAGTGGTTTTTAAGTGTTATTTTTGCATGTATTGTAAGATTGCTAATGTACTGTTATTTTGATTTTTTTTGAAGTTGAAACCCTATAAGTTATCTACAATTATTAATCATTTATTAAATGCGAAAACTAAAAAACAGCGAATTAGACCGATTGAGTGTCGATGATTTTAAAGAAGCAAAAAAAACACCTCTAATTATTGTGTTAGACAATATTAGAAGTTTAAACAATATTGGCTCTGTTTTTAGAACAAGTGATGCTTTTTTAGTTGAAAAAATTTACCTCTGTGGCATTACGGCAACACCGCCAAACAAAGATATTCATAAAACAGCATTAGGAAGCACCGATACCGTAGCCTGGCAATATGTTGAAAACACCATGGATTTAATTGAAAAACTAAAAGCTCAAAACATTAAAATATGCGCTATTGAGCAGGCCGAAAATGCTACAATGCTAAATAATTTTGCACCCGAAGCCCATACAACTTATGCTTTAGTTTTTGGCAACGAAGTTAAAGGTGTTTCACAAAAAGTGGTTTCTGCAAGCGATGTGGTTATTGAAATTCCGCAATACGGCACCAAACATTCTTTAAATATTTCGGTGAGTTGCGGTATTGTAATTTGGGATGTGTTTAGTAAGCTGCATCAAGCAACGCAATAAATCGACTAGAACTATACACCGAAAACCGTTTTCTTAATGGTATTAAATATCGATATTTAAACAACATTTTTTTTAAAAAACTTTGGAAAAAAAATCAAAAACACCCTGGCCAACAAAAGCTGTTATGGAACAAATCTATAACATGCATCTTTGGGGAGGCCATACATTTGATTTTTACTCGGGTGAAGGATCTCACGAACCTAAAATTATAACCCCCTATATAGAAACTGTAATCACTTTTTTAAAATCTCATAAAAAACCACTGGTAGTCTGCGATTTAGGTTGTGGCGATTTTAATATTGGAAAGCACCTTATAAAATTCACTAAAACATATATTGCTATTGATATTGTGGATAGCCTAATTAAAAGAAATAAAAAATTATTTAAAGCTGATAATTTAGAATTCCACTGCATAAATATTGCAATAGATGAACTTCCTAATGCAGACTGTATTATTTTAAGACAAGTATTGCAACATTTATCAAACGCTGAGATTAAAAGCATCCTTAAAAAAATCCACTATTATAAATATATTATCCTAACTGAGCATATTCCTTTAGGTGATTTTATTCCGAATAAGGATATTATATCTGGCCAAGGTATTCGGTTAAAACACGATAGTGGAGTTGATTTATTAAAACCTCCATTTAATTTAAAAATTAATTGTGCGAAACAACTAACAACGTATTATTTAGATAGACCCAACAAAAGTCAAATTATCACCATATTATATGAATTACCATAAACCTTTTCATATTTGGTTTTGTCTCCTAAATAAAAAAAGCTACCTTCTAAGGCAGCCTTTTTTATTTTACGTTTATAGAATACGATTCTAAATCAAATTTAAATTAGTTTTGAACTCTTTCATGCGTTGTATTTGCCCATCTAATCTGTGCTCTTCCGCCTCTAACTCGGTATGCACCATATCTAATTTTCGATTGGGTCCCTCTTTCTGGTGAAGGAATATTCCAATTAAAGGCTTCACCTCCAATTATAGCATTACAATAGTGTATTTTTTTTGAAGAATCGCTTGGGTCTACTTTAAAACCTACCTCTAACACAAAAGAAGTTATTTCATTTTTATTAACTCTTTTTAGTAGAACAACTTCTCTACCGCTTCCAGAGCCACCACGTTCTAATATACGCTCAGCATAGATATCAAAAGCAACTTGTTTATCTGCTTTACTACCTGTACCGTAAACAGGATGTGCTCTATATAGACAAATAGCGGGATCGGCAGAACCTCCGCCACCAGTGTGTTGTCCTTTAGCTTGTGCTATGTAAGTACCATCTTGACCAAAAGAACCTGCATCAGCTACTTCTAGAATTCTAAAGTCTCCTGTAAATTTAACAGATGATCCTACATTGGAGTTCGCTACAGGTAATGAACGTTCTATTCGAGGTTGTAAGGTATTTGGAGCATCCTGATTATTGGAACCAGCTGTTATGTTGTATATTCCCCAAGTAAGTCCATCAATTTCAACCTCTTTGTAATTTGCATAACAACTCCTATCATCAATAGTCCCAACATTAACAGGGTTGGGTAGATCGTTTGATGTTCTAGTAGCATTTTCACCTTCGGGATTGCATGTTGTATAAGGACCTGTATCTTCATCAATTATCACTTCTGGTTCTGGTTCAGGGACTGGATCTGGTTCTGGTTCTGGGACAGGAATAACAACCTCCTCTATCTCTTGACTAAGATCTGTATCACTAGACGAACAAGAAAAATAGGTTATAAAAACAATTAATGAGATAATTGTTAATATTCTGTGTGTATTTTTTGTTTTTTCCATATTTTTTTTGAATTTTTTTGTAAAATTAAAGATTAAAAAAAATAATCTATCCTGAACTATCCTGTCCTACTTTAATGATTTTCAAATAATAAGTAATCAAATAAGCTGAACTAGTTAAGCCTTGCAATTGCAAAAGCACATTAAATTAATTAAATTATATTTTAAATAAATAACTCAATTATTGGTCGATTTATTATGCTAAAATTACAAATGATGCAGAAAATAATCTTTAAAACTATCAAGAATTTAATAATATCTCTCTCAAAACCCATAAATAATCAGAACGATTTTTTACGAAATCTCTATTGGAAATATCAATAATTTTTACGTTAAATTCGGTTTGTGTTTTTAAAAATTCTAAATAGCCCGTATTGATTTTTTCGAGATATTCATTGGCTATATTTTGCTCGTAATCGCGTCCGCGTTTTTTAATATTTTCCTGCAAACGTTCGGTATCTTGATACAAATACACATATAAATCGGGTTTACGAAGCTCTTTATACATTAAATAAAACAACTTTCTGTATAGTTTAAACTCGTCTTCTTGTAATGTTATTTTTGAAAAAATGAGCGATTTAAAAACATCATAATCACTAACAATAAAATCTTTAAACAAATCAAGTTGCGATAAATCGTCGCTAATTTGTTGGTATCTATCGGCAAGGAAAGACATTTCTAATGGAAAAGCATAACGCACCGCATCGTTATAAAACTTGGGCAAAAACGGATTATCGGCAAACCGTTCTAAAATAAGTTTTGCATTAAAATCGTTGGCTATTTTGTTAGCTAAACTGGTTTTTCCTGCTCCTATATTACCTTCAATAGCAATAAAACTATATTTAGAAAAATCGATGGCTTTACTTGGTTTTTTTAACCCAATATTAATAGGTTCCAGAACACTTGGGTCGGCACAATCAACTAACAAATGCGCAATATCTTTTTGTAATAATGGGTGTTTTACATTTGATGCAATATCGCTTAATGGCTGCAAAACAAACTTTCGTTTTTGCATTTCGGGATGCGGTACTATTAGTGTGTTTGTATTTATAATCTGGTCTTCAACCAAAATAATATCTAAATCGATAATACGTGCTTCGTATGTGTTTAGGTCTGTTCGAACACGTCCTAGTTGTGTTTCAATTTTTAGCAAAGACTCTAAAACCACCTGGGGTTCTAAATAGCTTTCTAGAATGAGGCAACAATTAAAAAAATCGTCACTTTCAAAACCAAAAGCTGGCGATTTATACACTTTAGAAATAAGGGTAATGTGGCCAATTTTAAAATGAATTAAATCTATAGCGTCCTGTAGATTTTTAAATTTATCGCCTTTATTACTTCCTAAAGCTACGTAAAATGTGGTTGGTTGCATCATAAGTAATGGCAAAATAACTAAAACAAAATTTATTCCTTTATATTTACGAAGCCTATTTATTCACAAAATTTCATGACCTTAAAAAACAAACTTGCTGCCCAACGTATTTATCTGCTTTTAGGAGGATTGTTTATTACCTCGCTGGTGGTATCAAATTTAATTTTTCAAAAATTCTTTTACTGGTATCCGTTTGATATGGAGATTTTTGGCAGCAAACTTTTTGAAATATCGGTAGGTATTTTACCTTATCCTATCACCTTTTTAATCACCGATTTAATTAGTGAAATTTATGGTAAAAAACGCGCCAACGACATTGTGGTGGTTGGTATATTTGCTTCACTTTTCTCTTTATTAATTGTTTTTACAGCCAGCCATGTGCCAGCTACCTCTTGGTCTTATGTTAGCGACGACATGTTTAGCACCGTATTTGGCAACTCGGCCATCGCTGTTTTTGCCAGTATGCTTACCTATTTGTTTGCACAGTTTGTAGATATTCAAATTTATCATTTCTGGAAACGCGTAACCAAAGGCAAACATCTCTGGATTAGAAATAATTTTTCTACCTGGTTTTCTCAATTTGTTGATACCCTTAGTATTGTAACCCTTTTATGTTTTTTCGGTATTATAGATTGGGCCAATTTTAACGGACTGCTTATTAGTGGTTTTCTATTTAAGCTCATTATTGCCGTTTTAGATACCCCATTTTTATATTTAGGTGTGTTTTTATTTAGTAAACGCTTCAATTTAAAGGTGAACGAAGAAATAGACCTCATATAAACTTTATACAAAACTTAACGTCGTAAATTCTTATATTAAAACTTTTCGTCGCATTTTTGCGTATATCTTTTTATAAAGTAATTACAAACTCTAAACGCTCATTATTTTGAAGAAAGCACTAAAAATTTTCGGCATCTCTATACTTATTATTTTAGCTCTTTTATTAGCACTTCCCTTTGCTTTTCAGGGGCAAATTAAAGATATAGTAAAACGTTTTATTAACGAAAACGTTAATGCAAAAGTTGAGTTTAGCGATGTAAGTTTAAGCTTTATTAAAAGTTTCCCTAAAGTACATGTTGGTATTAACGATTTACTAATTACCAATTTCGAACCTTTTAAAGACCAAACCCTTGTAAGTGCCAAAAACATAGCTTTTAGCATGTCTGTTAAAGAACTATTTAAAAGCGCCAGCGACGGCCCCTTAGAGGTTAATGCTATTACGGTTGATAAGGCCATGCTTACCTTAAAAACAGATAGTTTTGGAAACACCAATTACGATATTTCTAAAGACAAAGCAAACGCTTCAACCGAAGCCAGCAGTTTTGCTTTCGATATAGACCATTACAGCATCAATAATAGCGCGATTACTTACATTGATGATGTTTCAAAAATGTCCTTATACATTAGCGAGCTTAATCATACTGGAAGCGGTATTTTTTCGGCTGAAGATTCAGAATTAGACACAAAAACCGAGGCTCATGTTAGTTTTACATTTGATAGTATTAACTATTTAAACAATAACCCGGTAAAATTAGATGCACTCATTGGTTTAGACCTGAATAACAGCAAATACACATTCAAAAAAAATCAAGGTTTTATTAATAAATTGCCTTTAGAGTTTAAAGGTTGGGTTCAGCTTCTTGAAAACGGACAAGACATTGATATTACTTTTGAAAATCCGGAATCGGATTTTAAAAACTTTTTAGCCGTGATTCCAGAAACCTACTCTAAAAACATTAATGGGGTTGAAACTACTGGCGAATTTAAGGTGAAAGGTATTATAAAAGGAATGTCTACCGATACCACCATACCCAAGCTGGATATTCAAATAACATCTAACAACGCTTCGTTTAAATATCCAGATTTACCAAAACGTGTTGAAAATATTGTTATAAATACAGCAATAAAAAACACCACGGGATTAGTTGACGATACTTATATTGATATTAATACCCTCAATTTTAAAATTGATAACGATGTTTTTAAATCGTCGGCAACCCTAAAAAACATCACAAAAAATATGTTAGTCAATGCGAACATCGATGGTGTTTTAAACCTTGCTAACTTATCAAAAGCATATCCTATTGATTTAGAGCATCGGTTAACCGGCATTTTAAAAGCTAAATTAAATACCGCTTTCGATATGGAAGCTCTAGAAACAAATGCCTACGCACGAATAAAAAACAGCGGTGCTGCCAGTCTTTCAAATTTCGAATTTACTTCAGAAGAGATGGTGCATCCTTTTAATATTTCAGAAGCAAGCTTAACGTTTAATCCGGAAACCGTTTCCTTAAATAATTTCAAAGCTAAAACAGGTGAAAGCGATATTAATGCAACCGGAACTATTAAAAATTTAATGGGCTTTTTATTGAGTAATAACAAACTGCAAGGAAACTTTAATTTAAATTCTAATGTATTTAAAGTAAGTGATTTTATGGCTGAAGAAAGCAACGAAACGGCCAATAAAACCAATACTCCAACAGAAGCTTTAAAAATTCCGGCATTTTTTGATTGCACATTAAATGCGAGTGCAAATACCGTTGTTTACGACAATTTAAATTTGAAAGATGTTAAAGGTGTTCTTACTATTAAATACGAACAAGCCAGCATAACAAATTTAACTTCGAGTATTTTTGATGGTGCCTTAGCCATAAATGGCGATGTTTCTACTAAAAACGAAACACCTACTTTTAATTTTAATTTAGGCGCCAATAATTTCGATATTTCAAAATCTTTTAAAGGTTTAGAATTACTACAAAGTTTGGCTCCTATCGCTAATTTTATTCAAGGAAAACTTAATACAAATATTAGCTTATCTGGTAATTTAGGAGACGATTTTACGCCCAATTTAAGTACCGTTTCTGGTAATGCTTTAGCCGAATTACTTTCAACCAAAATAAGCGAAAACCAAAGCGCCTTGTTAAGTAAGCTTACTAGCTCTTTAAATTTTATTGATTTTAATAAACTTAATTTAAAAGACTTAAAAACAAAACTCGAATTTAAAGACGGAAAAGTAAGTGTAAAACCTTTCCAAATAAAATACGAGGATATTACTATTGATGTGGTTGGCTCACACGGTTTTGATAAAACTTTAAATTACAACGCCGTTTTTAATGTTCCAGCCAAATACTTAGGTAGCGAAATAAACAGACTTATAGGTAAAATAGATACTAAAGAAGCTAATAATATTTCAATTCCTGTTACCGCAAACATTACCGGCAATTTTACGAGTCCATCGGTAAAAACAGATCTTACAAGTGGTGTATCTAATTTAACCAAACAATTAATTGAAATTGAAAAACAAAAATTAATAGGCCAAGGAAAAGATAAAGCAAAAGATTTACTTAGCGGATTAATAAATGGGAATAAAACAAAATCAGATTCTTTAAAAACACAACAAAACAACTCGGTTAAAAACGTGCTTGGTGGCATTTTAGAGGGCAATAAAACACCTACAGACTCTACAAAAACCAATACAACAACCAATGCAGTTAAGAACGTACTTGGTAATTTATTAGGCAGTAAAAAGAAAGCAAAAGACACGGTTAAACAACCTGGCTTTTTATTAAATAAAATGCAATAAAACTGCATTTTAAAATTAGAAAATTTATCTATTTTAAAGAAAAACCTTAAATAATTAGGATTTCTCGAAAAAAAAGTTAGATTGAACTTAGTTTAACTTTAAATAAAATAGATGAGGCAATTAAAAATTACGAAACAAGTTACCAATAGAGAATCTAAGTCGTTAGATAAGTATCTTCAAGATATTAGTAAAATATCATTAATTACAGCCGAAGAAGAAGTAGAATTAGCTCAAAAAATTCGACAAGGCGACCAACAAGCTCTAGACAAATTAACAACTGCTAACTTACGTTTTGTAGTATCGGTCTCAAAACAATATCAAAATCAAGGTTTAACCCTTCCCGATTTAATTAACGAAGGCAATGCTGGCTTAGTGAAAGCAGCAAAACGTTTTGATGAAACCCGAGGGTTTAAATTTATTTCTTATGCCGTTTGGTGGATAAGACAAGCCATTATGCAAGCCTTAGCCGAGCAATCTAGAATTGTAAGGTTACCGTTAAACAAAATTGGGTCTATTAACAAAATTAATAAAGCGTATTCCTTTTTAGAGCAAACACATGAAAGAGCGCCAAGTGCCGAAGAAATTGCAAACAATTTAGATTTAACATTAAGCGATGTTAAGCAGTCTATGAAAATTTCAGGAAGACACGTGTCTATGGATGCCCCTTTTAAAGAAGGTGAAGATTCTAACCTATACGACGTAGTAAAATCGAACGAAACACCGCAACCAGATAACAATTTAATGAACGATTCGCTAACCACAGAGGTTAATCGTGCATTAAATACCCTGTCTTTAAATGAAGCTGAAGTTATTCGTAATTATTATGGCATAAGCAACACACAACCTATGAGTCTTCAGGAAATTGGCGATGCATTTGGTTTAACTCGCGAGCGTGTAAGACAAATTAAAGAAAAAGGTATTCGCAAGCTAAGACATACATCAAAAAGTAAAGTATTAAAAACGTATTTAGGATAAGCCTAAAACGACACGATTAATTATATAAATTTCATACATGTTAAAGATTATTATTAAAGACGGCGAAAATATAGAACGCGCATTAAAACGTTACAAAAGAAAACACCGAAATGTAAAAGTGATGCAAAATTTAAGAGATGCACAATTTTTTACCAAGCCGTCTGTTAAAAGAAGACGCCAGATACAAAAAGCAGCTTACATACAAAATTTAAGAGACCAAGAAGATATTTAATCTTTAAATTCTTTGTGAAAAATCCCATCTGTACAGTAAGTTATAGATGGGATTTTTTGTTTATGCTATATTTAAATTAACGACTAAACCTTCGTTAGACCTGATATTAAAAACAGTATCATCGTCAAATATTAAATACTGTCCTTTTATACCAACTAAGGTTCCTGTATAGTCTAAAGACTTTAAAAGATTTAAACTGTTTGGCTTCTGCGGATATTTAAACACCGGAAAATCCAGATGTGTTTCCTTATTATTCTCAATAAAATAAGGCATAGCTTCATCTGGTATGTATTGTTTTAAGCGTGCTCGCCATTCTAGAAGATCTTCATCTTGAATATCATTTTTAAGCATAGTACGCCAATTGGTTTTATCGGCTACATAATCTTTTAACGCAACTTCGGTAATGCCTGCTAAATACCGATTAGGCACCTCAACTATTTCAATGGCTTCGTGTGCTCCTTGGTCTATCCAGCGCGTTGGCACTTGGCTTTTTCTGGTTACTCCTACCTTAACGCTGCTAGAATTTGCTAAATAAACAATATGCGGCTGTAACTGCACTTTCTTTTCGTATTCTAAATCACGATCTTCTTTATCTAAATGAGCGGTGCTTAACTCTGGATGCATAATCCAATCGGCGGCCTGCGGAATTTCAAAAAAACAACTTTTACAAAATCCTTGTCGGTAAATCGTTTTATCTAATCCGCAGTTTAA
Source organism: Siansivirga zeaxanthinifaciens CC-SAMT-1 (assembly GCF_000941055.1). Lineage (GTDB taxonomy): Bacteria > Bacteroidota > Bacteroidia > Flavobacteriales > Flavobacteriaceae > Siansivirga > Siansivirga zeaxanthinifaciens. Next base: position 1,231,451 of record NZ_CP007202.1, on the reverse strand, counting down.
ACATTGGTATTTTACAAATTGAATATGTATGGTTTTATTGAGTAATTGATTTACATTTATAAAATCATTATCGAAAACTAAATAATACTGAATGGGTGACGAAAATTCGGTTTCCATTTTTGTTAATACGCCTTGGTAGGTCATGAAAAAAAGTGTTATTTTTAAAAAATTAAATATAAAATAAATATGCCAATCACTATAGTAAATTCGATTGCTTCTTGGTTTCTTAAAAAACGTTTTCATCAAATTGAATTATTTTTAAAATATCCTAACGAAGTACAAAACGAATTGCTTTTTAGTCTTTTAGACATGGCTAAAAATACAGAGTTGGGTCGAACTTACGACTTTGCTTCTATAAAAAACTATAAAACCTTTACAGAGCGCGTACCTATTAAAAATTATGATGGTTGGCAGGACATTATAGAACGTTCCATGAAAGGCGAAACCAACTTATTTTGGCCGACGCCTATTAAGTGGTACGCAAAATCGAGTGGTACCACACGCTCCAGAAGTAAATTTATTCCTGTAAGTCAAGAATCGTTAGAAGATTGCCATTACGCAGCTAGTAAAGATTTACTTTGTATGTATCTTAATAATAATGAAGCGTCTCAGTTATTTACAGGCAAAAGCTTGCGTTTAGGAGGAAGCAAACAACTTTTTAAAGAAAACGGAACCGTATTTGGTGATTTATCGGCGATTTTAATTGATAACATGCCGTTTTGGGCCGAGTTTAGCAGCACCCCAAGCAACCGGGTTTCGCTTATGAGCGATTGGGAACACAAAATGCAAGCTATTGTAGACGAAACGATTAATGAAAACGTAACAAGTCTTGCTGGCGTACCTTCCTGGATGCTAGTCTTGCTAAATAATGTGTTAGAAACTACAGGCAAAAGAGACCTACACGATATATGGCCTAATTTAGAAGTTTATTTTCACGGAGGGGTGAGTTTCACACCATACATTAATCAGTATAAAAAAATACTTCCAAAAAAAGATTTTAAGTACTACGAAATTTATAATGCTTCTGAAGGCTTTTTTGCTATTCAAGATCAGAATAATTCTAACGAACTTTTATTAATGTTAGATTATGGTATTTTTTACGAATTTATTCCCATGGATGTTTATGCAACACCCAGCGAATACGCCATTCCTTTAAGTGAAGTAAAACTGCAACAAAATTACGCGGTAATAATTACCACTAACGGCGGACTTTGGCGCTATAAAATTGGCGATACCGTTCGATTTACATCATTAAGTCCTTACCGAATTAAAATTTCAGGGAGAACCAAACATCACATTAATGTATTTGGCGAAGAGTTAATAATTGAAAATGCCGAAGATGCCTTAAAAAAAGTATGCAAGCGTACCAAAGCTGAAATAGTAGATTATACAGCAGCGCCCATTTTTATGGAAGGTAAAGAAAAAGGTGCTCACGAATGGTTAATTGAATTTAAAACACTCCCAAATGACATTCATTATTTTAATGAACTATTTGATAATGCTTTAAAGGCTTTAAATTCTGACTATGAAGCGAAGCGCTATAACAACATCACGCTAAACAAACCAAAAATTAATATTGCCCGTACCAACTTGTTTTACGACTGGTTAAAAGAAAACAATAAATTAGGTGGCCAACATAAAGTACCAAGACTATCTAATACACGCGATTATATTGAAGAATTATTAAAAATGAATGGTTAATTTGAAAAACATCGACCAACGACCAAGCGCAAAGTTTTTAAACGAATATTTAGCCTTATGGTCTAAAAGTGTCTTTTGAAGCTTTGCCAAAGTTTTTATTACATCTATTTTTAACCAAGTTTTTAAAAAATATTATTTCAGGTATTAAAATTCAATCCCTTAAAGGAATTTAAAATACGAATTATTCGTAATTCACTCTCGATATTTTATATTAATTAGTAAATCCATACAAAAAAAGAAAGCCACGTATATACGTGGCTTTCTTTTTATTATAATAATCTTCTTTTTTAAGAAACTGCTTTTAGTTTCTTTAAAGTTATTTTCGATAATTTTTCTTCGGCGTAAGCCTTAGTAACCTTAAGCTCGGTATCGTCGCTACTTGGTAACTCGAACATGGCATCGGTTAAAATTTCCTCACATAAAGAACGTAAGCCTCTCGCTCCTAATTTATATTCGATAGCTTTGTCAACAATATAATCTAAGGCTCCATCGGTAATTTTAAAATCAATATCATCCATAGAGAATAATTTTTGATACTGTTTTATAATTGCGTTTTTAGGCTGTGTAAGTATGGCTCTTAAAGTATCGGCATCTAAAGGATCCATGTAAGTTAATACCGGCAAACGACCAATAATTTCAGGTATTAATCCAAAATCTTTTAAATCCTTCGGAATAATATATTGAAGTAAATGGTTTTTATCTACTACATTATCTGAAATGGAAGCACTATATCCAACAGCCTGCATATTTAAACGTCTAGAAATAACACGATCGATACCATCGAAAGCACCACCAGCAATAAATAAAATATTTTCGGTATTTACTTCGATAAACTTTTGATCGGGATGCTTACGACCACCCTTTGGCGGTACATTTACAACCGTTCCTTCTAATAATTTTAATAAAGCCTGTTGCACACCTTCACCCGAAACATCTCGAGTTATTGAAGGATTATCGCTTTTACGAGCAATTTTATCAATTTCATCAATAAAAACAATCCCCTTTTCTGCTTTTTCTAGGTTGTAATCGGCTGCTTGTAATAAACGTGTTAAAATGCTTTCTACATCTTCACCAACATAACCAGCTTCTGTTAATACCGTGGCATCAACAATTGCTAAAGGCACATTTAACATTTTAGCAATGGTTTTAGCTATTAATGTTTTTCCTGTACCCGTTTGACCAACCATGATGATATTACTTTTTTGTATTTCAATATCATCTGAGGTATTGGGTTGTAATAAACGTTTGTAATGGTTGTAAACTGCTACAGACATTACTTTTTTGGTCATATTCTGACCAATAATATATTCGTCTAAAAACTCTTTTATTTGCTGTGGTTTGCGCAGTTTTAACTCGGCAGATAAATCGTCTGAATCGGATTGTTTCGATTCTTCTAAAACAATACCATGTGCTTGCTCAATACATCTATCGCAAATGTGAGCATCTAATCCTGCTATCAATAAATTAGTTTCTGGTTTTTTACGACCACAAAATGAACATTCTAATTCTTCTTTCGCCATTATACTTATTTAATTGTAAAAGTAAGCTTTTCAATTTCTAATGCTTAAGCTTATATATTTAAAAGTGCTAATTTATTGAAAATTAATGTAATTACATTTTCAATAAAAAAACACTTTTGATATCAAATCTAAATTATTAGACTTTTTTTATTAATAATTAATTACGAGCTAAAATCTCGTCAATCATACCGTATTCTTTAGCTTTATCGGCTTTCATCCAATAATCTCTATCACTATCGGCATATACTTTGTCGTAATCTTGACCAGAATGCTTACTAATAATGTTATATAGTTCTTCTTTTAAGATTAAGATTTCTCTTGCAGTAATTTCTATATCACTCGCCTGACCTTGCGCACCGCCTAATGGTTGGTGAATCATAACACGAGAATGGGTTAAACCACTGCGTTTTCCTTTAGCGCCTGCACAAAGTAAAACCGCTCCCATAGAGGCTGCCATACCTGTACAAATAGTTGCTACATCTGGTTTAATAAATTGCATGGTATCGTAAATACCTAAACCAGCGTAAACACTTCCACCTGGAGAATTAATATAAATTTGAATGTCTTTATTAGCATCGGTGCTTTCTAAAAACAAAAGTTGTGCTTGTATGATGTTTGCTACCTGATCATTGATAGCCGTTCCCATAAAAATAATACGATCCATCATTAAACGAGAAAACACATCGAAAATAGCGATATTCATTTGGCGCTCTTCAATAATGTTTGGTGTTAAATTTGTTGGATACATACTACTTATAATTTTATTGTAATATGTACTGCTTATTCCTTGATCTTTTATCGCGAATTTTTCAAATTCTTTTGCGTAATCCATAATGTTACTTGTTATGTTTTTAAACTAATTCCTTAATATTCAATTGTATGAGATTTTAAATGTTGGAAGATTTACTGTTTTAAAAAAAACAGGCCTGCTTATTCAACAAATTAGGCGCTTTAATAAATTTATTAAAGCGCCTAAATATAAGGAATTATTCTTTAAAAGGTAAGGAATTATTTATCTCCGTAAACTTCTTTTACAAAGTCTTCGTAACTTAATTCTTTAACTTTAATATTTGCTTTTTCTTTATAAAGTGCTAATAATTTCTGACTAATTAATTGTTCAGAAATACGACGCGCTTCATCTTGATTTGATAAAATTCGAGCAGCAATATCGTCTAATTCCTTCTCTGAAGGATTTGTTTGACCAAATTGAGCCATTTGTGCTTTTATCATTGTTTTTGTTTGATTTCTAATATCATCCATAGTAATTTGAATGTTATTGTCGGTAATCAATTTGCTTTCAATTAATTGATAACGCAAGCTTTTTTCTGATTTCTCGTATTCTTCTTTTGCTTGATCGCTATCTAAAGGCTTCTCACCAGCTGTTTGCATCCATTTTTGTAAGAATTCTGCAGGTAAATCGAATTTTGTATTTTCAACTAAAAATTCAGTAACATCATTTAAAAGCTTTTGATCTGCTTGTTGTGCAAATTGTCTTTCGGCGTCTTCTTTAATTTTAGCTTTTAATTCGGTTACATTTGAAACAACATCTTTACCAAATAATTTATCAAATAATTCTTGGTCTAAATCTGCTAATTCACGTGTGTTTATTTCAGAAATTGTAAATGTTACTTCGATATCTAAACCATGAACCTCATCGTGACCAATTTTTAACGCATGCATTAATTCGTGATCATCGCTGTAAAGTCCTTTTGTATTTAAAGTAAGAACATCGCCAACTTTAGCTCCTATAAATTGTTTTTCGGTAGCATCGCCAGCAAATTTATCTAAAGTAAGGGTTACTTTGTTTTCAATATCGCGCTCTTCATTTTTGTAAACACCTGTAATTTCACTAGTTTTCTCAACAACAGCTTGAGAGACTAACTTACCATATTGTTTTTGAATATTAGCTACTTGCTCATCAAGCATTTTTTCGTCTGCAATTATTTTATATTCTGTAATTGCATCTTTAGTATCTAAACTTACTTCAAATTCTGGTGCTAAACCTAATTCAAATTCAAAAGAAAATGACTCAGCATTCCAATCGATTTGATCTTGAGGTTTTGGTAATGGTTGTCCTAATACATCTAACTTTTCTTCAGTTAAATATTTGTTTAAAGCATCTTGTAATAGTTTATTAACTTCATCAACCAATACAGCTTGACCATATTGCTTTTTTACCATACCCATAGGCACATGCCCTTTTCTAAATCCAGGAATGTTAGCTGTTTTACGGTAATCTGCTAATATTTTTTCAACTTTATCGCTGTAATCTTCTTTAGCGATATCTACTTTTACTACAGCATTTAATGCATCAACGTTTTCTCTTGTAATATTCATTTTAAATGATATAAAGCCTTTTTAGAGGCATTTAACAAATATGTTTAATCAACAAACCAATTCTTGTAACCAAAATTGGGTGGCAAAAATACAATATTTTTGCCACCCAACAAAGTTTTTAATTGCTTGATTTTAAGCTATTTTTTATCTTCATTTAAAAGCGAATTTAATATGGAATGCAATATAGAAAGCAGGATACTAAAGATAATGGCTACCCAAATACTACTAACAGCGAAGCCAGCAATTAAGTAATCGGCTAACAAAATAATAAGCGCGTTAATAATGAGCAAAAACAAGCCTAAAGTTACAATGGTTATTGGCAAGGTTAATACCACCAAAATGGGTTTTACCAATAGGTTTAAAATTGATAAAACAACCGCAACGATAATAGCTGTTACATAAGAATCTACAGTTACACCCGATAAAAAATGAGCGATTACAAAAACTGCTATGGCATTTAATAAAAGTTTGATAATGAGTTTCATATATTAAAATTTTAATATGTAATATACGAATTTATTGAACAAACCCCATCACGGCATCAAAAAAGTCGGTTGGATTTTCGGCATGCAACCAATGTCCTGCATTGGCAATGGTTACAATAGTTGCTTTTGGAAAATGGGTTTTTATAATACTTTCATCGCCAACTCCTATGTATTCAGACCTGTCACCTCTTAAAAACAGTGTGTCTTTTTTAAAAGTTGCATAACTTGGCAAGGGTTCGCCTACTTCGGCTACTTCATCCTTTAAAACATCAATATTTATGCGTAGCGCAAGCTTTCCTTTTTCTTTCCAATATAAATTTTTTAACAAAAACTGACGGGTTTCTAGATCGTGCACATAATTGCTTAAAACTTTATCGGCTTGGCCTCGGCTTTTTATTTCATCAAAGTTTAAAGCACTTAATCCGTTTAAAATACCGTCGTGGTGCACAGGATAAAAGCGTGGAGAGATATCGGCAATTATTAGTTTAGAAACCAATTCTGGATACATGGTAGCGAATAACATCGCTGTTTTTCCTCCCATGGAATGTCCCAGCAAAACAATATCTTTTAAATGGTTGTGGTCGCAATAATGTTTCAAGTCTTCGACCATCACTTCATAACTAAAGGCATCATCGTGAAAACTGTGTCCGTGATTTCTCTGGTCAAGTAAATGCACCTCGAAATTTTCTTCACTAAATTGAATTCCCAGCGTTTTCCAGTTATCACTCATTCCTAAGAAACCATGTAAAATAACAAATGGATGGCCTTCGCCTAAAATATTTGAATGTAAAAGCATTATTTTAATTTATGTAAATACATTTGAATAACATTTTCAACGCCTAAGTACAAACTTTCTGCAATTAAGGCGTGCCCTATGGATACTTCTAACAATCCAGGAATTTCATCTTTAAAAAATTTAATATTTTCTAGAGACAAATCGTGCCCTGCATTAATACCCAAACCTAATTCGTTGGCTAACTTAGCACTGTTAAAATAAGGTGTTATTGCCTGTTTATTTCCTAATCCGTATTGGTGTGCATAAGCTTCGGTATATAACTCGATTCTATCGGTTCCAGTAGCTTTTGCGCCTTCAATTTGTTCTAAAACAGGATCTACAAATATGGATGTTCTAATACCGTTTTGTTGAAACTCTTTTATAACATCAACTAAAAAATCTTTATGTTTAATGGTATCCCATCCTGCATTACTGGTTATAGCATCCTCGGCATCTGGCACCAAAGTAACTTGTGTAGGTTTAACTTCTAACACTAATTTTAAAAAAGATTCTACTGGGTTTCCCTCGATATTATATTCTGTATAAACTACAGGTTTTAAATCGCGGGCATCCTGGTAACGAATGTGGCGTTCGTCTGGTCTTGGATGAATGGTTACACCTTCGGCACCAAAACGCTGTACATCTTTTGCAAACTGCACAACATTAGGCACATCGCCACCTCTGGAATTTCTTAAAGTTGCTATCTTGTTAATATTTACACTTAACTTTGTCATGTATTATGGTTTTAAAAGACAAAAATACAAAGTAGAACAGGCTTATGTACTTTTTTTTTGATTAATTTGCATAGCTATAACAAGGATCATAATGAATTTATCTGAATACATTATTAACGATATAAAACCACTTGACAGAAGTAGTAAAATAAGTGATTTACAACTTTTGTTTAATCAGCTTACGTTTACCCATATTCCTATTAAAGATAGCAATAATGTTTTTATGGGTAGTTTTTCTGAAACCGATGCCCATTGTTTCGAGAGTAACAAATCGCTTGCAGAATACCAATATGCTATTGAAGATTTTTTTGTTAGGGATACAACACAATGGTTAGATGTTATTGAAGCCTTTGCGAAGAATTCGACAAATATTCTTCCTGTTTTAAACGATAAAAACGAATATTTAGGCTATTTCGAACTTAATGATATTATTAGTTTATTTAGCGAAACACCGTTTTTTGCGGAAGCTGGCGGTGTAATTGTGGTAGAAAAAGGTATTAATGATTACTCATTTAGTGAAATTAGCCAGATTGTAGAATCGAACAACGGAAAATTATTAGGCGCTTTTATTTCTAATATGACTTCCGATTTGGTTCAAATTACATTAAAAATTGGAAGCTTAGGCCTAAACGAGATCATTCAACACTTAAGACGCTACAGTTATAACATCATTTCTGAACATGAAGAAGATAGCTATATCGAGAGTTTAAAAGACCGATCGGATTACCTAAACAAATATTTAAACATTTAATTTATGAAGATTGCCGTATTTGGTCGATTTTACAATGCAACTACAACCATATCTGTAGAACGTTTATTTAGTTTTTTACTAGAAAAAAATATTGATGCCTACATTGAAACAGAGTTTTTCAACATCATTAAAAAAGAATCACCAAATATTGACGATTACCGCGCGTTTAAAACCTTCGATACCTTAGATAAATCTTTCGACCTTTTGGTAAGTATTGGTGGCGATGGTACTATTTTAAGAGCTATAGTTTTTGTTAAAGATATAGGCATTCCCATTATTGGAATTAATACCGGGCGCCTCGGCTTTTTAGCTACCATACAAGTCGATCAAATTGAAAAAGCCATTCAAAATATAATTGATGGTAAATATAAAATATCAGAGCGCAGTTTATTATCTATAGAAACATCGCCCGAGAACGAAACAATAACAGAATTAAACTTTGCCTTAAACGAAATTGCTGTAAGCCGTAAAAATACAACCTCGATGATTACCGTAGAAACGCATTTAAACGATGAGTATTTAACATCGTATTGGAGCGACGGACTCATAATTTCTACTCCAACGGGCTCTACCGGATACTCCTTAAGTTGCGGTGGCCCCGTTATAACGCCAGATACCAATAGTTTTATATTAACGCCAATTGCACCACACAACTTAAGTGCGCGACCTTTAATAATACCCGATTCTACAGAAATAAAACTACGTGTTTCAGGCCGCGAAGACAACCACTTGGTTTCATTAGATTCTCGCATTGCAACCCTAGATAATGGTACTTTAATTACCATTAAAAAAGCCGATTTTAAAATTAAAATGATAGACCTTTTAAATGAAAGTTTCTTGGGCACGCTAAGAAAAAAGCTGCTTTGGGGTGAAGACAACAGAAATTAAACAATATTTCCTTATAAATTTAGTTTTACACTAATACAATTTAAATCAAATGGCCTTAGGCTCATCATATTTATTATATTTGCAAACTTTCTAACATTTATGAGGTATTTAATAGTATTGATATTAAGCGTTTTAAGCATTCAAATAAGTCATTCTCAAATAAATGAACTAGGCGTTTTTTTAGGCGGAAGTAACTTTATTGGAGATGTGGGCGCTACCGATTATATTGCTCCCAATCAATTTGCGTTTGGTGGTATTTATAAATGGAATCGCAGTAAAAGACACTCCTACAGAGCATCGATTATTTTTAGTGAACTAGAAGGTATCGATACAAATTCAGACGATCCCAGACGCATTCAACGTGGTTATGAATTTAATTCCAACATATTAGAACTTTCAATAGGTATGGAATTTACGTTTGTAGATTTCAACTTGCATTCTGGAACTAAAGTAGCAACACCTTATTTATTTGCAGGCATTTCCGGTGCTCACCACGACAACCATTACTTTTTAAACGGGGTGCAAACCAACGAAAATGCCTCTAGCTGGGCCTTTGGAATTCCTATGGGCTTAGGTTTTAAAACATCTTTTGTGGAAGGTTTTATTTTAGGTATAGAAATTGGTGCCCGTTACACGTTTTCAGACGAATTAGACGGAAGCCTACCAAGTAAACCAGAAAACCAACCGTACAGATTTGGAAATATTAATAATAATGATTGGTATATGTTTACAGGAATAACCTTAACTTATACCTTTGGAGAAAATCCATGTTACTGTTTCAATTAAAATGAATTTAAAAGCACACGTTCTCGATAATAAATTACCAAAACACATCGCCATAATTATGGATGGCAACGGGCGTTGGGCAAAACAAAAAGGCATGATGCGCGCTTTTGGTCATGAAAATGGCACAAAATCTGTTCGAGAAGTTGTTGAAGCTTGTGCCGAACTAGGCATTGAAAATTTAACTTTATACGCCTTCTCTACCGAAAACTGGAACAGACCAAAACTAGAAGTACAAACCCTAATGAAGCTGTTAGTTTCTGCACTTAAAAAAGAAATTAAAACGCTTCAGGACAACAATATAAAACTTTCTGCCATTGGCAATTTAAATACCTTACCTAACAATGTTTCTAAAGAACTCCATGAGGTAATGGACCAAACCAGCCAAAATAATAGAATGACTTTAACGCTGGCTTTAAGCTATGGATCTCGGGAAGAATTAATAAATACTGTTAAAGAGATTAGTATTAAAGTTAAAAATAATATAATTTCGCCCGAAATAATTGATGAATCAATTATAAATGAGCATCTTTACACGCAAAATTTACCAGATGTAGACCTGCTTATTAGAACTAGTGGAGAGCAACGCATAAGTAATTTTTTACTTTGGCAAATTGCATATGCTGAATTGTATTTTACGAGCATTTTATGGCCCGATTTTACCAAACAGCATTTATACGAAGCTATTATTGAATATCAAAAAAGAGAACGACGATTTGGGAAAACAAGTGAACAACTCAGTTAATATAATACCTTTGACAAAATTTTTAAAACACTGCTTAACACTATTGCTTTTAGCTGTTAGCATTAGTACCACTGCACAAGACTTACCTTATAGTAATGGTAAAAAATATACACTAGGAGATATTACAGTAGCAGGAAATACTTCATTTAGCGAACAAACCATCATTACTTATTCTGGATTAAGAAAAGGTGCCGAAATGAATATTCCCGGTGAAGATATCGGGGCTGCCATTAAAAAATTATGGAACTCTAAACTGTTTAGTGATATTGAAGTTTACATCACTAAAATTGAAGGTGATGTTGCTTTTTTAGAAATAAGACTTTCAGACTTACCCCAACTTAACGAACTTAAAATTAATGGGGTAAAAAAATCTAAATTTGAAGAAATCATTAAAGACAATAAACTTGATAAAGGGGTTAAAGTTACCGAAAACCTTATAACAACTACAAAAAACTACCTCACCAATAAATACAAAAAAGAAGGTTTCTATAATGCTAAAGTTTATATAAATACCATCGATGTTAAAGACTCTGTACAAACATCGCGAGTTAACATGGTATTAAATATTGATAAAGGTGAAAAAGTAAAAATTGATCATATTATATTTGATGGAAATACAATTTTAAGTGAGAAAAAGCTTAGAAAAAGTATGAAAAACACCAAACAAAAAAATCCTATTAGACTCTTAAAACGATCGAAATATATTGAAGCAGACTACAAAGAAGATTTAGTTAGTTTAATAGATAGATACAAAGAAAACGGCTATAGAGATGCTCGTGTTATTTCTGATAGTATTATTGTAAACGATGATAAAAGCATTACGCTTAAAATCAATTTAGAAGAAGGAGAAAAATACACTTTTGGAAACATCAATTTTATTGGAAACACCGTTTATACAAATCAGCAACTAACACGTATGCTGCGTATTAATAAAGGAGACACCTATAATGGGGTACTTTTACAAAAACGCTTAGCAGACCAAACAAAACCAGACGGAGACGACATAACCAACTTATATCAAAATAACGGGTATTTATTCTCTAGTATTAACCCTGTTGAAGTAAGTGCCGATAACAATGTTATCGATATGGAAATTAGAATAACCGAAGGTAAACCGGCATATTTTAATAGTGTATCGGTAGTTGGTAACGATAAAACCAACGACCATGTTATTTATCGTGAAATACGCACACGCCCGGGGCAGTTATACAGCAAAGCCATGGTTGTTCGTACGGTACGTGAATTAGGGCAACTAGGATTTTTTGATGCTCAAGAAATTTCACCAGACTTTATAAACCCTAATCCAAACGAAGGAACTATCGATATGCAATATTCTGTTAAAGAAACAGGATCGAGCCAAATAGAGCTTCAAGGAGGCTACGGTGGTGGTGGTTTTATTGGTACTTTAGGTTTGTCGTTTAATAACTTTTCTATAAAAGACATTTTCAAAAAAGATGCCTATAAACCAATCCCTATGGGAGACGGTCAAAAACTAGCATTACGATTACAGGCAAGCCGCTTTTTTCAAACTTATAGTTTTTCGTTCTCAGAACCTTGGTTAGGAGGTAAACGCCCAGTACAGTTCTCGACATCTATATCGCACACAAAACAGTTTCTATTTGATGGTTTAACTGGTAATGCTGATAAATCTAAAAGTTTTAATATTACAGGTGTAACTGTAGGTTTAGCCAAACGTTTAAGAGTACCAGACGATTATTTTACTTTGTCGCAAGCTTTAAGCTTCCAGCGTTACGATTTAAATAATTATAACACAGGTTTATTTACATTTGGTGATGGTTATGCTAACAATTTATCCTATACCGTAGGATTAAGTAGAGATAACACCAACATCGACCCTATTTATCCAACAGGAGGTTCTAGATTTAGTGTAACCGCGAAAATGTCGTTACCATATTCATTATTTGATGGTGAAGATTACGATCAATTAGAAGAAGACAGAGCTATAGCAGATACAAATGGTGATTTCGAAGAGGTTGCTCGTATCGATCAAGAGCGCTATAAATGGTTAGAATTTTACAAAGTAAACTTTAAAGGCGAATGGTATACACAAGTAGCAAAAGATTTAGTTTTAAGACCTAGTGTAGAATTTGGTTTTTTAGGAGCTTATAACAATGCTAGAGGTGTTATTCCTTTCGAACGATTCTTTTTAGGAGGTGATGGTCTTGGAAATTTTAGTATTGATGGTCGTGAAGCTATTGCTTTACGCGGGTATCCAAACCAATCTATTCAGCCTATAAATAGTATAACTGGACAAGTTTCAAACGATGGTGCAACTATTTATAACAAATTCTCATTAGAGTTAAGATATCCTATTACCTTAAAAGCATCGGCTAAAATATATGCTTTAAGCTTTTTAGAAGGTGGTACTGCTTACAACAGTTTTAGAGATTATAATCCGTTTAATCTTAAACGTTCTGCAGGTTTAGGTATTCGTATTTTCATGCCTGCATTTGGTTTACTAGGTATCGATTTTGGTCATGGTTTCGACCCAGTTCCTGGAGACACTGTTAAGAGTGGTTGGCAAACACATTTTATTATTGGACAACAATTTTAATTTTTGGCACGATATTTTCTAATATTAATTTGAGTATTAGGAAAGAAATAAAAATTTAATAATAAAATTCGTTAATTTTGAAAACATAATTCCTTGAATAGACAGAATAAATCTTATTAATCGTCGTTTTAAGAAATTATAACCAACAGAATTTAAACAGATGAAACGAACATTATTAAAAACATTAAATATAAAAAAGCCTAATAATTGTAAGTTTCGTGTGATAACTAGTAGTAATATGATTAAACACATGAAAAAAAACGTTCTTTTTTTACTGACTTTAATTTCCTTAATAAGCCTAACATCGCATGCTCAAAGAGGCGTTCGTATTGGCTATATAGATACCGAGTATATTTTAGAGAACGTTCCAGAATACCAAGAAGCCACCGCCCAATTAAATGCCAAAGCTGTTAAATGGAAAAACGAAATAGACTCGAAATTAAGTGCTATAGAGCAAAAAAGAAAAGACTTAAGTAACGAGAAAGCCCTTTTAACAAAGGAATTGATTGATGAGCGTGATGAAGATATTGCTTTTGAAGAAAAAGAGATATTGGACTATCAACAAAAACGTTTTGGTCCAAATGGCGATTTGTTTTTACAGAAAAAACAACTGATGCAGCCCATACAAGATCAAATTTTTGCTGCGGTACAAGACATTGCATCAAAAAAACAATATGATTTTATTTTTGATAAATCATCGGATGCAGTGATGTTATATTCTGAAAAACGCTTCGATTTAAGTGAACAGATAATACGAAGCATTTCAAGAACATCGAAACGCACTCAAGTTACCAATAAAGCAGAACGAAAAGCTGCAGAAGCTGAAGAATTAATTCCAGAGATTAATTACGAATTAGAAGAACGCGAAAAAGCATTAGAAGCTAAAAAAGCCGAACGCGAGAGTGCTATAGAAAAACGAAGACAAGAAATTTTAGATGCTCGTGAAGCTAAAAAACAAGAAGCCGAGGCTAGAAGATTAAAAATATTAGAGGAACGCGAAAAAGCTAAACAAGCGAAATTAGATGCTAGAAATTCTGTAACACAAGGCGAAACAGAAGCAGGTACAGTAGAAAACACTGCTACCCAAACTTCTAAAACCGATGCAGAACCAACAAAAACAAGAGCACAGTTAATTGAAGAGAACAGACTTAAAAAATTAGCCGAACGCGAGGCCAGAAAAAAAGAATTAGAAGCAAGAAAACAAGCTATTTTAGACGCAAGACAAAAAGCAAAAGACACTATAAACAATTAAAAAAACAATTTATAACACACATTAACACTATTTAAAAATGAAACAATTAAAAACCCTTTTATTAGCTACAGCATTAATTATTGGATCTGTTAGTTTTACAACAGCTCAAAGTAAAGTTGCGCATATAAATACACAAGAATTAATTACTGCTATGCCTGAAATGAAAGCGGCTCAAGCACAATTAGAAACTTTAAGTAAAACGTATCAAACAGATATTCAAAATTCTGTTACAGAGTTTCAAAATTTATTAAAACAATACGAAGCAGAAGCTCCTACGAAAACAGAGGAAGAAAATGCTAAAAGAGGTCAGGAAATTCAAGAAAAACAACAACGTATTCAACAATTTCAAGCAGACGCTCAAAAAGATTTACAAAAAAAAGAACTTGATTTATTAAAACCAATTACAGAAAAAGCTAAAGCTGCTATTTTAAAAGTTGCTAGAGCTCAAGGTTTTGATTATGTTTTAGATTCTGCTCAAGGTGTAACTATTTTAGCAGATGGTAAAAACTTACTTGACGATGTTAAGAAGTCTTTAGGCATCTAATTTAAACACAAATAAATTATATAGAAAGCTGCTTTTTAAAAGGCAGCTTTTTTATTTTTGTTAAACTATGAATACACAACCTATTGGCATTTTCGATTCTGGTGTTGGTGGCACTTCTATTTGGAGAGAAATCCATGCATTACTACCCCATGAAAATTGTATTTATTTGGCCGATAGTTCCAATGCGCCTTATGGTCCAAAGGGTAAAGAGGCTATTATTAATTTAAGCATTAAAAACACCGAATACCTTATAAAGCAAAATTGCAAACTCATTGTTGTAGCCTGCAACACAGCAACAACAAACGCTATAAGTATTTTAAGAGAAAACTATAACATCCCTTTTATTGGCATAGAACCAGCCATTAAACCCGCTGCGTTACAAAGTAAAACTCAAGCTATTGGTATTTTAGCAACCAAAGGTACTTTAAGCAGCGAATTGTTTTCTAAAACTTCCAGCTTATTTACCAATAATATAAAAGTAATTGAACAAGTTGGAGATGGTATTGTAGAACTTATTGAAAGTGGCAACTTATTCTCTGATGCTTTAAAAAACCTTTTAAAAGTCTATTTAAAACCTATGATTGATGCTCATATTGATTATTTGGTTTTAGGTTGTACACACTACCCCTATTTAATGCCTATTTTATTAGAATTGCTACCAAAACATGTAAAAATAATAGACTCTGGTGAAGCTGTGGCGCGACAAACCAAAGCTATTTTAGAGAGACATGTATTATTAAATACCCGTTTAACACCTTCTGAAAATAAATTTTTTACAAATGGAAATCCTGAAGTAATGGCTAGCTTATTGGGTAATAAATATCTTGTTGAATATTTAAAATTTTAATGGTACTCGCATTTGCGTTAGCGATTGAAACGGCATCCTTTTTTGAGGTACGAGAAAAAGATATAGTGTAAAGCGCGACCCTTGTGGTAACGCCCTATTCTTTAAACCAGCTTGAATACTTTATATAATTATTGGCAATTCTATCTATTTGTCCGGAGATGAGTTCCTCGCTAATATCCTTTACTTTTTTTGCTGGTACGCCTGCATAAATGCTGCCAGATTCTACTCGCGTATTTTGCGTAACTACGGCTCCTGCTGCGATAATACTATTACTTTCTATAACGCAATGATCCATGATAATACTGCCCATGCCCACCAAAACATTATCGTGTATGGTGCAACCGTGAACAATGGCATTATGACCAATAGAAACGTTGTTTCCAATGGTTGTAGGCGCGGTTAAATAGGTGGCATGAATTACAGCGCCATCTTGAACATTTACCTTATTGCCCATGGTAATTGAATTTACATCGCCTCTAATGACCGCATTAAACCATACACTACATTGTGAGCCAGCTTTTACATTACCAACAATGGTAGCGTTTTCGGCAATATAACAATCGTCTGGAAGTTCTGGAGAGATTCCGTTTACAGGTTTTATAACAGGCATAATAAAAATTTAAAATGTTCTAGTTTACTGCAGGGCAATTACAACTGTATTTTTCGCGTTTGCAGCCAAAATTATATCCTAAAGTGAACTGATGAAAGCCGCCGTTTGTAAAAACTATGGCATTAGACTGGTAGGTATAATTGTAAGCGAACATAAATTGATTGTAATTTACGCCAAGTATGGGTGTTATTTGTTGTAGTTTCTGGCTCTCGATTGAACCAGAATCATTAAAATACTCGGCGCCATCGAAACTTTTTCTAAAGGATAAACCGCCCCAGATTTTTCCGAAATCCATTTGTTTATAAACCTTGGCATTTAAATCGATTGAAGATTCTTTTGTACCATCTTTATATTGATACATTATTGACGGTTCGTAACTCCATTCGCTACCAAATTTACTGTAAACATAACCTAGAGAAAGCAAAAAGCGTCTAAGATTGCTAGTTATTTCAATATCGTTATTAACGCCAGAATTTTTTAATACATTTTTTATGGTTCCGTGGGCATAAAAATCGAGATATTGGTATGAAAACCCAAAATCCATATTAAAATTTGTAGCATTTTGTACAATACCGTCAATTCCCGGGTCGAACCCGTCTGATGGGAATGTTGTTTCGTCTAAGCGGTATTGTATAACGCCCGCGCTTAATCCGAAAGACAGCATATTTAAATCGACTTCACTTCGGGAAAACATTAAATGATGTGCATAAGTTACATAAGCCCCATTTTGAGAATGATACCCATTTTTATCTTTAAAAAGAATACCTCCAACTGCCGATGGCGTATCGCCTATACGGCCATTAATACTTAATGTCATTAATCTTGGTGCATCTTCATGACCAAACCATTGCTGTCTGGCTGTTAACCGAACCTTAGCACAATTGGCAGCTCCAGCCATTGATGGGTGAATTAAATAATAATTATCGGTAAGGTAATCTGTGTAAATAGGTAGTCCCTCCTGAGACGTTACAATTTGAGCACTTATTATGGCTATAACTGTTAAAAATATGTTTTTAAATTTCATAAATACGACTCAAAATGTTTGTATTACAACAAACGTTTTATTTATTAAAAAATTTCATAATTAATAAAATAACGACACTGTTATTTAAACCTTAAAAAGGCAACAATTATCAAATATATGGATATCTAAAGTTTTCTTTTAGTATTTTTGTAAAAAATTAGCTAAAATGAAAAGTTTCAAAGTTTCGGTTAGAGAAACCACCAATAATAGTATTGTTAAATTTGAAATTAACCAGTTTATAACTAAACACGAAAGTTATGAATTTAACAATATCGACGAAGCAAAATCTGCTCCGTTAGCGCAACAGTTATTCTTTTTACCTTTTGTAAAAAAGGTTTATATCTCTGGAAATTTTATAGCTGTAGAGCGATATAATATTGTAGAATGGCCAGAAGTTCAAGATGAAGTTGCCGAACAAATAGAGGCTTACTTAAACGATGGTGGCATTATAATAGAAGAAGCCGCGCAGCCTAAAAAAGTACCTGTAACTGTTTATGCAGAAAGCACCCCAAACCCCTCTGTAATGAAATTTGTTGCTAACAAAAAAATTGTAAACACGCTTTTTGAATTTACTTCTATCGACGAAGCTAAATTATCGCCACTGGCAACAGAATTATTTCACTTTCCTTTTGTTAAAAGTGTTTTTATTGAAGAAAACTACGTGTCTATTACAAAATATGACATTGCTGAATGGCAAGACATAACCATAGAATTACGTGAATTTATTAAAGTTTTTATTGAACAAGGCAAAGATATTGTATTACCCGAAGCTGCCGAAACTTTAAAGAAATCGACAGAACAGATAGATAGCCATTTTGAAAGTTTAGACGACACCTCTAAAGAAATTATAAATATTCTGGAAGAATATGTTAAACCAGCTGTTGCCAGCGATGGTGGTAATATCCAGTTTATTTCTTACGATGCCGAAAGTAAAAATGTAAGCGTTATGCTTCAGGGTGCTTGTAGTGGCTGTCCATCTTCTACCTATACCTTAAAAAGTGGTATTGAAAACATGTTAAAAGAAATGCTTCATGGAAAAGTTGAAACCGTAGAAGCTATAAACGGATAATATTCCGTATTTTAAAATTTAAATAGCGCTTAAATTAAGCGCTATTTTTTTTTGTAAAAAATTCAAATTTTAAAATATAATTAGAGCTGTAAAATTGAAAATTGAAATATTTTCTTGCGTTTTCCTTAATAAAGTCTATTATAGTTAATATTTTTGAAGTAAATAAAAAATATGAAACTTATGAATTTAGAAAACATGGACTCTGAAAAATGGATTGCATTAGCAACTGAATATGGATTAAAAATTATTGGAGCGATTCTTATTTGGATAATTGGTACCTGGTTAATAAAATATATTTTGAAGGGTTCCAAAAAAATAATGAGTAAGGCTAATTACGATGAAAGTCTTCAAAAATTCTTAACAAACCTTTTAGGTTGGGGGTTAAGAATTTTATTAATTATTACGCTTTTAGGCACCTTAGGCGTTCCAACAACATCCTTTGCCGCTATTATTGCAGCTGCTGGTTTAGCGGTTGGTTTAGCACTACAGGGCTCTCTAGGAAACTTTGCTGGTGGTGTTTTATTAATGATTTTTAAACCTTTTAAAATTGGCGATTTAATTGAAGCTCAAGGTGAAATTGGTGTGGTAAAACAAATTGAAATTTTTACAACAAAACTAACAGGACTTTCTAACAAAGAAATTATAATACCTAACGGGTCGCTTTCAAATGGTAATATTGTTAATTACACAACCGAAGGTACACGCCGTGTAGATTTAGTTATTGGTGTTAGTTACGATGCTAATATTAAGCAAACTAAAGATGTGTTAATGAATGTACTTACATCTAACCCTAAAATTATTGACACACCTGCTCCTACCGTAAATGTTTTAGAACTGGCAGATAGCTCTGTAAATTTTGCTGTAAGACCTTGGTGTAAAAGTGAAGATTACTGGACTGTTTACTTCGAAACTACCGAAAATATTAAAGAAGCTCTGGATGCAGCAGGAATTGAAATTCCGTATCCGCACCAAGTTGAAATAAGAAAAAATGCTTAAGATTTAGATTTTAAAGCCACAAAATCTTTTAAATAATAAGGTTCAAAATAAGCGACATCTTCGGTGTCGCTTATTTTATATTTATTAAATGCCAAGGCACTCATTTCGTTAGCCGATGGCAATGTATTATCTAAAAAAACAGCATTTGGGTGGTTTATAATTGCTTTCGTTTTTTCAACGCCATTACCAACAAAATAAACTTTACCTTGATTGAGATATTCCGCGAAAGCGTTTTCATCTAAAATCTGAGCTTCTATGGCTCTAATTTCATTGTAATTTGAATCGTATATAGCAGAATAAACTTCCATTCTACGAGCATCTAACATCGATACTATAACCCCATCGGGATTCTTTACCTGATGCGCCAAAGCATGCAATGTAGAAACCGAAATTAACGGCTTATTTAACGCAAAACACAAGCCTTTTGCTGCCGAAACACCAATACGCAAACCCGTATAAGACCCCGGACCTTTGCTTACCGCAACCGCATCTAAAGCTTTAGGGTTTATATCTGATGCCTTTAAAACCGAATCGATAAAAACGTGTAAACTTTCGGCATGCGAGTAGTTTTTGTTATTATCTTCTTTTAAGACGATGGTTTTTCCGTCTTTCGAGATTGCTACCGAACAATTGGTTGTTGCTGTTTCTATGCTAAGAATTAAAGCCAAAATTAATTAGTTAAAGATTTTCCCATGTAAAAGTCTAAAACTTTTGTCTTAAAAACAAAATCATACTTCGCTTTAATTAAAGAAGACTGAGCATTTATAAGTCGAACCCTCGCCTGATCTAAATCAAAAGACGTCATACTACCAATGTTATAGCGCTCTGTTGAATTTTTAAATGCTAATTCCTGTGCTGCTAACGATTTTTTAGAAGCATCGAAAGTTTTAAAAGCAGCTTGTGCATCGGTAAAAGCACGTTGAATATTAGATTCTAAATCTAATTTCGCCTGTTCTAAATTAAGTTTACTATTAGCTTCTTGAACTTTAGATTTTGCTACGGCTGTTTTATTTTGAAATCTGGAGAAAATAGGAATATTGACACCCAGATTAAAACTATGTCCTTTATTTTCGTTAATCTGACTAAAAAATGAAGCAGAATTAGTAAGATTTGAAAAATTTGCTCCCGAGTTAAATCCGTAACCAAAAGACACAGATGGCATATACCCAGATTTTGATATTTGCGTACCAATTTCGGCATTTTCTACCTGCTTTTCGGCTACTTTAACCTCGTTTCTGTTTTGTAAAGCATACTCTAAAACGGGTTTTACATTGTTATATAAAATGGCTTCAGATGGGCTGTCTACTTCTATAAGTTTCACATCGAAACCTTCAAAAGGAACTTGTAATAATTGAGATAAGGTAAGCAGCGCTAAATTAACGTTGTTCTCGGCAACTGTTAGATTTTGTGCATCATTACTCAAGGTTGCTTCGGTATCGTAAATATTGGCTCTAGGTTGTACGCCAGCATCCACTAAACTTTTAACTTGTTCCAGCTGTTTTTTGCTGAACTCATATTGAAATTTAGCTGTTTCCAGGTTTTCTTTATTAAACAAAACGTTTAAATAAGCATTTACAACATTTAAGGAAATATCGTCTTTAATACGTTGTAATTCGAGCGTATTGGTTTCTAAATTTAACTGAGATTGCTTGTATAGATACGTATTTCTAAATCCGTTAAAAACACTTTGAGACACGTTAATACTGGCATTTGTTGAGTGAAATGTTCTGTTTACAAAATTTCCAGCAAAGACTTCAGACTGACCTAAACTAAGCGACTGCGATACATTTGCTCCTAACGATGGTAAAAAATTACCTCGAGATGCAATAACATCTTGTTCATTACTTAGCAAAGTATTTTCGGCTCTTTTAATGGTTATGTTGTTTTCTAACGCATGATTCACACAGGCTTCTAATGTCCAAATATTTTCTTGAGCTTGAAGGCTAGCGCTAATGCATAGTATCATTATTAAAAATTGTTTCATAATATTTAATGCTTTTAAATTCTAGCGTTATGCCTAATTATTTTCATTTTTATCGTCGTCTTCAGAGGCCTTATTCCAAACTTTTATTTTGTCTCCTTTTTTAACACCTTCAGTAATTTCAACATTTATACCATCAGACAGACCCAACTCGACATCCACTTTTTTATATTTTCCATCACCTTCTTGAATTTCAACAAAAGGTTTTTCGGTAATTCTATTGTACTGCAATAATGCCTCACGAATAGCAAGAACGCTGTCTTTCGCTTCAATTTCTATCTCGGCATTGGCACTGTAACCCGCTCGGATATTTTTTGCTGTTTCAACTTTTACATCGGCTTTAATTGTAAACTGTACGGCGCCATTTTCTTCGACACCTTTAGGAGCTATAAAGGTTAATTTTGCTGGAAAATCTTGTCCGGAAATGGCACCCAAAACAACTTTAATTTCTTTACCTTCTTTAATTTTACCAACTTCGGCTTCATCAACTTTTCCTTCAAAAATCATCAAACTCATATCTGCAATGGTAGCAATAGTGGTTCCTGCATTAAAATTATTACTTTCAATTACCTGGTCGCCCTCACGCACAGGAATCTCTAAAATAGTTCCCTGTATTTGAGCGACAATGTTGGTATTTGCCGAACTTCCGCCAGATAAAGACCCCTGCTTAATAATTTGATAATCGTTTTGTGCCTGATTTAAAGTTTCTCTTGCTTGATTAAAAGATAACTCGCTGTTTTCGAAATCTTGTTGTGAAATAACCCCTTTTTCAAACAATGCTTTATTTCTTTTATATAGTGTTTCGGCATTTTTATACGATAAATTAGACGAGGCTATTCTACTTTTTGCACTTGCCATGCTTTGTTCGTTAGGCACTACTCTAATTTTAGCTATTAAATCGCCTTTTTTAACTACATCGCCTTCTTCAACAAAAATTTTATCTACAATCCCCGAAATTTGTGGTTTTAATTCAATCTCTTCTTCTGGATTTAATTTTCCTGTTGCAACCACTTTGGAATTTATTGAAGTGTAAAATGGTTCTTCAACTTTAAAATCTTCTATAGATTTAGAATTAGAATCTTTAAAATATTTCAATACTACTAACAGTAGAATTAAAAAGACGATTCCTAAAATAATTTTAACTGATTTTTTCATTTGATTGTTCTAATAGTTTCTATTTCGTCGAATGCCGGGTTATCATTTTGATTTAAGACATTGCGATCGATTTAAAAAGGTTTGTTTTTTAATTGATTATTCTTCTCTTAATGCTTCTATTGGTTTTATGCTTGTGGCTTTAAATGCAGGTATTAACCCAATTAAAGTTCCTAAAATGACTAATATAAATAATGCGATAAACACCACTAAAATGGAGACAGACGCATTAACGATGGCTGCCTCTGGCCCTTGACCAAAAAAATGATCGATGGCTATTAAAATCCATCCGCCTGTTATAATACCAAAGAGCCCAGCCACTAAGGTTAAAAAAACGGCTTCAACTACAATTTGACGTTTAATTTCAAACGGCGTTGCTCCTAAGGCACGTCTCACACCTATTTCCTTGGTACGTTCTTTAACGGTTATTAAAAGAATATTTCCTATGGCAAAAACTCCGGCGATTAGGGTTGCAATACCTACAAACCATGTTAAAAACTGCATTCCGGTTAAAAAGCCTGTTATTTTCGCAAATTCTTTACCTAAATTAAAACTACCAAAGGCTCGGTTATCTTCAGGATGAATATTATTTAAATTTTTAAGCAACAATTTGGCATCGGTTTCTATTTGTTTGATGTTGTATTCTTGTCTTCCTGTTATCATGAGCCATCCAATCCTATCGCCTCTGTTGTAAATTTGCTGAAACGTAGTAAATGGTATGTGCATATCTTGAGAAGGTCCCATATTAATGTTGCCAACTTCAAAAACACCTACAACGGTGAAATTAATCCCGTTAATGTCTATGTACTTACCAATAGCATTTTCATCTTTTTCAAATAGTTGTTTATAAGCATCTTCTGAAATAACAACAACTTTTTTATTGTTATCAATATCGTTTTGATTGATAAATCTGCCATTTATTAATTTTTTCTTTTGTAGTTGATCTAGAAGCGGATAATCGCCTGCCATACTAAGTCCAGATGATAAAAAATTTCGTGTAGCAACGACACTTTTTTGACTTCTTGGTAAAACAAATTCAATGCCTTCAACGTTTTCTTCTATTTTTTTAGCATTAGAAAGTGTTAGTTTAACCTCTCGTCCTTCTTGAAAGCCCTTAAACGGCATACTGGTGCTTTGTCCCCAAATAAAAACACTATTTGTAGCAAAATCGCCAAACAATCTGTTAAATGAGTTTTCTAAACCTCTTGCAGAACCCAATAATCCAATAAGTAATAAAATACCCCACCAAACACCAACCATGGTTAAAATAGTTCTAAGCTTATTTTTGCTTAAACTATCAAAAACCTCTTGCCATGTATCTTTATCAAATAAAAATTTAAACATATTAATCGTTTCTTAAGGCTATTATGGGTTTAATTTGAGACGCTTTTTTAGCTGGTAAATAACCTGCAATGGCTCCCGATATAATGAGGGTGATGGTAGCACCAACAACTAAACTATTACTTACACCCGGGTCCTTTATGAAATAGGTTTCTAAACTAGGCCCTATTAACTCTAATACACCAACACCTATAAGCAAACCAACATAACCGGCGATAGCTGTTATGATAATAGATTCTAATAAAATAATTGAAACTATAGATGCTGGCGATGCCCCTAATGCCTTTCTAATACCAATTTCTTTGGTACGTTCTTTAACTATAAAAATCATGATATTACTAATACCAACAATGCCAGCGATTAGGGTTCCAAAACCAATAACGAGTATAATACCCGTTAAACTGGCAGTCATGATATCGACTTGCTTAGTGCCTTGTGCCATATTAAAAAGCCTGATGGCACGTTGGTCGCTCTCTGCCACCGAGAATTTTTGCTTTAACTTGGTTGTAATAGAATTTCCAAAGGCTAAAGCTTGGTCTGAATTCATACTAGGATTATACGTTAGGTGCATCATATCGACAAAATCATTATTGCCATATATAAATTGTGTCGTACTAATAGGCATGTATATAACACTTTCTTCGCTTTCACCTTCATCGTCTGTAAAAACGCCCACAATTTTATATTGAATTCCACTAAGATTTATATATTTACCAAGGGGATTTTCCTTAAAAAATAAATCGGTTTCAACCTTTTTACCAATAACAACGATTTTAGTACGGTTCACAATATCTCCCTGGTTTATGTAGCGCCCATCCTTTATTTTATTGTTTTCGATATACATATATTCAGGATAAACGCCACGAACTTCGTAGGTGTTTTTTTCACCTTTATAGGATGCATTGACACTTTTATTAACCTTAGATGTTATGTATTGTACTTTATCTCCAAACTCATCTAAAATAAAATCTCTGTCTTCATTTTTAAACTGAATTTGTCTGCCTATTTGAAGTCCTTTATAAGCTTTGGTGGTTCTTCCGGCATAAATTCTTATGGAGTTATTAGCATCGGTACCAAAGGCTTCTTTAAAAGTATTTTTTAAACCATTGGCAATACCAAAAAGAATGGCAAATAATAAAATAGCAAACGCAACCGTAAACCCAGACAATAAACTTCTGGTACGGTTTTTATTAATGCTTTGGAATATTTCGCGCCAAAGGTCTAAATCAAACATATTGCTCGGCTCTTATTTGGTTTACTACTTTATCTTCCATAATAACACCATCTTTTAAACGCACAATACGCTTGCACATATTCGCAATGTCTTCTTCATGAGTTACCATTAAAATAGTTTTTCCTTCGTCATTTAACTGTTGAATAAAAGCCATGATTTCGTGAGAAGTCTTTGTATCTAGTGCTCCAGTAGGCTCATCGGCTAAAAGTAATTTCGGATTAGCAGCTAATGCTCTTGCGATCGCCACACGTTGTTTTTGACCCCCAGATAGTTCTTTTGGCAAGTGATGTGCCCAATTTGATAAACTAACCTTTTCTAAATGGTACATAGCCAACTCTAGTCGCTGATTCCGTTTCATGCCTTGATAATACAAAGGAAGTGCTACATTTTCTAAGGCGTTTTTGTAATTTATTAAATTGAAAGATTGAAAAATAAAACCAAGAAATTTGTTTCTGTAAATAGCTGCTTTTTTTTCGGTAAGATTTTTAATGGGTAAACCATCTAAAATATAATCGCCTTCGTCTGCTTCATCTAACATGCCAATAATGTTTAATAATGTCGATTTCCCAGAGCCCGAAGACCCCATAATAGCAACCATTTCTCCTTCTTTCACCGAAAGATCAATACCTTTTAAAACATGCAAACTGGAATTTCCTATGGGATAGGATTTGTGTAATTTTCGAATTTCTAACATTTTTCTTGGTAGATTTAATGAAGCTTAGCTACGCTAGTAAGACTAACAAGACAAAGAAATGTTACAAATAAGTGTAAAAAAAACTTTTATTATTTTTTTAACGTATTGAATTTCTTATAAATAAAGAATATTATTCCCGCAACTAGTATATATGGAATCGCCATAAGATATACAATACCATCATTTATACCCTCTGCTGCAGTTTTTCCTTCAGAGCTTTCTAAAACAGCACGACACATAGCGCATTGTGCATTTGTTTCTAAAAAACAAACACAAGCTAATATAATAGACGCCATTTTAAACTTCATAGAAATTCGATTTAACTATAATACGGAGAAATCATTAAGTAAACTACAACACCTGTAACAGCAACATACAACCATAAAGGAAATGTAATACGTGCTATTTTTTTATGTTTTTCAATATTATTTGTAATCGCTCTTACATAGGTTATTAAAACAAAAGGAATGATAACGACCGATAATAAAATATGTGTAGTTAAAATAAAATAATACACATATTTAATAACACCTTCACCACCAAAAGCTGTGGAATCGCTTGTCATGTGATATGCCACATACATAACCAAAAACATCACCGAACACCATAAGGAGGTTGTCATTAAATTTTCGTGTAATACTATTTTTTTATTTTTAATAGCCCAAAATGCTATCAATAAAAGCAAGGCTGTTATACCATTTATGGTGGCATATATTGGAGGTAAAAAAGATAATGGTTCTACGTTAGGAATTCTAACTCGAAATAAAATAGCCACTACAATAGGAATAGCAACCGATAAAATTACTATTAATTTATTGTACTTTTTATCGTCTGAAACTTGATTTAACTTACTCATTTAATAACTTTTTAATATCTTCTTTTAAAGCACTTATTTGTTCCACTTCACCATCGTCGTCCATTTTTTCAGATTCTGAAGCAATACCTCTATAATAAATAATTGGATTTCCGTACTGGTCTTTTCTTGAGCGTATAAAACCGTTTTTATCTATTAAGGCAAAATTACCAGAATGCTCAAACCCACCAGCTACTTCTTCGGCTTGAGCTGAGTACAAATTAAAACCTTCGTTAGATAATTTATAAATAGCATCTTTATCGCCTGTCATTAAATGCCAATTTGGATTTGTTACACCATATTGTTCGGCATAAGCTTTCAAAACCTCTTGGGTATCGTACGCAGGATTAATAGTGAAAGACGCAACACCAAAATTATCAAAATCTTTAAAGGTATTTTGTATCTGTATTAAATTCGCATTCATTCTAGGGCAAATGGTCGGACACGTTGTAAAAAAGAATTCTACAACATACACTATACCTTCATAATCTTTATTTGTTATGAGTTTACCGTTTTGATCGGTAAATGAAAATAGAGGCACTTTTTTAGCTTCCCCATTAATTTTAATAAAAGCTAAATCTGATTCTACACCGTTTTTGTTAGCAAAATCGCTTCGGCTTTCATTTCTGGTAATATCATTATTAGTAATACGATCGACAATTTTTGGAACGAAAATAATTCCAAAAACCAAGATGGTAAAAGCTATGCCTATGTATGAATAATTATTCTTTTTCATTATTATTTTTTAAATCGTCTGCACGTCTGGTTGAAGAATCGAATTCACCTTTACGTTTTTGTCTGTACTCTGTGAATAAAATACGTAAATCGTCACTTAATTTATTCTTTATTTCTGCTACTTCAATACAATCGTAGGCATACAGTTTATAAACTGGTGTATTCGTTTCTATTTCATTATCTTCTCTATCGTCTAAGCGACCTCTTTGGTATAAATCTTTATCAATTATAAAAATACTATTTGTTGAAAGGTCGGCTTTTAAAGGCGTTTTGAATTTTAAACTATTATATAGATTTTCAATTTGGTTCGTATTGCCATATACAAAATGCCAGAATCTAATATCTTCATACTTATTTATTTCAGATTTTAATTTTTCAACTTCTGCATCGGTGCCATTTTCAACTACAATTACAATTTGAAACTTTTTAAAGCCTTTAAATTTATCGTAAACTAACTCCTTTAAATTCGATGCCGCAATAACGTGATTCATGGGCGTTTTTCCCAAAAATCCCAAAATAGTAATATGGTCTTTTAATTGTACAGGAGTTTCTTTGTTAGATTTAAATCCATCAAGTTCTAAAACAGATTCATTTACTATATCAAGTGGTGTGTAGTTATGTGTAGCTGGGTATAATAACAATAAAAACATAACAGGTAGAAAAAATAAAATTCCTAAAACTAGATAGCGACCCGCTTTTTTATAATCCATTAAATATCCTGTATTTATTTCGTTGCAAAAATAAAAAAAGGCGGTTTAAAAACCGCCTTAATATTTCTATTTAACTATAATTTATTAAAAGTCTCTTTTAATAAATCCATCATCATAAACTCTAAATACATAACCACCTTCTTGCAGTAAAATAAATACTAAATAAAGAATTAAGAAGATAGCTGTCCAAACTACAGCACGTTTTAAACCAGTAGTCTCATCACGCATGTGCATGAAATCCCAAGTAATATAATAAGCTTTTACTAAAGTAAGAATAATAAAAATCCAGTTTAAAACTTTCATCCCTAAAATGTGATCAGAGAAGAAAGAAGGTAAATCGGCTTTATAAATACCTAATACAACTTCTACGCTTGTAACAATACTTAAAAAGATTAAAACACCCCAAATTTTTTGAGTATTCGATTTAAACTTTAATGTACCTCTAAATATTTCTAATTTATGTTCGTGTGCCATTTTAAATGCTTTTTAATAAAATTATACTAGGTAGAAGAATGTAAATACAAATACCCAAACTAAATCTACAAAGTGCCAGTATAAACCAACTTTTTCTACCATTTCGTAGCTTTTTCTTTTCTCGTAAGTTCCTAAAACTACATTAAAGAAAATAATGATATTAAGTACAACTCCAGAAAATACGTGAAATCCGTGAAAACCAGTAATAAAGAAAAAGAAGTCTGCAAATAATGGCGAACCATATTCATTTACATGTAAATTAGCTCCTTCAACAACTAATTTTCCATCTTTTTTAAGTTTAGCTAAAGAAGCTTCTCTAGACAATACTGTTTTCTCGCCTTCTTCATTAAGTAATTGGGTTCTAACCAAAACATTTGGATGCGCCTCTAAACCATGAATAACTTCATCTATGGTATATGTTGGCAACGTACCTTCACTTAAATACCAGATACCTTTTCTGCTTTCATGTTGAACACGCTCTTTTTCATTAGCAACCACAAAGTCACGTAAAGCTACTCGGTGACCATCTGTATCAACAAACTGTAAAATGTTTCCACCTTTTGTTTGTACAGCTCCAAAATCACCTTTAATGAAAGTTGCCCATTCCCAAGCCTGAGAACCAACGAAAATTAAACCACCAATAATGGTTAAAAACATATAAATAGTAACCTTTGCTTTATTTAAATGATGACCAGCGTCAACAGCTAAAACCATTGTTACAGAAGACATAATAAGAATAAATGTCATAAAAGCCACATAAATCATTGGTAGCTCTTGTCCGTGTAAAAAAGGAACGTGGGTAAAAACTTCATCAGCTATAGGCCACGCATCCATAAATTTAAATCTAGAAAATCCGTAGGCAGCTAAAAACGCAGAAAACGTTAAAGCATCAGAAACGATGAAAAACCACATCATCATCTTACCGTAACTTGCTTTTAAAGGTTCGTTACCTCCCGCCCAAGTTTTACCTGCTATTTCAGTAGTTGCAACTGTAGTACTCATATATGTTGGTTGTTTTTTTTAAGTTGGACAAAAATAATCATTTTATTTATCTAATGAAATATACAACAGTAATTTTTAAAAAGGATAAACAAATGCCATTCAATACATTACAATTTTTTATGAAATATAAATAAAATTTATCTTACAAAATATAAGAACAAAAAGAGATACACCCACAGAATATCAATAAAATGCCAAAACGTTGAAGCCAGCTCAAAGCCTAGCATTTGAGTTGCGCTATAACGTAGTTTAAAATGATTATAAATTACAACCAGCAAACAAATAAGCCCTACCACAACATGTAAAATATGAACCACCGCGATTAAATAAATATAAGACATCGTTACATTGCTTGTTGGCCCTGTAAAATTATATCCTAAATTTATTATTTGTTGAAAACCAGAAAACTGATTAAAAATAAAAACAACTCCTAAAACTAGAGTTGCAAGCAACCACATAGTCGTTGCATTCCTATTACCTTTTTTAAGTGCGCTTTTAGCTAACAGTATGGTTAAGCTACTAATTATAATAACTACCGTGCTAATAATAAACGCGTTAGGCAATTGAAAATCTTTTAACCAATCGGGCCTAGAGCTACTTACAACAAAAGCACTCGTCCAACCAGCGAAAGACATCACTAACGAAATAATACCAAACCAAAGCATCATTTTTTTTGCTCGGTTATTTTTTTCCTCTGCAGTACCTTGAGTTAAATCCATGGTTATCTTATAAATTTATCAATTACATATACAATTTGCACAAGTGTTATATACAAAACACTTACTAACATTAAAACTCGCGCCGCTTTTACCGTCATATCTTTAAATAAACGAATCGCGTAATTAAGCATAACTAAACCTAAAATAAAAACCACAACGGCCGCAACAACAGACAAATGCAAAGTTCCCGTAAAACCAAAAACAGGCAACACAGAAATAATAATAGTCCAGATGGTATACATAACAACTTGCACCGCTGTTCCCTTATCTTGTTTTCCGGTTGGTAACATATAAAAACCACCACGTTTATAATCGTCGTATAAAAACCAACCTATAGCCCAAAAATGCGGAAATTGCCAAAAAAACTGCAAAGCAAATAACGTACCCGGTTCAATACCAAAATTATCTGTAGCAGCGACCCAACCTAACATAAACGGAATCGCTCCCGGAATAGCACCTACAAAAACAGCCAAAGGCGTTTTAGTTTTTAAAGGGGTATAAACACAGGTATATAAAAAAATAGAAATGGCACCAAACATCGCTGTTTGCTTGTTTATGGTATACAAGATAACAATGCCTAACAAAGTAAAAACACTGGCTATAACAAAAGCCGAAGTTACCGATAAGCGTCCAGCAGGAACCGGTCTGTTTTTAGTTCTATGCATTAGAGCATCTAAATCTTTCTCAATAATTTGATTAAAAGCATTCGATGCACCAACCATAAAATAGCCGCCCAATGCTAACAAAATTAAAGTCTTATAATTTACGGTATCAACACCCAATAAATAGCCTGCAACAGACGAGAAAACCACACTTAACGCCAAACGCATTTTTGTAATTTCCTTAAAATCTGAAACAACCGAAGGTGTTGCTAATGACGTCTTTGTATTCCCCAATCTTTCTATTTCCTTAATCGCTTTTAAATAGCGAGTGCAAAGATACTTCATAAAACCATTTTTAGCAATGCTTTTACAAGTAAATTAAAACGAGATTTTTACAGAAATTTTCAGGGCGTTCCCTAAAGGTCGGGCTATACGTTACAATCTTTTTGTTCGTGCCTCTCAAAAAGGATTTCCACTACTATCCCTAACGCAAAATAACAGGCTATTAATTATCGAAATACCAGTTAAACAAATCGGTTCTTACACCAAAATTAAACCAAACCGTATTGCTTTTAAAAGCTGTTAAAGTTTGGGCTTCTGGGTTAAAATTCCTATACGTAATATCGGTAAAAATCTTCAAGTTAGAAGCCGGATTTATTAAATACCCAACTTGTAAGTTCCCATTAAATACCTTCGATTTATTGCCTTGCCCTACTTCAACACCTTTATCAAACGGACGGTCGTTATAGTTTCTATATACATCGCTACCGTAACTAAAATCATCCACACCATCATTAAAATCTAAACCTCGAACACCAAAAATCAATTTCGCATTTGCAAACCAACGGTCTAAATAATAGCGCCCAATTAAAATCGCTTCACTAAAATTGGCACCCCACAAATGTGCCATCGATTGGTTATTGTGACCATAATTGGTAGCAATGGTGTTATGAGAATATGTGTAGGGTCGCACACGATTATATTCAAACTGTAACATTAAATTTTCAACATTAAAAGCATTAAAATATTTTGCGCCTAATTGATAGCCAAATTTATTTTTCCAACTTTTCTCCCCTGCCTTAACATCACTTAAGGAAAACTCATCTAAAATAAATTGTCCGTAAACATTAACACAATCATTCCATTTATACTTAGCTGTTGCGCCTAAAATAGCATTTCCGGCATCTTGACCCGTTTCAAACTCTATGGCGCGATAAAAAATAATCGGATTCAAATAATTAACATCAAAACCTCGGTTATTCGAGTTTGTCCATATCACCGATTCAAACAATCCTAAATTAAAGCGTTTAGATACATTCCAACTTAAATAGTGGTTTGCTATGTATTTAGTTAAAAACGCACCATCTTCCTGTACTTCTGGCCTAACATCTTTTAACCACATCCAGGTATTCGTGTATTTTATTTTCCAAAAAGAAGTGTTGAGTTTTAAAAATGGGTGCGGACTAGCAACATCGCTCAATAACAACGACCGATAACCATCGCCAATAAAATTCTTGGCATGCCCAAACTGAATATTCATAAACTTAGTTGGAGCAAACGACAAATAAGCCTCTGCAACCGGATAGTCGTAAGCATCGGTTTTAAAACGCTTGGCAATGCCTCGCCCTGGAACAATAGCAGGATCTGGCCCGAAAGCCTTTAAACTT
Organism: Siansivirga zeaxanthinifaciens CC-SAMT-1; assembly: GCF_000941055.1. Taxonomy (GTDB): domain Bacteria; phylum Bacteroidota; class Bacteroidia; order Flavobacteriales; family Flavobacteriaceae; genus Siansivirga; species Siansivirga zeaxanthinifaciens. The sequence goes on along the minus strand of NZ_CP007202.1, from coordinate 1,198,651 downwards.
TCGGCGTATGTGTTTACATACTGTGCAAAACGCCCCTGACTTTCAAAAACGGTAGCATAAAAGTTAAGTTTACTACCCAACCCCCCTTGAACTTTTATACCGCGCGTATTATTAAACGTGTAATTAAAATCGGCTTCTGTATCTTTTCCAAGTTCTAAATCTAGAATTGGATCGAAGGTAAACCAATAATCCTTCGTTTGAATTTGCACTAAATGTTCATTCCATAACTTTCTACCGCCCCAAGTACTTGTGGTTTTTTGTAGTTTCTTAGTTTCTAAATCAAAATCATAATATCGGGAGACTTCCTCGTACACAAAGGGCTTAGAGGCCGTGTGACTGTTAGCACCAATAACATTCATTTGTCGGTCAAACTTATAATAATCGGCATGAGTAAAAGGCACGTTTAACTGACTGGAAAAGGCTTTATTTTCATACGCCGTTATCGAGGTATTAATACTATCCATTTCAGCCTTAGCATGCGCTTCAATGTTATTTACTTTCTTTATTTCATCGACAGGCTTGTTTGTATAATTATTTTCTTCTAAAGGAATTTTAATAGTAACCGTATACTGTTTATCTATTTTCCTGCCATTATAAGTTGATGGATATACCTTTGGAAAATTTGAAAACACACGTTTCGCCTCGTCTTTTAGCTCTTGGTAAACCGAATTTACATATATAATATGAAATACGCCGGTAGTGTCTACATCAAAAAGCACGCGTAATTCGCCACGGTAATCATCTTTTAAAACTTTTTCGGGGGTTTTAAAATTTTCGTGAATAAGCTTAAAAACTTGAGTATCGAAACAAGATTGTAAATCTTTAACAGCGACCGAGTCACAATTGGAAAAAACTGGTGGTTTTTCAAAAAACATTTTACTTTGCGAGAAGCTAAAACTTTGCACAAAAACGAAAAGTATCACTAAGAATCTCTTCATGAAATTAAAAGTTGAATTGATTTTGAGTGGAAAGATACTATATTTTTAAGAATGCAGTCATTAAAAAAGCCGTTATCCTCTAAAAAATAACGGCTTAAATTAACTTATATTTTGGTTTTAATTTTCAACTTTAAAAACTATTGGTAGAGAATATATAACGCCAACATTTTTATCGCGTTGTTTCCCGGGTGTCATATCTGGAATATATTTAATAACGCGCTTGGCTTCATTTTCCAAATCGGGATGTGGAGCGCGAACTTTAACATCTATAACCCGCCCCGTTTTATCAATTTTAAATTGAGTTCGAATAACTTGCTTACCCGTAAGACCTAAGTCGCCTCCCAATCTAGTATCAAATTTAGATTGTACTAATTTTGTTATTTTATCGGACATGCATTTGCTTCGTTCTTGGTTGGTTTTCTTGTTTTCACAACCGGGATAAATAGGCACTTGTTCTACTCTTATAAAATCAAATTCAACAGGATCATCGACATCATCAATAACGCCTATATCGCCAACACCTAGCGGCACATTTGAAGTTGTGTTTTGTTCGGCGGTAATAATATCTAAAGTATTAGGCTCTAAAACATCGTCTGGAATAATTTCAGGGGTTTTAGTTAAAACAACAGATTTTGTTGATTTTGGTTGAGGCATTTGTTCCTTGGGCTCTACATAAACCTTAAAATTTTCGATGCTAATTTCGGTATTCTTGTCAGGGAAATACAAATCGCCATAATCTTCTGGAATAGGCGATTTAAATTTCATTTCCAACAATCCATAGACAAATAACAAACAAACAATTAAACCCACTTGAAAATAAATGGTGGAGTTTTTTTGTAAATTCGCTTCATGCTTTTGTGATTTTTTCACGATTTGCTCATTTTCCCGAATGAGTTCGTGAGTTTTCTTTAAATTACTCATAATAGTTATAGTTAAAATGTTAATATTATGATAAAGTCTCAATAAGCATACCAAAAAAGAAATCCCGTTACAAAAACTGTAACGGGATTTTAATTTATAATAAGCTCCTTTTAAAAAGGCCTAAAATTTAATCTTGTACTTGAAAAACTATTGGTAATGAGTAAGGTACAGTTACTGGCTTACCACGTTGCATACCTGGTTTCATTTGAGGTAATAAACCAATTACACGCGCAGCTTCCTTTTCTAAACCTGGATGCGGAGCTCTTGCTTTAATACCAGTAATAGAACCTGTTTTGTCAATTTTAAAAATAACATTGATACGTTGTCTTCCAGATAATCCTAAGTCACTAGCAAGTTCTGTGTTGAATTTTTTACCAACAAACTCAGAGATTTTCTTAGACATGCAATCTTTTTTCTGTTGATTATTACCTTTCTCACATCCTGGAAAAACAGGTACGTTTTCAATTACAGCAAAAGGAACCTCAACGTCTTCTTCTACAGCTTCAACGGCTTCAACGTGTTCAACTTTTACTATTTCAGTTTCTTGATTTACTTCTGTAGACTCAATTACAGTTTCTTCTACCTCTACCTCATCTTCAACAATCTCGATTTGCTCAGGAGCAGCTGGTGGTGGTGGTGGCGGTGGTGGTGTTTGCAACTGTTGTGTTAAAGGGATTTCTTCTTCAAATTCTTCTTGAAGATTTAATTCACCTATATCCACTACTTTTTTATCGTATGTTTTGTAATTAATAGCGAAATTAGTTAAGAAAAGCATTAATGCTAATCCAATTGCAAAATAAAGTGAACTGTTACGTCCAACGTTAGCTTGAGGATTTTTTTTAGGTTCCATAATTTTTAATCGTTTTTCAAGATTGCTAAAATAACTATTTATTTATCAATTAAGCAAGTCTTTATTAATTTTTAATAGCTGTTTTTCGTTTTAATATTATAAATAATCCGGCCAATAGAACGCCTAGTGAATTGGCTAAAACATCATAAATGTCTGCCGATCTATTAACCGTTAACACCCCTTGTAATACTTCAATAATTATACCAAAAACAGAAGAAAAACCAGCTGCATACAATAATGCCTTGCTTCTTTTGTAATTAAAGTTAAAAAAAAAGGTACTAAACCAAAGGAGGGTTAATACCAAATATGTAATACTATGAAATATTTTATCGAAAAAAGATATGTCAACTTTTGGGAATTTATTAATATTAACAAGGCATGCAACTGTTAATGCAACAGTATAAGCCATTGTTATTAAAAATAACCCTTTTTTAAGCACCTATTAGGGCTTTATATTCGTCTGCAGACAATAAGTTATCAACCTCAGACAAGTCTGAACATTTTACTTTAATCATCCAACCATCGCCGTAAGGGTCGTTATTAACCTTTTCTGGATCGTCTTCTAACGTTTCATTAAATTCTATAATTTCTCCCGATAGCGGTAAAAACAAATCAGAAACCGTTTTTACAGCTTCCACAGTACCAAAAATTTCTTCTGCTGCTAAGGTTTCATCGACTGTTTCAACTTCAACATAAACGATATCACCTAATTCACTTTGTGCAAAATCTGTAATACCTATGGTAGCTATCTCTCCGTCTATACTAATCCATTCGTGATCTTTAGTATACTTTAATTCTGATGGGATGTTCATTTAATTAATTTTAGTTTTAAGCAACAAATGTATTTATTCAAAAGCTAAATTCAAACATAATAAAATGTTAATTGCCAAAATTATATCTTATAGTAATTCCCGAACGAACAGTTGTTTGTGGAAATGCTGTTGATATGGCATATTCTGAGAATGTATAATCAAAATAAAATATACCTGTTAAGTTTTTACTAAAAGCATAATCGGCCGAATATTTAAGTCCCCAAATGGTTTGACCCGAGGTAACTTGATTGTTTTCTAAATCTAAATAACGAATAATGGTTTTATTATCGCGAATTGAAATATCTGCTTTCATGTTTAAATCACTCACAATACGTTTACTTGGCCCAGCCAAATTAGATCGAATTCGTAAATCTTTAATTCTATAACCTAAACCAACAACATATTCGTTACCTAAAACTTCGGTCATTAAATTATTATCGAAGCTTAAAGATAACAATCTGTCTTTTTTAATTTCAGCTAAAATTTTTACCGAATTTTTCATCTCGAAATCTATTCTAACCAGAGGACTAAACATTTCTGTTAAATTAATATTACTAAAAAGTGTTTCATTTTTATAATTTCCAGATTGATCTCTTACCTCTGTAGGCTGATTATCGTAAGGATTATTAAAATCGGGTTGAACATAATCTAAATTAGACTGAAACTGATTGATGGTATAAGTTGATCGATAGCCATGAGTTAATGAAAAACGTTTGAAACGTTTTTTAAACCAGTTAAACTTCATGAAACCTGAGTATTTTAAATCCCAGTTTGGTAAAGGAACATCTCTAAACGCCGATGTTTTAACCTTACTAGCATCCTGACCAGAATATGCTGCTAAAAATGCTGGTAATAAAACGGCTTGGCTGTTTTTACCAAATCCTTTTGGGTATCCTTCAGCATCTACATCTGTAATATTAACGCCGTTGGCCTGAGCCAATCTACGCGCAATTGTTAAACGGTTCGATCTAAATTCATTAAAGGCTTCAGAAGTTGTTTCGTCGCTTTTACTAAATGACGTTTTTATTAATATGGTTGAAATATTAAAATTACCAAACGTGTTAGGTGTTAGCGATTCGTACTCATATTCACCTGCGTTGTTATTAACTCTGTAATTCTCGGTATAGTTTTCGAAATAGGCTCTGTTTCCAATTAAATCGATTTTTAAATCTCTTACAGGTTCTAAACTAGCCGAAAGATCTAATTGTTTTGTGTTTGTAGTGGTATACTGCTGATTAAATTCCTGGAATAAGGTTAACCAACCACGTTTTGCAGCTAAAAATCTAACATCACTTTGGCTACCAAATGTAAATCCTACAGTTGGCCTCATGGTTCCTATAAAACCAGGTGTTTGTAGATATCCTGGTAAAAAAGTTCCGTTATTCTCGGAATAATTTAACTGAATGCGTTTAATACTAGTTAGAATATCTACACCTGCATTTAACAATTTTGTAGTCGATTGATTCTTTGATTTTGCTGGTTTACCATTGTCTTGATTTGGTGCTGGTGGTCTTCCTGCCGAACCTTGATTTGCTCGTGCCCGTGAAATTGGTTTTTTAACTAAGCCAATGTATTTATAAAATCTATTCATGTCTAAACTTGAATTGATATTATGTGTATTGGAGTTTTGAATGGTATTTCCTAAATCGAAAGTATTACCATCTACCTCTAATTCTCCATATAAGTCGGATCCCTTTTGCCATTGAAAATTCCCGTTGTATTGATAAGTGGCATCAATAAAATTTAACATAGGGAGTTTATTGAATGGAAGCTTGTAGGTAACTCCTAAGTTTTGTGTTTGTCGGTTTGGATCGCCCACATCAAAGAAGCCATCCCAAACATCTAGTGTTTCGTCTTGTTCTCCATTAATAATATTGTCTTTAAAATAATTTCTAACAATATTGTTATTTGAAGCTGTAAAATTTAAACTTAAGGCATCGGTTAAGTTGTAGTTAATAGTATATTGAAAATCGAAAGTGTAATTTCTTCTAAATAATTCCTCTAGTCCAATATTACCTCCACCCAATTCGACTTCTCTAAAGCGCTGACTATTAAATTGTCTGTTAATATCGGTATTAAGAGCAAAACTAGTAGGCAGTAAATTAAGATTAAAATCCTTAATTAATCGCCAGTATTTTCCTGTAAATAAAGAGTCGTTCTTTTTAAATGGTTCTATTTTTAAAGGCGCAAAGTTATAGGCATAATTTGCACCTGCTCTTATCGTTTTATTTACAGAATTTTCAATTTCAAAATCTCTGTGAAATACTTTATTGTATGAATAATTTAAAGTTAGATTTTCAACATCGTAAAAACGAGGTTTAGCATCGCTTGTTCTTGTTTTTCTTACTCCAATAAAATTGATACTTTGACGCTTGGTATAATCTTCCGATTGTTGTTTTATTTGTTCGCGTTGGGCATTGCTTGTTGCGGCTTCAATGCGAGAGTCTAAAGTTAAATCTTCGTAAAATTGATCGTATTTAGGCGTTATTAATTCTTCACTTTGCGAATAATTAAATGGTAATTGAATGCCCCATTTTTTTGGAAGCAACTGCCCAACATTTACATTGGTTACTACATCATATTGTTTAACATCTTCTAAACTACGTTGACTTGGCCCTTGCTCGATACCACCAAAACCAGAGGTACTTTGTCTTCCAGTGGCACTTATATTCATAAAATCGGCAATATTGGTGTCCATACTTACAACGGCAGCCCAACCACCTTCGTTATCCATGTCTGATAAGCGTAATTCATTAAACCAAGCTGTGGCACAAACGGGCGAAATTATTGGTGGCGCATCGGTAGCACTGTTTCCAATACCGTTTTTTAAACCTACCATTAAAGTTCTAATATCACCAAAATTTGGATTTCCTTTAATGGCTATTCTGTGTTGACCTAAGGTATAATCTGAGAATTCAGCTACGGGTGTATCATCTAAAACACCATCATTTACATTATAAAAGGTAGGATCTTCGTTGCTTAACGTCGTATTAGCGATACCTAAAGCTTTAATTTGTCCTAAAACATCTAGCGGCAAATCAATTTCATTTTCTTTTGGCCAAAGCCCTTCACGCGTTCGAGACTCTGAAATTTTTAATGGTATCTCTATTTGATAATAGTTCTCGGTAAGGTCGTTACCCATTCTAATAAAACCAACTACGGTATTTTGGTTAGGAATACCTGTCGCCTCTTCTTCTAGGTGCATAAACATTCGTAAACGCTTAAACTGGCGCATATCTAAGCTAATGTTTTTGTAAACCCCTCTAGAATCTTGCGATTCTAGGTTACACACATTTACTACCAATGATTGTTCATTTTGTTGAATAACCGTGTTGTTATTAAACAACTCTTCAGGCTCAATGCCAGGAGGTCTTTGGTAGCTACCTTCATTTTCTAATGTACCAACAACGCCTACTGAAAATTCTGTATCAACATCATCTGGTGTTGGATCGTTTTTATCTAAAGCTTGCGTATAACGTCTCCATTCACTTCTAACTAAATCTAAAGTACCAAAACGGAAAATAGTATTTTGTGTAAACTCTTTTAAATAAATACGAGCAAATCGAATGGATCTAAAATCTGTAATACCTCCGTAACGTTTGTATTCTGGAAATGCATTATCATCAAACTTATCTAATGGTACATTTATAGGAATTCGAACTTGATACCATCTTACCTGCTCTGTTTGACCGTTTGGCAGCGCGCGCGGTTCAATTTTAATATCTGTTAAAAATTCTTTTAATGGACTTCCAGCAGGCAGATTATCGAAGGCTTCACGAGTTTCTGGTAAATTTTGTCTTCTTATATCTAAGGTATATTCGAAATAACTATTAATCGTGTTCATGGTATTGTCGCGATTAATATCCTCAACATCGGGCTGGGTATTGGCACCACGATCTGTATTTGTAAATGTCTCGGGCGTATTTCCTTCCACACCATTATACTTTTTATAACGCTCGAAAATATCGCCTTCTGCGTTTAAAAAGTATGTATAATTATCTTTTGAAGGGTCGTCCCCAAAATTAGAACCAAAAGCTGCAATTTCTTCGACATCGTTATAACCATCGTACCCAACATCTTGATTGGTACGTTCTTGACCAGTACTATCGAATGCGTAAATTAACGATTGATTTAATGGTACTACAGAACCCCAGTCTGTAGGTGTTAACAAACTCACATTACCATCTTTTGGCAATCCGTTTTCGTACATTTTTTTACCATCCTTAAGGATATCTTCTGAAATGTTTCCTAAGTTGAAAACCAGTTTACCTCCAGGGTTATTTGGATTTTCCTGAAAAGGATCTTGTAACCAAAACTCGATATACTCGACATTTTGTTGCTCAAAATCGGTTGATGTTAACTGACGTGTAATACCTGCCCATGACTCTTGAGGATTGGTAATAACATCGTTTACAGTGGAAGGGTCGAAATTATAAGGCCCTCTTTCGCCAGGATAATATACTAAGTCTAGAGTATTTAAAACTGAATTCTGACCTTGAACTAAATCGCGCTCTGGAAACAATTCATTAATAAATACACGGCTGGTATACAAACTAGATATATCGTTGTCTGATATGTCGTTAGGGCGTTGCCCAGTATAAAAAATAGGATCTATATTGTACCAGTTTAACATGGCTCTATTATATCCGTTTTCAATACCGTTATCGTCGAATGCTGTTGTACCGTTAATTTCTAGTGGCCTACTCGATAAAAACCAAGATTGTTGAGATTTTAAATCGATGGCATTTTGAGAACCTTCAAAATCATCGATATAAGACGTTGACTCACCATTTAAACTAGTGCCTTTTGGCGCTCCTGGAGCCAAATAAGCAAATTCACCACGTAGCGATAAATTAGATTCCACATCGGTATCTATGTTTGGCAACATGTTTGCAAATCGTGTTAAAAAAGGAACTTTTGTTGCATAATTACCATTAAAACCAAAAATGGTATTATTAATGGGTTCGGTACCGTAATTTGCTTTTTGAGTAATAGGACGTTCGTTTAGGTTTAATAAGGTGGCTCCTAAAAGGAAATTCTCATTAAATTTATGTTCTATGTTAATTCCTGTAAAACGTCTGGTTTGCTGACCAAAAATTGCGTTGTTTTCGGTAGAGACTTCAATGGGTGTGTTGGATGCTTTTAAGGCTTCATCCAATATTTGAACGCGCCCTAACTGATAGTTTACTGTATAATCGATACCTTCTACTAAAACACGACCACCTGCAGTAACCTTAACAGAACCTCTTGGCACGTTAAAAGAACCAATTGGAATACCATCACTGCCAGTAGATTTATAGAGTCCTTTTAATTTAAATTTATTTTTTTCTGGAAATTCCAATGCTCTTGCCTTGGTGCTTTTATAAAGCACATCGAATACATATTTTTTCTGATTGTCGTTATAAGAAGCTTCATTATCATAATTACCACCACCCAAAACATTAAATAAATATTCACCAAAAGGCTCGGCACTTGTAAATACAATTTTACCGTTTTGAGGAATCACGGTAATACCAGGGACAAAGTCGAAAAATCCATCGCCTCTTAGCTGTGGGTCGTTATTGTAATTTAATTTATCTAAATTAAAAACTCTTAAAAGTGGTGAGTTTTGTATTAAATCTCTGTCTTCAGTATTACTAGAAACAGGGTTTCCATTAACATCAAGTGGAAAGCTTCCTCCAACGGGTTTTATAAAATTTAAGGGTGATGCTTCGTTATAAAAAATATTTAGTTTAAAATCTTCCTGACTTAAATTAAAAGCACCTGTGTCGTAAATGTTTTTCATCATTAACTTCCACACAGGTTGCGTTACATTAGTGATACTACTTTTTAGCATCTTTAAAACTAAGTTGCTGTTTACAACACCAGTTACTTGCCCGCTACCATTGGTAGTAACATCGGTAGCGTTAACACCATCGTTTGCAAATTCACCAACTTGGTAAACTTTTCCGCCCAAAGTATATTGAAATGCTACAGCTAAAACTTCGTCGTTATTTAAGCGTTGATTTAAGGAAATGTACCCTAAATCTGAGTTTAGAGTATATTCTTGACCATTAACTAATTTTCGGGCATTTTCTAATTTTGCATAATCGAAACCTTCGTTTACATTAGGAACTAAAATACCGTTTTGAACGGTTGATACGTCTCGAACGGCTGTAGTTAATTTTGAATCTCCAATACCAATATTTGTGGGATCGAAGTCATTATTTTTGTTGTCGGGGATCGCACCCGGACTAACATTAACAAATCCTGCGGGAGGGTTTTGCAAACCAATTAAATCGGCCTCACCTAAATCCTGTAATGCTAAAATATTTCTTACATTTTCGGTGCGATTGCTTCTATTGGTTACCCAAACTTCTAGTCGGGTAATTTGAAGACCTTTGTTATTAATAAAAGGATAATTTTTAAGTGCCGAATCATAGGTATCCCTAAAATATTGAGCTAAAAAGAAATGGCGATTTTCGTCGTAATCTCTAATAAAAAGTTCAAATTCTTCAACAGTACCTCCGCCTTGGGCGATAACAGTATTACCTTGTGATTTTTGTTCAGAGAAAACACCTGTTACCGTGGTTTTTCCAAACTGTAATTGCGCTTTAACCCCAAATAAACTTTGTGCACCGGTAATAAGTGAGCTATTTAGAGGCATATTCACATTACCAACTTCAATTTTTTGTAGAATATCGTCTTCGGTAGGTGTGTATTCTAATTTTATAAGATTTTGAAAATCGAAAGTAGACTGCGTATCATAATTGGCTGTAACTTGCAACCTAGTTCCTACTTTTCCTAGTAAGCTTAAACTAATTCTTTGATCGAAATCGAATGTAAAATTACTTCGGTTTCTTGGTGAAAACGATGGGTTATCTTGTCTCGAAAACAAGATTCCTAAATCCATTTCTACCGAACCTTGAGGGATAACTTCTATAGTATTACCACCAAAAACACTTTCAAAAAAACCAGAATTCACATAAAATTCGGGTAAAAGGTTTTTTTGTGCATCTTCTGCCCCTTCTTTTTTACCGTCGAAAGCATTAATTTTTTCTTTATAATACGATTTAATGTTTTCTTTAGCCACCAATGCATAATACTCTTTTGGTGTTAAAATAACGGGGTAGTTAATATTAAATGCGCCAATTTTCTCGGTATAAATATATCTGTTTGTTACCGCATCGTAGGTGTATTTCGATTCTACACTGTTTGGATTTGGTGTTTTAATTTTACCAAGACTAAATCCCGTTTTAACTGAATCTTGCACTGGTATTTGTTGTCCCCAAGTAGTTAATGAAGTAAAAATTGAGAGTAATATAAACGCAATTATATTGCGCTTTGCGTAATATCTTGAATTCGATTTATAAGAAATAAGGTTAGTTATATTCAAAATCTATTATAAATTTTTTAAAGCCTGTTTTATAATGGTTTCAACAGAAGCTTCTGGTTCTGATATGATTATTTTTTCAACGACACGTTCTGCCTGTTTTCTTACAAATCCAAGTACCTCTAAAGCAGATAACGCTTCATCTTTATTGGTATTGCCTTTAGAGACAGAAACTTCATCTAAATCGTAGATTTTTAAAACTTTGTCTTTTAAATCTATAATAACACGCTGTGCTGTTTTTGCTCCAATTCCTTTGATAGATTGAATTAATGCAACATCATTACTTGCAATGCCTTCAATAACTTGTTTTGGCGTTAAAGACGACAACATCGTGCGTGCAATACTTGCGCCTATCCCACTTACAGAAATTAAAAGCCTAAAAACTTCGCGTTCTACCAAAGAAGAAAACCCATACAACGTATGGGAGTCTTCTTTAACTTGTAAATGCGTATATAATTTTAATAATTCATTATGAGGAATTTGCGAATATGTATGTAAGGAAATGTTAAGTATATAACCTACTCCATTACATTCAATAACAACATCGGTTGGATTTTTTTCTACAAGTTTCCCTTGAATATGTGTAATCATGATTGTAACTGGTTATACGACCAAAAGTAATAAAATTATTTACAATATATTATTTTGCATTTTCCTTTTCCAGCATTTCCTTTTGTTGGGCATCAATAACCGCAATGGCAGTCATGTTTACAATTTCGTCTACACTAGCACCTAATTGTAAAATGTGAACAGGTTTACGCATACCCATCATGATAGGTCCAATGGATTCTGCTTCGTTTAATTCTTTAAGTAATTTATACGTTATGTTCGCCGAATCTAAATTTGGAAAAATTAAAGTATTTACTTTTTTATCAACCAATTTAGAAAATGGAAATTTCTCTTTTAACATCTCAGGGTTTAAAGCAAAGTCTGTTTGAAGCTCACCATCAACTATCATATCTGGGTAATAACGGTGTAAATGAGCTACAGCATCACGCACTTTTGATGCTCTTGGATTTGCTGAAGAACCGAAGTTAGAATATGAAATCATAGCCATAACAGGGTTCATTCCGAACATTTTAACCACATGAGATGTCATTTGAGCAATTTTAGTTAACTCTTTAGAATCTGGGTCAATATTAATAGAAGTATCACTTAAAAACAATGGACCACGTTTGGTCATCATTACGTTGGTAGTTGCTACTCTTGCCGAGCCTTTAGCCATACCAATAAGCTCTAACATAGGTTTTACAACCGATGGGTAATTTCTTGAGTAACCAGAAATTAAAGCATCGGCATCTCCTTCGTTTATCATCATGGCAGCAAAATAATTACGCTCTCTCATTAAACGTTGAGCTGCATATAGGGTTACACCACGACGCTTGCGTTGCTCCCAGTAAACTTGTGCATATTTGTTTTTTCTTTCGTTTTCTTCCTCTGTTTTTGGGTCGATAATTAAAACATCGGCATCAAATTCAATCTCTGCCATTAAACTTTTAATAGTTTCTTTTCTACCTAATAAAATAGGAATAGCAACACCTTCTTCATAGACAATTTGAGCGGCCTTTAAAACAGCTAGTTGATCGGCTTCTGCATAAACCACACGTTTTGGAGCTAATTTTGCACGGTTTAACAGTAGTCTTACCAGCTTATTATCGGAACCTAAACGCTCTCTTAACTTATCTTTATAAGCTTCCCAGTCGGTTATAGGCTCTTGAGCCACGCCACTTTCCATCGCTGCTTTTGCTACTGCCGGTGGTACTTCGGCAATTAAACGCGGGTCGAATGGTTTTGGGATAATATATTCTTTACCAAAGGTTAGTCTGGTTTCGCCGTAAGCAATATTAACTTGTTCTGGAACCGGTTCTTTAGCTAATCGTGCAAGGGCTTCAACCGCAGCCATTTTCATAGCTTCATTAATTTTTGTAGCACGAACGTCTAGAGCACCTCTAAAAATAAACGGAAATCCTAAAACATTATTAACCTGGTTAGGATGATCGCTTCGGCCTGTAGCCATGATAATATCTTTTCGAGTGGCAATCGCTATATCGTATTTAACCTCTGGATCTGGATTTGCCATAGCAAACACAATAGGTGTTTTTGCCATAGAAAGCAACATTTCTGGCGATACGATATTTGCCATAGATAAACCTATAAATACATCGGCATCTTTCATGGCTTCTTCAAGCGTATCTATTTTTAAATGTGTAGCAAATTCGGCTTTTTCTGAAGAAAGATTTTCTCGGTCGTCTCTAATAACACCTTTACTATCTAACATCACCATATTTTCACGCTTAGCTCCAAAAGCCTGATATAATCGTGAGCAAGAAATGGCAGCAGCTCCAGCGCCACTTATAACTATTTTTACTTCTTCAATTTTCTTTTTAGCAATCTCTAAAGCATTGATTAAAGCAGCAGCCGATATTATGGCTGTACCATGTTGATCGTCGTGCATCACAGGAATATCTAATTCTTCCTTTAAACGACGCTCAATTTCGAATGCTTCAGGAGCTTTGATATCCTCTAAGTTAATCCCTCCAAAAGTTGGAGCTATGTTTTTAACCGTTTCAATAAAAGCATCAACATTTTCTGTATCAACTTCAATATCAAAAACATCTATATCTGCAAAAATTTTGAATAACAAGCCTTTCCCTTCCATTACGGGTTTTGAGGCTTCAGGACCAATATTTCCTAGACCTAATACGGCTGTACCATTAGAGATAACAGCAACTAAATTTCCTTTAGCTGTGTATTTATAGGCGTTATTTTTATCTTTTTCTATTTCTAAACATGGTTCTGCAACACCAGGGGAATATGCTAAAGACAAGTCTCTTTGGGTGGCATACTTTTTTGTTGGAACTACTTTTATTTTTCCTGGAGTTGGCTTGGCATGGTATATTAAAGCCTCTCTGCGTTTACTATCTTCGCTCATGAGTAATATTTATTAACATTATCAAGCAAAGATAACAATCCTATTCGATGAATGACTTATACTTATTACTTTTTGATAGTACTATCTTAACATTTTTTTAGTATTATAATATTAAATTCATTTTTACTGTTAAAATTGTAAATTCTCAATTTTTTCGCTTTGCTGATAAGTAATTTTGAATTTTAATGTTTGAAGATTTGCTGATAAACAAGCAAAACTGTCGTTGTGTTCCCAAAGAATTTCAAGTGCGTTTTCGGTTGAATCTTTAATAGTTACCTTACCTGAAAAGGCATCTAAAGTGTTTCTTAATTTTATAAGCTGAAGTTGATTTTTTACAATTTCCGACTTTAATCCTGATGCGACATCATCCATAGACAAGGTGGTTCTGTTTATTTCCTTATGCCCACCACTTCCAGCCTGATCGGCAGCTTTATAATCGTTTTTACCTGCAAAAATATCGAGATACCAAACTTGCGGAATTCCTGGCATAAACATTTGAATAGCTCTGGCCAATAATAATTTTTGTTCATTCTCGCCTAAGGCACTAAAAAAGGTTGCGTTTACCTGATAATAGGATATTTTATTTCCTGAGGCATCATATAAATTTTTAACACGACCACCACGATTAATAATAACACTCATAATATGTTCGATATCGCTATCTTCTAACAAACCTTTATTATATGTATTATTTATTTCTTTTCCTTTTAAGTCTAACACTGGAATTCCATCATGACAGCCCAACATGTTGACGGTTTTGTAATTTTTGTCGATAATCTCGTTGGCCCATTTTTTAAGTGCTTGGCTTGTTCCTGTTTCTAGGGCATGAATTACCAAACCAGGCAAGAAAAAATCGTAAATATAATAGCCTTTGTTAGCTACTTCTTGATGCAATCCTAAACCGTATTCTGCATGAATTTCGGGCAGCAATACTAAGTTGTTTTTTTCGGCAATGCTCTTAATACGCTCTAAATAATTCCAGGTGCCTGGCTTGTTAAAAAAGTTAGACTCACCTATTTCTTTATGCAGATAGGCAAAAGCATCTAATCGCAAAATCTGACAACCGAACCTGTTTAATTTACTCAGTGTTTCCTCGTAAAATTCCCAAACCAACGGTGAATTTGCATTAACATCCATCTGACCTAAGTAACTTCGGTTTTGTTCTAAAACGTGTAAAATTTCATCTTTAAAAGATTCAAAACCTTGAAAATTTATTTTGTTTATGTCTTCATTATTTGAAAGAGCATTATTTACAATATCGCAAATAGTTGCTGCTTCAACTTTGTTAATGCCTTGAATGGCATCTAAATCTGAAGGTGATATTTTGTTATAGGTTATTTGCTGATAAAATGTATTCCAATAAGGCTGCTCTGAACCATCGGGGAAACGAACTTTTAGAACGGGTAATCCCGATTTTCTCATAAACAATTTACTTAGAAAATTCTCGTTCGGAATTACAACACCGTCTTCACCCATGGTGCCATGACCTTCCCAAAATGAATTCCAATTAATAAAGAAATCTTTGTATTTCGATTTATTTCCGTGTTTAAGTAAATCTTTAAATTGAGGTGAAGCCACCGACAAATGATTTAAAACAATATCAAATTTTAATTTTATGTTTAAAGCTTCTAAGGCATCTAAATCGTGCTTAGAAACCAAATCTGTATTTAAATTGTAATCTATTACAGAAAAACCCCTGTCTAAATCACTATTAAAAAAGGTTGGTAATACATAAAACAATGAAAATGCATTTTCAAATTCGGGCATTTTAAGCATGGTAACCATATCACTTAAATTACGACCTATACTGTCTGGATAGGCATTTAACATAACGCCGTTACCTTGTATTGTAGAATTTTCTTTTTTCATAGCAGCACTTTATAGTAACTCAGAAAGTATATTAATGTTATCTGGCAATCTGCCTACATTTTGAAGCTTAAGTGCAGCCAATTTTAAGGCAACCTTCAGGCAATCTTCCATTGCATTTTCTTTTATGTAAGCAAAAAGAAAACCCGACCAAAAGGCATCTCCAGCTCCTGTAGCATCCATAATTTTTTCAACTTTTATGGCTGGCATTTCAATGATACCAATACCTTTTTGAGATAACTTTACCCCTTTACTTCCTAAGGTTAAACAAACAACATCGACACCTTGATTGTGGAAAAATTGAAAAATTTCGCTGTGAGGCAAAGACTTTTCAAACAGGCGTTCCATATCGTCTTCGCTTATTTTTATTAACGGATTAAATTTGCAATACGATTTTATGACTTTAAAAGCTTCTTCTTGACTAGACCAAAGTTTTTTAGCATAATTTACATCGATACTTAATTTACATCCCGCATTAAACGCGGCTTCTGCCTTTTGTAAAATTGTAGTTTGTGCAGGCTGTTTACTTAATGCAAAACAAGTAGTATGAAATATTTTTGCTTCAGCCAACATAGCATCTGTAATTTGATCGTTTGAAATAAAACAATCGGCTTCGCGAAACGGAATAAACTCGGGAGTGCCATCGGTTCTGGAAACAAAAATTACGCTGGTTGGTTTATCATCTAACTGTTTTATATAATTTGTATTTACACCAACAGCATTTAATCGTTCAAAAATATATTCACCAAAACCATCATTACCAACAGTAGCAACCATAACAGATTTTAAACCCAAACGGGTTGAGTTCATAGCAACGTTTGTTGGTGAGCCACCCAAATATCTGTGATAATCTCTGGTATTATTTATTTGCACTCCGGGTTGGTGCCCTATAAAATCTACAAGAACTTCACCAACACATAAAATGTCAATATCTTTCATAATAATTTAATTAGTTTGATTTAGTGAACTGTAGAAACAAATTTCACATCATCGGCAACCTTTTTACTTTTAATAAAAAGGGTTAAAATTGCGCTTAATAACAAAAGTACACCCGCAAATGTTATAGCATTTCTGGGATCGTTATTTAAAAAATGCTTTAAAATGTAACCAAAGGATACGGTTTGTAAAATCATAGGAATAACAATCATCATATTAATTATGCCCATGTAAACCCCGTAGCGCTCTTTAGGAATATCTGAAACAACCATTAAATATGGAATGCCCATCATACTCGCCCATCCAATACCAAAACCGGTAATTGCAAAAAATAATAAGTTTTTATTTTCGATATGAGGGAACACTAAAAAACCTATTGCTGCAAGCAACAAACAAAAAGCATGTACTTTTTTAGCACTGTATTTTTTTGCAAAACCTACAAGAGCAAAAGCCACCAAGAAAGTAACAACATTATACCAACCATTAACCAAACCTGTCCAACCCACCGCTTCGCTGTAAGCTTCTTTATTAACAGGCGTAGCATTCCAAACAGAAAGCGCTACACTTTTAGATGAATTTTGCCAGTAACAAAACAAAGCATACCATTGAAATAAATAAACCAAAGCCAGTTGCCACATTACTTTAGGCATAAATTTTATGGCTGAAAAAATTTCTAATAAAGGTTCTAAAACACTTCGTTTCTCTTGAAGTTTTAATAACTCTTGAGGCGTTGGCGGATTCTCTTTGGTTTTGCTGATACTCCATAAAATAGTTCCAACAGAACAAATAGCCCCTAAAAAGAAAGACGCATATACCCACGTAGGTAGCGAGCCTGTTGCTCCAATAAAAATGATGGGAAAAACAAAAAGCGAAACGTTAGCCAAAACTTGCCCTAATCCCGTAAAAAAACTTTGCATTTGAAAACCGAGCGGTTGTTGTTCTTCATCTAGCTTATCTGCTATTAACGCTCTGTAAGGTTCCATGGCGGTGTTGTTTCCAATATCTAAAATCCATAATAACCCAGCGGCCATCCATAGAGAACTACTAAAAGGAAAAGCTAATAATGCTAAACTGCATAATATGGCACCGATTAGAAAAAAAGGTTTTCTTCTTCCAAATCTCGGACTCCAGGTTTTATCACTTAATGCGCCAATAATGGGTTGTACTAACAAACCGGTTACTGGACCAGCAAGATGTAAAATAGGAATTTGATCTGGGCTGGCGCCTAAAAAATCGTAAATGGGCGTTACGGCACTTTGTTGTAATCCAAAACTATATTGGATTCCAAAAAAGCCAACATTCATATTCAAAATTTGCCAAAAACTTAACTTTACCTTGCCTATCATAATGCCTTTTTTTTTAGGATTTATTGAATGATTTTTTCAAGAAATTTCTCAAAATCTATACTGTTAGTAAACACCTCTCCATCCTTATCTATTACAGGTAAGCTTAATTGAGAAACATCAATTTTTGCTTTAGTCAATTTAAGTATCATCTCATTCTGTTTTGGCAAATTAACATCTACATCATAATAAACAAATGCAACATTATGTGCTTTTAAATAAGCCTTAGTATCTATGCAGAAATGACAGGTATCACTTCCGTAAACAATAATTTTAGAAGGCTTTTTAGAATCGACAGTCGTATTTTGCACTTGCGCACTTGTATGTATTGCCACTAACAAAAACAGTAAAAGAGACCAATATTTCATATGTAATAAAATTTTAAAAAAGGGTTGGCTCATTTTACAATTAAAACCAACCCTAATTTCACACTTAAAAATCGCTATTAATTAAGTTTTCTTAAAATTTATATTGTAAAGACATGGTTGTAGAACGACCACTAATTGATCTTGCTCTAACTAAACGATCCGATCCAAAAGCACCATCGCCATTTCCTTCTACTTCTGTAATACCTACAGTATCAAACAGGTTGTTAACGTTAAATCCTAGAGATAATCCTTCAGTTAAACCAATTTTAGCAAATAAGTTAAAGTAAGCATACGCTGGCATTACTAATGCGTTATCGTCTTGAGCATACGATTTAGAAGTTCCTAAAACACTTAAACCAAGTATGTGTTGTTTCGTTTTACCGTAGCTGTATGTTGGTGATACGTTATATACAAAATCGGCTTGTCTTCTTGGTGTATTTCCTTTATTTGCACCACCATCAATTTCTGCTTTGGTCCAAGTTACCGACCCGTTAATATCGAAATTACCATAAGTTAGTCCAGTTTCAGCCTCGATACCAACAGCTTTAAAAGAATTACCAACTGTTCTGTTTAATTCGTTACTTAAACCTTCTTCTGTTTTACTCATAAATCCAGTTAAATTAAGAATACCATTTTTTAGTCTCTTTTTATAACCAACTTCTAATTGAGAAAGCTCATCGTATTGTACATCGGCTTTACCATCTAAACCATAATTATTTCTATCGGCAGCACGTCCTGAAGCACCCGAACTATATCTAGCAAAAACAGCAGCACCTTCATTTAATTTGTAATTAAGACCCGCAGAATACGATACGAAATTGTATTTATCGTTTACTATTTGTCCTGCATTCCCTGTAATTACTGGCACACTTTCTTCAATACCTTGAATTACTCCATCGCCATCATAATCGTAATTACCTTGACTTGTTGGACCACCTTGAATGTTACCTGTTACTTTAACATTTTCAAAACGAATACTACCATCAAAATTTAATTTATCGGTAATATCGGCATCTAAACCAACATATGGAGAATTTACATTATGTACAGTGTTATATTTTCTTTGACAACAGTTACCCCAAACTGGTGTCCCGTAAGAATATTGTCCGTTTCTAGAGAAACCATCGAAATCTGCTAAACGAGCCTGACCGCCACCTTTTACTTCAGAAAGGAATGAACTCCATTGCCATCCTATTTTTGTATTTTGAGTAGCACTAAATAAACCAGCAGTTACACCAATATTGTCTGTAAGTTTTTTAGATATTTTCACATCGCTAAAGAAGTTACTTAAATCGTCTATAGTAACATCAAACATGTGTATAATCTGTGCTAATCCGTTATCTGGATTGAAAGCTTCTCTGTTGCCATCGCTATAAACTAAAGCACCTGTAGCGTTAGCAGCTGTTCTTGCAGTCGTTTCAATTTCAGAAACTGTTCCAACGGCAGCTGTAAATGGTGCAACCCATTCTCCAGAATTATTAGAATATCTTGCTTTACCATTCACTTTCCAATCGTCACCTAAATCAAAAGAAAACTCGGCTCCAATAGCAGTAGACTTCGGATTGTTTCCATTTCTAACATCATTAACATGAGTTCCACCGCCATTAAAAGGAGAAGTTCCTGCACTTTGTTGTAAGTAAGCCGATTGTACTGCATCATTAGTAATATCGAATCCAGGTAAGTTTGCAAACTTTGGGTTAGCATTATCGCCTTTTAATAACATAGGCATTGGTAAATACATAACCGATTTATCATTTAAAAATTTAAAGTAAGTACGCACGTAACCATTTTTAAATTCTTTGGTAAGATTTGCTTTTATTTGTCCACCTTTATTTCCTTGGTAACCAATGTCTCTAGGTCCTTCACCTGTTCTCATAAAACCTCCAATATGGTAAAATAAACCATCTCCTATGGGTGTTCCGTATTCAAAATCTAATCGGCTGCTTTGAAAATCTAAACCGTAAGTTGCTCCAATCGATCCACCCTCGGTACGTCCAGTTTTACTAATCATGTTTATAATTCCCGCTGGTCCGTTAGATGTTTGTGTAGAAGCAGAACCCCCTCTAATAGCCTCCACGCGGCTTATATTAGAATCGATACGCAAAAAGTTATCAGAATTTCCAAAAGACGTATCACCAAATAAATTTAAAGGTAAACCATCTTCTTGTATTTGAAAATATCTAGATCCTCCAGACGATACCGGTACACCACGTACGTTAAAGTTAGCATTACCTTCACCACCCGAAGACTCGGCACGAATACCAGGTACATTTCTAAAAAGTTCACCAGCACTTCTTGGCGATGCTTGTTCAATAAGTTTTACATCCATGGTAGAAACCGAAACACTCGATTCTATTTTAGATTTCGGATTTACAACACCCGTAACAACAACTTCATCTAGTGAAGCGGCATCTTCTTGCATTGTAAAATCAACTGTTACATCGGCACCATTTA
This sequence comes from Siansivirga zeaxanthinifaciens CC-SAMT-1, assembly GCF_000941055.1. GTDB lineage: Bacteria > Bacteroidota > Bacteroidia > Flavobacteriales > Flavobacteriaceae > Siansivirga > Siansivirga zeaxanthinifaciens. The sequence continues at coordinate 1,177,859 of NZ_CP007202.1, read as the reverse complement.
CGGTTATGCTTTTAGAAAAGGTTTTATAACCTAAAAATGTCGCCTTTAAATCGTAAGTTCCGTTTTCTACATTAGTAATAGAAAAATTTCCATCAAAATCTGAAACCGACCCTTTAGTTGTTCCATTTAAAATAACGTTTACCCCTCCAAGAGGTTCACCTGTTTGGTCTTTTACTGTTCCCGAAATAGTTGACTGAGCAACCATACCTGTTATAGAAAATAACAAAAGAAACAAAACACTCCATTTAGTTTTAATTGTATTCATTGTAGTAATTTTAATTAATTTAATATTTTTTTAGTTGAATTCTTGAGCAATTTACATTTAGAACTAATAAAAATTAAGATTATAATACCGAAAACGTTATCGATTTTACCGAAAACGTTTTCGAAAACCAAATTTTATTATATATTTAAACATTAAATTATAATTTTTAAATGAAACCCGTTACCCTAAAACAAATAGCAGAGCACTTAAACATTTCTGTAACAACCGTTTCTAAAGCGTTAAAAGATTATCCCGATGTAAGCCCAAAAACAAAAGCGCTTGTTAAAGAACTTGCTAAGACTTTAAACTATAAACCCAATGCCTTTGCCGTTAATTTACGCACCAAAGAATCTAAAACCATAGGGTTAATAATACCCGTTATTGTTCATCACTTTTTTTCGAGTGTTATTAAAGGTATCATATCACAGGCAGAAAAAAAAGGGTATCTGGTTATCATACTGCAATCGAATGAATCGTACGAATTAGAAAAAAAGCAAATCGATTTACTAATGAGTCATCGTGTCGATGGCATACTCATTTCATTGGCCAACGGTACCGCCAACTTTAATCACTTAAACGAAGTTATTGCTCAAGACAAACCACTAGTCATGTTCGATAAAATTGCAAAAATTGTAAAATGCTCAAAAGTTATCATAGACGACCGTAAAGCGGCTTACATAGCTACACAACATTTAATAGATACCGGTTGTAAACGCATCGCCCATTTTCGGGGTGCTTTGTTGCCACAAAATTCTATCGATCGGTTTTTAGGGTATAAAAAAGCCCTTTTAGACAATAATATGCCCTACGACCCCTCGCTGGTTTACATTTGCGAGTGTGGCGATATGAGTTTTGAAGAAGGCAAAAAAAATGCCCAACAATTACTTAAAGACCACAACGATGTCGATGGCATCTTTATAAACACCGATTTGGTTGCCATTGGCGCCATGACCGAATTTAACAAACAAGGCGTAAAAATGCCCGACGACATCGCCATTGTAGGGTTTAGCAACTGGTTTATGTCTTCGGTAATTTCGCCAACCCTAACCACCATAGACCAACCCGGTTACTTAATGGGCAAAACAGCCTTTAAGCAACTTTACAAAGAAATTAAACAACGAAAAAATAACAAACCTGTGGTTTTTAAAGACATTGTTTTAGACACCGACCTCGTAAAACGCGAATCTACAAAAACCGTATCTTAAATTATTATGGCGTTACCACAAGGGTCGGGCTATACGCTGCAAGTCCGCGCTCGTACCTCGCTGTGGGCTTTACGCTGCTATCCCTAACGCAAAAAAACAAGTTGTAAGATATTTTATTTTAAAAAATCGATATTTCGTTTTAACCCAGAAAACTTAGTACGTTTTACTGCCGAATCTTTAAATACTTTTTTAAAAACATCTTCGGTAATGTCTTCCCAGTCTTTTTTAGTCATGGAAAGTAATTCGGGATGCGGATTAAAAAGTGGCTCTTTATGAGGCTTAGAAAATCGATTCCACGGACAAACATCCTGGCACACATCGCAACCAAACATCCAATCGTCCATTTTATCTTTAAATTCGGTTGGAATATTTTCTTTTAATTCTATAGTAAAGTAAGAAATACATTTGCTACCATCTACCACATAAGGTTCTGTAATGGCTTGCGTTGGACAGGCATCTATACATGCGGCACAAGTACCACAGTGATTGGTTGTTGGTAAATCGTATTCTAAATCTAAATCAACAATTAATTCGGCAATAAAATAAAACGAGCCTACTTGCTGCGTTAATAAATTACTGTTTTTTCCTATCCAGCCTAAACCACTTTTAGAAGCCCAAGCTTTATCTAAAACTGGTGCCGAATCTACAAAAGCTCGACCATACACATCGCCTATGTTTTCTTGAATAAAATGTAATAGTTGTTTTAATTTATCTTTAATTACATAATGATAATCGGTGCCATAAGCATATTTAGATATTTTAAAACTGGCGTCGGTTTGAGTGTCTTCGGGAAAATAATTTATTAGTAAGGAGATAACGCTTTTAGAATCTTCTACCAATTTAGTTGGGTCTAAACGCTTATCAAAATGATTTTCCATGTAATGCATTTGCCCGTGCATGTTTTTATTTAACCAGCGTTCTAAACGGGGTGCTTCTTCTTCTAAAAAACCTGCTTTGCTTATACCACACGACAAAAAACCGAGGCGTTTGGCTTCGGTTTTAATACGTTCTGTATTTGTTTGTTTGTTGTACATGCTGCATTAGCGATTGAGCAATTGTTGGAGCTCTTTTTGTATTTTTTTTTTAATTACAAAAAAGCGACTTGCGAAAGCGCGACCCTTGGGGAATGCCCTAAAATAAACCGCCTTGAATGCCTCCTTTAATTTTTCCTAAATGTTTATAGGCTTGTTCGGTAACTTCGCGGCCTCGAGGTGTACGCATAATAAACCCTTGCTGAATTAAGAATGGCTCGTAAACCTCTTCGATGGTTTCGGCACTTTCGCTAACTGCGGTGGCAAGCGTTGTTATACCTACGGGCCCTCCTTTAAACTTATCGATAATGGTTACGAGTATTTTATTGTCCATTTCATCTAGACCGTAAGCGTCAACATTTAGCGCTTTTAAGGCAAATTTTGCTATGGCGATATCTATGGTTCCATTGCCTTTTATTTGAGCAAAATCTCGAACTCTACGCAATAAGGCATTCGCAATACGAGGTGTACCTCGGCTTCGGCCTGCAATTTCTATGGCAGCCTCCATAGATATGGGCATATTTAAAATGGAAGCGCTTCGTTGCACAATGGTTGTTAATAATTCGGTGTTGTAATATTGTAATCTGCTTTGAATACCAAAACGGGCACGCATGGGTGCTGTTAACAATCCGGAGCGCGTTGTGGCGCCAATTAATGTAAAGGGATTAAGATTTATTTGAACGGTTCTTGCGTTGGGCCCAGACTCTATCATGATATCGATTTTATAGTCTTCCATAGCGGAATATAAATACTCTTCAACTATGGGGCTAAGCCGGTGTATTTCATCAATAAAAAGCACATCACGTTCGTCTAAATTTGTTAACAAACCAGCTAGGTCTCCGGGCTTATCTAAAACAGGACCCGATGTTACTTTTATACCTACATTAAGTTCGTTAGCTAGTATGTGTGCTAAAGTTGTTTTTCCTAAACCAGGTGGGCCATGAAACAATGTGTGATCTAAAGCCTCGTCACGCAGGTTTGCTGCTTGAACAAATATTTTTAAATTTTCAAGTACTTGATCTTGACCTGTAAAATCGCTAAAGGCCAGAGGTCTTAATTTCTTTTCGACATCTAACTCTTCGGGTGTAAAACTTGCTTTTGTTGGATCTAGGTTTTCATTCATAGCTTAGATTCCCTATTCATTGGGAATAAAAATCATTAAAAACAAATATAAAGAAAAAGCCTCTCTAATTATAGAAAGGCTTTTTTATTTTAATATAGTTAACTAATAAATTAGTGCTGTAATTCTTCTTCGCCGTCTTTTAACGGAATGTTTTGTGGAACAAAATCGACATCATGTCCTGGCTTACTATAATCGTAAGGCCATCTGTGAACATGAGGTATGTCACCAGGCCAGTTTCCGTGAATATGCTCAACAGGGGTTGTCCACTCTAAAGTTGTTGAACTCCAAGGATTTTGTGATGCTTTTTTACCGTAAAAAATACTGATAAAGAAATTGTATAAATATACAATCTGTGCAATACCACCTATAATAGCAAACATGGTAATAACAACATTTACGTTTGCTAAATCATCGAATAACGGGAAATTTGTGTTTGTATAGTAACGACGTGGTAAACCTGCCATACCTATAAAATGCATTGGGAAAAACACACCGTAAGCACAAACAGCAGTTATCCAGAAGTGAATATATCCTAAGTTTTTGTTTAGCATTCGACCAAACATTTTTGGATACCAATGATAAATACCTGCAAACATACCGTAAAGTGCAGAAATACCCATTACTAAATGGAAGTGAGCAACTACGAAATAGGTATCATGCACATTAATATCTAATGCACTATCTCCTAAAATAATACCAGTTAAACCACCAGTAATAAAGGTAGAAACAAACCCAATAGAAAATAACATAGCAGGGTTCATTTGTAAGTTACCTTTCCAAAGCGTAGTAATCCAGTTAAAAGCTTTTACGGCAGATGGAATTGCAATTAATAAGGTTGTAAATGTAAATACAGATCCTAAAAAAGGATTCATACCCGATACGAACATATGGTGACCCCAAACAATGGTAGATAAAAATGCGATAGCTAAAATTGAAGCAATCATGGCACGGTATCCGAAAATTGGTTTTCTAGAGTTAGAAGCCATAATTTCAGAAACAAGTCCCATAGCAGGTAAAATTACAATATATACCTCTGGGTGACCTAAGAACCAAAATAAATGCTCAAATAATACAGGTGAGCCTCCTTGATAATGTAAAACTTCACCTTGAATAAATATATCTGATAAAAAGAAAGAAGTACCAAAACTTCTATCCATGATAAGTAATAACGCAGCAGATAATAAAACTGGGAATGATATAATACCAATTACAGCAGTAATAAAGAATGTCCAGATTGTTAATGGTAATCTAGTCATAGACATCCCTTTGGTTCTTAAATTAAGTACAGTAACAACGTAGTTAAGTGATCCTAAAAGTGATGATGCAATAAAAATTGCCATAGATACTAACCATAAAGTCATACCCATTCCAGAACCACCTTGTGCCAATGGTAAAGCACTTAAAGGCGGATAAATTGTCCAACCCGCAGCAGCTGGTCCCGCTTCAACAAATAACGAAATTACCATTACTATAGAAGACAAGAAAAACAACCAGTAAGAAACCATATTTAGGAATCCAGATGCCATATCACGAGCACCAATTTGAAGCGGTATTAGTAAGTTACTAAATGTACCACTTAAACCTGCTGTTAATACGAAAAACACCATGATTGTACCGTGTATGGTTACTAAAGCCAGATAAATATCGGCGTCCATAACACCTTCAGGTGCCCATTTGCCTAATAATGCTTCAAATAACACATTTGGCTCTTGAGGCCAAGCGATTTGCATACGAAACATGATTGACATTAGAATACCAATAATTCCCATTAAAGTACCTGTAATAAGATACTGTTTAGCAATCATTTTATGATCTTGACTAAAAATATATTTAGTCACAAATCTTTCTTTATGATGATGTCCGTGGTCGTCGTGTGCGTGAGTATCTGCGTGTGCTGACATAATCTATATATTATCTTTTAATTGATTAGTTAGTTAAAGAGTTTTTAAATGCTTTTTGTTCTTTAATCCAAGCATCGAATTCTTCTTGAGTTTCTACGATAATTTTCATTTGCATATTGTAATGAGAAGTACCACAAATTTTATTACATAATAAAAGGTAATCAAACTCGTAACGATCTAAAGCATCTTCACCTTTAGCAGCTAAAGCTTTACTTTTCTCAACTCTAATTTCATTTATATGTGCTACTTTATCTGAAATATCTGTAGACAGTCTCATCTCTGCTGTGGTAACTGTTGGTGTGAAACCAAACTGAGTAATCATACCAGGCACACAGTTCATTTGTGCTCTAAAATGAGGCATGTAAGCAGAGTGTAAAACATCTTGAGAACGCATTTTAAATAAAACAGGTTTACCTACTGGTAAGTGTAATTCTTTAACGATGATATCATCTTGAGCATACGGGTCAGATTCATCTACTCCTAAAACATTGGCTTTATCAATATCAATTAAACGAACATTTGCTTTTCCTAAAGTGTTATCTGCACCAGCATATCTAGCTGTCCAGTTAAATTGTTGCGCATAAAGTTCAACCACTAAAGGATCTTCACTTTCATCTACACCCATAATGTTAATCCAAGTATTTAAACCATATATAATTAACCCTGCTAAAACGATAACTGGAATAATAGTCCAAATAGCCTCTAATTTATTGTTATCGGCAAAGAACAAAGCTTTTTTACCTTTTTCACCCTTGTATTTAAAAGCAAAATAATGTAAAAGAAATTGTGTTAAGGTTTGTACAAAAAATATAATTACCAAAGAAATGATCATTAAACTATCTATTGTAGACCCATGTTCTGAGGCCGAATTAGATAATAAAGGCAAATCACCCCATTTAACAAAACATACAATAGTAATTACATAAATGAAAGCTAAAAAGCCCATCATTAAATAACCATTCACTGTATTATCTTTATCGTTGGCCACTTGTGAATTTTCGTTTTTAGCTTGTGCTAAATCGAAAATCTTTACCATTTGCCAAATGGCAACTAAAATAAATACTAAAACTATAATTGTTAATAAAGCAGTCATTGTTGTCGTTCGTCTTTACTTATTCTTAATTAATAATGAAAATCTTCGCTTTCCTTTCTTAAAGGATATCCTTTTACTAATAACGGAGCTTTAGTTAAGGCAGTAAATACAATAAGAATGAATAATCCAGCAAATAATAAAATGGAAGCAATTTCAGGAATTCCAATAAACCATCTGTCTCCAACAGTTGCAGGCATAATCATATTGAAAATATCTATATAATGACCAACTAAAATTACTATACCTGCCATCACAACAAACCATGGAATACGTTTGTAATCGGCATTCATTAATAATAAAATCGGGAATACGAAATTCATGACAACCATTCCTAAGAAAGGTAATTTATAATCGTTGAAACGAGATATAAAATAAGTTACCTCTTCTGGGATGTTAGAATACCAGATAAGCATGAATTGAGAGAACCATAAATAGGTCCAGAAAATACTAAATGCAAACATAAATTTAGCAACATCATGTAAATGGTTTTCATTAACAAACTCTAAATAATTTTTAGATTTTAAATAGATTGTCATTAAAGCTAAAACTGTAATTCCACTTACAAACATACTTGCAAACACATACCATCCAAACAAAGTAGAGAACCAGTGTGGATCTACACTCATTATCCAATCCCAAGACATCATAGATTCGGTATAGATAAAGAATACTAAGAATGCAGCAGCAATTCTAAATGATTTTTTGAAATTACTGGTGTCTTCGGCTGTATCTTGAGCGATAGAGAATTTACGTGCAAAGTGACGGTATAAACTCCATCCAGCAATAAAAATTAAACCTCTAATAGCAAACCAAGGTAAATTTAACCAACCTTGTTTTCCTTGAATTAATTTATCTTCAGCTACAACTTCAGGATCCATCCATATAAATAAATTATAATGACCTATGGTTCCAGATGCTACTGCTATAGCTAATACAATAAGAGCTCCTGGTAAAACGTAAGCAGTAATAGCTTCCATAACTCTAAAAAGTACTGGAGACCATCCAGCTTGAGATGCTATTTGAATCGCATAAAAAGCTAAAATACCTAAACCTATCATCATGAAGAAAAAGGCTGCTACGTATAACGCAGACCATGGTCTGTTTGCTATTTGATGTTGTACATGAAGTGCATGAGCATCATGATCTGCTTCGGCTCCGTGCGCATTTTCTGAATGAGCTGCTTCACCATGCGAATCTGCTGTTGCATGAGTTGCTTCAGATGCATGTCCTCCACCGTGGTGTGCAGATTCTTCAGCTATCATGGTTTTTACTTCTTCTAAAGATTTATGAGATGTCATAAAACCATATCCAACACCTAATACACCAAGAATAATCAGGATGAAAGAAAATGTCTTTAATTTATTTGAAAATGTATACATATCTATAATAATCTTATCTATCTTACTTTTCTAAATCTGCCTTTAATTTCAATACATATGAAACTACTTGCCAGCGCTCTTCTTCGTTAATTTGATTTGCATAAGAACCCATTGCATTTTTACCGTAATAAATGGTATGGTAAATACTTCCTTCGTTAATGGCTCTTCCAGCATCATCGTAGCTTGGTATACCTAATATTTTTTCACGCTTTACCAAGTTTCCTTGACCATCGCCTTTATTACCATGACAAATAGCACAATAAATTTCATACATCGCTTTTCCTTTGTCTAAATCTACCTGAGTAGAGTCTATTGGGCTTTTAAGTGTTTCTTTAGCTAAGGCATAACCTTCAGTAGAATTTTCAATATCAAAAGGAATAAATCCTCTGGCAACAGAACCTTCGGCTGGTAATTGTGCTTCTAATCCACCTTTAAAAATTTCAGCTTCAGAATATGTTTCATAGGCCAATGGCTCATACATATTTGGCATATACTGGTAGTTAGGTGCCGAATCTTTTTTACATGATACAGCTACAAAAATAACTGCAATTACTAATATTTTAATTAAGCTCTTCATATCTACTCTTAATGCGCTTTATCAATTAAATTAACTTCAACTGCTCCAGTCTCCTTAAGTAAACTTTCTAGTTCTGCTTCGTTTCCATCAACAGAGATTTCCATAAGAAAATGGTCATCGGTAGTTCTTGGATCTGGATTTTCTGCATTTTTAAAAGGCCACATTCTACTTCTTAAATAAAATGTTATTACCATTAGGTGAGCTGCAAAAAACACCGTTAGCTCAAACATGATAGGAACAAATGCCGGCATGTTTTCTATATAGCTAAAACTTGGTTTACCACCAATATTTTGTGGCCAGTCTTCTATCATGATAAAATTCATCATAACAATAGCAACTGTTAAACCAACCAAACCGTATAAAAATGCCGTAATAGCAATACGAGTTGGAGCTAATCCCATAGCTTTGTCTAGACCGTGTACAGGAAACGGCGTATATATCTCTTCAATGTGATATCTTTCTGCCTTAACTTTTTTTACAGCAGACATTAAAATATCATCATCTGTATAAATGGCGTGAATTACTTTAGATGCTTCCATTGATTAAGCTTCATTTTTTAAGTTAGTAACTTTATTTCCAGATGTTCTTTCGTCGGCACCAGTACCAACTAAACTATTTCCAGCCTCTCTTAATTTTTTGTAACGTTCTCCTGAAGACTTCAAGATTGTTTTAACTTCGGCTTGAGCAATTACAGGGAATGTTCTTGAGTATAATAAAAATAACACAAAGAAAAAACCTATAGTTCCAACAAAAATACCAATATCTACATAGGTTGGTGAGAACATGGTCCATGAAGATGGTAAATAATCTCTATGTAATGAGGTTACAATAATTACAAAACGTTCAAACCACATACCTATATTTACAACAATAGATATAAAGAAAGAGAACATAATACTAGTTCTTAGTTTCTTAAACCACATAAATTGTGGAGAGAATACATTACAAGACATCATCATCCAGTATGCCCAAGCATAAGGACCTGTAGCTCTGTTTAAGAACGCATATTGTTCATATTCAACTCCTGAATACCAAGCAATAAATAACTCAGTAATATAAGCAACTCCAACAATAGAACCTGTAATCATGATTACAATGTTCATCAATTCTATATGTTGTACCGTAATATAATCTTCAAGATTACATACTTTACGCATGATTATAAGTAATGTATTTACCATGGCAAAACCAGAGAAAACGGCTCCTGCAACGAAATAAGGAGGGAAAATTGTTGTATGCCATCCTGGAATAACAGATGTAGCAAAGTCAAAAGATACAATGGTATGTACCGAAAGTACTAAAGGTGTTGCTAAACCAGCAAGTACCAATGATACTTCTTCGAAACGTTGCCAATCTTTTGCTCTACCAGACCAACCAAAACTTAATAAAGAGTAAATTTTCTTTTGGAAAGGTTTAACGGCTCTATCACGTAACATTGCAAAATCGGGAAGTAAACCTGTCCACCAGAAAACTAATGAAACCGATAAATATGTTGAAATTGCAAATACGTCCCAAAGTAATGGTGAGTTAAAGTTAACCCAAAGGGATCCAAACTGGTTAGGTATTGGTAATACCCAATATGCTAACCATGGTCTACCCATGTGAATAATTGGAAACAATCCTGCTTGAACTACCGAGAATATTGTCATCGCTTCTGCTGAACGGTTAATAGCCATTCTCCATTTTTGACGGAATAATAAAAGTACAGCAGAAATAAGAGTACCTGCGTGACCAATACCAACCCACCAAACGAAGTTAGTAATATCCCATGCCCAACCTACAGTTTTATTTAAACCCCAGGTTCCAATACCCGTTGAAATAGTATATAAAATACACCCTATTCCCCAAAGAAAGGCTAGTAATGCGATAGAAAAAACTATCCACCATTGTTTGTTTGCTTTTCCTTCTACAGGCTTAGCTACATCCACAGTAACATCGTGGTATGATTTATCACCTGTAACTAAAGGCCTTCTAATAGGTGCTTCGTAATGAGACGCCATAATTATATAATTGATTCTTTAATTAGACTTATGCTTCTGTTGTATTTCTCACTTTTGTTTGATACATCACGTTTGGTTTTGTTCCTACGTGCTCTAACAAATGATACATACGATTATCTTCTTTAAGTTTTGCAACTTTACTTTCTTTATCGTTGATGTCTCCAAAAACCATAGCGCCATTTCCACAAGCTGCAGAACAAGCTGTTTGGAATTCACCATCTTTAATAACTCGGCCATCACGTTTGGCATCAAGAATAGTTTTTTGTGTTTTTTGAATACACATAGAACATTTTTCCATAACACCACGAGAACGTACAACAACATCTGGATTTAATACCATGCGACCTAAATCGTCATTCATATGGTAATCAAATTCATCATTTCCGTTGTAAAGGAACCAGTTAAAACGACGTACCTTATAAGGACAGTTGTTAGCGCAATATCTTGTACCTACACAACGGTTATAAGCCATATGGTTTTGACCTTGACGACCGTGTGATGTTGCCGCAACTGGACAAACAGTTTCACAAGGCGCGTGGTTACAGTGCTGACACATAACTGGTTGGAAAGCAACTTGTGGGTTTTCAGAGGCTTCTTCCATTCTATTTAGTGTAGATAAAGAACCATTACCTTCACCGTCACCAAATAAATAATTACCTAAACCTAATCCACTTGCAGAATCCTTTTCTTCATTATCACCTTCAAAATTTTCTTGATGTGAATAATATCTATCAATACGTAACCAGTGCATATCACGGCTACGACGTACTTCAGTTTTACCAACAACAGGAACGTTGTTTTCTGCATGACAAGCAATAACACAAGCGCCACAGCCAGTACAAGCATTTAAGTCGATTGACAGGTTGAAATGATGACCAATAGAACGATCAAACTCATCCCATAAATCTACTTCTGGAGAGGTTACTGGAGTTTCTTCATGATTTAAAGAAACCATTGCCATCGGATTCCAGTACTTTTTATCTTTAGTATTGAAAACTTCTAGAGTTGTTTCCTTAATGATGTCTCCACGCCCCATTAAAGTATTATGTAACTGAACAGATGCAAATTCATGCTCGCCTGAAGCAGGTTCAATAGTTACACTTTGAACAGAATTGAAACCTTGGTATAATGGATAAGCATTAACACCTGTTTGCATTTCTTCTTTTAAACCTTTAGTTCTTCCATATCCAAGTGCTAATCCAACAGAACCTTTTGCTTGTCCTGGCTGAATCATAACTGGAGCAACAACACTAACACCGTTAACAGTTACTTTAGCGTAGCTACCATTTAAGGCACCGGTTGCAACGTGGGTATTTTCTAAGCCTAATGCATCTGCATCTGCTTTAGAAATGGTTAAGTAATTATCCCAAGACGTTCTTGTAATAGGATCTGGAAACTCTTGTAACCATGGGTTATTGGCTTGTTGACCATCACCCATACCTGTTTTTGTATATAATGTTAATTCAAAATCGCTAGATTTCGCTGCACTTGCTAAAGCATTAGCTGCAACACCTGTTGAAGTTTCAGTAACCGAATTTTCACTTACAACACCTTCCAGTTTATCATAGTCTTCCATTTCGAAAACTTTAGAAACAAACTGTCCGTCATGTAATGCTTGATTAAATGAAGCACCATTTAAAATATCTTCATTCCAAACTTCCTTGATATAGTCGTTATACGCCATATCATTGGCAGTCCACATCAATAAAACATCTTGAAATTGTTTTGTATCGAATAATGGACGAATTGTTGGTTGCATTAAACCGTAATGACCATCTTTTATTTCAACATCACCCCAAGATTCTAAGTAATGTGGTGCTGCTGCAATATATTGTACTTCAGAAGATGTTTCATCTTCTTTCATTGAAAAAGCAATAGATAATTCTACTTTTTTCAATCCTTCAGCGAATTCTGAAGCATTTGGTAATGTATATAAAGGATTAACGCCACACATAATGATAGCAGCTACTTTACCTGCTTTCATATCTGACACAAGTTGTGAAACTTGCTTTGCATCTCCTTGTCTTGTTTTTATTGTAGCCTTTGTGTCGAATGCTTTACTTGCTAAAAATGTATTTAACTCTAATACAACTGTTTGAGCGTTTACATCTTGAATACCAGTAACAACCACAGCAGAGCTTCCTGCTTTCTTTAATTCAGCAGCAGTTTTTTTAACAGCTGTATCGATATGAGATGGTAAAGTTCCAGAAACAGAAGTTCCTGTAACATAAGCGTACAATTTAGCTAAAGCTAATTTTTGTTCGCTAGGTTTTAACATAACACGTTTGTCTGCGTTAGCTCCAGATAAAGTCATATTAGACTCAAACTGAATGTGACGAGACATTTTTCCGTTTTGCGGAATTCTATTTTTTGAATATGCAGCATCAAAACCGCCTCCTTGCCAATCTCCTAAGAAATCTGCAGCAAAAGAAACGATTGTCATGGCTTTAGAAAAATCATAATTTGCTAAAGCTCGTTTGCCATATTTTGCTTCAAAAGCATCTAAAGCTGCTGTCTCAGAAACTGCATCATATATAACACGCTCAACATTACCATACTCTTCTTTAAAGTCTGCAATTAAATTACGCGTTGAAGGGCTAGCAAATGTTTGAGTTAACAAAACAATTTTTTTGTTAGCTGCCTTGAGCTCGTTTAATTTTTTTGTAGTTTCAGAATTAAATGTACTCCAAGAAATAGATGCTCCTGCTTTTTTAGGACCTTTTAATCTTAAACTATCATATAATCCTAGAACGGAAGCATTAACTCTGGCGTTAGCTGTTCCATTAGTAGAAGCTAAAGTGTTATTTTCAATTTTAATTGGACGACCTTCACGAGTTTTAACTAAAATACTTGCAAAATCAAATCCATCTGCTATCGTAGTGGCATAATAGTTAGCAACACCAGGAATAATCTCATGGGGCTGCACAACATAAGGAATCGATTTTTTTACAGGACCTTCACAAGCTGCAAGTGAAGCAGCCGCTGTAGTAAATCCTACGTATTTTAAGAAATCGCGACGCGTTGTAGAGGTTGATTCTAATGTATTTTTATCACCTAAAAATTCATCAGTAGGAATCTCTGCTACAAACTCGTTTTGTTTTAGCGTCTCAACAATAGAGCTGTTTTCGTTTAGCTCCTCAACACTTTTCCAGTATTTCTTGTTTGATGACATATTATATAATTGAATTACTTCTTATTAAATTTATTAATAGTGACATTTACCACATTCTAACCCGCCCATTTGAGCTGCAGTTAATTTATCTACACCATATTTCTTAGATAATTCTTCGTGAATTTTAGTGTAGTATGCGTTGTCTTCTACTTTTACGTTTGTGCTTCTGTGACAGTTAATACACCATCCCATTGTTAAGGGAGCAAATTGACTAACAATTTCCATTTCTTCAATAGGACCATGACACGTTTGACATTCTACACCGGCAACAGTTACGTGTTGTGAGTGGTTGAAGTAAACAAAGTCTGGTAAATTATGGATTTTAACCCATTTAATTGGTTGTGTATTTCCTGTGTATTTTTGCTCGGCATCATCCCATCCTGCAGCTTTGTATATCTTTTTAATTTCTCCATCGTAAAATTCTTTTGAATACTCAGGAGTGGTTTCTCCATTGTATTCGTAAATAGATTTATGACAGTTCATACAAATATTAACAGACGGAATACCTGAAGCTTTACTAACTCTAGCAGATGAGTGACAGTATTTACAATCTATACCATTATCTCCTGCGTGAATTTTATGTGAAAAATGAATTGGCTGTACCGGCTGATAACCTTGATCTACACCTATCTGCATTAAATAACCATAAACAAAATAAGCACTGGTAAGTAAGAAGAAAATGGCAATAACAACCATTAAAAATTGATTTTGCACAAATGCTTTCCAAAGCGGTGTTTTTTCTGATGCTTCAGGCAACTCGATGTTTTGAGCAGAAGCAAAACGTCGAAGCGTTTTGTTTACTAAAAACAACCCTAAAGCAAGCAACATAAAAAGAATCGCTAAAGCTCCTAAAATAATTTCATTAGAAATTCCGCCAGAACTTTGAGCTGCACCACCTTCTGCTTGAACTGCAGCTGTAGCAGGCGCTTCTTCTTTTACCTCGGCTGTGTAGGCTAAAATATTATCAATATCTTCTTCAGACAACTGAGGAAAAGCTGTCATTGCCGCCCCGCCATACTCGTTGTATATTTTGTTAGCATAAGCATCACCAGACTTAATGAGACCTGAACTGTTATGAATCCAGTTGTAAATCCAAGATTTATCTAAACCTTCTTCTTCCTCTAAACGTTGTTGTACATTTCGCAACGCAGGCCCTGTCATTTTCTTATCTAATTGATGACATGCTGCGCAATTGGCATTAAACAATGATTTTCCTTTTACTGGATCTCCTTGAGCTGAAAGAGCTGTTGTAAATGCTAATACAATGATTAAGCTTAAACCAAGAATGTCTTTACTTAATGTACGGTGAATCACCTTTCTCATATTGTTGGCTAAATTAACTTCTAAACTTCGGTATGACTTTTGTCATTAATTAAATAAAAAAGATTTAATAAAATCTCTCGCAAAAGTAATACTTAAAGTCGATTTGAGAAATGTTACAGAACTGTTAATTGATAATTTAGAGAGATTCTAAATAAGAAAAAAAACCGAAATTAATTTAATTACGTATACATTTGTATAAAATATATTGAAAATGAATTCTTTGAAAATTAAACCTGCTCATTTACTTGCAATTACCCTTATGGCTTGCACATCGTTGTCTTTTGCACAAGAAGGAACTTTAACAGTTAATCAAGATGAAAAGATTACAAAATTACTTGATGTAAAGAAGGACATTAATAAAAATACTACAGAAAGGTATAAAATTCAGATTTATAATGGCAACAGAAATGGCGCCTATAATGCTGAAACAGAATTCAAAAATGCCTTTGAAGATATAAAAACAATCGTTGTTTATGAAGAACCTAATTTTAAAACTTGGGTTGGTAATTTCAGAACAAAAATTGAAGCAGATAGAGCCTTAAAAAAAATTAAAAGTAAATTTTCAAATGCTTTAATATTCAAGCCTAAGAAAAGTAATTAATTATTTTAAACCGAATTTAGAAAAAACTAGATTCGGTTTTTTGCCCTAAATTAATAGCCAAATACCTGTATATGAAATTACTACTCATATTAATAAGTCTATTTGCAAATGATATAAATTATACAGATACTTATTACAACCCAGAACTTAACCAAGATGATCTTTTTCAATATGCTTCATATACAAATGTGGGCAAGCAAACGCTTAATATAAATGAAGTATTAATTTCAAACGATTTAATTTACACACCACTTAAATCAGATAATGAAAGTGTAGGCTTTACTTCAGATTACTATTGGGTTCGTTTTAAACTAGAAAACACCTCTGCAGAATCAAAAATATATTACTTAAATACAGCAAGACCCGTAACAGATTTTGCTACACTTTACCAGATTACCAATAACAACATTAAATCTTTTAAAAGTGGCGATGAAATTCGATTTGAAGAAAAGCAGGTAAAACATCGATCGACAATTTTTAAAATAATACTTCCTCCAAATAGTAAAAATCAATTTTATCTTAATTTAAAAAGTGATGGTGAAACAATAAATATTCCTTTAAATATTTATAATGAAAATGAATTTTGGAAATACAATTACAATCAGCAATTATTCTTCGGTTTGTTTTATGGCATCTTGCTTTTGGCTGGTATAATTTACTTGTTTTTTTACAAAAGTTTAAAAGAAAAAACATTTCTATTTTACGGTTTCTATGTATTTTCAATAGCTTCTTTACAGGCTGCATTAGATGGTTTAATTTTTCAATATATTTTCCCAAATGGCGGTTATTTTAATACTAAAGCCGTTTTAATTACTGCCTTATTTTCAAATTTATTTTTATTAAAATATTGCGAATATTTCCTAAAAATTAAAGTAGAATTCCCTTTAGCTTATAAAGGTTTTAGAATATTGTATTTTATAATTGCAGGTTTATTTGTTATGGTTTTAATTAGCCCACAAACCATGGAGCATGCTTACCCTTTAAGCAATCTTAATGGGTTGTTAAGTTTAATTCTCATTATAGTTAGCTTATTTTATATTCAATATAAAGGCGTTAAAATAGACAGGTATTTCTCGATAGGTATTTTCTTCTTAGTTATTGGTCTTATGGGATTTGTAATGAACAATCTTAGCTTACTACCTAATAACTTCTATGTAGTAAACAGCGCTAAATTTGGTGCTGGTTTTGAAGTTATTTTCTTGTCGCTATCTATGACAAATCTTATTAAGAAATTACGATTAGAAAAGGAAAAATCTCAAGAATTTGCGCTTATAAAATCTGAAGAAATAAGTCAGTTAAAAACCTACTTCATGTCTAACATAAGTCATGAATTAAGAACACCAATAAATGCAATTATGGGAATTGCCGAATTGCAGTTAAACGATGAACAAAATAAAGAGACGCGTAAACAATTTGAAATTATAAAAAATGCTTCATTAAGCTTGCTTAGTAATGTGAACGATATTCTTGATTTTGAACTTATTGAAAAAAACGAGCTTATCCTTAAAAAAGAAACATTTAATCCAGAAACTGTTCTTTCTCAAATAAATAATAATTGGAAAATTGAAGCAGAAAACAAAGGCCTTATTTACAATTATACTATTGATAACCAATTACCTTATTTAATTTCTGGTGATACCGAGCGTTTTCTACAAATAATAAACAACGTAGTAAGCAATGCTTTTAAATATACTAAAGAAGGTAGTATTCAATTTAAGATTACGAGTAAAATCGAATCAAATGAATCTGGTGTGTTTGATATTGTAATTTCTGATACAGGAATTGGTATCGACAATAAAATACTTAACAATATTTATGATAGTTTTAGTCAGATGCGGTTAAATCATAAAAGACAATTTGGTGGTATTGGTCTTGGTTTAAGTATTGTAAAACACTTGGTAAAATTATTTAACGGAACAATTAATATAAAAAGTGAATTAGGCGTTGGCACTCAGGTAAATATAAAATTACCTTTTGAAATCGTTCAAATTAAACAGCACATAACCGCCGATGCGACACTTTTAAATACGAATAATAAGGATTTAAAAATTCTTATTGTTGAAGACAATAAAATGAACCAAATGGTTATTCGAAAAATTTTACAAAGCTTCAATTATACCAATTTAGTAATCGCCAATAATGGTAATGAAGGTTTAGAATGCTTAAAAAAAGAATCTTTTGATATCATTTTAATGGATTTACAAATGCCTGTTATGGATGGATATGAAGCTACCAAAATTATAAGAAACGGTGACCTTGGCGAACTTATTAAAAGTATTCCTATTATTGCCGTTACAGCAGATGCCATGCAAAAAACAAGAGAATATGTTTTAGAAATTGGTATGAACGATTACATAAACAAACCAATTAATAAGGCAACTTTATACGAAAAAATAAATTTGTATACCTGTGCATGATTTTAAAAAGACTTATAAATAAAAAAGCGATCCTCGGATCGCTTTTTTTATGTAAACTTTTAAACTTTATTTTAGTTTCTTTTTAACTTCAACTTCATGGAAGGCTTCTATAATATCGCCCTCTTTAATGTCGTTGTAGTTTTTAATTTGCATACCACAATCGTAACCTTTAGCAACTTCTTTAACATCATCTTTAAATCGTTTTAATGATGCTAACTCACCTGTAAATACTACAACACCGTCTCTAATTAAACGAATACCAGAGTTTCTAAATATTTTACCATTTGTTACCATACAACCAGCAATGCTTCCAATTTTAGTAACCTTAAATATTTCTCTAATTTCGGCAGTACCTGTAATCTCTTCTTTAAACTCTGGAGATAACATACCTTCCATAGCATCTTTAAGATCGTTAATGGCATCGTAAATAATAGAGTATGTACGGATATCTATTTCTTCTTTATCGGCAATCATTCGAGCATTACCTACAGGACGCACATTAAATCCAATAATAATCGCATCAGATGCTGAAGCTAATAATACATCACTTTCAGTAATGGCTCCTACACCTTTATGTAAAATATTCACTTGAATTTCTTCGGTAGATAATTTCTGGAATGAATCTGTTAAAGCTTCAACCGAACCATCCACGTCACCTTTAAGGATAATGTTTAATTCTTGGAAATCTCCTAATGCAATACGACGACCAATTTCATCTAATGTAATATGACGTTGTGTACGAACCGATTGCTCACGTTGTAGCTGAGAACGTTTTGCAGCAATTTGTTTTGCTTCTCGCTCATCTTCAAACACGTTAAATTTATCACCCGCTTGTGGTGCACCATCTAAACCTAATATCGATACAGGTGTCGATGGACCTGCTTCGGCAACATCATTACCACGCTCGTCGTGCATCGCTTTTACTTTACCACTGTGTTTACCTGCTAATACATAATCTCCAACACGTAAAGTTCCAGCCTGAACTAAAATAGTGGCTACATAACCACGACCTTTATCAAGGAAGGCTTCTACAACCGTACCAACAGCTGGTTTGTTTGGATTTGCTCTTAGCTCTAGTAATTCGGCTTCAAGTAATACTTTTTCTAATAATTCTTTAACACCAGTACCCATTTTTGCCGAGATATCATGCGATTGTATTTTACCACCCCAATCTTCTACTAACAAATTCATTTGTGCTAATCCTTCTTTAATTTTATCTGGATTTGCGTCTGGTTTATCTATTTTATTAATTGCAAAAACAATAGGCACCCCTGCAGCTTGTGCATGCGATATAGCCTCTTTTGTTTGTGGCATAATATCATCATCGGCAGCAGCCACAATAATAGCAATATCTGTAACTTGAGCACCACGAGCACGCATCGCTGTAAACGCTTCGTGACCTGGTGTATCTAAGAACGCAATTTTTTGTCCGTTTTCTAATTTTACGCCGTATGCTCCAATATGTTGTGTAATTCCACCCGATTCTCCTGCAATTACGTTTTCTTTACGAATGTAATCCAGAAGGGATGTTTTACCGTGATCTACGTGACCCATTACCGTAACAATAGGCGCTCTTTCTAGTAAATCTTCTTCTCTATCTTCAACAACTTCTATAGATTCTTCGATTCCTGCAGTTACAAATTCAACCTGGTATCCAAATTCTTCGGCTACGATAGATAAGGTTTCAGCATCTAGACGCTGATTCATGGTTACCATCATACCTAAAGACATACAGGCCGAGATAATTTGCGTTACGGGCACATCCATCATTGTTGCAACTTCATTCGCTGTTACGAACTCTGTTACTTTTAAGATTTTACTTTCTGCTGCTTCTTGTTGAAGATCTCTTTCGGTTTGATCTCTGTGTTGATCTCTTTTATCTCTTCTATATTTAGCACCTTTACCTTTAGATGATTTACCTTGTAGTTTTTCTAAAGTTTCACGTACTTGTTTTTTAACATCCTCGTCACTAGGGTCTTCTTTAATAATTGGACGTCTAGCCTGACCTGGTTTTCCTTTGAAACGATCGTTTCCTCCTG
The DNA here is from genome assembly GCF_000941055.1 of Siansivirga zeaxanthinifaciens CC-SAMT-1. Classification (GTDB taxonomy): domain Bacteria; phylum Bacteroidota; class Bacteroidia; order Flavobacteriales; family Flavobacteriaceae; genus Siansivirga; species Siansivirga zeaxanthinifaciens. The sequence continues at coordinate 1,157,733 of NZ_CP007202.1, read as the reverse complement.
GTCTTGACTGAGATGGTGCACCTCCAGTATTAGTGTTTTTGTTGTCGCCAGGACCACCTACTTTACTTATACGACGGCGCTTTCTTTTATTTGAAGAATTTGCATCCCCAGCTTTTGCATCGGCTGGTTTTTTATCTTCTTTTTTCTTCTTAGGTTTATTAAACTGAGATAAATCAATTTTATCTCCAGCAATTTTAGGACCTGTTAATTTTTGATATTTAGTCTCAACTCTTTCTTCTTCAACAACTTCACCTTCTTCATTGGTTTTGGTGGTTTTTACCACTTCTATTTCCTGTTTAGGTTTAGGTTTTTGAACTTTCTCTTCTTCTGCTTTAGGTGTTTCTTTTACAGGAGTTTCTTCATTCTTTGGAGTTTCAACAACTTTTTCGGCTTCGGGTTGTTTCGCAACTTCTTCTGTTTTAACAACAGATTCTTTAGCTGGTGCCTCAACTACTGGCTCTGGAGATTTTTCAACTTTAGGCTCTATTATTTCCTTATTTGTATCTAAATCTATTTTGCCAACTTGTTTAGGACCAGAAAGTATTTTGGTAGCTTTAACAACTTCGTCTCTTCTGGCTTGTTCTTTTTGTTTCTGTTCAAGTTCACGCTCACGTTGCTCTCGCAAAACTTCTTTTTCTTTTAATTTTGCTTCACCAACTTCCATAGATGCAACTTTTTTGTTAGCATCAACTTGAAATTCACTAGAAAGAATGTTGTAAACTTCTTGTGAAATTTTTGTAGTTGGACGTTTCTCTATATCGACACCTTTCGAATCTAAAAATTCTACGGCACGATCTAAAGAAATATTTAGTTCGCGTAATACTTTATTTAATCTAATTGTTTCAGCCATAAATCGCCTTTAAAATACTCAAATATATGTTATTCTTCGAATTCTTCTCTTAAAATTCTAATAACGTCTTTAATTGTTTCTTCTTCTAAATCTGTTCTTTTTACTAAATCGTTTACATCTTGTTCTAAAATACTTTTTGCAGTATCTAGACCAGCTTTGCTAAACTCTTCAATAATCCATCCTTCTATTTCATCAGAGAACTCAGATAATTCAACATCTTCCTCTGCGCCTTCTCTAAATACATCTATTTCATAACCTGTTAACTGCCCAGCCAAACGAATGTTATGTCCGCCTCTACCAATAGCTTTACTAACTTCTTCTGGTTTTAAAATTACTTCGGCACGTTTAGTTTCTTCGTTAATTTTAATTGAAGTTACTCTTGCAGGGCTTAATGCTCTGGTGATGTATAATTGTAAATTGGTTGTGTAATTAATAACATCGATGTTTTCGTTACCTAACTCTCTTACAATACCATGTATTCTAGATCCTTTCATACCAACACAAGCGCCAACAGGATCGATTCTATCATCATAAGAATCTACGGCAACTTTTGCTTTTTCGCCTGGAATTCTAACTACATTTTTAATTGTAATAAGTCCGTCAAAAACTTCTGGTATTTCTTGCTCAAAAAGTTTCTCTAAAAATGCAGGGGAACTTCTTGACATGATAATGGTAGGCTTGGCACCCTTTAATTCTACACTATCAATAACACCTCTTACATTGTCTCCTTTTCTAAAGAAATCTGAAGGTATTTGTTTTTCTTTTGGCAAAACGATTTCGTTTCCTTCGTCGTCTAATAAAATAACAGCTCTGTGACGTATGTGATGAACTTCTGCTGTGTAAATATCGCCTATTAAATCCTTAAATTGTTTGAAAACAATTGTGTTATCGTGTTCGTGAATTTTAGAAATTAAGTTTTGGCGTAATGCTAAAATAGCACGTCTTCCTAAATCGATAAGCTTTACTTCTTCTGAAACGTCTTCACCTACCTCAAAATCTGGCTCAATTTTTCGAGCTTCAGATAATGAAATTTCTTGATTTGGTTCTTCTACTTCACCATCGGCTACAACCACTCGATTTCTCCATATCTCTAAATCGCCTTTGTCTGGATTTACAATAATATCAAAATTATCGTCATCGCCATACTTCTTTTTTAAAGCACTTCTAAATACATCTTCTAAAATCGCCATCAACGTTACACGGTCAATTAGCTTATCGTCTTTGAATTCTGAAAAAGATTCAATTAACGCGATATTCTCCATAACTCTTACTGAATTAAAATTTAATCATAACTTTTGCTTCTACAATATCTTCGTAAGCGATTTCCGCTTGTTTTAAGACAGTTACTTTACCTTTACCTACTGGTTTTGGCTCCCTAACTTTCCATTCTAATGTTATATTTGTTTCGTTTGCTTTGGCAAGTTTACCTTCAAATTTATCTAAGGTTGTACTTACTTTAAGGTCTCTATTCAAATTTTTAAAATATTGTCTTTTATTTACTAAAGGTGCTGCAGCTCCTGCCGACATAACTTCCAGTGAGAAATCTTGTTCTTCTCTATCTAAATTATGCTCGATGGCTCTGCTAATAAACATGCAATCTTCAACTAATACGCCTTGATCGCCATCTATAACTACGTTAATATGATTATCTGCTTGTACAGTGAAATCAATTAGAAATAAGTCTGGTCTTTCAACCAAAGCTGCATCTAGTAAATCTTTGACAGTATTTTTAAACATTTTTTATTATAAAAAGAGGGGACTTTCCGTCCCCTCGTTCCTTAATTCGCCTTTCAACGGTGCAAATATATAATATTTTATTGATTTTTAAGCAATTTTTAATAAAATTAGATATCGATTTAATGGTTATCGGGGCTTATTTTAACCCATAATACAATCATCAAAAAGTCTCAAACAAAAAAGTCTTCCAGAAAACTGAAAGACTTTTTGTTGGCTTACTAGGGCTCGAACCTAGACTCTTCTGGACCAAAACCAGACGTGTTGCCAGTTACACCATAAGCCATTGTGTAAATGAGGATGCAAATTTAAAACAAAGTTTCATTTCTACAAACATTTTTTTAAAAAATAATTATCAATGCTTAACGTTTACTTAAAAACATACCAAATAATATATTTATTACTAAATTCGCCATACTATTTAAAAAATAATTTATGACCAATTTTAACTTTAAAAAATGGAACACCATTCTTGGTTGGTTCTCTTTTTTAATTGCGCTTGTAACATACACACTTACTGCAGAACCTACCGTAAGCTTCTGGGATGCTGGAGAATATATTTTAACCTCGGCTAAACTGCAAGTTGGTCACCCGCCAGGAGCACCACTTTTTCAAATGCTGGGCGCATTTTTCTCTATGTTTGCTCTAGAGCCTTCGCAAGTTGGTTTTATGATGAATATGATGAGTGCTATTTCTAGTGCCTTTACTATTTTATTTATGTTTTGGACCATTACGCTGCTTCTAAAAAAGTTAGTCGGAATTAAAAAAGACATTAGTAAAGAAAAAGCTTTTGCTATTCTGGGTAGCGCATTGGTTGGTAGTTTAGCTTTTGCATTTACCGATTCTTTCTGGTTTAATGCGGTTGAAACTGAAGTTTACGCCATGGCTACTTTAATCATGTCTATTTTATTTTGGTTGAGCTTACGCTGGGAACAAGACATGGATAAGCCTCGCGGTAATCGTTGGTTAATTTTAATTGCTTTTGTTATTGGTTTATCTTTTGGAGTTCACTTTATGGGACTTTTAACCATTCCAGCAATTGGACTTATTTATTACTTTAAAAACTACAAAACAGTTACCATTAAAAACTTTATAATAGCAAACGTCGTTTCGGTGGCTGTTTTATTATTTGTTTTTAAATTACTGGCTCCGAATATTTTAAAAATATTTAGTGTGTCTGAAATATTTTTTGTGAATTCCGTTGGTCTGCCTTTTAATTCGGGTTCTATAATTGCAGGCTTAGCATTGGTAGCTATTATTATTTATGCATTAAAATATACAAAACAGAAAGGTTACACACATTTAAATACAAGTGTTTTATGTTTAACTTTTGTGATTATTGGATTTTCAACCTGGCTCATGCTGCCTATTCGTGCTAATGCCAATACGGTTATTAATGAAAACAATCCTTCAAGTGCCCGCGAATTATTGGCGTATTATAACTTAGAACAATACCCCGAAACGCATTTGTTTTATGGGCCTTTGTTTACAGATCAATATTCGTATTTAGATGAAAACAGCCCTTACGTTGACGACAAACCTAAGTACGAAAAAGACGAAACCAAAGGCAAATATGTTATTGTTAACGACTACAAAAACGCTAAACAAAACTACAACCACAAACACGCCTCTATTTTACCGCGTATGTGGAGTGCCGAACACGCCGAAAATTACATGATGTTTTCTGGTTTTTTAGATTTTAAACTGAAACCAGAATACCAGATGGAAAACGAACTGCGTACTTTAGTTTCTAATTTTAAAAATGAAGTGGCTAAAGGCAATGTAGATTACGAAGGCTACGACAAATTTTTAAAAACTTATAAAAGCTATATAGATGTTGAAAAACCGTCGTTAATGTCTAACATAACTTATATGTTCCAATTTCAATTGGGCTATATGTATTGGCGTTATTTTATGTGGAATTTCTCTGGAAGACAAGACGATATTCAAGGAAGATACGATAACCACGGCAATTGGATAACCGGCATTAAACCTCTAGACGAAAAGCTTTTAGGGATGTCGCAAGATAACTTACCAAGCGATGTGAAAAACAATAAGGCTAGAAACACTTATTATATGTTACCTTTTATTTTAGGCTTACTAGGTTTCTTCTTCTTATTTAATAAAGACAAAAAATTATTTTGGACTATGTTGGTATTCTTCCTTTTTACAGGGGTTGCCATACAAGTTTATACCAATGTAAGACCCTTCGAACCTCGTGAACGAGATTACTCGGTAGTTGGTTCGTTTTATGTTTTTGCCTTGTGGATTGGTTTTGGTGTCTATGCTATTTACGATGCCCTTAAAAAATATCTACCTGCTAAACTTGGAGCAATTGGTGTAAGTGTGATATGCCTAGCTTTAGTACCAGGGATTTTAGCTGCAAATAATTGGGACGACCATGACAGATCGGGCAAATACACAGCCAAATCGATGGCGAAAATGTATTTAGATTCTTGTGCTGAAGACGGTATACTTTTTACCATTGGAGATAACGATACGTTTGCCCTTTGGTATGCTCAAGAAATTGAAGGTTATAGAACCGATGTTCGCGTTGTAAATACCAGTTTATTTCAAACAGATTGGTATATCGATCAAATGAAGCGTAAAGCATACGAAAGCGACCCGATTCCGTCGCAACTTACGCACGATTTATACAAATATGGAACAAATGATTACATCGTAATAGAACCAGTAATTAATGATACTTTGTATGTTAAACAATTTTTAGATTTTATTGCTAGTGACAATCCTAAAACAAAATACAAATATGTTTTAGAACAAAAAGGTATCGATTTATCGCAAGTAAGACCTCAAGATTTAAAAATGAGCTACTTGCCAACAGAACATTTAAGGATTCCTGTTAACAAACAAAATGCCATTAAATCTGGAATTGTAAAACAAAAAGATGCCGATAAAATTGTGCCTTACATTGACATTAATATTACAGGCGGTGCGTTATATAAAAATAGACTTTTAATGTTAGACATTGTTGCTAACAACGACTGGAAACGCCCTATTTATTTTACTGGCGGAAGTTTTGGTGACGACGATTATATCTGGATGAAAGATTATTTACAGTTAGATGGTTTATGCTACAAACTAGTACCCATTAAAACACCTATCGACAAAACAAATCCGTTTGATATGGGACGCTTAGACAGCGACTTGATGTACGAAAAAGTAAAAAAATGGGATTGGGGAAATAGCGGTGGAGACATTTATCACGATCCAGAAACTCGTAAAAACTCCATTACTTACAGAGGAAATTTAGCGCGTTTAGCCGAAACTTTAATAAATGAAGGCAAACTCGATAAAGCCGAAGAAGTTGCAGACATAGCCATGACCAATATGCCTGTTGAATATTTTGGATATTATACGCTTTTAGAGCCTTACATTGGTGCTTACTACGAAGTAGATAATAAAGAAAAAGCCCGCCAGTTATTTTTAGATGTAGCTAAAAAATATCAAGAAAATCTGGCTTATTATAGCACTTTGAAATTAGACAACCAAGAGCGTTTGTTTGAAGATATCTATACCGACATACAACGTTACAAAAGTTTATTAGATGTTTTAGTTAAATACGACAGAGATTTTGCTAAAAAACAAGGCGATATATTTAACATGAATCTCATGAGGTTTAAGCATTTTTATGGTGAAGACACAGAAGAAGACGAGTTTTCTCCACAAAATGACAGCGATTTACCAACGAAAAACACCTTAGATTCAACAAACGATTAGGGGATGACCTTAACGCCCATAAAAACACCTTTAGTTGCCAAAAAAATGTTCCCAAACTTTGTTTGGGACATGGCAACTGATACCAAAGATTTGTATCTCACCTTTGATGACGGCCCCACACCCGAAATCACAGAATGGGTTTTAAAGGTTTTAAAAGAATATAATGCTCTAGCTACTTTTTTCTGTATTGGAAAAAATATTGAAGAACATCCTAATATCTTTAAAGAAATAATAACGGCCGGTCATGCCATTGGAAATCATACCCAAAACCATTTAAAAGGATGGAAAACAGATTCTGATGTTTATATTGAAAACACAATAAAAGCACAGTCTTTAATTAATCTTCATCAAACAAATGTGTCTAATTTTAAACTTTTTAGACCACCCTATGGCAAAATTAAACCCTCACAAAGCAAAAGTTTGTTAGCCTTAAATTATAAAATAATTATGTGGGATGTTATTTCTTTTGACTGGGATAAAGAGGTTTCAGAAGAAACTTGTTTAAATAATGTTATTTCAAAAGCTACCAAAGGAAGTATTGTTGTTTTTCATGATAGCATAAAAGCGTCCAAAAATATGCAGTATGCACTACCAAAAGTATTGGAGCACTTTTCAAATTTAGGATACAATTTTAAACCTATTACTTTTTAAATGTATTGTTGAATAATACCTATAAGTGTGTTAGCATCTTGCTCGCCACTTTGGCGCCATTTCATTTCACCATCTTTATAGATAATTAATGTAGGTAACGATTTAACCCGTAAAGCTTCGGCAAGCTCTTCGTTTTTTTCAACATCAATTTTTATCACTTTTGCTTTATCTCCTAAAGCAGCAGCAACATCTTTAAGCACATCATGCATCGCAGTTGATTGCTCGTTCCATTCAGTAAAAAAATCTAATAGAACCGGCGTACCAACATCAATTAGTTCCCCAAATTTTGACATACGTTATTGTTTATTAGTCAAATATACATTAACAAACCTAAGCATTTTTTTCATATTACAATTAATGACATAAAATAATATAAATTTGATAATGCATTAATATAAAAATACACAATTTCTTTGTAATTACAACCTTTTACTGCAATTAAGCCAATTCTGCACCCTTTTTAAGTTCTATCACGGTAATTTCTGGCCAAATACCAACACGTCCAGGGAAAGCTAAATACCCAAAGCCTCGGTTAACATTAATGTATTGCCCCATTTCTTGATAAATTCCCGCCCAATATTTATAACGCCATTTTACTGGACTCCATTTAAACCAACCTGGTATTTCTATACCAAACTGCATACCGTGTGTGTGGCCACTTAAGGTAAGATGATAATGATAAGGATCTGCAATAACTTGCTGCTCCCAGTGCGATGGGTCGTGACTCATAAGAATTTTAAAATCGTGAGCATCGATATGCTGGGTTGCCTTTTTTAAATCGCCCGCTTTTTTAAATCCGCCAGTGCCCCAGTTTTCAACACCAACTAATGCCAAACGTTGCCCGTTTTTCTCTAAAAAACGACTTTCATTTAATAATAAATCAAAACCTATATCTTTTTGAATAGTTTTTAATTCTTCTAGATTTTGATGCTTGGCTTCTTCAGATTCCCAGGTAACATAATCGCCATAATCGTGATTTCCTAAAACCGAAAACTTCCCATCTTTCGCATCTAATTTGCTAAAAATATCTTTGTAAGGAATTAATTCTGAAGCTTTATTATTAACCATATCGCCTGTAAATAATATTACATCACTGGCTTGCTCGTTAATTAAATCGATGGCGTAACTTACCTTCTCGATATCGTCGAAACTTCCCGAATGAATATCGCTAATTTGAGTGATTTTATAACCATCGAAAGCGTCTGGTAAATCATTAAAAGTAAGGGTGTATTTTAAAACTTTAAAATTGTATTTCCCTTTATAAATACCATAAATTATAGATGCAAATGGAATAGCTGCTAGACCCAAAGCAACTTTACTAATAAATTGGCGTCTTGCCGGAAAATAATTTCCTGAGGCACTGCTGCCTTCGGTAAAGTATCTGTAAATAGCCTGCGGCACTCTAAAAATATCTTCGGCAAACATAATAATAAGCAACAGCATTTTTGGTACTAAAAACGCTATTAAAAACCCAAATGCGAAGGCTTGTTGTACCGTAAAACCGTCACTTCTATTGAAGTTGTAATAGTGGAATAAAAAATTTCCAATCACTAAAAGCGAGAGTATCCAGTATAAAGCTAAAATCCAATTATTTTTAGCAACCGTTTTAAACGATTGAAAGGCATAAAAATCTATAATTGCATAAACAATTAAAAAAATAATCCAACGAAGCATAGGTTCTTTTTTAATCAAATATAAAAGTTATCTAACTGTATTTAATCATCGAGAGGGTATTTAACGATTAGTTAAGAAATCGAATGAGGTAATTTATAAATTTAAAGCATAACTTTTTGTAGTTTTGGTTTTTATCAAAACAAACAATATGTCCGATCAAAAACGCCTATTTTTAGTTGATGCTTACGCTCTTATTTTTCGTGGTTATTATGCTTTTATAAAAAATCCAAGAATTAATTCTAAAGGCCTAGACACCTCTGCCATTATGGGATTTATGAATTCCCTTTTAGATGTTATAAAACGTGAAAGACCAGACCATTTAGCTGTTTGCTTCGATAAAGGTGGAAGCGCCGATCGTGTTGAAATGTTTGAAGCCTACAAAGCCAATAGAGACGAAACACCCGAGGCCATTAAAATTGCCGTACCCTATATACAAGATATTTTAAAAGCCATGCATATTCCCATCATGGTAAAAGAAGGTTATGAAGCCGACGATGTGATAGGAACCCTATCTAAACAAGCCGAAAAAGAAGGTTATAAAACCTTTATGGTAACGCCCGATAAAGATTTTGCGCAACTCGTTTCTGAAAACATTTTTATGTACCGTCCTGTTTTTGGAGGTGGTTACGAAACTTGGGGTATTGCCGAAGTACAGAAAAAATTTGAAGTTGACAATCCTTTACAGGTTATTGATTTTTTGGGTATGATGGGCGATTCTAGCGATAATATTCCTGGATTACCAGGTGTTGGCGAGAAAACAGCAAAAAAACTGTTGGCCGAATATGGCAGCATGGAAAACCTTTTAGCAAACACGCACGAATTAAAAGGTAAAATGAAAGAGAAAATTGAAGGCGCCAAAGAGCTAGGATTACTTTCAAAAAAACTCGCAACCATCATGTTAGATGTGCCTGTTACCTTTAATGCAAAAGATTTTGAACTCGAACAACCCGATTTACAAAAGGTAACCGAAATATTTCAGGAATTAGAGTTTAGGCAGTTGCTAACAAATTTCGAAAAAACCTTTGCTGTTGAAGCGATCGAAACAGCATCAGAAGAAACTAAAATTAAAGCAACACCCAGCGAAGTTAAATCGGCTGGAGCAGGGCAATTCTCTTTATTTGGAGGCGATACCAATTCCGCGGAAGCGCCAACAGAAACAACCTACGAACGCAAAACCGCCGAAACCAATTCGCATTTTTACCAAAGTGTATTACCGGGAATGGCTACCAAATTGTTTATTAAAAATTTATTAAGCCAAAGCAGCGTTTGTTTTGACACCGAAACAACAAGTTTAAACCCCATTACGGCCGAATTAGTCGGCATTGCTTTTTCATGGGAAACCGGCAAAGGTTTTTATTTACCGTTTCCGGAAGCTAAAGATGAGGCGCAGGCGTTAATTGAAGCATTACGACCCTTTTTTGAAAATGAAACCATCCAGAAAATTGGTCAGAATTTAAAATACGACATTAAGGTGTTGGCAAAATACAACGTGCAAGTTAAAGGCAAATTGTTCGACACCATGTTGGCGCATTACCTTATTAATCCAGACATGCGCCATAATATGGATGTGCTGGCCGAAACGTATTTAAACTACTCGCCCATTTCTATTGAAAGTTTAATTGGTAAAAACGGAAAAAACCAACTGTCTATGCGCGACGTTGCGCTAGAAAAAATTACTGAATATGCGGTTGAAGATGCCGATATTACATTGCAGTTAAAAGAGCATTTTGAAAATGAATTGGGTGAAGCCAATACACAGAAATTATTTGATGATATTGAAATTCCGTTGCTTCGTGTTCTCGCTGCCATGGAGTTGGAAGGTATTAATTTAGATAAAGACTTTTTAAATTCGCTTGCAGAGCAGTTAAATACCGATATTAAAGATTTAGAAGCTAAAATTTATGAAGCTGCTGGCGAAGCATTTAATATCGCATCACCAAAGCAATTGGGTGATATTTTATTTGACAAAATGAAATTGGTAGACAAACCAAAGAAAACTAAAACCGGACAATATGCTACCTCTGAAGATATTTTAAGTTACCTGGCAAAAGACCACGACATTATTCAGCATATTTTAGATTTTAGAGGCTTATCGAAATTAAAAAGCACTTATGTTGATGCACTACCGTTACAAGTAGAACCAACAACAGGTCGCGTACACACCGATTATATGCAAACTGTTGCGGCAACAGGTCGCCTATCGAGCAACAACCCCAACCTGCAAAATATTCCTATTCGTACCGAGCGCGGAAGACAAGTGCGCAAAGCATTTATTCCTAGAAACGACGATTACACCTTATTAGCTGCCGATTATTCGCAAATAGAATTACGTATTATCGCTGCGCTAAGTGAGGAAGAAACTATGATAGAGGCCTTTAAACATGGGGAAGACATTCACGCTTCAACCGCTTCAAAAGTATTTAATGTGCCTATTGGAGAGGTTACCAGAGAACAACGTAGTAATGCTAAAACCGTAAACTTCGGTATTATTTATGGTGTTTCTGCTTTTGGCTTAAGCAACCAAACCGATTTATCGCGTGGTGAAGCCAAAGAGTTAATTGATACGTATTATGAAACGTATCCAAAGCTAAAAAACTACATAAGCAAACAAGTCGATTTTGCTCGCGATCATGGTTATGTGCAAACTGTTTTAGGGCGTCGCCGTTATTTAAAAGATATTAATTCTAGAAATGCTGTAGTTCGCGCTGCAGCCGAGCGTAATGCCGTTAACGCCCCTATACAAGGGAGTGCAGCCGATATTATTAAAATTGCCATGATTAATATTTATAACAAACTGGAAGCTGGCAATTACAAAACAAAAATGCTTTTACAAGTGCATGACGAATTGGTTTTTGACGTTTACAAACCAGAACTGGAAGCGATTTCAACACTTATAAAAACAGAAATGGAAAGCGCCTTTAAATTATCGGTACCTCTAGATGTAGAAATAGGTATTGGTGATAATTGGTTGGAAGCGCATTAAAACTCATTATTTTAAATTAATTTTGCATTCATTTTTTAGATATGAGTATTATTTCAACAGATATATTAAAAGCAATTGACATTTTAAGTAATGAAGAATTGGTTGCTATACCTACCGAAACCGTTTACGGATTGGCAGGAAACATTTATAGCGAAAAAGCCATTAAAGCCATTTTTAAAACGAAAGAGCGTCCGTTTTTTAATCCGTTAATTGTTCATATTCCATCGATTGATTATTTACAGACCATAGCAACCGACATTCCAGAAAAAGCAATGCAATTAGCACAAGCCTTTTGGCCCGGTTCGTTAACATTAGTTTTAAAAAAGAAATCAAACATACCAGATTTAATAACTGCTGGAAAAGATACAGTCGCGGTTAGAGTACCTAACCACCCTGTAACTCTTAAATTATTAGAATCGCTCGATTTTCCTTTGGCAGCGCCAAGCGCCAATCCGTTTGGAAGCATCAGTCCTACAACAGCTAAACATGTAGATGCATATTTTAAAAATGATATTAAAATGGTTTTAGATGGTGGTGTTTGTAAAAATGGTATAGAATCTACTATTGTTGGTTTCGAAAACGACCAACCAATATTATACAGATTAGGTTCTATTTCAATTGAAGATATAGAAGCCGTTATTGGAGAGATTTCAATTAAAAACAAAAAAGAAATTAATCCTGAAGCACCCGGTATGTTAAACCGGCATTACGCACCGGCTACACAAACCATTTTAACCCAAAATGTTTTAGAGGAAATTAAAAAACATACCAATAAACGCATCGGGGTATTAACTTTTAAAACATTCGTAGATAGCGATTTAGTTCAATATCAAATAACACTTTCTGAAAGTGGTAATTTAAGTGAAGCTACCGCTAATCTGTACAGCGCTATGCACACCTTGGACCATCAGGAATTAGATGTTATTATCGCTGAAGAATGTCCAGATTATGGATTGGGAAAATCTATAAACGACCGCTTACAACGCGCCACATTTTCAAAGTAATAATTACTTTTTCTTTGGTTTAAACTTAGCCTTATTTTTTCGTTGATTAAACGGCACAGCATCATCAAACGTATGTTTTGTTTTACCTGGTTTGTTTTTACGCCATGAATCGTTTTCAGGCAATAAAACTTTTAGTAAATCGTGACGCCCTAATTTATTTAAGGTATTTTTTATCCAAGCTTTGTTTTCGTCTTTATACCAAAAGAAAAAACGGTGTTGCTCGTCTTTTTCCTTTCGGGTTTTTGGTGTTTTTACCTTTTTTAGTGTGTATGGATGATAGCCACTATAATAAATTACGGTAGCAACCGTCATAGGTGTTGGTGTAAACCCTTGCACTTGCTCCAACTGGAAGCCCATGTCTTTAGTTTCGGCAGCTAGATTAGCCATATCTTCGACCTCGCAAGCAGGATGATTGGAAATAAAATATGGAATTAACTGTAAATTCAGTTTATTCTTAATATTGATTTTATCAAATCGCTCTTTAAACTTATGGAAGTAACTAAACGATGGTTTTCGCATTAATTTCAATACAGGATCACTGGTGTGTTCGGGTGCCACTTTAAGTCTGCCAGACACATGTTTGGTCATGACTTCTTCGGTGTAATCATCTAGCTCTTTTGGATCGGCATTCCTGTTGAATTCAGGCACCAACATATCATGTCGAATACCACTTCCAATAAACGATTTTTTTACTTTAGGATGACTATCAACTGCTTGATACAATTCCGTTAACGGTTTATGCGAGGTATCTAAATTGCTACAAATTACGGGCGATATACAACTAGGAGCGACACACTTATCGCAAATAGACTGTATTTTACCTTTCATTTTATACATATTCGCACTTGGCCCACCAATATCACTTAAATAGCCTTTAAAATCGGGCATATTAGCAACGGTATCAACCTCTCGCAAAATAGATTCTTTACTACGCGAGGCAATAAACTTTCCTTGATGTGCCGAAATAGTACAAAAGCTACAACCACCAAAACAACCACGATGGATGTTTATGGAAAACTTAATCATTTCAAACGCAGGTATGGGTCCGCGTTTGTTGTATTTTGGATGCGGTAAACGCGTGTATGGTAAATCGAAAGAGGCATCAATTTCTTCTTCGGTCATGGTGGGATACGGTGGATTTATCATCAACATCTTATCACCCACACGCTGAAAAATACGTCGTGCTGCTAACTTATTAGACTCCTGCTCTATAATTTTAAAGTTTGAAGCGTAAGCCTTTTTATCTTTTAAACAAACTTCGTGCGATGCTATTTCAACATCTTCCCAGTTTTTATTTTTTGGTATTTCTTCACCTTTATTTAAAAGTACAGCTGTTTGGTTTACTGTATTAATACTTTTAAATGGTACACCTTTTTCTAATAAACGTATAATTTCACGCAAAGGCTGCTCTCCCATACCGTACACCAACATATCAGCTTTAGAAGATTCTAAAATAGTTGGCATAAGTTTATCACTCCAATAATCGTAATGGGTAACACGACGAAGTGAGCCTTCAATACCACCAATTAAAACTGGTGTATCTGGCCATTTTTCTTTTAAAATATTGCTGTAAACAGTAGATGCATAATCGGGTCTAAACCCAATTTCACCATTGGGTGTATAGGCATCTTTATCACGTCGCTTTTTATTAGCATTATAATTGCTAATCATAGGATCCATACAACCACCGGTAACTCCAAAAAACAAACGGGGTTTTCCAAGCTTAACAAAATCCTGTAAATTATCGTTAACATTGGGCTGCGGAACAATGGCTACTCTCAAGCCAAAACTTTCTAACAAACGACCAATAACCGCCGGTCCAAAGGTTGGATGGTCTACATAGGCATCGCCACTAAATAAGATAACATCTAGTTCTTGCCAACCGCGTATTTTCACCTCTTTGTTTGTGGTAGGTAACCAATCTGAAAGTTTTAATTCTTGCATAGCAGTGCAAAAATAGTTAAAAAAAGATTCGCAACAATTTAAATTAACGGATTCTAAAGAGTTTAACCTGCTAATATGGGCTTTTTTAATTCTCTAAACCTCAATATTGTACATTAATATGATTGTGAGACAAATGAGATCCTTTAATTGAAAATAAAAAACTAATAAATAGCATTAAAAATGATAAGATAAGATGAATTAATTGTGATTTAAGGCGTGACTTACAGGGTAAAAACCGCCAAAAAGACTAAAAAAAGCCCTAAAATTTGAAGCTAACTAAAAGATATTAACAGAGTTATTAAAAATTAATTCGTGACTATTTGGTAATCAAACAGATTATCGTACATTTGCAAACTCTTTTTAAGAGAGGAATGTTTAATAAAAAATAATTAATAACGTGGACACATTAAGCTACAAAACGATTTCAGCTAACAAAGCTACTGCAGATAAGCAGTGGGTAGTAGTTGACGCTGAAGGTCAATCTTTGGGCCGTTTAGCCTCTAAAGTTGCAATACTTTTAAGAGGGAAACACAAGCCTAGCTTCACACCACACGTTGATTGTGGAGATAACGTAATTGTTATAAACTCTGAAAAAATCAACTTAACTGGTAACAAATGGAACGATAAAACGTACATTCGTCACACTGGTTACCCAGGTGGTCAAAGAAGTTTAACTGCTACCGAAATGTTTGGAAAAGATCCAGCTAGGTTAGTAGAAAAATCAGTAAAAGGAATGTTACCTAAAAACAAATTAGGTGCTGCATTATTCCGTAATTTAAACGTTGTTGTTGGTTCAGAGCACACACATGCTGCACAAAAACCAACTGCAATTAACTTAAACGAATTCAAGTAATGGAAGTAATTCACAAAATTGGTCGTCGTAAGACCGCAGTTGCTCGTGTTTATGTTGCTCCAGGAAAAGGTAACATCACAGTAAACAAAAAAGAATTAAACACTTACTTTCCAACATCAACTTTACAATATAAAGTTAACCAACCATTAGTAATGACTAATAACGATGGTAACTTTGATATTACAGTTAATGTTATAGGTGGTGGTATTACTGGTCAAGCTGAAGCTGTTCGTTTAGCTATCTCTCGTGCTATGTGCGAAGTAGATGCAGAAAACAGACTTACACTTAAACCAGAAGGTTTGTTAACAAGAGATCCAAGAATGGTAGAGCGTAAAAAATTCGGTCAGAAAAAAGCGCGTAAGAAATTCCAATTCTCTAAACGTTAATATTATTGCTAAATATTTTAGCACAAAAGAAAAAATTAAACTAGTTATTGTTGTCCTAGTCCAAAAGACAGGATTTAGTTTAGCATCTAAATGGTTAAGGCGATTTAAAACAAAGACCACTTAATCATTGCTAATTCAACAGAACGTAAACTATTACAAAATGGCAGTAGAAGTAAAAGAATTACTTGAAGCAGGTGTACACTTTGGACACCTTACTCGTAAGTGGGACCCAAACATGGCTCCTTACGTATATATGGAGCGTAATGGTATCCATATTATAAACTTATATAAAACAGCGGCTAAAATTGATGAAGCAGGAGCAGCATTAGCTAAAATTGCAGCATCAGGTCGTAAAATTTTATTCGTTGCAACAAAAAAACAAGCAAAAGATATCGTAGCTGAAAAAGCTGGCGCTATTAACATGCCTTACATTACAGAAAGATGGCCAGGTGGTATGCTAACTAACTTCATCACTATTAGAAAAGCGGTTAAAAAAATGGCTTCTATCGATAGAATGAAGAAAGATGGTACTTTTATGACACTTTCTAAAAAAGAGCGTTTACAAGTAGATCGTTTAAGAGCTAAGTTAGAGAAAAACTTAGGTTCTATTAGCGATATGACGCGTTTACCAGGTGCTTTATTTGTTGTTGACATTAAGCGTGAGCATATCGCGATTAAAGAAGCTCAAAAATTAAACATTCCTATTTTCGCAATGGTAGATACCAACTCAGACCCACGTCAAGTTGATTATGTAATCCCTGCAAATGATGATGCTTCTAAATCTATCGATAAAATCTTAACTCACGTAACAGCTTCTATCGCTGCTGGTTTAGCAGAGAGAAAATCTGATAAAGATGTTGAAGATACTGAAGTAGTTGCAAAACCTAAAAAGGCAGCAGCTAAAAAAGTAACAGCAGACGAAGAAGAATAATTAACAATTATAAAATACAAATAAGTCGTTTAATTATTTTCTTTGCTTAAGAAATTATTTGAACGACTTTTTTAAATTAAAAAACTTATGGAATCTACAGTAAAAATTACAGCAGCAGAAGTTAATAAATTAAGACAAGCAACTGGTGCAGGAATGATGGATTGTAAAAAAGCTTTAGTTGAAGCTGGTGGTGATTTTGATAAAGCAATTGATGTACTTCGTAAAAAAGGACAAAAAGTAGCAGAAAAAAGAGCCGATAGAGACTCTTCTGAAGGTGCTGCTGTTGCTAAAGTAAATGCAGATAACACTTCGGGTGTTGCAATTGTTTTAGGTTGTGAAACTGACTTTGTTGGTAAAAACGAAAATTTCGTAAAATTAGCTAACGACTTAGCCGATTTAGCCTTAAACTTCGACACAAAAGAAGCCTTTTTAGCTGCAGATTTTGGTGGTATGACAGTTGCCGATAAATTAGTAGAACAAACAGGTGTTATTGGTGAAAAATTAGACATCACTGCTTTCGAAAAATTAGATGCACCTTATGTAGGTTACTATGTTCACATTAATAAAATTGCTGCTTTGGTTGGTTTATCTGCAAAAGTAGATAACGCTGAAACTTTAGTGAAAGATGTAGCTATGCAAGTAGCTTCTATGGGAGCTTCTACATTATCTTACAAAGATTTCGATCCTGCTTATATCGCTTCTGAAACTGAAGCTAGAATTGCAGTTATCGAGAAAGATAACGAAGAATTAGCACGTTTAGGTAAAACACTTAAAAATGTTCCTAAATACATTTCTATGGCGCAATTAACTCCAGAAGTTTTAGCGCAAGCTGAAGAAGATGCTAAAGCAGAATTAAAAGCTGAAGGTAAACCAGAACAAATCTGGGATAGAATTTTACCAGGTAAATTAGAGCGTTTTATTTCTGATAACACAACACTTGATCAAGAGAAATGTTTATTAGATCAAAACTTTATTAAAGACGAAAAAATAAATGTTGCTAAATATGTAGTATCTTATGGAGACGTTGTTATTACAGATTTCAAAAGAGCTTCTGTTGGATAGTCTATCGCTTTAAAAATAAATTATAAAACTAAAACCATTATACTTCTAGTATGATGGTTTTTTTATGTCGTAATTTCAATCTCCAAATTTAAATTGATATCCTTATTTTATCAAGGATGATTATTTTGATAAATTGGTCTTCGGTAAACAACAAAAAATTATGTAGTTTTGCTAAACTTTTAAAAGGAAACGTAACAATTAAATTTTGTTTAATTGAAATCTAATACTAATTTAAAATATACCCGCGTAAACCTTATAAAGTAATTCAAAAAAACACATGAAATATAAACGCATCCTACTAAAATTATCTGGTGAAGCCTTAATGGGAAATCGCCAATATGGAATAGATCCAGAACGCTTAGCTGAATACGCAAAAGACATTAAAACGATAACCGATAAAGGTGTTGAAGTTGCCATAGTAATTGGTGGTGGTAACATTTTTAGAGGCGTTTCTGGAGCTAGCAATGGCATGGATCGTGTTCAAGGAGACCACATGGGGATGCTGGCAACTGTAATAAACGGTTTAGCTTTACAAAGTGCCTTAGAAGATACTGGCATTCCAACCAGATTACAATCTGCTATAAAAATAAATGAAGTTGCAGAACCCTTTATTAGAAGAAGAGCAATGCGCCATCTAGAAAAAGGCCGTGTTGTTATTTTTGGTGGAGGCACTGGAAACCCTTACTTTACAACCGATTCGGCTGCTGTTTTAAGAGCCATTGAAATTGAAGCCGATGTTATTTTAAAAGGTACTCGTGTAGATGGTATTTACAATGCCGACCCAGAGAAAGATGATAAAGCAGTGAAATTTAATTTCATATCTTTCGAAGACGTTTTAAAGAAAGGCTTAAAAGTAATGGATACAACGGCCTTTACTTTAAGTCAAGAAAACGAACTACCTATCATTGTTTTTGATATGAATAAAAAAGGAAACTTACTTAAAGTAGTTTCTGGCGAAAATGTAGGTACAGAAGTGAATATTTAAAATTGGCTTAATTTTTGAGATATTTATTGAAAAAAAATAAAAAATGAACGAAGACATACAATTCATATTAGATAGCGCTAAAGAATCGATGGATAGTGCAATAAAGCATCTAGAAAAACAGTTTGTTAATATTAGAGCAGGAAAAGCTAGCCCAGCTATGCTTGGTAGTGTTTTAGTAAATTATTACGGTTCGCCAACGCCTTTAAGTCAAGTAGCTAACGTAAATACTCCCGATGGTAGAACCATTACGGTACAGCCATGGGAAAAAAATATGTTACAAGAAATTGAAAAAGGCATTATGATAGCTAATCTTGGTTTTAACCCAATGAATAATGGTGATACCATTATAATTAACGTACCGCCACTTACAGAAGAGCGTAGAAAAGATTTAGCAAAACAAGCTAAAGCTGCTGCCGAAGATGCTAAAATTGGCGTTCGAGCAGCTAGAAAAGATGCTAACAACGAGATAAAAAAATCGGATGATGTATCTGAAGATTTAAAGAAAAATGCAGAGATTGATGTACAAAATATGACCGACAGGTACGTCAAAAAAATTGATGACCTTTTTGAAAATAAAGAAAAGGAAATCATGACAGTATAATTAAAAAGCGACTTCAAGTCGCTTTTTTAACCTTTATATCTATGCGCAATTTATGCTAAAATATGTTCTTTTATTTTTACTTGTAATTCATTTTGGCATAGCCCATGCGCAAGTTTCATACGCCCAACCTTCGCTAAAATTCCAAGATTCAATTAAAAAGAATGAGTTAAAAAAAAGCATTGGTAACGGTTATATTCCTACTAGATATTTCAATTTCGATTTAAGATATTTAATAAAATATAATCAATATGAAGGCATACGTTCTGGAATTGGAGGTATAACTAATGATGCCTTTTCAGAAAAATATAAAATTAATAGTTACGGCGTATATGGTTTTTTAGACCATCGTTTTAAATATAATGTTGGTGGTAGCTTACGCCTTTCTGAAGCTTCAAATTCCTGGCTTAGTTTAAATTATACCGATGATTTACAAGAATCTGGTAGTACTAAATTTTTAACAGACAAACGCTTCTTTCAATTTTTCGAACCCCGATTATTAAACATTAGTCTATTTCATAAACACATAACAAAAGCGTTAGGGATAGAACATAAAATATCGAACAGACTAACTTCTGAAGCCGAATTTGCCATTAGTAATATAACCCCAACATACAATTATGGCTATGTTTTAGATGAAAAGGTGTTAAACTCATTCCATATTAGCACAGCCAAAATAGCGTTTCAATGGCAACCATTTTACAAGACAAAAACGCTAGAAAACAACACCATTGAAACGGTTAATGAATTCCCTAAAATTACAATTCAATACACCAAAAGTTTTAAAGATGTATTTAAAAGCGATTTTAATTTTTCAAAAATAGATTTTAGAACCATTCATCAAATAGGAGACTTTAATAAAGGCCTTACAGAGGTTACTTTAGTCGCCGGTATTACGGGTGGCAACGTACCACTAACGCATTTATACCATGCCTACCCTAATAATATTAATAAAGAAACCATTATGCAACGTTTCTCGGTTGCTGGTAATAATAGCTTTGAAACCATGTTTTTTAATGAATTCTTTTCAGATAAATTTACGACGCTTCAAATAAAACAATATCTAAAACCATTTCATATTTCAAATCAATTTAATCCTCAAATGGTTTTAATTACACGCTATGCTTTAGGGGATATAAGTCATCCAGAACAGCATCAAAATGTAACTTTTAGCTCACTCGAAAAAGGATACTCTGAATCTGGTTTTGAAATTAACAAACTGCTTTTTGGTTTCGGATTAAGTTTTACCTACAGATATGGTGCCTATCATCTTCCGGAATTTGGCGATAATGTGGCTTTTAAATTCACATTTAACTTGACTTTATAAGGTAATACGTTTGTTTTTTCTACCTTTGCCCAACTTTTATTTTAGGCATGTTAAAACTTTTAACCAAACACTTTTGGGATGTAGTAGCGAGACTTATTTTACGTAATAAAATTGTCATCCTTGTTGGCATCATTCTTATTACCGTTTTCTTTAGTACCAAGTGGAAAAACATGCGTTTCACCAACACCGAAGCGAATCTTTTACCAGACGATCACGAAGTAAATTTAGTTTATAATAATTTTTTAAAGGTTTTTGGTGAAGAAGGTAATTTAATTGTACTCGGAGTTAAAGATTCTACGTTACTAACTGTTAAGAATTTAAACGCTTGGAATAACCTTGCTCAAACGTTTAAAAAATATCCTGAGGTAGAAACTGTTGTTTCAATAAAAGATCTTCAAAAACTGGTAAAGGACACTAAAAACGAAAAGTTTAAACTAGAACCCTTCATTAAAGATTCTATCAAATCATTTTCTGAAATAGAAATATTAGAGAATGATTTATTTAACAAATACCCTTTTTACGATAACTTCCTGTTTAATAAGAGTTCAAAAACCTTTCGAACGGCGATCTACTTAAAAAAGGATATTGTAAATACTCAAGCAAGAAAACTTTTTATTCAAAATAATTTAGTTCCAATAATTGAAGACTTTGAAACAAAAACCAACTTAGATATTCACGTTTCGGGAATGCCATACATTAGAACGCTTAATTCTCAAAACATTGTAGATGAAATTGGGCTGTTTGTAGGCGCTGCGTTATTAATAACCTCACTAATCTTCTTTTTCTTTTTTCGATCGTTTAGAGCGACACTTATCTCGCTGTTGGTTGTGTGTATAGGTGTTATGTGGACGCTAGGAATTCTTGGGCTTTTAAATTATGAAATAACCGTATTAACTGCGCTTATCCCACCACTAATTATTGTAATTGGAATTCCAAATTGTATTTTCCTTATAAATAAATACCAGCACGAAGTTAAATTACATGGAAATAAGGTAAAATCGCTGCAACGTGTTATAACTAAAGTTGGAAACGCAACTTTAATGACAAATGTAACTACAGCCTGTGGTTTTGCAACTTTTATTCTTACCGAAAGTAAACTTTTAAAAGAATTTGGCGTCGTAGCTTCCTTAAGTATTTTAGCAATATTTTTACTTTGTCTTTTAATAATTCCAATTATTTACACCTTTTTACCTTATCCTAAAGACCGCCATTTAGAACACCTAAATAAACGATGGATTGGTGGTTTTGTTAATTGGATGGTTCAAATGGTAAAACATAATCGTATTGCTATTTATTCAACATCACTTATACTTTTAATTTTAAGTATTATAGGAATATATCAAATTAAAATTTCTGGAAGTCTTATTGAAGACATGCCAAAGAAAACGGAATTCTTTAAAGACATTCGTTTTTTTGAAAAAGAATTTAATGGCATCATGCCTTTAGAATTCATGATTGATACCAAGCGTAAAAATGGTGTTATGAAGCTTTCTACTTTAAAACGCATGGACGAGCTTCAAAATTTAATTACCGAAATACCCGAACTTTCAAAACCCATTTCGGTGGTAGATTTGGTTAAGTATTCTAAACAAGCATACTATAACGGTAATACGAAATTTTATCAATTACCAACGTCGCAAGAAAACAGCTTTATCTTATCGTATGCTAAAAACTCAAGTACGAAAGTCGATTTGCTAGATAACTTTGTTGATAGTACCGGTCGATATGCCAGAATTACAACTTTTATGAAAGATATTGGCACCGATAAAATGGAACGTATCGAAGAAGATATTCAAATGAAGGTTAATAAACTTTTCCCGAAAGATCGCTACGAAGTAACCATGACAGGAAAAGCTATTGTGTTTCAAAAAGGAACAACCTATTTGGTGAAAAACTTGGCTATTTCCCTATCATTAGCAATTATTTTAATTGCATTGTTTATGGCCTATATGTTTAGATCTGTAAAAATGATTGTTATTTCACTCATCCCTAATATTATTCCGCTTTTAGTAACTGCAGGTTTAATGGGGTATTTGGGAGTGCCTATAAAGCCTTCAACCATCCTGGTTTTTAGTATTGCTTTTGGTATTTCAGTAGATGACACGATACACTTTTTAGCAAAATACCGGCAAGAACTTCAGGCTAATAACTGGAAAATAAAAACATCGGTTTATGGGGCTTTAAAAGAAACGGGCGTGAGTATGTTTTACACTTCCATCGTACTTTTCTTTGGTTTCTCGGTGTTTACTATTTCAAGTTTTGGAGGTACCGTAGCATTAGGTGCTTTAGTTTCGGCAACATTACTTTTTGCAATGCTATCTAACTTACTTTTATTGCCATCTTTACTATTATCTTTAGAGCGCAGTATTGCTAATAAAGAGGTTTTAAAAGAACCATCGATAAATATTATTCCCGACGAGGATAATGACGACGATGATTTGATTTAAAATTTAAGATTTCTTTAAAAATTAGTTGGTTAATACCACGTAAGCTTTTTTTATATTTACATATTAAATAATAACTTGTTAAATTCTGATTACACTCGAATTTAAAAAAACAGGTGATTAAATAATTGATAACTAATAGCATTAAAAAAGCATAATAGCACATGAAATCAAAAACAGTTTCAGAATTATTAACACAAAATATAAGTCTTACAGAAGTTGAAATTAAAGGTTGGGTACGAACCTTTAGAGCCAATCGATTTATAGCTTTAAACGACGGCTCTACCATTAATAACATACAATGTGTTGTTGATTTTGAAAAATTTGACGAATCTCTCTTAAAAAAAATCAATACAGGCGCTGCAATTCATGTTATTGGAAACCTTGTTGAGAGTCAGGGAAAAGGGCAAAATGTAGAAATTCAGGTAACAGATTTGAAGGTTTTAGGAGAATCAGACCCTGAAACATATCCCATTCAACCCAAAAAACATTCCTTTGAATTTTTAAGAGAAAATGCCCATTTACGTACCCGTACAAATACGTTTAGTGCAGTAATGCGATTACGTTCTTCGTTATCGTTCGCTATTCATAAATATTTTAATGATAATGGCTTTTTCTACATGCATGCGCCTATAATTACTGGTAGCGATGCCGAAGGTGCTGGCGAAATGTTTCGCGTAACCAGTTTAGATGCTAAAAACCCGCCTTTAAACGATCAAGGCCATATAGATTATTCTAAAGATTTCTTCGGAAAGGAAACAAACTTAACCGTTTCAGGACAATTAGAAGCAGAAACCTATGCCATGTCTTTAGGTAAAGTATATACCTTCGGACCAACGTTTAGAGCCGAAAACTCCAATACTTCTCGACATTTAGCAGAATTTTGGATGATTGAACCCGAAGTCGCTTTCATGGATTTGGCGGGCAATATGGATTTAGCTGAAGACTTTCTAAAATTTGTAATATCATACATTCTTACAAACAATAAAGAAGATTTAGATTTTCTGGATAAACGTTTGCAAGACGAAGAAAAATCTAAACCTCAAGACCAGCGCAGTGACATGACTTTAAAGGAAAAATTAAGTTTTGTAACAGAAAACAACTTTAAACGCGTTAGTTATACGGAAGCCATCGATATTTTACGTGAAAGTAAACCAAACAAGAAAAAGAAATTTAAATATATAATTAACGAGTGGGGAGCAGATTTACAAAGTGAACACGAGCGCTACTTGGTAGAAAAACACTTTAAATGTCCTGTAATACTCTTCGATTATCCTGCAAACATTAAAGCCTTCTATATGCGTTTAAACGACGATGGAAAAACAGTTCGCGCCATGGATATTCTCTTTCCAGGAATTGGAGAAATTGTAGGTGGTGCACAACGCGAAGAACGTTTAGAGGTTTTAAAACAAAAAATGGCTGCCATTAATATTCCAGAAGAAGACCTTTGGTGGTACTTAGATTTGCGTAAATTTGGAACAGCCACACACGCTGGTTTCGGTTTAGGCTTCGAACGTCTGGTTATGTTTGTAACCGGAATGAGCAACATTAGAGATGTAATTCCATTTCCTAGAACGCCTCAAAATGCCGAATTTTAAATTATTAAATTAAAAAAGTAAACATTACTTTTATTTTTTATCAAAACATAATATGCTCAAGCAACATTTACAATTCAAACTATCTCAAAAACTATCGCCGCAACAAATTCAATTAATGAAATTGATACAATTGCCTACACAAGCATTTGAGCAAAGAATTAAGCAAGAGCTTGAAGAAAATCCTGCTTTAGAAGGTGGCAAGGAAGCTTTGGAAAGCGATTATGATTCTGATTTTGATAATACAAACGACGAGTACAACGATAGCGAATCTATTGGAAACGACGATATAAATGTAGATGAATATTTAAGTGATGATGAGATTCCCGATTATCGTACCCAAGCCAACAACTACAGTAGCGACGACGAAGAAAAATCGATGCCTTATGCTGCCGGAACCTCATTTACACAACATTTAATTACACAGCTAAACACCTATACTCTGGATGATGAAGACTATGAAATCGCAGAATTTCTAGTGGGGAGTATTGACGAAAGTGGCTACATTCGTAGGTCGTTAAGTGATATTATGGACGATTTAGCGTTTACACAAAACATATATACTACCGAAGAAAAAATAAATAAAATACTAAACATTG
This sequence comes from Siansivirga zeaxanthinifaciens CC-SAMT-1, assembly GCF_000941055.1. Classification (GTDB taxonomy): domain Bacteria; phylum Bacteroidota; class Bacteroidia; order Flavobacteriales; family Flavobacteriaceae; genus Siansivirga; species Siansivirga zeaxanthinifaciens. The sequence continues at coordinate 1,132,372 of NZ_CP007202.1, read as the reverse complement.
TCCATCAATTAGATCCTGCGGGGGTCGGTGCCAGAAATTTGCAAGAATGTTTAAGTATTCAATTGCATCGTAAAGAGAAAACACCCGATACAGAATTAGCCATAGATATCATCGATAACGCCTTCGAGCAGTTTACGAAGAAGCATTATAAAAAATTATTGCAAAAATTTGATGTTTCAGAGATACAACTTAAAGATGCTATTCATGAAATTGAACATTTAAACCCAAAGCCTGGAGGCTCTTTTTCGGGAAATAATAGAATTGTAGAACATGTTGTGCCAGATTTTGCAATTAGAATTATTGATGGTGAATTAGAACTTACCCTAAACGGTAGAAACGCACCAGAATTGCATGTTTCTCGTGGTTATAATGATATGTTAAATAGCTACAAAGAATCAAAAGAAAAATCGAAATCACAAAAAGATGCTGTCGCGTTTATTAAGCAAAAATTAGATGCAGCTAAATGGTTTATTGAAGCTATTAAACAACGCCAGCAAACACTTTTTATAACCATGAGTGCTATAATGAATTACCAGAAAGAATATTTTCTAACAGGTGACGAGCGCAACTTAAAACCCATGATATTAAAAGATATCGCCGATGAAATTTCTATGGATGTCTCTACAGTATCTCGTGTTGCTAATAGTAAATATGTAGATACACCATATGGCACTAAATTGATAAAAGATTTTTTCTCTGAATCCATGAAAAACGATCAAGGTGAAGATGTTTCTACTAAAGAAATAAAGAAAATATTAGAAACTGTTATAGAAGAAGAAAACAAAAAGAAACCGCTCACCGATGAGACTTTAGCTGCAATTTTAAAAGAAAAAGGATATCCTATTGCCCGACGTACGGTTGCAAAATACAGGGAACAATTAGATTTACCTGTGGCTCGTTTAAGAAAAAAAATATGATAGACCGTATTTTTAAAAGTATTTCACTCCTTTTTCATCCTTTATTTATTCCTGTATTTGGTGTAGCCATTTATTTCTGGAAAACACCTCGTTATATTTTGCCTAAAGAAATTATAATGGCGAAGCTCATTTCTTTGGTAATTCTAACCATTATTTTACCCATACTACTGTATTTTTTACTTAAAACTTTAGGGAAAGTTAAAACCATCAATTTAGAAAGCACCAACGAAAGACTAATACCTCTTGCCTTAAATTGTGTTGTAACATTAATTATTATAAAACGAATTATTACAGCTTCAGAATTTATAGAACTCTATTATTTTTTTCTTGGAATTCTGGTATCATCTCTAACTTGTTTAATATTAGCCATAGTAAAATTTAAGGCCAGTATTCATATGATTGCTATTTCGGGGTTGTTTATGTTTATAATAGATTTAAGCATTCATTTTGCTATAAACTTAAACAACATCATAGCTTTCAACTGCATTATTATGGGCGCTGTAGCTTCATCTAGATTGCATTTAAAAGCACATACCCCTAGAGAACTCATTATGGGCTTTTTTGTGGGTTTAATTCCGCAATTAATATTAGTGAATTATTGGCTTTAATTATAAGATGTAAAACATCAATCCAACCTTTAATATATTTATACCTATTGGATTTCCGTTAATAGTAGCACTGTCTTTGAATACGTTATTTAAGCCATAATATAAGTAAATATTCCAGGTGTTATAACCAAAACTAGCTGTTAAACCATATTTTAAGCGGTTAAAATCTTCAAGGTTATTAATATTAAAAGCACCGGAGTCACTTGAAAATTTATATTTATCGAGAATTATGTAACCTATTTTTACACCAGCATAAAATCGCCAAAAATTATAGCTCGTTGGAGTTGAAGAGCGCCATCTAAATTCAACAGGCAACTCCAATTCCTGGGTGATAAATTTATTTTTAGAAAAATTTATATTACTATCTAAAATAGAATAGCTGAAATTATTGTTGCCATTCTTTTCTATTAAAAGGTTGTTATTATAAGAATTTATAGAATACCCCAATCCAATTCCAATAGCTAGATTTCTATTTTCATTAATAGGCATATCCCTTATAAATCCGAAGTGAATACCAGATGACAAACCCGATTGTGATAAGCCTTCAGGTTTATTTCCTAAGATATTATATGTAACACCTATATAAAATTGGTCTTCCCTGTACAAAGAATCTACCACCGTATTTAAAGGTTCTTCTTGGCTAAAAGCAGATTTAAAAAACAGTAATAATAAAACTAAAATTAAGGACCTTTTCATTTAATAAGAAGTATAAACTAAAACCTAAAGGTAAAATTAAAACATTTTAAAAAAAAAGCGTTTTGAAAAAAATCAAAACGCTTTTAAAATAAAATTAAGAATATTAATTAATTTGTAACCTTACCTTTTTTGGTAGTGTAATTAATTTTTAGTGCGTTTACTTTACGCAATTCTTGTTTAATATCTCCTATTAGTCCCATATTGGCTTCACTATCTACTTTTAAAGCAGTAGTTAAATACGGCACTAATTCTTCTCTTTTCGAAGCTCTTTCTGCAGCAATAAAAGCAGCTATTTCATTAACATCTGCAAACTTATCGTTTAACTGAATTTTAGCTTCGTTACCAAATTGCTTATAGTTTTCACTTGGTTTACCTGCATAAATATACATTACCAAGTCTTTCTTGTCAAGTTTTTCAACTTGATCTGCAAATGGTAAATTATTCTCAATCATTAGTGTATTCTGTCTCATTACAGTTGCCACCATGAAGAAAAATAATAACATAAATACAATATCAGGCAAAGATGCTGTAGATATTGCTGGCATATCGCCACTCTTTTTTTTATTAAATTTAGCCATAGAATGTTTAAATTTTAATTAATTCTGAACTTCAGATAGCTTTTGAGGGTATGCCATCTTAATCTTTTCTATCTGATCTTTCAATTTATTTTTATTTCCTGGCCAATTAACATCGTTATAAAGCGCTTCCATTTCAGCGAACGTTTTATAACCGTATGCAGGCGCTCTTCTGTCTCTTAAAACGTTATAGGCAGCAACTAATTCGTTTTGTACTGCTATATATGTTTTATAAGTTGTTTCACGCTCGTTCTTTAAAGAGATAATAGCTTTGTCTGGATTATCAGATGAGTTTGGGTCTTTTTTACCTTTACAGTAACTACAAGAACCGTCACCACCGTTATCTAGAAATTCTATTGCCGCTTTTCTTAAATCCTTTAGTTCCATTACCTCATCTTCAACAAGCAATTGGTCTTTACCATTTAATAAAACAGTAAAAATGTTTTTCTGCTTAATTGTTGGAGGTTTTGCGTTAGGATCTTCTATTGGAGGTAATTTTCTGTTAATACCAGAATCTGTTTCAATAGTTGTTGTAACAAGGAAAAATATCAATAATAAGAACGCAATGTCGGCCATGGAGCCTGCATTTACTTCTGGTGCTGCTCTTTTTGCCATAATATTATTTATTAAATATTTTTTTAATACTAGAAAGTAAAGTGGCTCCTATAGCTAAAAACGAAAGGAAATAAAATGCATACAAACCAGCTCCTACATTTTTAGAAATGCTCTCTGTGATGCCTAATCCTTTATCGTTAAACTGTTTTAAATCTAAATCTGTTCCCGAAGAAATTAAATAAGAAATTAAAATTACAGCCAAAAACAACCCTACAGTCATTAATGTTTTTTTGATATTTCCTGTGAATATGCCTTTTACTACATATATAAGTATTAAAGCTATTACAACAAAAAGCACAACATAAGTAACATACAAGATGTTATCTATCATGCCGTCTGAACCTGTCATTATTAGTAGCGCAAAAATCGCACCAATAATACCAAGCGCATAAGCTAAATACTTGAGTATTTTATGTAAATCCATGATTAAGTTTTTTTAAATTATTATTACTTTTTGTTTCTAATTAATAGATCCATTAATGTAATAGAAGCATCTTCCATATCATTAACGATACTATCAATTTTAGCAATAATGTAATTGTAGAAAACTTGAAGAATCATCGCTACTACTAGACCGAATACAGTTGTTAAAAGTGCTACTTTAATACCACCTGCTACTAATGAAGGTTGCATATCACCAGCTGCTTCAATTTTATCGAAAGCTTGAATCATACCAATTACCGTACCCATGAATCCTAACATCGGAGCAAGAGCGATAAATAATGAAATCCAAGAAACGTTTTTCTCTAATTGTCCCATTTGAACACCGCCGTAAGCTACAACAGCTTTTTCAGCAGCATCTAAACCTTCATCTGTTCTATCTAAACCTTGATAGAAAATAGAAGCGATAGGGCCTTTTGTATTTCTACAAACCTCTTTTGCAGCCTCAACACCACCTGAAGCAAGTGCATCTTCTACATTTTGAGTTAATTTTTTTGTGTTAGTTGTTGAAAGATTTAAAAAGATAATTCTTTCGATAGCGATAGCTAAACCAAGAATTAAACATAATAATACAATCCCCATGAATCCAGGACCACCTTCAATAAACCTCTTTTTTAATTCTTGATGAAAACCAAGTTCCTCAGCAGGAGCTGCTGCGTCATCTTCTTGAGTCATCGTTGTTACAGTAGTTGCTACTGCAGTTGTGCTTGCATTTGTAGTTGCATTAACAGTTCCAAAAGCCATCATTCCTGTTATGGCAAGGATAGAAAATAATCTTTTCATGTTGTAGATCTTAATTTTATTAGTTAAAGTGTTAAAGGTATAAAAAAAATTACAATTAAAACATAAAATTTACAGCAGAGAGGAAGGGATTCGAACCCTCGATACGCTTTTGGCGTATACACACTTTCCAGGCGTGCGCCTTCGACCACTCGGCCACCTCTCTAAATTTTAATTGTACTTATTTACAGGGGGTCAAATAACAAAAAAAAGTTTGAACACTAAAATTTTAAAGGTTAATTTTAAGACAATTCTCCTCTTAAAGGTGTTTCGTAAATGGTTTTGAAGGTTTTAGCCGAAATATTCTGCCCCAAAAGATACATTAACTTACATATAGCTGCTTCCGATGTGATGTCTTTACCTGAAATAACGCCTATTTTTTTTAATTCGCTACTGGTTTCATAGTGCCCCATCATGACGCTTCCGCCAGCGCATTGGGTAACATTAATAATGTGTATGCCTTTTTTTATGGCCTCTTTCAATAAATTTATAAACCAAGATTCTGTGGTGCAGTTTCCCGAACCAAACGTTTCAATAATTACTGCTTTTAAATTAGGTGTACTTAAAACACTTTTTATTAACCCAGAAGACATCCCAGGAAATAACTTGAGTAATGCAATGTTATTATCTAAGTTTTTATGAACTTTTAATTTCTTCTTTAAATTTGGTTTAAATAAATAGTCTGAATTCACTTTTAAATGCACTCCAGATTCTGCTAACTCGGGATAATTATAAGATGCAAAAGCTTCAAAATGTTCGGCATTTATTTTAGTAGTTCGGTTTGCTCTAAATAATTTGTATTCAAAATATAGACACACTTCTTTAATTAAAGGTTTGTTTTTATTTTGAAGTGATGCAATCTGTATAGACGTTATTAAATTTTCTTTTGCATCGGTTCTTAAATCTCCTATTGGCAATTGAGAGCCAGTAAACACCACTGGTTTAGCTAAATTTTCCAGCATAAAACTTAATGCAGACGCAGAATAACTCATGGTATCGCTTCCATGAAGTACAACAAAACCATCAAATTGCTCGTAATTAGTTTCTATTAATTCTGCAATTTGAACCCAATATATAGGATTCATGTTACTGGAATCGATGGGTTCATTAAAGGAGACCGTATCAATATTACAATCTAACAAATGTAATTCTGGTATTTTTTCTAAAAGTGTTTTAAAATCGAAAGCACGAAGAGCGCCAGTTTCAAAATCTTTTATCATACCAATGGTACCACCTGTATATATAAGTAATATGTTGGGTTTGGTTTTACTCATAAATTATATTTTAAAAATATCAATAGAATTTTTAGTGGTTATTTCGGCGATGGTCTCTTTTGGTATGTTATAAATATCGGATAATTTTTGTAAAACATTTATAATGTATGCACTTTCATTCCGCTTGCCTCTGTATGGTACGGGAGCCAAATAGGGTGCATCGGTTTCTAATACTATATGATTTAATTCTATTTGATTTAAAAACTGATCGATTTTTCCGTTTTTAAAAGTAACAACTCCTCCAATACCTAATTTCATATTATATGAAATCGCTTTTAAAGCTTGCTCAAAAGTTCCGGAAAAGCAATGGAAAATCCCGAACAAATCATCGCTTTTTTCGCTTTCTAAAACTTCAAAAACCTCATCGAAAGCTTCGCGACAGTGAATAACTATAGGCAACTTATATTGTTTGGCTAATTTTATTTGATGTTTAAAAGCTTCTTGCTGTATTTGTAATGTCGTTTTATCCCAATACAAATCAATCCCTATTTCGCCTATTCCGTAAAAGGGCCTTGAAGCCAACATGGTTTCAATGTGTTTTAATTCATCTTTATAATTTTCTTTAACATGTGTTGGGTGTAAGCCCATGGTTAAAAAAATATTTTCGGGAAAATCTTTTTCTAACTGCAACATGGAAGCTGTATAAGTTGAATCGATGGCGGGAATAAAAAATCTTGTTACGCCTTGTGCGATGGCACGATTTATCATATAGTGTCTGTCCTCATCAAAAGCTTCACTATATAAATGTGTGTGTGTATCTGTAATAATCATGTCGTAAAAATAAAAAAGTCACCAGTAAGAATGATGACTTTAATAATATTTATGATTTTAATAACTAATCTAATTTATTCAATAACTTTTGAGCCTGTTGATATGCTTCGGCATCTTCTGGGATGGTTTTTAATATTTCGATGCAATATTCTTCTTCGCCTTGTTTTAACTTGCTTAATGCTAAATACCAGGTCGCTTTATTTTTAAAAACCGAATTTCCGTTTTGCAAACTAACTAATAATTCTTCGGCAAGGTTATAGTTGTTGAGTTCCAAATTGGCAATAGCGCTGTAAAGTTTTATCTCGGCGTTATTGTTATCCAAAACTAAAATACTTTTAAAAGCACTTTCTGCTTTTTCAAAATCTTTATTGTTAAAAGAAGTTTCTGCTGTTTTTAAAAGCGCATCATTTTCACCACGAACAGTTAAACTTATGGGTTCGTAATTAGAATAATCGCTGTAATCTGGACTCATTAAATTACCAATGGTAAAAATACCAACCATTAAAACAATACTGGCGGCAGCTGCATATTTAAACAAATTAAACAGCTTTTTGTTTGCTGTTTTGTTAAGTCCGTTATTAAGGTTAACAAAATGTTTATCTGATATTTTCTGTAAGTTCTTTTTAAAAGTCTCGGTAGCAACTTCGTTTTCAATATGTTTTTCTAAAAACAAAGCTGTCTCTTTGTATAGTTCGAAAGCCGAATGAAACGCAGCATCGGTTTTTAGTCGTTTTTCAAAAGTTGCTATTTCATCAGCTGGCAACTCATTACTGAGATAACTTTCGAATAATATATAATCTTGATCTTCCATTGTGGTTAAGAATTAAGTTGGTTAAATTTAGGCGATGCTTTAATTAACTCGGTTAATTTCCCTATACATAATGATTTCTTTTTACGGGCGTAAGCGTAGGTTACACCTAAACTACTTGCTACTTCTTCCATAGATTTAATTTTAAAAGTAGCTTGAAGCAATTCTTTACAGGCATCACCAATTTTTTGAAACATCTCTGTAAATAACGATTCTTTTTCGCCATATAAATAGGTTTCAAATGCTAATTCGGGAGCATCGTCATCTTTATATAAAACCTCATCGTTAATTGTTACCTCTTTATTAACTCTTTTTTTTAATTCGTTTAACCATTTTCGTTTACACAACAAGAAAAAATAAGCATCAAATGGACAAGTGAGTTCTAACCTATCTTTTGTTGCCTGGTTATATATTGTTATTAAAGTTTCTTGTATTACATCTTTTGCATCATCTTCTCCTCCACGATTCTGTTTTATATAATTTATAACCTTGGGCACAAATTTATCATATATAGCTTTTATAATAAATGCGTTGTTTTTAACCAACCCCACAATATATTTTTGGTCTTCGTGTATTTTTTTTTCACTCATTAGCCCTTGTATTTGCTACTAAAGTAAAAAAACTTTGAAATAAAAGGGTAACAATTTTTAAATGGTTTTGATATAAGGGTGTAACAGCAGAGAGCTGAATTAATTTTTAAACAACCTTAAAACATAGAAATCATGAAAAATTTAAAACAAGTAATCGCAAAATCAAACAAGTTAAACAATTTAAAAAAATCAATTTTAGTAATAGCAGCGTTCATACTGTCTTTGCAAAACATGAATGCCAGCAACACTAAAATACCAACAAAACCTACAACAGAAGTTAACACACTAACCAGAGACAATATTCCACAAGTTTTTGAATGGAAAGTTGAGACCAATAAAGGCATGTACTCGGGAACATCATTATCATTAGAAAGTGCAAGAGAGATGATGGCTTTATCTAGTAAAGGTGAAATTATTTTAGGCAGCGAAATTACTAGCTATTTTGTAACGAAGTATGATTTGAATTCGAACTCAAAAAGAAATTATTTCTGGGAAGTAGAAACAGCTACTGGAAGCGCAAAAGGTTATGCTTCTTCTGAAGCATACGCTCACAAAATGATAGATTTAGTAGCCTCTGGCGATGCTATTGTTTCTAAAATAATAATTAGTCAACCTCAACAATAAAACAAACCAACAGGACAGCAAAATTGTTGTCCTGTTATTAAAATTTAAACATAAAACTTTTACCATGAAAAATTTAAAACATATTACAGGAGCCTTGTTATTAATGGCTATTTTATTTACAAACGTTAGTTGCAACAAATCGGATGTAAAAGACGATGACTGCGATGGTTTATGCGAAATTGCTACTGCCGAAGATTTTAACAACATAAAAGATGCGGCCTTAGAAGGGCTTACTCAATACTTTCAATTTAATGCAGAAGATGGTAATATTACTTTAACATCGAATAAAGGAGTAACCATTTACATAAACACCGCGTGTTTAACCTTAAATGGTAATGCGGTAACAGGCATAATTGATTTAGAATTTGTTGAATTATTTGAAAAAGGCAACATGCTAACAACCAATAAGCCAACGATGGGTATTTTACCTAATGGAGACCAAGCATTATTAATTTCAGGAGGTGAATTTTTTATTGAAGCCTCTCAAAACGGGAGTGTTTTAGAGACCTCTTGCGACATTCAATTAGGGATTCCTGCCGCTTTAACTGGAGGTGTAGATAATACCATGACCTTGTGGGATGGCATTATAGACGACAATGGTAATCTCGCCTGGGCCGAAAACAAACGCAATGGTACAAATAATCAAGGAGGTGTTTTTGCTGAAGGAAATGAATATTATGCTTTTCTTGGTGCCTTTGGGTGGTCGAACGTAGACCGATTTTATAACGATGAACGTCCCAAAACCACCATTTTAGTTGACGTCCCAGAAGGCTACAACAATACAAATTGTGCTGTTTATCTTTCTTACGACGGCGAGTATACAGGTTTAGCAAATTTAGATACCTACGATGCAACCAATGGGTTCTTTAGCGAGCATTACGGTCAGATTCCAATTGGGTTAGCGTGTCATGTAATTTTTGTATCTGAAGCCAACGGAAACTGGAAATATGCCATAAAAGCCGTAACCATTGAAGCAAACGGCATCATAACATTTACAGAAAACGAAACAGATGTCGTTACAGAATCTCAACTTACAACCATAATTAATGGTTTACCATAATAATTTACCCTTTTTACTCCTACTTTTTTGGTTAGTTAGCCCTTAACTTAACCTATGCACTTAAGCCAGAAGCCTAACGTTTCTGGCTTATTTTAAAATTAAAAAAAATTAAAACCATACCTCTTGGAGTTTTTATGTAAGAAATTTGAAGCTTTTTATATATTTAACAACAACTAAACCATATTTAAATGAAAACGTTGCTATGCTCTTTTACTATATTTATTTGTCTTCAGGTTTACGGACAACAATTAATTATAAACGACACCATCTCTCGAACGGCAACAATAAAAGAAGATATACGAGGAAATGAAACCTTCTTTACTCCAGAAACACCAAAACTAAATCAAATTGCAGGGGCTCCAAAACCATTCTACACGCATTTTTGGGAATTTGGAGATGGAAATTATAGTACAGTGCCCAACCCAAAACATACCTACAAAAAAACTGGCGAATACGAAGTAAAACTTTGGGCAACCAACAACTACGATAATGGTAAACCGCCAACTACCAGACCAAAAAAAATAGCTATAAATAGCATTACAACCGAATACGTAGAACAAGCTAACATGGATGAAGATTTTATATTAAAACGCAATAGAGAACCCGTTCCAGACCAAGAAATGGTGCTTGTTATGAGCTACAAAAACACGAAAGATTACATATCAAATGGTAAACTTTATATGTTTTACAATGAACAAAAATACAAAGCTGCAAATTTTGAAATATTAGAAACTAGAACCTATCATAACGAAAAAAACGTCCCAAACGATGCTATCGTTTTCACTAATAATATAGACGATGACGGTAAATATTTAGCTTCCATAAATAATGAATTTATAATTAACAGAACTGTTTTACAAGATTCTACCGAAAAAACCAACTTACCTTTAACAATCGAGCAATCGAAAGCATATTATAAAAATTGGAGTTTATTAGAGTTTGATAACCTTAAACCTAACGAAGAGCGTCATGTATTTTTTAGTTTGAAAACGACTCCTGAAATGTTAAAAGATACCAGTGCCATTGTTTCGGTGCGTGGCATCTATGTTCCCGATGCCAATTACGACAACCATAAAGTTAAAGACATGGAAATGGAAATTGTAACCTCACACGATCCCAACAAAATGTCTAATAATAGTACGTTTTTAAACTATAGATTTGTACGTTTTAAAACCCTAAAATTTAAAATAAGATTTCAAAATAACGGCGAAGGGCCTGCACGCACCATTCGATTGGAAACCGATATTCCAGATATGTTAGACAAGTCTACTTTAAGGGTTACCGATATGTATCCAAAATGTGAAATTTGTCCAAAATACGAGGTCTCATACAGTTGTTTAGACACCACGTTTACAAACAAGCAAGCCATCTTCACCTTTAAAAATATCTATCTTCCCGGAAGCGAACAAAAAAATGTAAAAGAGTACGATTCAACCAAAGGCTTTGTTAAATACAACATTAAGTTTGCTAAAGATTTTCATAAAACAAAAACAAAAAGTAGAACCGCAATTATTTTCGATAAAAACGAGCCTATTATAACCAATTACTCAACCACACGCTTTTTACCAGGAATTTCAGTTGGAGCTAAAGTGGGTTACAATGCATTTAGTAATTTAAATAATTCTGAAAGTTACTTTTTAGGGGCAACACTTTCGCCCTATAAATCGTATCGTTGGTATTGGCAGGTAGAATTATTAAATAATTTTCATAAATACGATTCTAAAACTAACACAGAAGAAGCGTTTGTTGATGGTGCTCAAGGCATCCGGTTTTTACAACGCACAACCACTAATAATTCGTATCAAAATATCGACTGGGATATCCCTCTATTAATACGATACAATGTAAACAATTATATAGGTTTGGGTGCTGGTTTACAAAACACGATCTCTTTAAGCGAAAAGCAAAATCAATCGGTTTTCATAGAACAATTTGAAGGTGATACTACAAATGCACCAATTTTTAATACTATTGAAAATGCATCTTCCAGCTCCAATAGTTTTTCTAACCTAAGAACGGGTTTATTAATTGAGGCCACAGCTGGTTTCGCCAGAATTGGGCCCAGTTTAGGTGCACGGTATGTTCTAAATTTTGAAAACGATTTTAGGTATTGGCAGTTTTATGCCATTTGGAAATTTTAAAGCTTGCCATCTCAAACACATTATTGTATATGAAACGTTTTTGCTTCATTTTATTTTTAATAGGAAATATAACATTTTCTCAAAATTTAGAAGAAGCCATATATACTGCTGCCGAAGCATTTATAGCCCATCCAAACGAAATCACACTTCAACAATTAAACAAACAAGAGAGCTTATTTAAAAATCAATTAAAAAGCAAAGACGAGCAGTTGGCATTTATTTTTTTACAGTGCCACAAAGCATATTATTTAAATGAAACAGGCGATTTTTTAAATGCCATTTCAACATACGAAGCCGCCTCTAAACGCTTTTTTAAATTCAAAATTAACGAAATATCCGACTTTGATATTACCGAAAACTGCTTAAAACCACTCGGTAATTTATATACTAAAACCGGCGATTTCACAAATGCAGAAAACACCATTACCCAATACATTTTTTTAGCTGAAACCAAGAAAAACACTAAGCATCAAGTATCTGGGGCTATCAACAGAGCTAAACTATATTTCACTCTAGGTAAATATGAAAGTGTGGTTAAAATTATTAACGATGCATTAAAAATTCCTAACATTTCAGAAACCCAAATAAAACAACTTGAAAATTTTAAAACTAACGGACTCATTGCTTTAAAAAATTACGAAAAAGCAAATACATTAATTGCTACAACCAAGGCTTCAAATTTTATAACGTATAAAAATAATTACAGTTTAGCATTTAAAAATGGTGACTATAAAACAGCATTAGAAGCTTTTAATTTGGCAAAAGTGCATTTAAATGAAGCAGATTTAGACCCAAGAAATCTATCGAAATTTTATGTAGAAGAAGCGCAACTTCATTATGTACTTAATAATAAAACCCGTGCAAAAGAAAGTTTAATGAAGGCATTACATATTTTAATTCCTAAAGTAGATTTTAAAAACGTACCTTCTAAACAGGATTTATACCCAGAAAACACCTTTATAGATATTTTCGATTTATTGGCGGCTCTCGAAAATAATCCTATCACAGCCTTACAATATTTCGATTTAAGTTTTTATGTGTCTAGTTTATTTAGAAACCAATGGACATCACAAGAAAATAAATTACAAAACCAAGCTTCAGACCGCATAAGAAGTGAAAAATGCATCGATTTACTTTTTAACGAATATCTAAAAACTAAAAACCAGAATCATATTATACAAGCTTTTCAATATGCAGAAAACAACAAAGCTTCTGTTTTAAAAGACATTACGTTAAAAAAAATAAGGTTACAAGAATTTCCAAACGACAGCTTATTAAAAAAAGAGTACAAACTTTTAAATGAACAAGAACGCCTAACAAATCTTTTAATTAAAGCACAATTAAACAAGGAGCAAGCTTCAAAATTAAATGCTTTATCGCAGAAGTTAAATGCCATTTCCATTGAAATAAAAGCTATTCAGAAAGAAAACAATAAAAAATATACCTCCAGTTTTCAATCTGAAATTGCTATTGAAAACCTTCAACAAAAACTAAAAAAAGATAACGCTACCTTAATCGAATATTTTTATGGTAAGCATACGCTGTATCAATTTATTATTTCAGAAAACAACATTACTATTAACGACATGCCTTTGAATGATGATTTCAATAAATTAATTACAAATTTTATTCATCTTTTCGATAATTCAAGCATAATAAACAATAACATACCTGCCTTTACCAAGCAAGCTTTTGGTTTATATAATACATTACATTTTGAAGATTTAAAAACAACAGCAAATCTTATTATAATCCCAGACGGACTGTTGAATTTTGTTCCTTTTGATGCCCTTTTAACAGAACCTACAAACAGCTTGGTGTTTTCTAAAATGCCTTTTGTTGTTAAACATAATAACCTAGCCTATAATTGGAGTTCGTTTTTTTATTTAAACTCGAATAACACTTCGCAAAGCAACAACATGCTAGGTGTTTTTCCTGTGTTTGAAAACAGCCAACAACCCCTCACATTCTCCATAGATGAAGCCAATGCTATAAAAGATAAAATGCCAGCAACGCTCCTTTTTAAAGACGCTGCTACTAAGTTAAATTTTACTAAAATCGCTAATAAATACGATATTTTGCACTTGTCTACGCATGCCAGTAGCGGTAATTTTATAACTCCTGCACATATTGAGTTTTACGATGAAACACTGTATCTTAACGAATTATATAGCCTAGACTTAAATAGCCAATTGGTGGTTTTAAGTGCTTGCGAAACAGGCATAGGAAAACTCTATAAAGGAGAGGGCGCTATGAGTTTAGCCAGAGGTTTTCAATTTGCTGGTGCTAAAAACATATTGTTTACTTTATGGCAAATTAACGATTTATCAACGTCTCAAATTATGGCCTCTTTTTACGATTATTTCAGTAAAAATGAATCGGCTTTTATTTCAAACCATCGGTCGAAATTGGACTATCTAGAAAATGAAAATATAAGTAACAACAAAAAATCGCCTTACTATTGGAGCGCATTTTCTTATTACGGAAACCTCGAGCAAGAAAAAACAACAAACAATTTATTTTATAAAATTATTGGCTTATTAATTGGGTTACTTGCGCTATTTTTACTGTTGAAATTAAAAAAACATGACAGAAAAACTGCAACAATTTCTTCTTGAAAAAGGGTATTCAAAAACTAAATTGAAACTTACAAAAACGAATCATTTCGAAATAAAAGCCTCCATAAATGGAAAAAATGGGTTATTTATTTTAGATACGGGTGCCTCTAATTCATGTGTGGGGTTTGAAGCTTCAAAAACATTTAACCTAAAAGTAAAAGACTCGGAAATTATGGCCGCTGGGGCTGGGGCTATAAACATGGAAACTAAAATGTCTAAAAAAAATAAAATTAAAATAGGCAAATGGAAATACGATAAAGTGATTCTGGTTTTATTTAATTTAACACATGTTAATACCGCACTTATTAATCATAATGCGAAACCCGTTGATGGTATTATTGGTGCCGATATTTTAAAGAAAGGCAAAGCTATAATTGATTACGATAAAAAACATCTTTACTTAAAATTATAAAATCATTATATTTACCTATCTTATTAATAGCAACTAAACCTACGAAACACATGTCTACTTCTATTGTAATTGCAGACGATCATCCGCTAATGCTTCGTGGTTTATCTGATTTTTTAAAATCGAAAGGATTTAATATTGTTGGGAGTGCTACCGATGGGAATTCTGCCTATAATTTAATTGTTAAATTAAAACCAGAAATTGCAATTTTAGATATTAGAATGCCCCATTTAACAGGCTTAGAAATTGCCGAAATTTGTAAAAAAAATCAATTAAACACTAAAATTGTTTTAATAACCTTCGATAAAGAAGAAGAACTATACGATAAGGCTAAAGAATTTAATGTTTACGGCTACATTTTAAAGGAATTTGCTGTTGAAGAAATCGAAACCTGCATTGAGCATGTACTTAAAAACGAACCATATTTTAGTCAAGAAATAGCTCAGTATTTAAATAAAAATCCAGAAAAATCTCCCGACAAAATACACTTACTTACAAAATCTGAATTAAAAATTGTAAAACTTATATCAGAGAACAAAACGAGTCAGAATATCGCCGACGAATTATCCATATCTGTAAGAACTGTTGATAAACATCGCAGCAACATTGTTTCTAAATTAAAATTAGATAACAAACCAACCTCCCTATCTATTTGGGCAAATTTAAACAAGCAACACATACAATTATAAGTACAAGTACGTATTTACCATATTATGTTGGTAAGCTATATTTGACTGCTATCAATAATTTCATAGGAAATTATTAAACACAAGGGTTCTAGGCTTTTATAAATCTAGGGCCTTTTATTTTTTATAAATACGAAGAATTACGTATTACTTATTTAAATCGCATTATATACATTTACAAAGCAATTAATTAGTTCTTAGGGAGAATTAAAGAAAGGTTCTAGATTTTTATTAATCTGGAGCCTTTCGCATTTTTAATGAATTTATAATAAAATACGCAGTACTACGTATTCTTTAATTAAAACATATTATATATCTTTACCGTGCTATTAATTAGTTCTTAGGGAGAATTAAAGAAAGGTTCTAGATTTTTATTAATCTGGAGCCTTTCGCATTTTATGGACTAACCCCAAATTAAATACGTATAATTACGTATTTAATTAAATCTTTTTCCTCTTTAAATTTATGATACTTTTAAATAGAAAACCTACAACAATTTATTAGTTAATTTAAAAATTAAACCATGGAAAAAGACAACAGATACTTGGATAAATATTTTATTGTTGGTTTAATAACTGTGGTGATAATTGTTATTAGTATAAATATCCTAATTTTATTTTAGTTTTATATTTAACTTAATAAAAAAGAGCTACCAATTGGTAGCTCTTTTTTATTATAAGAATAGTTAAATTAAAGCTCTAATGCTTTTTTAACATCGTTATTCATTAATAATTCTGTTGGATTTTCTAAAGCTTCTTTAACAGCTACCAAGAAACCTACACTCTCTTTGCCATCAATTATTCTGTGATCGTAAGATAGTGCAACATACATCATTGGGTGAATTTCAACTTTACCATCTACAGCTATAGGACGCTCTATAATATTGTGCATACCTAATATACCACTTTGTGGCGGGTTAATAATTGGTGTAGATAACATACTACCAAAAACACCTCCATTAGTAATTGTAAAAGTACCACCAGTCATTTCATCGACAGTAATTTGACCATCGCGAGCACGAAGCGCTAAACGTTTTACTTCAGATTCTACGCCTCTAAAACTTAAGTTTTCTGCATTACGAATTACAGGAACCATTAAGCCTTTAGGACCAGAAACAGCTATACTAATATCGCAGAAATCATAAGAAATCATTTCTTTATCATCGATCATTGAGTTTACTGCAGGATACATTTTTAATGCTCTTACAACTGCCAATGTAAAGAAACTCATAAAACCTAAACCAACACCGTGCTTGTTTTTAAAGGTATCTTTGTATTCATTTCTTAATTCAAAAATAGGCGTCATGTTAACTTCGTTAAAAGTCGTTAACATAGCCGTTGTATTTTTAGCTTCAACCAAACGCTCTGCTACTTTACGACGTAACATAGACATTTTAGTTTTAGACGAGCCTCTGTTTCCTCCAGTAGGTGTCCCCATAGAAGGTACGGCATTAACAGCATCTTCTTTAGTAACACGACCATCTTTTCCAGTACCAGAAACAGCCGCTGCATCCATACCTTTCTCGGCAAGAATTTTTTTAGCTGCAGGACTAGCAGTACCAGTTGCATATGTTTTAGTTTCCTGAGCTGCTTGCTTAGGCGCTTCAGCTTTAGGTGCTTCTTCTTTCTTTTCTGCTTTTGGAGCCGCTTCACCACCTTCAGGTTTTGCTGCACTGGTGTCTATTAAACACACAACAGCACCAACTGCTACAGCATCTCCTTCTTCAGCTTTAAGAGTGATAATTCCGCTTGCTTCAGCTGGTAATTCTAAAGTTGCTTTATCACTATCTACTTCAGCTATTGCTTGATCTTTTTCTACATAATCACCATCTTCAACAAGCCAAGTTGCTATTTCAACTTCAGTAATAGACTCCCCTGGAGAAGGCACTTTCATTTCTAAAACCATTTTTTATAATTTTAATTGTATTTTAATTATTTTCAAAAACCGCATTAATAACGCGACGTTGTCTACTTTTATCTCTGGTGCCCGAACCTGGAGCAGGTACAGAATTATAAGGTCTTGTGATACCTTCTAATTTCACAATATCTAAACGCTGAGTTAAATAACTCCAAGCACCCATATTGCGTGGTTCTTCTTGCGCCCAAACGTATTTTTCTACATTAGGATAACGATTTATTGCTGCCTGAATTTTATCAATATGTAGCGGGAATAATTGCTCAATTCTTACTAAAGCGATATCCTCTCTACCTAATTCTTCTCTTTCTGCTAATAAATCGTAATAGAATTTACCAGTACAAAGTACTAATTTCTTAACGTTTTCTGGGTTGATAGTATCATCGATAACTTCTTGAAATTCTCCTGATGCTAATTCGCTAATACTAGAAACCGCTTTAGGGTGACGTAATAAACTTTTAGGAGTAAAAACTATTAACGGTTTTCTAAACTTACGTAACATTTGGCGACGTAATAAGTGGTACATATTTGCAGGTGTGGTACAGTCTGCAACCGTCATGTTATCGTCTCCACAAAGTTGTAAGTAACGCTCGATTCGTGCAGATGAATGCTCTGAACCTTGCCCTTCATAACCATGAGGAAGTAAAACTACAATACCATTTTGAGATTTCCATTTATCTTCTGCAGCCGATAAATATTGGTCAAATATAATTTGAGCACCATTACTAAAGTCTCCAAACTGCGCTTCCCAAATGGTTAATGTATTTGGGTTGGCCATGGCATACCCATAATCGAAACCTAACACCCCATATTCAGATAAAAATGAATTAAAAATATCCATTTTACCCTTGTTATGTGGATTTAAATTTAAAAGATTAACACGTTCTTCTGATATTTCATCACGTAAAATAGCATGTCTGTGACTAAAAGTACCGCGCTCTACATCTTGTCCAGAAATTCTAACATTAAAACCTTCTTCTAGTAAACTACCGTAAGCCAATGTTTCTGCCATACCCCAATCTAGAGTATCGGTTTCGAAAACCATTTTTGCACGACCTTCTAAAATACGTTCTGCTTTTCTAACAAATTTAACGTCTTTTGGTACTGTTGAAACCACTTTAGAAATGTTCTCTAAATTCTCTTTTGGATACGATGTATCTACAGGCTTTAACATACCCTCTAAATCTTCACGCTCAAATCCTTGCCAGCGTTCTTGCATAAACTCTCTTACCTTAGACGAATCTGCTTCTTTCGATTTTATGTATTCTGCTTCTAGTGTTGATTTAAATTCTTCAACAATAGCATCTACGTAATCTTTATCGATGGTTTTTTCCGAAATTAATTTACTTGAATAAATTTCAAACGGATTTTTATGTTTTGCTATGGCTTTATAAAGTTTAGGCTGAGTAAACCTTGGTTCGTCACCTTCATTATGTCCATATTTTCTATAACCTAACAAATCGATGTAAACATCTTTTTTGTAACGCATTCTGTACTCTAATGCTAACTCTACTGCATGAACTACAGCCTCGGCATCGTCGGCATTTACGTGTAATACAGGCGACAAAGTTACTTTAGCAACATCGGTACAATAGGTACTTGAACGTGCATCTAAGTAGTTTGTTGTAAACCCAATTTGGTTGTTAACTACAATATGTACCGTTCCACCTGTTTTGTAACCATTTAACTGACTCATCTGGGCTACTTCATAAACTATACCCTGACCTGCAATGGCAGCATCTCCATGTACTATAATTGGTATAATTTTTTGGTCGTCGCCATTATAATCGGTGTCTATTTTAGCTCTTGTAATACCTTCGGCTACAGAAGCTACGGTTTCTAAATGCGATGGATTTGGAACCAAATTCATCTTAATATTTTTACCGTTTTGATAGGTTTTATCTAAGGTTAAACCTAAATGATATTTAACATCACCATCGATATCTGCATCTTCAAAATCTTTACCATCAAACTCGCTAAAAAGTTCGTTTACTGGTTTTCTAAATATATTTACCAGCGTACTTAAACGTCCTCTGTGTGCCATACCTAAAACACATTCTTTAACATCGTATTTTTCGGCAGCAACGAAAAGCACATTACTAATAGCCGGAATTAAAGATTCGCCTCCTTCTAGAGAAAAACGTTTCTGTCCAACATATTTAGTTTGTAAAAAGTTTTCGAAAGTAACCGCTTGGTTTAATTTTGAAAGAATATATTTTTTCTTAGTCGCCGAAAAACTAGGCTGATTATCGTTGTGGTTTAATTTACCTTGCCACCAAGAAATAACCTCTGGATTTCTAAGATACATATACTCTACTCCAATAGAACTACAGTATATTTTATTTAAATGCACCAAAATTTCGCGAAGTGGTTTGGCTCCAATTCCTAAAATTTCGCCAGCGTTAAAAACGGTATCTAAATCGTTTGCGGAAAGACCAAAATTTTCAATATCTAAAGTTGGCTCGTAAGTTCTTCGATCTCTAACAGGGTTTGTTTTTGTAAACAAATGCCCGCGCATTCTATAACCATCAATTAACTTAATAACCTGAAACTCTTTTTGAAGGTATTCTGGCATTTGAGCCGAAACTCCTTCTACTATTTCACCTTCAAAACCATAGTTTTCGCTACCAAAATCGTAACCTTGAAAAAAGGCTCTCCAACTTGGTTCTACAGAATCTGGGTTTTGTAAATATTGATCGTATAAATCAGCAAAATAAGCTGTATGCGCTGCGTTTAAAAAGGAAAATTTATCCATTATATTTTTTAATTCACTATCGTTTAGTCAAATTTGCAGCAAAAATACAACTTTCTCTAAAATTAGATGTTTCTTTTAATATATTTATAACCTAATTTTAAGCCTAATAATCAATTATATAATTTTTATGTTAATTTTTTAAATATTTACATCACGAACTCTAATTTTCATGAAATGAATAAAATAAAAACCTTCTTTTTACTATTATTTTTATCAGTTTTTAACTTTTTTCACGCGCAACAAGTTAAAAATGAATTTTGGAATCATGTAAGATTTGGTGGTGGCATTGGCTTAAGTTTTGGCGATGGTTTTTTTAGCGGAACATTGGCCCCAAGTGTTATTTATGAATTTAACAATACCCTTGCCTTAGGTGCCGGACTTAACGGTACTTTAAACAAGCAAAAAGATTTTTATAAATCGACCATTTTAGGTGGAAGTCTTATTGGATTATACAGCCCTATAATGAACATACAACTTTCTGCCGAGTACGAACAACTACACGTAAATAGAACTTACGATAACCAGTTAAATTTAGCCAACGACAATTACTGGTCTCCGGCTCTATTTCTGGGTTTAGGTTACAGAAACGGCAATGCAACTCTGGGTGTTAGGTACGATATTTTGTACGACAACCAAAGAAGTGTTTATGCCAATGCCTGGGCACCTTTTGTAAGGTTTTATTTTTAGTTAACTGAAAAAATCTATTGTTTAAAATGGGTTTTTATTCTTACTGAAATCATCAAAATATACGATAAAGCTCCAATTTTTATTATTTAATTTTTCTGATGGATATCATGAAATAATTCAAAATTAGGTAGTAAATTTGGCCCGATGATTACAGCTATTGCTAATAAAATAACAGCCTTTATACTCGTATTTATATTGTTTGCTCACAATATAAACACCTTAACTATTATTGGTGATTTCATTATAAATCAAGATTTTATTGCAAAAACCCTTTGTATTCAAAGAGAAAACCAACAAGGTTGTAACGGGAAATGTCAATTAATGAAGGCCTTAAAAGAAAACGCTCCCGAATCGAATACAACCATACCTGTACAAGAAACAAAGCGCTTTGCCTTAGATGCTTTTTGTCTTTATAAAATTACTTCAGAAGAAGCTATCAATACATCAAACTTTGTAATTAAAAGAGAGATGCGTTCGTATGCACCAAGCATACTTAAAACGTATTTCGAAATAGATACGCCTCCTCCTATTTTCATCTAACTTTTTTAAATTTTTATACGCTTTTTCGGTTTCAAAACTTTTAACCGAACAGGTGTTATTTGCTTTATACCATTTCGTATGATTTCAATTATGTACGCGCTTTTATATCGTGTGGAATCATGCTATATACTATTTAAAAAAACAAAATTGATGACACTAAAATATTTTTTACCCGCTCTATTCATTATTCTTTTTGCAACATCTTGCTCAACAGATAACGACGACACCCTAACTCAAATTGAAACTGAAGGTCTTATTAAAATTCAAGACTTAGTTAACGACACCCATATTGTAGAATTATATAACCCGCCTGGTGAATTTAAAACCGGATATAATGCAATTCATATTCGAATTAAAGACAAAACAACAAACCAATACATCGAAAATGCCGCGATTTCATGGACCCCAATAATGAGCATGCCTACCATGAATCATTCTTGCCCTAAATCTGCCATTACAAAAGTCGTAGGTAAAGAAACACTTTACGAAGGTTTTATTATTTATCAAATGTCGAATCTGGATGGTACGGGTTGGTCGTTAACCATTAATTACACAATTAACGATTCGGCATTCTCTGTAACCGAACCCATTATAGTAATGCAAAATAAAAAACAACATGTTACCAGCTTTATGGGTAGCGATAATAACCGTTATGTTTTAGCGCTTGTTGAGCCAAAAACTCCTAAAATTGCTGTGAATAAAATGAAAGTCGCTTTATATAAAATGGAAAACATGATGTCGTTTCCTGTTGTAGAAAACTATACAATTAATTTAGATCCTCGCATGCCGGGCATGGGAAACCATAGTTCTCCAAACAATAAAAATTTAACCTTTAACAATGCAGACCAAATGTACTATGGCGATTTATCGTTAACCATGACGGGGTATTGGGTTCTTAATTTGAAGCTATTTAATGCCGAAAAAGAATTGTTAAAAGGCGAAGATGTAACTGCAGATAACACCCAGAGTTCGCTGTATTTAGAGTTAGAGTTTTAAAAATAATAATTAACAAAGCAAGCACATTGAAAAATTTCAATGTGTTTGCTTTATATATAACTCATGAAAAAGCACTTACAATTTTGTCTTAGCTTTTTAATTTGCGCTTTTAGTCAAGCTCAAGAAATAGACCTTAAAAGCAAAAAAGACACAACCCATTTAGATGAAGTTATTGTTATATCGCGACATAAATTAAGCAATTACCGACAAGAAAAAGCATTATCTAGCATCGATGATTTTTTAGAAAAATCTAATAAAATCACCATGATTAAACGCGGAAATTATGCCTGGGAAGCGGGTCTTAATAATATGAATAGTAATCGATTAACAATTACTATTGATGGGATGCAAATTTTTGGAGCTTGTACCGATAAAATGGATCCGGTAACCTCGTATGTTGATGTTTCTAATTTAGAAAAAGTTAATATAAACTCGGGACAGGAAGGCAGTGAAAATGGCAATTGTATAGGTGGCGGTATCGATTTACAACTTCCAGAATCTACATTTTTAAATACAGGTTTAAAAACAAACGTAGACCTGGGTTACGAAACCAACGGAAACTATAAAACCACAGGAGTCGATTTAACCTATTCTGGAAAAAAATTCTACATAAATACCGATGCCATTTATAGAAAGTCCGATAATTACAAGGCTGGAGGCAATAAAGAGGTTTTATATTCTCAATTTGAAAAGTTTAATATTTCTGTTTTAAGTGGATATAAATTAAACAACAATGCGTCTTTAAATGCTACCCTAATTTACGACAAAGCAACCAACGTTGGTTACCCAGCCTTACCCATGGATGTGTCTTTAGCTGAAGGTATTATCACATCTTTATCACATCAATATTTAAATAATGAAACATTTATAAAATCTTTAGAAACCAAACTTTATTTTAACAGCATAACTCATATTATGGACGATTCACAGCGTCCTGATGTTCCCATTCGAATGGATATGCCCGGTTGGAGTGACACGTATGGATTTTACTCGAAAGCACAAATTACAAACAACCACCACGAACTTAATTTAAACATTAATGGGTTTTACAACAAATCTTTGGCCGAAATGACCATGTATCCAAACGACCCTAATCAACCAGCTATGTTTATGTATACCTGGCCAGATATTAGAACATTATATACAGGTGTTTTTGTAAAAGATGTTTTCAAGTTTAATGCAAACGAAACATTAACATCTACTCTGCGTTTTGGATTTCATAAAAACAGAATAGCTAAACAAACAGGCTTAGAAAGTCTTCAAATTTTTTATCCTGAAATAAGCGATTCGAAAAACAGGTTTCTTTCTAGTTTTTCATCAAATTATAAAATAAAAAACCATGCATTCGATTTTATGTTTGGCTTAGGCTATGGCGAAAGAGCTCCAACAGTTAGTGAGGGCTATGGTTTTTTCTTGTTTAATAGTTTCGATAATTACGATTACATAGGAAACCCAACCTTAAAAAACGAAAAAGCACTGGAAACTAATGCAAAAGTGAATTACCACCACCATAAATTTCATATAGGTTTAGAAGCTTCCTATTTTTATATTTTAGATTACATTATTGGAAACATTGACAGCACGTTAAGTCCCATGACTATTGGTGCCAATGGTGTACAAGTTTACCATCAACTAAATTCTGCTTCTATTTTTGATGTTTATTTAAACAGTTCGTATCAACTTTCTAATAAGCTTTCGGTAAACGGAAGCATTGGTTATAATTATGGAAATGGGAGCAATAACAAACCGTTACCTTTAATAAAACCATTCTCTTATGTAGCAGAAATTAATTATAAAAACCCCAATTTTAATGCAGCCATTCAAATAGAAGGTAACGGCAACCAAAGTAGATACAGTGGGTTTTACGGTGAAGACGAAACACCAGCTTATGCTTGTTTAAATATCAATTTAGGGAATGTATTTTATTTAAAAACAGATAAAATTATTGCAAAATACGGCATCGAAAATATTTTAGACACTTATTATTCAACCTTTGCCGATTGGAATAATATTCCCAGACAGGGTAGAAATTTTTATCTAAACTTGTCTTATTTATTTTAATGAAACAAAGCTTTTTTATATATGTTTTTGAAAATTTTTAAAAAGAAAAGTTAATTATTTGTACTTGTTTTTTAACCAAACTTTTTGCCACTCGCGCTTTAAAATTAAAAAGGAAACGGCTTCCGATAGTTTAAGCACATCGGTGCCATCTAACATTTTTACTTGCTTCTCTGAAACATCTATAATGTAAAGCAAATTCAAATAATCTGAAAATTTCTCTTGTATGAGTTTGTAAATCGTTTCATGCAGCATAAATTTTAAACTTGATGGCAAAATATCTTCATGAAAATCTAAATCGATATTGGCTAAAAGAAAATCTTTATTTAATTGAGCTATAAGCTTTTTATACAAATTTGAATTTGTTGCCTCTAGAATTAAATCATCAAATGTTGCGGGTAACTGCATTATACGGTTCTGTTCATTAAACTATTTCCAAAGGCTTTTAGTAAATCTTTTTTAGCTTCAGAAATATTTAAATTTTCTAAAACAGCAAAAGCACTATCTGTATACTTTTTAATAGCCTCTTTGGTTGCCTCTGCCGAACCAGATGTGATAAAAATTTGCTTAACGGTTTCTACTTTAGCTTCAATATTATTTGTTTTGTCACTAAACAATTTGGTGAGCTTCAAAGCATCATCTTCAGAAGAAAACTCTAAAGCTTTAAGATATAAATAGGATTTTTTGTTTTCAATAATATCGCCACCAACTTGTTTACCAAAAGTTTTAGGATCTCCAAAAGCATCTAAATAATCGTCTTGTAATTGAAACGCGATTCCTAAGTCTCTACCAAAGGCATAAATAGCCTGTTGGTCTTGTTGGGATGCATTTGCAACAATCGCTCCCATTTGCATGGCTGCGCCTACAAGAACGGCGGTTTTATATTCAATCATTTTTAAATACTCAGCAATAGTAACGTTGTTTCTGGTTTCAAAATCAACGTCGTATTGTTGGCCTTCGCAAACCTCTAAAGCCGTTTTACTAAATAATTTAGCTAATGCCTGAAATGTGGTTTGTTCGTAATTTTCAAATAGCTGATAGGCCATAATTAACATGGCATCACCAGATAAAATACCGGTGTTAATGTTCCATTTTTCATGAACAGTTTGGTGACCTCTTCGCAGCGGGGCATCATCCATAATATCATCATGAACCAATGAGAAATTATGAAAAACCTCAACACTTAATGCGGCGTTTAGAGCTAAATTATAGCTGCCTGAAAAAATATCGGCAGTCATTAATGTTAAAACCGGACGTAAGCGTTTGCCTCCTAAATTCAGGATATAATGAATGGGCTCGTATAAATTTTTTGGCTCTTTTACAGTGCTATAAGCCTCTAAAAAAGCTACAAACTCTTGTTGGTATTTTTCTATTGTAAGCATAAAACAAAAATAAATTAATAAATGACACTAAAAAGAGAGATATTAAATAATATGTTAAATAATTGTAAACTTAGGAAACTTTTTTGGTTTTAAAAGTTTCCTGATGTAAATTTGCCTTTCAATTATGAAAGAACAAATAATAAATAAAGCAACAGACCTATTTTTAACATTAGGGTTTAAAAGTGTTACCATGGACGATATTGCCAACGAGTTGGGCATATCGAAAAAAACCATTTACGTACATTTTAAAAATAAAACTAAATTAGTTGAAGCTGCTACATTTGAAGTTTTTGAAACCGTTTGTGGCGGCATCGATTGTATTTGCAATACCTCTGTAAACCCTATAGAAGAACTTTACGACATTAAAATGTTTGTTATAAAGTATGTTAAAAACGATAAAACATCGCCTCAATACCAATTAAAAAAATATTACCCAGAAATACACCGCCGACTGCATATTAAACAATTTGAAAAAATGCATGTTTCTATAAAAAACAGTCTGGTTAAAGGCATTGAAAGCGGCATTTTTAGACCAAATATAGATATTGAATTTATTTCTAGAATGTATTTTAATGGCATCACAGGGATTAAAGATGAAACATTTTTTCCTTTAGACACTTTTTCAATTGAATACCTCATGGAAAACTTTCTGGAATATCATTTAAGAGCTATAGTAACAAACCAGGGTTTAGAAATACTAAATAAATTTATAAATACAAATCAATCATAAACATGAAATACAAACTAATTTTAATCTTTAGTGTGTTTGTAATTACTAAAAGCATATCGCAAGAAACGAAACAAAGTTTCTCTTTACAAGAAGCTATAGCGTATGCTTTAGAAAATAATCGAATTGCTAAAAATGCAGAAAGAGATATTGAAGCTGCTTACCAGAAAAAATGGGAAACAACCGCTACCGGATTACCACAAATTAGCGCCAAGTTAGATTATCAAAACTTTTTAAAACAACAAGTATCATTAATTCCAGCCGAGTTTTTTGGTGGCAATCGCGGCGAATTTCAAGCCGTTACTTTTGGAACTAAACAAAGTGCCAATGCATTTGCTACTATAAATCAGAAAATTTTTGACGGCTCATATTTAGTGGGCTTACAATCGGCTAAGGTGTATTTGCAAATTTCAAAAAATGCCAAAGAAAAAACAGATTTAGAAGTTAGAAAGGCCGTTATTGATGCCTATGGCAATGTGCTACTTACCGAAGAAAGCATAAAAATATTAGAACGTAATATTGAAACTCTAGAAAAAAATCTGTTCGAAACCACCAAAATTTATGAAAACGGATTAGGAGAACAAGAAAATGTTGAGCAATTACAAATAACGCTATCAGGCGTTAAAAGTAATTTAAGTAACGTAAGCCGCTTAAAAACGTTAGCTTACCAAATGTTAAATATCACATTGGGTTTAGATTTAAAAAGCAACACCGTTTTAACCGACTCTTTAGAAAGTTTAACTGCAAAAAACATATCGTTAAGTTTACTAGACGCCGACGAATATGTAGAAAATACCATAGATTACAAAATAGCTGAAAACAACAAAAAATCGAAAGAACTGCTATTAAAATTAGAAAAAAGCAAAGGTTTACCAACGTTAAACGCCTTTTTAAATGGTGGTTACTCGGCTTTTAGTGAAAATTTCGATTTTACAAATAGTGATAATAAATGGTATGGATCGTCGCTTTTTGGGGTGAGTTTAAACGTACCTATTTTTAGTTCGTTAGGCCGCAGCGCTGCGACTCAACAAGCTAAAATAAACTTAGATAAAGCAGAAGATGATTTATTAGAAACCCATCAAAAATTACAATTACAAATTGCTTCTGCCAAAAGCGATTATCAATTTGCTATTGAAGAATATCAAAACAAAAAGCAAAATTTAAACCTTGCCGAACGTATAGAAACTAAAAACGAAACCAAATTTTTTGAAGGTATCGGTTCTAGTTTTGAACTAAGACAAGCCCAAACTCAGCTTTACAGTGCACAGCAAGAATTTCTTCAAGCCATGCTCGATGTAATAAACAAAAAAGCCGCATTAGAAACCGTTTTAAATGCTATCAATAACTAATCAATACAACACAATGAAAAATATATTTAAAATACTATTATTAACAAGCATCGTAACGGCTTGTTCTGGTGAAAAGAAAGGCAAATCTATTGAAGACATTTTAGCTTCAAATAACCTAACACAATTAAAAGAAAAAAGAGAGGAAATTGATGCAAAACAGCAAGAATATTCGGAGTTGTTAGAGCGTATCAACGAAAAAATATCAGAATTAGATACCATAAAAAAATTACCGTTAGTAACATCTGTTATGATAGCTCCACAGGTTTTTAATCATTATTTAGAGCTTCAGGGAAGTGTTCAAACTAAAGAAAATTTAGTTATTTATCCAGAGGCAGGCGGCATACTTTCTAGCGTGTATGTTAAAGAAGGTCAAAAAGTTAGCAAAGGACAATTATTGGGTAAAATTGATGACGGCGGTTTAAGTCAGCAAGTAGCGCAATTAGAAATTCAGGCGGCCTTAGCTAAAACAACTTTCGAGCGTCAAGAACGCTTATGGAAACAAAATATAGGCAGTGAAATTCAATATTTACAAGCTAAATCTAACTACGAAGCACAACAACGCGCGGTTAGCCAATTAAAAAGTCAGTTAGAAAAAACCAACGTACGTTCCCCATTTACTGGTGTTATCGACGATGTTATTACCGACCAAGGAAGCGTGGTAGCTCCAGGGCAATCTCCACTGTTTCGTATTGTAAACCTTGACAATATGTACATTGAAACCGATGTTCCAGAAAACTACATAACCAGCGTTACAACCAACAAAGATGTGAAAATAGAATTCCCTGTTTTAGGACAAACCCTAGATGCAAAAATTAGACAAGCAGGAAATTTTATAAATCCGGCAAACAGAACTTTTAAAATTGAAGTGGCGGTTCCTAACAAGGATAAAAATATTAAACCTAACCTAACTGCTCGTTTAAAAATAAACGATTACTCAAACGAAAAAGCCATTTTGGTGCCTCAAAATATCATTTCAGAAAATGCTGAAGGCCAACAATATATTTACATTATTGAAAACAAAAACAATGTAAATGAAGGTTCAGCCAAACAAATTATTATTGAAACAGGAAAATCTCAAGGTGATTTAATTGAAGTTACAAAAGGTCTGGAATCGAATGCCGAAATTATTCAAGAAGGCGCGCGTACAGTAAAAGAAGGCCAAACTGTAAAAGTTATTAATCAATAAGACTAATAAACATGACCAAGCAAAAAAAAGAAGTCGATAAAGAGTTTAAATTATCATCGTGGGCGATACATAATAAAACAACTATTTATGTATCGATGATAATGATTTTCTTCTTAGGTATTTCAGCATATTTTAAAATGCCTAGAGAAAGCTTTCCAGAAATTAAAGAAACCAAAATATATATTAGTTCTATTTATCCGGGAAATACCGCCGAAGATATTGAGAAATTAATAACCGATCCGCTGGAGGACAAACTTAAAACGGTTAGTAACGTAGTAGAAATTACCTCATCGTCGCAAGAAGATTATTCTATGGTAATTGTAGAATTCGATGAAGATATTACGGTAGACCAAGCGAAGCAAAAGGTTAAAGATGAAATAGACTCTGAAACTGCCGGTGAAGACTGGCCTACTTTTAATGGTGCTAAAGTAGAACCCAATGTTTTCGAGTTGAGCATGTCTGAAGAAATGCCCATTTTAAATATTAATATTTCTGGTGATTACCCTGTAGAACGCCTTAAAGAGTTTGGTGAATATCTTCAGGATGAAATTGAAAATCTTACAGAAATTAAAAAAGTAGATATTCGTGGCGCTCAAGAAAAAGAGGTTGAAGTAGCCGTAGATATTTATAAAATGATGGCATCACAAGTAAGCTTCAACGATGTTATCTCGGCCATTGGCAATGGTAATGTAACCATGTCTGCCGGAAACTTTATTGCTAGCGGACAAAGACGTACTATTCGTATTTTAGGTGAAATTGAAGACCCAAGCGATTTAAATAATTTTGTAGTTAAAAACGAACGCAATAACCCTATTTACCTAAAGGATATCGCGACAGTTCGCTTTAAAGAAAAAGATAAAACCACTTTTGCACGAGAATTTGGTGAGCCTGTTGTGATGCTCGATGTTAAAAAACGTTCGGGTAAAAACATGGTTGAAGCTGCCGAAAAAATTCAAACCATTGTAAAAACTGCAAAAGAAAATGTATTTCCTGCAAATTTAAAAGTTACAATTACCAACGATCAATCATCAAAAACTATTGGTCAGGTAGACGATTTAGTAAACAATATCATTTTTGGTATTATACTGGTGGTAACGGTTTTAATGTTCTTTTTAGGATTTAAAAATGCCCTTTTTGTTGGGTTTGCCATCCCTATGTCTATGTTTATGTCGTTAATGATTTTAAACTTACTAGGCTACACCATGAACACGATGATTTTATTCGGATTGATTATGGGTCTGGGAATGCTGGTTGATAATGGTATTGTGGTGGTTGAAAACGTTTACAGGCTCATGGACGAAGAAGGCATGAATCGTTTTGATGCTGCAAAAAAAGGGATTAGCGAAATTGCGTTTCCTATTATAATATCGACAGCAACTACCGTTGCGGCCTTTATACCTCTGGGATTATGGCCTGGTTTAATGGGACAATTCATGATATATTTCCCAATTACGCTGTCGGTTGTTTTAGGGTCCTCATTATTCGTAGCTATCTTTTTCAATTCGGTTTTAGTATCACAGTTCATGACTACCGAAGACAAAGACATGCCACTTAATCGTATTATATACATAACAGCCATATTAACAGTTATAGGTATTATCATATTTATTATTGGCGGCGATTACAGAGCTTTAGGAACTTTAATGGTTTTTACAGCCATCATGTTATGGGTATACCGCTTATTGTTACGAAAAATGGCAAATCGTTTTCAAAATGTAACCTTGGTTAAACTTGAAAATTTCTACGAAAAATCGTTAAAAGCCGCTTTAAAAGGAAAACGTCCTTATTTCATTAGCATTGGAACTTTTGTTCTTTTAATTGTAGCTTTCATTGCCTTTGGAGCATCGCTGGCAACACAACGTACTAAAGTTGAGTTTTTCCCAGATAATAAACCCAATCAAATTATTGTTTATATCGAATATCCTGAGGGTACCGACATAAACAAAACCAACACCATTACTAAAGAAATCGAGAAAAAAGTATATGCTGTTCTAAATGAAGACATGTACACCGATGGCGATTACAATTATATGGTTGAAAGTGCTGTATCGCAAGTAGGGGAAGGTGCCGGAAATCCTCAAACCGATGGAGGGTCGGCTGCCGAGATGCCACATAAAGGAAAAATTACGGCCTCTATGCGAGAATACAAATACCGCCGTGGTGAAGATAGCGAACTGATGCGTCAAAAAGTACAGGAAGCTTTAGTTGGTATTTATCCTGGGGTTTTAATTTCTGTTGAAAAAGACCAAAATGGACCCCCAGCAGGACCGCCAATTAATATTGAAATTGAAGGCGCCGATTACTCCGAGCTTATTGCTACTGCCGAAAAAATGAGAGATTTTATTAACTCTCGCAGCATTCCGGGCATCGATGAATTAAAAATTGATGTAAACAAAGATAAACCGGCAATGCAGGTTATTGTAGACCGCGAAAAGGCTGGCGAATTGGGCGTAAGTTCTTCGCAAGTAGGGCAACAACTTAGAAGCTCTATTTTTGGTTCTAAAGCAGGAATTTATAAAGAAGATGGCGACGATTTCGATATCTATGTGCGTTTTAATGAAGACAATCGCTATAACACCAGCGCAATCTTTAACCAAAGCATAACCTTTAGAGATATGGCAACAGGTCAAATTAAAGAAATTCCTGTGTCTTCGGTGGCTAGCCAATCGAATACTTCTGGGTTTAGCTCAATAAAACACAAAGATGTAAAACGTGTTGTAACGGTATATTCTGCATTAGCACCCGGTTATACAGATGCTGGCGCTGTGGTAAATCAAATACGTAATGCCATGAAAGAATTTCATGGGTTACCAAAAAACATTAAAATTGATTACACGGGGCAAATCGAAGAGCAAAACAAACAAATGGCCTTTTTAATGGGCGCGTTCTTTACTGGTTTAGGGTTAATTTTCTTAATTCTTATTTATCAGTTTAACTCCATTTCTAAGCCAACTATTATTATGCTTGCTATCTTTTTAAGCTTAATAGGTGTGTTTGGCGGTATTGTAATTACGGGTAGCGCGTTTGTTATTATGATGACCATGATGGGAATTATATCGCTGGCAGGAATTGTGGTTAATAACGGGGTAGTTCTGCTCGATTATGCCCAATTATTAATCGATAGGAAGAAAAATGAAAATGATTTAGATGAAGACGAATTTATAAGTAAAGACGAATTATTTTTGAGTATTGTTCAGGCTGGTAAAGCGCGTCTGCGTCCTGTTTTACTAACAGCAATCACAACTATTTTAGGATTAATTCCGTTAGCAATTGGTTTAAACATTAATTTCTTTACTTTATTTAGTGAGTTTAACCCACACATATACCTTGGTGGAGATAACGTAATATTCTGGGGTCCTTTAGCGTGGACTGTAATTTATGGTTTATTTGTTGCTACATTCCTTACTTTAGTTGTAGTACCAGTATTATTTTTCTTAGCCATGCAGCTTAAAATGTGGCTTCATAAAAAGATGAAAAAAGTAGAAGAGACCGAAGAGGAACTCGTTACAAACAATCTGCTTTAAATAAATAAGATTCAATAAAAAACAGCATCAAAATAATTTGATGCTGTTTTTTTATGTAGCGCTTAAAATGTTACATCCTTAAACTAAAACCTCTGTGTGTTTTTGTTTAACCGGCTGTGAATTTTGCTTGTCCATGTCTTTTAAATTTTCAGAAATCCAATTCAAATTTTTCTTGTATGAACTTATTTTGTTACTATTTGTTGGATCCATCACCATTAAATAAATCCATTCGTTATCAAGCAAGTTTTTAAGGTTTTCATTTCTTAAAAGTATTTCAGAAACTCTAGATACTGGAGCTTGAATAACAACCGATAACCTAAGTGGTTGGTGATACATCTCTGAGTCTGTTTGCATTAAAGATTGCAGGGGCAGTCCCATTTTTAAATCGCCTCCGTTCCCTTGAACAACTCCAAATTTCCCAATAACATTGTGGGTTATTTTAGATCCGCTACCAAAGGTTGTGTTATCTACTGTCGAGAAATAATAATGGTTATTTATCCATTGTGTTACAACCATGGGTCCTTGCATGATGCCTTCTAAAGCTTTACCAGTAGTATCTGCCTCCCAATTGTAAGAATGTAAGAAGGCGCGTCCTTCTAAATTTTTATCTTTTGTTAATTCTCTAGGCCCTACTATGAAAGCTGCATTTTTAGCTAAGCCCCATTCAGGTCTGGTTTCTCCCCAGTTATTTGCTTTTTTATTAGCTAAAGCCACACTGTTTTTAGTAACTCCCAAACGTTCTTGAGTCGCTGTTTTTTGCGCTTTTAATAAATCTGATTTTATTTTTTCAAGGTTACTTTTATGAGATTGTGGAACATCGGCATCAAAGAAAACTATCTCATCGGTGGTTGTATTATGTTCTGCACCAACAAAGACCGTATTTTCTGGCATTTCCAAATTATGAGTTTCATTTAAAACCTTTTTAACTTCAGGTAAATTGGCTAGTTTAGCTAACATACGCGCATTGTGTCTCCCCGGACTTGCCGCACAGGCACCACAATCTAAACTCGACCCAAATGGGTTGTTAGTTGTATGGCTTCCGTGACCAACAAATACCACCACAGGTGCAAACGTTTTCCATCCCATTAAATCGAATGCCGATTTTACTATGCCAACTTTTTCATTTAAAGGAATTGAATCTTCAGATGCTGTGTGGTTGCACGCACTTTCAATTTTTGGTTCACAGATTGTCTCGTACTGCATAGAGTTCCTTTTGTATAATCTGTAAAACTGATTTGGTAAAAGGGTTCGCAGGGTTAAGATTAATCCGTAGAAAAAGCCCGAGCCCTCTACAAATCCAAAGGCCGAAGGAAGCATGTTTTTCATTCTTTTTATAAAGTAATTTCTAAACTTAAGCACCTTGTTTTTGTCTTTGTAAGTTTTAAAATTTTCAGAATGATTTTCTTGCGCAATCTCCGAAACATGATAGGCCGAATTTACTATTGGCGGACACGATTTTCGTGTGATGCCGTCTGCAGCACTTTCATAATCCATGGCAATTCCAAAAAAACCTGCATAACCAAAGGTTTCGTAATGCCCTTTATTTTCTATGTGTCTTCGTATTAACTCAGATCGTGTATCGATACAAAAAACCATTTGAGCATCAGGAACTTGGTTAGATTGTGTTGTTTTGCTGGCTTCCTCTTGAAAGTTTAATAACTTTTCTAATTCATTTTGCCAACTTTTTTCCCAAGCTTTCAACCATAAGTATTGCAGTTTTGATATGAAAGGATTGTATGCACTTTCAATATTTTTCGGATATATAGACGTTCCTGTAATATGAGCCACCATAAGTCTTACAGCTAAATACTCCTCTAAATTTATAGGATATTCATTTTGCCATTGGTTATTACTCTCGGTTCTGTAATTTATATACCCTGTCCAACCTGGAAGTGCCGCCAAATGATAGGTGAATATTTTGGTTAAATCGTTTTCATTAACCTCTTTTAAAACAAACTTTAAAGCTTCGGCACTTGTTGAAGGCAGGTCGCTAGTCTTTATTTTTGGCAACTCATTGTCGTATTTAGCCAGTTTGCGCCAAGCGCTATAAAACCCTTCCTTTTTATTTGGCATTTCCCATTCTGCTAAACCTTCATCCATAAAGGCAGCTAGCCACTTTGCCATCATTCTATCTAAGAAATTTGTGTCATTAATGCTAGCTTGTTTGTTGTGAGAAACTATTTGACTTAGATAGTATTCTGGAGATTCTAAAAGGTTGTTTTCTTTTAAAAGCTCTAAAAGTATTTGTTTATCTATTTTTTTCTCTTCCCAAGCATTGGTTAACAAATCGGCACTAGGTAAAACATTAGCATTAAGAAAGTGTTCTGCCTGAGCCAGTGCTTCTTTAAAAGGTTTTTGCTCGTATCCAGATAAGGGATTCGACGTAACAAACGAATAAAGTGGCCAAGTTTTTCCTATCACTTTAGATGCCTCATTAAGGCTATTTTTAATCGATTCGTTTATCATAATTACTTAGATTTATACATTAAAACTGTTTTTTTATTGGGCTGTGAGATGTTTAATAACTTCACATAAAACCAAGGGAAATTTCTATAAACCCCTAATTTCATTATAAAGAATCCTACCAAGAATACCATTCCAAATCCAATTTCCATAGCCGATATTGGTAGTGGCGTTGCTACATTTGGCATATCACTTATTAAAAGGGTTATACCATTGTAAATTAAAGCATACGCAACAATACCTACCGTGAATAATAAGGGTGGCAACACCACTTTTTGGGTTGTATTTAAGCTTTGTTCTTTAATAATATTGTAAGTCACCTGCCCTACCGTAATGGCAACAATAAGCGTTAAAAACACACTGCTATTTAACGAGAGTCCTTTTCCTGTTAAAATGTTGAATAAGAATGCGCCTAAAACTCCAAATACAGCTACAACTAACGCTTGTAAAGGTTTTATGGTGATTTGATGGTATTGTTGCTTTTGTGTGTGTTTCACCTCTTCGCCGGCAGATAAAAACAAATACGCTTTATAAAACCCATGAAGGATGAGATGCACAACCGCAGCATTAAATAACCCTAAACCGCATTGCATAATCATGAAACCCATTTGTGCAATGGTAGAACACGCCAAACGTTGTTTCACATTTACCTGTAGTAATTTGGTGAATTGAGCAATAACCGCTGTTAGTCCACCAATTATAAAGAGTATAATTAAGGTATGCGAGGTTAATAAAATGGTTGAAAAAAGAGTTAAAAGAATGCCCGATCCGTTAACAAAACCAGCGTGCATTAGAGCAGATGCAGGTGTTGGCGCAGTCATGGCTGAAAGCAACCAGCGGTGAAACGGATATATGGCAGACTGGATTAACGCTGCCGTAATAATACACAAGCTAGCTAATAACTTGATGCTGTGCGACAAGCCATCTAGTTGCGCCGTAATTCCAGACAGTGTGTACGCTTCTGTTGTGTAAGCTAACAATAAAACACCGATACTTAAAAGTAAACTTCCTGTAAAGAAATATTTAAAAGCAAATTTTGAAGCTTCCTTAGCTTCGCCCCACTCGACATTTACACCAATTATTTGAGACATAAATACGCCCATTAAAAACCACGTGCTTAGAAGCAACCCGACATGGTTCGACATTACAAAAGTCATAATAGAGAGCGTAAAACCGAAACACAACATAGAAAACCTTTTATGGTACTTAAAACCTTTTAAATAATTGGCTCCGTAACTACTTATTAAGGCACTAAAAAAAGTAACAACCGACCAGATAAGTATAGTAAACCCATTTACTTTTAAAATATTTTCAAATTCCCAAACCGGTATATTAGGTGCAAAGCTTACTAAGTAAGCTAAATTAGCAATAAACATGCCCCACAAGATGTAAGTAAACCATTGACTGATGGAAGATATTTGATTTTGTTTTTTTATCATTTTAAAATATTTATAATATGTTTTTTAATTTAAAGATCTTTTTACCTTCGAGTTCATTCTGGCAAAGAAAACGACTATTAGAATGAAACTACAAACCATTATTTTTTCTAGGTACAAATACCCTCTTAAATAAGCTATAGCATTAAAAATTACTAGAAACAATAAGCCTAAATAGGGTAAGGTAATTGATTTTTGTTTAGACATAATACAACGCTTATATTGTTTTATCTGCGATTGAAATTTCCAATACACCGTTAATAATTAAATTTGCGTTCTGCGCTCTACTTTTAAAAATAAATTCGCGCGCTTTTTCTTTCTCTTTTTCTAATTCACTTATACGACTATCTAACTCATTGGTATTGAAATTATGGTTTCCTTCCCATTTTTGTAGTCTTTGGATTTTATGAAAATTAATTTTTTCATTGATTAAAGACATGATAATGTCTGATGCTTCAGAAGGCAAAAATTCTCCTTTTACTAATTGAATTTTTTGTGTTGCGACTTCTGGTTTAATTAATTCTTTTGCTTCCATTTAAGTGATTTTAATTGTTAAAATTTTAAATTCTGCTGCAAATATTATAAATAGAATTCATAAATTTTTATTTATATTTGTTATTATATACATAAAATATTTTTATGAATTACACATTACACCAACTTCAAATATTCTTAAAAATAGCTCAATTACAGAGCATTACTAAGGCTTCAGAAGAACTTCATCTTACTCAGCCAGCGGTATCCATTCAGTTAAAAAATTTTCAAGATCAATTTCCCATTCCGTTAACCGAGGTGGTTGGTAGAAAATTATATGTTACAGATTTTGGAAAAGAAATTGCCATAGCGGCCGAAAAAATTATTAATGAAGTTTATGCGATCAATTTTAAAACACTGTTATTTCAAAATCAGCTTTCTGGCAGATTAAAAATATCGATAGTTTCTACTGGAAAATATGTAATGCCCTATTTTATTTCTGAATTTATGAAACAAAATGAAGGTGTAGAACTAAATATTGATGTTACAAATAAATCTCAAGTATTAGAGAGCTTAGAATTAAATGAAGTCGATTTTGCTCTGGTTTCTGTATTGCCCAATAAGCTAAAAGTTAATAAAATTGAATTAATGCAAAACAAACTCTTTTTTATTGGCGGGGGCGCCATAGATTATAAGCGTTTTACCAAAAAAAAGGACTTGTTTGAAAACACCCCTTTAATATACCGAGAAGTTGGTTCGGCTACAAGAACAGCCATGGAGCAATTTATTTTAAATAATGATTTATCAATTCAAAAAAAAGTAGAACTTACCTCTAACGAGGCTGTTAAACAAGCTGTTTTATCGGAGTTAGGATGCTCTATTATGCCCTTAATTGGTATTAAAAACGAATTAAAAAACAAAGAATTACAAATTATTCCCGTAAAAGGACTTCCCATGACAACAACCTGGAATTTAATTTGGTTAAAATCGAAAAAATTATCGCCTGTTGCCCAGGCCTATCTCGAGTATTTAAATGCAAACAAAGCAATTATTATTAAAGAAAAATTTTCTTGGTTTGAGAATTATTAAGAAGTAGATAGAAACTTTTTAAATTTTTATTTAAAAAATATGGACGATATAAAAATTAGAGGTTCTTTCATGGTTTTTTAATAAGATATCTTTCTAAATTTGCACTTTTATTTCACGTGTAGCTTGACTACATGCTAATTAAATTTTAAAAAATGTACAGAAGTCATAACTGTGGTGAATTAAACGCATCACATATAAATAAAGAAGTTACACTTGCCGGATGGGTTCAAAAATCTAGAGACAAAGGTTTTATTGTTTGGGTCGATTTACGCGATCGTTACGGCATTACCCAACTGGTTTTCGATGAAGAACGTACTTCAAAAGACATGATGGCTCAGGCTCAAAATTTAGGTAGAGAGTTTGTAATTCAAGTTAAAGGTACGGTTATCGAGCGTGCTTCAAAAAACCCAAATATACCTACGGGCGATATAGAAATATTAGTTTCAGAATTAAATATTTTAAACGAAGCCTTGTTGCCGCCTTTCACTATTGAAGATAAAACCGATGGTGGTGAAGAGTTACGCATGAAATATCGTTACCTAGATATTCGTCGTAATCCGGTTAAAAACAGCTTAATTTTTAGACATAAAGTAACTCAAGAAGTTAGAAATTATCTTTCTAAAGAAGGTTTTATTGAAGTTGAAACACCTTATTTAATAAAATCGACTCCAGAGGGTGCTCGCGATTTCGTGGTACCTTCTCGCATGAATGCGGGGCAGTTTTACGCCTTACCACAATCGCCTCAAACCTTTAAGCAGTTGCTTATGGTGGGTGGTATGGATAAATATTTCCAGATTGTGAAATGTTTTAGAGACGAAGATTTACGTGCCGACAGACAACCAGAATTCACACAAATAGACTGTGAAATGGCGTTTATCGAGCAAGAAGATATTTTAAATGCGTTTGAAGGATTAACTCGCCACTTATTAAAAGAAGTTAATGGTGTTGAAATAGAAAAATTCCCGAGAATGCTTTACGACGATGCCATGCGTTTATATGGAAACGATAAACCAGACATTCGTTTTGGTATGCAATTTGGCGAGCTAAACGATGTTGCTCAACATAAAGATTTTGGTGTTTTTAACAGTGCCGAATTAGTTGTTGGTATTGCTGTACCAGGAGGAAATGCTTACACCCGTAAAGAAATAGACCAATTAATTGATTGGGTTAAACGTCCGCAAATAGGTGCTTTGGGTATGGTTTACTGCCGTTGTAATGAAGATGGTACTTTCAAATCGTCTGTAGATAAATTTTACGATGAAACCGATTTAGCCAAATGGGCAGAGGTAACCGGTGCCAAAGCAGGCGATTTAATTTGTGTGCTTTCGGGCGATAAAAATAA
Source organism: Siansivirga zeaxanthinifaciens CC-SAMT-1 (assembly GCF_000941055.1). GTDB lineage: Bacteria > Bacteroidota > Bacteroidia > Flavobacteriales > Flavobacteriaceae > Siansivirga > Siansivirga zeaxanthinifaciens. Next base: position 1,092,837 of record NZ_CP007202.1, on the reverse strand, counting down.
AGTACGTGCGCAATTAAGTGCCTTACGTATGGAATTGGCAGAACGCTTAGGACTAAGAAACCCTAAGGAATTTGCACCACTTTGGGTTATGGATTTTCCTCTTTTAGAATGGGACGAAGAAACCGAACGTTACCACGCCATGCACCACCCGTTTACATCGCCAAAACCAGGGCAGTTGGAATTACTAAAAACCAATCCGGGTGAAGTAAAAGCTAATGCCTACGATTTGGTTTTAAACGGAAACGAAATTGGCGGTGGTTCTATTCGTATTCACGATAAAGAAACCCAATCGCTCATGTTCGATTATTTAGGATTTACCCCAGAAGAAGCCAAAGCGCAATTTGGCTTTTTAATGGATGCGTTTCAATACGGCGCGCCACCACATGGTGGTTTGGCATTTGGCTTAGATCGATTGGTAGCCATTTTAGGCGGACAAGAAACCATTCGAGATTTTATTGCATTCCCAAAAAATAATTCGGGTCGCGATGTTATGATTGATGCACCTGCCGCAATAGATGATGCACAATTAACAGAACTAAGTTTAAAACTTAATTTAAAACAATAATTTAAAATCCTGCATGAGCAGGATTTTTTAGTAGATTTAAACATGCCTAAAAAAACAATTTTAAAACAGATTTTAATTTGGAGAGCGAAATACATTTCGCACCGTCAATTTGTTTATATACTTAGTATTATTATTGGTTTTACATCGGGTGTAGGTGCGGTTGTTTTAAAAAATTTAACCCACTTTATTCAGCATTTATTAGAAGGCAAATTAATAACCGACTACCATCATGCCTTTTACTTTTTGTTCCCTATTTTAGGTTTAACATTGGTGTTCTTTATTATAAAGTATGTTATTAGAAACAAGGTAAGTCACGGCATACCGTCTACACTTTACGCCATATCCAAACGTAAAGGCATCATGAAACAATACCAGATGTTTGGTTCTATATTAACAGCTCCTTTAACCGTTGGTTTTGGTGGTTCGGTAGGATTAGAAGGCCCAACAGTAGCTACAGGCGCTGCGCTGGGTTCTAATATTTCCAGAATGTTTCACATGAATCAAACTTCTAGAAACTTACTTATTGGTTGTGCGGCGGCAGGTGCCATGAGTTCTATATTTAAAGCACCCATTGCAGCGATTATTTTTGCTATAGAAGTTTTTAGTTTAGATTTAACCATTGCATCAATGTTGCCTTTATTATTGGCATCACTTTCTGCTATTTTAACATCGTATTTCTTTTTTGGCGACGATATTTTATTGCCTTTTAGAATTGAAGATAAATTCTATATTTCCGATGCGCCTTTTTACATATTACTTGGGGTAGTTGCTGCTTTTGTATCTATTTATTTTACCGAAGTTTACGATAAAATCCATTCCTTTTTCGATAAAATAGCATCGCCCGTTAAAAGACTTATTATTGGAGGTATAGGCATTGGTTTATTAATATTTTTAATTCCGCCTTTATACGGCGAAGGTTTCGATGTTATTAATAATCTAATCGTTGGAAATCCAGAAAAAGCCCTGGAAAATAATTTTTTTCAATTAGACTTAAATAATGTTTGGGTAGTTGTTTTATTACTTGCCGGTTTAATGTTTTCTAAAATTGTGGCCAGTAGTTTAACTTTTGGTGCTGGTGGTGTTGGTGGTATTTTTGCTCCTACCCTTTTTATGGGAAGCATCATGGGGTATTGTATGTCTAAAATTTTAAATAATTGCGGTCTGTTTAACGCTCCGGTTTCCGAAAGTAATTTTACTTTGGTTGGTATGGCTGGTTTACTGGCCGGTGTTTTACATGCGCCTTTAACCGCTATATTTTTAATTGCAGAACTTACAGGCGGTTACGAACTTTTTATTCCATTGATGCTTACCGCAACCATTTCGTTTGGAATTACTAAATATTTCAGACCCCATTCTGTTTATAATATGGAATTAGGCAGAAAAGGCGAACTTATTACCCACGATAAAGACCATGCGGTTTTAACTCTTATGGATATCGATAAGGTTATTGAAACTAATTTTATTACCATTTCACCCGAAATGACTTTAGAACAAATAATACATGAAGCCGTTGTAAAATCAAACCGAAATATCTTTCCGGTGGTAAAAAAAGACACCCATCGACTGCAAGGTATTATCCTTCTAGACGATTTGCGCCCCATCATGTTCGACCAAACCCTTTATAAAGAAATTGTAGCAACCGATGTGATGCAAAAACCACCGGCTGTTATTAACATTGATAAAGATAAAATGACCGATATTATGCAGAAATTCCAAGACAGTAGTGCTTGGAATCTGCCTGTTACTAAAAATGGCGTTTATTTTGGCTTTATTTCAAAATCTAAACTTTTAACAGCTTACAGACGCCAATTAATAACCCTACAAGGCGACTCATAAACCATGAAGCGCGCATATTAAAACCAATTTAAACACATGAAATATATCATTCTTATTGTATTTTTAGCCGCTTTTGGCAGTATGCTAACGGGGTATATTATGGCTTCAGAAAAGCTAATTGGCTTGGGTGTTATGGGCTTATTTTTTGTTGCTTTTCCCTTATTTGCTTACTACCGCTGGAAAGACAAAGACATTAAAGACTACATGCTTACCAAAGAAAATTTAGATAAAATGCGCGAAAACAGTAAAGACAAGCGTTATTAATATTAGGGCGTTCTCTTACAGGTCGCGTTTTACGTTTTAATGCCTCGCTGCGGGATTTCTAAGTTTAAAATAAAACTAATAAATAATCGCTAACGCAACTTCAATTTAGGTTTCGTTTTTCAATAAAAAACCGTTTTAATAAAGCAGAAGCTTCGTTTTCTAAAACACCCCCTTTAATAATGGTTTTGGGATGTAGCTTGGTATTTAAATTAATACAACCACGTTCTTCATCTCTAGCCCCGTAAACAATATTCGAAATCTGACTCCAATACAAAGCACCGGCGCACATTTGGCAAGGCTCTAAAGTAACATACAAAGTGCATTTTTGAAGATATTTACCGCCTAAAAAATTAGCCGCCGCCGTAATAGCCTGCATTTCGGCATGTGCGGTAACATCGTTTAACGTTTCGGTTAAATTATGGCCACGGGCAATAATTCTATTATCTACAACTATCACCGCACCCACGGGAATTTCACCTTTTTCAAGCGCTATTTCGGCTTCTTGTAAAGCCTTTTTCATAAAATAAGAATCATCAAAAGGTTGTATCATGGTAAGAAACTTAAAGTTTAAAATCAAAAATACAATTTCATCTGCTACATTTGTACTCCCATGCAAAAATTATTAAATGAAATAACGAATCCAGAAGCGCTTCGTCTTTTAAACCAAAAAGACTTACCGCAACTTGCTCAAGAATTACGTGAATTCATTATAAATATCGTAGCCACCAAAGAAGGGCACTTAGGCGCGAGTTTAGGGGTCGTAGAACTTACTATTGCATTGCACTATGTTTTTAACACCCCCGAAGATCTGCTTATCTGGGATGTTGGGCACCAAGCGTACGGACATAAAATTTTAACCGGTAGAAAAGATCTTTTTCATACCAACCGACAAATAGGCGGCTTAAGCGGATTTCCAAATCGTAGTGAAAGCCCTTACGATGCCTTTGGTGTGGGGCATGCCTCTACCTCCATTTCGGCCGCTTTGGGTATGGCGATTGCCTCTAAAATAAAAGGCGATTTCAAAAAACAACACATTGCCGTTATTGGCGATGCCAGTATTGCAGGCGGTATGGCCTTTGAGGGTTTAAATCATGCCGGCGTTACAGATGCTAATGTATTGGTTATTTTAAACGATAATGCCATTGGCATCGACCCCAGTGTTGGTGCTCTTAAAATGTATTTAACCAACGTTAAAAAAGGCACTCAAAAACGAAACAACATTATAAAAGCCTTAAATTTTGATTATTCGGGACCTATTGATGGGCATGATATCGACGCTATTATATCAGAATTAAAACGATTAAAAAAAGTAAAAGGCCCTAAGTTTTTACATGTTATTACCACCAAAGGCAAAGGTTTAAAACAGGCAGAAGAAAACCAGGTTACTTACCACGCGCCTGGTAAATTTGATGCCTCTACGGGCGACATTCTGTCTAAAACACCTTCAGAATTTACAAAATTTCAAGATGTTTTTGGTTTAACCCTTTTAGAATTGGCGCAACACAATAAAAATATTGTTGGGATTACGCCCGCCATGCCCACAGGCAGCTCTTTAAAATATATGATGGATGCCATGCCCGACCGTGCTTTCGATGTGGGTATTGCCGAACAACATGCCGTTACCTTGGCTGCAGGTATGGCCACCCAAGGCTTAATACCTTTTTGCAATATATACTCTACCTTTTTACAACGGGCTTACGACCAAGTTATTCATGATGTGGCGTTGCAAAACTTACCCGTTATTTTTTGTTTAGATCGTGCTGGTTTGGTGGGCGAAGATGGCGCTACACACCATGGTGTTTTCGATTTGTCGTATTTAAACTGCATACCAAACCTTATTGTTTTTGCCCCAAGAAACGAAATAGAATTGCGCAACATCATGTACACCGCACAATTAGGTTTAAATCAACCCATAGCGATTCGCTACCCCAGAGGTCGTGGTTTTATTGCCCATTGGAAACAACCTTTTAACACGATAGAAATTGGTAAAGCTGTGCAACTAAAAACAGGCCATAAAGCTGCGGTTCTAAGTATAGGCGCTATAGCCAAAAATGTAAGCGATGCCATAGATCGTTTAGGCAACCCAAGCGATATGGCGCATTACGACATGCGTTTTGTAAAACCTTTGGACGAAACCTTACTACACGATATTTTTAAAACATACCAAACCATTTTTACAATAGAAGACAACGCTGTAAAAGGCGGCTTTGGAAGCTCAATTCTAGAATTTGCTGCCAAAAACAACTACAAAAACACCCTAAACGTTTTAGGCATCCCCGACCAATTTATTGAACACGGCAGCGTTACCGAACTCCAAAAAACCATTGGTTTGGATGTTGAGGGTTTAGCCAAATTGTTTAGTAAACATATGTAAATACTATATTTATGTTACTAGGTTTTGTAAGAAAGAACGAGTAACTTCGTTTGGTGACTTGATATATAACTTTAAAATTATATATATCGAGTTGTTGGCTACAAGCTGAAAAATCTTCTCATTTGGAAATTTGGTATAAATATTGTACATTTGTTTGTACAACATAATGTACATTAAAAATTAATGATTATGAGAGCAATAACAATTTCCACTCTACGTAAGAGTATAAAAAAGCACTTCGACTATGTTTCAAAGTCAATGGAAGTGATTGTTGTACCTAGAAGTAAAGGTGATGACGCTGTTGTCATAATGTCTATTAGCGAATATAATTCATTAAAAGAAACAGAACACCTACTATCTACAAAAGCCAATAGAAATAGACTAATGGAATCCATTGAACAAATGGAAAAAGGAGAATTAGTTGAATATAATGAAGATGAAATAGAATTAGCTCACTAAATGAATATTGATTTTACTCCACACGGATGGGAAGATTTCACTCATTGGCTAGAAAATGACCATGATACAGCAATCAAAATAAAAGACTTATTAAAAGAAATTAAAGCAAATCCATTTAAAGGAACAGGAAAACCTGAACCTCTAAAACACGGACTAAAAGGCTTTTGGTCAAGAAGAATAACAGGAGAACACAGATTGGTTTATAGGGTATCTGGAAAGAAAGGTGTCGACCAAAAGTGTACTGTAATTCAATGCAGATTTCATTACGATGATAAATAAAAGCCAGTTGCCAACAATGGCTATAAGTAATTGCTTGTTCTCGCCTACTTCTGAAAATCCTAGCGGATTTTCAGTTTGTTGCGTACTTGCAAAGTTAAATACTAACCCACGCAACTACTCATAGCCGAGAACGTTGTAGGTAATTTTGAAAATGACAAAGAACATACTTTTAATACTTCTACTTATCTCAATCAAATCATATTGTCAAACAATCAACACTTCGAAATTGTATGGCGATTGGATTAAGTATAAGATTGAGATGAAAGATGGCAGCAATTTAAATGACCGATTTTTGACTGATTCTTCATATGTAAATTATAGTTTTAAAAAACTGGAAATGTGCACAAATGGCAATCCAACTCATCGAGTAAACGAGGTTTGTTTTCCATACTCAATAAATCAAAATTTCATCAAAACATCTTCAACTTCTGGCTATGAAATTGAAAAAATAAAAAATGACACTCTCATACTTTGTGAATCGATTGGCGGAATGGACAATGACAAACTGAAAAGATTTTTTTTCGTCAGAGAACAAAAGCTGTTTAATGAAATTAAAGAAGCAAAAGGAGAAAGTAAAAATCAAATTGCGAATGAATTTTACACACCAACTTTAAAGTCAAGTTTAATGCTAGAGTTAAACAATGCTTTTAAGAATAAACATAGTAACTTTAAAGCTAAAGGCTTTATAACCATTGATTTAAAAAATAAAAAAGTTAGCACTTTAATAAATTACTCTGATACTTCTGATTCAACCAAAATTAAACGAGTAAAAAAAGTAATTGACAAGTCTTATAAACTTTGGAATACAGAAAGATTTAAACACCTTGAAACATTAGAAATGCCTTTTGTTTTAAAAGATGAAAAAACCAAGACTTTTCGTGGAATTTCAATGAAGTTTTTCACTGATTCTTTTTATCAATTAGACCATTTTTATGGAGGAGATACGAGAATAATTCAAGAAGCAGGAGAATATTTCAATAAAGCAATAAATGACTATCAAAATAAAGATTATGAGAGTTCAATAAAAAATTTCACAAAGAGCTATGAACTTGATCCAAAAAATATAGATGCGCTAAATAATAGAGCTGCTATTTATTATGAAACTGGACAATTGGAATTAGCTTGTAAAGATTGGAATGAACTATCCGAACTCGGACAGAAAAGAGGAATAGAATTATTAAAAAATAAATGTAAAAAAACTACCTACAACGACACTATCCCGTAAAGTGTGTAAGTTAAAAATCGAGGGTTTAACTTTTTTAAAGTTGAACCCTTTTTTCAAATATAGTTAAAAACTGGTTTAAAATAATGCCCCAGTTCCTAATAGGCATCGACCATTTTTTGGTAGCCTCTCTAAGGGCTAAAAAAGTGGACTTCATAACAGCTTCATCTGTTGGGAATGAGAGCTTGTTTTTAGTGTATTTTCTGATTTTTCCATTAAGGTTTTCAATAAGGTTCGTAGTGTAAATGATTTTTCTAATTTCTAAAGGAAATTCATAGAAAGCGGTAAGTTCTTCCCAGTTATCTCTCCAGCTTTTAATAGCGTAAGAGTACTTGTGTTCCCATTTCTGAGCAAAGTCTTCTAGGGCGGCTTTTGCTGCACTTTTGGTGGGTGCATCGTAGATGCTTTTCATGTCCTTTGTAAATTCTTTCTTGTCTTTCCAAACAACATACCGACAAGCATTACGAATCTGGTGTACCACGCAGATTTGGGTTTTAGATTCAGGAAAAACGTTTTTAATGGTGTCGGTAAAACCGTTAAGATTATCTGTGGCCGTGATAAGCAAATCCTGAACGCCTCTGGCTTTCATATCGGTTAGTACACTCATCCAAAAGGCTGCCGATTCATTCTTCCCCAACCAAAGCCCTAAGACTTCCTTTTTACCATCTCTACGCAGTCCTACGGCGATGTACATGGTTTTGTTAATGACTTTGGAGTTCTCCCGAACCTTAAATACGATGCCATCCATCCAAGTAATTAAATATACGGGCTCCAGAGGTCTGTTTTGCCAAGCAACAATATCATTGGTAACTTTATCTGTGATACGTGATATGGTAGATGTGGATACATCAAAATCGTAAACTTCTCGGATTTGCTCTTCAATATCAGAATTACTCATACCCTTGGCATAAAGGCTGATAATGACGTTTTCTATGCCATCAACCATGTTAGTGCGTTTAGGAACCAGCATAGGGTTAAAAGAAGCGTCCCGGTCTCTGGGAACTTTAATATTAGTCTCTCCTAAAGCTGTTTTTATCTTTTTAGACCCATAGCCGTTACGGGTATTGCTATTATCGGATTGCTGATGCTTCTCATAGTCTAAATGAGCATCAAGTTCCCCTTCTAGCATCTTTTCAATACCTCGCTTTTGAATGGATTTTAGAAAGGAGGTCAGTTCGTCTCCTGTTTTAAACTGTTTTAAAAAATCGTCGTTTAGAAAATCTTCTTTCTTCATAAGTGTGTAAATTTTAAAATTAAACAAAAAAATATCGAGGGTTGCAACCCTCGATATTTTTAACTTTACACACTTTGTGAGATACTACCAAAAAAGAGGCTATTTAGCCTCTTTTTTGTTTAGAATAATTATTTTAATTAGACATTTTAGCCGCCATAATTAATGCATTGTATGCATTAACCATTCTGCCAGATGTTGTTAATTCGCTAAAAGGTTTTACATTGTTAGTATCACCTCCAACAACAACTTTAGTTTTTAAAGCTAAGCCAGAATCCATTAAAATATGTTTTACCTGACTCGCTGTTAATTTAGGATAATACGAACGAATTAAAGCAGCTACGCCAGCCACCGCAGGAGCAGCCATAGAGGTTCCGCCTTTAGTATCGTATTCGTTTTCTGGAGTTGTAGAGTACACTTTAGCTCCAGGAGCAAATACATCTACATTTTTTTTACCGTAGTTAGAAAATCCAGCAACCATATTCGATCCATATTTTGGCTCTAAAGCACCAACTCTAATATAATTGTCGGCAACTTCTACAAAATTAACGTTATCGTCTGGGAAGTTATAATTAGTATCTACATCTTTACTATCGTTTCCTGCAGCATGTACAAATAAAACGTCATGATCTGCAGCATATTTTATAGCTTCGTGTACCCATTCTTTGTGTGGAGAATAACTTTTACCAAAACTTCCGTTAATTATTTTAGCACCATTATCTACAGCATATCTAATAGCTAAAGCAACATCTTTATCGTACTCATCGCCATTTGGTACCGTTCTAACACTCATAATTTGTACATTATTAGCAACACCGTTTACACCTTTACCATTGTTACGTTCTGCAGCAATAATACCAGCAACGTGTGTACCATGGCTTTCGCTTTTCTTAACAGGTTTTACGTTTCCGTTACCATAGAATTTATTAGTCATATCGTTTGGATTGTCTCCAGTTTTACGACCTTTAAAAGACTTGTTAAGGTTGTAGTTTAAACGCTCGTTAATACTTTCTAAACCATTTGAAATTTCTTTTTTTGCTTCAGCTAAAGAATTTACACCATTGCTAAACATATATTTAGCAATTTGAACCGTTTTGGTTAGCGCTTCATCATCTGTTTTAATAGCATTTACTTCTTCTTTTGTGTAATCGCTTTTACCAAAGTGTTTTGTTAAAGCCTCGTCTGCTGCCTTAAGTTGTTGGTAAATTTGATCGTACTGGGCTTTATAACCCATGTATTTGTTATATTCTTTTTCGTACTCGGCTTGTGCTCTGGCATAATCTGGGTTACTTGTGTCGCCAGTAGCAAGAATACGAACAAGCTCTAACTGCTCATCGTAACCATCACCTAAGAAATTCCAACCGTGAACATCATCGATGTAACCATTGTTATCGTCGTCTTTACCATTGTTAGGAATTTCGTCTTTGTTAGTCCAAATAACATCGTTTAAATCTTCGTGGTCGATATCGATACCAGAATCTACAACGGCAACAATAACGGTAGCTCCTTTTTTGTTTTTAATAAGCTCTTCGTAAGCTTTATCTACACTCATACCAGGAATGGTATCTTTTACAAGATCTAAATGTCCCCATGTGTGTTTTTCCTGCTCTGTTAATTCAGATACTTTTAACGGTGAAGTATCAATGTTTTCAACGGGAGTTGATAAAATGTTTGCTGTACTACCACAACCGTAAAATAATGTTGCTGCAAGTACTGATACTGATAATATTTGAATTGTTTTCATTAAATAATGTTTGAATTAGTCTTTTTATTAATTAAATATATCTTGAGTTGAATATGAATTTTTTAATCGTACTCCTTTTTCGGTTTCTTGAACGGTAATAATCTCATTATGAGCATCATGTTCTAAAAATAAGTAAAAGTTATTTTTAACAGCTAAATTTAGGAAGTTTTCTTTTTCGTCGAGTGTTAATAATGGCCTGGTATCGTAACCCATTACAAATGGCAATGGTAAATGTCCCACGGTTGGCAACAAATCTGCCATAAAAGCGATGGTTTTATCTTGGTATGTTATAAGCGGAATCATTTGCTTTTCGGTGTGACCATCTGCAAAAAAAATATCGAAACCTAATTCCGAATTTTTTAAAATTTGATGTTCTGGTAACGATGTAAATTTTAATTGGCCATTCGCCTCGATGGGAAGTATGTTTTCTTCTAAAAAAGAAGCCTTTTCGCGGCGATTTGGTTTGGTAGCCCATTCCCAATGGTTTTCATTACTCCAAAAATGTGCATTTTTAAAAGCCGTTTCGTAGCCTGTTTTACCGGCATTCCAATTTACACAACCGCCACAGTGGTCGAAGTGTAAATGGGTTAAAAACACATCGGTTATATCATCGCAATGAAAACCATAGTTTTTAAGTGATTTTTCTAAAGTATCATGGCCCCAAAGGTGGTAATAGCCAAAAAATTTATCAGATTGTTTATTACCCATTCCGGTGTCTATTAATATCAATCGATTACCATCTTCAATAAGTAAACAACGCGAAGCAATATCAATCATATTATTGGCATCGGCAGGATTGGTTTTTTGCCAAATAGATTTAGGAACTACACCAAACATAGCGCCTCCATCTAACTTAAAATTTCCTGCATTAATTGGGTATAATCTCATAGAAATGTAAAATTAAGAAATCTATTGTTAATGCCTTTAAAAGTTAAGAATATATTAAGAAATAACCATAAGTAATCGTTTGCCATAATCGAAAAGTGATTTTATTTCTTTTATACTGGCTAAGCGTTCTTTTCCAAAAATTAAAATAGCCTTTCCATTCGATTCAACATGGTAATAGGCATTGCTTTCGAAAAAATTTGTAATATCATCATTAAAAAAACGAATAATTTCTGGGGCATTGTCTCCAATTAAATGAAACCGGTTTGAGAAATCGCTGTGATTTTCAATGGGAATGTCTTTAAAACCTGCCAAAGCCGAAACTTTATCCAGAAAACCTTCTTTGTCTAATGTAAATTGCGGAATATTTTCGTTTAATTCAATACAAAGCATGGTGCTTCGAATAACTTCTTTTGCAATAAATTCGCCTTCAGAAAACTCAATATCAAATAATTTTATAGGGCTTTCATTATGATTTAAAATGTTGTAAATATGATTGATTTGTTTGGTTTTAAAATAATTGAAATCGTATAAAAAGTTAATGTCTTTTTCTTTTTTAGATTGATAAGAAAAAAGGAAATTTTTTGCCAGTTCTTTCATGCTTTTCTGGCGTTTGGTTAGGCTCTTTTTAATAATATTTGGCACAGTTAGTAAGCGTCTGGAAGCAAAAGGGTGTTTAGAGTCTGTATCGTGCATATCTAAACCAATAACTTCAAAATTTCCTCCTCTTTTTTTAAAGGTTTCTTGGTAATTGTTAATGTTTTCCATTACCGTATCATCAACAAATTCGCACATAGAAAAATCTACAATAACATCTTTATTTTCGGGTACAGCATCTAGGCGTTCTTTTAGTTTATAAAAGTTTAAAAAGCTGCAAAAGTGCTTAACGCTTACGTAATAATTGTTTTTTCCGTCGGGTTCCCGAAACATTAAAATATTAGGTTTTAAAACGTTTCTTAAAAACAAACCAACGCTTTTATTTATTATCATATGAATAATTAACGAGGTAACAACGCCCATTAAAATTCCTGTAATTAAACCAATTTTTAAGGTTACAATTAAGGTTACAAAAAAGATAATGAGTTGTTCTTTACCTACAGAAAATATTTTTCTAACTACTTTAGGTGAAGCTAGTTTGTAGCCTGTATACACTAAAATAGCCATTAATGCGGGTAGTGGTATTCTGGTTAATTCGGTGCTAAAAAATAAAATAAAAAGCACCAAAAACAGGGCATGAAAAAAGTTTGAAGATCGATTACTAGCCCCATGATTTACGTTTACCGAGCTTCTGGCAATGACCGTAACTACGTTTAATCCGCCTAAAAAACCACTACCAACGGTTGCTAAACCTAAGGCTTTTAGGTCTCTATTTACATTCGAGCGTCTTTTTTCTGGGTCTAATTTATCTACAGCTTTAATACTTAAAAGCGATTCAATACTAGAGATAAGGGTGAGAGCAAAAACACTGCCCCAAAACGATACATTACTTAATCCGTTAATATTTAGTTTGGGTAAATCGGCAATAATATCGTGTATGTTGGGAATGCCAGACAGCATATACTCGTTGGCTATAGGATGCGATTCGTGTAAAACAAGTTCAAAATAATAACTAATGCCAATAGAAATTAAAACAATCCACATTGGTGCAGGAATTAATTGCAGGTATTTATTTCTAATTTTAGAATAAACAAGCATGATAGTTAAACTTATAACACCGGCTAGAGCTGCATAAATGAGGCCTTTGTTATGGTAGTGTATGGCATCGTTAATAGTAAACGGGATTTCAACAAGATAATCTAAAGTATCGCTTCTATTTATTTTGTGCGCTAGCATAATATGAAATTGCTTTCCAAGAATTATCAATCCTATGGCAGCGAGCATCCCTTGAATTGCCGACGACGGAAAAAAATCGGCTAGGGTTCCCATTCTTAAAAAACCTAAAAGCGTAAGCAATACACCCGAGCAAATAATGGCCAGATAGGCGTTTTCTAACCCCAGCGTACTTATTGCAACCAAAAGCACGCCCACTAAACCATTTCCAGGACCCACTATGGTAATGTGGCTTCCGCCTAATAACGAAACAATAATACCACCAACAATAGCAGCAATAACACCAGCAATAGCAGGGGCGTCGCTGGCCATAGCCAATCCTAAACCCAATGGTAACGCAATAAGACTTACTACAAATCCTGAAAATATATTTTTAGGAAGGGCTTTAAAAAACGCCTTTATGTTGTTTTTCTTCGGACTCATTGCAGGATTAAAACGTCGGTTGGTAATTCTGTTAAAATATGTTCTATATCGTGTGGAAATAGCCGATCCCAAAACGTCATTTTTTTAGGACCGTTCATAATTAACAAATCGGCTCTCGAAATTTGCGCATAATGCCCAATAGAATAGCCTTTTTTTCCAAAAATGGGTTGTAATTTCACCAAGATATTTTCGGTGTATGTCTCAGGAATATGACTTATTATGTCTTTAATTCTGGAATTTTCTCTAAGCTTAATACGTTCTTTCATAATCGAAGCTTTTCGCAACGATTTGTCGTCATCAACCTTAACGTTTACCTGGTCGGTGTTTATTTCTTCAACAATAGTAATTTTATCGGCCTTTAAATGTTTTGCAACATAAAACGAAGTGGTAATAGCCGCCTCTGTTTTTGGGTCTTTTAGGCCGTTAACCACAATATGTTTACAAGGCACTCTTTCTACACTTGGCTTAATAAGTAATAGTACAGAACAGTGCGATTTTCTGGTAATTTTTCTTGCAATCGAGCCCACGTAATATTTTAAAAAGCCTTCACGCTGAAGAGCCCCCAGAATTAATAAATCTATTTTCTTTTCTGAAGTTACCGAAGGAATAACATCTACCGGATTACCTTCTTTAAACACCACATCATATTCTAAATGGTCATTTTCAAAAAACTGAAGCATGGTTTTTAACGTTGCCAATTTTTCTTCGGAAGAAGTACCAATATGAATTAAGTAGAGTTTCGATTTAAAAAACACAGACAGCCGGGCAGCTTCATATAAGTTTGCTTTTAGATTGGGTGAAAAAGCAATACCAATGCCAATACTTTTAAAGGGCTTTATTATCAAAGGGAGATGTTTTTTTTACTTAAAGTTGAAAGATAACATTTTTTAAAAAAAATAAATCATCTGATTTGTTTATTTTAGTCCATTATAAAGCATTTACAGGTATGTTAGAGTTAGCAGGTATTATTATTTTAGGCATATTAGCCCAATGGTTTGCATGGAGATTAAAAATTCCAGCTATTTTACCCTTAATTTTAATTGGTTTAATTGTGGGCCCTATTGCTTCCGAATTTTTCTCTGAAGATGGCTCCAAATGGATAGAACCTGTCTGGAACGGTACCAAGGGTTTATTTCCTGGCGAAGGCTTATTTTACTTTGTGTCTTTAGCTATTAGTATTATTCTTTTTGAAGGCGGATTAACACTTAAACGCTCTGAAATTAAACATGTAGGTCCCGTAATTACAAAGCTTATTACACTGGGATCTGCCATTACATTTTTTGGTGCTGGTTTGCTTGCGCATTTTATTTTTGGTTTAAGCTGGGAAATGTCTTTTCTTTTTTCTGGTTTAATAATTGTAACCGGGCCAACGGTAATTACACCTATTCTTAGAAACATACCTTTAAAAAAAGATATTTCTACAGTTTTAAAATGGGAAGGTATTTTAATTGATCCTATTGGTGCTTTGGTAGCCGTACTCGTTTTTGAATTTATTAGTGTAGAAGGTGATAGCGGTTTTACTAAAACGGCATTGGTAGAATTTTTAAAGATTATTCTTTTTGGTACCACGTTTGGTTTTACGTTTGCTCATGCTTTAGCTTACGCTATTAATAAAAAATTTATTCCGCATTATTTACTAAACGTCGTGTCCTTATCTACGGTACTTTTAGTTTTTGTAGAGTCTGAAATTTTCGCTCACGAATCGGGGTTATTAGCCGTTGTGGTTATGGGAATGGTTCTTGGTAACGGTAAATTAAATAACATTAAAGAGCTGCTTTATTTTAAAGAATCTCTTAGCGTGTTGTTAATATCGATTCTCTTTATTTTATTAGCGGCCAATATTAATATGGAAGATTTGTGGCTGCTTTATAATTGGAAAACAGCTGCACTGTTTGCTGCTATTGTTTTTGTTATTAGACCATTAGCTGTTTTTTTAAGTACCACAGGATCTTATTTAAGTATTAGAGAAAAATTATTTATTAGTTGGGTAGGACCTCGCGGAATTGTAGCTGCCGGTATCGCATCGCTTTTTGGAAGTAAGTTATTAAAGCAAGGTGTTGCCGATGCCCAATATATTACGCCTTTAGTATTTATGATTGTTTTAGGTACGGTACTCTTAAATGCTACTACAGCCCGTTTATTTGCTAAATTAGTAGGTGTATTTTTAAAACGCTCGGAGGGTATTTTAATCGTTGGCGCTTCAAAAGTATCGCGATTAATAGCGAAATATTTAGAAGAAAATGGTAGGCATGTAGTTTTAATTGATAGTAATCAAAAAAATATTCAATTAGCACAAGAGTTGGGTATTGAAGCGATTAATACAGACATTTATTCTGAAACCTTAGAAGATAATGTAGAACTAAACGATGTTGGTTTTTTAATGGCTTTAACGGGAAGTGACGATATTAACCAGTATGCCATTAATAAGTTTAGTAAACAATTTGGTGAAAATGGGTCGTTTAGATTATTAAGTGTCGATGAGATGTTAAAATCGGGTAATGTGCCTAAAGAAGGTTTATTTTCTCAAACCGATGATTACGAATCGTTAATTAAAACAGCTAGAAAATATCCTAAAATTCATGAAATTACCATAAAAAACAGAGCACATTACGAAGAGCTTATCGAAATTACCAATAAAGACGAGCATATTATTCCTTTGTTAGTAAAAGATACGCGTGGTGTTTATGAAATTATTTCTTCACAAAACAAAGAAATTGAAAAGGTTGAAAAAGGCTATTTATTTGTTTATTTAGGGAAGCAAATAAAATAAAAAAAGGCTTAATTGGTATTTAAAATGATACTAATTAAGCCTAAAAAATAGTTGTTGGTTTATTTAACCTATAATTTGAAGGTTAGTAAATTCTTTTGTTACTATTAACGAATTATCTTTAAAGTTTACATCTTCTAAACTAACGTCTTCATTGTCTACTTTTATAGATTTTACCTCAAAAGGAAGTCCGAATAAATTTATTTTAAAGTTAGAATAAGGCGTAATATATTGTCCTCTTTTATGAATTCTAATAATTAATTTATCCTCATTACCTACTAAGTTAAATTTAAGTAAGCTGTAACGCCCTTTGGTGTAATCGTAGCCATCGTTAGCATCTTCATACAACTCAGAATCTTCTTTACCATTCTTATAGTAAACATCTAAGTCTATTTGTTCCATTTGAATTTCTCCAACATACTGTTGTATTGGATATTTAGGAATAATAGCACCCGATTTAATAAAAATTGGCATGATATCTAAATCGGCATCAACCCAAGTTTCTTTTCCGCCTTCAATTAATTCATTGGTCCAGTAATTATACCATTCTCCACGAGGTATGTACATGCGTCTACCCTTAGAGTTTGGTTCGTTTATAGGGCAAATTAATATTTGATTTCCACAAATAAATTCGTCCATTCTGTAATGTGTTTGAACATCTTCCTGGTCGAACAATACTAACGATTTTAACATTGGAATGTTATCCTGTGAGTAATGGTAAAAAGTGGTGTACAAATAAGGTAAAAGCTGATATCTTATTTCAATGAATTTTCTAACAATATTAGTAATTTCTCTGTCGAATGCCCATGGTTCTTGCTCGCCGTGATCTCCAGAGGAGTGCGTTCTGCAAAACGGATGAAATACGCCTAACTGAATCCAACGGGCATAAAGTTCGCCATTGGGTTGCTCTGCAAATCCACCAATATCGGAGCCTGCAAAAGAAAACCCAGACATAGCCAAACGTTGCGCTTGAATGTTAGCAATTTGTAAATGTTCCCATGAAGCGACGTTATCTCCCATCCATGTTGAGGTGTAACGTTGGGTTCCCGAATATGCAGATCGTGTAATTACAAATGGTCGTTTAGGGTAGTTAAAACGTTTAAGCCCATGATACGTGGCTCTAGCCATTTGCATACCGTAAATATTGTGTGCTTTTTGGTGGCTACAAGGATTTCCGTCGTAATCGTGTCTCACATCTGGCGGAAACGATTTACCAGGAACATCCATAACGGCTGGTTCGTTCATGTCGTTCCAAACGCCTTTAACACCAATATCTTCAATTAATTCTTTAAATAATCCAGCCCACCATTCGCGTACTTCGGGTCTGGTAAAATCTGGGAAATAACACTCTCCAGGCCATACTTTACCTTTCATGTAAGGACCATCGGCTCTTTTACAGAAATAATCTTTTTCTAAACCTTCTTTAAAAACATCATATTCCATATCGATTTTAATGCCCGGGTCTATAATAACCACAGTTTTAAAACCATCGTCGGCTAATTCTTTAACCATACGTTTAGGATCTGGAAAATATTCTTTGCTCCAGGTAAAGCATCGGAAACCTTCCATATAATCTATATCTAAGTAGATGGCATCACAAGGTATTTTAAGTTCTCTAAACTTATCGGTAATTTCTTTTACTTTAGATTCCGGATAATAACTCCATTTACATTGGTGGTATCCTAAAGCCCATAATGGTGGTAATTCTGGAGTTCCGGTTAAGTCGGTATAACTTGTTACCACATCCTGCATTTTAGGCCCGTAGAAGAAGTAATAATTCATTTCACCTCCTTGTGCCCAAAAGCTTGTTACATTTCTGCGTTCGTGACAAAAATCGAAATAGGTTCTAAAAGTATTGTCGAAAAATATACCGTAAGATTTTCCATTGTGTAAACCTGTGTAAAAAGGAATGGCTTTATAAATAGGGTCGGTATTTTTACCAAACGCATAAGAATCGGTTGCCCAGTTTTCAAAGCGTTTCCCTTTTAGGTTTATATGTTCTGGTTTATCACCTAAACCATAAAAACTTTCGCCATTTTGAGAAGCTTTACTCATTTTAACGATGTCGCCACCTAACTCGTAACTTTCTTCCCAGTGAAAACCTAATTCATCTTCACAAATTAAACTATTGTCTTTTACATCGTAAATAGATTTTCTTAAATCGGTTTTATAAATGTGACAAATTAATTTTGAAGTTGTAACAATATATTTTTCGGTATCTTCTGAAATTTCTAAATGATTGTATCCTCTACTGGCATTTTCATCAATTGCATAAGAAAAGTCGTTTGTAAATTTTCCAACCGTAGTATATCTAAATCTTAAAACACTGTCTCTTAAAACAGTAAGTCTAAGTTTTACGTTGTTTGCTGTTGAAAAATGTAAAACATCGACATCTTTTTTATAGCTAATTATGTTTGATGGAAATTGATTTCCCTTGTATTCTAGTTCTGTATTTAATATCATAAAATAGGTACTATGATTAAGCTTCCAAATTAATAAAACTTATAAAGTTTAACAGGCATTTTTTACTAAAAATAAGGCGTATTAATTGTGTAAAGCTTAAAATATATAGTTAATAATTAAATATGTAGGATATTAAATATTAACTAATTGTATTTAAAAACGGTAATGGCTAAAGGAGGTAAGGTAATTTCTGCTGAAAAAGTTTTACCGTTCCATGATTTTTTAACTGTAGTTATTTCATTAGAATTTGAAACCCCACTACCACCAAACTCTAAACTATCACTATTAAAAATTTCAATAAGTTTTCCTTTTACAGGAACACCTATTTTATATTTTTCTCTAGTTGTTGGAGTTAAGTTGCACACCACAATTACGTTTTCATCGGGATTATAACCTTTTCTAATGTATGAAATAACACAATTTTCATGATCGTCGTAACTTATCCATTCAAAACCTTCACCTGAGAAGCCTTTTTCGTAAAGGGCCGGTGTTGTTTTGTATAACTTATTTAAGGCTTTATAAAAATTTTGAGTGTCTTTATGAGGTTTAAATTCGAGTAAATTCCAATCTAAACTACCTTGGAAATCCCATTCGTTGTACTGCCCAATTTCACCACCCATAAACAATAATTTGGTACCAGGATGCGTAAACATGTAGCCATATAACAAACGCAGGTTTGCAAAACGTTGCCATTCGTCGCCTGGCATTCTGCCTAAGATGGAGTTTTTGCCATAAACGACTTCATCATGAGAAAGCGGAAGCATAAAGTTTTCAGAGAATGCGTAAGCTAAGCTAAACGTAATGTCGTTTTGATGGTATTTTCTATAAATAGGATCTTTACTAAAATAGTCGAGGGTGTCGTGCATCCAGCCCATCATCCATTTCATTCCAAAACCTAAACCACCTAAAAATACGGGTTTAGATACTCCTGGAAAGGCTGTAGATTCTTCGGCAATGGTTTGTACGTCTGGAAATGAGGCATAAATTTCTTTATTTAATTCTTTAAGAAATTCTATGGCCGCTAGGTTTTCTCTACCACCATAAATATTTGGTTCCCATTGGCCATCTTCTCTGGAATAATCTAAAAACAGCATGGAAGCAACGGCATCGACACGTAAAGCATCGGCGTGATATTGATCCATCCAAAAAATAGCATTACTTATTAAAAACGATTTTACTTCGTTTCTTTCGTAATTAAAAATTAAACTTTTCCAATCTTGATGGTAGCCTTTACGCCTGTCGGGATGTTCGTATAAACACGAACCATCAAAAAAGCCTAGGCCATGAGCATCTTCTGGGAAATGCGATGGTACCCAGTCTAAAATGATACCTATATCGTTTTGGTGTAATTTATCAACTAAATATTTAAATTCTTCGGGATAACCAAACCTTGAAGTAGGAGCGAAGTACCCGGTTAATTGGTAACCCCATGACGGATCGTAAGGGTATTCCATAATAGGCATGAGTTCTACGTGAGTAAAATTCATGTCTTTTACATAATTAACTAAGTCGTCGGCTAATTCGTAATATGATAAAAAACGGTCTTCTTCAATTTGTCGTTTCCAAGAGCCTAAATGCACTTCGTAAACCGAGTATGGCGCATCTAGGGCATTGTGTTTTTTACGTTTTTTAAGCCATTCATCATCTTTCCATTTATAACGATCGTCCCAAATAATTGAGGCTGTTTTTGGAGGATGTTCGCAACGCCTTGCATATGGATCGGCTTTTTCGGTTTTTATACCTTGGTTGTGGCTTTCAATTTTGTATTTATAAATATTCCCTTTTCCTACGAAAGGAATAAAACCTTCCCAAATACCGCTACTATCCCAGCGTACATTGAGTTGGTGTTCACCTTCTGTCCAGAAATTAAAATCTCCAATAACAGAAACTTGTTTTGCGCTTGGCGCCCAAACGGCAAAATAGGTTCCTTCTATCCCGTCTACGGTTGTAATATGAGATCCAAATTTTTCATAAAGCCTATAGTGTTTACCTGCTTTAAAAAGGTTAATATCGAAGTCTGTAAATAGACTATAAACTTTTACTTGTGCCATATGTTAAATTACAAATCCGTTAGGGATTGTTGCTCCATTTTTAATTACTACAATACCATCTTTAATGGCATAGGTTTCGGTTTCGGTGTCTGATAAATGACTACCACCATTAATTCTAACATCGTCTCCAATGCGGCAGTTTTTATCTAGAATGGCGTTTTTAATAAAACAACGCTCACCAATTCCCATTAATATTTTTATTTTTTTATCGTCTATTTCTTTTAAGGTTTCATAGTAATCGCTACCCATCATATAGGTTCTAATAACGGTCGATTCTTTTCCTATTCTAGAACGAATACCAATAACCGATTGCTCAATTTTTGCAGCACTAATTAAACAACCTTCTGCAATTATTGTTTTTTCTAAAATAGTTCCAGCCAGTTTTGTGGTTGGTAACATGCGGGCATGCGTGTATATACGTTTGGTTTTGTCGTATAAATCGAATTTTGGAATATCGTCGGTTAACCCAATGTTAGCCTCAAAAAACGAGTCTATGTTTCCTATATCTGTCCAGTAACCTTCGTATTGGTAACTTAAGGTTTTGTGTTTTTCTATTGACTGCGGAATAATTTCTTTACCAAAATCGTTGGTAGAGTGATCACTCATTAACTCAATTAACAAATCTCTGTTAAAGATGTAAATACCCATAGAAGCCAGGTAGTTTCTGCCTTCGTTTTTCATTTCGTTACTAACTTCTGATGTCCAATCGGGAAGTAAACTCGCATCGGGTTTTTCAATAAAAGCGGTAACAATACTTTCATCATTGGCTTTTAAAATTCCAAAGGAGGTGGCATCTTTTTTATTTACTGGTATGGTAGCAATCGATATTTCTGCACCACTTTTTTCGTGGGCTTCTATCATTTTATCGTAATCCATTTGGTATAATTGGTCGCCAGATAGAATTAAAGCATACTCAAAATCATGTCTTAAAAAGTGATGCATACTTTGGCGAACAGCATCGGCAGTTCCTTGAAACCATCCTTTATTTTCGGGAGTTTGTTCTGCAGCTAATACATCAACAAAAGCACTACTAAAAAAACTAAAATGATAGGTATCCTTTATATGGCGATTTAAAGACGCTGAGTTGAACTGCGTTAAAACAAACATACGTTTTATGTCTGCATTAATACAATTTGAAATAGGGATGTCAACCAATCTGTATTTTCCTGCTATTGGTACGGCAGGTTTAGACCTTTTCTCGGTTAATGGATGTAATCTTGAACCTTGACCACCACCTAAAATGATGGATAAAACCTTGTTATTAATCATTGCTAGTTAGTTTTAATGGAATTATATAAGTTAATGTATTGGTTTGCAGAAACATCCCAAGAGTGGTCTATTTCCATAATTTTACTTCTAATTTGTTTGTATTTTTTTTGATCGCCATAGATGTCGATAGCCCTAAAAATGGCATGGTTAATGGCTTCTACCGAAACATCGTCATGGCAAATACCAAAACCATCTTGTTCTTTAATGTCTGTTACCGTGTCTTTTAAACCACCAATACTTCTAACAATAGGTATAGTGCCGTAGCGTAGTGCATACATTTGATTTAAACCACAAGGTTCTACGCGCGATGGCATTAATAAAAAATCGGCGCCAGAGTAAATAATGTGCGATAGTTTTTCGTCGTAACCAATAAAGGCATTGTAGGTACCAACAAAATCTTTTTTTAATGCTTCTAATTGCGATTGAACAAAAGGAACACCAGAACCTAATAATAATATGGTTAGGTTGTTTTTTTCGAGAGCTATTTTAAATACTTCAGGAAATAAATCGGAACCTTTTTCGTCTACCAATCTGCCTATAAAAGCAAAAAGAGGTTTGTTAAAATCGAGATTAAAGGTATCGCATAAGTATTTTTTATTTGCTTGTGCACCTTCATCTACGGTGGCAACAGAATAATTTTTAACGATATAATGATCTGTTTCTGGGTTCCAAACCTTCCAATCGATACCGTTTAAAATACCCGAACATTTATCGGCTTCATTTTTTAATAAATCTTCCAATCCGTTTGCAGCTTGTTTTAGTTCTTCCATATAACTTGGCGAAACGGTAGTTATCCACCAAGCACATTTAATGGCTGCTGCCAAAGGATTTATGTTTCCTCCCCAATCTAAAAGTCCGACGTGGTCGAAATTAAAAGGCGGAATAAGACCTACTTTATCGTGTGAAAACCAACCTTGATATTGGGCATTATGAATGGTTAATATGTTAGGTGTTTTTCTAAAAACTTCATATTTATAGCTTTCTTGAAGCATAAAAGGAATGAGTCCTGTATGATGATCATGACAGTGAATAATGCTTGGTTTAATATCCCAAGTAAGTAACCAGTCTAGAGCAGCAATTTGAAAAGCCAGAAAACGCTCGGTATCATCCCAGGAATAAACATAGTCTTTAAACAATAATTCAGGAACATCAATAAAAAACACATCAAAGTCTAAAGGTTTTTGATCTAACACTAAAACCTTAAATTGATACGGTGTGTTTCCTAAAAATAGTTCACCCTGGTAAACCGAAGAAAATGAATTTTCTTGAGTAAACTTATTATCGTAAAAAGGCATAATAACTTGAGACCTATTCGATAAAGAGTTTTGATATTTAGGTAGTGCACCAACAACATCGGCAAGTCCTCCAACTTTAGCAACTGGATAACATTCTGCACTTATATGAATAATGTTCATTAATACTTTTTGGTTTGTTTATAAACTTACAAAAAATATAATGTATTATGGAAATCAAATTTATTTTTGAATAAAATATTGCAATATTAGAAATTAACAGAATTATCAATAAAAAATTCTTAAAAAAAGATAAAAAGACTAAGATTCTTTAATCATTTAATTTGAGTACTGCCATGAATGCTTGTTGCGGTATTTCTACATTACCAACTTGTCGCATACGTTTTTTACCTTTTTTCTGTTTTTCTAATAGTTTACGCTTACGAGATATATCGCCACCATAACATTTGGCAGTTACATCTTTACGTAAAGCTTTAATGGTTTCGCGAGAAATAATTTTTGCACCAATAGCAGCCTGAATTGGAATATCGAATTGCTGGCGCGGGATTAATTCTTTTAATTTCTCACACATTTTTTTACCAATATTTTGAGCATTATCGGCGTGAATTAATGCTGAAAGGGCATCTACTGGCTGTGCATTTAATAAAATATCTAATCGCACCAATTTAGAAGTTTTCATTCCAATAGGATGGTAATCGAATGATGCGTAACCTTTTGAAACGGTTTTCAATCGGTCGTAAAAATCGAATACAATTTCTGCCAGAGGCATTTCAAAAGTTAACTCTACACGTTCTGGAGTTAAATACGTTTGTCCAGAAACAATGCCTCGCTTTTCAATACAAAGCGACATCACATTACCCACAAAATCTGATTTTGTAATAATGGTGGCTTTTATATAAGGTTCTTCCACACGATTTACGGTAGAAGGATCTGGTAAATCGGAAGGGTTATTAACTATAAAAGGTGTTTCGGGGTCTTTGTTGGTATAAGCATAATACGACACGTTGGGAACGGTTGTAATAACGGTCATATCGAACTCACGCTCTAAACGTTCTTGAATAATTTCCATGTGAAGCATACCTAAAAACCCACAACGGAAACCAAAACCTAAAGCAGCCGAACTCTCAGGAACAAAAACCAAAGAGGCATCGTTAAGTTGTAGTTTTTCCATCGAGCTACGCAACTCTTCGTAATCTTCGGTGTCTACTGGGTAAATACCGGCAAAAACCATAGGTTTTACGTCTTCAAAGCCTTCAACAATATTTTTAGTTGGGTTGGCAAAATCTGTAATGGTGTCCCCAACTTTTACTTCTTTAGCCGTTTTAATACCAGTTATTAAGTAACCAACATCACCAGTTTTTACACTTTGTTTGGGTACTTGAGTTAGTTTTAAGGTACCAACTTCGTCGGCGTAATATTCGTTATCGGTAGCAACGAATTTAATTTTTTGTCCTTTTTTAATTTCACCATTAAAAACTCTAAAATAGGTTTCAATACCTCTAAAAGAATTATAAACAGAATCGAAAATTAAAGCTTGTAACGGTGCATTAGGATCGCCTTTAGGAGCAGGAATACGCTCTATAATGGCCGCTAAAATATTATCTACACCAAAGCCTGTTTTTCCACTGGCGTGAATAACATCTTCGGGTTTACATCCTAGTAAATCAACAATATCGTCGGTTACTTCTTCTGGGTTTGCACTGGGTAAATCTACTTTATTAAGTACCGGAATAATTTCTAGGTCGTTTTCTAAAGCCAAATACAAATTAGAAATGGTTTGCGCTTGTATGCTTTGTGCAGCATCAACAATTAATAGAGCGCCTTCGCAAGCAGCGATAGAACGGGAAACTTCATAAGAAAAATCGACGTGACCAGGGGTGTCAATTAGATTTAACACATATTTTTCACCTTGGTAAACATAATCCATTTGAATGGCGTGCGATTTTATGGTAATACCACGTTCGCGCTCCAAATCCATATTATCGAGTAACTGGTTTTGCTTTTCACGTTCGGTAACAGACCCCGTATAATCTAATAAACGGTCTGCGAGCGTACTTTTACCGTGATCTATATGTGCAATAATGCAAAAGTTTCTAATATTTTTCATAAAGTAATCTACACCTAGATTTAATTTGCAAATATAGTAGAATTAAGATTGTTTACATCTAATTTATATAATGAGTTGGTTATTTAAGTAATAAATTATTTTTAATGTTGTGACTGTTTGTTTAGATAAATGGTTCTTTTTAAAAAAATTAATCTTAAATAAGTTATTTATATCTTAATTTTAAAGTAAATAGAAGGTTGAATTATTAAAATTAAAAAAACCAAATATTGAACAATTTATTAAAAAATATAAAACGCTTTTTTCCTGTCATTTTTCTATTAATTATATTTAATACAAAGGTTATAGCCCAAGAAAATAAAACAGTTCCAAATATTGAAAAAACGTATTTACATACCGATAGAGACACCTATTTTTTAGGAGAGACGTTGTGGTTTAAGGCCTATAACGTTTATGCGTTTAATAATTTCTTATTTGATAATAGCAAAGTTTTGTATGTAGAACTTATTGCACCCGACTCGAAAATTATAGCTAGAAATAAAATTGAATTAGTTAAAGGGATAGGTAATGGCGATTTTACGTTAGCAGATAGTCTTGGTGTAAAAAAGCCAGGTTTATATCAACTAAGAGCTTACACTAATTGGAATAGAAATTTTGGAGATTCGTTTGTTTTCAAAAAAGAAATAAATATTTTAAACGCCTTCGATTTAAATAATCAAATAAGAGATAACAATCAAAAAAAAGAGAAAGCATCCAATTCAAAGCAATTAAAAGAAACAGAAGCCCAAACCTTTCAGTTCGATTTTTTTCCTGAAGGCGGCTCTTTAATACAAAACGTATCCAGTATTGTTGCCTTTAAAGCTACCGACAGCAACGGACAACCCATACTGGTAAAAGGTAAAATTTTTGACTCTAATGGCGTATTAATTACCTTGTTTTTAAGTCTGCACGACGGTATGGGAAAATTTCAATTTATTCCTAAAAAAGATATGGAATATCATGCTTTAATAACTCAAAACAATGGCTTAGAAATAAAAGTGCCGTTGCCAAAAGCATTAAATACAGGCTATGTGTTGGGTTATAGGCATATTAATGATAAATCTATTTTAATAATTAAAACCAACCAAGAAACCTTAGATAATAATCCAAATCCAATCCTAAGTTTTGTTTGTAAAAGCCGTGGGATATCTTATCTCGAAGGCACCCATCAAATAACCAACATAACGACATCTTTACAAATACCAACCGATAATTTTCCAGAAGGGATTATTCAAATGACACTTCATGATGAAAACAAGATTCCACACAGCGAACGATTGGTTTACAATAACAAAAAACATGATTTTGAAGTCACTTTAAACACCAACAAAAGCACGTATGCTCCCAACGAAAAAGCAATATTAAATTTGAAAGCTAAAACAAAAAGCGGCGATGTTTTACCTGCTAGCTTTTCGGTAAGTGTTACAGATACTAATGGTGCAGATGCACTGGATAAAAACGTTTCAACAATATGTTCTTATTTTTTAATGGAATCTGATATTAAAGGACGAGTTAACAATCCGGGATATTATTTTGATAGTACCAACACCAAACGATTAGAACATTTAGACTTATTGCTTTTAACCCAAGGTTGGCGTGATTTTTTATGGAAAACCATTCCCGAAAGAACTGAAACAAAACCTTATGCGCTTGAAAAAGGTATATCTATTTCGGGTCGCGTAAAACAATTATTTGGTAAAAAGGCTAAAGAAGGTGCCAATGTTACTTTAGCTTTAATGAATGCTAACGGCTTAAAAATAGAAAATACCGAAACAGACACTTTGGGGCAGTTTAGTTTTGTTAATTTATATTTCAAGGGAAAAACAAACATGTTTCTTAATACGGTAAACAAAAAGGGAAAAGCCAAAGGCGAAATAATTTTATATCCCATAGACCAACCACCACTTCCTATTAACTTTAAAACTAATATTACTGTTAAACCTATAGATTCTACTTTTAAAGATATAAAAGAAGCTGTTTTACGAAAATATGTTAATTACGGTGTCGCCTTAGAAAATGTCTTGGATGAGGTAGAAATTATAGCAACAAAAAAAACAAAAACCACAAGTTTGTATGGTATACCCGATTACAGTTATGTTGTAGACGAAAAATCGCCAATAACGAATGATATATTTCAATTTATACAAATGACTATTCCAAGCGTAATTGTTGATGGCACTTCTATAAGGTTTACAAGGTATAATGGTGCTGCTCTTATTATATTAGACGGATTTCCATTAAACGACGCTTCGCAATTATCCTATATACAACCAGATAATGTAGAAAAAATTGATGCCATAAAAGGTCCCTCTGCGGCAATTTATGGATCTGTTGCTGCAAATGGTGTTATTGCCATTTACTCAAAAGACAGTACAGATAATGTTTCAGAGAAAAAGCAATATCATTCCATATCAGAAAAAGTAGATGGCTTTTATGAAGCGAAGATTTTTTATTCACCAGATTTAAATGCCCCAAATTATTTTAAAGATAATAAAGACGCTGTTAGAAATACCATTTATTGGAATCCTTATGCGCACCTAGATAAAACAGGCAACTTTTCGGCAACTTTTTTTAATACAGAATTAGAAACTAAAGTAAAAGTTTCTTTAGAAGGAATAACAACAACTGGTGTTCCAGTGGTAAAACATACGTATTATTCAATTAAAAAAATGTAATTTTGCCCAAAAATTGTAACGTGGTAAAAATAGGTAATATAGAACTTCCAAACTTTCCATTGTTGTTAGCACCCATGGAAGACGTTAGTGATCCGCCATTTCGTGCTTTGTGTAAAGAACAAGGTGCCGATGTGGTTTATACCGAATTTGTATCAAGCGAAGGCTTAATACGTAATGCTGCAAAAAGTGTTATGAAGTTAGATATTTACGAAAAAGAACGTCCTGTTGGGATTCAAATTTTCGGATCTAACCTAGATAGCATGTTACAAACCATCGATATCGTTTCAGAGTCTAAGCCCGATATTATCGATATCAATTTTGGCTGTCCCGTAAAAAAAGTAGTAAGTAAAGGCGCTGGAGCAGGCATTTTAAAAGATGTTTGTTTAATGGAGCAACTTACTGCCGAAATGGTAAAACGCACCAACATACCCATAACCGTAAAAACCCGTTTGGGTTGGGATCACGATTCCATTCGTATTGTTGAGGTTGCAGAGCGCTTGCAAGATGTAGGCTGTAAAGCCATTGCAATACATGGACGTACTAGAGCCCAAATGTATAAAGGAAATGCCGACTGGAAACCCATTGCCCAAGTAAAAAATAACCCACGCATGCACATTCCCGTATTCGGAAATGGCGATGTAGACACCCCAGAACGCGCCATGGAGATGCGCGATCAATACGGCTTAGATGGCTGCATGATAGGCCGTGCTACCATAGGAAATCCGTGGTTTTTTAAACAAGTAAAACACTATTTTAAAACCGGCCAACATCTCGAACCCGTAACCATTCAAGAGCGTGTGGAAGCAGCCCGAAGGCACTTGCAAATGTCTATAGACTGGAAAGGTGAAACCTTGGGTGTTTTCGAAACGCGCCGCCATTACACCAATTATTTTAAAGGCATTCCACATTTTAAAGATTACCGTACCAAAATGGTAACCAGCGATAAAGCCGAAGATGTTTTTGCAGCTTTCGATGAGGTTTTACATAATTTTTCCGATTTTCAATTTACCGAATAAGTTAATTTTAATGGCAAATGGCAAGCCACCGCGCTAGTAGTTTATCCTGAGCGCAGACGAAGGGTTGTAGTTTTGTAAAAATCATAGATTTAAATTTTTACAAAAGCTGCCACTACTATCGCTTTTGCGAGCCATCAGGGAAGGTTAGGTCTAAAACTTTAATAATTAGCTACACTGCCGTGTTAGGTAGCGATAAGGATTAAGACTTAATTGGAGCTCTTTTATTTACACTTTACAAATAAAATGCGCCTGCCGAAATATGTATATTCAACAATATATTATTCAAAAAAACAACGAGTAAAGCCTGCTTGCCATTTTTTTATGACAACTTACCCAAATTAATGGGTTTCAACTAACGATTTTGTAATTCTTACCGATGCAATTTTTGAAGCCATGATACCTAAAACCGAAATAGTAATAAATACAATTATAATGTTTTCAAATTTTATTATAACCGGGTAGGGCAGCGTTGGGGTAATCATTACCAAATTAAACCATTTTTGAAGTAAGGTTATAAGTAACGCCAGAATTAAACCAATAAAGCCACCAACAACACTCATTAAACTCCCTTGGTAGAAAAATATACTTCTTATATCTTTAACTGTAGCCCCGATGTTGTAGAGCGTGTTTAAACTTCTTTTTTTATCGAGCATCATCATAATTAACGAGCCAATAACGTTAAAAAAGGCAATAATTAAAACAAGAGTAAAAATAAGATATACCGCTAAGTTTTCGGTGTTTAGCATTTTGTAAAGCGCATCGTTTAACTGTTCTCTGTTTTTTAATACCACTTTGTTGCCTAATATTTTAGAAATATCATTTTTAACATCCTCTAAAATGGCGTCTTCTTTAATTTTAAACTCTATTGCCGATATTTGATTGGGTTGGTAATTAAGTAAATTTTGTGCTAAATCTATAGACGAAAAAACATAACTGTCGTTAAGTTTTTCGTTTATATAAAATACGCCAACATTTATGGCATCAACCGTATTAAAGGCGTTTTTTGTTGAGGTTATTTGTCCTTTTCCTGGTTTTGGTACATAAATATTAATGGGTTTTGTAAAATCTAAAATACCCAATGATAAATTGTTAGATACGCCCCAACCTACAACTATTTGTTTAGCATTTTGTTCTAGCCAGATTCCCGTGTCTATAATAGAGTCTATCGCAACTACGTTTTGGTAAGCGCCATCGACCCCTTTTAGAATTGCTAAAGTGTTTTTATTGTTTGAAGCTATTAAAACACGTTCTTCTAATGTTTTAGAAAAATGAGCAATACCTTTTATTTTTTTAAGTTGCTCGATTTCGGTTGCACTTATTTCGAAAGTTTTACCAACCGTACTTTCGGCTTTTAAATCGGGATCCACCTGACTCGAAAATTCCAGGGTAAATGCTTTTAAACCCGCAAAACCAGAAAGCACAATAAACAGCGATGCGGCACCTAGAATAATACCAACAACCGCTATAATTGTAATAAAATTAATAGCATTATTACTGCTTTTAGAGCGTAAATAACGTTTTGCTATATATAACGGAAAGTTCAATTACGATTTTTTTCTTTTGTCTAAAATACTTGGGTCTTTAATAGGGTTTTCTTCTCCTTTTAAGGATTTATCTATTTTATCGATATACTCTAAAGAATCATCAATAAAGAATTCTAAATGCGGCATGCGTCTAAGTTGGTGCTTTGTTCGTTGTGCCAGTTCATGTCTAATTAAAGGCGTATTCGATTTTATACCTTCTAATAATTCTTTCGCTTTATCGTTAGGGAAAATGCTTAAATAAACTTTTGCAACACCCAAATCGACGGTTACTTTTACCTTAGAAACCGAAATTAATATACCATGAAGCCCTCCTTGGGTTGCAGCACCTTGTAAAACATCTACTAAATCGCGTTGTAAAACAGATCCTATTTTTTTTTGTCTTTGACTTTCCTCTACGTTACTCATAATTATCACCTATTTATAGGTTTACTGGGCAAAAATACAGCATATTTAAAGATTATGTTACATTTGGTTTGCAAAATTTGTATCTTAGGATAAAGCGTGGTTAAATGAAAAAAATTGAACACATTGGAATTGCGGTGAAAAACTTAGAAACATCAAATAGTTTATTTCATAAATTATTGGGGGTACCAAGTTATAAAACCGAGCTGGTCGAGAGCGAGGGCGTAAAAACGGCTTTTTATAAAATAGGCGAGCATAAAATAGAATTATTAGAGGCCACAACATTAGACAGTCCTATTGCTAAATTTATAGAAAAACGGGGCGAAGGGATTCATCATATCGCTTTTGAAGTTGATAATTTAGAAGCAGAAATAAAAAGATTAAAAAAAGAAGGCTTCGAGATTATAAACGAAAATCCTAAAGAAGGCGCTGATAATAAACGAGTTGTTTTTCTGCACCCTAAGTCGACACAAGGCGTTCTTGTAGAACTTTGTCAAGAAATTATTTTAAAAGAATAAATTTCTTGTAGAGTATTAAAAATAGTATTAAATTCGCAGCCGATTTCGGTCCTATAACTCAGTTGGTTAGAGTATCTGACTCATAATCAGAAAGTCCCTGGTTCGAGCCCAGGTGGGACCACCTTTAAACAGAAGCCTTGCAGAGATGCAGGGCTTTTTTATTCAAAGAAGAATATAAGTTAAAATTTTACACAGTAATAAATTTTTTAAGCTTATAATTTTTCCTCCTCCCAAGAATAGCTTAACGAATTCTATTTTAGCTGGTTTTTAGTTTAAAAAAACATATATTTGTTTTGCATTATAAAAAATTAGGGATTTTTTTGAAGCAAATACCTATTAAAACATTAATAATATGTATTACATTAACCTCAAAAATGTATTTAAGCGTATTTTTTAACGTTTTAGCGGTTAATTTGCGTTCATTAATAAGTTTTAATGCTTTCTAGGTTCCTTTTTTTTTATAAATTTGTGTCCCATGAAATTACTAAATAAACGAACATTAACCTCAACCTTATTTGCATTAATAAGTTTGGCGTCATTCTCTCAAGGTGGGTCTGTTCCACCACCACCGGCAGCACCACCACCACCTGGATTACCTATTGATGGCTGGTTACTTTTTGTTTTTGGTATTGCTCTTATTTATGGCGTAATAAAAAAGCTTTCAGCGAAAAGTACTAATTAGTAGCATTAAGTTCCATAAGTCTAGATACATACTTGCCTAAAACATCAAATTCTAAGTTTACTACAGTGCCCTTTTTAAAAGTATTAAAGTTAGTATGTTCATAAGTGTAAGGAATAATAGCTACACTAAAACCATCTTTTTTAGAATTTACAACGGTTAAACTCACGCCATTTACTGTTACCGAACCTTTTTCAATAGTTATATTGTTGAGTGAGCTATCATATTTAAAGGTAAATATCCAACTTCCATTGGTCTCTTCAACATGTTCACAAACGGCTGTTTGATCTACATGCCCCTGAACAATATGACCGTCTAGGCGATCGCCTAATTTCATAGCACGTTCTAAATTAACTTTATCATGAATTTTTAAAGTGCCTAAATTGGTTTTATTTAAAGTTTCTTGAATGGCAGTTACCGTGTATTCATCATTATTAATAGCAACTACTGTTAAACAAACGCCATTATGTGCGACGCTTTGGTCTATTTTAAGTTCGGGAGTTAAAGTGCTTTTTACGGTGATATGAAGGTTGTTTAAATCGTCTTTTAAATTAGTAATTACACCAATATTTTCAATAATTCCTGTAAACATAATTATGGTTTGTTTATTTAACTAAATTTGCAACATCAAAATTACAAACAAAAGTTATCATTTCTAATGAAGAAAGCAGAAAATATAGTAGTTGGAATTTCCATTGGCGATTTAAATGGTATTGGCGGCGAAATTATAATAAAAACGTTTGAAGACCCTCGTATTCTAGATTTCTGTACGCCCGTTGTGTTTGCTTCATCAAAAGTTATGAATTTCTTTAAAACCCATTTCAATTCTGAAATAAATTTTAATGTTGTCAATAATTTAGATCAGATTATTGATGGAAAATTTAATGTATTTAATTGTTGGAACGAACCCGTAACAATCGATTTTGGTAAAGAAGATTTAAAAATTGGTGAATATGCCATAAAATCGCTTCAGGCAGCAACAAAAGCATTGAAAAACGATTTAATAGATGTTCTTGTAACAGCACCAATAAATAAACATAATATCCAATCGGAAGCATTTAAATTTCCGGGACATACCGATTATTTAGCCCAAGAATTGGAAGGCGAAAGTTTAATGTTTATGATAACAGATACCTTGCGCGTAGGTTTACTTACAGATCATGTTCCTGTTAAAGATATTGTAAATCATATTTCTGAAACATTAATAACAAATAAAATAAACACTGTTTACGAATCGCTTCAAAAAGATTTTAATATCGTAAGACCAAAAATTGCTGTTTTAGGAATCAACCCGCATACAGGAGACAACGGTGTTATAGGAAATGAAGACGACACGGTATTAAGGCCAACGCTTCAAAAAATTAAAGAAACAGGCAAATTAGTATACGGTCCTTACGCTGCCGATAGTTTTTTCGGTTCTAATAATTACAAAAATTTTGATGCCATTATTGCATCTTATCACGATCAAGGATTAATTCCATTTAAAACCTTATCCTTCGGTCAGGGTGTAAATTATACAGCAGGTTTAAGTAAAGTTAGAACCTCTCCAGACCACGGAACTGCCTACGAAATTGCTGGAAAAGGGCAGGCCGATGAAAATTCATTTAAAGAAGCGGTTTATGCGGCTATTCAAATTTATAAAAACAGATTTGATTATAAGGAACTTACAGAAAACGCCCTGAAAAAGCAGTCTAAAAAGATATAAACAAAAAAATGTTTATAAGTAGTGGTGCTTAAATAAAAATTTATATATTTGCAGGCTCAAAATAGATGTGATAATGAAGCCATTAAAAGAGTTTACAATTCCATTTGTAGGGCTAAAGATAGCGAAGCATCATTTTGACTATAAAATTGAGAAAGCGTTCTTTGAATATTTTGAGTATGAAGAGTTTAATGATGTCAATGTAGATGTTGATTTAATATTAGAGAAAAAATCGACGTTACTAGAATTAAACTTTAAAATATCAGGATTTGTAAATGTTAATTGCGATTTAACAAACGAACCTTATAATCAACCCATAAAAAATGAGTTCGATTTAGTAGTTAAGTTTGGTGATGAGTATAACGATGAGTATGAAGACATTCTTATTGTGCCTCACGGAACTTACGAAATTAATGTTCAGCAATACATTTACGAATTAATCGTATTATCTGTGCCAATTAAAAGGGTACACCCTGGGGTTAAAGATGGTACACTAGATTCTGAAATACTTAAAAAACTAGAAGAATTAAGCCCAAAAGGCGAAAAAGAGAATAAAATTGAGGAAGATATTGATCCTCGTTGGAATACATTAAAAAAACTATTAACGGATAAATAAATATAGAAAATGGCACATCCTAAAAGAAAAATCTCAAAAACAAGAAGAGATAAAAGAAGAACCCATTATAAAGCAACTGCGCCACAGATTGCTACATGCCCAACAACAGGAGAAGCTCACTTATATCACAGAGCTCACTGGCATGAAGGAAAGTTATATTACAGAGGTCAAGTTTTAATTGACAATTCAGAAGCTGTAGACAACGTAGCATAATTATTATGCACGCATATAATAAAACGCTCACATGTGAGCGTTTTTTTTATGATATGCTTTTTCTAAACCATAAAAACACGTAATTTGTAAAATATTTCATGAAAAATTAGTAGTTTTCATAAAAATTAGAGTGTTTTTGTTCAATTTTAATGATTTTTTGGTCAATTTAACTACAAAGTTATGAGTAAAATCTCAGCGGCGATTACGGCTGTTGGCGCTTATGTGCCAGAATATATATTAACCAATCAAATGCTTGAGGAGATGGTTGATACAAATGATGAATGGATAACCTCTAGAACAGGCATCAAAGAACGTCGCATACTTAGAGACGTCGGTAAAGGTACGTCTTACCTAGCTATTAAAGCTGCCCAAGACCTTATCAACAAAAAAGGAATCAACCCAGAAACTATAGAACTTGTTATTGTTGCAACTGCAACGCCAGATATGAAAGCTGCTTCAACAGCTGCTTTTACTGCTTCAGAAATTGGCGCTGTTAATGCTTTCTCATTCGATATGGATGCAGCATGTTCTAGTTTTTTGTATGGCATGTCTGTAGCGGCCAGTTATATTGAGTCTGGTAGATATAAAAATGTACTTTTAATTGGTGCCGATAAAATGTCATCAATTATCAATTATAAAGATAGAGCAACCTGTATTATCTTTGGTGATGGTGCTGGTGCTGTTTTATTCGAACCAAACGAAGAAGGTTTAGGTTTAAAAGATGAGTACCTAAGAAGTGATGGTACTGGTAGAGAGTTTTTACAGGCAACCTACGGTGGGTCATCTTTTCCAATTACAGAAGAAGCTATGGCCAATGGTGGTCAATATGCTTTTCAAGAAGGAAGAACGGTATTTAAAAATGCAGTATCTAGCATGGCAGATGCAGCCGTTAAAATACTAGAAAGAAATAATTTAACAAAAGATAATGTGGCTTGGCTTGCTGCTCATCAGGCAAACAAACGTATTATAGACGCTACGGCGCAACGTATCGAGTTAGACGAGAGTAAAGTTATGGTTAACATACACAAGTATGGCAATACTACATCGGCTACGTTACCTTTATTATTAAACGATTACGAATCTCAACTAAAAAAAGGAGACAATATTATTTTTGCAGCTTTTGGAGGTGGATTCAACTGGGGTTCCATTTATTTAAAATGGGCATATAATTCAATAAACGAATAATTAATTAGCAAAATTATGGATATTAAAGAGATTCAAAACTTAATTAAATTTGTAGCTAAATCTGGTGCAAGTGAGGTTAAATTAGAAATGGATGATATTAAAATCACCATTAAAACAGGATCAGATCAAGATGTTCCTTCAGTTCAATATGCACCAATTGCGCAACCACAATTACAACAAGTGGCGGCTCCGGTAGCAGAAGCAAAACCAGCAGCAGAAACAGCAGCGCCTGCAGCAAGTGCAAGCAACGATTCAAAATATATTACCATAAAATCTCCAATAATTGGAACCTTTTATAGAAAACCAGCTCCAGATAAACCATTATTTGTTGAGGTTGGACAAACTATTGCAGAGGGTGATGTGCTATGTATTATTGAAGCTATGAAACTTTTTAACGAAATAGAATCTGAAGTTTCAGGTAAAATAGTTAAAATTTTAGTAGACGATTCTTCTCCTGTAGAATTCGATCAACCATTATTTTTAGTAGATCCGTCATAACCTATTAAAAATTCCAATACACAAATCTCAAAATCCCATATTTGGAATTTCGCGATTGGAATTTGAAATTTTTAATTTATAACGTTATGTTTAAAAAAATACTAATTGCCAATAGAGGAGAAATAGCACTTCGTGTTATTAGAACCTGTAAAGAAATGGGCATTAAAACGGTAGCAGTATATTCTACAGCCGATGCAGATAGCTTACATGTTAAATTTGCAGACGAAGCCGTATGTATAGGACCTCCTTCAAGTTCAGAGTCTTACTTGAAAATGTCTAACATTATTTCGGCAGCCGAAATTACCAATGCAGACGCCATACACCCGGGTTATGGTTTTTTATCAGAAAACGCTAAGTTTTCAAAAATCTGCGACGAACACGGTATAAAATTTATTGGAGCTTCTCCAGAAATGATAGACCGCATGGGAGATAAAGCCAACGCTAAAGCTACCATGAAAGCTGCTGGTGTACCTTGCGTACCAGGTAGTGAAGGTGTTATTAACACTTTCGAAGAATGCGAAAAAATAGCCAAAGAAACAGGATATCCAGTAATGCTAAAAGCTTCTGCCGGTGGTGGAGGTAAAGGGATGCGTGGTGTTTTTAAACCAGAAGATTTAAAAGCCGCATGGGATTCTGCGCGACAAGAAAGTAAAGCCGCTTTTGGTAACGACGATATGTATATGGAAAAACTTATTGAAGAGCCTAGACATATCGAAATTCAAATTGTTGGAGACTCAACAGGTAAAGCTTGTCATTTATCAGAAAGAGACTGTTCTATCCAACGTCGTCATCAAAAATTAACCGAAGAAGTACCTTCGCCATTTATGACAGACGAGCTTCGAGCTAAAATGGGTGCTGCAGCCGTAAAAGCTGCAGAATACATTAATTACGAAGGCGCGGGTACCATAGAATTTTTAGTAGACAAGCATCGTAATTTCTACTTCATGGAAATGAATACACGTATCCAAGTAGAACACCCAATTACAGAACAAGTTATAGATTTCGATTTAATTCGAGAGCAAATATTAGTAGCCGCAGGCGTGCCAATTTCTGGTAAAAATTACTTACCAAAATTACACTCCATAGAATGCCGTATTAACGCCGAAGACCCATTCAACGGTTTCCGTCCGTCACCAGGAAAAATCACAACATTACACGCTCCAGGTGGTCACGGTGTGCGTTTAGATACCCACGTTTACGCCGGGTATACCATTCCGCCAAACTACGACTCTATGATTGCCAAGCTTATAACTACGGCACAAACCAGAGAAGAAGCCATTAATAAAATGAAACGTGCCTTAGACGAGTTCGTTATCGAAGGCATTAAAACAACCATACCTTTCCACAGACAACTTATGGATCATCCAGATTATTTAGCTGGTAACTATACCACAAAATTCATGGAAGATTTTGTTATGGAAAAACAAGTTGAACAATAAATATTTAAAACTCCGGAAGCTATTTCGGAGTTTTTTTATGGTGTTACTTTTGCTTTTAAAAAGGAAAGCAAAAGTCAGGCTATCCGTTATATCTTTTTAAAACAAGTACAGTACAAGCCAAAGTATCGTGGTAAATGCGGTTCTGTTGTTACAGCAATAGTTGGTTTTTATAAGTTTTAAAAAGGATGCCACTTCTATCCTTAACACAAACGCCAACCAATTAACAAATTCACTACTTTTACTGTAAACTAACCAACAAATAAATGAATCTTTCCTATTGGGAAATACAATCCTGGTTAACCAATGTAGATTTTACTATCGTTGGGAGTGGTATTGTTGGTTTAAACTGTGCCCTGCATCTAAACAAGCGATTTCCAAAAGCTAAAATATTAATATTAGAAAAAGGCTTTTTACCTCAAGGGGCTAGCACTAAAAACGCAGGATTTGCTTGTTTTGGAAGCCTCAGTGAAATTATAGACGATTTAAAAACACATTCAGAAACCGAGGTGCTTCAGCTTGTTGAAAAACGCTATAACGGATTGCAATTATTAAGACAAACCTTGGGCGATCAAGCCATTAATTATCAAAACCACGGTGGTTACGAATTATTTGACCCAAATGATGAGTTGTATGATAGCTGTTATTCAAAAAAAGAAGAAATAA
The DNA here is from genome assembly GCF_000941055.1 of Siansivirga zeaxanthinifaciens CC-SAMT-1. Classification (GTDB taxonomy): domain Bacteria; phylum Bacteroidota; class Bacteroidia; order Flavobacteriales; family Flavobacteriaceae; genus Siansivirga; species Siansivirga zeaxanthinifaciens. Next base: position 1,054,668 of record NZ_CP007202.1, on the reverse strand, counting down.
ACAAGCTACTTAAGCCCGTATTTAACACCAATGTTTTTAGTGTAAAAGACAATACGTTTCAATTTAAAAACATTAAAAATCACATTTTTTACAATGCTTTCGAAGGTCAGTTAGACACCGGTAACATGATGGCTGCCTTACTTACGAAAACACTTTCTAAAGGCATTAAAATACTTAACAATATAACTGTAAATCAATATATTGAAGATGCAGCATCAGTAAAGGTTAGTACCAATACATTCGAGTTTAAAACATCAAAACTACTCATTGCCACCAACGGATTTGCTTCACAATTACATATTCCTAATATAAAACCAGCGCGCTCCCAGGTAATAATTACCAAACCAATAAAAAATTTACATATAAAAGGAACATTTCATCTAAATAAAGGTTATTATTACTTTAGAAATATAGACAACCGAATCTTGTTAGGCGGTGGTAGGCATTTAGATTTTAAAACCGAAGAAACCATGCAATTTGGTGAAACGACTCTCATTCAAAAGAGTTTAGAACATCTTTTAAAATCGACTATTTTGCCATCGGTACCTGTAGAAATCGATATGAAATGGAGTGGCATTATGGGGGTTGGAAATCAGAAAAAAGCGATTGTTAAACAAATTTCAAATCATGTTTTTTGTAGGGTTCGTTTAGGAGGTATGGGAGTTGCCATAGGAAGTTTAGTGGGTAAAGATTTAGCAGAATTATTATAATATTTTATGAAACGCATTTTTAAATTTTTGTTTAAAATAATTGTTTGGTTTTTAGCCATATCAATTGGTTTGGTTGTATTGTTTAAGTGGGTTCCAGTGCCAATAACGCCATTAATGGTTATTCGGTATTTTCAGGAAGACAGTAACAACACTTTAAAACACGATTGGGAGCCTTTAGAAAATATTTCCAGACATTTACAATTGGCGGTCGTTTGTAGCGAAGACCAAAACTTTATAAAACATCATGGTTTTGATATGAAAGCCATAGAAAAAGCCATGGCTTACAATAAAAAAGGTAAACGGGTTCGAGGCGCCAGCACCATAAGCCAGCAAACAGCTAAAAATGTGTTTTTATGGCCACATCGCAGTTGGTTTCGCAAAGGATTAGAGGCTTATTTTACCTTTTTAATAGAGCTGATTTGGTCTAAAGAGCGCATTATGGAGGTCTATTTAAATAGTATCGAAATGGGACCGGGAATTTATGGTGCCGAAGCAGCATCATTATACTGGTTTAAAAAACCGGCAGCTAAATTAACCAAACAGGAAGCTGCAGCGATTGCAGCCATACTGCCCAATCCGTTACGATATAAAGCAAGACCTGCAACGCCTTATATACAAGGTAGAAAGGCTTGGATTATGAGACAAATGGGGTTTTGGGGAGGTGTTTTAAATTATGAAAAGTAACATGACACTAAAATCGATGCTTTATCATAAATGCGAAGCATTTTTAGAAAGTAAGTTACATACCATTAGTAAATCTATAACAGAAATTCAAGAATCCTTAACATCAGAAACTAAAAGTAGTGCCGGAGACAAACATGAAACTGGCAGGGCAATGCTACAATTAGAACGCGAAAAGTTGGGTAATCAGCTTGCCGAGATTCAAAAAACAAAAGAGGTTTTAACTAAAATATCTGTCGATAAGAACGCTGAAACCATAGGGTTGGGTAGTGTTGTTATTACCAATAAAGTACATTATTTTTTAGCTATTAGTGCAGGAGAATTAAAAGTTGACAATTCTCTGTTTTATGCGATTTCTGCCAGTACACCTATAGGCCAATTATTATTAGGTAAAAAAGCTGGAGACTCTTTTGAATTTAGAGGGCAAACAACACATATTTTAGAGGTGTATTAATCTGCTTTTATAATTTTAAGATAAACGGTTGTATTTTTTTCTAATAAAACATGGTGTTCAAAAAATACGGTTTGCTTATCTAAATAGGCTTCAATTAAATAATAATGCCCTTTAAAATAGCTGTGAATTACGGTGGCTTCTAATGGAGAATGATTAACTACCTTTAATTGATGTGCGTAAATAATAGATTTGTTTATAATATTAAATTCACCAAAAAACGCTGCTATTAATGGTGTTTTCGGATGTTTAAAAAGGGTTTCAGGTTTATCGTTTACCGCTATTTGTTGGTTGTTTAAAACAATCATTTTATCTGCAAAACCAAGAACATCGTCTTTGTCGTGGGTGGCAACGACGCAAGTGATGTTTTTTTCCTTTAAATATTTAAAAACATTACGTCTTAAACTTTGTTTTTGGTGATTATCAATATGGCTAAACGGCTCGTCTAGTAATATTATTTCGGGTTGTTTGGCTAGTGCACGAGCTAGGGCAACACGCTGTTTTTGTCCGCCACTTAAGTTTTTCACTTTAGTTTTAGCAAATGCTGTAAGTTCTACAACAGCTATAAGTTCTTTGGTACGCTCTTGTTTTTCTTCAGGAAAAAAGTTAGAAAGGTATTTACCTATGTTTTCTTCAACCGAAATAAAAGGCATCAAATCAAATTCTTGCGCTACGTATTTCATAAAATCATAGCCTACCACAAGATTATATTTAGGACCTAAAATGCTGTTTTGTTTCCAGAAAATCTCTCCAAAATCGGCGTCAAAGGTGCCATATAATAATTTTATTAAAGTGCTTTTTCCAGAACCACTTTCACCAATAATTGCAAGGTTTTCACCTGGATTTACTTCAAAAGAAATATCTTTTAAAACCGGTGTTTTAGAATATGAAAAGCTTAAATTTTTTACTGTTAGCATAGTTAGGCAAAAATACGATTAATTAGAATAGGTAAAATCGTTTGGTTATTTAATGCATGCTGTTTGGCAATTCTTTGAAGCCCATATTAAAAAGTGTAAATGCAAATATATCGGCATATTGTTCTATAATTTTATTTACTGGCGTACCTGCTCCATGCCCCGCATTGGTTTCAATTCGTATTAAAGTAGGATGCTTTCCAGATTGCTTGGATTGCAATTCTGCAGCAAATTTAAAACTATGGGCAGGCACAACGCGGTCGTCGTGATCGCCTGTGGTTATTAAGGTTGCAGGATATTCTGTATGTTCTTTAACATTGTGCACTGGAGAGTAGTTTTTTAAATAATTAAACATTTCTAAACTATCTTCTGCAGTTCCGTAGTCGTAAGCCCATCCGGCACCTGAGGTAAAAGTATGGTAGCGTAACATATCTAAAACACCCACAGCAGGCAATGCTACTTTGGCTATTTGTGGTTTTTGGGTCATAACCGCACCAACTAATAAGCCACCATTCGAACCACCGCGTAATGCCAAATATTCAGATGATGTATATTGGTTGTTAATAAGATATTCTGCAGCAGCAATAAAATCATTAAAAACATTTTGTTTGTTAAACTGGGTTCCGGCATCGTGCCATTGGCGACCATATTCTCCACCACCACGAATGTTGGGTACAGCAAAAACACCGCCCTGTTCCATCCAAATAATATTGGTAACGCTAAATACGGGCGTTAGACTAATATTAAATCCGCCATAACCGTATAAAATGGTTGGATTTTTTCCATTTAGGTTTAATCCTTTTTTATACGTTATTATCATGGGTATTTTAGTACCATCCAAAGCTTTGTAGAACACTTGCTCACTGATGTAATTATTGGTATCGATAGCAATTTTTGGAGACCAATACAATGAAATCTCGCCAGATTGGGATGAATATGAATATATGCTAGGTGGTGTATAATAATTGGTAAAGGTGAAGTATAATGTACTTTCATTTTTTTTACCTGAAAAACCAAAGGCTGTTCCAATTCCAGGCAACTCAATCTCACGGATGCAGGTTCCTGAAAAATCGAATTGTTTTACTTTAGATGTGGCATCTTCCATGTAATTTGCAAACAAATACCCACCTCCTTTAGTAATAGTTAAAACATGATTCGTTTCAGGAATGACATCAATCCAATTGTCTTCACTAGGGTTGGAAATATCGACACGTACCAAGCGTTTGTTAGGTGCATTCAAATTGGTAATTAAGAAAAGGCTTTCGTCTACATGATCTACAAAATGTGTGTCGCTGTTGGTATGATTTAGAATAGGAATTAAGCTGCTATCGGGCTTCGATAAATCTTTAATTAAAAGCTTGTTTCCTGTAGTAGATATTCTTGGTGTTAGAATTAAATACCGATTATCTTCGGTAACCGATGCATATATATAACGGTGTTTTTCTTCTGTTGTACCTCCAAAAATTAAAACATCTTCTTTTTGCGAGGTGCCTAGTTTGTGATAATACACTTTATGCTGGTCGGTTTTAGCCGATAATTCGCTGCCTGATGGTTTATCGTAACTTGAATAGTAGAATCCTTCATTTTTAAACCATGACATCAGACTAAATTTAACATCGACCAAAGGGTCTTCAATGGCCTTTTTTGTATCGGTATCTATAATGATAATTTTTCTCCAGTCGCTGCCATCTTCCGAAATGGAAAAGGCTAATATTTTGCCGTTTTCAGAAAAACTTAAACCGTCAAGCGCTATGGTGCCATTTTTTGAAAAGGTATTTGGGTCTAGAAATATTTCTGGTGTCTCGTCCCCTTTTTGTCTGTAAATAACATCTTGATTTTGCAAACCATCATTTTTTGAGAAATACGTATAATCACCTTCAACAAAAGGAGCGCTTAGTTTCTCGTAATTCCATATATCTGAAAGGCGCTTTTTTAACTCATCGCGATAAGGAATGGTTTTTAAGTAATTAAAGGTGGTTTCGTTTTGTGCTTTTACCCAAGCTTCTGTATCGCTACTTCTATCGTTTTCTAACCAACGAAACGGGTCTTTAACCTCGATACCAAAATAGGTGTCTACAACATTAACAGTTTTAGTTTCTGGGCATTTCAATGGTAATAGATTAAATTAATTTGCTTTTTAATGATAAGAATTTTTATTGAATTAGTAACGGTATTTAAATAAAAAAGCTTCTGTATAAATCTTACAGAAGCTTAATATTTTGGTGCTTAGTTGATAAAGTAATTATACTAATTTATTTTCAATTAAATATTCTGCAATTTGAATAGCGTTAGTAGCAGCACCTTTACGTAAGTTATCGGCAACAATCCACATATTTAATGTGTTTGGTTGTGTTTCGTCTCTACGTAATCTGCCTACAAATACTTCGTCTTTATCGTGCGCAAAAATTGGCATTGGATATACATTTTTAGATGTATCGTCCTGTAAAACAACACCTGGAGTTTCGCTAATAATTCTTCTTACATCTGGTAAAGTAAAATCATTTTCAAATTCTACATTTACAGATTCACTATGTCCACCCGATGTTGGAATACGCACCGCAGTAGCCGTTACAGAAAAGGTTTTATCGTTAAATATTTTTTGTGGCTCTTTAGCAAGTTTCATCTCTTCTTTAGTGTATCCATTTTCTAAAAACACATCGCAATGTGGCAATGCATTTCTTCCAATTGGGTAAGGATAAGCCATTTCTCCTTCGATACCTGCAACTTCATTTTCTAATTGTTTTACAGCTTTTACTCCAGTACCCGAAACCGACTGGTAAGTAGAAACTACAATACGTTTCATTTTATAAGTTTTATGCAATTGAGATAAAGCCAATACCATTTGAATGGTAGAACAGTTAGGATTTGCAATAATTTTATCGTCTTTGGTTAATTGATTCGCATTAATTTCTGGAACGATTAATTTTTTTGTTGGATCCATTCTCCATGCAGACGAATTGTCTACAACGGTAGTTCCTGCTTCAGCAAATTTTGGTGCCCACTCTAAAGATGTGTCTCCACCAGCCGAAAAAATTGCAATTTCTGGTTTTGCTGCCACAGCATCTGCTAAACCTATAACTGTATATTCTTTATTTTTGTATGTTAATTTTTTTCCAACAGAACGTTCTGAAGCAACTAATAATAACTCTGTAACTGGAAAGTTACGTTCTTCTAATACTTTTAGCATCACTTCGCCTACCATACCAGTGGCGCCTACAACAGCTACTTTCATGTAATTTACTTTTAAGTGTTATAAAAATTCTTGCGCAAAACTAAGTATTAATTCTATTTTAAAATCAAAAAAAAGCCCTAGTTTCTTTAAAACTAAGGCTTTTTAACAAGAAATAACACTTTGTTATATATTTAACACTTTGTTATTTTTTAAGTAAATCTCTAATTTCAGCAAGTAAATCTTCTTGAGAAGGACCTTTTGGAGCTTCTGGAGCTGGCTCTTCTTTTTTCTTGGTTTTATTGATGCCTTTAATAATCATAAACATAACAAAGGCAACAATTATAAAGTCGATTACGTTGGTTAAAAAAGAACCATACAAAATGGCTACTTCTCCTGTAACAGCCCCAGCTTCATCTACGACACCTGGCGTTATAACGTATTTTAAATCGTTGAAGTTTGAATTGAAAATTAATCCAACTAATGGAGAAACAATACCTCCGGTAAATGAAGTAACTACTTTATTAAAAGCAGCACCCATTACAAATGCAACTGCAATGTCTACAAGGTTGCCCTTCATTGCAAAATCTTTAAATTCTTTTAACATGATTTTAATTTAATGGTTAATTAGGAACTAAAATAGTTAAAAAAACAATACGTTAACAAATGTTAATATGTTATTTAATAAATATACGTTTAACACGTTGTGAAATACTGGTTATAAGCTCGTAGGATATGGTTTGTGCCGTTTCTGCTAATTGCTCGGCACTAGCTTGCGGACCAAAAACAATTACTTCGTCTCCTTCTTGGCAATCTATATGGGTAATGTCTACCATAATCATATCCATACAAACATTTCCAATAATATAAGCGGGTTTGTTATTTATTATCACGTATCCTTTTCCTTTTCCGTATTGTCTTCCAATACCATCGGCATGGCCAATGGGCAACGTGGCGGTTTTTGTAGGCGATTTGCTAATGAAAGACCTGTTGTATCCTAAAGAATCACCTTCATTTAAAAAGTGAATTTGAGATATTATGGTTTTTAAAGTACCAATGGGTATAAAATTTTTGTTTTCTTTTTCCGAATTTCCAAAGCCATACAATCCTATACCGCTTCTAACCATATCGAAATGGGCTTCAGGGAAATTTAAAATCCCAGAGGTATTACACATGTGTAACATCGGTTTGTAACCTAAACGTTCCATAACATTGTTAGAAATGCGCTTGAAGGATTCAATTTGATTTAAACTAAAGGCTTTTTCATTTAAATCTTCACTCGCCGCCAAATGCGAAAACATGGAAGTTACATGAATACTGTTGGCATTCATGCAGCTTTCAGTAATAATATTTATATCATTTTCAGAAAAACCCAATCGGTTTAATCCCGTGTTAAATTTTAAATGAACAGGGTAGTGCTTCAAATTATGAGCCGATGCAAACTCAATAAACTCTTTTAAAATTTTCACATTGTATAAACTGGGTTCCAGATAATGCTCCATTAAAATATTAAAGTTTACGGTTTGTGGGTGTAATACTAAAATAGGTTTGGTAACGCCCGCATTTCGCAGTTGAACACCTTCATTTATATAGGCTACAGCAAAATAATCGACACCTAATTTTTCTAAAAACAAGGCAATTTCACAAGGATCGCTACCATAAGAATATGCTTTAACAACGGCCAAAAATTTAGCCTCATTTTGTATTCTAGATTTTAAATGATTGTAATTATGTTGTAAGGCACTTAAATTAATTTCAAGTAGCGTTTCTTGCGCTTTAGGCATCTGGATTTTCGGGTTTAGGTTTTATTTCTTCAGCCTCATTCACTTTCATGTTTCTAACTTTGTCGCGCAACATGGCCTTATAATAAGCCGCTCGACTTAATGGTTCGTACTCGTTAACTTCACCTAAAAGAACCAAGTTATCGCTAGACGATTTGCGGTAGCTATACTGGGCTAAATTTCCGGTGCGCGTGCAAACGGCATGTACCTTAGTAACGTACTCGGCAGTTGCCATTAAATTTGGCATGGGTCCAAAAGGGTTGCCTTTAAAATCCATATCTAAACCAGCAACAATAACCCGAACGCCTTTGTTGGCTAAATCGTTACAAACACGAATAATTTCATCATCGAAAAACTGAGCTTCGTCAATACCAACCACATCACAACCATCGGCTAAAATAGGAATATTCGCTGCCGCAGGAACGGGCGTAGAACGTATTTCATTAGCATCGTGAGACACCACCATATCCTCATCATAACGGGTATCGAGAGCAGGTTTAAAAATTTCGACTTTTTGTCTTGCAAATTGCGCGCGTTTAAGCCTGCGTATTAACTCCTCGGTTTTACCAGAAAACATAGAGCCGCATATAACTTCTATCCACCCAAATTGTTCTTTATGATTTACGGTATTTTCAAGAAACATTTTGTAATTTTAACACTAAATTTAAGCGATTATTCGTTTTTATAAAGGTGACGCAAATTTATTAAAAATCAAAAGCCAAAAGAACATTAATTTTAAAATAATCCCATGAAGAAGAAGCTGGAGTCCGACTTAATAAGTATTGCCCATAGAATTCTAAAACTTAAAGGAAAAGAAGATGTTATAAAAATGCATGCTGAAGTTGCTTTGCTTTATGAAAAACTTTCGGTATTAAAATTTGCTCACGAAAATTTTGAAGAAACCGAACCTTCCATAGAAAACAACTCTTCATTTTTCGATATGTTAGACAGCGCTTTTAATAACAAAGTAAGCGATAACATTGAGGTTGAAGGAAGGTTATATGTTAATTTAGACGAGTCTGAACAAGAGTCTATCATGGAGCCCGCTATCGAAAAAATTAAAGATATGGTGGCCCAAATGCCCGACGAATCGGAGGTTATTGATGATTTTTTAAATGAAGTCCTGCCACAAGAAAACCATCATAAAAACGATTTAGATTATCTAACAGAAGGCTTTAAAACCATGCCAATTTTCGACCCTGTTACTACAAAATCTAACGAAAAAAAGTCCTTAAACGACAGTATAAAAAACAAGCGTTTAAACATTGGACTTAACGATAAAATTGCATTTATAAAACAATTGTTTGAGGGTAAAAGTGAAGACTACGAGCGCGTTATATCGCAGTTAAACACCTTTAATAGTTACGACGAGGCGCTTAATTTTATTCAAAACATAGTGAAGCCCGATTACAATAATTGGACAAACAAAGAGGAATTCGAAGTTCGATTTTTACAAATTATAGAAAGTAAATTTTAAATTTTCTGGGTGTTACCACGCGAAAAAGCGTGGTCGCGTTTTCCATTATATCTTTTTCTCGTTCCTCAAAAAAGGATGCCATTTCAACCGCTAACACATGAGTAAACTCTACATAGTACCCACACCAATAGGTAATTTAAAAGACATGACTTTTAGAGCCATTGAGGTTTTAAAATCTGTCGATTTAATCCTTGCCGAAGACACCCGTACCTCTGGAAAACTTCTAAAACATTACGAAATTTCTACGCACATGCAATCGCACCACATGCATAACGAGCATAAAACCGTAGAGCATATTATTCAAAAAATACAGTCGGGCACGACCGTAGCACTTATAAGCGACGCTGGTACGCCGGCCATTTCAGACCCGGGTTTTTTATTAACCCGCGCCTGCATAGATCATCAAATTGAGGTCGATTGCTTACCCGGAGCAACCGCTTTTGTTCCTGCTTTAGTAAACTCGGGCATGCCAAACGATAAATTTGTTTTCGAAGGGTTTTTACCCGTAAAGAAAGGCCGACAAACCCGATTTTTATTACTCGCCGAAGAAACAAGAACCATGATTTTTTACGAAAGTCCGCATAAACTAATAAAAACTTTAATGCATTTTTGCGAATATTTTGGCGAAGACCGAGCGGTTTCGGTTTCCAGAGAATTAACAAAATTATACGAAGAAACCGTTCGAGGTACTGCCAAAGAAGTTTTACAGCATTACACAAACAAACCTCCCAAAGGAGAAATTGTTATAGTAGTGGCTGGGAAAAGTAAATAAAAAAGAAACAGACATAAAAAAATGACTTTAGAAACATTTAAAAACAAGTTACAAAGCACACCAGAAGCCATAGAATTTAATGAAACCATGGCCGTAATAGAAACCTTATATAATTTTACACCTACCGCCTTTAAAAATGGCGCATTGCAAAATAAGGCGGGCGAAAATTCGGGATCTTCTAAATTATTTGCCTTTGCGAAATTACAGGCCTTAACTAAAGAGGAAACCTTAGCTTGTTTTGGGAAATTCTATTTTGATGATGTTTTAAACGATCCAAACGGTACAGGGCATCAAAACATTAGAAACTTTATGAAAACGGGGTTTGATGGGTTGGTTTTTGATGGTGAAGCATTAACAGAAAAGTAAACGATATAAAATATATTTCAAAACAATGAAAAATCATATAACAACCAAGTGGTTAGGCGAGATGCGGTTTGAAAGTACCAACCCATCGGGACACAATTTATTTATCGATGCAGGCGAAGAAAACGGAGGCAAAGGCGAGGGCTATCGCCCAAAGGCATTAATGCTTTCTGGTTTAGCAGGTTGTTCTGGCCTGGATGTGGCTTCGTTAATTAAAAAAATGAAGTTGGAAGTCGATGATTTTAAAATAGAAATCGAAGCTAATTTAACCGAAGAGCATCCAAAAATTTATGATAAAGTCATTATGGCTTTCCATTTTTATGGTTCAAATTTAAGCGAAAAGAAACTTCAAAAAGCAGTCGATTTATCGGTTGAAAAATATTGTGGTGTGATGGAAATGTTCCGTCAGTTTGCCGATTTATCCATAGAAACCTATTATCATAATAAATAAAGACTTTTTAAAAAGTTGCCCTCTAGACCTACTTTATGCGTTGGACACTTAAACCAAAACCCGAACCTTCAAAAGTTAAAGCCCTAAAAGAGGCTCTAAATGTAGATGATATTACGGCTAATTTACTGTTACAACGTGGTATCGAATCTTTTGATGATGCCAAAAATTTTTTCAGGCCCAGCCTGGAACATCTGCATGATCCGTATTTAATGAAAGATATGGATAAAGCTGTTTCTAGAATTGAAGCGGCTTTTGCAAACAACGAAAACATTTTGGTTTATGGCGATTATGATGTCGATGGAACCACTTCTGTAGCGCTCATGAGTTCGTATCTTAAAACCCGTACGCCACAGGTGGCAACATACATTCCCGATAGATACGACGAGGGTTATGGCGTTTCTTTTAAAGGTATTGATTTTGCTAGCGATAACGATTTTTCATTAATTATTGCTCTAGACTGCGGCATAAAAGCCCTCGATAAAGTAGCCTACGCCAAAGAGAAAAACATCGATTTTATTATTTGCGACCATCACAGACCTGGCGATACCATTCCCGATGCAGTGGCGGTTTTAGATGCCAAACAAAGCGACTGTAACTACCCGTATAAAGAATTGTGCGGTTGTGGCGTAGGTTTTAAATTAATTCAGGCCTTAGCAAGTAACGAAGGTAAAACGGTTGAAGATTTAACAGAATATTTAGATTTAGTTGCCACAGCCATTGGTGCCGATATTGTTCCTATAACTGGCGAAAATAGAGTCCTTGCCTATTATGGGTTACAAGTTGTAAATTCAAATCCAAGACCCGGAATTAAGGCTATTTTAGAACAAGTTAATAAAAATGAATTTACAATTACCGATGTGGTTTTTATTGTGGCGCCTCGAATAAATGCTGCCGGACGAATGAAGCACGGTAATTACGCAGTAACTTTATTAACCGAAACCAACGAAGATTTAGCAAAAAAATACGCCGCCGAAATAAACGATTATAATCTAGATCGTCGTGAAACCGATAAACTTATTACCGAAGAAGCCTTGCAATTAATTGAAAAATTAAACGAAAAAGACCGGTTAACAACGGTGGTTTATCAGGAAAATTGGCATAAAGGGGTTATTGGTATTGTAGCCTCCAGATTAACCGAAACTTACTATAGGCCAACTTTGGTTTTTACTAAAAGCGGCGATAAATTGGCAGCATCGGCACGCTCTGTCGTGGGATTCGATGTTTACAATGCCTTGGAAGCTTGTAGCGAACACATCGAGCAGTTTGGCGGCCATAAATATGCTGCAGGTTTAACTTTAAAAGAAGAAAACTACGAAGCTTTTAAACAAGCGTTTGAAGATGTGGTTTCTAAAACTATCGAACCGCGCTTATTAGTACCAGAAATTAAAATTGATGCTCAAATAAATTTAGAGGATATCACGCCTAAATTTTATCGTATTTTAAAACAATTTGCGCCTTTTGGTCCGGGTAATATGATGCCTGTTTTTATGACCGAAAATTTAAAAGATACCGGTTACGGCAAATGTGTTGGAGAAGATGATAAGCATTTAAGAGTAACCGTTAAACAAGATAATAACATTAGTTTTGTTGGTATAGGCTTTGGTTTAGGAGATAAATTAGATGTTATTAAAAACAGAGCAACATTTAGTGCCGTCTATTCTATTGATGAAAACGAATGGCAAGGTGCCGTTTTCTTACAACTTAAATTACGCGATATTAAATAACCAATATAAATGGCTCAAAAAGACCCGTATGCCGCGCTCCGGTTTAAAGAATTTAATATATTCTTACTGGTAAGGTTTGTATTAGTTTTTGGCTGGTCTATGCAATTTATTGTTATAGAATGGCAGGTTTACAGCATCACAAAAGATCCGTTGTCTTTGGGTGTTATAGGTTTAATGGAAATAATTCCGGCTTTTACTATGGCGCTGTTCGCAGGGCATATTGTAGACCAAAAAGAAAAACGAAATTTACTGGCTAAATGCATTGCTGCTTTTTCTTTAATAAGTTTAGGACTCTTTTTACTTACCTGGCCAAAAGTGGTGAGCGACTGGCCTACTCAAACCATTTTATACAGTATTTATGCCTTAGTGTTTTTTGGAGGCTTTTTACGTTCCTTTTTTGGGCCCACTATTTTTTCGTTAGTGGCTTTAATTGTTCCAAAAAAAGCCTATCCCAATGCGGCTACCTGGAATAGTTCTACCTGGCAAATGGCATCGGTTTTAGGGCCTGCTTTTGGAGGCTTTTCTATTAGTTGGTTAGGAGTGCATTGGTCTTTATGCATTATTTTTGGATTGATAGTTTTGTCGTTTCTTATTTTATTACAAATAAAACCGAAGCCTATTTTAAATCCTAAAATTGGCGAACCTGTTATTGAAAGTTTAAAAGAAGGCGTGCGCTTTGTGTTTAAAACCAAGGCTATTTTAGGAGCTATGACCCTGGATATGATTGCCGTTTTATTTGGTGGCGCCATTGCTTTACTGCCTGTTTTTGCTCAGGATATTTTAAAGGTTGGCAGCGAAGGTTTTGGTGTGTTAAGAGCAGCCCCAGCTGTTGGTGCTTTTATTACCATGTTGGTTACGGCCTATATTCCAATAAGTAAAAATGCGGGTATGAAACTGTTGGCTGCCATTTTTGGTTTTGGTGTTTGTATTATTGTTTTTGGCTTATCGACCATTTTTTGGGTATCGGTGTTGGCCTTGTTTTTTAGTGGCATGACCGATGGGGTTTCTATGGTTATACGCCAAACCATTTTACAAATAAAAACGCCCGATAATATGCGTGGTCGTGTATCGTCTGTTAACTCGATGTTTGTGGGGTCGTCCAACGAATTGGGTGCTTTTGAAAGTGGTTTAACGGCTAAATTAATGGGCGCTGTTACGGCCGTGGTTTTTGGTGGCACCATGACTTTAATTACGGTGGTAACAACAGGATTGGTGTCGCCAACCTTTAGAAAATTAGATTTAACCAAAGATTTAGAGGCTCACGAAAACGAAGCTTAATAGGTTTTTAATTGGAGGTTTTCACCGTCAAATTCTCCGTAGGTGTAATACTGTATCCAATCGCCTAAATTAATGTATTTTGAGTTGTTGTTTAATGCGATTTCCAAGGGTAAATGACGGTGGCCAAAAACAAAATAATCGCGGTGTTTTTCTTTTAATTGTTCTTTCGAGTATTGAACCAACCACTCGTTATCTTCGCCTAAAAAAGTGGCATCGTCGTCTCCAGAAATGAGTTTGTTTTTTACCGATAGGTATTGGGCAATTTTTATTCCGATGTCGGGGTGCAACCATTTAAAAAGCCATTTAAAAACGGGGTTTGTAAATACTTTTTTCATGCGTTTATAGCCTTTGTCTTCGGGGCCTAAGCCATCGCCATGTCCTATGTAAAAGGTTTTGTTGTTAAAGGTAAATTCTTTTGGTTGGTGGTATACGGGAATGTTTAGTTCGTCTTGGAAATAGCCATTCATCCATAAATCGTGATTGCCAACAAAGAAATAGATGGGAATGCCGGCATCGGATATTTCGGCAAGTTTGCCTAAGGTACGTGTAAATCCTTTTGGGATAACGGTGTTGTACTCGAACCAAAAATCGAAAAGATCGCCTACTAAAAAAATGGCTGCTGCGTCTTGTTTTATGGTGTCTAACCAGGCTACGAATTTTTTTTCGCGCGGCTTGGAGGCTTCTTTTGTTGGAGCGCCCAAATGGTTATCGGAGGCGAAATATATTTTTTTTCCTTTTGGAATTTGCATGTTGTAAATATAAATAAATTAGCAGTTTATGTGCTAACTATTTTTTTTAGAAATGTTCATGGCTGCTTGTGCGTTAGGGATTGAGCAATTGTTGGAGCTCCTCGAAGAGAGCGACTTGCGAAAGCCCGACCCTTGTGGTAACGCCCTAAATATTATCGTAGTCGTACCACTCGGCGAAAGAGGTATCGGTTTCTTGAAGTTTTAGGGAGTGTAAGGCTATGTGTTCGGGAAGGCGTTTTTTAATTTTTTTGGCAAAGTCGATAACCATCATTTCACTGGTGGGTTGGTAGTCGACTAAAAGGACGTTGTGGTCGCGCTCCTGGAGTTCTTTTGCAAGCTCGACGTGGGGCGTGTTTTTATTGAAAACGGTGGCGTGATCGAATACATCTACAATTTCTTCTTTAACAATTTTTTTTAAATCGCTAAAATCTATGACCATGCCGAATTTTACGTTGGTTGTGTCTGATATGGGTTTGCCTATTACGGTTACCGATAGTTTGTAGCTGTGACCGTGTACGTTTTTGCACTTGCCGTCGTAACCATAAAGGGCGTGACCGGTTTCGAATGAAAATTGTTTTGTGATGCGAATAAAGCTCATTGGGATAAATTTTATTATACAAAGATATTCATTTTGTGAAAGCAAATTGTTTTTAGATTACATTTGCGCACTTTTGTCTGAGGTGGACAGGTAGTTTTATGCTATTTACTTATGAGTCATCTTTTTGAGGCTATTGATTTTGTTGAAAATCCGTTATACGAAAGCATTATTGCGGATATCGCGAAGCAGCAATTTAGTATTGTTGAAAATTTTTTTTCTGAAGAAGAGGTTGTTTTACTAAGGCAATCGCTTATTAATAAGCATGAGGAAGATGCTTTTAAGAAAGCGGCCATAGGCAACCGCGTTAATGAAACGATTGTTAAATCGATTCGTGGTGATTTAATTTTATGGATTGATGAAACCCATATTAATGAGGCCGAAGCTTTGTTTTTTAAAAAAATAAACGATTTGGTGGCTTACTTAAACCGAACGTGTTTTATGGGGATTTTACACAAGGAATTTCACTATGCGGTATATCCTAAAGATACGTTTTATAAACGCCATATTGATACGTTTCAAAATGACGACAGACGTAAGTTATCGTTTGTTTGTTATTTAAATGAAGATGGTTGGTTGCCAGAAAATGGTGGCGAGTTGGTATTGTATTTAAACGAAAATGGGGCCGAGGTAGAAAAAGTAATTTATCCGCTACCGGGGCGCATTGTTATTTTTGAGAGTCAGGTTATTGAACACGAAGTGAAACCGGTTAATACCGAGCGTTTAAGTATAACCGGTTGGTTAAAAACCCGTTAGCGTTTTCTTTTTCTGTTAACTACGTATACAACTATTAGTACGATTGCTAACACTAGAAACAAACCGTTTCCGCTTAAAAATGACATAAAATCCATGCTTAAAATTTATTTATTATTTTTCTTTTTGTTGTAATGATACAATAAATATGCTAAAATAACTAAAACTAAAAATGGTAGCATAGACCCTATAAATACGCCAATTTCGTAGGCTTTATTTGGAGCTAATTCTAGTTTTTCTTCTATTTTAACTTGTTGTAAAAACCCCATTAATAGTTTCATATTTATTTTTTTAAAGGCACAAAGTTAATGGTTTTGAGTGCGTGGCAAATACATTTTCCTGAATTTTATAATTAGGGGAATGCCTCGGGCGACCATCCACAAAGCGAAAGCTATAAAAATACTATTAAAGCCATAGCCTAAATAATTTAAGCCAAATAATAAGGGAATAAAAATGACGAAGGTAGAGAATAAAAGTACGTTTCGTAAATAGCTTACTTTGCCCAATCCCTTAAACATACCATCGAAAATAAAAGCGAGGGCACAAATGGGTTGTATGGCGAGCATTATCCAAAACGTGTTATAGAATAAGTTTAATACGGCTGGGTCTTGGCTAAATAAAAGTCCTAACGGATAATAAAAAACACCACTAACCATAGCTAATAGAACGCCTATAATAATACCGTATTTTATTAGGCTGTTACTTAATGTTATTAGGGTTTTGTAATCTTTACTGCCTAATAATTTTCCCGAAAGTATATTTCCTGCACTGGCATAACCATCGATAAAAAACGCTCCAAAAAACCATAAGTTTATTGCGATGGTATATGCTGCAATATATTCGGGACCATAGCCGGTTGCAAATCGTGTAGCAAAGTATAAAGTCGCGTTTAATGCCAGTGTACGAACAAATAAATTGAGAATGATGAGTATGAATGTTTTAATTTCTTTGTTAAAGGGAAATGTGGGTTTTAAAGAAATGCTTGTTTTTTTTAATAAATAATAGGCCGAAAAGGCAGCCATTACAAATTGAGCGATTAGGCTAGCATAAGCAGCGCCTTCAATATTAAATGCGGGTATAAAACCATCGATTCCAAAAACCAGAACAAGATCTAAAACAATATTGAGTAGCGCACCAATTATGGCAATAATCATGGGGTAATAGGTGTTTTGTAAACCTCTAAATGTGCCAAAAACGGCTATGCTAAATAAAGTAAAAGGAAATCCGAAAACTCTAATTTTATAGTAATTTGAACTGTATTCTAAAATTAAATTGGAAGCATTGTATAATTTAAAAATACTGTTTGTAAACGGATAGGTAAATGCGATAATTAAAATACTTAAGGATGTAATTATTAAAATAGCTTGTGCTGGTAGGTCGTTAATTTTGTCAATTTTATTAGCGCCTACGTATTGCGAAACAATAGAAGAAATGGCACTTCGGGTTTGACCTAGCACCCAGATAAGCATCGAAATAAAGGTGCCTACAATACCAACGGCAGCAAGCGATTCGGTGGCGTTAACATCTATATTTCCAACAATGGCGGTGTCTGTAATAGATAAAATGGGTTCTGCAATACCAGCAATTAATGCCGGTATGGCTAGTTTATTAATTTGTTTTAAACTTATTTTTTTAGTCATAGTACTAATTCGTAACAGTAAAACGGATACGCGCTTTGCCTTTCAAAGTAAATTTCTGATAAGCGTTTATAGCCTCTTTTTTCGTAAAAACTTAAATTTTTCTGATTTTGAGAAAAGGTATCCAAGCGCACCGAATTAAAGTTGTTTTTGCGTGCAAAAGTTTCAGCATATTGCATGAGTTCGTTTGCGTAGCCTTTATTTTGATGCTCAGGATGCACCGCCAACCTATGTACATACAAATTATTATCGTTAGGGGTAAGCCATGGAACATCATGGTATTCTGCATCCATAAAAGTAGAAATAGTAATGCAGCCAATTACGGTGTTATTATGTTCTAAAACGTAAAACTCGTCGCGATTGAAATCGGTTTCAAATGCTTTTTTATTGGGGTATGCGTCGTTCCATTGATAAATATGGTTATGTATCATTTCACGGGCACAGGCTTTGGTAATTAATAAAGCTTTGTCAATATCTGAAAGGATTGCTTTCCGAATCATATAATTGTTTTACTTTTGCGACAAATTTATCTTAAATTTAGCTTTCAATCTTTGTAATTATGAAATCGTTTGTAATAACGAGGTCATACAGACATAAAAATCAAAACAAAAGTTACCTATGAAAAATATTTTAGTTCCTATTGGATCCTCTAAAAATGCCTTAAGCAATTTACAATATGCTGTAGATTTTGCTCAAGCTTTTGGTGCTAAGTTGTATGTAGTACAAGTTTATAATGTTTATACAAAAGCGGGTACTATGATTAAAGTCGATTACATTTTAGAGCGCGAAAGCCGGGCTTTTTTAAATGATTTGGTTTCTAAAATTGATACAAAAAATGTTGAGGTTATTGTTAAAACCTTAAAAGGTAAATTAATTGATACTCTAGAATTGGCTTGTAAAGTAGGTGATATTGATTTAATAATTGTAGAGCCTAGAACGAACTCGATAAAAGAAGAGGTGTTTTTAGGAAAAACATCTGGTAAAATTATTAAACAAACCCAAATACCAGCACTTATAGTGCCAGAAGGCTACACTTTTAAACCGGTAAGTAATGTGTTGTTAGCTATGAAGTCGGCAATTATTAAAAAAGACCATGTTTTAGATCCTTTAAAAATGGTAAAAGCGAATTTTAAAGCGGTCGTAAATTTATTATTAGTTAAAACACCGTATTATAATGAAGGTGATTTTGAATTAAATGATGATTTAAAATCGGTTGTTGAAAACATCACAGAAACCGAAAATGCCACGACTTTTCAGGGTGTTTTAGAGCATTACCAATCGCATAATCCAGATATGTTATGTGTTGTTAGACGAAAAAGAGGATTTTTTACTAAAAAATGGGAAAAAAATGTAATTTTGAAAAAAGATTTTTCAAGTAACATTCCAGTTTTGGTGTTAAGTGAATTAAAATAGTTGGGGATGTAGCTCAGTTGGCTAGAGTGCTTGACTGGCAGTCAAGAGGTCGTGGGTTCGAATCCCATCTTCTCCACTAGTAATAAAAAGGCTTTCAAGAAATTGAAAGTCTTTTTTTGTATGTTTTAATGTAAATTAATAACAAACGAAATTATTATTTAAACAACGAAAAGTTAAATCCATTTTCTTCTAGTTTTTTATATTTTTTGTAATCAAATTTATAAAGGAAAGCGCCTTTTTTAGAACTTGATTTATCTTTTTTATTTAAGGCTATGAGTAAATTTAAAGACAATAGTTTTTTTCTAAAATTTCTGGAATCTAATTTTTTTTGATGAATAACTTCGTAAAGGTTTTGAAGCTGGGGTATTGTAAACTGTTTTGGTAATAATTCGATACCTATGGGGTAAAATTTAGATTTATTTCGAAGGCGTGTTAGAGCATCTTGCACCATAACATCGTGATCTAATACTAGTTTTGGAAGGTCGTTTATTTCAAACCACTGGGCACCATGTTTTTTTACCAGTTGTTTATCGTAATCTTCTAAACGAATTAACGAATATTGCGCAATAGAAATACATCGTGCCCCAGAATCTCTGTCAACATCGGTGTATGTTTTTAGTTCTTCCATGAAGATGTTTTCCAGTCCGGTAATTTCTTTTAAAACCCGGCGCGCAGCTTCATTGGCGTTTTCGTCTGGTTTAATAAAACTGCCTATAAGAGATAATTCATCTTTTAAATAATTCACCAGTCTTTTAAACACCAAGAGTTTTAAAACACCTTCGTCAAAACCAAAAATTATACAATCTACCGCAACATATATTTTTTCGCCGTTATCGTAACGATTCGTCATAGTAGTTTAATTATTGTTTAAAAAAGCAATTATTTTTTTAATTACTTCCTTTAAATGATTAGGTAAACTTTTGTCATTCCAAGGGTGTGTCGCTCCAAAAACATGATTGGCGCCATCGATTTTTTCTAAAGTACTTTTAGCATTCCATAAATGTAAATTTTCGGCTTCGTTTATTGAAACACTTGTGTCGTTATTTCCATGAATAATAAGATGCGGTATTTTTAAATTAGAAACCGCACGTTTTATATCTAAACGCGTTTCATTTAATAAAAACGTTTCATAAAACTGATAGTAATGTGGCATCTCTTGCTTAGTTCTGGTATTTACAACATAAGCAACCCCATTTTTTTTCCAAACTTCAGGATCTTCAATGCGAGCAGTTCTGTTAGCAAATTCACATACACTTGCTAAACTTATTACACGTTTTACTCTGCTGTCTTCTTCGGCTTTAATTAAAGTAATTCCGCCACCTCTGCTATGACCAATTAAGTTTATATCGTTAATATTTGCTGTTTTTTCAATATGGTTATTATGCTCTATCCAATCTATAACAGCTTTTAAATCGTCGAGTTCGATAATGTAATTGTTATGGCCAAAAGCTTCTAAATCTGGGAAATCTATAGGTTGATTAATGGTGCCGCCATTATGCGAAAAATTAAATTTTATAAAGTAAAAACCCGCTTCTGCAAAAGTTTTAGCCATAAGGTTCCAAGCACCCCAATCTTTAAAACCTTTGTAGCCATGACAAAATACCATTATGGGTTTATTGATACCTACCGCAGAATAATGTACATCAATTATAATGTCTTTATTGTGTAAGCCCGGAATAACAAATTGTTCTTGAGTAATCATTTATACTTCTTTTTCTGTAAACGGTATATTCTTGTTACAAATTTCTAAAATAAGCGCTTGTAATTCTGTTTTAAAAGCATCTAAAATTTCTGGGGTAATGAAATAGTTTTTATTAGCACCGTTACCCGATTTATCTTTTTTACAAAACCCAATAAAACCTTCACTTAAATTTTTAAATGATATAATACCAGCATGTAAAGGAAATTTCAAATGATTCGATTGTTGCATCATATAAGCATAAGTAAGCACTTGAAAACTTTTGCTGTATTTCTTGTAATCGGTTGTGATGTCTTCCCAATTAATAACTTCAACATCACTTTTGTCAACACGGCCAGTTTTATAATCTATAATTCGAATTGTTCCATCGTATTCATCAATTCTATCTACTTTTCCTGTAATTTGAATAGGAAAATCTAGCCCGGGAATATCTATACTTACTTTATTTTCTATTTCAATGGCAATGATTTTTATTTTTCTTCCACGCTTAATTTCTTCTAATTCTAAATCCAGAAAATTAGACACATAGCGCTTAGCAATTTCGTAAATAATTAAGTTTTTGCCTTTTGTTATATCGCCTTCTTTGTATACCTGTTTAAAATGAGTTGTTACGGTTTCATTTATTTTAGATTTTAAGTTTTTTATGTCTTCTTCTTTAAGTTGGGTATTTATTAAAGGTTTATAAAAATCTTCTAGTGTATTGTGCACTACCGTTCCTAAAGTATTGGCAGCAACGGTTTCCTCTACATCTTCATGTTCTTTAATTTTTAATATTTTTTGATAATAAAAATCGATAGGATTTCGAATGTAAGATGTCAAAGAAGATGGCGAAAATCCGCGTTCGGCCAGTTTTACGATTTCTTTAATAAGATGCTCTGTTTTTTTAACCTCATTTAAAGTTCTATTTATAACAGGCACCTCGGGAGCTATAATATTATGATGTATGTTATGAATTTTCTCTAACTCCAGTTGTGTTATAAAGCGGCTTTTTTCGCCTCCTGTTAGTACATCTGCCTCTGTGTTGTATAAGATATAAATGTTTTTAGCTCGTTGTAATAATCGATAAAAGTGATAGGTATAAACCGCATCTTTTTCTTTATAGGTAGGTAATTTGTTTTCTAATTTAACATCGAATGGTATAAAAGAGTTATTACTTTTTCCGGATGGCAATATACCTTCGTTAACAGATGATATAATAACGGTTTCAAAATCTAAAACACGCGATTCTAACATTCCCATAACCTGCAATCCTTGTAAAGGTTCTCCCTGAAAATCTAAAGTTTCAGAACTTAAAACTTCTTTATAAATTCCAAAAAGGGTAGAAATATCTTTAATGTGTTTGTAGGTTGAGTTTAATCGGGATAATTCATTAAACAGTTCGTTAAATCGGTAGAGGTATTCTAATGCAAGTAAATTAGAGGCCTTTTCTTGGTCTAAAAATTCTTTTATGGCAGTTATAATACCAAAGCAATTTTCTAGCGCCGTATCGATAGATTTATCCCAGTTGGTAAATAGTAAATCTATAATTTTTGTTGTACCAGGAGATATGCTTTTTAAGCGCTCGGGTGACACATAAATGATGTTATTAGTATCGATGGTTTCAATAATTAATGAGGCATAATCGATACCATCAACATAAAACAAAGGCTTTATGTATTGGTTGGATATGATATTTATAACATTTTTATAGTAAAAATTACTTGAGCTGATTTTATGAATATCAAATAAAATATCAAAAAGCGATGCCAGAGGAATCGATTTTAATGGAAACCCCATGGTTATGTTTAAAGCTGAAATACCCTGAGGAAGTGAATTTAAAGTTGGTATTAACAGATTTTCATCACCAAGTACTACAGCGGTACTCTGTAGTTTTGGGTCGTTTTCATGTAAATTTTTTAAAATGGTTCCAATATATTTCGCTTGCCCAATGTTTTTAGGAATACCAACAATTTCGATGGTTTTTGGTTGAGTATAGTTTGAAGTAATCCAGTTAAAAGGGTTGGTTTTAAAATAAGGCCAGTTTTTTTTGTGTTGTCTGGTAAATAAAGCAGCATCGTGTTTACTGTTGTTTAGGAAGGTTTTATCGATATCCCAGAAAATTTCGGCTAAATTATTTTCTAGTAACTTTTGAATGATGGTTTCTTCGCAAGTGTTTAAGGCATTAAAGCCTAAAAAAATATGTTTTTTTTCAGAATTAGCTTTAATATAAGCATCTATATTCTTGGTTGATTCTCTGTAAATTAAGCCTTGATATCCGCTTTTTTGAGTTAATAGAGCTTTAGTAAACTCTTGGTAATAGCTGTAAAGTTTGTTCCAGAAAGCTAAATAGTTTTTTACAAAAGTTGTTTGTTCCTTTTGTAAAGACCAATGGTTTATTTCCTGAATGGCTTTTAAATAGTTAAATATGTTTTCCTGCGGAATTAAATACCTATCTATTTCATTAAAATCTTGAAGTAAAATTTGTGCCCATTTAGAAAATACTTCAAACGAATCGGGACTATCTTTTGTTAGTTTAAGGTAGGTATTATAAAATTCGAACAGCAGTTCGGTATTGGTAATGGTTTTAAGCTCTGAAATGTTTTCAACAAACTCTTCTATGCTTAAAATAGTAGGAGCAAAAATAGTTTGTTCTGAGACCTTATAAAGTTGGTTCTTTAAAAATAACCCAGCCCTCTTACTAGGAAGCACGAATGTTAATTCGGAAATCGTGTTGTTGTTCTTTTTTAATTCGGTAAGAACATCAAAAATGAATGTTGTCATTGTATAAAAATAAAAAACGCTTCGGATATCCGAAGCGTTTTTCTAAAACTTATTTTGTTTAAAACTAGATTCTAGTTTTAATTATTTTGCTAAGTTAATTTCAACACGTCTGTTGTTAGCTCTACCTTTACTAGTTTTGTTAGTATCGATAGGTTTAGACTCACCGTATCCAAGTGCAGATAATCTGAAAGCATCAATACCGTTTTCAATTAAGTATTCTTTTACAGAGTTAGCTCTTGCATCAGACAATCTTTGGTTTAGAGTTTCGCTACCAACACTATCAGTATGACCTTCTACAGTAAATTTAGAGTTAGGGTACTCATTTAATATTTTAATGATGTCACCTAATACAGCTGCAGATTGAGATTTAATAGTTGCTTTACCAGTATCGAATAAGATGGTTTTAGCGTAAGCATTTAAAGATTTTTGAACTTCTTCAGTTACTTCAGGACAACCTTGGTTAGCAACAGTTCCTTTAACGTTAGGACATTTATCATCTTTATCTAATACACCGTCACCGTCAGTATCTGGCCAAGGACAACCTTGGTTAGCAGCTGGACCAGCTTCGTTAGGACATTTATCGTCAGCATCAGTTACACCGTCACCGTCAGCATCTGGACAACCAGCTAAAGCTTTTAAACCAGCAACAGTAGGACATTTATCATCTTTATCAGCAACTCCGTCACCATCAGAATCAGGACAACCGTTAAATTCATCTAAACCAGCTTCGTTAGGACAAGCATCTTTGCTATCTTCGATACCATCACCGTCAGTATCAGGACATCCGTTGAATGCAGCGATACCAGGAACATCTGGACAAGCATCATCTTTATCAAAAATACCATCACCATCAGTATCAGATCCACCAAATTTGATAGAAATACCAGCAGTATGTTGGAAATGTTTGTCTAAGAAATCTTCGAAAGAATGTTTGTAAGTAGACTGAACGGTTAAACCTATGTTTTCAGAGAACCAGATATTGAAACCTAAAGTACCATTAACAGTACCAGCTCCAATTTCATCAACCCAAGAGTAACCACCACCAACTCCTAAGTAAGGATCGATAGTTGTACCATTTAAAAAGTTGTATTTAATGATACCATCAACTCCATAGTACGATAAATCATCTACAGTTGAATCTCCAAATTTTTCAATTTTATTTAATGAACCAGCTGCTCCAAAAGAGAAACCACCTCCTAAATATTTAGACACCGAGATAGTTGATAAAGATGGTAAAATGTTGTAGTGATCTGTAACATTTGCAAATTCATCAAAATACTCTCCTAGAGGAGCGTTTTCACCAGTTGGATAAAAATCCACTGCGTTTACACCAATAGTAATTTGCCAAGGGTTGTTTTTGTCTTGCGCATTAGCGTTGCTATAACCAAGTACAAGCAACATAGCGAACAATAATCTGCTAAGATTTTTCATATTCAAAAGTTTAATTTTTAAGTGTTAATTGTAAACAAAAGTAAGTTGTTAAATTTTATTAACAAAGACAAATATATAAAAAAAATCATGTTTAGTTAATTTTTGGCTTTGTTCAGAATGATTTTACATAGCGTTTTTGAACTCTTTTTTTGAAGTTTTTTTAATGTTTCCTAGGTTTTTCAACGTTTTTTGTAATGTTTTTTAATTTTTAAGTGCATTTAAATCTTAATATTATTGTAAGAATAAACAGTTGTTTTTTAATTTTTATCAAAGAAATTTAACAGTTTATACTTTAATTATTTGTATTTCTTTGTTGATATAGACTAAAATAGCACTTTCAACGCTGTAGTTCATGCCTTGTAAAACATCTTTATAATGTAATATTTGATTTATATGCTTATAATTTTCTAAACCAGTTTTATAATCTACAATATGGATGGTTTTATTGTTGGTAAAAACAAGGCGGTCTGGCCGTATTATTTCTCCTGATTTAGTAATAATATCCCGTTCGTTAAATATGATGTGTTTTTCGTTGAACAAATGCGATAATTCTGGATGGGATACAATCGACAGTATTATGGGTTTTAATGCCTGAGATTGTTTGTTGTTAATAATGCCTTTAAAAACAAATTCGTTTAAAGTTGGTTCAATATCATGACTTGAATTTATTTTTGCCAATATATTATGTACAAGATTTCCTTTTTCCATGGCTAATTCTTGATTAGTATCCCATAGTAAGCCCGATTTTGTAATAATATTAATGTTATGAGTTTCTTTTGCAGTTGAAATAAACTCATTCTGAAACGATGTCATCCTTGATTTAAAATTCGATTCTGATGTTTTTTCACACGTGCCAAAGGTGTAGTGTAATTGCGAGTCAGACCAAACACCTAAATTCTGTAAATAATTTATAAATAACCCTGAAAATTTTTTTGCATTGGCATCACCTTTAGCAGTAATATCTTTACTGGAAATAATATATAATTGCTCTACGGCCCGGGTTAAGGCAACATACAATAGGTTTAAATTGTCTAACTCCAGTTCTGCCTGGTGTCTTTGGTGAATTTCTATTCCAACGTTGCCGTACTTTTCAAAGTCGCTGTTGTAGTTTACTAAGGTATGTGAAAAGCCGTTGTAAACATCTTTATCTACAGGAAACCATTCTTTAGGTTCTATCTCTTTGTAAATTTCTAATTCGGCAAAAGGAAAAATAACTACTGGAAATTCTAATCCCTTAGATTTATGAATGGTCATAATTTGAACCGCATTTTGTCCTTTTGGCGACACTACACACAAACTATCTTTTTTCTTTTCAAAATAATCTAAGAATGCCCGAATATCCGATCCTTTTTTTTGTGTAAACTCTAAAACGATATCCAAATAAAATTGAATGTACGCATTTGGTTTTTCAATGAGGTTAAAACTTCTAACAATGGTTTCCACTAAATCATACAAAGCCATTTGTGTGAGTCCTTTTGAGGAAATATAAACATTGAAGGCTTCAAAGCTTGTAAAGAATTTTTCCAGAGGAAGATTTAAATGAGAAATAAAAAAATCATGTTTGTTTTCTATGTGAAATAATTCACTCAAATAATCGAGTATTTTTACTTTTACTTGATTGTTTTTTGGTTGTAATAATAAGGTTAAAATATTATTGACAAAAACAACTTCTGGAGCATTATTTAAAAGTAAAGTTTCAGAAGAAACAATAGGAATATGCTCTTTGCTTAAATATTTGGCAATGGCAACACCATCTTTTTTCTTTCTAACAATAACACAAATATCACTTAGTTTATAACCACTGTCTAAATTAGTTTGTATAGTCTTTAAAACTTCTTCACAATAAATCTCGGTTTTATCGTCTTCTTTTTCGCAATCAATAAATAATAAATCTACATAACCAGCACTGTTTTTATTGATTTCTTGAGAAGCATTTTCGTAAAGATTTCGATGCGTTTGGTTGCTAAAAGCTTCATTTGCCAGAAAATTAAAAAAGCCATTATTAAAAGCAACCACTTCTTTAAAACTGCGGTAGTTGGTAGGTAGCTTTTCTAATTGTTTTTCTATTTGAAACGGATTGGTATCATTAAACAAATCAATAAACTGTTCGGCCTTTCCGCCACGCCATCTGTAAATGGCTTGTTTGGCATCTCCAACCAACATCGCGGTGCCATTTTCTGTAGAGAGTGCGTTATCAATTAACGGAATTAAATTTTGCCATTGTAGCATTGAGGTGTCTTGAAACTCATCAATAAAATAATGTTTAAATTTTTCACCTAAACGTTCGTAAATAAAAGGTGTTGGCTGGTTTTTAATTTCTTGACTAATAATGGTATTAAATTCAGAAATAAGCATTTTATTCTGCTCGGCTTTTAAATGTTGTAATTCTTTATTTATAATGTTTAAAACCGATAATGGCGTTATATTTTTATAAAAAGCCTTTAAAAATTTAAGGTGAAAAATGCCCGTTTTACTCAATTTAAACATTTGGGCTAGCTGGGGCTGAAGGTTATCTATAGTTGAGGCAACATCACCCGAAACGCGTTTTGGGTATAAGACACTGGTCTCTATGTTTTCCTGCCAATTATTGTCAAACGAAACATCAAAATTTTTGTTAGATAAATTTTCGAAATATTTAGGTAAAGAACCCCTATTAAAATCTTTAAAATCTAATCCGGCATCTTGTATTAATGTTATAGCACTGCTACCAGTTTCTATAATTTGGGTTTCTAGCGTCTTTATTTCTTTTATTAGTTGTTTTTTAAGCGTATTAAAATCTTCTAGCGTTTTATGTTTTAAGGTTTCAATAAATCCAATATCATTTTCCTTTACCAGTAATTTTGCAATTTTATTAAAGTCTAGAGTAACATCCCAGCTTTTATCATCATCGGCTTTTTCAATAGCAAAATCAACCAATACATTGGTAAGTGCTTCATCGCTTCCTGCTTTTGCAATTAAACTATCTACCGCTTCATTAAGTAAGGCCTCTTGGTCTAATTCTACCTCAAAATTTAAAGGCAATTTTAAATCGTGGGCAAATGTTCGTATAATTTTATGTGTAAAGCCATCAATAGTAGAAATATCAAACGAGGCATAATTATGCATGATGGTGTTTAAAATAGCCTTCGATTTTTCATGTAACAAACCAGGTTCAAGTTTTAATTCGCTACAAATGCTTTTAAACATATCGTTTTCAGAACTTAAAATAGCTTCATCGGCAAAATCTTTTAAGGTGTCTATAATACGTTCTTTCATTTCGGCAACAGCCTTATTAGTAAAGGTAATTGCCAATATGCGTTTAAAATGATCGGTTCTCTCCGATTCAAATAAAATTTTTAAATATTCTTTAACTAACGTAAAAGTTTTACCACTACCAGCCGAGGCATTATAGACAGAAAACGGGTGTTTATAGGGCATAAAAGTTCAATTTTGCATACAAGATAAAAACTATCAATGATTTGATAACAATTAATTATTTTTAATTGATGCGTATTATGCGTAAATTTGAACAAGAAATAAATATTAATCATAAAAAAACAATACATTATGGCTTTCGAATTACCAGAATTAGGATATGCATACGACGCTTTAGAGCCTCATATCGATGCACGTACTATGGAGATACATCATTCAAAACATCATCAAGGATATACCAACAACTTAAATAATGCCATTGCAGGAACCGATTTAGAAGAAAAATCTATCGAAGATATTTTAACCAATTTAGATATGTCAAATGGCGCAGTTAGAAATAACGGTGGCGGATTTTTTAATCATTCTTTATTCTGGAGCGTTATGAATCCAGAAGGAAAAGGGTATTTATCTGGCGAACTTAAAGATGCGATTATCGAAGCATACGGTTCTGTAGATGCCTTTAAAGATGCATTTGCAAAAGCAGCAGCAACACAATTTGGTTCAGGTTGGGCTTGGTTATGTGTTCACAAAGGCGGAAAAGTAGAAGTATGTTCTACACCAAACCAAGACAATCCATTAATGCCAGGTGTAACATGCCAAGGCACACCAATTTTAGGAATTGATGTTTGGGAGCACGCTTACTATTTAAATTACCAAAACCGTCGTCCAGATTATATTAATGCATTTTTTAATGTAATTAACTGGAACGAAGTAGAAAAGCGTTACGCAGCAGCGAAATAAACACGTTCACACAATATATAATTAAAGCAAGTTCTTATGGAGCTTGCTTTTTTTTTTGGGCGTTACCCCAACCTTAAACTGCGTGCAGGTTGGGGTCGGGCTATACACTATATCTTTTTAAATAGCCTTTGCTTTTAAAAGCAAAGGCTATTTAAAAAGGATGCCGTTTCTATCCCTAACGCGTGCGACTAACTTTAAATTAGCCTTCAAGATATACGTGTTTTTATAGTTTCAAATTTTAAAAACATATAAAAATGAAAAAGGTGAACAGATGTCCACCTTTTTGCCCCAAATCTACCATGAACTTAACCTACTTATGTTATGGTAATGATAAAATTAATACCTTACAGGTTGTTACAGAAATATATCGGTTAAACTACTTAAAATAAAGTTTAAAGGGAATTTTTTAACGCGTAAGTGGTTAAAATTGAAATAATTACAACTTATTAGAAATAAAAAAAGGCGAACTAGCGTTCACCTTTTTTTGCCCCAAATCTACCATGAACTTAACCTACTTATGTTATGGTTCTGCTAATGTATATTTAATTTGGATAACTCAATTATTTATTAGATAAAATACTTTTTTTTCCGACAAAGTGAATATTGAATTTCTAAAAAATATTATATCAATATTTTAACAGTTAAAATATTATTATATTCTAAATTAATAAGCACGTTCTTTATTGCCTTCGTAATAATTAATAAAGGCTCTATTTACCACTCTATTTCCGCCCACGGTAGGATAATTTCCAGTAAAATACCAATCACCTAAATGCTCCGGACAAGCTTTGTGTAAATTCTCTACCGGCTGGAAAATTATTTTAACTTCTGCCTTAATATTATCCGGACTTAAAAGCTCGGCTATTTTGTCAGAAATTTGCTCGTCTGTAAACGGATCGTAAATTTCTTTAACAAAATTCTGTACGTGTTTATCGTCTAAATCTGTTTGTTCAATACATTTTTTGTAAACCTCTTCAACAATACCAAAATTACCAGCTTCTTTAAGAAGTTCTAAAGCAGCTCTAAAAGCTATTAAGCTTTCTAAATTAGCCATATCAATACCATAACAATCTGGATAACGAATTTGTGGTGCCGACGAAACTACCACAATTTTCTTAGGTCCTAAACGGTCCAGCATTTTTAGAATACTCTTTTTTAAAGTGGTACCTCTAACAATACTATCGTCTATAATTACAAGATTATCGGTTGGTTTTATTACACCGTATGTTATATCGTAAACGTGAGCAACCAAATCGTCTCTACTGCTGTCTTCGGTAATAAAAGTTCTAAGTTTAGCATCTTTAATTGCTATTTTTTCTATTCGGGTGTGCTCCTCTAAAATTTCGGTAACTTTTTCGGGCGATAAAGAATGCTGACCTTCTAATATGGCTGCCGTTTTCTTTTGATTAAGAGCAGCTTCAGCCGTTTCAATCATACCAAAAAACGAAGTTTCAGCCGTATTTGGAATGTATGAGAATACCGTGTTTTTTGTATCATTATCTATAGCTTCAAGAACTTTAGGCATTAATAATTTACCTAACATTTTGCGCTCTTTATAAATTTCGGCGTCACTTCCTCTAGAGAAATAAATACGTTCAAACGAACAAGATTTTCTTTCTAACGGCTCTAAAATTTTCTTAATAGATACAGCGCCAGATTTTTTAGTTATAATGGCATGTCCTGGTTCTAATTCTTTAACATCTTCAAATTTTACATTAAAAACGGTTTGAATTACCGGACGCTCCGAAGCTATAACAACAACTTCATCATCTTTATAATAATAAGCCGGACGAATACCTGCTGGATCTCTTAAAACAAAGGCATCACCATGACCAATAAGTCCTGCCATAGCATAACCACCATCCCAGTTTTTAGCTGCACGTTTTAAAATTTTAGCAACATTTAATCGTTCTGCAATTAATGGAGATGCCTCCATTTTATTGTAGCCTTCTTTTTTAACTTGTTTGTAAATTTTACTAACAGCATCGTCCAGGAAATGACCAATTTTTTCCATAATGGTAATGGTATCGGTATATTCTTTTGGGTGCTGCCCCAGCGTAATTAAGTTAGCAAATAACTCTTTAACATTGGTCATGTTAAAGTTTCCTGCCATAATTAAGTTTCTGTGCATCCAGTTGTTTTGTCTTAAAAACGGATGTACACTTTCTACGCTGTTTTTTCCAAAAGTTCCATATCTAACGTGGCCTAATAAAACTTCTCCTATATATGGTATGTTTTTCTTTTGAGCCGCTACATCATTTACATATTCTGGATGTTCAACCATTTCTTTATTTATGCGCTGGTTTATTTGAGCAAAAATATCTTGAATGGGTTGTTGTGCTATAGAACGTACGCGACTTATGTAACGCTCACCTGGCTTGGTATCTAATTTAATACTGGCAAAACCAGCACCATCCTGACCGCGGTTGTGCTGTTTTTCCATGAGTAAATACATTTTATTTACTCCATAAAAAGCACTTCCGTATTTTTCTTTATAAAATTCTAGTGGTTTTAAAAGTCTAATTACTGCAATACCACATTCGTGTTTTAAAGCGTCGCTCATTCTTTTTTTATTTATAATTTCCGTTTATAATTAATCATTTACAAACCATTATTTGTTAATTCTTAATTTCAACGAAACAATAATGTTATTTAATTAAAAACGCACTCCTTTTAAGAGCGCGTTAAATTATGTTAGTTTTATATTGTATTGAGTTAATTTCTTAAACTGCTCAAGTCGTTTATGGACTTCATGATTCGATAAATTCTGCATGCGTTCGGTGCCAAATTTTTCAACACAAAACGATGCTAAGGTCGAACCGTATATAACAGCATTTTTCATATTCTCAAATGAAGTGTCTTCGGTTTTTGCAAGATAACCTACAAAACCTCCAGCAAAGGTATCACCCGCACCAGTTGGATCGAAAACTTCTTCTAATGGTAAAGCCGGTGCAAAAAAAACATTTTCATTATGAAACAACAAAGCACCATGCTCTCCTTTTTTTATAATTACATATTTAGGTCCCATGGTATGAATTTTTCTGGCAGCTACTACCAGAGAGTATTCTCCGGTTAGCTGTCTAGCTTCTTCATCGTTTATGGTAATTACATCTACGTTTTTTATCACATTGTGTAAATCATCTAAGGCGCTATCCATCCAAAAATTCATAGTATCTAAAACTACCAGTTTTGGTTTTTTAGTCATTTGATTTAAAACACTAGATTGGACGATAGGATGTAAGTTTCCTAACATAACGATGTCGGCATCGCGATAATTTTCTGGAACTACAGGGTTAAAATCGGCTAGGGTATTTAATTCGGTAGCCAAGGTATCCCTTGTATTCATGTCGTTGTGGTATTTACCACTCCAAAAAAATGTTTTACCATCTTTTATAATTTCTACACCAGAAACGTCAATATTATTGTTTTTTAAAAAATCTAAATATGCTTGCGGAAAGTCACCACCCACAACCGATACAGCTGCAGAGTCTATATTAAAATGAGAAGCAGATAAACCAATGTATGTGGCTGCGCCTCCAAGTATTTTGTCGGTTTTCCCAAAAGGCGTCTCAATAGCATCAAAGGCCATGGTGCCAACTATTACTAATTTACCCATAAAAGGAGATATAATTTTTGTGCAAATATAAGGCTTTTAACTGCTAAAAACCGAATTTATTTTCTACCAAAATCTGCAGGAATTTCGCCCCAAGCTTTAGTTTCCCATTTAACAATTACAGTAGTATAGGTGTTAGTTTTTAGCCAATTAACAGCTCTATCGATCAACTCGAATAGCTTTTCGTTTTTAGAATTACGTTCTAATTTGGTATTGCAAGTTTTCTTTTTTACCCAACTAATAGCAGTTTTAGAGTCTGTGTAAATAAGTTTGTCGCTATTATGTTTTTTAAGAAGCGCCAAACCATGTACAATGGCAAGAAACTCACCAATATTATTAGTGCCTTCTTCAAAAGGGCCTTGAATAAAAAGTTGTTTTTTTGTTTTAGTATCTACACCGCGGTATTCCATTTTTCCTGGGTTTCCACTAGAAGCAGCATCAACCGAGATCGAATGGTAATTTGGTAAGCCTATTTTCTTGAGTTGTAAGGCAGATAAGTCGCTTTTAAATTCGGTTTTTTTGCCAATATAATCGAAATAATTGCCTTTAAGGGCTTGTTTTGCAGCATCGAAAGTTTCAAACGATTTGTATTGAGCGCCTTCAAAATTATTAATTTGGGCCTTGCAATCGTTCCAACTTTCAAAAACGCCGGTTTTATGGCCTTTCCAAACGGTGTAATATTTTTTTTTCTTAGATGCCATTTTTTTATTTCCGCGAAAGCGAAAACCTTTCAATTATAATTCTAAATATTTCCTTACGATAATAATTTTTCAACCACCTTAGGGAAATGTTCCATTTCTAATTCATGAATTTTAGCAGCAACATCATCGGCAGTATCTGTTTTTAAAACCTCGCATTTTGCTTGAAAAATAATGGCGCCTTCATCGTAAAATTCGTTTACATAATGTATGGTAATACCTGTTTCAGTTTCTTTATTTTCTACAACTGCGTTATGAACGTGTATGCCATACATGCCTTTTCCTCCAAATTTAGGCAGTAGCGCCGGGTGTACATTTATAACTTTATTAGGAAATTCGTTTAATATATGTTCTGGAAACTTCCATAAGAATCCTGCTAAAACTATTAAATCTGGTTTAGAAGCTTTTAATATATTAAGGACATCGTTGGTTTTTGAATAAGCAACGCGATTAAATGAAAGCGCGCTTACTCCAAGAACTTTACATCTGTCTAAAACTTTGGCATGAGGATTGTTAGTTAACACCTGAATAACAGATGCATTATCACTGTTTTGAAAAAACTTAATTAAATTTTCAGCATTAGTACCACTTCCGGACGCAAAAATTACAATACGTTTCATTTTACAGATTATAATGTTAGGATTATTTCGAACAAAAAAAAGAATAATTATTAACAATTAGAAGGTAAATTTTAAATACTTAAAACTTATTTAGTAAATTACGTTCACATTTTTATAGTAAACGTGTGTTTTAAAAATAAAGTTTTTTATTTTTGCCAACTAATTAAAACCTTAAATTAAAAGATTATGTCAGACATTGCATCAAGAGTAAAAGCGATTATCGTAGACAAATTAGGAGTTGATGAAAACGAAGTTGTTACTGAAGCTAGCTTCACAAACGATTTGGGAGCAGACTCTTTAGATACTGTAGAATTAATCATGGAATTCGAAAAAGAATTCGATATTCAAATTCCAGACGACCAAGCAGAGAACATCGCAACAGTTGGTCAAGCTATATCATACATAGAAGCAGCAAAATAAGCCCAATTACTTTATGGAATTAAAGCGAGTTGTAGTCACAGGATTAGGTGCTTTAACACCAATAGGGAATACCAAAGATGAATATTGGGAAGCCTTATTAAGTGGAAAAAGCGGTGCTGCGCCTATAACCTATTTTGACACCGAGAAGTTTAAAACCAAGTTTGCTTGTGAGTTAAAAAACTTTAATGCTACAGACTTTATAGACCGAAAACTTGCGGGTAGAATGGATCGATTTACGCAATACGCTATGGTAGCAGCAGATGAGGCTATCTTAGATGCGAATTTAGATTTAGATGCCGTAAACAAGTTGCGAGTAGGTGTTATATGGGGTGCAGGTATTGGAGGATTGGAAACTTTTCAAAATGAAGTTTTGAATTTTGCTAACGGTGATGGTACGCCAAAATTCAATCCGTTCTTTATTCCTAAAATGATTGCCGATATTGCTCCGGGTAATATTTCCATTAAATATGGTTTTATGGGTCCGAATTACACAACAGTTTCTGCTTGTGCATCTTCGGCAAATGCTATGTTTGATGCTTTAAACTCGATTCGTTTAGGGCATTGCGATGTAGTTATTACCGGAGGAAGTGAAGCAGCAGTAACTATTGCAGGAATGGGTGGTTTTAATGCGATGCACGCTTTATCTACTAGAAACGAAAGTCCAGAAACAGCTTCTCGTCCCTTTGATGAAACAAGAGATGGTTTCGTGCTTGGAGAAGGTGCAGGAGCACTTGTTTTAGAAGAATATGAGCATGCGGTTGCTAGAGGCGCCAATATTTATGCAGAATTTGTTGGTGGTGGGTTATCATCTGATGCTTACCACATGACGGCACCACATCCAGACGGTAATGGCGTAATAGCTGTAATGAAAAATTGTTTAGAAAATGCTGGACTCAAGCCAGAAGATGTTGACCATATTAATACACATGGTACATCGACACCGCTAGGTGATGTCGCAGAGCTAAAAGCAATTTCTGAAGTTTTTGGAAGTCATGCAAAAACTATAAATATTAACTCAACAAAATCAATGACTGGCCACCTGTTAGGTGCTGCTGGTGCTGTTGAAGCCATCTCAGTAATATTGGCTATGCAAAACGGTATTGTACCGCCAACCATAAACCACACTACTGTCGATGAAAACATTGATCCTGAGTTAAATTTAACTTTAAACAAGGCACAAAAACGCGACATTAAAGTAGCAATGAGTAATACATTTGGATTTGGCGGTCACAACGCTTGTGTATTATTCAAGAAATTAGATTAAATCCCGAATGAGATACATTCGTAACATATTAAATTCCCGTTTTAAACGCAACGGGAATTTTTTTATGCAAATTCATACCATTCTTGGATTTAAACCTAAAGAATTAAAATACTACAAAAAAGCGTTTACACATCGCTCTATGAATATAAGAGATAGCAAAGGAAACGCTATTAATTATGAACGATTAGAGTTTTTAGGCGATGCCATGTTAAGTGCTGTAATTGCTTCTCATTTATACCTAGAAGTTCCAAGTGGAGACGAGGGCTACCTTACCAAAATGCGATCTAAGGTAGTAAGTCGAGAGCATTTAAATGAATTAGGAAAAGAATTAAACCTCATTAAATTAGTAGAGAGTAAAATTCCTCCCGGACAATTTGGAGACAATATTCATGGTAATTTATTTGAAGCTCTAGTAGGCGCCATATTTTTAGATAGAGGTTATAGCTATTGCGAAAAGTTTATTTACAATAGAGTTATTATACCATATGTAGATATTGAAACGCTCGAAGGTAAAGTTATAAGTTATAAAAGTTTACTTATAGAATGGTGCCAAAAAGAAAAGAAAACCTTTAATTACAATGTATACGACGATACAGGTAATGATGAGGTTAGGCATTTTTCGGTGAAACTAACCATAGACGATAAAGTCGTTGCCAAAGCAAGAGCCACTTCAAAAAAGAAAGCAGAAGAAAAAGCTTCAAAACGTGCTTTTTTTGTATTTCAGAATAAAATGTCTAAAATGATTTAGATTTTTGATTAGAAAGTAATTAACTATAACGTTTTAGTTTAACTTCTTCTTAAGATTAACAATTTCTTGTTATAACTGTATATTTTAAATACTATATTTACATTGTTTAATATAGTTATGGCTGTACACAAACTTGTTTTAGAAGATGTTTTCGATGAGGTTACATTTACTTTAATAGCAATTCATTGTTCTATTAAAGATTATCGATTAGCATATCTTCTTAATAAAAATTTGGGTATTCGCCTTGCTAGGAAAGCATCAGATTTAGATTTTAGTGTTTTTAATTCTATGTATTCCATTTTCGAATGGGAAGATTGTAAACACATGGCAACTTGGAGTTTAGTAAGTAATATTTGTAAAACCGAAATCCTACAAGAAGTTAATTTCAAGTCTTTATTTGATACACAAGAAAAAATAATAAAAACAAACTATTTAATACCAGAATATAAATCGGTAAACTATTTTTTAAAAATAGAAAATGAATATCATTCGGGTAATGAAAAGTATATTTTAGATAGTATTTTAAAAATACCACAAGTTGTAACAGCCTTTAGTGTTGATACAGCCTTATTAAAATCAAAAGATAATTTAATTTTTAGCTAATGCCATTAAGAAAAAAAACCAAAATAGTAGCCACCTTAGGACCGGCTTCGAGTACAAAAGAAGTATTAAAAGGAATGCTTGAAGAAGGCGTAAATGTATTTAGAATTAATTTCTCGCATGCCGATTATAAAGATGTTGCAGAGCGTATACAAATGATTCGAGATTTAAACGAAGAATTTGGTTTTAATGCTGCAATTTTAGCCGATTTACAAGGGCCAAAACTTCGTGTTGGAGTTATGAAAGATGAAGTTGTTGTAAATCCTGGCGACGAAATTATTTTTGCAACTGGAGAACGTTTTGAAGGAACTAAAGAGCGTGTTTACATGACTTATAAAAGTTTTCCTCAAGATGCAAAACCAGGAGAACGCGTGCTTTTAGACGATGGAAAATTAATTTTTGAAGTTGTTTCAACCGATGGAAAATCTGAGGTAAAAACCAAAGTTATTCAAGGAGGACCATTAAAATCTAAAAAAGGTGTAAATCTACCTAACACAAATATTTCTCAACCTGCATTAACCGAAAAAGATATTGAAGATGCTATTTTCGCTATCAAACAAGATGTCGATTGGATAGCATTATCATTCGTTCGTCATGCTGAAGATTTAATGCAATTACGCGAATTAATCGAGAAACATTGCGACCACAAAATTCCAATTATTGCTAAAATTGAGAAACCAGAAGCGGTTAAAAATATAGATAGTATTGTTTCTCATTGCGACGGTATCATGGTTGCTCGTGGAGATCTAGGTGTTGAAGTTCCTGCAGAAGAAGTGCCATTAATTCAAAAACAATTAGTGTTAAGAGCTAAAAAAGCACGAATTCCTGTAATTATAGCAACCCAAATGATGGAGACTATGATTTCTAGCTTAACACCAACAAGAGCCGAGGTAAACGACGTTGCAAACTCTGTTATGGATGGTGCCGATGCTGTAATGCTTTCTGGTGAAACATCGGTTGGAGAGTATCCAGTTCAGGTTATAAGACAAATGGCAAATATTTTAAAAAGTGTTGAAGATTCGCCACTTATTAAAGTGCCACAAATGCCACCGCATATTCGTACCAATCGCTACATTACAAAATCGATTTGTTTTCATGCCGCCAATATGGCAAACGAAATTAACGCTAAAGCAATTTCAACACTTACAAACAGTGGTTATACGGCTTTTCAAATTTCGGCTTGGAGACCTTCTTGTTATATTTTAGTATTTACTTCAAACAAACGTATTTTAACACAGCTAAGTTTACTTTGGGGAGTTAAGGCTTTCTATTACGATAGTTTTGTATCTACAGATCAAACGGTTGGCGATATTAATAAAATTGCTAAAAAACATGGCTTTGTATCTAAAGGCGATATGGTTATAAGTTTAGCATCTATGCCAATTGCCGAAAAAGGTATGGTTAATACGCTTCGAGTAAGAGAAATTGTAAACGACTAAAATTCGTTCAAAATATTTAAAAAAAGCGCTATTTATTAGCGCTTTTTTTATGCTTAAAATTCAAATTTTAATTGAACACTTATGGGTTTGTGTTCCACTTTATTTTTGTGTTCGGTGTTTAAACTCGACATGGAAATGCCTAATAATCTCACCGAATTATTTAATTTGTCTTGGTAGAGAAGTTCTTTAGCGGTTTCTAAAATTAACGACTTATCATTAATAAAGTAAGGCAGTGTTTTGCTTCTTGTTTGTAAAGTAAAGTCGCTGTATTTTATTTTTAATGTTATTGTTTTACCCGAAACGTTACTTTTTAATAATCTCTTAGAAACTTCTTCGGCAATACGATTTAATTTTTCGAGCATAAAAATTTCCGAAGATAAATTTTCACTAAACGTGCGCTCGGCTGCCAAACTTTTTCTTATTCTGTTGGGCTTTACTTCGCTGTTATGTATTCCTCTTACAACTTGATAGTAGTATTTGCCAGATTTACCAAAATGATTTTCTAAATATTCAACAGATTTTAGTTTTAAATCTTTTCCGGTAAAAATTCCTAACTGATACATTTTTTCTGCCGTTACTTTACCAACACCATAAAATTTTCTAATATCAATTTGTTCTAAAAACGGAATAACTTCTTCTGGATTAACCGTTTTTTGTCCGTTAGGCTTATTAAAATCGCTGGCAACTTTTGCAATAAATTTATTAATTGAAATTCCAGCCGATGCTCTCAAACCAACCTCATTATAAATGCGGTCTCTAATTTCCTGGGCAATAAGCGAGGCGCTCGGGTTTCCTTTTTTATTCGTTGTAACATCTAAATAAGCTTCATCTAGAGAAAGCGGTTCAACCAAATCGGTATAATCGTAAAAAATTCGTCTTATTTTGTTAGAGATTTCTTTATACCGTTCAAAATCGGGCTTAACAAAAATAAGTTCCGGACAAAGTTTGGCGGCTAAACTTCCAGACATGGCACTTTTAACACCAAATTTTCTGGCTTCGTAACTAGCAGCACTTATAACACCTCTTTTTTCGCTGCCACCAACAGCAATAGCTTTTCCAATAAGTTCTGGATGGTCCAATTGCGCTACAGACGCATAAAATGCATCCATATCTACATGAATTATCTTTCGTATTGGTAAATCGCTAAACATACTGTAAATTTATGCATTAAATGCCATTTTGAGATGGCTTCTTTACATTTCGAAATTGCTTGTAAATTAAAATTAGAGAAAGTAATCCAATGATAGAAATTGAACGTAAATTTTTAGTAGTTTCTAATGATTATAAAACAAAGGCTTTTAATCACACACGAATAATTCAAGGATTTTTAAATACACATAAAGAACGAACGGTAAGAGTAAGAATTAAAGGAAATCAAGGATTTTTAACAGTAAAAGGCCTATCTACTTCCAATGGTTTATCGCGCTTTGAATGGGAAAAGGAAATAAGCACAGAGGAAGCCGAAATGCTTTTAAAAATTTGTGAACCCGGCGTTATCGATAAAACACGTTACGAGGTAAAAATAGATAATCTTATTTTTGAAATTGATGAATTTTACGGTGATAATGAAGGTTTAATTATAGCCGAAATTGAACTTGAAAATGAAAACGACACTTTTTTAAAACCTAGTTGGCTAGGAGAAGAGGTTACCGGCAACATAAAATATTATAATTCACAACTTAGTAAACAACCATTTAAATTATGGAAAAAATAAAATTAATAGCCAGTATTTTTATAACAACGCTTGTTTTAGTTGCCTGTAAAGACGATGCAAAATCTTCTACAGATGCAAATACGTCTGAAATTGAAGAGGTTATTACAGATTCTTTTGAAGTGCAAATGACTAATGAGCCTATTAAAAAATCGAATAGTGAAATTAAGGCCGAGCTAGAAAATAAAGGATTTAAAACCTTTAACTTTATTGAGGAAGAGACACAGGATACAATTTTAATGCAACAGTATTTTATGGTTCTTTTAAAAAGCGGACCCATTCGCTCTCAAAATGAAGAGGAGGCTGAACTTTTACAACAAGCCCATTTAAACCACTTAAGCAAAATGTACCAATTGGGTTATGCCGATATTTCGGGACCTTTTGGAGATAACGGAAACTTAAGAGGCGTAACCATTTACAACGTACCTACTTTAAAAATGGCAGATAGTTTAGCAAAAGCAGACCCTATGGTTAAAGCAGGCCGATTAGAAGTTGAAATTCATCCATGGTGGGCTGCAAAAGGATTTTCTTTGAGGTAAATAATAAAAGAGCTATTTAATTTTTCATTAAAACTTAAATTTTTTAAACATGAGTGTAATTTCAGAAACTTTTCAAATGAAACAAATTTTAAACGATTTAGGTATAAGTGAAATAAATGAAGGCACTTCAACAGGCAATAATATCTTTGCAAGCGGTGAAATTATAGAGTCGTTTTCGCCTGTTGATGGCCAACTTATAGCAAAAGTAAAATCTACTTCTAAAGACGATTACCAAAAGGTTATAAAAACGGCTACTTCGGCATTTAAAGTATGGCGAACAACGCCTGCACCACAGCGTGGAGACATTGTGCGCCAGTTTGCAGATAAATTAAGAGAAAATAAACAAGCCCTGGGCACACTGGTTTCATACGAAATGGGTAAAAGCTTGCAAGAGGGCTTGGGTGAGGTACAAGAAATGATTGATATTTGCGATTTTGCCGTTGGTTTATCGCGCCAACTTCATGGATTAACCATGCACAGCGAACGCCCAGGCCACCGTATGTACGAGCAGTATCATCCTTTGGGTGTTGTTGGTATTATTTCTGCTTTTAACTTTCCTGTAGCTGTTTGGTCATGGAACACGGCCTTGGCATGGATTTGCGGCGATGTTTGTATCTGGAAACCCAGCGAGAAAGCACCGCTTTGCGGGATTGCCTGTCAAAATCTTGCCGCTCAGGTTTTCAAAGCAAACCAGTTGCCAGAAGGCATTTCTTGTTTAATAAACGGCGATTATAGCGTAGGAGAATTTTTAACCAAAGACACGCAAATACCTTTAATATCGGCAACGGGTTCTACCCGCATGGGGAAAATTGTTGCCAAAGAAGTGGCAGGCCGTTTAGGTAAAACACTGTTAGAACTTGGAGGAAACAATGCGATTATTGTAACCCCCGATGCCGATATAAAAATGACGGTCATTGGAGCCGTTTTTGGTGCTGTTGGTACTGCTGGACAACGTTGTACAAGTACCCGTCGATTAATCATTCACGAAAGTATTTACGATAAGGTAAAAACAGCTTTGGTAGAAGCTTATAAACAATTGCGCATTGGTAATCCGTTAGATGAAAATAATCATGTTGGACCTTTAATAGATACCGATGCTGTTAAAAGTTATAACAATGCTTTACAAAAAGTAGTGGAAGAAGGCGGTAAGCTTGTTGTTGAAGGCGGCGTGCTTTCGGGTGAAGGCTACGAAAGTGGATGCTATGTTAAGCCAGCTATTGCCGAAGCGAGTCCTAACTTTAAAATTGTTCAACAAGAAACCTTTGCACCAGTTTTATATTTATTAAAATATTCGGGTGCTGTTGAAAATGCTGTTGAAATTCAAAATAATGTAGCTCAAGGATTGAGTTCTGCGATTATGACCAACAATTTACGTGAAGCCGAATATTTTTTGTCGGTTCAAGGGTCTGATTGTGGTATTGCTAATGTTAATATTGGAACGTCTGGAGCAGAAATTGGTGGTGCTTTTGGTGGCGAAAAGGAAACTGGTGGCGGCCGTGAATCTGGTTCTGATGCTTGGAAAGTTTATATGCGCAGACAAACAAATACCATAAACTACACAACAAAACTACCTTTAGCTCAAGGCATAAAATTTGACTTATAAAAAACCTTACTCTGGTGCGTAAAACACCATAGAGTAAGGTTATAATAAGGTTATTAATAGCATTACAAACCTATTTAATAAAACCATAATTTTAAATTTTTTTGTATTAACTTAATATTAAATTATTGGTTCTAACTGTATTTTATTTTTCTTAATACTCTAACAGATTCTTTATAGAGATGGTACAATTCATCACTATACGATTTTAAATAAGGTTTTGCTTCGTGTAATTTATCAATGGCTTCATGAAACAAATTCAAATAGCAAATAAGGTAAGTAACAGGTAGGTTTTTTAGGTCTTCGGTTTCGGTTTTTGTTAGTGTAAGTCCTTTTTTTAGTTTCTCCAGAATGCTGTTATTGGCGTTGTAAACATGGTGTAAAATCTTTTTATCATATTCGGGAGCTTCAAAAAGAAGCTTTGTTTTTATGTTGTAATTGCCGTTATCTTCAAAAGTAATGACGGTTTCTTCTAATTGATAATATTTGTTGAAATTTTGAAACCCTAAATTAACGTATTCAATAATTTTAAAACTATCGTTATCAATAAAAAGCGCTACTTCATCTAAAGCAGAGAAAAATAAACGCACTTGTTCATTAATAAGTTCAATATCGACGCGAGAATAAAAAATTTCATCTTTAACAACCTTTTTTTGACCAGCCCAACACATTACAAAATACTCTTTAAAAACTTTGTACTGCGGATGGTAATCTTTTCGTTTATTCATAAAATCGAAAACACCATTTAGGGTGTGTTCAATGTTGTTTTGTGCATTACT
Organism: Siansivirga zeaxanthinifaciens CC-SAMT-1; assembly: GCF_000941055.1. Classification (GTDB taxonomy): domain Bacteria; phylum Bacteroidota; class Bacteroidia; order Flavobacteriales; family Flavobacteriaceae; genus Siansivirga; species Siansivirga zeaxanthinifaciens. The sequence goes on along the minus strand of NZ_CP007202.1, from coordinate 1,011,674 downwards.
TTCAATAGATGCCACTATGGCCGAATTAACATCTTCAATTTTAATGTCGAATACTTTAGGCATGCTCATACTTCCATCTCTAAAAAACACAGAACCACCATAATATTTCCAGATATTTTTTCTAAGCGATGTAAGACCTTCTTTTGGTCTTATGGTAACTAAACCAACCACTTTATGGTCTGGCAAATGCGGAAATGGAATGTTTTCGTATTGTACTATAGGCGGGTTGCTTAAATAGGCATTAATTAGATTTTGTATTTTACTATCGTCGAAAAAATCGACGCCTACAATGTTGTTGTCTCCATCTTCAACCCCTATAACGATGTACGAATTGTTTTTTGGATTGCTGTTTGAAAGCGCGCAAATATGTTTTAAAAATTTGGCTTTGCCTTCTTTTAAACCAATGTCTATTTTGCGTTTTTTATCATAAAAACTGTTTTCGTCGTTATGCGCAAGCAAATGTTTAATAAGGAGGCGTTTGTTAATCATAAGCTTTGGTTCCCAATCTAGCAGGAACGGTGTAGGTTAAAATTCTTTTTTCACAATACTACTATTGGCTTGTGCGCTAGGAAATACAAGTAAATCGGCAATATTTACGTGCTTGGGGCGTGAAACTACAAAATAAATTATTTCAGCAATATCTTCGGCTTGTAAGGCATCAAACCCTTTGTAAACATTATTGGCAATAGCGTTTCCCTTAAATCTAACTTGAGAAAACTCGGTTTCTACTAAGCCAGGATTAATAGAACTTACCTTAATGTTAAACGGATTTAAATCGATGCGCATGCCTTCGGTAATCGCTAAAACTGCATGTTTACTGGCACAATAAACATTGCCTTTAGCATACACTTCTTTCCCTGCAGATGAGCCAATGTTTATAATATGCCCCGATTTACGCTCGGTCATTTGGGGTATAATAGCCTTGCTAACGTAAAGCAACCCTTTTACGTTAATATCCATCATGGCATCCCAGTCGTCTGTGCTTCCTTGGTCTATAGAGTCTAAACCATGGGCATTACCCGCATTATTTACTAAAATATCAATATTTTTAAAATCGGCTGGAAGCGATTCTATGGCATTAAATGTTTCGGTTTTATCGCGAACATCAAAATTTAAAATATGGACATCGGTAAGTTTGCTTAAGGCTTCTTGAATGCTTTTTAATCGTTCTATACGTCTTCCGCATAAAATTAATTTAATACCATATTTTGCAAACTCGCAAGCCGTTGCGCGTCCAATGCCACTAGTTGCTCCTGTAATAAGCGCGGTTTTTGTCATTTTTTTTAAGATTAAGGCTATTTTTTCTAATTCATTTATAAAAATACTTAAATCTCATTTAATATTTTTCTTTTGATTGATAATTGTAAATTTTGTTTGATTTTATGGGGCTTTTAAGCTGTTTTAAATAAGAAATATTAAAAAAAACAGGCATAAAATAATCTAAAACAATGTTTGCGAACGTATATGCATCATACACAATAACTAAAAACAGATTATTTATGAAAACATTTATGAAATTGAAATTAATCTTACCTCTTTTTTTATTAGCCTTTATTTTTTCTTGTAACAACTCAGATTCCGATGGTATTGATAAATCGGCTCCAACCATATCTGTTCGACTTGTAGATGCGCCTGGCGACTACAAAGCTGTAAATGTGAACATAGTTGATGTTATGATTAAAATGAATGATGATAGCGACGACGAGAGCGGTTGGATTTCATTAAACGCCAACAACGAAACTGTTAATTTATTAGATTTTACTGGCGGTTTAAGTAAAGTGCTGGTTGACAGATTTCCTATTCCAGCAGGAACATTAAGTCAAATGCGTTTGGTTTTAGGTGATGGTAATACCATTGTTATTGAAAATGAAGCAGGCGAAAATGAATTCGATCTTAAAACACCTAGCGCTCAACAATCGGGTTTAAAACTTAAAGTTAATGCCGAAATTGAAGAAGGATTTACTTATGATTTTGTTTTAGATTTTGATGTTGAAAAATCTATTGTTAATGCAGGTTCATCTGGTAATATTATTTTAAAACCTGTTTTATACGTAAGTGCAGAAGTGAGTTCTGGTATTATTGAAGGTACCATTACACCATCAGATGTACCTGTAATGGTTTCTGTTTTAGTAGACGATATGGATAACGATGATAGTGAAGATGATTTTATTATCTCTGCTTACACCGATGAAAACGGCGATTTTGCATTATGGGGCGTACCAGCAGGAACTTACGAAATTACCATTACACCTCTTGATGAAACATCAGATTATGGATCGACAAGCCTAGAAGGTGTTGTAGTAACTAATGGAAGTATTAAAACGTTAGATGCACCAATAACTTTAGAATTAAAACCAGGTTCTATTAGTGGCGATGTAACCAATGATATTGAAGTAACTGCTGAAATTAAAATTAGTGGCACCGATACGGTTCAAGCAACCGTAATGTCTAATGCCAGTGGTGAATTTGAATTTGAAAACATTCCACCAGGAAACTATACTTTAACAATAAGTGTAGCAAATTTTGAAGCAGCAACAATTGAAGTAGAAGTTTTACCTGGCTTAGAAACAGTTCTAACACCAGTTGCTTTAGTAGCTTTATAAAAAATCAATTTTTCTCAATAAATCAAAGAGTATCACAAAATGTGATGCTCTTTTTTATTTAACCTATTATTAACTATTCAAAATTTTAACATTTAACCAATTATTAACAGGGTTCAAAGAAAAATTTTAACAATTTGCATTGCTCAAATAAGCGTATTATATTCGGGCTTTTAAAAAACTACTATAATGATGGAAGATACAGGTACTATTGATATTAAGACAATTAACGAAAAAATTGAAAAGGAAAGTGCTTTTGTTGATTTGTTAATGCTAGAGATGAACAAAGTCATCGTTGGGCAAAAGCATATGGTAGAACGTTTACTTATCGGTTTGTTAGGTCAGGGGCATATATTGTTAGAAGGTGTACCTGGTTTAGCAAAAACTTTAGCCATTAACACACTGGCTCAAGCTGTAGACGGAAGTTTCAGCAGAATTCAGTTCACACCAGATTTATTACCTGCCGATGTTACAGGTACCCTAATATACAACATGAAGGTGAACGATTTCTCTATAAAAAAGGGGCCAATTTTCGCGAACTTCGTGCTTGCAGATGAGGTGAATCGTGCTCCGGCAAAAGTACAGTCGGCTTTACTTGAAGCCATGCAGGAAAAACAAGTTACTATTGGCGACGAAACCTTTAAGTTAGACAAACCATTTTTAGTAATGGCAACCATGAACCCAGTCGAGCAGGAAGGAACTTACCCGTTACCAGAAGCTCAGGTAGACCGTTTCATGTTAAAAACAGTTATCGATTATCCAAAAATTGCAGAAGAGCAATTAATTATGCGTGCCAATTTAAAAGGCGCCTGGGATAAAGTAAACTCGGTGGTATCTGTCGATCAAATCCTGAATGCACAAAAAGCCGTTCGCGATGTGTATATGGATGAGAAAATTGAAAAATACATTCTAGATATTATTTTCGCTACGCGTTATCCAGAAAAATATAAGTTGGCAGATTTAAAACCACTTATTTCATTTGGTGCTTCACCTCGTGGTAGTATCAATTTAGCAACGGCTGCAAAATGTTATGCTTTTATTAAACGTCGTGGTTATGTCATACCAGAAGATGTTCGTGCCGTTGTTTACGATGTGTTAAGACACAGAATTGGTATTACTTACGAAGCAGAAGCCGAAAAAGTAACTTCGGTAGATATCATTAATAAAATAGTAAACGAAATAGAAGTACCTTAAAATTGACAATTGATAATTAACCATTGATTATTAAATGAAAATTAATCAATAATAAAAATCAATAGACAATTGAACAATGGATACTAAAGAATTACTAAAAAAAGTACGAAAAATAGAGATTAAGACACGTCGTTTGTCCGATCATATTTTTGGAGGCGAATACCATTCTACCTTTAAAGGGCGTGGTATGACTTTTAGTGAGGTGCGTCAATACCAATTTGGTGACGATGTTCGAAACATAGATTGGAATGTAACTGCGCGTTATAACGAACCTTTTGTAAAAGTTTTTGAAGAAGAACGCGAACTTACCATGATGCTTATGGTAGATGTTTCGGGATCAGAATTGTTTGGTACAAACCAACAATTTAAAAACGAAGTGGTAACCGAAATTGCTGCTACTTTAGCCTTTTCGGCAACACAAAATAACGATAAAATCGGACTTATTTTATTTTCAGATAAGGTAGAATTATACATACCACCAAAAAAGGGTCGTTCGCATGTGCTTCGCATTATACGTGAGTTAATTGAGTTCGAACCAGAAAGTAAAAAAACCAATTTAGCTCATGCTTTAAAATTCATGCAAAATGTAATGAAGAAGAAAGCAATTGTATTTGTACTCTCCGATTTTATTGCAGACGATTACCACCAAACTATGAAAATTGTTTCAGGAAAACACGATGTTACAGGTATCCGGGTTTACGATAAACGCGAAGAAGAAATTCCTAATTTGGGTGTGGTGCAAATGCAAGATGAAGAAACAGGCGAATTATTATTAGTTAATACGAGTTCAAAAAAAGTTAGATTAAATTATGGTAAGTTTTATCAAGACAAGGTAACTTATTATAAGGAAAGCTTTAATAAAGCAGGCGCAGGAACCATAGATTGTCGTGTAGATGAAAGCTACGTTAAGAAAATGTTGGGTTACTTTAAAAGGAGAGGATAAACGATTTATGAATTACGATTTTAGAATTTTTAATTTTCAAAACAGTCAGCGAAAAAGCATGTTTTTGTTGGTTGTCTTGGTTCTTTTTTCATGGTTTTCTAATGCTCAGGTTAAAGCTTCTATCGATTCTACAACTATAAAAATAGGCGCGCAAATTACCTATAAAATTGAAGTAGAAACCAAAGCTAATAACTTGGTTGTTTTTCCCGAAGGGCAATCTTTTGCACCTCTGGAAATGATTGAATCTTATAGTATCGATACTATAAAAAATCAAGATAAATTCAATCTTATAAAAAAATACGGATTAACACAATTCGATTCTGGAGCCTATACCATACCAAGGCAAAAAATTATTATTGGCGATAAAACCTTCTTTACCGATTCGTTAAAAGTTGAGGTAAATAATGTGGTAATAGATACCACAAAGCAAGGTTTATACGATATTAAACCCATTATTGAAGTAGAAAAACCATCGAGCAATTGGTGGAAATATTTGCTAATAACACTTTTAATAATTGGCGTGGTTGGTTTTTTAATGTATTGGTTTATTTGGAGAAAAAAACCACTTACCGAAGCCGAACAAATTGCATTATTACCGCCCTACGACCGTGCTAAATTAGCTTTAAAAAAGTTAGATGAAAGTCATTATTTAGAGCATCAGGAAATTAAAGAATATTATTCAGAGCTTACATTTATTATAAGAAAATATCTAGACGAAAAAGTTTACGATAAAGCCCTGGAAAGCACTACCGATGAACTTATTGAAAGACTTAATATGCTAAAAGAAGCCAATCAGGTTGATATTAGTAAAGAAGATATTAGAAACTTAGAAAGCATATTAAAACGTGCCGATTTAGTGAAATTCGCAAAATCTGCCGTCGATGTTGAATTGGCAAAATTAGATAGAAATACCATCGACATAGAAATTGATCACGTTAAAGAGGCGCTACCAGAGCCTACCGAGGAAGAAAAACTACTCGACGAAAAATATCGTGAAGAATTAGAGCGTAAAAAGAAACGTAATAAAGTAATTTTAACAGTCGCTTTAAGTATTGTTCTTCTATTTGCAACGTTTGTTGGGTTTGGTATCAAATATGGCTTTTCTTATGTAAAAGATACCATTATTGGCCATGACAGTATGGAACTTTTACAAAGCGATTGGGTTACCAGTGCTTATGGGGTACCGCCAGTAACTATTAGCACACCAAAAGTGCTAAAACGTGTTGAGCTACCTGTAGCCGATGCTATGAAACAACAGGTTACACAAACAACCTTTATGTATGGTAGTTTGCTCGATTTCTTTAGCGTTATGGTAAACACAACCGCCTACAAAAATATGGGCGATAATAAAATAGATATTGAGCAGGTTTCAGAGCAAATGCTTAAAACTATTGAATCGCAAGGCGCCCAAGATATTGTTGTTTTAAGAGATAAATTTTTAACACCCAATGGAGCAGAAGGTTTAAAAACTTACGGTAGTTTAAAATTTACTAATCCAATTACAAAAAGTGAACAGGAAGGCAATTATGTTATGTTATTGTTTGCATCAGAAAATGTTTTACAACAAATTATGTTAACCTATCCTAGAGATGATGAATATGCAGACCAAATAGTAGATCGCATATTAAATTCAGTAGAACTTAAAAAAGCAGAAAACTAATGTTTGAAGGTGTTGAGTTTGTAAATAAAGAATTTTTCTGGTTACTGTTGGCCTTACCTTTGGCCATAGTTTGGTATATTTTTAAAAATCAAAAGCAAACAGCCGAATTAAAAATATCAACCTTAAAAGGTTTTAAGTTAACAAGTTCGTTGTTGCCTAAGTTAAAACATGGCTTGTTTATTTTGCGTTTGTTAGCCCTGGCATTGCTCATTACAGCCTTGGCAAGACCGCAAAGTGTCGATGTTTCAACCAAAACAAAAACAACCCGAGGTATCGATATTGTTATGGCAATAGATGTTTCGGCGAGTATGCTAGCAAAAGACTTGTCGCCAAATAGGCTCGAGGCCTTAAAAAAAGTAGCTTCAGAATTTATAAAAGGCAGACCAAACGACCGTATTGGTTTGGTAGAATATGCTGGCGAAAGTTATACCAAAACACCTATAACAAGCGATAAAGCCATCGTTTTACGTTCATTAAGTAGTATAAAATATAACAATATTATAGAAGGAGGTACTGCTATTGGAATGGGTTTAGCCACTTCTGTAAACCGATTAAAAGACAGCAAAGCAAAAAGTAAAGTTATTATTTTACTTACAGATGGTGTAAATAATTCTGGTTTTATAGACCCTAAAATAGCAAGTGAATTAGCTGTAGAATATGGTATAAAAGTTTATACGATTGGTTTAGGAACAAACGGAATGGCCTTGTCTCCCGTGGCTATCGACCCGCGTACAGGTGATTTTCAATATGCTCGAATTCAGGTAGAAATAGACGAAGTTTTGCTTAAAGAAATTGCTAATGTAACTGGCGGAAAATATTTTAGAGCAACCAATAACAAAAAGTTAGAAGAGATTTACGAAGAAATAAATAAACTCGAAAAAACAGATGTCGAAGAATTTAAATTCTATAATTACGACGAAAAGTATCGCCCCTTAGTTATTCTAGCTGGTATTTTATTACTTATAGAATTATTATTACGCAATACGGTTTTTAGAAGTTTTGTTTAATGACATATTAGTGAGTTAGCAGGTTAAAATGCTGCCATTTTGCTAAATACAAATTAATAACAATGTATCAATTAGAAGAAAAAATATGGTTCTGGGTTTTAGCGGTTATTCCAGTAATAATTGTGCTCTTTTTGGTGCTTCAAATCTGGAGACACCGCGCTCAAAAAAAGTTTGCAGATAAACAATTATTAAAACGCTTAAGTCCTAATACATCCCTTTTTAAATCCGTTTTAAAAATAATTATACTGTGTTTAGCTTTTGCTTGTTTGTCTATTGCTTTGGTAAATCCTAAAGTAGGTACAAAGCTAGAAACCGTTAAGCGTGAAGGTGTCGATGTGGTATTTGCAGTCGATGTGTCTAAAAGTATGTTGGCAGAAGATATTGCTCCAAACAGATTAGAAAAAGCCAAACAGTTAGTTACGCAAATAATAAACAATTTAGCCAGCGACCGTGTTGGTATTATTGCTTATGCAGGAAAAGCTTTTCCGCAGTTACCAATAACAACAGACTATGGTTCTGCTAAAATGTTTCTTCAAAGTATGAATACCGATATGCTTTCATCTCAAGGTACAGCCATAGATGAAGCTATTAAATTGGCGACCACCTATTTTGATGATGAAGAACAAACCAACCGCGTTTTAATTATAATATCCGATGGTGAAGATCACGGTGAAGAAGCCTCTGCTGTTGCAGAACAAGCCAATGAAGAAGGCATTAGAATTTTAACCATTGGCGTTGGCGATGTAAAAGGTGGCCCAATTCCAGAAAAGCGTAACGGGGTTGTAATAAACTATAAAAAAGACAACCAAGGCGAAACGGTTATCACCAAGTTAGACGAAGAAACACTAAAAAATATAGCTAGCGAGGCTAATGGCGTTTACATAAACGGAAGAAATACGAACGAAGTAGTAGACAATATTCGTGAAATTTTAAACGGCATGGATAAAAAGGAATTCGAAAGCAAACAATTTGCCGATTTTAAAGACCAGTTTCAGTGGTTTTTAGGTCTGGGTATTTTCTTTTTATTCTTAGATATTTTCTTGTTAGAACGTAAAACAGCTTGGTTGAAAAAACTTAATCTGTTCAACGAAAACAGTTAGTTTAATAATTTATAAAATTTTTAACTATCAAGAATACTGGGTTTTATAACTTAGAATTACAAAAATTAACACATGAAAAACGCATTAATAATTGTTTTAACATTATGGTCATCGTTTATTTTTGCGCAAGATAACGATGCTAAAAAACAAGCATTATTAGCTGAAAAAAAGGCTAATGCTTTTGTGTACAAAGGCAACAGTTTAATAGATGAAGACGACTTTGTTTCGGCAGAAATGGCTTACAGAGAAGCCCTGTCAAAGCAGCCAACATCGGTGGCTGGAGTTTATAATTTAGGACATTCGTATATTAAAAAAGGCAGCTTCGATGAGGCCATATATCGTCTAGAAGAGGCGGCAAAAACAGCAACGAGTAAATCTGAAAAACATAAGGCATTTCATAACATAGGAAATGTTTTAATGCAGAATAAAAAATGTAAAGAAGCTGTTGAAGCTTACAAAAACGCTTTACGTAACGATCCTACAGACGAAGAAACCCGTTATAATTTAGGTCTGGCCAAAATTTGTGCCGAGCAGCAAAAAGATGATCAAGACCAGAATAAAGACGAGAACAAAGACAACAAAAATCAAGACAACAAAGACAATCAAGATCAAAAAGATAAAGATAAACAGGGCGACGATAACAAGGACGAGAATAAAGATAACAAAGACCAAGGCGACCAAGATAAAGAAGATAAAAAAGAAGGCGACGATAAAAAAGATGAAGATGGCAAGCCTAAAGACGAAAAAGATAACAAAGGCAAAGGCGATAAAGAAGATAAAGAACAACCCAAGCCACAGCCAAAGCCAGGACAAATGTCGCCTCAGCAAATAAAAAACTTGTTAGAGGCCATGAATAATCAAGAACAGAAAGTTCAAGAAAAAATGAATGCCGAAAAACAAAAAGGTGTTAAAGTGAAAACTGAAAAAGATTGGTAATTATTAATTTCAGTTTTATAAATAGATATTAGTTGTTCATTCATTATTATGAAACTTATTAAAAATACATTATTACTTTTTTTCATGCTTTCAGCCAGTTTATTAATGGCACAAGTTAAGTTTGAAGCGAAAGTTAGTAAACAAAAATTAGGGGTTAACGAACGTTTACGTGTCGATTTTGAAATGAATCAAGACGGCGATAATTTTAACCCGCCAGACTTCGCGAATTTTGTGGTTGTAGGTGGCCCAAATCAATCGGTAAGCAATTCATGGATTAATGGTGTGCGTTCCTTTAAAAAAGTATATAGTTACTTTTTAGCACCAAAAAGCCGCGGCACCTTTACTATTGGTCAGGCTTCAATAGTTGTAGATAGAGAAACCTATAAAACCATTCCTATAAAAATAGAGGTTACTGCGGCAGTAGATATTCCTAAAGACCCTAATAATCCCGATTATATAGCATCAGAAAACGTGCATTTGGTTGCCGAAATTTCAAAAACCAATCCGTATTTAAACGAGGCTATCACGGTTGTTTACAAGCTGTATGTATCGCCAAACGTAGCGGTAGACAATTGGAACGAAATCGATAGTCCACGATTTAACGATTTCTGGAGTCAGAATATAGATACGCAAGGGCAGAAAGTTCAAAACGGAACGTTTAAAGGTGAAGAGTACCGATTCCTTGTGTTAAGAAAAGTTGTTTTATATCCACAAAAAACGGGCAAATTAAATATCGAACCGCTTAGTTTAGATATTGCTTTGCGTGTGCCAACCAATCGTCGTGATATTTTTGGAAGTCCTTTAATGACGCGTGCCAGCAAGGTTGTTTCGGCAGGAAATCAAACCATAAATGTTAAGCCTTTACCAGAAGAAGGTAAACCAGCCGATTTTACAGGAGCTGTGGGCGATTTTAATTTCGAAGTATCAACATCTAAAAAAGAATTAGACGCCACCGAATCGTTTCAACTAAAAGTAGGTGTAAGAGGAAACGGAAATTTAAAACTGTTTAAACTTCCTAAGGTAACTTTACCAAGTTCTTTAGAAGTTTACGAACCAGAACATACCGAGAATGTTAGAACCAATTTAGCTGGAATGCAAGGCGATATTTCAGATAATTACACCGTTGTGCCTCAGTACAAAGGAAAATACCCGCTGCCAAGCATTTCATTCTCTTATTTCGATTTAAAAACCGAAACCTATAAACGATTAAATTCCGAAGAAATTATAATAGATGTTTTAGAAGGGCCTGTTAATAGTGCTAACGGAAACCCTGCAACCACTAGTGCAATTAGCAAACAACCTGTGGTTTTAAACAACAGCCAGTTTGCTTTTATAAAAACAGACACGACGTTTTTTAATATGGCAAACTCACGTTTTTTCAAAACGAATTTATTCTGGAGCTTGTTGTTATTACCGTTTTTATTAATTCCTGTTGCCATTTTTATTAGAAATAAAAAAGCATCAAGAGAAGCCGATGTTTATGGAAACCGAATTCGTAAAGCCGATAAATTAGCTAAGAAATATTTAGGTCACGCTAAGAAATCTTTGGGTAAAAAAGAAGCCTTTTACATTGCACTTGAAAAAGCGTTGCACAACTATTTAAAAGCCAAATTGCATATAGAAACGAGCGATTTAAGTAAAGACAAAATACAGGAGCTACTTACAGAAAAGCAAGTAGAATTAGATGTTATTAAAGATTTTAACAGCATACTACAAAATTGTGAACTGGCTCGTTACACGCCTATAGATATTGTAACCATGCAAGACGATTACGAAAAGGCAGCAAAAACAATTTCTTTAATTGATAAACAAGCACGTTAAGATGAAAAAGTTAATTTACATACTATCGTTATTGTTAAGTTTTGGTGTAATGGCTCAAAACCAATCTCTTTTTGAAAAGGCAAATGCCTTGTATAATCAAGGGAAGTATGCCGAAGCTATTGATAATTATGAGGCTATTTTAGCAACAAAAAACCATTCGGCAGAATTATATTTTAATTTAGCAAACGCCAATTATAAATTAAATAACATAGCCCCAAGTATTTATTACTATGAAAAGGCTTTGCAGTTAGCTCCAAACGACGAAGATATTAAGCACAATTTAACCTTTGCTAAAAACATGACGGTTGATGCCATCGATGTTTTACCCGTTTCTGGATTTGGAAAAATTACCAGTAAAATTACCAACCTTATGACTTTCGATGGCTGGGCAAAAACGGCTGTAGCTTTTGTGTTTTGCTTTGTTATTTTAATATTGGCTTATTATTTTTCGTATACTACCATTAAAAAGCGTTTAGCATTTATTGGGAGTATTGTTGCTTTAACTTTGATGTTAAGCAGTCTGGTTTTAGCATTTCATCAATTTAATGTTTACAAAAAAGATAAACCTGCCATTGTTTTTGCTCAAGAAAGCATTGTAAAAAGTGAGCCCAATTCTAGAAGCGAACAAGCATTTATACTTCACGAAGGCACCAAAGTGCAAATTATTGATACAATTAATACCTGGAAAAAAATAAAATTAGCCGACGGTAAAACGGGTTGGATTTCTTCAAAAGATATTAAAGCACTTTAACATTTTTAAGCTTATATTTACTTAATAAATTAAGCTATATGGATCTGGATCACGTTTTTGAGAATAATAAAAAATGGATTAAAGATAAGATTTCTGAAAACCAAAACTACTTTGAAGATTTAGGCAAAGGTCAAAATCCAGAATTATTATTTATTGGCTGCTCAGACAGTCGAGTTACTTCAGAAGAGCTTATGGGCCTGGGGCCAGGCGATGTATTTGTGCATCGTAATATTGCCAATATGGTTACAGGAACCGATTTAAATGTGATGTCGGTTGTAGAATATGCTGTGGTGCACCTTAAAGTAAATCATGTTATTGTATGTGGACATTATGCCTGTGGTGGTGTAAAGGCTGCTATGCAATCTGAAGATTTAGGAATTTTAAATCCATGGTTACGTAACATTCGTGATGTATATCGTATCCATAAACAGGAATTAAATAGCATCGAAAATGAAGAAAAAAAATACGATCGATTGGTAGAATTAAATGTTCAGGAACAATGTGTAAATCTCATTAAAACGGCGGCCGTACAAAAGGCTTCCAGAGATCGGGGTTTAACTGTTCATGGCTGGGTTTTCGATATTCATACCGGTAAACTCATCGATTTAAAAATAGATTTCGAACGTATTTTAGATACAATTAGAGAAATATATCATCTCGATTAACAATTACAAGCCACTTTTAAAGTGGCTTTTTTGTTTCAGCGGTTTCGGGTGTCTTGTCATCCTCTAAATTTTCCTTTTTATTTAAAATATTAGGAAAAATGGTTGGCACTAATCCCTTTACAGGTTGGTAAAGTACAGAATCATTAATATCGTCTTCATTTGCAAAAGGCAAACTGTTATTTAAACTATCAAAAACAATTAAAATAACGCTTAAAATAAGTCCCAATTTTAAAGCCCCAAACACAGCCCCAGCGAGTTTATTAATAATGCCAAGAGCAGCAAAATCGGCTAGTTTTGTTAGGGCTTTACCCGCCAGGCTAATGGCCAGAATAATCACTACAAAAGTAATAGCAAAGGCCGTAATGTTAATGGTTTTTTCGTTCCATTCGGTTTTGTCTGTTAAGTACGTAGCAGCAAAATCGCTAAAATGAATCGCTCCATAAACACCAGCTATTAAAGCTACCAGCGATGCTACTTCAACAAAAAGGCCTTTCATAAAACCACGAATTAATCCAAAAAGCAAAACCGAAGCTAAAACAATATCAATAACACTCATATAAAACTAAAATTTATCAAATATAAGTTAACTTTGCGACTTTAAAATAACTGGAAATTCATTTTCAAAAAAAGCAAATGGCAAGAGACGAAGAATTAAAAAAACGCTGGGATTTATTGGTAGAAAAAATATCAAATCAATTTGCCGATGGTGACACCCTCGATTTAGATGCTATAATTTACCTCATTGGCGTGCAGGAACTCGGTCAGCCACATTTACAATTCAAAAAAGATCACAAATTAGATTTAATGCATATTGCAATTTGTAGGCTGTTAGAGCCCTACGGATACTACGAATTTGATTTTTACGATGAAGATAAATGGCCTCATTACAAAGTAAAAGCGCAGTTGCCTAACCTAAAGGCAGGCGAACAAAGTGTTTTAATGAAAGAAGCCATTGTTAACTATTTCGTAGAAACGAAATATATAGATTAGTTTTTGGGCGTTACTTTTTGAGAAAAACAAAAAGTCAGGCTTTCCGCTATATCTTTTTACAAAAAAGTAAAAAGGATGCCGCTGCAATCCTTAACGCAAATCCCAATAAATTGATTAAATTTGCCATCATTTTAAGTATGTTATGATAGATAAGATAAAAGAGCTAATAGCCGAAGCAGAAGCATTTACAGCACAAACTAAAGAAGAAGTTGAAGCTTTCCGTATTAAATATTTAGGTAAAAAAGGATTGTTAAACGACTACTTTGCAGAGTTTAAAAACGTTGCAAACGAGCATAAAAAAGAATTCGGACAAACCATAAATACGCTTAAAAAAACCGCCGAAGCTAAAGTAAACGCTTTAAAAGAAGAACTAGAAAGTAAAGAAGAAGTAAAAGGTGTTTATGGCGATTTATCGCGCCCAGGAGAACCTGTATCGCTTGGTGCACGTCATCCTATATCTATTGTAAAAAATCAAATTATCGATATTTTTTCTAACATTGGTTTTAACGTTAGTGAAGGCCCGGAAATAGAAGACGACTGGCATAATTTTACAGCTTTAAACTTGCCAGAATACCATCCGGCGCGCGACATGCAGGATACTTTTTTTATTCAAACCAACCCCGATGTGTTGTTGCGTACACACACCAGTTCTGTACAAGTACGTTATATGGAAAATAACCAACCACCTATAAGAACCATTTCACCAGGTAGAGTGTATAGAAACGAAGCTATTTCGGCACGTTCTCACTGTTTTTTCCATCAATTAGAAGGGTTATATATTGATAAAGATGTAAGCTTTGCAGACTTAAAACAAACGCTTCAATACTTTACAACACAACTTTTTGGGAAATCGAAAATACGTTTAAGGCCGTCTTATTTTCCATTTACAGAACCAAGCGCAGAGATTGATGTGTATTGGGGTTTAGAAACCGAAACCGATTATAAAATTACCAAAGGAACCGGTTGGTTAGAAATTGGTGGTTGTGGTATGGTAGATCCTAATGTTCTGGAAAACTGCAAAATAGACTCTAAAGAATATTCTGGTTTTGCTTTTGGTGTGGGTATCGATCGTATTGCCATGTTATTGCATCAAATAGGCGATATTCGTTTGTTAAGTGAAAACGATGTACGTTTTTTAGAGCAGTTTAAAAGCGCGCTTTAATTGAATTAAAAAAGAGGATTTTTTATTGAAAACGTCTTGTAAGCCAATAAATATTTAACGGCAATCGACTTGTACGGACTCCAATTATTTGAAATATTTGTTATTTGTGATTTTAACTTATAATCTGGATTTAATTTATAAAGGTTAGTCATTATTTGTTTTAAATGAAAATCGTCAATCGGGATGATATTTGGTCGGTCTAAAGTGTAAAGCAGAATCATGTCGATAGTCCATGTACCAATACCTTTAATTTTTGAGAGTTTATTGGTAATTTCTTCATTTGAAAGCATCTCCCATTCCACACGATTATCCTTCCAAAAATCTATTATATGAGAAAGAGTTTCATATTTTTTATCAGATAGTTTAATTGTTGATAGTCCTTTTTCTTCAAAAACAGAAAAATTCTCGGTAGTTAAACTTGTTATTGCTGCTTTTTCAAGTAATTTTTTAAAAATATTTTTTGTGCTTCTGTAATGAATTTGCTGTTCAACAACACAACTTATCAAGTCGTGAAAAATATTTTTGGTACTTAGAATATCAGGATATGGAACCGCTTCAATAATTTTTTTAATTACAGGGTCTTTTTTCTTTAAATATGTATAAGCCTCAGTTTTCATATTGATAACAAATTTAAAAATACTTTAAATGGTATTGTTCATGGCAATGTGTTAATTTTGACACATAATTAAAAGTTTTGAAATTACATTACCAAAATAGATGAAAAAAGATATCCAAATTCCTAAAGTTGAAGGTGTGTACGTTGCTATTGTAAATGAGTACAACGACATTTATAAAACCCAAGATTGGAACGCCTATATTATTAACGATAAAGCTGTCGATTTGGAAATGGTTATTATTGTAACCAGCGGTTATACCGAAGATAAAATAACCTCTACTTTTAGAAAGAAAATAGATCTTTTACCTAAAAAAAGTTATGCTAAAATTGAATTAATGCAAGAAGAACTTTTTGCGTTAAACAACACCTTTAAAGTGTCTTTTTTTGAAGGTAATGCGATGTTTGATAAAACCTATTTATTCAGAAAAAACACTATTAATTTAAAAGCCTTACAGCCCATTCCTTTAATGGAAGCTCGTGGTGTTTTGGTGAAATAATAAATTAATGCTAAAACAATTAATTAGTAGCAAATAAACAAAATCTGGATATAAACTAAGCCTTTTGCGGGTAGGTTGCGTTAGGGATTGAGCAATTGTTGGAGCTCCTCGCAGAGAGCGACTTGCGAAAGCCCGACCCTTGGGTAACGCCCTGTTAATCTAACTTTTCGGTTAATTTTTTAAATACTTTTTTAGGTTCTTTGTTTTCGTAAAGTATTTCGTAAACGGCATTTATAATGGGTAAACGCGTTTTGTTTTTGTTTTTTAAGTTAAGTAAATGGGCGCTTTTTGTGGCGTAATAACCTTCGGCAACCATACTCATTTCCATTTGTGCCGATTTTACGGTGTAGCCCTTTCCAATCATGTTACCAAACATGCGATTTCTAGAAAAAACCGAGTAACCTGTAACTAATAAATCGCCCAGATAAGCCGAGTTGTTTATGTTGCGTTTCATTTTGTGCATTTTTTTAATGAAACGTTTCATTTCGCGAATGGAATTACTCATGAGTACGCTTTGAAAATTATCGCCATAACCCAAACCGTGGGCAATACCAGCGGCAATGGCGTAAATATTTTTTAGCATAACGGCGTATTCTACACCAATAATATCGTCGCTAATTTTTGTTTTTATGTAATCGCTGCTTAAACTATGGGCAATGGCTTTTGCTTTTAATTGGTCTGAACACGAAATGGTTAGGTACGATAAACGCTCGAGCGCTACCTCTTCGGCATGGCATGGGCCTGCAATAACTGCAATATTATCGTAAGGGACATTGTAAACTTCATGAAAATGTTCGCCTACCAGCAAACCGGTTTCTGGCATAATACCTTTTACGGCCGATACGATGGTTTTACCAGAAATATCAATATTTAATTTTTCTAATTCGCTATGTATAAATGCCGAAGGAATTACAAATATTAAAACATCGGCATAATTAGCGATGTCATTTATATCGTTGCTTAGCTTTAATTGTTCTAAGTGAAATTCTACCGAGCTTAAATAATTGGGGTTATGTTGTTCTTTTAATAAATGTTCTTTGGTGTACACACTGCGCATGTACCAACCAATTTCATTTAAATTTTCAGACAGCATTTTTACAATGGCTGTAGCCCAACTGCCTGCTCCAAAAACCGCATATTTTAATGGTTTACTCATAAATAGTTTAAAATTCTACACATCAAAAGTACATAAAATATTAGTGATTGTTAAATGAACAAATTATTAAGAAATTTTTTTTGGCACACGTTTTGAAACTCCAACCATAGAAACCATTAAAATTGATTGATTATGAAGACTATAAAATTACTTTTAAGCTTTGCTTTAACAGCCACACTATTTACTTCTTGCTATACCGAAGTTACCGAGGTTATAACCATACAGGAAGAACCACAAATATCTTTAAACCAATTATTAAACTCATACGAAATTTGGTATGTAGATATTAATAAAACCGTAGGTTATGGTACAACCCCATTTTTACAAAAGGCTTTTACAGTTTCTTTTAGAAATGGTGCTTTATATGCCAATAACAATATTGTAGGTATTGGAACCAATGGTAATGGTTTTGGTATTAATGTTGGAAATTACGATGCGTATGATATGATTTTAGATGTGTACCATAAAATTGATGCTTTTGAAACTTTTGATGTTTTTCAAGTAGATAATAAAACCATTGAACTTTACAATCCGAAAAACGATACTTCGTATTTTTTAAACGGTTCGCAACGTAGTAACTTCGATTACGACTTTGTATTCTACGACAATATTCATTATTTCTTGCAAGAGTATAATGCCTGAGAAAAGGTTTATACCAGCGCCTATGGTAAATTAAACGAGTTTGATAATGAAAACTATTTACAGTTTTTAGCTGCTGGAAATGACTCTGAATTTAGAAGTTCGCAAGATGTTTCGGGAACTGCTGTTAGTAATTTGTTTTGGGATTATACCGGTGTTTATGGTGTTGGTGATGTTGCCGATGATTTCTATTTAAAAACTTTAACATTAGATTATGATTTCTTCGACAATGAATACTTCGAGTTGAGCGTTATTAATGACAGCAAGATAGAATTGTATCATCCAAATTCTGGAACGGCTTATGAGTTTGTTGGTAGAGGTTATATTCAATTTATGAAACAAACAAATACAAAAACGAAATCGAGCGCAACAACAGATAAATTGCGTAAAGAAAGAAAAGATAAAGTTGAAAACCCAAGAACAAGTACTAGGGCATAAAATAAAAATTTTTTGGTTGGTTATTTAGGTGAAAAACCGTTTAAAGACAAGTGCTTTAGGCGGTTTTTCTGTTTCTATTTATAGAAATTCATTTCGTCGAGATATTTCCAAACATGTTCTGGAAACATGGGTTTAATATTTTTACCTTCTTTAATAGCGCTGCGTATAAAGGTTGAAGAAATTTGCATGATAGGCGCATTAATGCGGTGTATTTTTTCGTGACGATCGAAAGGGGTTTCTATGGTTTCGTTAGATATTCTGGGATACACATAAATATGATGGTTTTCTAGAATGACTTCGTGGTTTTTCCATTTATGGAAGCCTTCTAAATTGTCTTCACCCATAATAAGTGCAAACTCATGATTTGGGTATTTTTCTTGTAAATGTACAAGCGTATTTATGGTATAGCTTGGTTGTGGTAATTTAAACTCTATATCGCAAGGTTTTAAATGTTCGTAGTCTTGCGTGGCAAGATGCACCATTTCTAAGCGCTGATAATTATCTAAAAGGGTACTTTTCTTTTTAAAAGGGTTATGTGGTGTAACTACAAACCAAATTTCGTTTAAATCGCTGTATTGTTCTATGTGGTTTGCTATAATTAAATGCCCGATATGAATGGGATTAAAGGAGCCAAAATACAATCCAACTTTCATGAGTATTGTTTAAGAATTTATAAAGTCGCTAACCAGTTTTTCTGCTTTAATTAAGGCTTTATCTAACTCGTCGTTTACAACTATAACATCAAATAAAGGCGCTGTAGCGAGTTCTGCCGAAGCTTTTGCGACACGCATGTTTATTTTGTCTTCGGTTTCTGTTTGACGCTTTTTTAAACGAATTTTTAAATCGTCGATGCTTGGTGGTTTAACAAATATGGCAAGGGTTTGTTCTGGAAATTTTCGTTTTATGCGTAAGCCTCCCGAAACATCTATATCGAAAATAACGGTTTTACCCATAGCCCAAATGCGTTCTACCTCGCTTTTTAAGGTGCCATAAAAGTTATCGCGATATACTTCTTCCCATTCTAGAAAATCATCGTTTTTTATGTGTTTTTTAAAATCGTCCAGCGATAAAAAGTAGTAATCTTTACCGTGTACTTCGGTGCCACGTTTTTCTCTGGAGGTTGCAGATATTGAAAATTCTAAATTTAAATCTTTAATACCTAACAAATGTTTTACTATGGTTGTTTTACCCGATCCCGATGGTGCCGAAAACACGATAAGTTTCCCTGTATTTGTTAATCCTTCTTTCACTTGTAATGTAATATATTATAGAATGGTTTTAAAGCGCATTCAATAATTGTTCTTTTATTTTTTCTAATTCGTCTTTCATTTGCACAACAAGCTGCTGCATAGGTGCATAATTACTCTTAGACCCAATAGTGTTAATTTCTCGACCTATTTCTTGGCTAATAAAACCTAGTTTTTTTCCGTTAGAATCTTTAGAATTCATGGTTTCTAAAAAGTAGTTTAAATGGTTTTTTAAACGTACTTTTTCTTCGGTTATATCGAATTTTTCAATGTAAAACACCAATTCTTGTTCGAAACGGTTTTCGTCGTATTTTTCTTTTAATTCTTCAACACCTTTTAATAAACGCTCGCGAACCCCTTCAATACGTTCGGGATCGATGGCTATCACTTGTTCTAAAAGCGTATCAATGGTGTTAATACGAAGTTTAAAATCGGCTTCTAAAACTTCACCTTCATTTAAACGGTGGGTAATTAAATCGTTAACAGCTAAATTAATTTCGTTGTTAATAAGCTCCCATTCGTTTTCGTCTATTTCTTCACGAACCGTATTTAAAGCATCTGGAAAACGTACTGCCATTTTTAAAAGTTCGATAGCATCGCCATCTACAACTTGTTTTAATTGCTGCATGTATTGTTTAACTACGGGTGTATTAATTTGTGTAGAGGTATCTTCGGCTGTTGTTTCAACATAAATAGAGAAATCTACTTTGCCACGTTCTAGTTTTTCGGCTAGCAGTTTTCTAATAGCAAGTTCTTTTTCTCGGTAAATAGATGGCATTCTTGCATTTAAATCGAGACTTTTACTGTTAAGCGATTTTAGCTCAACTGTTACTTTTTTTGTAGGTAGTTGCAATACAGATTTTCCGTAACCTGTCATAGAATAAATCATAAATGCGTGTTTTAGGTTCACAAAGGTAACTAAAACCTTATAAGCAGTCTTGGTGTTGTTACAAAAAAATAGGAAAGGTATTAGTTAAGCAAATATTTTAAGCGACTGGTAATTGGGTGTAACTTGAAATTATTGGTATTATTTGCTTAATCAGGTATTTAAATTAATATGCTAAAAAAAGTAACGTTTTGTTATTTAACTTTAAAAAAAATACATAATTCTTTAAATTTTAACAAAACCTTAATAGGGTAAAGAGTTTTTTTATCGTCTTAACACTGATAGATGTTTTTTTATGATGTTAATTTTTTTTTGAGTTAGTCACTTTAAAAAATTAATATTTAAAGGGCTGTATAAAAGCAGCCCTTATTAATTTATTAAAACTATCTTAAAAAGATGAGAGTTTATAGTTAAAAACTTACATTTAACCTATAAAACAATTTTAAACCAAAATTTATGAAACGTATTTTATTTTTTGCTTTTTTTTTAAGTTTTTCACTTTCATTTAACGGATTTGCACAAACTATTAATTACAGCGAACCATTACCGGTAGACCAAACTATAAAAAAAGGGGTTTTACCAAATGGCATGACTTATTACATCAAGAGTACCGATGTTGTAAAAGATGCTGCAAGTTATTATATTATTCAAAATGTAGGGTCTGTTCTAGAAAACGAAGACCAACAAGGTTTAGCTCACTTTTTAGAGCATATGGCTTTTAACGGAACAAAAAACTTCCCAGGAAAAGGCATTTTAAATACACTACAAAAACACGGTGCCGTATTTGGTAAAGACATTAATGCATACACTTCTTTTGATGAAACAGTTTACAATTTAAACAACATACCAACTAAAGATGGGTTGGTAGATACTTGTTTAACTGTGTTAAAAGACTGGTCGAACTATTTATTGTTAACCGACGAAGAAATTGATGCCGAACGTGGTGTTATAAAAGAAGAATGGCGTACTCGCCAAAACGGTCAAATGCGTTTGTTTCAAACAAGTTTACCAATAACCTTCAATAAATCTAAATATTCAGAACGTTTACCAATTGGTTTAATGTCTGTTGTAGAAGGTTTTAAATACAAAGCTTTAAGAGATTTTTATCACGATTGGTATCGTACAGATTTACAAGCCATTGCTATTATTGGCGATGTAGATGTAGATGATATCGAAAAGAAAATTATAGCTAATTTTTCTGAAATTCCAGCCGTTGAAAATCCAAAACCACGCTACGTTGTAGATATTCCAGAAAATACCGGGATGTTATACAGTTTAGGTACAGACCCTGAGGTTTCTACCGCCAGTTTAAGTTTTGGTATTCGTCATAAAAAATCTTTAGATACTGAAACCGTTGGAGACTTAAAACGTTCTTTATTAGAGTCGATGGCAACAAGTCTTTTAACTGCAAGAATTTCAGAGCAAGCACAAAAACCAGACGCTTCATTTTTAGGAGCAGGGGTACGTTACAGCTCACTATCTAGAACTTCAGACGCACTTAGTGTTGGTATTTCTCCAAAACCAAATATGCAAAAAGAGGCTTTTAAGGAAGTTTTTACCGAAGTAGAACGTGCTGTAAGATATGGGCACATTGCATCTGAGGTAGAAAGAAGCATTACCCAAATAAAAACATCTTACGAAAATAAAATTTCTAAAAGAGATGATGCAAGTCATGGTCAAATAGAATGGGGTATTCAAAATAATTTCTTGTCTAACAGTACCATAACCGACGTAGAAAAGGAATACGAAATTGCTAAGTCAATTTTTAATACAATTACTCCAGAAGATGTTCACAATACTATAAAACGTTTATTTTCTAAAAACAACCGATATTTAAATGTAACGGGTGTTGAAGGTCAAGATAACCTAACCGAAGCTCAAGCAAAAGCGATTTTATCTGAGATAGAAAACGATAATAGCATCGAACCTTACACAGAATCTTTAGATGGTAAAACCTTAGTTTCAGATTTAGATATTAAATCTGGTAAAATAACCGAGACAAAACACAATAAAGAAATCGATGCTACAACCTTTATTTTAAGTAATGGCGTTAAAGTACATTATAAATTTGTAAACAAAGAGAAAGATAATGTTGTATTAACCGGAACTAGTTATGGTGGAACATCTCTATTAAGCGACGACGAATTACCTTCGGCCGATTTAATGTCGAGTTTACTTCAAATGTCTGGTTTAGGAGATTTTTCAGCAACCGATTTAAAAAAGGTTTTAGCGGGAAAAACAGCTAATGTAAGAGTTGGTCTAGGAGAAATTAACGAAAACATTTCTGGAACTTCAAACACCAAAGATGTAGAAACCATGTTACAAATGGTTCATGTATATTTTGTAAAACCACGTTTCGATGAGAAAGCATATAAAGTACTAGAAAGTAACATAAGCAACTATATTATTCGCAGAAGCAAAGATATTGGCGAGCAAATGAGAGATAGTTTAACAGTAGCTGTTTACGGAAAAAACAATCCTAAAGAACGTATTTTTAATCAGGATTATGTAAAAGATATTTCTTTCGAAAAGATTAAAAAAGTTTACAACGACCGTTTTGCTAATGTTTCAGATTTCGAATTCTTTATTATTGGAGATGTTGAAGAAGCAAATTTAAAACCACTTCTAGAAAAATATATTGCTAGTATTCCTACTAATAAAGTAAAAGAAGCTTATAAAGACAATGGTGCAGAGTGGGTGTCTTCTAAAATAGATGAAGATATTTATATTGCTATGGAAGATCCTAAAGCATCGGTAAATGTTGTGTACAAAAAAGAAATGCCATATTCTGTAGCAAATTCAATTTACACTTCTGCTTTAGGCGATATTTTACAATTAAGAGTTTTAGAAACTGTTAGAGAAGCCGAAGGTGGTGCGTATAGCCCAAGAGCTACAGCTAATTTTTCTAGAGAGCCAAAATCTCAGGTTTTTGTATCTTTTAGATTTGATTGTAATCCAGACATGGCCGATAAATTAGTTGATATTGTTAATGCCGAATTAGAAAAAATTGCAAACGGAACTATTAGTGACGACGATTTAAGTAAAACAAGAACGAACTTTATTAAAGAGCGTGAGCAGGCTAAAGATAAAAATGCTTATGATATGAGTGTGCTTACATCGTACTTTAGATATAACGAAAACATAAACGATCCTAAAAACTTTGAGAATATTGTTACTAAAATGACGAAAAAAGATATTCAAAAAATCGCAAAAGAAGTACTTAGCGCTGGAAAATCTTATGAAGTTGTTTTTAAACCAAAACAATAATTAAACGAATTAAAATAATGAAAAATTTAATTTTAGCATTTGCCATTCTAGCTTTTACTTCTGTTAGAGCTCAAATACTAGAACCCGTTACATGGTCTACATCTGTAATTAAAATATCAGATACCGAATACGATTTAGTAGCCACAGCATCAATAGATACTCATTGGCATTTATATTCGCAAAACGTACCAGAAGATGGGCCTATAGCAACAAGCTTTACTTTTAAAGGCAATGGCAGTTATCTAAAAAAAGGGAATACAACCGAAGAAACCGGTAAAACCATAGACGATCCTGTTTTTGGAATGAAAATTAAATTTTTCGAAAAGAAAGCAAATTTTAAACAACGCATTAAATTAAAAGGCAAAACACCATTAAAAATTGATGCAACAGTCGAGTTTATGGTTTGCGACGATAGTAGATGTTTGCCACCTACAGAAGTAGAATTAGTTTTCAATGTGAAATAAATTTGTAATACAAAATGAAGAAATTTCTTTTATTATTAAGTGTTTTTATAACATCGTTTCTAAGTCAAGCTCAAGTTTTAGAGCCTGTAAAATGGTCAACATCTGTTGAAAAAATATCCGATACGGAATATGAGTTGATTTCGAAAGCCACCATTGAAAAAGGCTGGCATTTATATTCTCAAACGGTTCCAGAAGACGGCCCTATTGCTACAACTTTTACTTACGATGATAGTGAAGGAAATTTCAAAATTTCAGGGAATACTTCAGAAGAAGAAGGTCACACGGTAGATGATCCTGTTTTTGGAATGAAAATTAAATTCTTCGAAAAATCGGCTACTTTCAAACAAAAAGTTAGTATTGAAGGCGATGTAAAAACCATTAACGCCTTTGTAGAGTTTATGGTTTGCGACGACACGAGATGTCTGCCACCTACAGAAGTCGATTTGGTTTTTAATGTATCAAACGAACCAAAAACAGCAATAACCGAAGTTAAACAGCAAAACACCGAAGATGCTGCTGTTAATACTGGCAATACCGAAGATAACCCAGCAGAAAAAGGACTTTGGTCTATATTTTTTATTGCGTTCTTTTCAGGTTTTGCAGCCTTATTAACGCCATGTGTATTCCCAATGATTCCTATGACGGTGAGTTTCTTCACCAAACAAAGTAAAACAAAAGCTGCGGGTATTAGAAACGCTATTATTTACGGGGTTTCTATTATTGTAATTTATGTTTTATTAGGGATTTTGGTAAGCTTAATTTTTGGTGCAGATGCATTAAATGCTCTGTCAACTAACGTTTGGTTTAATATTGCATTCTTTATTTTGTTATTAATTTTTGCAGCATCATTTTTGGGTGCTTTCGAAATTATGTTACCAAATAAGTGGGCAAATAAAGTAGATTCTCAAGCCGATAGAGGCGGGTTAATAGGCATCTTTTTTATGGCTTTAGCCTTGGCTATTGTATCGTTTTCTTGTACTGGGCCAATAGTAGGTACTTTGTTAGTACAAGCTGCGGCTGGTGGTAGTCAAACAGGGCCAATTGTTGGTATGCTAGGTTTTTCGTTAGCTATTGCTTTACCTTTTGCCTTGTTTGCAGCATTTCCTGGTTGGTTAAATTCATTACCAAAATCGGGTGGCTGGTTAAACACTGTAAAAGTGGTTTTAGGATTTTTAGAACTAGCACTGGCTTTTAAATTTTTATCGAATGCCGATTTAGTTTTACAAGCCCATTTATTAGAGCGCGAAGTATTTATAGCGATTTGGATTGCTATTTTTGGAGCCCTAGCATTCTATTTATTTGGGAAAATACAATTACCTCACGATTCGCCTGTAACCTATATTTCTGTTGGTAGATTAAGTTTAGGTTTGGTAGTTTTATCTTTTACCATTTATATGATTCCGGGTCTTTGGGGTGCACCTTTAAATTTAATAAGTGCTTTTCCACCACCACAACATTATAGCGAGTCGCCTTACGGCGTTGGATACACTAAAGTAGGCTCTTCTGCTGCAACAGCAAGTCATGATGCTTTGCCAGATGGAGCTCATTTAATGGCACCTCACGATATTTTAGCTTTTAACGATTACGACAAAGGTCTGGCATACGCTAAACAAGTTGGTAAACCGGTTATGATTGATTTTACTGGGCATGCTTGTGTAAATTGCCGAAAAATGGAGAATAATGTCTGGATAAAACCTCACATTTTAGATATCTTAAAAAACGATGTGGTGCTTATTTCTCTTTATGTAGATGATAAACGCCCATTAGCTGAAGGTGATGTGGTAGAGTCTAAATTAAATCCGGGTAAAAAACTGAAGTATATCGGACAAAAATGGAGTGAATTACAAACAATAAAATATAAAGCAAACACCCAACCCATGTATGTTTTAATGGATCATAACGAAGAAAATCTTATAGATCCTGTAGCATATACTCCAGATGTTGATGCCTATCACAACTGGTTAAAAACAGGTGTTTCAAACTTTAAATAGCAATAATTTTAATTGATATTTTTTCCTTTTTACAATAAATCACTTTGGTTTGGTTACCAAAGTGATTTTTTAAAAATCTTTGAGTATGAGTGTGATTAGTAATTTTATAAAAGAAACATTTGGGACTAAAGAAAAACCGTCTCAATTAGAAGCTTATTTCGCGCCCTTTAGACAGAATATTGTTGGTGTCGATACAGAATTTGAATCGCCTTACGGAACCAAAAAAATTATTTATGCCGATTGGACAGCCAGTGGTCGTTTATACAGACCTATTGAAGAAAAGCTGTTAAATATGATTGGTCCTTATGTAGCAAATACTCATACAGAAACATCTATAACAGGTAGCGTCATGACCCACGCCTACCATGATGCCAGAACAATAATTAAAAAGCATGTGAATGCTTCGCAAGATGATGTTTTAATTACCGTTGGCACAGGTATGACTGGTGCTATTAATAAGTTTCAGCGTATTCTAGGAATTAAATTAAACGAAAATTTAAAGGATCATACAGAAGTTCCAGCAGAAAAAAGACCTATAATTTTTGTGTCTCATATGGAACACCATTCTAACCAGACATCTTGGTTAGAAACCATAGCTAAAGTTGTTGTAATACCTTCTAATAGTGAAGGTTTACCTTGTATAGAAAGCTTAGAAAAGTTATTACAAGAATACAGCCAAACACCAATTAAAATAGCGGCAATAACAGGTTGCTCTAATGTAACAGGGATAAGAACAAATTACCACGATGTTGCTAAAATAATGCATCAAAATAATGGTTTGTGTTTTGTTGATTTTGCGTGTTCTGCACCCTATGTATCTATTAACATGCACCCAGAAGATGAAGATGCTTATTTAGATGCTATCACCTTCTCTCCGCACAAATTTTTAGGAGGACCTGGTACTTCTGGAGTATTAATTTTCAATAAAAAATTATATAAAAACTTAGTGCCAGATAACCCAGGTGGAGGTACTGTAAGTTATACAAACCCATGGGGAGACCACGATTATATCGACGATATTGAAACTCGTGAAGACGGTGGAACGCCAGGCTTTTTACAAGCCATAAGAATAGCCCTTTCTATACAGCTTAAGGAAGAAATGGGAGTTCAAAATATTTTAGATAGAGAGCACGAATTAAACAAAATCATTTTTAAAAGGCTTTCTAAGATTAAAAATCTAAAAATTTTAGCACCTGAGCACACCGACAGGCTAGGCGTTATTTCTTTTTACATAGAAAAAGCACATTACAATTTAATTGTTAAACTTTTAAACGATCGTTTTGGTGTTCAAACCAGAGGCGGCTGTTCGTGTGCAGGTACTTACGGGCATTATTTATTAAATGTAGATCAATTAACTTCTAAATCTATTGAAAAGAAGATTTTAGAAGGCTGCTTGGTAGAACGACCAGGATGGATTCGTATGTCGGTTCACCCAACCATGACTAACGCTGAGGTAGAGTTTATTTGTGAAGCAATAAAAGAAGTTGCCGAAAACTTTGAAACATGGGAAAGCGATTATACTTATAACGCCATTAAAAACGAATTTATACATAATAGCAATCCAAATATAGAAAGCAACATCACTAAAAACTGGTTTTAGGGAGCTTGCTTTTAATACAAAAACAAAACCCTGTTAATCATTTGATTAACAGGGTTTTTGTACACCATATAGATTTATTCTCGAACCAAACGTTAGAATTATTTCAAAATTTAGCTGAAGATTTCTGAAAACAAAAAACCTCCAACCAAAAAAGGTTGAAGGTTCTACTTGTACACTCTATTGACCTGTTCTCGAACCAAACCATCGATATATTCAAAAAATTGGCCGAGCAAAATTCGGATTAAAATCTCACTAGAATACAAAAAAATATTCCCAAGGATAAAAATTATTCTTGGGGATAAAAAAGTACACCAATTGGAAAGGATGTATAAACGAAGAAATCAATCAATAGATTTTCATAACATTGAAAGGGGTAATGTTTTGTTGCTTATGATAAAGAACTGAAAGTTCACTAAAAAAATTAAGAAATAGGTCCTCATTTGATCTCAATAGCTCTTTGAAAATGTGACTATGCCATTTTATTGTTTTACGTTTTAATGTATCTTCGCTCTCATGTTAGAACCCCATTCAGCATGTTATTCGAAAAACATTAAAACTACTTCAATAGGATAACCTATTTACATTCTTTTTAAAATTGACATAAAACATGCTCAAAATCGGATTTATTCCGATTATACATGTGATATATTACATATTTTCATTATTTTTGATTTGGTCAATCGGATAATTTCCGATCATTACGCACATTTATGACAGTATGGATTTTAGAACAATCATTAAGGGGTATACCGAAGCGCCTATATCCAGACATTTAATTCTGGAACTGCTGAACAGGTACAAAAGCCCAAATGACAAGATCAGTGAACTGCTCAAGAGCAAGGAGCTTATTTCCATCAGAAGGGGACTCTACACTATCGGACCTAAAATGGACCTGCCATCACCTGGACCGTTTCTGATAGCGAACCACCTTAGGGGACCTAGTTACGTATCCTTGGAATCTGCCTTATCCCATTGGAACATGATATCGGAAAGGGCCTATGAAATAAGTTCCGTAACCACAAAGACCTCAAAAACCTATAAAACACCGGTTGGACGATATAGCTACAGACAATTGAGGACGCCTTATTACGCCTATGGAATAAAAAAACTGGAGTATTCGCCCAAGCAGACGGTGTTGATTGCCTCACGTGAAAAGGCTCTGTGCGATAAAATCGTGATGACACCGAAAATAAACCTCAGAAGCACAAAGCAGACAATGGACTTTCTAACAGAGGACCTTCGAATCGACATTGAGGCATTGGGGACATTGGATACGGAAATTATGGAATCCTGGATTGAAAATGCCCCCAAAAGGAACAGTTTAAAATGCTCATTAAAACCCTGATGGAACTATGATAAAAGAGTAGATAGAAGAATACGCCCCTCAAAATGAGGAGGAGATATTATACGCGTTGCGGGAAATAATGCAGGAGATTACCTTGGCGGCACTATCGAGGACAGATTTTTTTGAGAAAGCGGCATTTTATGGGGGAACCACCCTCCGAATCCTTTACGGATTGGACAGATATTCTGAGGACCTGGACTTTTCCCTTCTCAGGCCAGATCCCAGCTTTTCAATCGAGCCATATTTTAAAGCCATAACAGAAGAGTTTGAATCCCTGGGGCTGACCGTTAGCATCAGGGAAAAGAAAAAAACAGACAGCCATTGAATCGACCTTTCTAAAGGCCGAAACGATATGGCAGGAAATCGTTCTGGAGGACGTTATCGAAAAAACAGGGGTACGTTCCAATAGGACCCTAAAAATTAAAATAGAGGTCGATAGACGGCCTCCATTGAATTTCCAAACAGAAGAAAAACTATTGCTCCGTCCATTTTCATTCTATGTCAAATGCTTCGCCAAACCCAGTCTGTTTGCAGGAAAGTTGCACGCTTTACTGTTCAGAGAGTGGAAAAACAGGGTCAAGGGGAGGGACTGGTATGACCTGGAGTGGTACATTAAAAAGGGAATCCCACTGGATATCAATCATTTCCTGGCAAGTGCAAGGGATACAGACAATTGGAAAGAGGACAGTATTTCCTGGGAACAGATTATTGAACTGTTGGAAAGGAAAATTGAATCGGTCTCCTTTAGTGGTATTAAGGAGGATGTGGTCAGGTTCATCAAGGACGATGGGGCCTTGACTATTTGGGGCCAGCAATACTTCAAGGACTTGGTGGCCAAGATGAAATTTGAAAATTACTGATTCAATTGGAAGGATTGACTCTAAATACAGCAAAACAAAAAATATTCCCAAGGATAAAAAATTATTCTTGGAAATAACAAGTACACTCTATTAACCTGTTTTAAAAACAAAATCTAGATTTTTTGGCTTCTTTTTTTTGATATTTTTAAAAATCTGTTAGAAGAGTAAAAAGATAATTTAGTGCTTTTAAGTAGTTTTAAAACTTGTCGTTTTCTAATTTTATATGAACTAAAATGCCTCATTAACCCTAAACAAGAATTAACAACAGCTAAAATGTCATTTTGTGTTTAACTTGTTGTGTTTTTTATTAGAGTGAATTTATGGTTTTTAGCGTAAAAATTGCCTTTTGTTTTATTTCCAATATAAACTCTTCCAGGCTTTAAATTGGCACCTAAAAACTGAACTCCTTTTTTATAGTGTTGCAAGTATATTTTCTTTGGATGAAGTTCTAAGTTTAAGTCACCTGATAATTTGTGTTTTATGACTAGAATTATTTTTTTCAATATCTTTTTATCATTTGAACAAATAATAAAATCGTCAACATATCTTCCGTAGTACTTAATTTTCAACTCATCTTTAACAAAAGAATCAAAATCATGCATGTAGAAATTTGCAAATACCTGACTCGTTAAGTTCCCTATGGGAAGACCGTGGACTGATTTAGAATAAAATAAAGATTTGTTCTTTGGAAGCCCATCCCAATTTTTTAAAACTCCCCAATTTAATAGCTCCCTCTACTGGATTATTTAAAATAATTGTTGTGCATAAATATTTTATTAGGGCTTTGTCTTTTTTATGGTAATTGAGCTCAATAAAATTTAAAACTTTTGCGAGCAATATTTCTCTACTGATAGACATAAAAAATCCAGAAATGTCTAGTTTTAATACATAACAGTCTTTGGTGTATTTATGTGAACAATTATATATGTGGTCAAAAATTCTTTTTACACCATAGAGCGTACCTTTTCCTTTTCTACAAGCATAACTATCTGTTATAAAAACGGATTCAAACAGCGGGTTTATACGCTGCATTAAAAAATGATGGATGACTCTATCTCTAAAATGAGCTGCAAAAATTTCCCTTTTTAATGGTTTGTTTACAATAAAAACAGAATAAGGACTTGGCTTATAACTTCTATTTATTAATTCATCACAAAGCAATAATAAGTTCTGTTCAAGATTTTTTTTAAACTTAATGGTCTGCGGTTTTTTACGCTTTCCTTTAGAGCAGCGTAAGTATGCCTTGTAAAGTTGTTTAAATAATTCTATGTCTCCCATTTACTAAAAAAAGCCTCTTTTATTAAAAAGAGGCCTTCTATTTAAGTCCCTAACAAAACGCACTGAAAAGCCGTTTTGCTTGTTGTTGTTCCTGTTTAGGTTACTGTTATTGTTGTTCAGGTTGCGGTTCCATGCGTTATTTGTATTGTTATCACTGGAACTCCAAAAGATCGCATTGTTACCCTCATTATTGAACGAACCATTGTTGTTACGGTTACCCTCAGGGAAGCACCAATAAATTGTAGTCACTTTTGTATTTGCTATTAAAAACAGCGGACTACCGGATTTAAACTAACACACTTTTTATTGCCTTGACAACAAAAACTCTGGTTATTTCATTTCAAACTCTTTTTCCAGCCTGTAAGTTGTTTTGATATATTCTCTGTTAAAATACTTATTTGTGCATAACGCTTTAAGCTTAATTGTTTTAAATCTTTTAAAACTCTTAAAAGTAGCCTAACAAGTTCAATCTTATCTATAGCTAACAAGATACATAATTTTTTGTTTTTCCCATCAGCAGTTGATGATTTAAAAACCAACAACATCATATCAAGTGTTTCTGACTTTAGACGCTCACCAATGGTATATTTATAATCTCTTGAAAGCGGATTACTATATTCATACACCAACAACAGTAAATCATAGCTGGCTTTGTAAACAGGCAAATCGCTGTATGTTCTCACAAAAATAAATTTTAAGCGCCTTACGGCGCTGATTTTAAAGACGGGGCTGCTTTTAGCAGCAGCCCCTTAAAGAGTCAAGGGTCAAGATTTTAATCCCTAACAAAACGCACTGAAAAGCCGCCCTGCTTGTTGCTGTAGTACCTGTTCAGGTTACTGTTATAGTCGTCCAGGCCGCGGTCCCACGCGCTATCTGCACTGCCACCACTGGAACTCCAAAAGATCGCATCGTTACCCTCACTGTAGAACGAACCATCGCTGTTACGGAAACCCTCAGGGAAGGCGTTAAAGCCGCTGCTGTTGTTTAAGCTTTGGTTGTTGCCTGATGCTCCAGCATTTGTTGAACTATTCCAGCCTGTGGTTGAGGCCATCGACTTGGCTATTTTGTTGCCTGTAATGGTGCCGTCATAGTTATAACCATTGGCAATAAGGTAGTTTTCAAGAGTTGTCCACTCGGCATCTGTGGGTACGTGCCAACCCTCTGGTGCAAATTCTTTGTTTGGTGTGTTGGGGTCTGTATCGTGTATGCCTGCTACCACGTACCAATTATACAACTTGCCTTTGGTTGGATCGTTATCGTAATAGCACCAAGCACCTGTGCTGAGGTTGCTCCACGCCGTTGGGTCTGTAACTTGAGGAATTGGCGTGCCATCTCTAAAGGTTACCATTTCTGCGTTTTCTACCGTCCAAACTTGGTCTCCGTAAGTAAGGTAATCATAAGAATTGCCGTCTATGTCTGTGACCGAGGTTGGCTGCAAAGCATCTATTTGTTCTTGAAGGCTAGAAATTAAAGCATCTACTTCTGCTTGAGTATAAGTGTTTGAAACGCTGTTTAAAACCTCCGTGTCAACATATGCCTTTGTCACTGCATCATGAGCATCTGTAGGGTCTTGTAAATCTTTTATCTGCTGGTTGTTGGCAGAATTATTTTCAGCAAGTACAGTTTCTAAATTAGGTGTTGTTGGTATGCTGTTGCCACTGTTTTCAGCATATAGTGCAAAAGGAACGCTTAGTAGTTGTGTGGTACCCATAGCCACATAGCCACTGCCCGTATCGAGTTCTATGCCTAAATAATAACTTCCTAAAGACCAATCTATACTTGAAAAGGTACTGTGGTGGCTGTGCCTTGGCCAATAACAAGGGTAACCTGTCCCAAATCATCCGTAGGTACATAGTGCACTTCAGTGAATACAGGAAGGCTTGTTTGAGAACCCTACATGATGTTAAACTTAAAATACACATTGGTGTTTACGATTAAATCGCCAGCACTGTTTCTAACCGTAGCTTGGTAGTTAAAACCTTGTGGGGCTTGGGCTTAGAGTTGTGTTAGGGATGCTATGACGATACATAGTACGATGTAAAAGGTTTTCATTTTTTAATGATTTTATAAGTATTGATCTTTTTTGAATCTTTTGCCGTGACTGTCACTAAGTAAGTGCCTGAAGTGAGAGTATCTAAACTGAGTGCCTGCTCTTTTTGGTGTACCGTTCTTAGAATTTGCTTTCCGTTGATATCGGAAATAATGACATCAAAATCCTGCTCTGTGGGATGCGTGATATACAAGGCTTCTGTAACCGGGTTTGGATACAGTTTAACCTGAAGTGTTAGCTCTGGTGATTCCGAACTTAGTGTGGATAAATCCAATGATGGATAGTAGCCATTACCCAATTGGTAGGTAGCATCCTCATCGGTCATGGCACCTACAACCACTTCACCAGCTGTATAACTGAGTTTGTTGTTCCCGTTTTCTAAGGTTGCTCCTGCAACGCCTATAACCTGTTTGGAAAGGGTCTGGGAATTTGCACTAAAAGCAAGCAAAAGAAAAAAATGTAATAATGACATTTTAATCTTTTTGCGGTTTAAAAAAGTCTTTTTCATAATTAAAATTTATTTGGTTTAATAATCAGGACAGCCAAAACAATCGCGGTCGTTGCCAAAGTCATACGAAATGGAGAGTTCGTACACGCCACCAGTTCGGCCAATGTCTGTAATATTAAAATCGTAAGAATATCCAAATTTAAAGCCTTCCCATTCCATACCCATAAAAGCATTTATAGATGTTAAAAAATGACTGTTTGGATTTGTTTTTATAGGGTTGGTCGCTGCCAAGACCGCAAACGAAAACCGGTTGTAATCCACTCGAGCACCTAGATCCAATCTGTTGTATTCGCCTTGCATCATGGCATTGGCCAGAGCGTACACCATGGCCTCACTGCGGTATCCTGTAGGGATGTTTACAGAAGCGTGCAAGGACATAAACATATCCAAAGCTTCTTCACCCTCGTAGGTCATGCTAATATTGGGCTTGTTAAGGTGTTTTAAGGTGAAACCCACCCAAGAGTTTTCGTTATAGAACATCATGGACGAACTAAAATCAAAAAACAATCTGTTCTCATTTAGATTAATAGGATCCGAACTGGTTGGGTTAATAATGCCTTGATAAAGGTTAATTTGGTCCTCCAGTAAAAGATTCTGAAACCCAAAATCTCTAGAGCCCAACCCAAACGATAAACTCGGTCTAAAATACCACTCGTTGGAAATTTGGAGTTCGTGCACGTAATTGATGTTTACTTGGGTAAAATTATAACGGGTCGAAGTTTCCTTATGGTTTAGGACACTGACGCCCAAGCCGCTATCAACTTCCTCAAACCAATTGTCTACAAATGCAAATTGGGTGTTGATGCTGAAATTGAGTCCGGGCCATTGAGTCCTATGTATGATTCCTGCACGCGTTGTTTTCTTTCCGCCAGTAAAGCTAGAGCTTAGTGTTTCGGGAATCATAAAGAACTGGGTAAAAACAGGATCTTGGGCCCATCCTTTAATGGAAAATAAAAAGAATACGATTATTAATGTCTTTTTCATATTGTCTTATTTTATTAAAGTAATTGGACCGTTTAATTCAATGGTTTCTCCTCTGTATGTTGTGGCCTCTACAACAATAATGTAATTTCCATTCTCGGCTGGATTTCCTTTAATGGTACCATCCCAGCCATTTATTATATCGTTTTCTCCAACTTCAACATACAATAACGAGCCCCAAGTATCGTAAATGGACATCTTAACCTGCACCATACACAATGAGACTGGCCTTATGGTATCATTTATACCATCACCATTAGGTGTAAAGGCATTAGGAATGACTATATCGTAGCCTTTGGTTATTTCGATAACTTCAGAATAGGTTTCTGTACACCCATATGGATATTCCACGGTCAACTCTACCTGATATGTACCTATTTCACTGTAAACATGTGTTGGATTCTCTTCCCCTACAACATCCATAGACCCATCTCCAAAATCCCATGTGAGATTTACTATATCTCCTGTAGATTCATTGAAGAATGAAATCGGTTCTTCAAAACTCAATACATCACAAAGTATGCTATTAGGTGAGGTATAACTAAATGCTGCATCCCCAATTTCTGGTAAGTCTACAACCACGTCCACCTCTATTGGCGGACAGCCATTGGCTAGACTTTCCTGGTCGTGTATGTAAACCGTATAGGTTCCCGATACTGTGGTTTCCATGCATTGTGGGTTTATCGGGTCGCAAACCTCTCCACCAGACCATGAAAATTCATAAGGCGGCGTGCCTCCAGTAACAAATACATAATTGGTTTGCGTAATGGTGTTGATGCTGCAATCTGCATTGATGTTACTGGTTATATAAGCATCAATAGCAGGCGGTCTGGTTAAGGTGATATCCGTAGCACCATTACTTGGACAACCATTGTCATCAGTCACATCGATGGCGTAATCGCCTGCCGATAAGTTTTCCAGACACCAGGATCCATTACCATAGTCCGTCCATCCAGTTCCAGTAGGAATAGGATTGGTACCACCGGTTATGGTAATGCAAATACTACCATTGGTATAGCTCCAATCTGGTGAACAGGTTGGATTTGTAGTAGAATCAATTGTGTAGAGCAACTCATCTGGCTCATTAACAGTAATCGTGTCAGAGTAACTACAACCATTAGCATCCGTTACGGTGTAATTACAATTGCCAGCAGATACGGTTATATTGCCAACTCCTGTATAAGGCGGTGTGCCACCACTGGCTGTTATGGTCACAATACCAGAATCACCATGGCATAAAATTGAACTCGTTACAGCTGCGTTTACTGTTAATGCCGTTGGTTCTAGAACAGCTATTGATTCGGTTGTACTACAACCATTAGCATCTGTAATTACTATATCGTGGGTTCCTGCCGTTAATGTATAGTTGCCTGTACCCGTATAAGGTGGTACACCACCAGAAGCGGTTATCGTGTATGTTTCGGTACCTCCATAACAGGAAATAGGGCTTGAAACCAAAACATGAGAAGACAAGATGGCTGTTGGAACAGTCAAATTATAATTTAACGTAATGCTTTGCGGGCAGTTACTATCAATAATATCCAATGTATAAGCGCCAGGAGCTAAGTTTTCAAACTCTAAAAGATTTGGTGTGCTTGGGTCACTATCTTGTATATCCCCTGGATTTAAAGTATAGGTAAAACTACCCGATCCACCCAAAACATCAACAGTTATAAATCCATCATTAGTATTAGAACAACTCACCCCATAACCATTGTAATCAGATATTTGATCATTAATTACAATAGGACTTGAGGTCTGTTCTACTGTATAAATTTCTGAAGTAAATTCACAAGCATTGGTATCTAAAACCTTTAATATATAGTTACCCTCGCATGCGTTGGCCAATTGATTACTTCCAGTGGATACAATGGTATCAAAGTTTCCTGAATTGGGAATGGATTCTGTATACCACTCTATTAAACTATAAGGTAAAGTTCCTCCTTGGAGATCTACCTCAATATACCCATCACAATTAGGAGATATGTTGTTACAAGACAAATCCACTAAAGATACAAGGCTGAAAGTAACCGGTTGTGGTGGTACTATAACATAACTAAATTCATAGGTACAACCAAAAACATCGGTTATTTCAACCATATAATCACCAGGACATAAGTTATATTGATTTTGAAGCGTTGGATCTGATATAGCGTTAATCTCACTCCCTGAATAGGTCCAATTAAATGTATAAGGGCCTACACCTGATGGATTCAACTCTATACTGCCCCCACAAAGTGGGCTGTAACTACAGGAGATATTAGTAACAACTGCATTAGCCTCCACACCAGGATTGACAGAGACCGTTAAAGTAAACGTATCACCAATACATTGTGGCATATTAGGATTTGAATTCACATAATACGTTGGTGTCACATCATAAATCAATGTCTGGACACTGTTACTGTCATTATTCAGTATTCCGGTATCAATAAATGGTTGGTCCACACCATTGCTGTAACCACTAATTAAACCTCCACTTAAATCATTAACAGACCATGAGTAAAGTGTTAAGTCAGGTACTATGGTTTTTGAATCTGGGAATACACCATTTACTGGAGCAAAGACAAAAGAATCTCCATCACAAAGGGTCTCGATATGATTTGGTATTTGTGGTTTCGGTTCTATCCAAATCAAAACACTAAATGTTTGGCCCACACATGTTCCATTGTATGGGGTAACGATATATTCAATGCTCTGATTCACATTCGTTAGATTGTAAAGTTCCTGAGATATTAATCCGACAGGCGTGCTGTTATCACTCCATCCAGATATATTAGGATTTGGTATTACCACCCAGGTGTACGTAGTATTAATGGGTACAATTGTACTTGAGTCGGGAACTCCGTTTACCGGTTGTATTATAAAAGGATCACCACTGCACCTAGTATCTGTAAGACCAGAATTATATGGAATGAACGGTGTTGGCTTAACCACGAGCTCTATAACAAAACTATAGGAGCAACTAGCAGCAGTAGCTGTTATATTGTAGACTACTGACTGATCTACGTTAGTGCTATTAATTAAATTAAGTTGCTCAAATTGAGCCTCATTTATACCATCGGTTTCACCTGTAATATTTGGATTATTCGTAAATGTCCATGTATATGTAGTCCCAATTGGTATAATTGTGTTTGGCGGGTTATTAATTGGACTGAAAGTAAAAGTGTCACCACTACAGGTCTCAAAATTTTGATTTTGTAAAAATGGTCTTGGTGTTACAGTTACTTCTATTTCAAAAGTTGACCCTTCACAAGCACCTATGGCATTAGATATTGGTGTCACCTCGTATACAACCACTTGCGCTTCATTACTTGTGTTTATCAACGTCTGTGAAATAATTGTCCCAGAACCAGAAGTAGCACCTGTTATATTTGTATTTGGTAGCAAGACTTGCCAACTGTATTCGGTCCCGTTTGGTACAACATCACCATCAATATTATTTAAAGGTTGTATACTAAATGTATCTTCAGAACATATTTCAACTATTTTATCATTTATGAGTGGTCTTGGATTAACAACAATTTGAAAAGATTCTGAAAGTCCTTGACATGATAAACCATTAGCCGTAAATGTAGGCGTAACATCAACAGTAGCTACTAAAGGAACATTACTACTATTTTGACTTGTAAAAGATGGAATATCACCTACTACTGAAAGTGGAAGCAGACCTATATCTGTATTTATTTCCCAATTATAAGATATGACTCCACCAGTATTTGTAGTAGAAAAAATAATAGTATCAACAATTTCACCAGTACAAACTTCGATATCCGAAATAGATAGAACCACTGGCTCTGGATTCACCGTCACAGTTAGCGTAAATTCCTCGCCCTCACAGCCCTCTGACGTTACAGGTACTACCGTGTAAACAACATCTACAGCGGCCGGAGTGGTGTTCGTAAAGGCATCATCGGATAGATCCGATGCCGATAACCCACTGCTTTCTCCCGCACCGCCCGAAGAGACCGTCAAACCGTTCAATGTAAGGGCCGTAATGTTATAACTCGTAGCCGCTACTGAACTGCTCGATCCAAAATCTATGCCCAAGGCCTGGTCACTGCAAACCGTAACCGCTTGGCCAGCAACCACCGGCTCCGGATTCACCGTTACCGTCAGCGTAAATTCGTCGCCCTCGCAACCGTTGTCGCCTATAGGCACCAAGGTATACAACACATCAACACTGTTCGCTGTCACATTGGTCCAAACATCTCCTGTTAATGCATCTGATGGTAAAGTGTTGCCTACGCCCTGATTTGATGTCGAGCCTACCAATCCATTATCTACTATACTTATTAAATTATAACTCGCTACCAATGGCGTATCAACATCTCCCTGTATCGTATAACCTATGGCTACATCATTGCATACCGTAACCGCTTGGTCCGCAACCACCGGCTCTGGGTCCACCGTCACCGTCACAGTAAATTCGTCGCCCCCGCAACCGTTGTCGCCTATAGGCTCCAAGGTATACACCACATCCACTGGTGATGGGGTATCATTGGTCCAAACATCATTGATTAATGCATCAGATGACAGTCCATTTTCTATCCCTTGGTTCGTTCCTGCTCCTACCAAGCCATTGCTCTCTACGTTGGTCAGGTTGTAAGTCGCTACAACCGGCGTATCAACATCTCCCTCTATCGTATAGCCTATGGCTACATCACTGCATACCGTCAACGTTTGGTCAGCAACCACTGGCTCTGGGTCCACCGTCACAGTTAGCGTAAATTCCTCGCCCTCACAGCCCTCTGACGTTACAGGTACTACCGTGTAAACAACATCTACAGCGGCCGGAGTGGTGTTCGTAAAGGCATCATCGGATAGATCCGATGCCGATAACCCACTGCTTTCTCCCGCACCGCCCGAAGAGACCGTCAAACCGTTCAATGTAAGGGCCGTAATGTTATAACTCGTAGCCGCTACTGAACTGCTCGATCCAAAATCTATGCCCAAGGCCTGGTCACTGCAAACCGTAACCGCTTGGCCAGCAACCACCGGCTCCGGATTCACCGTTACCGTCAGCGTAAATTCGTCGCCCTCGCAACCGTTGTCGCCTATAGGCACCAAGGTATACAACACATCAACACTGTTCGCTGTCACATTGGTCCAAACATCTCCTGTTAATGCATCTGATGGTAAAGTGTTGCCTACGCCCTGATTTGATGTCGAGCCTACCAATCCATTATCTACTATACTTATTAAATTATAACTCGCTACCAATGGCGTATCAACATCTCCCTGTATCGTATAACCTATGGCTACATCATTGCATACCGTAACCGCTTGGTCCGCAACCACCGGCTCTGGGTCCACCGTCACCGTCACAGTAAATTCGTCGCCCCCGCAACCGTTGTCGCCTATAGGCTCCAAGGTATACACCACATCCACTGGTGATGGGGTATCATTGGTCCAAACATCATTGATTAATGCATCAGATGACAGTCCATTTTCTATCCCTTGGTTCGTTCCTGCTCCTACCAAGCCATTGCTCTCTACGTTGGTCAGGTTGTAAGTCGCTACAACCGGCGTATCAACATCTCCCTCTATCGTATAGCCTATGGCTACATCACTGCATACCGTCAACGTTTGGTCAGCAACCACTGGCTCTGGGTCCACCGTCACAGTTAGCGTAAATTCCTCGCCCTCACAGCCCTCTGACGTTACAGGTACTACCGTGTAAACAACATCTACAGCGGCCGGAGTGGTGTTCGTAAAGGCATCATCGGATAGATCCGATGCCGATAACCCACTGCTTTCTCCCGCACCGCCCGAAGAGACCGTCAAACCGTTCAATGTAAGGGCCGTAATGTTATAACTCGTAGCCGCTACTGAACTGCTCGATCCAAAATCTATGCCCAAGGCCTGGTCACTGCAAACCGTAACCGCTTGGCCAGCAACCACCGGCTCCGGATTCACCGTTACCGTCAGCGTAAATTCGTCGCCCTCGCAACCGTTGTCGCCTATAGGCACCAAGGTATACAACACATCAACACTGTTCGCTGTCACATTGGTCCAAACATCTCCTGTTAATGCATCTGATGGCAAAGTGTTGCCTACGCCCTGATTTGATGTCGAGCCTACCAATCCATTATCTACTATACTTATTAAATTATAACTCGCTACCAATGGCGTATCAACATCTCCCTGTATCGTATAACCTATGGCTACATCATTGCATACCGTAACCGCTTGGTCCGCAACCACCGGCTCTGGGTCCACCGTCACCGTCACAGTAAATTCGTCGCCCCCGCAACCGTTGTCGCCTATAGGCTCCAAGGTATACACCACATCCACTGGTGATGGGGTATCATTGGTCCAAACATCATTGATTAATGCATCAGATGACAGTCCATTTTCTATCCCTTGGTTCGTTCCTGCTCCTACCAAGCCATTGCTCTCTACGTTGGTCAGGTTGTAAGTCGCTACAACCGGCGTATCAACATCTCCCTCTATCGTATAGCCTATGGCTACATCACTGCATACCGTCAACGTTTGGTCAGCAACCACTGGCTCTGGGTCCACCGTCACAGTTAGCGTAAATTCCTCGCCCTCACAGCCCTCTGACGTTACAGGTACTACCGTGTAAACAACATCTACAGCGGCCGGAGTGGTGTTCGTAAAGGCATCATCGGATAGATCCGATGCCGATAACCCACTGCTTTCTCCCGCACCGCCCGAAGAGACCGTCAAACCGTTCAATGTAAGGGCCGTAATGTTATAACTCGTAGCCGCTACTGAACTGCTCGATCCAAAATCTATGCCCAAGGCCTGGTCACTGCAAACCGTAACCGCTTGGCCAGCAACCACCGGCTCCGGATTCACCGTTACCGTCAGCGTAAATTCGTCGCCCTCGCAACCGTTGTCGCCTATAGGCACCAAGGTATACAACACATCAACACTGTTCGCTGTCACATTGGTCCAAACATCTCCTGTTAATGCATCTGATGGTAAAGTGTTGCCTACGCCCTGATTTGATGTCGAGCCTACCAATCCATTATCTACTATACTTATTAAATTATAACTCGCTACCAATGGCGTATCAACATCTCCCTGTATCGTATAACCTATGGCTACATCATTGCATACCGTAACCGCTTGGTCCGCAACCACCGGCTCTGGGTCCACCGTCACCGTCACAGTAAATTCGTCGCCCCCGCAACCGTTGTCGCCTATAGGCTCCAAGGTATACACCACATCCACTGGTGATGGGGTATCATTGGTCCAAACATCATTGATTAATGCATCAGATGACAGTCCATTTTCTATCCCTTGGTTCGTTCCTGCTCCTACCAAGCCATTGCTCTCTACGTTGGTCAGGTTGTAAGTCGCTACAACCGGCGTATCAACATCTCCCTCTATCGTATAGCCTATGGCTACATCACTGCATACCGTCAACGTTTGGTCAGCAACCACTGGCTCTGGGTCCACCGTCACAGTTAGCGTAAATTCCTCGCCCTCACAGCCCTCTGACGTTACAGGTACTACCGTGTAAACAACATCTACAGCGGCCGGAGTGGTGTTCGTAAAGGCATCATCGGATAGATCCGATGCCGATAACCCACTGCTTTCTCCCGCACCGCCCGAAGAGACCGTCAAACCGTTCAATGTAAGGGCCGTAATGTTATAACTCGTAGCCGCTACTGAACTGCTCGATCCAAAATCTATGCCCAAGGCCTGGTCACTGCAAACCGTAACCGCTTGGCCAGCAACCACCGGCTCCGGATTCACCGTTACCGTCAGCGTAAATTCGTCGCCCTCGCAACCGTTGTCGCCTATAGGCACCAAGGTATACAACACATCAACACTGTTCGCTGTCACATTGGTCCAAACATCTCCTGTTAATGCATCTGATGGTAAAGTGTTGCCTACGCCCTGATTTGATGTCGAGCCTACCAATCCATTATCTACTATACTTATTAAATTATAACTCGCTACCAATGGCGTATCAACATCTCCCTGTATCGTATAACCTATGGCTACATCATTGCATACCGTAACCGCTTGGTCCGCAACCACCGGCTCTGGGTCCACCGTCACCGTCACAGTAAATTCGTCGCCCCCGCAACCGTTGTCGCCTATAGGCTCCAAGGTATACACCACATCCACTGGTGATGGGGTATCATTGGTCCAAACATCATTGATTAATGCATCAGATGACAGTCCATTTTCTATCCCTTGGTTCGTTCCTGCTCCTACCAAGCCATTGCTCTCTACGTTGGTCAGGTTGTAAGTCGCTACAACCGGCGTATCAACATCTCCCTCTATCGTATAGCCTATGGCTACATCACTGCATACCGTCAACGTTTGGTCAGCAACCACTGGCTCTGGGTCCACCGTCACAGTTAGCGTAAATTCCTCGCCCTCACAGCCCTCTGACGTTACAGGTACTACCGTGTAAACAACATCTACAGCGGCCGGAGTGGTGTTCGTAAAGGCATCATCGGATAGATCCGATGCCGATAACCCACTGCTTTCTCCCGCACCGCCCGAAGAGACCGTCAAACCGTTCAATGTAAGGGCCGTAATGTTATAACTCGTAGCCGCTACTGAACTGCTCGATCCAAAATCTATGCCCAAGGCCTGGTCACTGCAAACCGTAACCGCTTGGCCAGCAACCACCGGCTCCGGATTCACCGTTACCGTCAGCGTAAATTCGTCGCCCTCGCAACCGTTGTCGCCTATAGGCACCAAGGTATACAACACATCAACACTGTTCGCTGTCACATTGGTCCAAACATCTCCTGTTAATGCATCTGATGGTAAAGTGTTGCCTACGCCCTGATTTGATGTCGAGCCTACCAATCCATTATCTACTATACTTATTAAATTATAACTCGCTACCAATGGCGTATCAACATCTCCCTGTATCGTATAACCTATGGCTACATCATTGCATACCGTAACCGCTTGGTCCGCAACCACCGGCTCTGGGTCCACCGTCACCGTCACAGTAAATTCGTCGCCCCCGCAACCGTTGTCGCCTATAGGCTCCAAGGTATACACCACATCCACTGGTGATGGGGTATCATTGGTCCAAACATCATTGATTAATGCATCAGATGACAGTCCATTTTCTATCCCTTGGTTCGTTCCTGCTCCTACCAAGCCATTGCTCTCTACGTTGGTCAGGTTGTAAGTCGCTACAACCGGCGTATCAACATCTCCCTCTATCGTATAGCCTATGGCTACATCACTGCATACCGTCAACGTTTGGTCAGCAACCACTGGCTCTGGGTCCACCGTCACAGTTAGCGTAAATTCCTCGCCCTCACAGCCCTCTGACGTTACAGGTACTACCGTGTAAACAACATCTACAGCGGCCGGAGTGGTGTTCGTAAAGGCATCATCGGATAGATCCGATGCCGATAACCCACTGCTTTCTCCCGCACCGCCCGAAGAGACCGTCAAACCGTTCAATGTAAGGGCCGTAATGTTATAACTCGTAGCCGCTACTGAACTGCTCGATCCAAAATCTATGCCCAAGGCCTGGTCACTGCAAACCGTAACCGCTTGGCCAGCAACCACCGGCTCCGGATTCACCGTTACCGTCAGCGTAAATTCGTCGCCTAAGCAAGAACCTGTATCTCCTGATGTAGGTGTGACTAGATAAACGACACTTTGTACACTATCACTTATATTATTCAATGATTGACTGATGCTGGTTCCCGATCCAGATTCTCCATTTAAATCGGGACCTTGACTGTCAACAACCCAATTGTACGTCGTATTTTCAGGTACAATTTGACCATTAGCACAATCATTGTTAGGTTCAATCAAAAAAGTATCACCTGAGCAGATAGTGGTATTTAAATCAAAAATAAATGGTTTAGGATTTACAGTAATTTGGAACTCTACAGGCAATCCTTCACAACCATCATTAAATGGGGTAACTTGTATAGTTACAACACCTGAAGTATTACAAGTGTTTATCAATGGCATTGATGGTATTGTAGTTGTAGTTTGAACACCTTCTGGGAAGCCTGTTATATCATCTGAGGTAGTAACTTCCCACTCGAAAGTTGAATTACTGATATCTGTCAATAATAAAATTTCATCGGTATCATCACCTGAACAAATTTCTTGAGTTAAATTAGTATTAGTAATGATTGGGGTTTGCTTTAAATTAAACAAAAAATCATCTGAACCATTACCCTCACAATTTCCAGATACAGTTATTCTAATGAGATATTCGCCAAATTCCGTAAAATTAATTTGAGGGTAGTTAGTGCCTGCATCAGT
Organism: Siansivirga zeaxanthinifaciens CC-SAMT-1; assembly: GCF_000941055.1. Lineage (GTDB taxonomy): Bacteria > Bacteroidota > Bacteroidia > Flavobacteriales > Flavobacteriaceae > Siansivirga > Siansivirga zeaxanthinifaciens. The sequence goes on along the minus strand of NZ_CP007202.1, from coordinate 966,780 downwards.
AGAATTTACAAAGGTGTAATTACTGGCTGGAGTCACACCGTCTATTTCAAAAACTTCCCACAAAAATGTTGTTGGCGTATAAGGCGTATCACTATAAAGGGGTTGAATGGTACTATCTGAAAAGTCTAAAGTATAATTAGCAGGTGCTTCCTGACAAACCTCAAGAGAATTTGGATTAAAAGAGACTGTTGGGTCTCCTATAATAGTAATATTCTGAGGAAAGAAAATAGTTCCACATTCATTCTCTAGCTGTAAGGTTACAATGTAAGTTCCTGGTTGCGTAAAACGGATATCAATATCTGTTTGATTTGCAGCATCAATATTATCATTAGGGTTTTCATCCAATAATGTAAACCCATTTAATGATGCAGGTGTTGTTAAATCCGGAACAACTGACCATGTGTAAGTTGGATTACCAAATGATGGAGGATTAATATCTTCAGTATTTGAGGTATTGGTAAACTCGATTGTTACTGGTGCACAAAGATTATCTTGGTATGTATAATCAAAAGATGGAGCTGGTATTGGTTCTACGATAACGGTTTGTTCATCCGTGTCAGATTGAACACATCCCAAAGGATTGCTTATTATTAACCTAATACCCCAAAAACCAGGATTATTAGAAGTAATACTACCTGGTATAGTTAAAGTTCTAGCAACATCATCAATCCAACCTGTAAAAATTGAATTATTAGGATCAACACTCACCCAATCATCACCTGGCGCAGCTACTTCCCAATAAGTATTGTAATCTGAAGAACACTCTGGTCCAAAACCATACAATCCTGAAGTCGAATTATCTGTAGCAACAATTGCCAATCCTTCACAAATAATATCAGGAGCTATAAGATCTGCCGATGGTTTTAGGCTTGCATTAATCCATTTTGTAGTCCCGCCTCCGTTTTTTGTATAAGTTTCACATTCAAATTGATCTGAATCACTATTAAAAAGGCCTTCGCTATATAAATTAAAATCTAACTTAAAATAAAAATTATCATTACCTGGGTTTTCATCTTGAAAAATACTTGAACATGTTGTAGCATTATATACATGGTTTAAAGTGTTGCAATTAACAAGTCTAGCATGTGTATAGAAATCAAAAGTTGATGTATCGGTTTCATCAGAATCACCATAATGAATTGAATACATTGAGCCTGGATAATTATATTGAATACTCGCAATGGGAACCTCAAATCCAGCATTTTGATCGACACAAATAGTTTCTGAACTCGTGTTGGCAATACCTGTGATATTTGTATTAAAATGAAAAATAAAACCTGATATATTATGATATTCATTAGGTGTGTTTGGATTTACTGTTTTATCTAGTTCCATAAGGTAATACCCCACAGGTAAGCCAGAAGGAATAGTAAATTGACTTCCTATTGTGGTAATAGAAAGTTCTTGCCACAAGCCGTTAATTAACATTCTGACAACCGTATTGGAAGAATTACCACCTAACAAACCTAACTTAATACCACCACCATCACTAGGTGTTACTTCTGTAAGCCCCTTGTCTTTATGACCAAAAAAATAATTGTCATGGGCTAGATCAACACATTTTATAAAATTATCTAAATCTGTGAATGCATTGTTTATGAAAGTAATTTCTGCTGGCACAACATCTGGTGTTGTTTGTGATATAATCTCAAAGGCATCGGTTTCTACACTTGCAAAAGGTGCTGTGGTTCTAATCCTAAGTTTATAGTTAGAGCCAGGAGCAATGTCTAATGGAATTATTCCATTTAGCACTGGAATAAAAAACTCAGATTTCATTGAAAGTGTTGTCGCTGTACTAAAACTCCCAGAAGCATCAGATAGCTCTAGGACAAACTCATTGTCCAGCTCAAAAACGCCCTCTGGTTCAAAGAAGACTGCAAGGTGGCCACCTGGCACATATTTAGCAGTGTTAAAATGGGTTAACGTTAATGATGCTGGTACAATACAATCTTCTGATTGCTGTTGTGCATTACCAATTAAACTTGTTAAAAATAAAAATATTAGTATAAAATTTTTTTTCATTTAATTTTTTTTATCAATTTAAAGTGTAAATTCTACAGCGTCAAAATTGCCATAACCACCATCAGAAGTTGTACGTATTCAAACTAAACTGTACTTTACCTAAGAGAGTTTTTATTGGACTTACAACAAAAAACAGGACAATTAGTTGAGTGACTATGCTGCTAATTTAGTGTTATACATATCTAATTCAAATTCTTTTATTGTTTTATTTCCTAAAAAGGAATGTCTCCGTTTTTTATTATACCAAGTTTCTATCCATCCAAAGATAGATAATTCGGCTTGTGATTTTAAGCTATAATCATGTTGTAAGCTTCCCTTAAATCCGAGCCATTCAAAAATAGAATTTTATTCATTTAATCGGTATTCAATTGGTGTTTTATTTTTAAGTGATTTGTGAGGTATGTTGTAATTGTAATCTTGTATCCATTCCTGGCTTATATCTTTTACTTCTTGTATAGATTTAAACACATAGGCATTAAGGATATCTCTTCTAAAAGTACCATTTAATCGTTCAATAAAAGCATTTTGAATTGGTTCTCCAGGTTGAATAAATATAAGCTGGATATCATTGTCTTTGCACCACATATCGAGTTTTGCGCTTATAAACTCGGGACCATTATCTACTCTAATCATTTTTGGTAATCCTCTGCGTTCTCCAATTTGGGCTAGGCATCTAATAACTCTTATTGTTGGTAATGAAGTATCTGTTTCAATCATCAATACTTCTCTGTTATAATCATCTATAATATTTAATAATCGGATTCTCCTACCGTCCCATAGTGCATCACTCATAAAATCAATACTCCAAACTTCGTTCATCTGTGATGGTTGAAATAGTTGTTGTTTTACTCTTGCAGGTAATCTTTTCTTGGAACGCCTTCTTATATTTAATTTCATAGCTGTATAGATACGATATAACTTTTTGTGATTAATGATTTCTCCTGATCTTCGTATGCGATGATAGCTTTTCCAAAATCCAATGGCAATATGTTTTTGAACTAACTGGTCAAGTTGTTTTATGTAGACATCATCCTGTTTAACAACAGCTTTATAGCTATAGCTACTTCTAGGAACTTTGATTATTTTACACGCTTTACGTTCGCTTATAGGATAATTACTTATCATGTAAGTGACTAGTTCTTTTTTCTCGCAAAGCGTTATAGCTTTTTTTCAATCACATCTTTTAGCGCTTGATTCATAAGCGCTAAATCGGCATACATTCTTTTGAGTTTTGAGTTCTCTGCCTCGAGTTCTTTTATGCGTTTTAGTTCTGTGGCATCCATACCTCCGTATTTGCTTTTCCATCGGTAAAAGGTTTTGTCGGATATGCCATTTGCTCTAGCAATATCAGAAACTTTAATACCTTGCTCATGCTGTTTTAACATGGCAACAATCTGGTGTTCGGTAAATTGAGTTGTTTTCATAGGGTTTCGAGTTTAAATTTAGTAATTCTTTCTGAACGCGCTCCTGCGTCGCTTGTCGAATTCAATTTTTAAATGGCTCGGATTTAAGGGAAGCTTACATATAGGCTGTATTTCCTTTCTTCGGCTCGTTACAGTTCATTTACTAGCTGTCTTTCGTGTTGAATTAAATACTGTCTTGTTTCGGTGTCTTTTTCTACTTTCAGTCGCTTTTGAATGTCGAGATATTTGTTGCTCAATAGAATGAATTTTTCGGCAGTGATAAAATTGTCTAACCATTCTGAAAAGTCAGCCAAGTTGTCCTGCTTGTTAGAATAGCTAAATTGGTTGTCTACGAATTCTTGTGTTTCGAGGTTTGAACCTTCCCACTTTTCAAGCTTAGTTACTTGTCTTTCGAAAAAATTGTCGAACAAATAAGTGTTACTGCAAAATGTTTCAAATGCTTTCTTCTCGGCTTCTTTCAGTCTGCCTGTCTTGTAAAGTATAATTGTCCACTCGAACAAAAAGTCAGGATAGCCACTATCGTCAGGAAAGTTTTTATGGAACCAGTTGAAGTAACGAAGTCCACCTGTATAGTCGTTGAGTTCTATGTATAGTTGTGGTGGAATGTAACGCAATCCATGTCCATCGTGATATTGTCCGCCCCAAAATCTTTTGTCAGCCGCAAGAGCCGCTTTAACTTTTTTGATTTTATTTTTAATTCGCTCTTGTTGTTTCGGTGTCATTGTAGTTTAATTCGGGGAGTCTTAACTTAGCCTATAACGGTAAAGTGGATGAGCAATAGCGGAGTAAGAAAACCGAACTTTTCGGTATTGACTGAGGTAAGCTGCTTGCAAATTTCATTGGCTAAATTTACAAAAATTTAATGAATTTGCAAGCAGCAACTTAGAATTTACTGCCATTGAAATTAAGACTTTAACCACTATTTCTTATACACAACTTAAGTTTGTTATTCATTAAATTAGATAATAAATCAGAAAGAACAAAAGAGAGGATTAAGGTTAGTGTACACGGTGAAGCTTCAGACTTCGGCAACATTGATAATCCCCTCTCTTTTCTACTTTAATTTCGTTCAGTTCTGTGAGACGTAGATCTCGATTTCAAGTTGTTGAAAGCAAAGTAGAATGTACTTTCATAAAACAGTTCTTATGAATAAAAATATAGAATTTTTTGGAATAGACATCAGTAAAGATGTATTTGATGTTTTTAGTTTGGAGATGGGACATAATCAGTTTTCCAACAATGAAAAGGGATTTAAGCAATTCATTAAAAAACTATCAAAGGGAAGTTTGGTGGTTATGGAAGCCACGGGCTATTACCACTATTGTTTAGCACAATATTTATATGAAAAAGGCTATGCTGTTTCGGTAGTAAATCCTTTATCGGGAAAGTGTTTTATCCAGATGAAATTGTCGAAGGTAAAAACAGATAAAAGTGATGCAAAATCTATCTGTGAATATGCTCGTAACAATGAAGTGCCACTTTATACAGCAAAGGACAAAAGTCAAGCCGAATGTTTGCAGTTACTTCGTTTGATGGATACTTATGCAAAGCACCGTACCGCCATAAAGAACAAATTGGATGGGGAAAAGGTTTTAGGCATGCCTTCAAAAGCAGTATATCGTTCATTAAGCAGAACCGTAAAGCATTTAAACAAGGAGTTATTACTTCTGGAAGGCCGATTAATAGCGTTGGTAAAAGAGGAACAACAGGAACAATTAAGGCTTTTAAAAACCATTCCAGGCATAGGAGAAAAAGCGGCAATTTTATTGGTTGTATTCACAGATGGTTTTTCAAAGTTTGAAACCTCAAAACAACTGTGTTGTTATGCTGGTATTACACCTACCATAAGGCAATCAGGTAGTAGTGTGAGAGGACGTAGTAGGATAAGTAAAATAGGGAACAAGAAATTAAGGAATCAATTGTTTTTGAGCAGTTTTACCGCTTGCCAATACAATAAGGCTTGCAGAGAACTATTTGAGCGTATTGTGGCACAAGGAAAAAGTAAAAAGCTGGCTTTGTTGGCGGTTTGCAATAAACTGTTAAAACAGGCCTTTGCAATTGTAAAATCGGGATTGCAATACAATGAGAATTTTGTTTCAAAAAGGGCTTAAAAAGATTTGTTTTTTAGCTCAGTTCTTTTTTGTAAGTAGTTTTTTATCTTATTATTTCTTTAATTTCCTCAATCGTAAATGCTGGTCGTTTTGAATGAATCATTGCGTGACAGTTCGGACAAACAGGAATTAAGTCTTTTATTGGGTCAACTTCATATTCTTTTCCTATTTCCGAAATCTGATTTATGTGATGGACGTGAATAAACCCTTTGCCAATTTCTCCAAAGTGCTTTTCAAAATCATATGAACAAACTTTACAAGAATAACCAAAATGCTTTAAACACCTTTTTCGGGCTTCAGGATTTCTTTCGTATCGAGTTTGTAAAATGTCTTTGGATTTACCTTCTTTATATGTTTTTTTAAATTGTGTGGTAACATCGTTAGAAACAAAACTATTTTTTATGTATTTATTCTCTTTAATAAAGTTAAACCAATTAGATTCCAAACTTTCCAAAACTTCTTCTTTTATTGAAATTCCGCTTTGTTGAGGAAACCATTGTTGCAAATGGACTTGCAACAAAAAACTGGACAATTAGTTGAGTGACTATGCTGCTAATTTAGTGTTATACATATCTAATTCAAATTCTTTTATTGTTTTATTTCCTAAAAAGGAATGTCTCCGTTTTTTATTATACCAAGTTTCTATCCATCCAAAGATAGATAATTCGGCTTGTGATTTTAAGCTATAATCATGTCTATAAACCCATTCTACTTTTAAAGATTTAAAAAAGGATTCTGCTACTGCATTATCCCAGCAATTACCCTTACGGCTCATCGATTGCTTAACTAAACCATTATAACTTTCTAGTAGATTGGTAAACGTATAACTAGCATATTGTATGCCTCTATCCGAATGGAATATCAAAGGTTGTGTTAAAACAATGTTTTTAGTAGCCATTTGCCATGCTTTAATAATAGTATTGTTTGTGGTTAAATCTTCGCTTAGGGCCCAGCCAACAACCTTTCTATTAAATAAATCAATGATTACAGTAAGGTAAATCCAACCTTGTTTTGTTCTTATATAAGTGATATCACTAACCCATACTTGGTTTGGTCTACCAACCTTAAAATTTTGATTTAATAAGTTAGGAGCTATGGGATAATTATGATTGCTATTTGTAGTTGCCTTAAACTTACGTTTTTGTATTGCAAATAAGTAATTAGCTTTCATAATACGAGCTACTCTAGGTTTTGATATCTTATACCCTAATGCTTCTAGCTCCATGGTTATCCTTGGAGAACCATAAGTCTGACTACTTTCTTTAAAAATAGACCTTATAAATTCACTTATTTTTTGGTTTTCTAACCATAACTTACTCGGGCTAGAATCTAACCAATGGTAATAAGCACTTTTACTAACTTTTAAAACTTTACACATCATCTCGACAGAAAATCTCATAAGGTGTTGCTTTATAAACTGGTATTTTTCTTGTCGCTCTTGGAGAAGATGCTGATGGCCTTTTTTAAGATATCACGTTCCATCTCGGCTTCTTTTAAGGCTTTTTGTAAACGAGCTATCTCTTTTTCTTCATCGGTCATCTTAGGCTTACCTCGACCTGGAAAACTGTTTTTAACGTACTCTTTTAGTTCGTTACGCCAACGATAAAGAACAGATGGAAAAATATCTAAGTCTTCACAGACCTGTTGTACATTACCTTTAGCGTAACTTAATTCTACCGCTTTTTGTTTAAACTCTAAGGTGTAGTGTTTTGGTGTTTTTCTCATAATTGCTAAGTTAATAAACTAGCAAACATATTCTCTCAACTTAGCGTCCAAGCTAATGTAGTAATTCCAAAGTTCGATATATAATTATTTAGGTCAAATTTGAAGAAGAATTTAAGTTCATCAGCAACTATCTCTTAAATTGTTTGCGTTAAAAAAACAAATCCTATGAATGAAAATATATTTTCATGCTTTTGTAATCATTAATTTAACATAAATTTTGATGTTTAATAAGATAGAAATTGTCATTTCTAATCCAATGCAACAAACAGGGGCTAGATATTGATTTTACAATATCTCAGACAAATTAATCATTGCAAAATTACCATATCAATGCACCACAAATTTCTGTATCATTACAAATGGATATTTTCATGTCTGTAGCATATTGAAATTGCTATTAATTTTTGATTTGAAATATGCTGAATTAGAAGATAGAATATGCTTTTTTTATGATTATTATTACCTGTGCTTTACCGTATTAAACCGTATTTAAATCGATTTTCAGCGATTTTTAACTTTTATAATACGGTTAAATCGATTTTAAGTTATTTTTTAATTCCAAGCTTAATTCATTTTGGTTGAATTATTTTTTAAAATAATTTTTATTTTAAAAAATAATTTGCCCTTTGATTTTCCCTACAGGGATGAATTAAATTTATGGAAGCTATGGTTTTTGTTTTCCTTGTTCTTGAATTATTTGATTGAAAACAATAGATAAACAATATAAAAAGTAGTCTTTAAATAATTTAAAAAGGATATTTTCAGTGTTCCCTTATAAACTTTAGTTTAAGATTTGGTTATTTCCTGAAACTTCTGAATAAGAAATCATTTGAGCAAAATCAGATACTACCGCTTAACCTTTAAAAGAAAAGTTAGCGGTTACAATTATAAACTATAAAGGTTCTAATTTAATTTTCTGATAATTGATATTTAGAACTTTTTGCCGATACGCTATTTAAGTATTAAGACGCATTATTTTGTTTATTTTTTTCAACTGACTTATAAATTAAAAAACCTCCTAAAGCTAAAGCGCAAGTAATAATTGCGCCGTAAAAAAAGTAACGCTGTTTCTGTTCATAAATTAGCTCTTCAGGTTTCTTTAGTATACCGACCAACTCAGCTTGTTCAATTGGTGATAAAAGTTTATCCATGTTATTCAATATGACGGTTTCCATATATTATTAATTTTTTATTATTATTATTTTATTGTCTTTATTCTGAAAGTAGATGTCATAAATACGATTTATTTGTACTTTATTTCCGTTGTCGTCTATTTTAACAACAGCACCATGGTAAGCATCAAAATCAAATCCATGGCTTAAAAGTGTTTGCTCCGAAAGCGGTCCTAGATTAAAATCTATTAACTTTTTCAGAATTCTATAATTTTTTCTGATTGCTTTATCCTTTTCTAAAAGGTGCCCTTCTTCAATGGTTCTTTTTAAATAGGCACTCCTATTTTTACAAACATCATCACAATACAAGCGTTTAGAGCTCTTGTAGTTTTGTATTTCAGTCTGGCATTCTGGATTTTTACATTTTTTTTTCAACTTCATAATTTACTCTTATTTTTTATTAAATATATAATCTATTGTAAATTTATAAATTTTTTTTTAATACATTTGTTACTTATAATTAAAATTTATGAATTTATTTGATTTATTTCCCAAACTGGCAGAAAAACGAGTAACACTTAATGACTTAGATGTGCCATACCGCATTTATGTAAATTGGAGTGAAAAGAGGATTATTGATTACCAAGTTAGTGATTCGGCTACAAACAAGGAGGTCACTAGAAGACGCGTGGAACTAAATTACTTCGAAGCGTTATGGGTACTTATAATAAAAGAACTTCGTATTATAGGATTATCCCTAAAAGACTTAAAAAATCTAAAAGACTATTTATTTGAACCGATAGACCAAAGTTATTTTCACAGCCTAAGCGATCAAACGATATCTGAAATAGTTGAAAAAGGGCTTCCAGAAGAGCTAAACTATATGGCAACTGAAGACGAAGGATTTAATGTAGAAATTATAAAATCAATTTTAGAGAATATCCCTGAAGTTTATAAAATATATTTCACTAATCTAGGAGGGTTAGTCAGTTCAGTTCTTCTTTTTGGTCATACACCAGCTCTAATACTTCACAGAAAACCTCTAGAGGTTTCTGAAGAAGCTACTTTCAGTTATAACATATTTAATCCTGTAGCTGAAGATATAGAAGCTAAAATGAATGCCAGAGACTTTAGAGAAGAGCTTGTAACAAATTTAATCCACCATTCTGTAATAAATATCCCCATAGTACCTCTGGTATCAAAGTTTTATCAAGATGAGGCTTTGTATAAATACACAGTGCTATTTGCGCTTTATACTCCAAGTGAATTAGAACTTTTGAAACTATTAAAGCAAAAAGACTTTAAACAAATAAAAATTTACAGAAGCCACAATAATGAAACTTTTGAAGTAGAAATAACCAATGAGCAAGATTTAAAAAACCATGAGGCTCAAGCGATAAGAACTCTCATTGGTTTAAAGCAATACCAGCGTGCTGAGATTATTTTTAGAAACGACAAGCATTTGGTAATTAAAAATATACTAAAAAAACAAATATAGTCCTAAGAGGCCCTTAGCACTTCATCGCCAAAAGTGAGATGACAATAGTAGCTCTATTTTTATCCACCATATTGGAAATCGTGAATATTAATGAAGCAACAACAATTTTAAACCATCAAAACAAAACACCTTATACGGAAGCAGAAATAAAAGAGATTATTAACCTATTGGAAGTTCTTTCAGAAATGATATGCGACAACCTTACAAAAATCGATACATTATGAAACAAGCTATTTTATACGTCAGGGTTTCTACAGACGAACAAGCTGACAAAGGATTTTCATTGCGAGACCAAGAGCAAAAACTGAAAAACTACTGCAAACTTAATAACTATGATATTATAGGTGTCTACAGAGAAGATTATTCTGCTAAAACATTTAATAGACCCGAATTCAAAAAGCTTATGCAGTATGCCAAAAAGAATGCTACAACCATTGATGAAATTTTATTTATAAAATGGGATAGGTTTTCTAGAAATACCACCGAATCTTATAATGTTATTAAAACCTTTAATGATTTAGGTATTATCGTCAATGCTATCGAACAACCTTTAGATTTATCTATCCCTGAACAGGGAATCATGCTTGCAGTATATCTGTCTATACCAGAGGTTGAAAATCAAAGACGTTCCCTTAATGTCATATCTGGTATGAGACGTGCTTTTAAAGAAGGGAGATATGTAGCTAGCCCTCCTAAAGGCTATGATATGGGTAGAGACAACCACAAGAAACCCATTCTTAAACCCAATGAAGATGCTAAACATATTCAGAAAGCTTTTGAGCTTATTGCTTCTAAACACTACAATCAAAAAGAGGTACTGGATATTCTAAGAAAAAATGGATTTAAGACTAGTAAATCTGCTTTTGCTAGAATTATCAGAAACAGCCTCTATTGTGGAGATATTTACATTAAAGCATTCAAAGACGAGCAGGAAATGATTGTAGAGGGCATACATGAACCTATTGTTTCTAAAGCATTATTTCAAGAGGTGCAATCCATTATTGATGGTGGAAAAAAGCAGTTTAAACTAAAACATAAAAAAATAAATCCCATTTTTCCATTAAAAGATTTTGTGCTTTGCCCTAATTGCCATAATCCCTTATTAGCTAGTTCTAGCAAAGGGCGTTCTAAATATTATGACTATTACCATTGTGTGAAACCATGCAATACAAGATATAAAGCTCAGGATGTGGAACTTTGGTTTCAAGACTTTTTACAGGGTATTAGTTTAAATAAAAACGCCCAAACCTTACTCTTTAAAATGATTAAAGATAAGTTTAAACTACAATCTAAAACCCAAGCACTGGGACCAAATCATTATAAAAAATTGAGCGATATTAACGAGAGACTTGAAAAGCTTCAGGACCTGTTTATTGATGGGAAAATAGACTCTAATGACTACCAAAAAGCTAAAATTAGATATGAAACTACTTTCAACGAATTAAAGGATAAAGAAAAACAGCAAACCAATCAAAACGAAATTCTTAACACCTATAGAAACGGATTAAATAAATTAGAAAGCATTGATAATCTGTTTATTAATTCAGATATTGACCGTAAGAGAAAATTAATTGGTTCGATATTCCCTAAAAAATTTCAATTTGAAAAAAATGAAGTTCGAACCGCTGATGTAAACCCAATACTTTTGAAAATTACTAGTGTTAACAAGGGTTTACAAGGGAATAAAAAAAGGGACAAATCAAAAAAAAATGATTTGTCCCACTTGGTACTCAAGGCGGGAATCGAACCCGCACTCCGAAGAACCGGATTTTGAATCCGGCGCGTCTACCAATTCCGCCACTTGAGCATTAGACGCCGCAAAAATATATATTTTTTATGTATTAATCATAAAAATAGTACCTAATATACTTTTTAGGTTAAAATAAATGTATAAATTTGCACCTCGTTAAAAAGCAATAGGATGCTTTTGCGCTAAAAAACAACAAGTTAACTATGCCCATCGTTATAACCGAAGCTAAAATTTTTGCATGTACACAAAGTAAAGTACTAGGGGAAAAAATAGCAAAGGCATTTGGAGCCGAATTAGGAAATGTAATTACATCAACGTATAGCGATGGTGAATTTCAGCCTTCTTATGAAGAATCAATTAGAGGTACTCGTATCTTTATTATTGGTTCTACCAATCCAGGCCCAGAGAATTTAATGGAAATGTTGTTAATGATTGATGCTGCTAAACGCGCTTCAGCCAGACACATTACTGCGGTATTACCATATTTTGGTTGGGCTAGACAGGATAGAAAAGATAAACCTAGAGTTCCTATCGCAGCTAAACTGGTAGCTAAAATGTTAGAAGCTGCTGGGGCTACAAGAATCATCACCATGGATTTACACGCCGATCAAATCCAAGGATTCTTTGAAAAACCTGTTGATCATTTATTTGCGTCAACCATATTTTTGCCGTATTTAAAGAGTTTAAACTTACCAAATTTAACCATTGCTTCTCCAGATATGGGAGGTTCTAAAAGAGCTTATGCCTATTCTAAAGCATTAGAAAGTGATGTTGTAATTTGTTATAAGCAACGAGCAAAAGCAAATGTTATATCTCATATGGAACTTATAGGGGATGTAACAGGTAAAAATGTTGTGTTAGTAGACGATATGGTTGATACAGCTGGAACCTTAACTAAAGCGGCCGATTTAATGATGGAAAGAGGTGCGTTAAGTGTTAGAGCCATTTGTACACACCCGCTATTATCTGGTGATGCTTACGAACGATTAGAAAAATCGAAATTAGAAGAACTTATAGTAACAGACTCCATACCAGTGAAACCATTAAGTAACAAAATTAGAGTTTTAAGCTGTGCAGATTTATTTGCGAATGTTATGGAAAAAGTACATAACAACAAGTCTATCAGTTCTAAATTTATAATGTAATTTAATAATTAATATAAACAGAAAATGAAATCAATTACAATCAACGGATCTCAAAGAGAAAGCGTGGGCAAAAAAGCAACAAAAGCCTTACGTAATGCTGGTCAGGTTCCTTGCGTATTATACGGAGGAGATAAGCCAGTTCATTTCTCAGCAGAAGAATTAGCTTTCTCAAAACTTGTATACACGCCTAATGCGCATACAGTTGTGATTGCTTTAGAAAATGGTGAAACTTATAACGCTATCTTACAAGATATTCAATTTCACCCAGTAACAGATAAAATCTTACACGTAGATTTCTATCAGTTATTCGAAGACAAAGAAATTACTATGGAAATTCCTGTAGTATTTGTTGGTAATTCACGTGGTGTTAAAGCCGGTGGTGTTTTACGTAAAAACAGACGTAGCTTAAGAGTTAAAGCTTTACCAGCTAACTTACCAGATTTTATCGAGGCAGATATCACTCCTTTAAGAATTGGTAACAAACTTTACATTACAACTTTAGAAAACGATGCATATAAATTTATGCACCCAGATAACACCGTTGTATGTTTAGTAAGACGTTCAAGAAATTCTGTAGCAGACGATTCTGATGAAGAAGAAGAAACAGAAGCAGTAGCAGAAGCAACTCAGGAATAAATAATATTCTTAATTAAATAAAAAGCATCCTGTTAATTCAGGATGCTTTTTTATTTTTACCAGATAATAATTAATGTATGTGTAAATTTTTAATTCGGTTATTTACTAAGAAAAAAAGCATACACAATCACGAATTAATGAAGAAATATTTAATAGTTGGTTTAGGAAATATTGGAGAAAAATACGCCAACACCCGACATAATATCGGCTTTAAAATTTTAGATTATTTTGCAGAAAATGAATCTATAATTTTTGAAACCCAGAAACTAGGTGACATAGCTCAATTTAAATTAAAGGGAAGAACTTTTATTTTCTTAAAGCCTAATACCTACATGAATTTAAGTGGTAAAGCGGTTGTATATTGGCTTAATAAAGAAAATATTCCTTTAGAGAATTTATTAGTTATAACAGACGATTTAAATTTACCTTTTGGAAGTATTAGAGTAAAAACCAAAGGCAGCGATGGAGGACATAATGGATTGAAAGATATTCAAGAAAAATTAAATACCACAGCTTACAATAGGTTTAGATTTGGTATTAGTGATGCCTTTAAAAAAGGTCAGCAAGTAGATTATGTTTTAGGAGAATGGGATGCCGAAGAAAATGAAAAATTAAAAGAACGCCTGCAAAAAGCTTCAGAGCTTATTAAATCTTTTGGTTTAGCAGGTATTAATATCACTATGAATAGTTTTAACGGTAAATAAAAAAGGAAGCTTCAAGGCTTCCTTTTTTACTTTTATTTAATAATTATTTTTTTAGTTGAATGCCTCAAACCATCATTAACTTTTAGCAAGTACATACCAGATTGCACTTGGTTTAAAGAAATATTTTCATTAAAATCACCTACATTTTTGTAAACTTTATTAAAGATTGATCGGCCTCTTAAATCATAAACAGACACTTGAATGTCTTTTGAAACCGAACCACTTAATTTGATTGTAAAGTTTCCGTTATTCGGGTTTGGATATACGTTGAAGTTTTCAAATCCAAAATCTTCAACAGATAAAGTAGAAACAACATTAAGACTGTAATCTTCCACTTCTCCATCAAATCCCAACTCGCAAGGTAAAACGCTTGTGCCATCTGCATATTTGGTAGTAACACGCATGGTGGTTAAACCCAAAACGGCATTGGCAGGCACAGTAATATTTAAAGGCGATAAACTAGTAGCTCCGTTCGCAACGTTTGTAGCTGTGCCTAAGTTATAAGTTTCATTAGCATCAAAAATACAATTTTGATTCCAATCTATCCATACTAATGTATTTGTATCAAAATCACCATCAGTGTTAACTTGAACAGTTAAAGGGTAGCTGGCATTTCTATTTACAATGCTAGCATTTGCTTTATAATCATTATAACCAACTGTTTTACCAGTTACATTACTTATGGTATTAAATTCAACAAATGTAGTTCCAGTAGCATATTCTGTGGTACCTTCAGAGTTACAAATACCGTTATAAAAAGGAAAATCTATTAATTTATTTTTCACAATAGAGTTGGAAGTCCCTCTAACTGTGATGGTATAATCACCTAAGGGAGCAGTATCTAAATTATTAATTATCATAGTAACGGTTCCAGATGTGTTTAAACTACTAGGAAGAAATGTGGCATTAGATCCCGGAGGAAGTCCAGAAGCACTAAAGGTAGTTGTTTGAGAAAAACCGTTTGCAGTTTGATAATCAAAATTAATGGTTGCCGAAGTGTCCTTACAATCAATAGGATCTAAATTTTCATTCACTAATAAAAAGTTAGGATTTGGAGAAATTATGAAATTAAAATCTGAAACATCGTAAAAAATATTATCGGCAGCTTCAATTAGAATTCTTGCATTTTCAGTGTTTGGAATCGATGGAACGGTATAAGAATATGAGCCATTATTAGGAACATTTGCAGCTATTATGGTTGGAAATGTTAATCCGCCATTGGTAGAAAGTTTAATGTTTACAGACTGGCAATTAATGGTTGTATTGTTAGTAGCACCCACATTCCATGTAATGGTTTGGGTCGATCCTTGTACCCATGCAATAGGGTTATTTACCGTAAACGGCGTTACGTTTTCAACGGTTATTACCATGGTATCGTAACTACTTTGTCCGCCAAGATAATTGTTAGGCGAACGGTCTCTAACGGTTAATGCCCAATTTAAGTCACGTGCAACCGTAGAAACAGTTTCCCAGTCGTCGCCAAGTGTTGGATTAGTTTGAGTTGTTTTACCAGCAATAACGCTACTAAATTTTGGAATAAATCTAGAGGATTGATTGCTAGGTGGAAGCGATCTATTTACAGGGCCATTAACTAAATCGGGTCCAAAATTAAGATAGTTAGAACTACCACTATCTATTTGTTCCCAACAGTAAGTTAACGAAGATGTGCCATCTAAATCTGTGGCACTACCCTTTAAAACATAGGCAGTTCCTGCAGGAATATGATAATCTGGACCAGCATTTGCTATGGGAGGGTTATTTATAATAGCATCTGTAGTTTGGCATTTTCCAACAATATTAGTTAGTATTTGTTTGATGCTATGGTAGTGAAAATAGTCATCACTATTAGTTTGAACATTGTTAGCACCAGTAATACCCGCATAGGCCATTACGGTCGAACCACTGCCAGGTTCTGAGTTTGTACCTGCGTTTTCAGTATCGTAAGCAAACATATGAGTTGCTCCCATTTGGTGGCCAATTTCATGAGCAACAAAATCAATATCGAAAGTGTCGCCTTCTGGAATACCATTTGATGGCGAAGTATAGCCGCTACCTTTTTTGTGATCGTTGTCACTTGCCGTGTCATCTTCGCAAACGCATCCTATACAACCTGCATTTCCACCACCTCCAGTAGCGCCAAATAAATGGCCAATATCGTAAGCATTATTGGCTTGAGAGATGTTAGAGCCTAAGTTGGTAGATAATGTTTTTTGTAGCTGTAAACTCCAGCCAGATAAATTGTTAAAATTTTCTTCATCGGTACCAACTGAAGCATCAGAATAAGGGTCTGTAGCAGCGTTGGTGTAAATAAGTTGCGGAGCATTTATAACCTCAAAGCGTATGGCCATATCGGTTTCAAAAACCTCATTTACACGGTTAATGGTGGCATTAATAGCCGCTAAGGCATCTGCTACAGCATTGCCATTTGCAGCATTGTTATCGTTGTGGTATTGTGTGTATTCTCCGGTTGTTGAAATGGCGATTCTAAATTTTTGAAGTAATTTGGTATTTGCACCGCCTTCGTTTACATATATTTTTGATGTCGAGCTCGATTTATTTAGTGAGCTACTTTTAAAGTCTTCGATAGTTTTACATAAAAAATTGTTTTTCCCTAAATTTTTAGAGCTTGTCTTGTAAACGATATATTCGTTAGAACCTTTTTCTAAAGGTTGCATAAAAACATTCGATCCGTCTAAATAGGTTATCATGGTTTGAACCCCTTGAGGCGAAACACTCATACGTAATCTTGTGCCGGGAGTTTCATTAGAGAAACCTACATAAGATTTTATTTGTGGATACTTAGCAGCCAATTCTGGCGAAAAAACAGAAGCTTCATAAATTGTAAAATCTTCTAAACGGCCATCTTTGCTTGGTACATTTATTTTTGTTGTGCTTTTTTTGATATTTGAATTTCTAGAAATTGCAGACGTAACGCTTCCTAATAACGAAGGCATATTTAACTCGAAAACCTGCGATTTATCTATGTCTATATCAAGTTTATTAATTTTTTCTTTGTGTATACTTTTACTAATTTTTTTCCATGTGTTCGATTGGGCATTCACATAAAATATAAACAAAAACATTGCTATTGAAAAAACATAATGTAGTTTTGCTTTCATAATTAAAAATGAGCAATTTTTTAAGTGCTAATAACAAAGCTAGCTTTTTTAAATCACATTAGCAATAGTTCACCTTTATGGGTAAGTTAAAAAATATTAAAGCATACAATTCTTCAAAACCTACAGTTGTAACTATTGGAACCTTTGATGGTGTTCATATTGGTCATCAAAAAATAGTTAAACGCTTAATTAATACTGGAAATTTGCAAGGATTAAAATCGGTTGTGCTTACTTTTTTTCCCCACCCACGTATGGTGTTGCAAAAAGATTCGAATATTAAATTAATTAATACCATAACAGAACGCAGAACCATTTTGGAAGGGCTCGGTCTAGACCAGTTATTAGTTAAAGAATTTACTAAAGAGTTTTCGCGGTTATCGGCCGAAGATTTTGTAAAGCAAATTTTAGTTGAAACTTTAAATGCCAAAAAAGTAATTATAGGTTACGACCATAGATTTGGAAGAAATAGAAATGCAGATATTGTCGATTTAAGAAAATATGGCACTATTTACGGTTTCGATGTTGAAGAAATACCAGCCCAAGACATCGATGATGTTTCGGTAAGTTCAACAAAAATTAGAACCGCTTTAATTGAAGGCGATATTGAAAAAGCAAATTCTTATCTAGGCTATCAATTTATGCTTACAGGAACGGTGGTGCCTGGCAAAGCATTAGGTCGACAAATAGATTATCCAACAGCAAATATTCAAATTGAAGAAACTTATAAAATTATACCTAAACACGGTGTTTATGTGGTTAGTGCCCTTATTGAAAACACGATTGTTTATGGGATGATGAATATTGGCACCAATCCAACCGTAGATGGAACCCAACAAAGCATAGAAGTTCATTTTTTTAATTTTGAAAAAGATATTTATAATCAAACACTTCAAATAAATATTTTACATCGCATTAGAGACGAACAAAAATTTAATTCTCTAGAGCTATTAAAAGCGCAATTATTAAAAGATAAAGAAACATCTATAAGCTATATTAATTCGCTTAGTAAATAAATAGATTTTACTTCCAAAACAACCGGAAATATCTTCGCAATTCATTAAATTTGTCGCTTAAATTTTTTAACATATGTTACAAGTCCCTTTTATTAGAGAAAACAAAGATTTAGTAATTAAAAGGTTAGCAAAACGAAATATTGATGCTACCGAAATGATTAATAATGTTATTTTGTTCGATGAAGACCGTCGTCGTATTCAAACAGAACTGGATAATACATTAGCAGAATCCAATGCTTTATCTAAAGAAATAGGGAATCTTTACAAATCTGGCGAAGCACAAAAAGCTAATATTTTAAAAGAAAAAACTACCCAGTTAAAAGATGTTTCAAAAGAACTAAACGAAGCTTTAAACAGTACTACAGAAGCTTTAAACCAGTTGCTATATAAAATACCTAACATACCAAACGATATTGTTCCTGCGGGAAGCACAGAAAACGATAACGAAGAAGTATTTAGAGAAGGCGATATTCCTGTATTGCATGAAAATGCTTTGCCACATTGGGAACTCGCTAAAAAATACGACATCATAGATTTCGAATTAGGAAACAAAATAACGGGTGCAGGTTTTCCGGTTTATAAAGGAAAAGGAGCGCGATTACAACGAGCTTTAATCGCGTACTTTTTAGATAAAAATACGGCGGCTGGTTACACCGAATATCAATTACCACATTTGGTAAATGAAGCTTCTGGTTTTGGAACCGGACAATTACCCGATAAAGAAGGACAGATGTACCATGTAACCGAAGATAATTTATATTTAATACCAACTGCAGAAGTTCCCGGAACCAATATTTTTAGAGATGTTGTTTTAAATGAATCTGAACTGCCAATTGGTATTACAGGATATACACCGTGTTTTCGTCGTGAAGCAGGAAGTTATGGCGCCCATGTTCGCGGGTTAAACCGTTTGCATCAATTTGATAAAGTTGAAATATTACGCGTTGAGCATCCAAGCAAATCGTACGAAGCTTTAGACGGCATGGTAAATCATGTAAAAACCATTTTACAAGAGCTTAAATTACCATACAGAATATTAAGACTTTGCGGTGGCGATTTAGGATTTACATCGGCATTGACATACGATTTTGAGGTGTTTTCAACCGCACAAGATCGTTGGTTAGAAATTTCATCGGTATCAAACTTTGAAACGTTTCAAGCCAACCGTTTGAAATTACGATTTAAAAATAGCGAAGGTAAAAATGAATTGGCTCATACTTTAAATGGCAGTTCGTTGGCATTACCTCGAGTGCTAGCAGGTATCTTAGAAAACAACCAAACTAAAGATGGTATTGTTATACCTGAAGTTTTACAGCCATATGTAGGGTTTAATATTATTAACTAAAATATTTTACAATCGAAATAAAAAACCTACAATTATGTAGGTTTTTTATTTTTAATAACCGATTAAGTGTTAATAAGTTGCGTTTTAAAGCAATTTTTAGGGCTTTTCTTTTGAGTTTTAAAAATATTTTTCCAAATTAGAGGACCCAAACCATTAAAACCTACCTAATTATGAAGAATATAAAACGTCTTGTTATTTTAATTGCCTTAATTTTTTTCGCTGCAAAAGTATTATTTTCAGATTTTTCTTTATCAAATTCTGAAAATAGCATATCTGTAATTGCAACAAAATAAGCATATTATATAATTCAATAAATTTTTAAGAGGGTATCATTTGCAATCGCATGCCTTACAAGGTTATGCCTAAAAATAGTCCCCAATTAATTATGGTACGTTTTTAAATTAACGTTAGTTAATAAAACATGTATTTTTGGTTGGTTAATGCTCGAATTTTATTCGGGCATTTTTTTATAATATAATTTACAAAATCTACTCGGGGCATTTACTATATTTACGGTATGAGAACTATTTTTATATTATGTTTATTTATATGTTTCGCTGGGTTTTCTCAAGAAGATGCGCTTGCTAATGAGTATTTTAAAAATAGCGAATTTGAAAAGGCATTAATAGAATACAAAAAGGTATTTGCTAAGGCGCCTTCTAATATAAATTACATAAACCAAATTATAGCGACTTATCAGGAATTAGAGCAGTATAATGAAGCCGAAGCTTTTATACTGGCACAAATGGCTCGAATAAATTTCCCTTTTTTTTATGTTGAATTAGGTTTTAATTATCAACTAAAAAAAGATCAGGTTAATGCCGATTTAAATTACAAAAAAGCTTTAGCAACTATCGATGCGAATCCGAGTTCGGTGTTTTCAGTGGCAAGAAGTTTTCAGTCGCATGCTCTTTTAAACGAGGCGGTTTTAAGTTATGAAAAGGCTATGGAGCTAAAACCAACCTTTAATTTCAATTTACAATTAGCCCAATTGTATGGCGAGCAAGGTAACATAGAAAATATGTTTACCAAATACATCAATTTTGCCGAAACAAACCCCATTGCAGTAAATACTGTGAAGCGTTATATTAACGATTTTATCACCGAAGATGCCAGTAACGAAAACAATATTATTTTAAAGAAAATTCTACTTAAAAAATCTCAACAAGAACCCAACGTGCTTTGGAATGATTTTTTAAGTTGGTTATTTATTCAGCAAAAAGAATTTAACAAGGCCTTTATTCAAGAGAAAGCTATTTTTAATAGGCAGCCCGAAAGTCTTTTTAAAATTGAAGAATTGGCTTTAATCGCTTCAAACGAAAACGAATTAGAAACAGCAAAAGACATTTTTCAATTTATAATTGAAACCTCTCAAGATAAAGATATGCTTCTCGATGCGCATTATAATATCTTGCAAATAGAGATAAAACAAGCCAATAAAGAAACATTTAAAACAATAGACGAGAAATTTAAAGAACTCTTTAAAAACTACGGTTATTTCTCTTCTACTTTAAAACTTCAAATAGCTTATGCGCATTTTTTGGCGTTTTACAATGAAACACCTAAGGAGGCTTCAGAGTTTTTAGAAAACGCCTTAAAATTAGCATTATCGCAGCAAGAACAGGCGCAAGTTAAACTCGAGTTGGGCGATATTTTGGTGCTTCAGGAGCAATTTAATAAAGCCTTAATTTATTATTCTCAAATTCAGCGTAATTTAAAAAACAGTACGGTTTCTCAAGAAGCGCGATTTAAAGTTGCTAAAACAAGTTATTACAAGGGCGATTTTAAATGGGCCGAGTCGCAATTAAAAATATTAAAAGCATCTACTTCTCAACTTATTGCCAACGATGCTTTAGAGTTAAAACTCCTTATTTCAGATAATAAATATGAAGATTCGCTTCATACCGCATTAAAACTATATGCCAAAGCCGATTTGTTAGCGTTTCAAAATAAAAATGAGGCTGCTATTGCCTTACTCGATCGTATTCTTGCCGAACATAAAACCGAGCCTATTGTTGCCCAAACACTTTACAAACAAGCTCAATTAT
The DNA here is from genome assembly GCF_000941055.1 of Siansivirga zeaxanthinifaciens CC-SAMT-1. Lineage (GTDB taxonomy): Bacteria > Bacteroidota > Bacteroidia > Flavobacteriales > Flavobacteriaceae > Siansivirga > Siansivirga zeaxanthinifaciens. The sequence goes on along the minus strand of NZ_CP007202.1, from coordinate 945,128 downwards.
TCGAATTAAAACTAGAATTCTCGAAGGCAGAATCAAACTATCAGGCCATTATAGATAATTACAGTGATGGCATATTAATAGACGATGCCTATTTTAGACTTGCCAGAATTTACGAGAGCCACTTAAATCAGCCTGAAAAAGCTAAAGGACTCTATGAGAAAATTATTTTTAATCACGACGATAGTATTTACATTGTAGAAGCCAGAAAACGTTTTAGGGCACTGCGTGGTGATGTTGTTAATTAGGTGTGTCCCACTAAAGAAATCTAAAGCGAAAACAAAACAGAAAATCAAATCAAAATCCGATTGATGAAACACAATTAGAATTTATTGAAAAATCTACAAATAATGCAGAACGACTTATTTCTAGTTTTAACGAAAGATTAGATAACGGATTGGATTATAGCGAATCAAGTTTGACCATTTTAGACGAGGAAATATTGAGCCTTTTTTCGGAAAATAAAGATGATATGGATTCTGGAATGTTAGAGGATATAATTCTGCAAGCAGGTTCGTATATATTTGAAGTAGCTAGGCGAAATTATGGCGGAAAATATTATTGGTTCGACCAATTAAATCAACCCATTTTAGTTACAGGACAACCTGATTTTGAGATTTCAATTTTAGCTTTCGAGAAAGTTAAGCAACGAATAAAAAATGGTACAGAAGATAATATTCCTTTCTTTTTTGCAGGTTATTCAGAACGAGTGAAAAAAGGAAAAAAGGGAGACAGAGCAATGATAACATAAAAACAAACTAAACATGAAAAATTGGAAGATTTCCGAGTCTGATTTTAAAGATAAATATTTAATACCAACCGAAAAATCTATTTGGTTAACTGATCAAAACAAAGATGCAGATATTAATGAACTCATTGATACAAAAAATTTAGGAACCATTAAAAGTATTCGATACGAAGATTTGAAAGACATTGTTTTTATTGATACTGACTTCACGATCGATTTTAGATTTAAAGATGATAAAACGCCTGAAGAAATTCATAAAATAGACAAAATTGTATACTCGGAAATTAAATCTTATTTAAAAACCCAATTAAAAGGAATTGAAATAAAAGATTATTCTGTAATTAAACAAATTCTTCCTCAACTCACGACTCTGGGGATTTCTGGAATTTTAATTGTTGTTACTTTTATATCTGCTATGGAATTAGAAAAAGGCGAAAGCGTAAGGATTTCCGGAAGAAGAGCTTGGTTAAAACAATTAATAGTTTGGATTGCAGAAATCTTAGGAACCATAGGAACATTAGTGGTTGGAACATTAATAATATCGTCATTAATTTATTTCATAATTAGAAAATCTCAAAATCCAAAAAGAGGAGAAATATTAAAAATGACAAAATCACCACGACTTACAATTTAAAAATACTGTACACAGCTCCTGCTATAGAAATTTAATGGTTTTGCTTTAAGGCGGAAAATCCTCACCCGTTTTCATGCAAAGAAGCCATAACCAAACCAGTAACTATAATTTAAGAATTTGCTTTTATACCAATTTTTGGTATATTTGAGATAAATAGCATCAAAATGAACAAAAACACATCGATATCACTCGGGAGTTATTTTGACCAATTCGTTCAAAGTCGAATAAAGGAAGGTCGATTTAAAAATGTTAGCGAAGTTATACGTGCGGGTTTAAGACTTTTAGAAGAAGAAGAAAATAAAGTAATGGCATTGAGAAACGCCATTCAAGACGGAATTGATAGCGGAATTGCACTCGATTTTGATCCTAAAACACATCTTGAATCTCTAAAAGCGAAAAAGCGCTCAAATGGCTGAATTTAAATTGACGAATAAAGCTGTCGAAGATTTATCTAAAATTTGGGAATATACCTTTGAAACCTGGTCTGAAAATCAAGCCGACAAATATTACAACATGCTAATTTCAAATTGTCAAGAAATTGCAAACAATCCGCTTTTAGGAAAAAACTACGACGGTATTATCCAAAATCTACTCGGACTAAAAACGAATCGACATATTATTTTCTATCGAACATTGAATGAAAACTATGTTGAAATTACAAGAATTTTACACGAAAGAATGGATTTAAAAAAGAGACTAAGCGAATAACAACACGCGCAACAATGGCTTTTAGTAATTGCTTAGTCTCGCTGTTTTTCAGTTTGGTTTAAACTTGCAAAGTTAATAGTTAAACCACTCAAATACTTACAGTCAAGATCAGTGGCAGTAACAGAAATTATATATGGAAGACAAATTCAATTTAAAAAGATTTATTGATGCGCAATCGCAATTTGGCACTTATGAAAATGCTTTAAATGAAATTAAAAATGGCAGAAAGTCCACTCATTGGATGTGGTATATTTTTCCACAGTATCAAGGTCTTGGTAAAAGTGGTACTTCTGTAAAATATGCCATTAATAGCGAAGCCGAAGCCATATGTTATTTAGAACACCCTATATTGGGTTCGCGTCTAATAGAGATTACGAATGCATTTTTATCAATAGAAAATAAAACTGCTTTTGAAGTGTTTGGAAGTCCCGACAACTTAAAGATTAAATCCTCAATGACTTTATTCGACGCCATTCAAACAGAAATCACTTTGTTTGATGCTGTTCTAGAAAAATATTTTGATGGAAATAGATGCAAGCGCACTTTAAGCGCACTAAAAAAACAGTAAGACTATTGCTAATAACAAATAGTGCAATAAAACACCCCATATTTATAGGTAATAAAACATCAAACCCAGCACCATGAAAACATCCTTTTTAATAGTATTTGTATGTATTTCCAGTGTTATATATTCTCAAAACGGATTTGAAGCTTGGGACAAAAACTACACATATAAAAGTGTTGAAAAAATAATTCAAGCCGAAATAGATTATGCCAAAGAAGTTGAAAAAGACAAAACAGAAGGCCATTATTACGTCGCCATATCTAAATTTAGATTTATAGCCGAGTTTACAGGAAATGAAAGGCCAATAAACAAAGAAGTTTTAAACTCCATGAAAAGAGTTTTTAAAGTTAAAATGGGCAGTGCTCAGGTTTTAAATGGTTTAGTTTCTAAAGAGTTTGAATTTAATATTGGAAATTCTAAAATATGGATGCCCATACAAAATCAACTTATAGACGATTTTAAAAATGAGATGTCTAAGGGAAAAAAAGCGCTTATTTATGCCTTATTTACAAACGAACACCCATTTAAAGGCGGCATTATTAATGCCTTTTTAATTTCAGAATTCACCACCCAATGGGAATAAAAATCAGTTTACAAAACTAGGTTTTGTTTATGGCTCGTAACGTTCGTACTCATAGACTTTCGGTTACTTTACAATAGTTTTACTGATGCACCATTGAGTATTATTTGCTAAATTAGGCGTTTAAACAGCTAATCATACAGATACGATTCATTTAGAACAAACCAATAACCATCAATAAAAATCTTTAAAAATTAGAAAAGATCTTTATCACATAATAAATTTTAAAAGGTCTAACTTAGTCTGTTAAAGACATTATATTGCTAGTCATTATAATTTTCATTTCAATTTAAAAAATATTAAATGTATATATACAACGTAACTTCCAACATCGACGAATCCATTCACGACGAATGGTTATCTTGGATTAAAGAACACATACCACAAGTTTTAGCCACCGGTAAATTTGAAAAAGCCACTTTAACACGGGTTTTAGTTGAAGAAGAAATGGGCGGTGTAACCTATTCTGTGCAATATAAATCATACTCTCGCGAAGCCTTAGACGCCTATTTTAAAGAAGATGCCGATAAATTACGCAAAGAGGCCGCCCGATTTGGCGATAAAGTTTTAGCCTTTCGTACCGAGCTTCAAATTATAGACGAATATTCGGTAGAATTCAAATAATCTCTAAAAAGCCAGCAATAGAGAATCCATAATATAAAACGTACTTTTGCAATTAAAATACTTAGTTGTTCGTGGGAAATTATTCAAATCAAAATCAGGTAAAAGCAAAAAAACATTTAGGGCAGCATTTTTTAAACGACGAAAGTGTAGCTCAAGATATTGCAGATACCCTTACCTTAAAAGGTTACCAACAAGTATTGGAAATTGGTCCAGGAATGGGCGTTCTTACCAAATACTTACTTAAAAAAGACATGACCACCCACGTTATAGAAATCGATACAGAATCGGTCGATTATTTAAAAGCTAACTATTTAAATTTAGCGCCACGAATTATAGAAAAAGATTTTTTAAAATACGATTTAAACCAAGTATTTAAAGGCGAACCTTTTGCTATTATAGGTAATTTCCCGTACAATATTTCAACCCAGATAGTTTTTAAAACCTTAGAGTTACGAGACCAAATTCCAGAGTTTTCGGGCATGTTTCAAAAAGAAGTTGCCGAGCGTATTTGCTCTAAAGAAGGTAGTAAGGTGTATGGTATTTTATCGGTTTTAACGCAGGCATTTTACGATGCAGAATACCTGTTTACTGTGCCGCCCAATGTTTTTAATCCGCCACCAAAAGTAGACTCGGGCGTTTTAAGACTTATTAGAAAAGAAAACTATCACATCCCTTGCGATGAAGCCCTATTTTTTAAAGTGGTAAAAACCGCCTTTCAACAACGCAGAAAAACCATTCGTAACAGTTTAAAAACATTGAATTTAAGCGATAATTTACGAGAAGATAGTATATTTGACAAACGACCAGAACAATTAACCGTTAACGAGTTTATCAATCTTACCCAACTAATCGAAAAAGACCAATAAATAGTCCAAAATTTGTCTGAAGAAATAGAAAACATACCATTCGAATTAACCGAAGATTTAGTCAATCAGGTAGAAAGCCTCATCCAAAATGCAGATGATAAGGCCCTGCAAAAGCTTTTAAAAGATTTTCATTACGCCGATATTGCCGAAATTTTAGACGAGCTCGATCTAGACGAAGCCATGTACATTATTAAGTTACTGGATTCTGAAACCACGGCCGATATTTTAATGGAACTCGATGAGGACAATCGAGAAAAAGTACTTCGAAATCTTTCTGCCAAAGAAATCGCCGAAGAAATTGGTGAGTTAGATACCGATGATGCTGCCGATATTATCTCTGAACTTCCCGAAGAACGCCAGCAAGAAGTTATCTCGCAAATTGAAGACGAGGAGCACAAAGCCGAAATTCGAGAATTACTTGCTTACGACGACGATACGGCCGGTGGACTTATGGCAAAAGAACTCGTTAAAGTTTACGAAACCTGGACCGTAGCAGGCTGCTTGCGTCGTATTCGCGGACAAGCAAAAGAGGTAACCCGCGTACATTCTGTGTATGTGGTCGATAAAAAAAACCGACTCGTAGGCCGCCTCTCATTAAAAGATTTAATTGTTGCCAAAAGCGACCAAAAAATATCCGAAATATACATCTCTAGCGTAGACTGTGTTAATGTTAACGACGATGCCGAAGACGTAGCACGTGTTATGCAAAAATACGACTTAGAGGCCATTCCCGTGGTAGACGATAACCAAATCCTTTTGGGTCGCATCACCATCGACGATATCGTCGACCTCATGAAAGAAGAAGCCGAAAAAGATTACCAGTTAGCAGCCGGTATTACCAGCGATGTCGAAGCCGACGATAGCATTTGGGAACTCACAAAAGCACGCCTGCCTTGGCTTTTAATAGGCATGTTTGGTGGTATAGGCGCCGCCAGCATTATAAACGGGTTTAGCGACGCCATGACCAAATTCCCGGCCCTATTAATGTTTATACCCCTCATACAAGCAACAGCAGGAAACGTGGGCGTACAATCCTCGGCCATTGTGGTGCAAGGTTTGGCAAACGACACCATAGACGGTAAACTATTTAGCCGCCTTTTAAAAGAATTTTTATTAGGTCTCGTTAACGGCCTGGCCATCGCAGCCATCGTTTTACTTATAAGCCATTTCGTTTTTAAAACCACCTACTACGAATCGTTAACCATTTGTGTGGCGCTAATAACAGTAATTATCATGGCCGCCCTAATAGGCACCTTTATCCCCATTTTTTTAGACAAAAGAGGTATCGATGCCGCCGTAGCAACCGGTCCCTTTATAACCACCAGCAACGATGTGTTTGGTATTTTAATGTACTTTGTAATAGCAAAACTCATTTTAGGATTTTAATTTTGGGCGTTACCCAAGGGTCGGGCTATCCATTACAATCTTTTTATTCGTGCCTCATAAAAAGGATTTCCATTGCTATCCCTAACGCAACCATCAGCTAAAAAATAGCCATCCGAATTTGTTTCAACACCCCATAATAATTACATTTAACCTTTAAAGACTTCAGGTCTGTTTTTATTTATAATAATATGAAAATCCTTCATCTAGACACCAATCACGAACTTTTAATAAATCAGTTAAACGCTTTAGGTTTCACCAATCACGAAGATTATACATCTTCAAAAGCAGACATAGAAACTAAAATTAAAGATTACGATGGTATTATTTTACGAAGCCGGTTTTCAATAGACAAACAATTTCTAGATGCTGCCAGTAATTTAAAATTTATTGGTCGTGTAGGCGCAGGCCTCGAAAATATAGATTGCGATTATGCCCAAACAAAAGGAATAACCCTTATCGCAGCGCCTGAAGGCAACCGTAATGCCGTGGGCGAACACGCCTTAGGGATGTTACTTTCCCTGTTTAATAAACTAAATAAAGCCGACTCCGAAGTGCGCCAAGGCAAATGGCTACGCGAAGCCAATCGTGGTATCGAGCTCGATGGCAGAACCGTCGGTATTATAGGCTACGGCAACATGGGTAAAGCTTTTGCAAAAAAATTACGAGGCTTCGATGTCGAAGTTATTTGTTACGATATAAAACCCAATGTAGGCGACCAAAATGCCAAACAAGTAAGCTTACAAGAATTTCAAGAACGCGTTGAGGTTGTTAGTTTACATACCCCACAAACCCCTTTAACGTTGGGCATGATACATTCAGAATTTATAAATGCGTTTAAAAAACCGTTTTGGTTTATTAATACCGCCCGTGGTAAAAGTGTTATTACAAAAGATTTGGTGGATGCCTTGGCATCGGGTAAAATTCTTGGCGCAGGTTTAGATGTTTTAGAATATGAAAAATCGTCGTTTGAAGATATGTTCACATCAACCATGCCTGGTCCGTTTCAATATTTAATTCAATCCCATAAGGTTTTACTAACGCCTCATGTAGCTGGTTGGACCATAGAAAGCAAAGAAAAACTAGCCCAAACCATAGTCGATAAAATAAAAGAGAATTTTTGTTAACTTTAAAAAAGCTAAAGTTATCGAAATGAACAAAGAGGTAAAAACAGTCGAAGACTATTTGGTAAATATACCAGATAACCACAAACAAGCTATAAATAGTCTTAGAGAAGTCATTTCGAAAAACCTGCCCAAAGGCTTTCAAGAAGGTATTCAATATGGTATGATTGGCTATTTTGTGCCACTGGAAATATATTCTAGTGGCTACCACTGTAAAAAAACGAACCCCTGCCATTTTTAAGTATGGCATCGCAAAAAAACTCAGTTAATCTTTATCATATGGGTTTGTATGCAAATCAAGAACTCTTAAACTGGTTTGTAGAAACGTACCCAAAGCATTCAAATAAAAAATTAGATATGGGTAAAAGTTGCATCCGTTTTAAATATTTAGACGATATTCCTTTTGCTTTAATTGGCGAATTATGTTCTAAAATTTCAGTAAAAGATTGGATTGCCTTATACGAGGCTACCTTAAAAAAATAAAACTAATAAAATATTTAATTATGACATTAGGAGCATTTTCAACAAGTTTAAGTGTTAAAGACATTAAGGCATCAAAAGTTTTTTATGAAACTCTTGGTTTTCAAGTTTTAGCAGGCGATATCGATAAAAATTATTTAATCATGAAAAATGGGCGCGCCCTTATTGGTTTATTTCAAGGCATGTTCGAAAATAATATTTTAACGTTTAATCCTGGTTGGGACGAAAACGCTAATAAAGTAGAACCTTTTGTAGATGTTAGAACCATTCAAAAGCATTTAAAAGACCATGGAGTAAACATTTTAAATGAGACAGATTCAAATGGTTCTGGGCCAGCTAGTATTGTTTTATTAGATCCCGACGGCAATACCATTTTAATCGATCAACATGTTTAATTTGTAATGACTAAAATTATATTTTTTGTTTAAATAAAAGGTTGCCTTTTATTGGTAATTCTTTTTTAACTTCGGCTCTAATAAAAAACGAGTCTTTTTGTCTTATATAGAAATTCTTCAATCTTATAATTTAACCGGTTTGCAATGGCTTGCTATTGCCTGTACGGTTTTCTTATTAGGCTTATCTAAATCGGGTATTAAAGGTATTGGAATTATTATTGTTATCATTCTGGCCTTTGTTTTTGGAGAGAAAGCCTCTACCGGAGTTTTACTGCCTATGCTCGTTTTTGCCGATGTTTTTGCGGTTATATATTATAAAAAGCATGTGCAATGGTATTACGTTAAAAAGTTATTACCTTCTATGGTTGTGGGCGTTTTAGTAGGTGTTTGGGTTGGTAACGATATTTCAGAGTTGGTGTTTAAACGTATTATGGCGGTAATTATCATAGGCTCTGTTTTAATTATGTTTTATACCGAGAGACGCCAGGCATCTAACTTTCCAAAAAATAAATTGTTTTCCTCAAGCATGGGGTTTTTAGCAGGGTTTTCAACCATGATAGGTAATTTGGCAGGACCCATTTCTAATATTTATTTTCTGGCTACGCGCTTACCTAAAAACGAATTTATTGGCACCATAGCCTGGTTATTTTTTATTGTTAATGTATTTAAATTACCTTTTCATGTGTTTGTATGGCATACCATTACCGTTGATACATTGGCTTTAAATTCAGTTTTAATCTTGCCTGTAATTGGCGGTTTTTTTATTGGGGCCTACCTAGTAAAGTTAGTGTCTAATTTAAATTACCGACGCTTTATTCTTATTGTTACCGCTATTGGTGGTATTATGATGCTGTTTAGATAACAGAAATTTATTACTTTTAATTATTATAACTTAACAAACGTATTATGTCTGAAGATAAAAATTTAGGTAACGATTTTAAAGAGCAAGCAAACCAGTTTGCTAATGAGGCAAAACAAACCGCATCGGAATTTACAAGGGGTGCCAACGAGGCTTTTGCCGGTGAGAATAAAAAAATAATATGCGGTATAGTGGCTATTTTAATTGGCTACTTAGGAGTTCACAAATTTATTTTGGGCTATACAAAAGAGGGTATTATTCAATTGGTTGCTTCTTTTGTTACTTGTGGTATAGCATCAATAATACCGGTTATTGAAGGCATTATTTATTTAACAAAATCCGACGAAGCTTTTTATAACACCTATCAAGTAGGTAAAAAACCTTGGTTTTAGCTTTTAAATGATTTCATATAAAAAAGGGGTATTTTTAATACCCCTTTTTTTATTATTCTTTACCTATGCTATCAATTTCTGCCGGCCCTGTTTTAGGGTTCTCTCCCCATTTATTTGCCCCAGCCTCACTGTCGCTTACAAAAAGCACAAGCAGCCAAATATGGCCTATTATTGGTAATAAAATTATAAAATACATCCATCCACTTTTTCCAACATCGTGCAGTCTTCTTACAGCAACCGCCAATGATGGAATAAATACGGCTAAAACATATAAAATATAAATAACGCCGTACGGAAGTTCGCCTAAGGTAGTTCCCAGTAAATTATCTAAAAGCATGGCTGCTAGTATGAAAATAAAATTAAATAATACAAACATCCAATATTCTTTGCGTCTTGCTCTGCCTGAAAAATCGGCGTATTGCTTCATTACTTTTAAATACCAGTTCATAAGTTTTTTGTTTTTTGTGGTTAGTATTCTCAAATATATAATATTTAAATTATTTTATTATCGCAATATTGCAATATTACGATAATGTTGTATATTTGAAAAAATATAACAGTATGGGAGCAACAAAAGAACATATTTATAAGCGCGATGTAACCACAATTGCTACAATGGCAAAAGTATTTGCGCATCCTGCGCGCGTTGCTATTTTACAATATATAAGCAGACAAGAGTCTTGTATTTGTAATGATATTGTTGATGAAATTGGCTTGGCGCAAGCAACCATTTCGCAGCATTTAAAAGTTATTAATGATGCCGGATTACTTAAAGGCAACTATAAAGGTAAAAGTGTTTGTTATTGTTTAAACGGAGAACGTTTTAATGAGTTTCAGGAATTATTAAATTCTTTTTTCAATACAACCACATCCAATTGTTGCTAGATAAAAACAAAAAATAAAGATTATGACAACACAAGAATTATTTTCAGTATTAGAACAAAACCCAGAGAAAGCTTTGTTATTTGAGTATGCTCCAAATTTATTAGTTGGTGCTAATTATCACATCACAGAGATAAAGCACCTAACCATAGATTCTGTAGATTGTGGTGCACAAACCGATACTTGGAAGGAAACCATTATACAGTTATGGGAAAGCCCTAATGAGCTGGGTAAAACAGAATATATGTCTGTTTTTAAAGCTTTAGGCATTCTAAAAAAGGTTGGAAAAATGAAGGCTTATGTTTTAGACTCTGAAGTTAAATTCGAGTACAGTAATGCAGCGTTTCATACCGCGCAAATGTTTGTTAACGATTTTGAAATTCAAGGTAAAAATTTAATAATTAAATTGGCTACCCAAAAAACAGACTGTAAAGCAAAAGAACTTTGTGGGGTGCCAGAACCTCTAGAAGCGACTTCATCAAGCCAGCCTTGTTGTACGTCAACTGGAAACTGTTGCTAAATTTGCATTTTAATGGTTTTTAAAACAATTATTATTCGTGTATTAGTGGCGAATTAAATAACGTTTAAAAAATCTCCTATTTCAATTGAAACTATAATTTCTCTCCATTGGAGAGGTGTGTTAAAATAAAACACAGACAATGAAAAACATATTAGTATTATGCACGGGAAATTCGTGTAGAAGCCAAATGGCTCACGGGTATTTATATTATTTTTTAAAAGATAAAGCGGTGAACGTTTATAGTGCCGGTATAGAAACTCACGGATTAAACCCCGGAGCGTTGGCGATTATGAAAGAAGATGGTTTAAACATAGACCACCATACTTCAAACCATGTCGATGAATATAAAGACATCGATTTCGATTATATTATTACTGTTTGCGACCACGCCAACGAAAACTGCCCGTACATACCAAGCAAAAATGCGGTTCGTTTACACCATAATTTCTACGATCCTTCAAAATTAGTTGGTACCGCTGAAGAAAAACACGCTGCTTTTTTAAAAGCTCGTGAGGAAATTAAGGGATATTTTAAGGCGTTTGTTGAAAAGTTTGAATGGAATTAACTTATAATTTATAAGCTATTTTAAACATAATAATTCTAGGCAGTATAAACGTTTTATTATCGCTTATTAAAAAGCTGTTGAATGAATTTTGCTGTTTAAAAGTAACATTGAAAAGGTTGGTTGCATTAATCTCAAAACCCCAAGGCGTATCTTCTTTTTGGTAAAATAATGATGCATTTGCAGTGTCGAATGTGTTTGCTATGCCATTATTTTTGTTTTTATAATTATCGAAACTGTAATCTGCCTTAAAAATAAAATCCTTTAAAAAGTCATATTCCAGTTTTACGAAAAATTGGTTGTTTTCAAAATTTGTAATATTACCAATAGAACGATAATTATTAAAGTCTTTAGTAAAACCAGCTTCAATATTTGGGTAGTTTTTAAAAAAAGTTTCGGCACTAAAGGTAGAAGAAACGGATTTTGAAATATTTAATTGCGTATTATTATTCAAAATCTGGTAAAAATCGTTGTAGTTAAAACGGCTTCTTATATTATATCTTATTTTATTTATTTTTTTAGAGATACCACCATTAACAGACCAGTTGTATTCGGGTTCATTAAATAATATTTGTGTATTAAATTGATTGATACCATCCAGTTGTGTAACATTTTTAAAATGCTTTACCTTTTTGTTAAAGCTCGTGTTTACATTAAGATTTAAGTTTTTAAACAAACTAAACTTATAATAACTTAAACTTACGGTATGGTATAATTGATTCTCTAATGTGGTATCGCCTTTAAAAACACTATTAAAACTAGAAAGTATAAAGTTGTTTGATAAACGTTCGATACTCGGGAAACGTGCATTTAAGGCATATTTAAAGTTTATTTTTTCGCTGTTATTAAACTCTATTTTTGTGGTGAACTGCGGTAATAATAAAGCCTTACTATTAGAAAAGGTGTCTTGAAATTGTTTTGTATTCCAATTGTAAAAATGATAATATAACATTGGTTTAAAGGTTGCAATACCTATTTGAAACTTATATTCTAAACCCATAAACGTATCTACGAAGTTATACCCAAAGTCATTTCCAAAACCATTGGTGCTAAAGTTATTGGTGTTACCATTTGAAAGTTTCTGTAAATCTTCATTAAAAAAACTATTAAAGGCAGTATTTAAGCCTACACTTGTGTATAAATGGTTAAAGTTGTTTAGTACCCAATAATCTTTTATAATGGCATTAAAGCTATGTGAATTCGATTTTTTAGTTTGAAAAATATTATAAAACGTATCGTTGACTAAAGGGATTAAACCCTGCAAAATTTGCCTGTTAGTAAGCCATTCGGTAAATGGTTTATCGTTTTGGAAGTTATAAGTAGCTTCTAAAGTTAGGGTGTGGTCTTTGGATAGTTTACGGCTGTAGTTTACGTTTTGTTTTAAGTTGATGCCCACAACATCGGTTAAGGTAGAAATGCTGTTATTTTGATTGGGGTTTATGGTAGTAATAAAACCATTACTATCATTATTAGTTAGTTTTACAAAACTATTGTATGCAAAATCTTCATTAAAACTTGGGTCGTAATCTAAAGTTAATTTAGCAATGGTAAAAAAATTGTTGAGGTTATTGTTTACGGTTCGTTCTTCAAAAAAAGAATTTTGAACGTTAACATATTCGTTTAGAGTTTCACTTTGCGTTTCTGTTTTACTTTTAGAAGTTATAACGTAGCCACTAATATCGGTTACGTTATTTATAGATTGCCTGATGTTTAAAGCACCAAACTGGTTGGTGTTTGCTGTATAATCTTGATTGTTTAAATACTGCGCAAAATCGCTGTTAAATAGACTAAAATAACTACCAGCATCGTTCATGAGTTTACTAAAACCACCTTCAAACTCTAAATAATCGCGAAAGCTAAAACTTTTAATACCTTGGTTATTTAGGTCGCCAATAAAATTAACATTGGTTTTTGGGCTGTAATAAAAAAGGTTTGGATGCACCAAATAACGATTTTTAATACCAGCACCAACTTCAACATCGCCAAAAGTAAATTTCTTTTTTTCTTCTTTTAGTTTAATGTTCATAGCCATATCCTCGGTATCTTGCAAACCTTTTAACATGGCAATATCGTTATAGTTGTCTAGAATTTCTACTTTATCTACAGCATCGGCAGGTATATTGTTTACAGCCAATTTACTATCGCCTGTAAAAAATGTTTCGTTCTCTACCAGTACTTTGGTTACTTTTTTACCTTGAACAATTACATTACCGGCTTTATCTACCTCAACACCAGGTAATTTTTTTAGTGCTTCACGTAGTTTACGTTCTTCGCCTGTTGTAAAAGCATCTAATTTATAAGTAATGGTATCTTTTTTTACAGTTATGGGTGGCGTGTAGTTTAAGGTAACCTCATCTAACTGGTCTGGGTTTTCTTTTAATATAAAGTCTTTAAAAAGGTCTTGATTGGTAGTTGTTATACTAACCGTTTGCTGTTTAAAACCTAAATAGCTAACGGTAACATTATAAGTTTGGTTTTTACTTAAACCTAATTTGTAAGTACCGTTTTCTTGGGTAATGGCAAAAGTAACCACTTCGTTATCATTTTCTGGTATGGCAAGAATGTTGGCGTAAGCTAAGGGGTTTTGAAGGGTGTCTGTAACTTTGCCTGAAACTATGATTTGTTGTGCATTAGCTATATAAGAGAGCAGAAAGATTGTAATTAAATAGAATGTTTTATTCAAAATTAATCAAGTTTTCCATCAAAAGATGTTTCTATTATTTTATCATACTCTTTCGAGGTAACTTTAATACCTGATTTGGGCTTTTTAATTTCAACCTTTGTATTTATTTGAATTTTTGAAGCCACAAAATAGAAACCTCCAATTTGAACTTCTAAAACTAAACCCGGAAGACCATCGTATCCTGCGGGACCAAACGGAATGGAAATTTCTGGTGTAAACCAAGCAATTATATTTACTTCAAAATTGTTATCAGCTAATTTGGAATAAAATGAATATGAAGTTGAAGCTTTATAACATTTATAATTCCCAATTATTTTAGTTTCTTTGGATATTTTCCAATTATAACGATTAAAGTCATAGGAAATTAAAAATTCTTTATCTCCAAAATATTTTTGATGTAATTTTTCTTTTAAATTTAAGTTTTTGTAATAAACACCATCCCCACCAGATCTTCCAATCAATCTTTTATTAGAATAATTATCTATATCTAATCTTTTTACAAATTCAAATCTTGATTCGTTTAGGTTCGCATCTAAAACATAGAATAAATCTTTTAGTTGTTTAGGATTTGTTTTTGTAGTGTCTAAAAGACTTTTCATGTATTTACCATATGTAACTTTAATACTTTTAATGTCTTGCGAGAAACATAATTCGCAAGACACTAAAAATAAAATTTTAAGTAATAAATTTTTTTTCATTTTATATAAATACCGGATTTTCGATATCTCCACCTGCTTCGGTGCAGGCATTATAATAATAATCTATAGCTTCGTTGACTGCTTCTTGTGAATCAAAACCATATGCCATGAATTCAGCTTGCATAGCTTTTTTTGCATAACTTTTACAATCAGTCTGAGCATTCGCGCTAAATAAAACTACTAATGCCATAATACTAAATACTTTTTTCATAATTTCTAAAATTTTAAAACCAGTTAAGTTTATTTAATAACTGGTTGGTTAAACTAAATGTGTGTCCAGTCTATACAGTCTATAAAATTTTAATATGTGTGAGAGACCAGTCTATTTTTTGTTTTTGGCAGTCTAAAACCTAAAAACATTTCGCTATTATTTAGTTTTAAGGGAGAACAAAAAATAATCAGCGCTGATTTTTGTTGCAACTTTTGTACTTAGAAACTCCATTTTGCATAGACTGAAACAAAATTTTGTTTCTAAGTTCTTCAAACGTAAAAAAAATAATAAGAAAAAATAACTTTTTATGTAGAAAAATACTTATTTAAATAAAAATTATGAGTTATGTTGTGGTTTTACCGTAAAATTTGGGTTTGTCTGGTATGGCAAGAATGTTGGCGTAAGCTAAGGGGTTTTGAAGGGTGTCTGTAACTTTGCCAGAAACTCTGATTTGTTGTGGAAAGACCTTTCCGAAAACAAAAAATAAAAATATTAGTTTGTACGGGTTCATAATTTGGCTTTAAAAGACATTTTTCAATTCTTTTTACCAAACTGATCGTCAAAAAAACTATGTATAAACTGACTGTATTTTTCTAATGACATTGGAGTGCCCTCTGTTAGAGGTTTAATAGTGGCGTTATTTTTAAACTTTATTGAATCTACATAATACACTTTTCGACCTAATTGTAGTTCTAAAATTAATCCTGGTAAATCTCCAAAATGCATAGGACCAAATGGCACGGGTAGTTCACTAGAATACCAAGCAGTTATTATCATGTTCTTGTTATAACCTAATAGGTCATTTCCTTTAGTTAGTATTGCTTTGTAACAATTATATTTTCCAATTTGTTTTTTCTCATTTAACAATTTCCATTCTAAAATATTTAAAGAACTATTTATTAAAAGACTTTCACCACTAACTTTGGTGGTATATATAACTTGGTTTTTAATTAAATTTTTGTAGTATTTTTTATTTTTTTCAATTGTAATGATTTTACGTTTGTTTATGGAAGCTTTATCATAATCTTTAGCTAAACCTACAATTGAGTCTGATAGATAAAATAAGGATTCATTTGAATTAAATAATAATGTATATTCTAATTCACTGTAATTCTTATAATTACTTTGTATTGCTTTATTTTGAGATGAGTTATACTTTTTATTATTAAGTTGTAGATCTTCTAAATTCATATCTACTTTATACTTAACTAAGGTTATATTGTTTTGACCTAATACTACCAAGGTAAATAAAGCAAAGAAAAAATGTAAAATTATTTTTTTCATTTTAAAATTTACCCACCCAAAATTTAGGTGGGATTTTCTTTTGCTATATCTTTCCTTTTATTTCTGCTAAGCCTTCATCTATACAGTTATTATAATAATCTATTGCGCTTTCAAGACTTCCAGTGATTTCATAGTCAGCTTCAGCTTCATCCAAACAATCATCAAATAGATCTCCTCGTTCAAGACTTATTGCATTAATATTACCTGTTAAAAGTACAGATATTGCTAAAAAACTAAATATTTTCTTCATAATTTCTAAAATTTTAAACCCAAGCGTTTATTTTAAATACGCATTAAGGTTGGTTAAACATTGTTAGCCGAATTTTAAAGCCGAAAAACATAAAGCCGATGCATAAAACAACAAAACCGTTGTTGTTTTAAATACGCTTTGTAATAGTAAGCGAGAAAATAAAAAAACTAGCGCTAGTTATAGAGTACTCTGGTTGCCTAAAACCGCTTTTCTATCGGCTTTGATTAAAAATTAAGTTTAAGACATTTCAAACGTAAAAAAAAATAAGAAAAAACAACTTTTTTATGTAGAAAAATACTTATTTAAATAAAAATTATGAGTTATGTTGTGGTTTTACCGTAAAAGATAAATTTTAAGAAGAAAAAACGAATTAAAATCACAAAGAAAAAATTAGTAAATTACTCTCCATTATTCCCCATAAACTTACGTTCCAGTTCTGCTTGAAACTCTTCCATAACGGGTTTTACGGTGCTTTCGGGTAAGTCGGCAATTTTAATATACATAAGTCCATCTACCGAATTATTAAATAAGGGGTCGACATTAAACGCTACGAGTTTTGCATTTTGTTTAATGTATTTTTTTAGTAATACAGGTAAGCGTAAAGCTCCTGGTTCTATTTCGTCTATAAATTTGTCGAACTTGTTTAAATCGGCTTCGGTTTCATCGAAAACAAAGTCTTTGTCGGCATCTTTTAGTTTTACCTTAAATTCTTTCTTTGGGCGCACATATTGGGCAATGTAAGGGTCGTAGTAATGCGATTTCATAAACTCAATCATTAAAGATTTTGAGAAATTTGAAAACTGATTGCTAATGCTTACACCTCCAATTAAAAACTTGTGTTCTGGGAAGCGTAAAGTTATGTGCACAATGCCTTTCCAAAGTAAAAATAAAGGCATGGGTTTTTGTTGGTATTCTTTAATTATAAAAGCACGTCCCATTTCGATAGACTGGCTCATCATTTTATACAATTCGGGTTCGAACCTAAATAAATCTTGTAAATAAAACCCGTTGATGCCATAGCGCTCAAAAATTCTGGAGCCCAAGCCCATTCGGTATGCTCCGGCCAAAATATTGGTTTCGTTGTCCCAAAGGAACATGTGGTGGTAATAATTATCGAAATGATCTAAATCGATGGCCTCATTGGTGCCTTCTCCTACCGCACGAAAGGTAATTTCGCGTAAACGCCCAATTTCGGTAAGTATATTTGGTATTTTTGATGGTTCGGCTAAAAATACTTCGTAATTTTTGCTTATTAACAGTCGGGAATCGCTTTCTCTTAAAGCCTCAACCTCTTTTTTCATGAGGTCGGGATTAACCGGAGTAACAATATTTTTAGGCGCTTTTGGTGTTTTTAAAGTAGAAGATAAGTTGTCTAATATTTTTGGTTTTTCTTCAAAAGCATTAGATAGCATATAGGTTTTTCTTCTTAAAAATTCTGAAAACTCTTCAATTGATTTATGTTCTTTTTGGTCTTCAACAGAAATAGGCCTTCCTATTCTAACTTTTATGGTGCGTCTTTTTTGTGTTAAAACTTCCGATGGTAATTTAGCCGTTCTAAAGGTGTCGCTAATTTTCGATAATTTGTAAAATAATTTACTGTTTTTGGCATGAAAATAAATGGGTACTACGGGAACTTCGGCCTTTTTTACCAATTTCATAGCCGATGCTTCCCAAGGTTTGTCTACCACTAATTTTCCATCTCTATACGTAGAAACTTCGCCGGCAGGAAAAATACCTAAAGGTCGCCCTTCGCGTAAATGTAAAATGGAATTTTTAAAACCTACCAAACTGGATTTTACATCTTTTCGGTCTTCAAAAGGATTTACCGGCATGATGTAAGGCTTCATGGGTTCGATACGATGCAACAAAAAGTTAGCAATAATTTTAAAATCGTTTCGCTGCTCGAGCATGAATTTTAAAAGAAGAATACCATCGATACCACCTAAAGGATGATTTGAAACTGTAATATAAGCCCCGTCTTTTGGGAGGCGTTTTAAATCTTCTTCGGGGATTTCAAATTTAATTTGAAATTCATCTAAAATTTTATCTAAAAAATCGACCCCTTGAAGGTGTTTGTTACGATTGTAAAATTTATTTAAAGTAGAAATTTTAAGTACTTTCATGAGTAACCAACCAATTAGGGTTCCTATAAAACCATAATTGTCAACATTAATTACTTTAGCTACTTCTTTTGCTGTTACTAACCCGGTATCTTGTTGCTTACTCATGGGTGTAAATGTACTAAAATGTTTATTTACTTACTATTTGTACGGTCTCTTGAGTTAATTGTTTTAACAACACGGTTTTACCACTCTCAATTTGCATGATTGCTAGGTCGTTGTAATGACGAATTGTGTAAAGAGATACGTTTTCGTTGCAAGTTACTTTAAATTTTGCTTTTAAATGATGTAATAATTTTTCGAGGTTGTTATAAATATTATCGACACAAACCGAAAAACTAATCGCCGAATTTTGAATAACATCTACTTTCATTTTATATAAATGTAGTAAATTAAAAATTTCGCTAATATTTTCTTCTACAATATAAGAGAAATCTAACGACGACAGCGAAATAAGCACTTGGTTTTTCTTTACAATAAAACAGGGCATCATGGGGTCTAGGGTTACATTTTTACCAATTCTTGTTCCGGGTGCTTCGGGGTTTAAAAAGGATTTAACATACAACGGAATTTCTTTACCTTGTAAAGGTTGTAAAGTTTTTGGGTGAATTACCGATGCTCCATAAAAAGCGAGTTCTATAGCTTCGCGATAACTAATTTTATTAAGTAGTTGGGCATTTTCAAAATATCGAGGATCGGCATTTAAAACACCAGGAACATCTTTCCAGATGGTAACACTTGCAGCATTTAAACAATAGGCAAAAATGGCGGCTGTGTAATCGCTGCCTTCTCTTCCAAGAGTGGTTGTAAAGTTATTGGCATCGCTTCCTAGAAATCCTTGGGTGATGTTTAAAGTGTTTCCTGATATATTGCTAGATATTAGTTGTTGCGTCGCCTCCCAGTTAATGTTTGCTCTTCTAAAATAGCTATCGGTTTTTATGAGCTCTCTAACATCAATCCAATTATTTTTTATTTCAATAAAATTAAAATATTCGCTTATTATTAGGGTAGAAACCAACTCGCCGTAGCCAATAACTTGGTCGTAAACAAAACTATAATCTGGCGATTTATTACTTTTTAAAAAGCTTTTTAATTCGTCGAAAAGTAGTCTTATTTTTTTAAAAACCTGATGCGTTTCGTTTTCAAATAAATCTAAAATTATTTCATTATGATATTTTATAACTTCTTGTAACGCGCTGTTTAATTCTGTTTTATTTTCAAAATAATTTTTTATAACTACTTCTAGGGCATTAGTTGTTTTACCCATAGCCGATACCACAATAAGCGTGTCTTTATAGCCCACTTTTTGCAGAACTGAAGCTACATTTCTAACACCATTGGCATCTTTTACCGATGCGCCTCCAAATTTAAATATCTGCATATTAAATGTTTGCCATATAGTTTTCGATACCCTTCTCGTTAAGGTGTACCACCCGCCATTCGTCTAGAATATGAGCGCCTTTCTTTTTATAAAAATTAACGGCCGGTTCATTCCAATCTAAAACTTCCCAATTAATGCGTTTTACACCTAAGTTATGGCCATATTTTATTACTTCATTTAAAAGTGCGGTTCCCATTCCCGTGCCACGCATGGTTTCATTAACTATTAAATCTTCTAGATGCAGTGTTTTACCTTTCCAGGTAGAATATCTAAAATAGCATAAAGCAATACCTTCTATTTTATTATTTTTTTCAGCTACGAAACAAAAGAAAGCCGGATTGTCACCAAAACCATCGTTTTCTAAATCCTGCAAAGTTATTTCTACGGCATCGGGCTCTTTTTCGTAAATAGCTAGTTGATTTATTAAAGATAGCACTTGTGGCATATCCATTTTAACAGCTTTTCTAATATTAAAATCCATAATCTTTAAAAATATTTTCAAATATAGTTTAAAGTTCAATAATTACTTAATCTTCTACTAAAACGTTGTAGTTCATCAAAAAAAAATGTTAATTTGTATAAATTAAACCAACCACTATGTCTCATAAAAAGCAAACTTTAGGAGAGTTTATAATTGAAAATCAAACGGCATTCAAATATTCTTCTGGAGAATTATCTAGTTTATTAAATTCTATTCGTTTAGCTGCAAAAATTGTAAATCATGAAGTAAATAAAGCAGGTTTAGTCGATATAATTGGAGCTGCTGGAGATGTAAATATTCAGGGAGAAGACCAACAAAAGCTGGATGTTTATGCAAACGATAAGTTTATTCAAACTTTAACAAAGCGAAATATTGTTTGTGGTATCGCCAGTGAAGAGGAAGACGATTTTATTTCGATTAACAGTCAAGATGAAAATCATCAAAACAAATACATTGTATTAATAGATCCTTTAGATGGGTCTTCAAACATTGATGTGAACGTTTCTGTAGGAACTATTTTTTCAATATATCGCAGAGTAACTCCTGTTGGAACTCCTGTTACAAAAGAAGATTTTTTGCAACAAGGTAAGAAACAAGTTGCTGCGGGTTATGTTGTTTATGGCACGTCTACCATGCTTGTTTACACAACCGGTGCAGGTGTAAATGGTTTTACTTTAAACCCAGCCATAGGGTCTTTTTATTTATCACATCCAGATATGCAATTTCCAGAAGACGGCCATATTTATTCTGTGAATGAGGGGAATTATATTCAATTTCCGCAGGGCATTAAAAATTATATTAAATATTGTCAGAAAGACGAAGGAGACAGACCTTACACTGCAAGATACATAGGGTCTTTAGTTTCCGATTTTCATAGAAATATGATTAAAGGCGGTATTTATATGTACCCACAAAGTTCAAAAAACCCTGAAGGGAAATTACGTTTATTGTATGAATGTAATCCGATGGCATTTTTGGCAGAACAAGCGAACGGAAAGGCTAGCGACGGATTTACAAGAATATTAGATATTCAACCAAAAGAGCTGCATGAGCGCGTACCATTTATTTGTGGTAGTAAAAACATGGTTGAAAAAGCAGAGGAATTTATGCGATTGGCGCAAGAATAGCCATTTAAATAAAATAAAAAAGCCAACTTAAAAGTTGGCTTTTTTTTGAGGTTATTATTACATGAATGTTACTTCTCCGGTATTTATATTGTACATAGCACCAACCACCATAATATCGCCGTTGGTCTCCATCTCTTTTAAAACAGGACTGTCTCTTCGAATATTATCTATGGCTAATTGAACGTTTACTTGTGCTACAGCATCAACAAATTCTATGTTGCCAGAATTTCTTAATTTAGGATTTTCGGGTAATTTAACAGCATTAACAGCAGGTTTTATTTTACCAAGCATTTTAGTTAAATTGCCAAGTTTAGCATCGTCGCAGGCACCTTTTATTGCGCCACAACTTGTATGACCCAGAACTACAATTAGTTTTGTGCCTGCTATTTTACAGGCAAATTCCATGCTACCTAAAATATCTTCGTTTACAAAATTTCCAGCTATTCTAACGCTAAAAATATCGCCTAAACCTTGGTCAAACACTAACTCTGCAGAAACTCTGGAGTCTATACAGCTTAAAATGGTTGCAAAAGGGAACTGCCCATCGCTGGTGTCGTTAACTTGTTCTAAAAGGTTTCTATTTGCTTTTAAATTATTTTGAAATCTTATATTACCTTCTTTTAAAAATTGTAATGACTTTTGTGGAGTCATAGTCGCCTGTGATTCTCTTGTATGTGCTTTCATTTGACTATATCTTATGTTTTAATTCTTCTATTTTGGGTCTTAATTTAAAAAACTCAATATAGCTAGGTGGGTTTTCTACGGTTCCGCGTTCGGAAATCAATATAATATCAATATTTCTTTCTTTGGCTTTAAATGCGAAGTCATCAAGAATTTCAATAATATCATTATCTAAATACCTGGTCTTTCTTACGTCTAGTTCTAAAATGGTGTCATTTGGTAACCTGTCTAGTTCTTTTAAAATAGCACCTTTATTAAAAAAAGTTACTTCTTCAGCTAGGGTCATTTTTATTTTGTGAGTGCTATTACTTTTATCTTCAATATGAAGGAAATGAGAATTTTGGTAGCTTTTTAACAAGATAACTACAATACCAACTAAAAGTCCTAAGCCAATACCGGTTAATAAGTCAGTAAAAATGATACCAATAACTGTTACAAAAAATGGAATGGATTGTTTCCAGCCCAAATCGTACATTTTCTTAAATAAAGAAGGTTTGGCTAATTTAAATCCAACAACTAATAATATGGCTGCTAAAACCGATAGGGGAATCATATTTAACAAGCGCGGAATTAAAATTACCGAAATTAACAGAAGAAAACCATGAATAATAGCAGACATTTTTGTTTTTCCACCCGATTGAATATTCGCAGAACTTCTAACAATAACCTGGGTTATTGGTAAGCCACCAATTAAACCAGAAATTATATTACCAGTTCCTTGAGCTAACAATTCTCTATTGGTAGGGGTAACGTTTTTATCTGGATCTAATTTATCTGTAGCTTCAACGCATAAAAGTGTTTCTAAACTTGCTACTAGGGCAATGGTAAAGGCGGTAATCCAAACATCTATGTTGGTAATAGCCGAAAAATTTGGAAAACTAAATTGGCCAATAAACGATGCGGCATCTTCTGGAATAGGAACACTTACTAAATGCTTTTGGAGTATAGATAAATTATCGAAGCCTTTTGTAACATTAAAATAAATAATACCC
The DNA here is from genome assembly GCF_000941055.1 of Siansivirga zeaxanthinifaciens CC-SAMT-1. Taxonomy (GTDB): domain Bacteria; phylum Bacteroidota; class Bacteroidia; order Flavobacteriales; family Flavobacteriaceae; genus Siansivirga; species Siansivirga zeaxanthinifaciens. The sequence continues at coordinate 921,901 of NZ_CP007202.1, read as the reverse complement.
AACACAACAGCTACTAAAGGCCCCTGAATTACTTGAAATATTTTACCTTTTTTATATAAAACCTTATCCCATAATACAATTATGGTCAGTCCCACCAAGCCAATAATCATGGAACTTAGTGTTATATTATCTACAATATGAATAATGGCCGAAAATGTATTTTCTCCTGAGGATTCTATGAAGCTGTCTGCGCCTTCGGGTTCTAAATCGTAACCAAAAAAATGAGGTATTTGTTTTAAAATAATAATAATTCCTATACCAGTTAGCATGCCTTTAATTACAGACGAAGGAAAATAATAACCAATAATACCTGCCTTTAATACACCAAATAAAATTTGAATAACACCACCCAAAACCACAGCTACCAAAAAGTTTTGATAACCACCTAAAGTGCCAATGGCAGTTAATACAATAGCTGCCAGTCCTGCAGCAGGACCACTTACACCTACATTAGAGCCACTAAGCCTTCCCACTACAATACCGCCTATGATTCCTGCAATAAGTCCTGAAAATAGCGGAGCGCCACTAGCTAAGGCAATACCTAAACACAATGGAAGCGCTACAAAGAACACTACGATACTAGCAGGTAAGTCATTTTTAATATTTTTAAACATTTTGATATGTATTTTTATTTTAGGGTGATTCTAAAATAAATTAAAACTCATTTGAATACACCTATTTTAGCAATTATATGCCAGTTAAGTTATATTATATCTGTTTTTAGCAGTAGGTAAAATTAAGTTACGATTAGGTTTCTTATAATTCCTAAAACTGTAATTATAATTTCGCGTCGCTCTAGTTTGATAATTTATTGTTATTTCTAATTGGTCTAATTGAAAAGAAGAATTTTTATTTTTACTGTATCCATCTTCGTCTACTTCTAATAATGAATAGCATAATGAGGTATCAGTTGAGTCATCGCAAACAGCAATAATTGATGGAGCTGCAATAAGCACCATGAAAAGAAAAATAAAATATGTTGCGATTAATTTTTTGTACATGTTCCATATAATAACAACTAAATATAAGATTAAACTGCTTCTTAGTAGTAAAAAAAAACAAAAATTTGAAATTATAATAGTTTGACAACTCCTTGTTTTTAATATAAAACAAAAAAACCCTTTAAAAATAGTTTTAAAGGGTTTTTAAATTTTATTATTTATTTTATTAAAGGGCTACTAAATCGCCAGTAACATCTTTTGATGGTAAGTCCGATTTACCCATTAAATAAATATCTACTTGTCTAGCCGCTTCACGACCTTCTGATATTGCCCAAACAATTAGAGATTGCCCTCTGCGCATATCTCCAGCAGTAAATACTTTAGTTACATTTGTTTTGTATTTTCCATATTCTGCTTTATAGTTAGAACGGGTATCTAGTTCTACGCCTAATTTTTCAGCTAAAGTACTTTCAGGACCTGTAAATCCTAGAGCTAAAAGGGCAAGATCACATGGCCAGGTTTTTTCGGTACCTTCAATTTCAATTAATTGTGGGCGTTGACCCGGAACCATTTTCCACTCAACGTTTACTGTTTTAAGTGCAATTAGTTTACCGTTTTCGTCTTTAACAAACTCTTTCGTGTTTATTAACCAGTTTCTTTCAACCCCTTCTTCGTGAGAAGATGAAGTTTTTAATTGTAAAGGCCAAAATGGCCAAGGTGTTGTTGGCGAACGGTGTCCTGGTGGTTTAGGCATAATCTCAAAGTTTACAACCGATTTTGCGCCATGACGATTTGATGTACCCACACAGTCAGATCCTGTATCACCACCACCAATAACAATAACATGTTTGTCGGTAGCTAAAACCTGGTCTTTAACTTCTTTTCCAAATAAAACTTTAGTTTGTTGCGTTAAGAAATCCATAGCTTGTACCACACCATCGGCATCAATACCAGGAGTTGGTAAACTTCTTCTTTCTGTAGCTCCACCGCAAAGTACAATAGAATCGAATGCTTTTAATTCTTCTACATCGTAATTTACACCAACATTTACATTGGTTTTAAATATGATGCCTTCTGCTTTTAAAATAGCGATACGACGGTCTATAACACCTTTTTCTAATTTAAAGTTAGGAATACCGTAGCGTAATAATCCACCAACTTCATCATCTCTTTCAAAAACAGTTACAGTGTGTCCAGCTCGGTTTAACTGTTGTGCTGCTGCTAAACCTGCAGGTCCCGAACCAACTACGGCAACGGTTTTTCCTGTTCTTGTTTTTGGAGGCTGTGGTTTTATCCAACCTTCTTTAAAGGCACGTTCTACTATATTTTTTTCAATATTTTCTATTGAAATAGGGTCTTCTATAATACCTAAAACACATGATTTTTCACATGGAGCAGGGCATAAACGACCTGTAAATTCTGGAAAGTTATTAGTGGAGTGTAATATCCAAGAAGCTTTTTGCCATTCACCTTGGTGCACCATGTGGTTAAAGTCTGGAATTAAATTTCCAAGCGGACAACCACTGTGACAAAATGGAATACCACAATCCATACAGCGTGAACCTTGTTTTGTGATTTCTTCATCGCTTAAAGGAATGGTAAATTCATTATAATTTTTTACGCGCTTTTCTACTGGCTCGTAACTTTCATCTTGTCTTTCAAATTCTTTAAATCCTGTTACTTTTCCCATGACATTATGCTATTGTTAATTCTTCAACCATTTGTTCTTCTGTTTCTAAACGTTTTAATGCACGTTTATATTCTGTAGGCATAACTTTTACAAAGTTACTTAAGCTGTTTTCCCAATCGTTTAAGATGGCTTTACCAAGTTCACTATCTGTGTAAAGAGCATGCTTTTGTATTAATGCTTTTAATTCGGCTTTGTCTTCTTCAGACATTGTTTCAAATTCTATAGTTTCTGTATTACATAAACCATTTGTGAATTTGTTTTCTGGATCGTAAACGTAAGCAATACCACCACTCATACCAGCAGCAAAGTTTCTACCTGTTTTACCAAGTACAACAACTTTACCACCCGTCATGTACTCACAACAGTGATCTCCAACACCTTCTACAACCGCTGTTGCACCGGAGTTTCTTACTGCGAAACGCTCACCTGCAATACCATTAATATAGGCTTCACCTTGAACGGCACCAAATAAACAAACGTTACCAACTATAATGTTGTCTTGTGCTTTAAATGTAGCTTTAGCTGGTTTTTTTACGATTAATTTTGCTCCAGATAATCCTTTCCCTAAATAATCGTTAGTGTTACCATCTACAGTAAATGTTAATCCATGTGCTCCAAACGCTCCAAAACTTTGTCCAGCCGAACCTGTGAAATTCACATTTAAGGTATCTTCAGGTAAACCTAAATGACCGTAAATTTTAGAGATTTCATTACTTATTATAGCTCCTACAGAACGATTAATGTTTATTATAGGATATTCTAAAGTCATTTTCTCTTTACGATACAAAGCTCTATGAGAATCTTTTAATATCGAGAAATCTAAAACATCTTCTAAACCGTGATCTTGTTTCTCTGTATTTCTAACAGTTAAATGTTTATAAACTTCTGGTCTGTGTAAAATAGCAGATAAATCTAAACCTTTAGCTTTATAATGATTAATAGCTTTATTGGCATTAATTTTATGAGTTTGACCAACCATTTCGGCTAAGGTTCTAAATCCTAACTGTGCCATGATGCCTCTTAATTCTTCTGCTATGTAGTAGAAGAAATTAATAACATGCTCTGGTGTACCTTTAAAGTTTTTACGTAATTCTTTATCTTGAGTAGCAATACCAACTGGGCATGTGTTTAAATGACATTTACGCATCATAATACAACCCGAAGCTACTAAAGGTGCTGTTGCGAAACCAAATTCTTCGGCTCCTAATAAGGCAGCTATTGCAACGTCACGACCTGTTTTTAATTGACCATCACATTCTACAACAATACGACTTCTTAAGTTGTTTAAAACTAAGGTTTGTTGAGCTTCTGCTAAACCAAGTTCCCAAGGTAAACCAGCATGTTTTAATGATGTTAATGGCGATGCTCCTGTACCACCATCATAACCAGAAATTAAAACAACATCTGCTTTTGCTTTGGCTACACCAGCAGCAATAGTTCCTACACCTACCTCTGAAACTAATTTTACGTTTATACGGGCATCACGATTTGCGTTTTTTAAATCGAAAATTAATTGTGCTAAATCTTCAATAGAATAAATATCGTGATGCGGTGGTGGAGAAATTAATCCAACAAAAGGTGTCGAGTTACGTGCAGCAGCAATCCATGGTAATACTTTTTCACCAGGTAACTGTCCGCCCTCACCAGGTTTAGCACCTTGAGCCATTTTAATTTGAATTTCTCTCGCGTTTGTTAAGTAGTGTGATGTTACACCAAAACGACCGGATGCTACTTGTTTAATGGCCGAGTTTCTGCTATCTCCGTTAACATCTGGATGGAAACGTTTTCTGTCTTCACCGCCCTCACCAGAGTTAGATTTTCCACCAATACGGTTCATGGCTATTGCTAAATTCTCGTGAGCCTCTCTCGAGATAGACCCGTAAGACATCGCTCCCGTTTTAAAACGCTTAACAATTTCTGTCCATGGCTCTACTTCATCAATAGAAATTGGGTCTAAGTTATCAAACTCAAACAAACCACGAATAGTCATTAAGTTTTCTGCCTGTTCGTTTATTGCTTTCGCATATACATCGTAACTTGCTTGATCGCTCAAACGAACTGCTTGTTGTAATTTTGCTACTGTTGTAGGGTTAAATAAGTGTCTTTCACCATTTCGTCTCCAACGGTAATCACCACCAATATTTAAGCCTAAACGTTTATCTATTTCTTTATCTGGATACGCTAATTTGTAGCGTTCGTTAATTTCTTTTTCAATTTCGTATAAACCAATACCTTCAATTCTTGAAGCCGTATAAGGGAAATATTTCTCAACAAATTGTGAGTTGAAACCAACGATTTCGAATATTTGAGAACCTCTGTATGAGTGTAATGTAGAGATTCCAATTTTATTCATAATTTTAAGAATACCTTTTCCAATAGCTTTGTTGAAATTATCAACGGCTTTTTGCTCGTCCATTCCGGTTATAAAACCTTCTTTAACTTGCATTCTTATAATTTCGTTAACCATGTATGGGTTAATAGCACTTGCACCATAACCAAATAAAGTAGCGAAATGATGTGGTTCACGTGGTTCTGCAGATTCGATAATGATATCGAAATAAGAGCGTTTACGTAAACGGTTCATTTGATGATTTACATAAGAACATGCTAATAAACAAGGTATTGGAGCAAACTCTTTATTAACCCCTCTATCAGATAATATTATAATATTAGCTCCATTGCGTAGCGCATTAGATACTTGTAAAATAATATCTTCTAAGGCATTTTCTAAACCATTAAGACCTTCAGATTTTTTATATAAGATGTTAATAGTTTCGGCTTTAAACCCGTCTATAGAAATGGTTCTTATTTTTTCTAAATCGGCATTAGAAATTACCGGATTTTGTATTTTTAATTTTCTACATTGTCTTTCTGTAATGCTGAAAATATTGCGGTCTTTACCAAGATTTAAACTAATATCTGTTACGATTTCTTCACGAATACCATCTAAAGGCGGATTGGTTACTTGCGCAAATAATTGCTTGAAATAGTTTGATATTAATTGTGGTCTGTCTGATAATACAGCTAACGGTGTATCGATACCCATAGAACCTAACGCTTCCTTACCAGATTCGGCCATAGGCGTTATAATTTCCTGAATATCTTCAAATGTGTAATTGAATAATCGCTGTCTCGTTTTGATATCGATAGTTTCAATAGGACACGTTTCGTTAGTATATGGTACATTTCTTAAATGTAATCTTGTTTTGTCTAACCATTCTTTATAAGGTCTTTCAGAAACAATTTTACTTTTAATTTCTTCATCTTCGATAATACGGCCTTCATTCATGTCTACCAAGAACATTTTTCCTGGCTCTAATCTTCCGTGTTTTTCAACGTCTTCAGGATCAATATTTACAACTCCAATTTCTGAAGCCATAATTAATTTTCCACTTTTTGTTACAGTATATCTTGAAGGTCTTAAACCATTACGGTCTAACAGCGCACCAATGTAGTCGCCATCTGTAAAAGGTACAGAAGCAGGACCATCCCATGGTTCCATTATACAAGCATTATACTCGTAGAAAGCTTTGCGCTCCTCAGACATGGTTTTGTGTTTTTCCCAGGCTTCAGGAATCATCATCATCATAATTTCAGGAAGCGATCTTCCTGTATGAGTTAATAATTCTACAACCATATCCATAGAGGCAGAATCTGATTTTCCTGGTAATATAATTGGGAATAATTTTTCTATTTGCGGACCAAAAACGTCACTTTTCATGATCTCTTCACGTACACGCATTCTGCTTACATTACCACGAAGCGTGTTTATTTCACCATTTTGACACATATATCTAAATGGTTGGGCTAACTCCCATGTTGGCATGGTGTTAGTTGAAAAACGTTGGTGTACAAGAGCCAAACGCGTTACCAAGTCGATTTGTTGTAAATCGGTGTAATACGGACCAATATCTTCAGGCATAATAATACCTTTATATATTAAGGTTGTGGTAGATAAACTTGGAAGGTAGAAGTAGCTGCTTTCAGAAATTTTAGACTTTCTAATAGCGTGCTCGGTTATTTTGCGAGCAGCATAAAGCTTCGCTTTAAAAGTAGCTTCATCTATTGGGTCTTTTTTTCCAATAAAAATTTGTTCGATATTAGGTTCTGAAGCTAAAGCAATTTCACCTAAATGTGAAGAGTCTACAGGAACTTTTCTCCATCCTAAAATGACTAATCCTTGTTCTAAAATTTCCTTTTCAAAAGTAGTTTTGCAGAATTTATATTGGTTTTTGTTTTTAGGCAAAAATACCATACCAACCGCATATTCTCTTTCTTCTGGAATATTAAAATCACAAACGCGTTTAAAATAATCGTGAGGAATATCTATAAGTAATCCTGCACCATCTCCAGTTTTACCATCGGCGCTAACGCCACCTCTGTGTTCTAGTTTTACAAGAATTTCAAGAGCATCATGTATGATTTGATTTGTTTTCTCTCCTTTAAGATTACAAATAAACCCAGCTCCACAGTTTTCGTGTTCGAATTCTGGTAAATACATTCCTTGTTTCTTCAGCATAATCGGCAAATATTTTATTATAAAAAGTGACTAAGTAAGCGAAGATAATCATAGATTTTAAATTAAAATAATGCTGTATATATTATTTCGATTTTAGAAGCTAAGTCTCTTATAAAATAAGTATATGTTAATAAATAGTATATTTTTTAATAAATATTCAATGTGTATTATTTAATGATAAATACAGATAACTGAATTAATGATAATAATAATTTGCATTATCAAAATTAATTGCACCAATTAAAGGTAAATTCTGATAATTATTCAAATTATTAATTTGTTGAAAAACCAAAAAATCACATAAATAACTATTAACATATAAAAAAATAGGGTTAAAATTAAAATATCAATAAAAGTTTGAATCATACCCCCCTTTTTTATGGGGGTTAATTTTTTTTGATATAGTTTTACGCTGTTCTTAAGGAAAAATTAACCAAAAAAATTATTAACTTAAATTAAACATTATGAAAAAATTACTTACTCTATCTATGCTTTTTATGGCAACTGCTTTATTTGCTCAAGAAGAAGCTGAAGCACCTAAATTTAGCATAAGCGGAAGTATTGATGCTTATTATAGAGCTAACTTAACAGCTCCAAATGATGAAAATGCTATAGCACCAGGCTCTTCATTCGCTAATTTACCTGGCTTTGCCTTAGGTATGGCCAATGTTGTAGCGTCTTACGAGGGTGAAAAAGTTGGTTTTGTTGCCGATTTAGTATTTGGTCCTAGAGGTACTGATGCTGTTTTTCAATCTCCTATGTATTCTTCAACAGGTCAAATTTTAAATCAATTATATGCATACTGGAATGTAAGTGAGTCTGTAACATTAACCATGGGTAACTTCAATACCTTTTTAGGATACGAAGTTATTTCTCCAACGGCTAACTTTAACTACAGTACATCTTATTTATTCTCTTACGGGCCTTTTTCTCATACAGGTTTAAAAGCGGATATAGCATTATCAGAAGATTTTAGTTTAATGTTAGGTGTTATGAATGATACCGATTTAACTGAATTTAACCCAACTGGAGATTATGCTTTTGGTGCACAATTAGGCTACAAAGGACAGTTTTTGAATTTCTTACTTGATCCATCTTTTACTGAAATTGATTTTACAGGTGGTTTCGATCTTTCTGATTCATTCTTCCTTGGTATTAATGCTGCTTACTTAACAGTTGAAGATGATGGTCCTGGATTTGTGGGAGCTGCATTATATCCACAATATTCTATAAGTGATTCTTTCACTTTAGGATTAAGAGGTGAATATTTTGCAGAAGACAAAGATTTTGGAGCTATCGGAACTGGAGTTGATGATTCAAGTGTATTAGCATTAACTTTAACAGGGAGTTTTGCAATTGATAACTTAACAATTAAACCAGAATTTAGATTAGATAGTGCTTCTGATGATGCATTTATTGATAATGATTTAGCGGCAACAAAAAGCTTAGGTTCATTTGTATTAGCTGCTATCTACTCTTTCTAATAATACAATTCAAAATAAATAAGAGAATAAAGTAATAACGCTTTATTACTTTATTCTCTAAACTTATTAATTAACCCTTAAAACTATTTTTATGTCTTTATTAAACACAGCGCTTTTAATTCAAGATACTGCAGAATTAGCTGCATCGATCAAGGACGACATGGGAATGCTTTGGATGCTTATTTCGGGTATCTTAGTATTTTTCATGCAAGCAGGTTTCTTTTTAGTAGAGTCTGGTATGACAGATTCTAAAAATGCCGTAAATATCGCCATGAAGAATTTCTTAGATGTAGCAGTAGGCTCGCTTGCTTTCTGGTTCATTGGATATTCTTTAATGTATGGATCTGATATGGGTGGAGGCTTTTTCCACTGGGGAGGATTTGTATTCTCTCAAGGAGCTGCCGATTTATTCTTTCAAACTGTATTCGCAGCTACTGCTGCAACAATTGTTTCTGGTGCTATAGCAGGTAGAACAAAATATACAACATATGCTATTTTTAGTATCATCATGACTGCTTTAATTTATCCAATCGCTGGTGGTTGGGAATGGAATGGCGGATGGTTAAATGCAGAATGGATGCCTGCCGAATTTATTGATTTCGCTGGTTCTTCTATTGTTCACTCTGTTGGTGGATGGGCTGCTTTAGTTGCTGCATGGATGGTTGGTCCTAGAATTGGAAAATTCTTAAACGGTAAACCAGTTGAAATGCACGGTCACAACCAAATGTACGCTACTTTAGGTGTATTTATTCTTTGGTTAGGATGGTTTGGTTTTAACGGTGGTTCTCAATTAGCTTGGGGTGGAGACGATTCTGCGGCTGCTTCTCAAGTTGTATTAGTAACTAATTTAGCTGCTGCGGCTGGTGCTTTAAGTGCTTTATTATTTACTTGGATTAAAAATGGTAAGCCAAATTTAGGAATGACTTTAAACGGTTCGCTTGCTGGTCTTGTTAGTATAACCGCTGGTTGTGGTAACATGAGTGAAAGTGGTGCTGTTTTAGCAGGTTTAATAGGTGGTATTCTTGTAGTATTATCTATTGGATTTATAGAAAAAACATTAAAAATTGATGACGCTGTAGGAGCTATTTCTGTACATGGTGTTGCTGGTGCTTGGGGGACTTTAGTAATTGGTCTTTGGGGTGTAGATGGCGATACTGGTATTGGTCTTTTTAATGGTGGAGGTGTTGCTCAATTAGCTTCTCAAGCTATTGGAGTTCTTGCTTACGCTGTTTGGGCTATTGTAATGTCTTACATATTCTTAACAATATTAAAAGTTACTTGTGGAGGTTTAAGAGTTACTGAAGCAGAAGAAATAGCTGGTTTAGATATTTCTGAACATGGTACAATTGCTTACCCAGGTAAGAGACAAAGAGAAATGGAATAATAAACATTTCTTACATTATAATATTTAAAGCACCTTTTTTAAAGGTGCTTTTTTTTGTCTTTTTTAAAAATAATCCAACATTTTGATTTAATAAAATAAAAACGATTTTATGTTTTTTTAATGCTATCCCTATTTTTTTTGGGGTTATTTTGTTTATTTATCATTTATAATTATGCTGCCCCCTTGTTTTAAGACCTGTTTGATTATTTTTTTTATTTTTGAAAACTAATTAAATAACGACATCATGAAAAAAATTGAAGCAATTATTAGAAAATCTAAGTTTCGTGTGGTTAAAGAAGCTCTTCACGACGTAGGTGTTACCTTTTTCTCTTACTGGGATGTTACTGGTTTAGGAAACGAAAAAATAGGCCATGTATACAGAGGTATTTCTTATAGTACGAGTGATATTCAACGTAGATATTTATCTATAGTTGTAAATGACGATTTCGAAGAAGCAACCATTCAAGCTATTTTAAGTTCTGCAGGAACAGGAGAAGTGGGCGATGGAAAAATATTCGTTTCAGATATCACCGAAGTTTACAGAATTCGTACAGGAGCAAAGGGAGGAGAAACGCTTAAATAATAATCAAAAAAACAACTAACAATGGAATTACTTACTACTAATAATGTATGGATGATGATCTGTACAGCACTTGTCTTTTTTATGCACCTAGGATTTTCTTTTTTAGAAATTGGTCTAACTAGACAAAAAAACACAATTAATATTTTATTTAAAAACGTTTTTATTATCACCATCGGTCTTTTATTATACTGTCTTGTTGGTTTTAATTTAATGTATCCTGGATTTGCAGATGGTTCTTCTGGAATTTTCGGGTTTGCAGGATTTGGATTGAGTTCACCTGTAACTGCAGAAGGTGTTTTAGATTTAACATATAATGAAGGTTATACGTATTGGACAGACTTTTTATTCCAAGGAATGTTTGCTGCTACTGCTGCTACTATAGTTTCTGGAGCTGTTGCCGAGCGTGTTAAAATTGTTCCTTTCATGATTTTTACCTTAGTTTATGTAGGATTGGTTTACCCAATTGCTGGTTCTTGGAAATGGGGTGGCGGATTTTTACAAATGATGGAAACACCATTTTACGATTTTGCAGGTTCTACTTTAGTACACTCTGTAGGTGGTTGGGCAGCTGTTGTTGCTGTTTGTTTATTAGGCCCACGTATTGGTAAATTTAAAGATGGAAAAGCACAAGCCATTCCTGGTCATAATTTACCATTAGCTACAGCAGGTGTTTTAATTCTTTGGTTAGGTTGGTTTGGATTTAATGGTGGTTCTGTACTTTCTGCAGATCCTACATTAACTTCATTAACCTTAGTAACTACATGTTTAGCAGCCGCTGCAGGTGGTGTAGTTTGTATGTTAGTGTCTACGGCTATGTATAAAAACCTAGATTTAACTATGTTTTTAAATGGTATTCTTGGTGGTTTAGTTGGAATTACTGCCGGTGCAGACCAAATGAGCCCTACAGATGCTGTTATTGTTGGATCTATTGCTGGCGCTTTAATTGTGTTTGCAGTAAGTTTTGTAGATAAATTAAAATTAGATGATCCTGTTGGAGCTATAGCTGTTCACTTAGTTTGCGGTGTATGGGGAACTTTAGCCGTTGGATTATTTGGTAACTTAGCAGGTGTAAACCAATTTATAAGTCAATTAATTGGTGTGGGTGCTTATGCTGTATTTTGTGTAGTTACTTCATTTATAATTATCTACACGCTTAAGAAAACGATGGGTATTAGAGTTTCTGAAAAAGAAGAATTAGAAGGTCTAGACGGCCATGAGCATGGAATGGATGCTTATCCAGATTTCAGGTTAAACGAACACTAGAAATTAGTGTAAAACAAATAGAAAAGGGTGCTTTATTAAAACGTAAAGCACCCTTTTTATTTTATAGAAATCTTATTTATTATATAATTAGCAAACCAAATAGTGTTTAATAAAAACGCCTTCAAGAATTATTGAAGGCGTTTTTTATATAAAATGGATTTGTGTGAAATCTAAGCAGAATTTCTACTCGCATTAATATTACCAAATAAAGAGCGTGTTACAATTTTTTCATAAATTTTTAATTGCTCTTCATCTTGAACTCCAGAACGATTAAGCTCTTGAATTTTTTTCAATGCATATTGTTGTATCGTTAATAACGGTAATACAATAGACTCTCGAACTTCAATGGAAGCTTTACCCGAAGGCTCATTTTCCATTAATTCTTTATAACCTGTTAGCTTTAATAATAAAGCTTTTGTAGTTGTATATTCTGTGTAAATAATATTCCAGAAAGCTCCAAATTCTTCGTCTTTAGACATGTATTTTGTTAAATCGAAGAAAGATTTGGTTAAGGACATCATGCTGTTTTCTAAAAGCGTTTTAAAGAATTTAGAGTTTTTATAAAGTTGTTCTACTTTGTAGAATTCACCTTTGTCCTCGTATTTCTTTAAGGCAGTACCTACACCAAAAAATCCTGGCACATTTTGTTTTAATTGACTCCATGAACCTACAAAAGGAATAGCTCTTAAATCGGAAAATACTAATTTATCTGATGTTCCTCTTTTCGATGGTCTACTTCCAATATTAGTTTTAGCATAGTATTTTAAAGTACTCATGCGCTCTAAATAAGGAATAAACATTTCATGACCTTTAAATTCTTTATAAGCTGCATAACTGGTTTCGGCTAAATCGGCCATCACAATTTTGTCCTCATCAGACATTTTATGATTTTCTTTTCCTAAACGGTTAAACATACCAGAACTTATTAATTGTTCTAGGTTATATTGAGATGAATCTAAAGTACCAAAATTAGAACTAATGGTTTGTCCTTGAATGGTAAGTTGTACTTCTTTGTCTTCAATAGTTGGACCTAGAGAAGAGTAGAACTGATGCGTTTTTCCACCACCTCTTGCTGGTGGTCCACCACGTCCATCAAAGAAAATTGCTGTAATATCATATTTTCTAGACATGGCAGTTAATAATTCTTTAGCCTTGTAAATACCCCAGTTGGCCATTAAATAACCACCATCTTTAGTACCGTCAGAGAAACCTAACATAATGGTTTGTCTGTTACCACGACTTTTTAGATGCTCCATATACACAGGATTTGTATATAGTTGCTCCATAACTTTAGGCGCATTTTCTAAATCGTCAATAGTTTCAAAAAGCGGAACAACATCAACAGTTAATTCATCTTTAAAGGCTACCATTTTTAGCATGGCAAACAACTGCATCACGTTTAGTGCTGTTTGGTTGTTACTAATAATGTAACGGTTTGCACCACGTTCGCCATTTGTTTTTTGAATGTCTTTTATAACTTCAATGGTTTTAAGTGTGTTGTAAACCATTTCATCTTCGAAGGCATCGAAATCTATTTTTTCATCTGAAACTTTAGATAAAATCTCAATTTGTTGGGCTTCGGTTAAATCGTGATAATTTTTTGGGAAACTTTTCGATCCTGTTGCAATTAAATGATCGACAACATTGGTAAATACCGAGTGGTGTATTCTACTGTCTTGTCTAATATCTAAAGTTGCAAAATGGAATCCGAATAAATGAATTCTATTAATTAAATTATTTATTTCGTTTACGTAAAGCGATTGGTGTTTCTCTTCAATAAGATTTCTAATACTTAATAATTCTTTTAGAAGTTCTTTAGCCGTAATCTTTTCGGGCGTATTTATGTTTATACTGTAGTTATACATAATGGTTTCTAAACGAATAATACGTTCTTCAACCCCTCTAAAAGTAAGTTTGCGTCTTAAATTCTTTAAGTCGGCATAATATTTTTTAAGCGCTGCTTGTTTTAGTTTTCTAGCAACTTTTAACGTTGTATCTGGTTTTACGAATGGGTTACCATCACGATCACCACCTGGCCAGAAACCAATATTTATAATTTCATTGTGTTTTTTGCCGTCGTCGTAAATGTTTTGTTGTATGTAGTTATATATTTCACCAAACGAGTGGTAGAATACATTTTCTAAATACCAAATTAAACTTTTAGCTTCATCGTAAGGTGTTGGTTTTTCGTGTTTAAAAAACGGTGTTTTACCTAACTGAGCGAAAAGATTATTAATTTCAGAAAGGTTATTGCTTTTAATAGCTGCGGTTAAATCGGTAATAATACCCAAAACAGTTCCAGGGTAAAATTGTGTTGGATGCGCTGTTAAAACAATACGTACTTTAAATTCTTCTAAATATTTTTTTAATTCTTCAAGTTTATTGTTTGAAGAAGCAGATTCTTTTAAGTTTCTAAGCGTACCAATACCTTCCATGTTGTTAACAATAGGGAAAGCGGCATCTTCGACAGCATCAAATAATACAACTTGGCGCTCGATGTATTGTATAAATCTAAATAAAAGGTTTATTTGACTTTCTTTTGAGCGTCTCCCTTGGTATTTTTCAAAGAAGGTATCTACAATTTTGGTAGGATCGTCTCCATTTGCAAATCCTTTTTTACAGGTTTCATGAAATAAGGGGAGTAGTACTCCGGTTTTTGTGATCGTATCAAAAGGTAAGGTCATAAATATACTGTTGTATATCTGATATTTAGACAATACCTGTTGCTTGAATCGCGATAATTTTGGTTCTACAGACATAAATCGTTCAATTGAAAATTAATCATAAATGTAAGGAAGCTTAGACTAAAGATTGCAGACTTATTAAAGATTTATTAATTTTTTTTATTTGTTTGATGCTTTCTACGAATAATTAAAAAAAAACTCTACTTAATCAAAATCTTTGTAATTAGTGATGTTTAGCGCCATTGTAAAACAGCTTTTTTCATTTACTAATACATCGTGGGCGTATATGATAAATATCATATTTGCTCGAATCTTTAAGCCATATCTTTAGCTCTTTTTAAAACCTAAATATAACGATTACCATGCATATTAACAAAATCCATTCGTTTCACATACCAGTAATGGGTATTGGATTCACTATAGATTCTCCTTTAAAAGTAGCTCAATACGGAATCGACTCGGTTGTTTCTTTAGTAGATGATATTTTAATTGAAAAATTAAGAAAAATGTACAGTGAGAAATTTGAAATGCCTTACCATGAAATTTCAGATGCGATTGATGATTTTAGAGCCAAAAGAATTACCTCTTATTTAAATTTAATAAACGATGTAGTCGACAAAAAATTTGAAGCCTTAAAGCAAAGTGCTGTAGGCATGACCGAAGAATTTAAAGCTTATATAAATATGCTGCCTTCGGGCTCTGCCATTAAAACAGACTTTATGCGCTTAACCGAAAAAGGTTTTACCATGTCTGAAATTAAAAACTGGGCAAACCAAAATCTTGTAAAAGGTAACATAGACGTTAATATAATGACCAAAGTCGATAAAGATAATTATATAAAAAACGACCCATTACCAGTTGAATATAACGATGCGCACGCTGCATTTCGTGGCTTTGCTAACAGTAATTTAGAAGCATCGGTTGTGTTGTCGGCTGGATTGAATCCACGATTATACGCTTATATGAGTGCGTTTAACGATTTCTTTCCAACCCAATTAGGCACTTTTAAAAAGAAAATAATATTAAAAGTAAGCGATTACAGGTCGGCTTTAATTCAAGGAAAATTTTTAGCAAAAAAAGGCTTATGGGTATCGGAGTATCGAATTGAGTCGGGCTTAAATTGTGGTGGACATGCCTTTGCTACCGATGGGTATCTTCTAGGGCCTGTTTTACAAGAATTTAAAGAGAAACGCGAAGAATTGCGTGAAACCATTGCCACCGTGTTAAATCAAGAGTTAGAAAGTCAAGGCCGCATTGTTCCCAATTTGCCTTTAGAGTTTAAAATTTCGGCTCAAGGTGGTGTTGGAACGAACGAAGAACACGAATTTTTACTGGAACATTACGATTTAGATTCTATTGGATGGGGAACCCCGTTTTTATTGGTGCCCGAAGCAACAACAGTCGATAGTGACACTATAAATTTATTGGTAAAAGCTAAAGAAGACGATTTGTATTTAAGCGATATTTCGCCTTTGGGAATTCCGTTTAACAGTCTTAAAAACAATACAAAAGATTTAGAAAAAGAGGCTTTAATAGCAAAAGGTCGCCCGGGAAGTTCTTGCCCAAAAAAGTTTGTGTCGTTAAATAAAGAATTTAAAGAAAAAGGCATTTGTACGGCATCGCGAGAATACCAATATTTAAAAATTAAAGCGTTGGATGCCTTAAATTTAAACAACGAAGCCTATAAAATGCATTTCAATAAAATTATTGA
Organism: Siansivirga zeaxanthinifaciens CC-SAMT-1; assembly: GCF_000941055.1. GTDB lineage: Bacteria > Bacteroidota > Bacteroidia > Flavobacteriales > Flavobacteriaceae > Siansivirga > Siansivirga zeaxanthinifaciens. The sequence goes on along the minus strand of NZ_CP007202.1, from coordinate 905,642 downwards.
AAAATCTTGTACTTGCGTAGGTTTAGGCACATCGGCTTTGCTCGCTTATGGTTTAGACACAAAAACCGAAGGTATGGGTGTTTCTGTTTGTCCGGGACCAAATATGGCCTATTTTTCAAAAATAATGAGTCTAAAAAACATCACCGATCATATTTATGGAAGAGACAACATGTTATCTCGAAACGATCGTCCGAATATATTCATTAAAGAAATTGATATTTATATTGATTATTTGAAGCAAAAATTTGAGGAATCTAAAGCTGAAATGACTAAAAAAGAAGAGAAATATTTTTTAACATTTACCAAAAACATGGCCGATGGCATTGCCTATTATAAAACGATGTTTAACAATGTGAAAAATAGATTTCAAGATATTAAAACCGAGGTTATAAGTGCGTTAAACAAAGCCGAAAACGAATTGCTTAATATAAGTTTAGCGGTACAAAATTTAGCAAGTCAAACAGAAAAAACACAAGTAGTAGCATAGACTAGTGTTTGTATTTTAAAATAAACGTTTCAATTTTATTAATTAATAAAGCATTTGATTAATTAGAATTTAATGAATTGTTGAATATCTAAATTGTCTGCAATTTTACTTTAATATTTGAGTTAAATTCAATTCAAAAGAATTTTAATTAAGATATTTGTAAAATAATTGATGCCTAAAATTAGGTTAATCTGTTTTTACAAAGATTTAATTGCAATGGATTTAGTTAAAGAAATTAAACGTCTTAAAGAAGAAAAGAACGCTGTAATATTAGCACATTATTACCAAATTGGTGAGATTCAAGATATTGCAGATTATGTAGGTGATAGTTTAGGATTGTCTCAAAAAGCAGCCGAAACCGACGCCGATATTATTGTATTTGCAGGGGTGCATTTTATGGCCGAAACGGCTAAAATTTTAAACCCAACAAAAACAGTGGTGTTGCCAGATGTTAACGCGGGTTGCTCCCTAGCAGATTCTTGTCCGCCAGAGGCTTTCGAAAAGTTTACTAAAGCACATCCCGATCACGTTGTTATAACTTACGTAAATTGTTCGGCAGAAATTAAAGCCTTAAGCGATATTGTTTGTACATCTTCAAATGCACTTAAAATTGTAAATTCTATTCCAAAAGAAACCCCTATTATTTTTGCACCCGATAAAAATTTAGGCGCTTACATCATCAAAGAAACAGGAAGAGATATGCTATTGTGGGATGGAAGTTGTATCGTGCACGAAGCTTTTTCAATGGACAAGCTTATAGAACTTCATAAAAAATATCCAGATTATAAAATTATAGCCCATCCAGAATCTGAAGAGCATATTTTAAATACGGCGACTTATATTGGTTCTACTTCGGGCATGATAAATTATGTTAAAGAGCATCAGGACCAAAAATTTATAGTAGCTACCGAAGCAGGTATTTTACATAAAATGCAACAAGAAATGCCCAATACAGAGCTTGTTCCTGCGCCAGCCAAAGAAGATAATACCTGTGCATGTAGTGAATGCCACTTCATGAAAATGAATACCTTGCAAAAACTTTACGATTGTTTATTAAACGAATCGCCACAAATACATGTTCCCGAACATATTATAGATAGAGCCTTGTTGCCTATTGAGCGTATGTTAGAACTATCTAAATAAACCATGATTGAAACAGATTATTTAGTCATTGGCTCTGGTGTTGCAGGCTTAACATTTTCGGTTAAAATTGCCGAGAAGTTTCCCAATAAAACCGTTGTAATTGTAACGAAAGCTAATGAAGATGAATCTAATACCAAGTATGCCCAAGGTGGTGTTGCTGTGGTTTTAGATAAAGAAAACGATTCTTTTAAAAAGCACATAAAAGATACGCTTATTGCTGGTGATGGTTTGTGCGATGAAGACGTCGTTAAAATGGTTATTAAAGAAGGTCCCGAACGTTTAGAAGAATTATTGCTTTGGGGTGCTAATTTCGATTTAGATCCTCAAGGGGCATTCGATTTAGGAAAAGAAGGCGGACATTCGGAATACCGTGTGGTACACCACAAAGATATTACAGGTTTCGAAATAGAACGCGCTTTATTAAAACGCGCACATCAATTACCAAACATAAGCATTTTACCCCATCATTTTGTTTTAGATTTAGTTACAAATCACCATTTAAAAGAAAATATTTCAGATGAAATTACGTGCTATGGTGCCTATGTATTCGATCAAAAATCGTCTAATATTTTCACTATTAAGGCCCAAAGTACGCTTTTAGCATCAGGTGGTATTGGTTGTGTTTATGGACATACTACAAACCCGGTAATAGCAACAGGCGATGGGATTGCCATGGCATACAGAGCTAAAGCTGAGATTAAGGACATGGAATTTGTTCAGTTTCATCCAACAGCATTATATGATGCCAAAGGCGAATCTTCATTTTTAATCTCGGAAGCTGTTAGAGGTTTTGGAGCTTATTTAAGAAATAAAAAAGGGTATCGTTTTATGCCAGAGTACGATGAACGTGCAGAATTAGCTTCGCGCGATATCGTATCTCAAAGCATTGATAGCGAACTTAAAAAATCGGGAGAACCTTGTGTGTTTTTAGATTGTACCCATTTAGATATGGATGCCTTCATAAAACATTTTCCTAATATTTACAATAAGTGTTTAGAACATCATATCGACATTAAAACCGACTGGATTCCTGTAGTGCCAGCGTCTCATTATTTATGTGGTGGTATTGTAGTCGATAAAGATGGAAAAACAACCATAGCGAATTTGTTTTCGTGTGGCGAATGTACTCGAACAGGATTGCATGGCGCTAATAGATTAGCATCAAATTCGTTGTTAGAAGCCTTGGTTTATGCTCATAATATTTTTAAATATCATAGCAAAAACGAATCTGAAAATGTACAGGTAAACATTCCAGATTGGAATGATGAAGGGACTACCATTGCAAAAGAACACATATTAATTCAGCATAATTTAAAAGAACTTCAAGCATTAATGCGAAATTATGTGGGTATTGTTAGAAGTAACAAACGTTTAAATCAGGCTATAAAACGTTTAGATTTAATTTACAATGAAGTTGAAGATTTGTATAAAGAATCTAAAATTACAACTTCACTTTGTGAATTGCGAAACATGATAAACGTGGCACATCTTATTATTAACCAATCTTTAAATAGAAAAGAAAATAAAGGAGGTTATTTTAATGTAGATAATGTAAAAAAATAATCAAGGTTACTTTTTTGAGTAACCTTGATTATATTCATTTTCTTAGGTTCTAGAAACATCAATGTCTATATAAATGGTATGGCTATTGCCTAAAGAATCGTAATAAGTCCCGTATAAAATTATTTTTATATCATCACCTACATTGCTTCCAAAAACGCGATAATCAGCTGTAATTGAATTTCCTGGATTTTGGTAATCAATATCAATACCTTGAATGTTTGGTATTTGATTTCCTGTAAGGGTTCGAGTAGAAGGTGTAGCTATAACTAAAGGACATGGATCGCTTAATAAGCCAGAGGTGTTAAAATTAAATACGTTTCCGTTTCCATCTTCAGAATCAATTCTAAACAAGCAACCAATTCCAGTGGTTGCTGGTAGATTATAATCTGTTGCCGAAATATTAGCTGAATAACTTAAAATAGCCGAACTGTTAGCATCAAGAGTTATTTCAATTTTATCGGTACTTCGCGTTGAAGGTGTTGCTTCTTTTTCGCATGAAGCACTAAAAATTGCCAAAAGGACTAAGGTTGTTAAATGTATAATTATCTTTTTCATAATATTTTATTGTTTATATAACTAGATACAGGGACATCTAATTTTGTTACCCCATTTTTTAATTTTTTTTAAATTATTTAATAATCTAAAATTTTGCTCTAAAATTAGAGTACTAAAAGGTTATATAAACAATGTTTTTATTACTGGTTGATTTCATAGCTTAATGTGTTATTATGAAATCATTAAAAGGAAAGTAATCGACTTAGTTTTTTTAATTCAAAACCGAAAATTAAAAAGTAAAAAAAAGCTGCCTTAATCGAGGCAGCTTTTTCAAAACATTATTTACCCAACAAGAGTAGTTCGTTACAAACAATTTCGGTGATGTAACGTTTGTTGCCATCTTTATCATCATAGCTTCTGGATGTAAGCTTTCCTTCTATGGCAATCTCTTTACCTTTAGTTACATATTTTTCAATAATCTCTGCTGTTTTTCCCCAAGCCACTACATTATGCCATTGGGTGTCTGTAATTTTCTCGCCTTTATTATTTTTATAGCTTTCATTAGTTGCAATTGTAAATTTTGCTAATGTTTTGCCTGATTCAAGATTAATAATTTCTGGATCGTTTCCTAAGTTACCAATCAACTGTACTTTGTTTCTAAGTGCGCTCATAATTTTAATTTTTTAATGTTAAACAGTTAATACTATCGAGTTCTTATGTTTCGACATGGCAAAGATGCGATGGCTTCAAAATGTTATTCGGTAGTTACTTGTTTAAAATCGTTTGTAAATGTTTGTAGTCGTTTGTAAACGAATAAATAATTTTTGTATATTGGCTTAATTAATTGGTTATCATGGGAAAAAGTTGCTTAGAATGCGGTGACAACATTGTTGGCAGAGTAGATAAAAAATTTTGTAGCGACGCCTGCAGAAACGCTTACAACAACAATGTAAATAAGGATAGTAAAAATTTAATACGCAACACCAATAACCGGTTACGTAAAAATTATCGAATTTTAGAAGCTTTAAATCCGGACCAAAAAACAAAAACCTCCCGAAGCAAACTCATTGAAAACGGTTTCGATTTTAATTATTTTACAAGCATTTATACTACTAAGGCAGGCGCTATATATTACTTTGTTTACGATCAGGGTTATTTACCTCTAGAAGGCGATTTTTATGCTTTGGTAAAACGCGAAAGTTAATTTCCTTTCAAATACTTCACTTAAAAGGAATTTCTATTTTTTAAAATTTCTTTCTCTAGAAAACTTCAATTTATAAGCCGTTGAATTTCTTATTAGAATTGCCTTACAATATAATCTTGTTTTTATATGGTTAAGGTTGTAATTGACTTAAAATGAACCTTTTTTGATAGATTATACCTCTTCAAGATGCTATGCAAGTTTTAGTTTTACCAACCTAATAATCAAAGCGTCCCTAGCTACTATCTAACTTAATTACTTGTGTTTAAAAACAAATATTAAACTAACTTTTAAACTAAGTAACATGAAAAAATTTACCTTATTCTTTTTAGGAGCGATGCTATCCTTTATAGCACAATCTCAAAATTTAGCGCCAAACCCTACATTTAACACCACTGCAGGCTGGAATAGTAACAACCCAGGAATTAACCAAGATTATATTTCTACAGATAGCAGAACGGCCGACGGTTCTGGTTTATGGAGAATTGTGAGTAACGGAACTTTTAATAGCCGTATACAAAGTGATAATATTTCGGGTTTGCCAGCAGGAAATTATAAATTTGGTTATTGGGTTCGAGGCGCCGCAGGAGCTAAATCAAAATCTTTTATAAGAGATAATGCGCAATCTACAACCATCGACGGGAATGTTTATGCGATACAAGTAGCCGATACTTGGGAGTATGTTGAGTCTGTTTTTGCAATAAGTGGCACTGGCAGTATCACATTAAGAGTTAATGTTAACGATAACACCAACGGTACCTCTGTGGAAGTAGACGATGTCGATTTTCGTCAAGTCTTTACAGAAAACGCATTTGTTACAAACCCAGATTTTGAAACCGGTACCTTAGACGGCTGGTCGGCCAGTGGTGGTCAGGTTGTTTTGGTTGACGCAACAGGAAATGGTAGTGCGCACGCCGGACAATTATCGTTTACAGAAGATCAAACCAAAGTTAATTATTTAGACAATGCTATTTACGATTTCGGAAGCACCGTTAGTCCTAATAACATCGATATCTCTTTCGATTTATACAGTTCTAGTACCACCATTAATGTTCAGGTGTTATTCGACTTTTTTGATGCTTCAGGCGCTAAAATTAACACACTTAATACGGCATTAAAAAGTGTGGCTGTAGCTAATACCTGGGAAAACATCACCCTTTCAAAACCAATAGACATACCATTCAATAAAATTCAAGTAAGATTAAAAGTAAAAGATGGGGCCCTATTTGGAGATAAAGTTGCATTCGATAATGTAGTCTCAGAGTTTAGTTATGTAACGCTTTCAGTTAATAACAACGAAGCAGTTGCAAACGACATTAAATTATTTCCTAATCCTGCAAAAAACACACTTCAAGTTAAAAGTTTAAATACGATTACTTCCATAAATATCTATGATATTACTGGTAAATTAGTGTTTAATTCAAATAAAATTTTTGATGGTAAAGTAGATATTTCTAACTTAAATTCGGGTATTTACCTAGCCAGAATAGAAGATTCTAACCGTAACTACAGTGTTAAAAAATTGGTGGTAACTAAATAATCAATAATACAAGAACACGCTTTACTAAAGCGTGTTCTTTATTTAAAACTGTTAAGATTTCATAAGTTAATTAAGGAATATTAACTATAAATCAGGGTCATGATACAGGTTCCAATAATATTACTTGCATTAATCTTTATAAATCTATTGCTCTTAAAGTTTAGTAGTAATAAATAGCCTCTTTATTTAACGTAGTAAATTATAAATAACACTCAATTAAAAAGTTTATTCTTCTTTTAAAAAAATGAATTTTCTAAAAGGAACACTTATAGTCGTTCTGTTAAATTTTGCTATTTTTTTAAAAGCAAATAGTCAGTCGGGAAATGCTAAATTTTGTATCGATGCAGAACCGCTTTGCGGCTCTAGTGAGTTTTCGTACCCCAACACCAGCGGATTTAATTTAGCAGAAAAAGGCCCAGATTATGGCTGTTTGTTTTTGCAGTTAAACCCATCTTGGTTTTATTTACAGATAGCTCAAGATGGCGATATTGAATTAAAAATAGAGCAAAGTACGACCTTAAACGGTGTGGCCGATTTAGATGTAGATTTTGTTGTTTTCGGTCCTTTTAACGAACTTCAAACACCATGTTTTAATGAGCTTATAGACGCCAAAAGAGTCGATTGCAGCTACAATATAAATTTTATAGAGTATGCAAATTTGCCCAATACCAAGGCGGGTGAGTATTATTATTTAATGATTACCAATTTCTCTAGAAAACCAGGATATATAAAAGTTACTCAAACTTCTGGGGTCGCAACTACCAACTGCGATTTATTAAAGCCTCCTATTGTTTCCAGTAAAACATCCTGTGAAGGTGATACAATACCCTTAAATGCAAATACAAATAATGCTACTAATTTTAACTGGTATGAAGCAGATTATCAAGGCGATTTCAAGTTAATTAATGGGCAAAATTCGAGTAGTTTAGATGTAATAAAATCTAATGTTTATAAAGCTGAAGCCATGAACGCCAATGCGGTTGTTTTAGAGCAATATGTATTTAATATAAATTTTAATGAAGCCCCTAATATTCCTGTACATATTTCAGATTATAATATTTGCGATACCTATGGAGATAACTTCGATGGCCAAGCAGTATTTAATTTTGAATTAAAAAATGAAGAAATTTTAAACGGTTTGAATCCTTCCAATTTTTCAGTTACTTATTATAAAAGTGAAACAGATGCCGTTAATGGAATAAATTCGCTTCCATTACAATATCAGAATACGTTGGAAACCGAACTTATTTATGTACGTGTCGAAAATACAGCTAGTACAAATCCAGTTTGTTTCGATGTGAGTGCCTTTTTAATTGAAGTTCATCCATTGCCCGAAATTAATTTGGAAGCTTCTTACACGCTGTGCATTAACACCAATGGTACCGAGCAAATATCAACGCCACCCATTATAGATACTGGTTTAAGTACCACAACATATGAATTTGAATGGAAATTAAATGGTACTAGTTTAGCCAATGAAACCGAAGCCTATATAATACCTAAGGCGGAAGGTGTTTATACCGTTGAAGTAAAACATAGCACAACAAATTGCATAAATTATGCTGAAACAACCGTTATATTAAGCGAGCCACCCTCAATTAGTGCTGAGGTTATTACCAACGCATTCATAGAAGCAAATAATATAAAAGTAACCGCAACGGCTATTGGAGTTCAAGATTTCGAATATCGTATCGATGGTGGTGTTTGGCAAACAAACGATGTGTTTGAAAATGTTTCATTAGGAAAACATATCATCTCTGCAAGAAACCTATCAGGTTGTGGAGAAACCAGTACAAGCATTATGGCGATGGATTATCCTTTATATTTTACGCCCAACAACGACGGTTATAATGATACCTGGAACATTGTAGGTATGCAAAATCAACTACAGGCTAAAGTTTGTATTTTTGATAGATACGGAAAACTTATTAAAACATTAAAACCCAATTCTAATGGTTGGGACGGAACCTTTAAAGGTGCTTTAATGCCAACAGACGATTATTGGTTTACAGTAGAATATATAGAACCAACAACTCAAATACCAAGTGTGTTTAAGGCCCATTTTACTTTAAAACGATAACGAAATGGTTGTTTGTTAAATTTAAATAAGAATTATTTCCAGTTATGCCCTTTTAATTTCATAGCTGCTTTAAGCACGTCTTTCTGACTAATTTGCCCAACCAGTTTACCATTTTCAACTATTGGGAATCGGCGTCTTTTGGCTTCTAAAAACTTATTGGCTGCATCAAAAATATTCATATTACCATCAATGGTTTCAACATTTAAAGCCATGTGGTCTTTAATAGTTCGGTCTTGCATTGGCATATTGTAGTAACGACTATCACTAATTTGTTTAATGCAATCGCCTTCAGAAATTATACCTATTAATTCATTTTTTTCATTAACAACAGGTCCGCCAGAAATTCTGTGTTTTATTAAAGCCTCCATAACGGTTTCAATAGATTGGTCTGGTGAAAACGTAATAAGGTTAGTCGACATATAATCGCTTACTCTTAATGAAGGTGAATCTTCGGTTGCAGACTGCTGTTTTCTTGCGCCTTGAAAACTTTTAATGCCCATAATTTAAAATTTAGTAATTTGAAATATAAGTATTTTTTTTTGAATTTCATAATACGAACCTATAATTTGTTGATAGTAGATTCAGAATTTCATTTGAAAATGAAATAATTAGTATTTTTTTATGATTTTAAGTGTTAAAATTTTATAGTTTTAGCGCATTAAATAAATTATAAACATGAAACGATTATTTGTATTAACATTATTTTTAGGAAGTTTTTTAATGCAGGCCCAGAGTAATTCAGAATTGGTAAAACATTTTGAAAATTATTACAAGGAAATGCAAAAACAGGGCGATGTACAAGGGATTATTAATGGTTTAACACATCTTAATATTTTGCTGCCTTCGCAGGCTAGAAAAGATACCTTGGCATACATTTACATGAGCGAAGGCAAATACATGCAAGCCCTTAACACCATTGGTATAGAGAAAAGCACAACAGATTCTGATATAGCCATAGAGGTTAAAGCCATATCATTAAAATCTGTAAATCAGCCAAAATTGGCTATTACATTTTTCGACGAAATGTTTAAACGTAAGCCTAACCCATTAATAGCTTACGAATTAGCAGAGTTAAACTTACAAACCCAACAAATTGATGCCGCCGAAAAGCACATTAATTATGGTCTAGCAAATGCCAAAGACGATATGAAAAAAGCTTTTTACGAAACCCAAACACCTTATGAGGTTTCTTTAAAAGCAGCTTTTATGTATTTAAATGCTTTGTTAACTTATAATAAAGATAAAAAAGCGAATATCGACACGGCAGTAGATATCTTAGACGATGCCCTAAAAGTAGCGCCTAACTTTAATATTGTACAGTTAAGTAAAACAGAATTGCTAAGACAAAAACAAGCGCAGCAAACGCAAAGCGAAACAAAGAAATAAAACTTTAAAACCCAATAAAAAAGGCATCTAGTAAAGATGCCTTTTTTATTAAATAGAAATTAAGAATTAAGGTTTTTCAATTATAATGTTGTCACCTTCAATTTTCTTATTCATTTGGAGATTTAAATTAGAAAAAGCCACCAAAAATTCTTTAATGGTTCCTAAAAGTTCTTTTTTTGTTGAGGTAGATATATTTGCAAAAGTTTCCAGTTTGTAAAACTTGGTTTCTAAAGCAAGAATCCGGGCTTTAATCGCATCCGAATCTACTTCGGTTGGTATATTTTCCACCATATTTTTAAAAAGGTTTTTATGGGGGTTTTCTTCAGCATTAAAATAACTTAAATCACCTTTTTTTACGTTGGTTAAAACATCAAAAAGGGTATAATATTCTTTCCAGTCTACAATGGCTTTTTCTGTTCTGGTATCTAAAATAAAATCGGTGTATTTAAGTCTAGAAATATCTTTTTCGGTAATAACCTGACTTTCGTTTTGTTCTACATTTTCAACCAAATGCTCTTCTTGCTTGTGCTTGCACGACAAACAAATAAATAAAAGCAGTAAAACACTAGAAATTTTAATATTCATAGAAAGTAAATAAAATACAACGCACAAATATAAAGTATTAGTTTCTTTAAGTTAAAAAAATATAAGCAATACATAAAAGAATCTAATAAATTGTATATTTGAAAATCCCCTAATCTTAATTAGTAGCAATGTTAGAAAATTTTTGGTTCAATGTAGAATATGGCATAAATCACTTACTCGATATAAATGCCTACGATCACGTTTTATTCCTTATAGTGCTTACCGTTCCTTATATGTTTAAAGACTGGAAACGCGTATTTTTACTTGTTTCAATGTTTACTTTAGGGCACACCCTTTCTTTGGTTTTGGCAAGCTACGATGTGGTAAGAATAAACGCCAACATAGTAGAATTCTTAATTCCAATAACCATTTTAATTGTCGCTTTATTTAATGTTTTTACCTCAGGTAAAGGCGCCCAAAAAGAAAAAGTAGGCGTATTATTTTTATCAACCCTATTTTTTGGCTTAATACATGGCCTGGGCTTTGCACGCGAATTTAAAATGCTTCTGGGCGATTCAGACAGTAAGTTACTATTGCTTTTAGAATTCGCACTAGGCATCGAAATTGCACAACTAATAATCGTTTTAGTGGTATTACTTATAGGTTACATAGTGCAAACCATATTCAGGTTTTCAAAACGCGACTGGATTATGGTTATTTCTGCAATTGTTGTAGGTCTGGTTATTCCAATGATTTTGCATAGCGATTTCCTAAAATCTATTTAAAAAATAATTTGGGCGTTACCCCAGCCAAATGCTGCGCTATTGGCTGCGGTCGGGCTTTACGTTGCAATCTTTTTTGTTTTCAAAAGGTTAGTTAACTAACAAGCTTTCTAGAAAACAAAAAAGGATTTCCACTACAATCCCTAACGCAACCCCCATAATAGTATAAACTTTCGTTAAACTTTTAATAACTTCAGTTGTAATTAAAATACGAACAAAGTATATTCGTTATATAGTATTTAATAGGTAATTTTAAACATAGAAAATGGTGAATGTCTTACATTTAATCCCTTTTTATATTCTGTTTAAAAGCGAAAAGGCGGTTTGCACACGAGTGTAAACCCTATAAAAAATATATATGTTAAAAAGTAAACAATTAAAATACGATAAAGCTTATTTACGAATTGCAGAAGAGTGGGGTAAATTGTCGTATTGTAAACGCCGACAAGTGGGCGCGCTTATTGTTAAAGACCGCATGATTATTTCCGATGGTTACAATGGCACACCTTCGGGTTTCGAAAATTTCTGCGAAGACGACGAAGGCTACACCAAATGGTACGTTTTACATGCCGAGGCCAACGCCATACTAAAGGTAGCTGCCTCCACACAATCCTGCCAAGGCGCCACGCTTTACATAACCATGTCGCCCTGCAAAGAATGTAGTAAATTAATTCATCAGGCTGGTATTGTAAAAGTTGTTTACAAACAAGCTTATAAAGACGATTCCGGATTAAAATTCTTGAAAAAAGCAGGTATAGAACTGCAACACATCGAAGAAATAGAAGCCTAACATGCCGTACAAAAAAAAATATTTGCCTTTAATTTTGGGAGTCGCAGTAGCGGCTGGAATTTTTATTGGAGGAAAACTTCATTTTGCCGATTCTGGCGATCGTTTATTTTCTTCAAACAGTAAAAAAGACAAACTAAACAGGCTTATAGATTATATAGATTACGATTATGTAGACGATATTAATACCGACAGCATCGTCGATGTTACCGTAAATGGTATTCTTGAAAATCTCGATCCGCACTCTGTTTATATTCCAAAAGAAGACATGCAAAGTGTCTCCGAAAACATGAAAGGCGATTTCGTAGGTATTGGGGTTAGTTTCTATGCCTACCGAGATTCTATTGCGGTAGTTCGCGCCATTGCAAACGGGCCAAGTGAAAAGGCCGGTATTAAAGGTGGCGACAGAATTCTTTTAGCCGATGGCGACACACTTTATGGGGCAAAACTTAAAAGCGACGAGATTATAAACAAACTTAAAGGCTCTATTGGAACCAATGTTAATTTAAAGGTTTTTAGAAAAGGCGAGCCTAAATTGTTAGACTTTACAGTAAAACGATCGGTTATCCCCATTAAAAGTGTCGATGCAGCCTATATGCTAACCAATACATTGGGTTATATAAAAATTAATCGATTTGCAGAGTCTACATACAGAGAGTTTAAAAAGGCCTTAAACGATTTATTAAAAGAAGGCGCCACAGAATTAGCCTTAGATTTGCGAGACAATCCCGGTGGATTTTTAAACATTGCCGAAGATATTGTAGATGAATTTTTAGAAGAAGATAAACTCATTTTGTTCACTAAAAACAAACGCGGTAATATCGAAAAAAGCTTCGCAACCGATAAAGGCGATTTCCAGAAAGGCAAATTATTTGTACTTATTAACGAAAACTCGGCATCGGCAAGCGAAATTGTTGCCGGGGCTTTGCAGGATAACGATAAGGGTACCATTGTTGGTCGCCGCTCCTACGGAAAAGGCTTGGTACAACGCGAAATGGATTTAGGCGATGGCAGTGCTGTACGTTTAACAGTTTCTAGATATTACACTCCTACAGGACGTTCTATACAGCGACCTTACAATAAAGGAAACGACACCTATTACGACGATTATTTCGAGCGTCTTGAAAGTGGTGAACTTCTCGATGCTAATAAAATTAAAGTAGCCGATTCTTTAAAGTTTAAAACACCAAAAGGTAAAATAGTTTACGGCGGCGGCGGTATTATCCCCGATGTGTTTGTGCCTATAGATAATAGCATGCAAAACGAAACCCTTACTTTTTTAGAGCGTCGCGGGTTTATTGGTTATTTTATTTTCGAAATGCTAGAAAAAAATAGAAATGCCTACAAGGGCCTTTCTAAAAAAGAGTTTATCGAAAATTATAAAATAAGCGACGATATGGTGTTTCAGTTTCAAGAATATGTAAACGAACGTACCGATTCTAAGGTAACCTTTGTGGCTTATCACGACGAAGTTAAACAGTATATTAAAGCCAATCTAGCCGATCAATTATATGGCGAAGGCGCTTTTAATCAAGTTTTAAATCAGCGCGACATCATGATTGAAGAGGTTATCGAATTAAGTAAATTGGGTAATTAATTATAGTGCAATCTTATCATGTACCTTGGTGTGATTTCCACCATTCCAAAGCGTTAAAATATCTGTAGCAACGTGGGTGCCACTACCAGCACAAATAGCAAACTGGCTGCGCCAACCGGCTAACGATCCTGCTACATAAAGGTTTTTATCAACAATATGATCGGTGTTTTTTAACCAAATCCTGTCTTTTTCAATGGGCGATCTGGGATGAGGTGCTATGTAAGATTCTAAACCTTTTAGGCTCATTAAATTAGTGTAACCCACAGCAACAACAACTATTTTAGCTTGGTAGCTGTTTTTGTTGGTTTGCACCAAGAATACATCTTCAATTTTAGAAATTTCTAAAACTTTTTCTCTGTCAATTTGTTCAACATGCGGATATAGCTTAGCAAGTTGTTTTTTGCCATTTTTTAAAATATTGGCACCCAAGGTACCTGGTTCCAGACCTAATACATTATTAAATAAAGCGGTTTGTAAATGCGAAGTTTTTTGATGTATTACAATGCCAATGCGTTTGTTTTTTGCAAAGGCTTTTTCTTTTGCAGATCCTAAAACCAAAGCACAAGATAAGCCTGCAGCACCACCACCTATTATAAGCGCATCAAACATAATTTACTTTTGGTTTTTTACTTTGGCTTCAATACGTTTAGAAACATAAAGTATTAGCACAATAAATAAAGCACAAAGCGATGCTAAAATAGTAATTAAAGCAACGGTGCTATTGCCTTCTAACGGCGCACTATAATTTACTTTTGTTAAGTTAAAAACAATAAGAGCTACAGATAAAACGCTTATAATTATGGTGAAAATTTTCATGGTTATTTTTTGTATTAATTAATATTAAATAAGGCCTGTATGTTATGAGCAAACAATTTAACTGCAATGGCTAATAATACCACGCCAAAAACTTTACGAATAATATTAATGCCGTTTTGCCCAATAATACGTTCAATTTTTGTCGATGTTTTTAATACTATAAAAATAACAATAACATTTAGAAATACAGCAACAATTATGTTTTCGGTTTTAAATTCTGCTCTTAACGATAATAAAGTTGTTAAACTTCCAGGTCCGGCAATAAGCGGAAATGCCAACGGAAATATAGTAGCAGTTTCGGCAGAAAGTTCTTCATGTTTATAAAGCGTTATGCCTAAAATCATTTCTAAAGCAATAAAAAATAAAATAAACGAACCTGCTACTGCAAACGAGTTCACATCGATGCCTATTAAGTTTAAAATACTTTTTCCTAAAAATAAAAAGAAAACTAAAATAATACCAGCAACAATCGATGCTTTTTCGCTTTGTATGTGGCCAACTTTTTTTCTTAAATCTATTATAATAGGAATGTTTCCTACAATATCAATTACAGCAAAAAGCACCATAAAGGCTGTGAATATTTCCTTAAAATTAAGTTGCATAGCTCTACTTTTAAAATTTGATGCAAAAGTATTTTAATAACATGAATAACAGTATTAATAAACGCTAAAGTTTCGTTATTTTTGCCAACTCCAATATAGGTGTATTTATGTTTCAGTTAGGAAAAACCATCGTTTCAGAAGATATTATTGAAAAAGATTTTTTGTGCAATCTGTCGGCATGCAAAGGCGCTTGTTGTATTGATGGCGATGCAGGTGCACCCTTAGAAGCACACGAAACTCAGATTTTAAAAGACATTTATCCCAAAGTAAAACCTTTTTTAAGAAAAGAGGGTATTGCTGCAATTGAAGCACAAGGCGTTTATACAACCTCTGAAGAAGGCGATTTTGAAACACCACTTATTAATGGCGCCGACTGTGCCTATGTTATTTTCGATAAAAAAAATGTAGCCCTTTGTGCTATTGAAGAAGCCTACAACCAAGGCGAAGTTTCTTGGAAAAAACCAGTTTCTTGTCATTTATACCCTGTTCGCGTTCAAGATTACACCGAATTTTCGGCAGTAAATTATCACAAATGGCACATTTGCGACGATGCCTGTTCTTTAGGTAAAGAACTTCAAATTCCTATTTACAAATTTGTAAAAGAAGCCTTAATTAGAAAATTTGGCGAAGACTGGTACATGGAGTTAGAGAAGGTTGCTAATAAGTTTTAATAACTTAAAATTTCGGCCTAAAACCCCTTTAAAACTAGGGGTTTAAAACCATATAAAATTAAATTTTCTGTAAACTTTTTGTGTTTTCAAAAAAATTAAATACTTGTAAATCAAATAATTAATTATTTTTTTTTGAAACTTCATTTTCAAAAGAGTTTTTTTAATTGTTAAAAACTTTTCGAGAATGTTTATAACTATACCTTTCATTTTTAACTTCAATTTTCAATCTTTGTTATTCCCAAATCAGTCCTGATTTTCATTAATTATTTAAATAAAAACTAAAAAAAATGTCTCAAGCAATAGAACCCATTCTGCAAGAAAATAAAGATCGATTCGTTATTTTTCCAATTCAACATCATGATATTTGGGAGTGGTACAAAAAATCTGAGGCGAGCTTCTGGACAGCAGAAGAAATCGATTTACATCAAGACCTTTCAGATTGGAAAGATAAATTAAATGATGACGAGCGTTATTTCATTAAACACATCTTGGCATTTTTTGCAGCTAGTGATGGTATTGTAAATGAAAATTTAGCTGAAAACTTTGTGAATGAAGTTCAATATAGTGAGGCTAAATTCTTTTATGGTTTCCAAATCATGATGGAAAACATTCACAGTGAAACCTATTCGCTTTTAATTGATACGTATGTAAAAGACGAAAAAGAAAAAGATTTATTATTTAATGCCATAGATAACTTTCCTGCAATTCAGAAAAAAGCCGAGTGGGCTCTAAAATGGATTGAATCGCCAAGTTTTGCAGAACGTTTAATAGCTTTTGCAGCTGTAGAGGGTATTTTCTTTTCTGGGGCGTTTTGTTCTATTTTCTGGTTAAAGAAAAGAGGTTTAATGCCAGGATTAACCTTCTCTAACGAGTTAATATCTCGCGACGAAGGTGTGCATTGCGATTTTGCTGTGCATTTACATAACAAACACTTAGTAAATAAAGTGCCTAAAGCCAGAATAAGAGAAATTCTTGTAGATGCTTTAGATATAGAACGTGAGTTTATTACAGAATCTTTACCAGCGAGTTTAATTGGTATGAATGCCAAATTAATGTCGCAGTATTTAGAGTTTGTAACCGATAGATTACTGTCTGAATTAGGTTGTGAAAAAGAGTACAACACCGCAAACCCATTCGATTTTATGGATATGATTTCGTTACAAGGAAAAACAAATTTCTTTGAAAAACGTGTATCTGAATATCAAAAAGCAGGGGTATTAAACAAAGAAGAAGATAAAGACAAGTTTACTTTTGATGCCGATTTTTAATTTTTATTAAGATTTATAATTAAACAATATGGCATTACGTGAAGAGTTAAAAGCTCAAGGCGGTTTTTTATTTAAATACAGAGGCTATTTGCCTGTGTTATTTTTAGTCGCTGGTCTTATAATGATAGGTTACGAGGCAGCATATTTTAAAGAACATAGTTCATCAACAATATCAGAAATATTAAAAAGTAGCTGTGTGTTTGTTGGTTTTTTAGGTTTACTTATTCGTTGTTTTACAGTTGGTTATACCCCTGTAAATACTTCAGGTAGAAAAGATAAACTTATTGCAGACACACTAAACACAACCGGTTTGTATTCTATTATTAGAAACCCGTTGTATGTAGGGAATTATTTAATGTGGTTAGCTGTGTGTATGCTAACAGGTAATTTGTGGTTTGTAGTGTTATTTACATTCGTTTTTTGGATGTACTACGAGCGCATCATTTACGCCGAAGAAGAATTTTTAAGAGATAAATTTAAATCTGTTTACCTGGATTGGACTGAAAAAACGCCAATTTTTGTTCCTAAACATTTAAATTATAAAAAACCAAACATTCCATTTAATTGGAGACGCGTTTTAGAAAAGGAGCGTAATGGGTTATTCCTGTTATGTCTGTTATTTTACCTTTTCGCTTTTGTTGAAAATTATGTTAAAACAGGCACTGTTTTATTAACAGACAGTTGGGAGTTTAACGCAACAATAGTAACAGGAGTCATTTTTATTATTCTAAAATTTTTAGAAAAGAAGACCACTGTTCTAGAAAAATTAGAAAAATAATACCAATATAATACTAACTTAAATTAACCAAAAACCATGTATGTAGTAAAAAGAGGCGGCAGAAAAGAGCAAGTCATGTTTGACAAAATTACGGCTAGGGTTCGTAAATTATGTTACGGATTAAACGAACTTGTAGATCCTTTAAAAGTAACCATGAGAGTTATTGAAGGATTATACGATGGTGTTACAACCAGTGAACTTGATAATTTAGCTGCAGAAATTGCTGCAACCATGACCACGGCACATCCAGATTACGCACGTTTAGCAGCGCGTATATCGGTGTCTAACTTACACAAAAACACGAAAAAAACGTTTAGTGAGGTTATGCACGATTTGTATACCTATGTAAACCCAAGAACTGGTAAAAATGCGCCACTTTTAGCAGATGATGTGTATGAGGTAATCATGGAAAACAAAGATGTTTTAGATTCTACTATTATATACAATCGCGATTTTGGTTATGATTACTTTGGTTTTAAAACTTTAGAACGCTCTTACTTACTAAAATTAAACGGCGAAATAGCAGAACGCCCACAACATATGCTTATGCGTGTTGCCGTAGGAATTCATTTAAACGATTTAGAATCGGTTATTGAAACCTACGAACTTATGTCTAAAAAGTATTTTACGCACGCAACGCCTACACTTTTTAACTCGGGTACACCTAAACCGCAAATGTCGTCTTGTTTCTTATTAACAATGAAAGACGATAGTATCGACGGTATTTACGATACTTTAAAACAAACAGCTAAAATCTCGCAATCTGCTGGAGGTATTGGTTTAGCTATACACAATATTCGCGCAACGGGAAGCTATATAGCGGGTACAAATGGTACTAGTAATGGTATTGTACCTATGCTTAAAGTATTTAACGATACGGCGCGTTATGTAGACCAAGGTGGTGGAAAACGTAAAGGAAGTTTCGCCATGTACATTGAAACTTGGCATGCCGATATTATGGATTTCTTAGATTTAAAGAAAAACCACGGTAAAGAAGAAATGCGTGCTCGCGATTTATTTTATGCGATGTGGATTTCAGATTTATTTATGGAGCGTGTCCAAGAAGATGGCCCTTGGACGTTAATGTGTCCTAATGAGTGTCCAGGTCTGGATGAAGTACACAGTGAAGCTTTTGAAGCTTTATACCTAAAATACGAAGCCGAAGGTAAAGGCCGTAAAACTATTAAAGCACGTGAGCTTTGGGAGAAAATATTAGAATCTCAAATTGAAACGGGTACGCCTTACATGTTATATAAAGATGCTGCAAACCGTAAATCAAATCAGCAAAATTTAGGAACCATTCGTTCTTCTAACTTATGTACCGAGATTTTAGAATATACATCACCAGATGAGGTTGCTGTTTGTAATTTAGCATCGATAGCACTTCCAATGTTTGTTAAAAATGGCGAATTCGATCATAAAGAATTATTCCGTATAACCAAACGCGTAACCAAAAACTTAAACCGTGTTATCGATAGAAATTACTATCCGGTTGTAGAGGCGAAAAATTCAAACATGCGTCACAGACCTATTGGTTTAGGTGTTCAAGGATTGGCAGATACGTTTATTCAATTACGTATGCCTTTTACAAGCGATCAGGCTAAAAAATTAAATCAAGATATTTTCGAAACACTTTACTATGCTGCTGTAACAGCAAGTATGGAAGAAGCCAAAGCAGATGGTCCTTATCAAACGTATGAAGGTTCTCCAATTAGCAAAGGCCAATTTCAACATAATCTTTGGAATATTAAAGATGAAGAATTAAGCGGTAACTGGGATTGGGATAAATTACGTAAACAAGTACTTAAACATGGGGTACGTAACTCGCTTTTAGTTGCGCCAATGCCAACAGCTTCTACATCTCAAATTTTAGGAAATAACGAGTGTTTTGAGCCTTATACGTCTAATATTTATACAAGACGTGTATTGTCTGGAGAATTTATTGTTGTAAACAAACATTTATTAGAAGATTTAGTAGAGCTAGGCCTTTGGAACGATGGTTTAAAACAAGATATTATGCGTGCTAACGGATCTGTACAAAATGTAGATGTTCCGCAGCATATTAAAGACTTATACAAAACGGTTTGGGAGTTAAGCATGAAAGATATTATCGATATGTCTCGTCAGCGTGGATACTTCATAGACCAGTCGCAATCGCTAAACTTATTTATGGAAGGAGCGACCATGGCTAAATTAACATCGATGCATTTCTATGCATGGAAAAGTGGCTTAAAAACCGGTATGTATTATTTACGTACTAAGAGTGCTGTTGATGCTATTAAATTTACTCTATCTACAACTAAAAAAGAAGAGCCTACTGCAGAAGAAGTGGTGGTGGTTAATGAAGCAGACTCAGCAAAACAAGAACAAAAAAGACAGATTGCGGTTAATAACGCAGCTAAATTTGCACAACAAACCAATACAGCAGAATCTAATGTAGAACCTATGACTGCCGAAGAAATGAAAGCGTTAATTGCGCAGGCTAAGGCATCAGAAGGAGACGATTGTTTAATGTGTGGTTCGTAAAGCAAATACGATCTCGAGGTTATCTGGCTAAGAGATAAATTTTTAAATTAAGTGTTATATAAAAAAAGCACCTCGAAAGAGGTGCTTTTTTAAAATTGTATGAATTATTGTTCAAAACTTTTCAAGAATGTTTATATCTATACCTTTTATTTTTAATGAGGTAGACTTAAATTTGAGTTTTAAATTAATTTAGTTTTATATAAAGAAGAGTTAAAAAAATAAATAAAAAAAGGGACATTTAGAAATATCCCTCTTGGTTTTTAATTTACAATTTAGGTGTCGGATCCAAATTTGTAATTATGTAGAAGTGAGATTAACTCATCTACTATTTTGTTCTTCAAACGTACAAAATTAGAATCTTCTAGCCAAGTTAAATATTCTATTAAAGTGTTGATTTTTTTAATTATCAACAATAATGAGATTTATTAACAAGTAAACTCATTAACAAACATGAGTTTACGTAATAGAAATTTTACATGACAAAAAAAATTTTAATTTCAATTAATCAGTTTGCAGATTTTTCTAAAGCAACAGAATCAAAAAAGCGAACTATTATCAGACAACAAAAGCAACCTAACAAGTTTAGGATATCATGGTATCAATTACCTAAATCTAGAATCAGAAAATCGATTGAGAATAATTGCGATTTAGAACCTGTTTTTAAAGGTATAGAAGAATTAAAACTCAGAAAACCTATAAAATCAAGGCAAATTCATGACAGGACAGTTTCATTAGAAGCTTTAGAAAGATATGTTAGTTTAAAACTCCCTCATTCACTTAAGAGCGAAACTTTTGAGGTTATTAAAAAAGTAGAATCAAAGTCAATTGAGCGGTAGTATCTCACAAAGTGTGTAAAGTTAAAAATATCGAGGGTTGCAACCCTCGAAATTTTTTTGTTTAATTTTAAAATTTACACACTTATGAAGAAAGAAGATTTTCTAAACGACGATTTTTTAAAACAGTTTAAAACAGGAGACGAACTGACCTCCTTTCTAAAATCCATTCAAAAGCGAGGTATTGAAAAGATGCTAGAAGGGGAACTTGATGCTCATTTAGACTATGAGAAGCATCAGCAATCCGATAATAGCAATACCCGTAACGGCTATGGGTCTAAAAAGATAAAAACAGCTTTAGGAGAGACTAATATTAAAGTTCCCAGAGACCGGGACGCTTCTTTTAACCCTATGCTGGTTCCTAAACGCACTAACATGGTTGATGGCATAGAAAACGTCATTATCAGCCTTTATGCCAAGGGTATGAGTAATTCTGATATTGAAGAGCAAATCCGAGAAGTTTACGATTTTGATGTATCCACATCTACCATATCACGTATCACAGATAAAGTTACCAATGATATTGTTGCTTGGCAAAACAGACCTCTGGAGCCCGTATATTTAATTACTTGGATGGATGGCATCGTATTTAAGGTTCGGGAGAACTCCAAAGTCATTAACAAAACCATGTACATCGCCGTAGGACTGCGTAGAGATGGTAAAAAGGAAGTCTTAGGGCTTTGGTTGGGGAAGAATGAATCGGCAGCCTTTTGGATGAGTGTACTAACCGATATGAAAGCCAGAGGCGTTCAGGATTTGCTTATCACGGCCACAGATAATCTTAACGGTTTTACCGACACCATTAAAAACGTTTTTCCTGAATCTAAAACCCAAATCTGCGTGGTACACCAGATTCGTAATGCTTGTCGGTATGTTGTTTGGAAAGACAAGAAAGAATTTACAAAGGACATGAAAAGCATCTACGATGCACCCACCAAAAGTGCAGCAAAAGCCGCCCTAGAAGACTTTGCTCAGAAATGGGAACACAAGTACTCTTACGCTATTAAAAGCTGGAGAGATAACTGGGAAGAACTTACCGCTTTCTATGAATTTCCTTTAGAAATTAGAAAAATCATTTACACTACGAACCTTATTGAAAACCTTAATGGAAAAATCAGAAAATACACTAAAAACAAGCTCTCATTCCCAACAGATGAAGCTGTTATGAAGTCCACTTTTTTAGCCCTTAGAGAGGCTACCAAAAAATGGTCGATGCCTATTAGGAACTGGGGCATTATTTTAAACCAGTTTTTAACTATATTTGAAAAAAGGGTTCAACTTTAAAAAAGTTAAACCCTCGATTTTTAACTTACACACTTTACGGGATAGTGTCAATTGAGCTTAATGGTGTTGAAATTATTATTTCACCAGATGTTATCTTTAAAATAAAAATCGGTGAAAAGATTTTTTTAGGAGCTGTTAAAATTCACATATCAAAGAATAATATATTTGATAAAGTTCAATCTAGATATATATCAAGTTTATTAAGTAAATATCTTAGTGAAGTAGTTGCTAGCGAAGGTGAAATTGTTTTAGAGGAATTTTGTTTGTCAATAGATGTCTTTGGTGAAAGTGTTATTAAAGTTCCAAATAACTTATCAAAAACACTTTCGGAGATTGAATTTATATGCGAAGAAATTAAGTCTCTTTGGAATGCTGCATAAAAAAAAGCACCTCGAAAGAGGTGCTTTTTTAGTTTGGTTATGTTGTTAGTTTTATTTGTACTGGCACAAATACGAAGTTTGAACACTTACTTTAACTAGAAAAGATTTGTTGGCATCTACCTCAAAAGTATCTCCTGCTTTAAACGTATTCCAATCGTTTGATTCTGGTAATTTAACCGTCATTTCACCCTCAATAACACGCATGGTTTCATGTTGTGAGGTGCCAAATTCATAATCGCCAGGATTCATAACACCTAAAGTAGATTTGCCTGAAGCAGTTACATAGCCTAAAGACTTAACATTGCCTTCAAAATATTCGTTTGTAGAAATCATATGTTTAATTTTTTGTAAAAGTAATTAACTAATTAGACTTATTTCTTAAATAACTGCATAAAAAAACACCTCCATAGAGGTGTTTTTTATTTATTTAAACCTGTTTATTCTTGGTCTTTATTAATTCTTGCAGGAGCTACCTTAGCATCATGCGCGTTATGATATTCTTCTAAAAGATTCATAGTGGCATTTAATAAATCTTTAGTTTCTAATAAAATACTAAAGTAAAGCGTGGTGTTTTTCGGACTCGATTCTTCGGTACGGGTGCGTTCTACTTGTTTCTGTATTTTGTTTGTTACTAAAGAGGTTATTTCAGTTTTTCTACCTAAAATTATTCCAATCTCCTCGAAAGATTGAGTTTCAAAAGCGTTTCTCGTATTATTAAATAATACTTCAAAACGTTCGTCTACTTCTTTCAACTCCTTTATTTGGTTAAATTTTAATTTTTTATGATTATTGTTAACATGCTTATAACTTACATTAGATATATACTCTAAAGATTGTGTCATGTCTTGTAAATAACTCAAAATATGAATGTAAAAATTACTTGCTCCAACACTTGAATCATCTAAATTCTTAATAAAATAAAAGATGTTATCTCTTAATTCATCTACTTCACTAGATAATTTAACTATTTGCTTTTTGTTCTTCTTTAATAGTTGTAAATCTTGTTTAGCTAAACCATTAATGGAGTTTGTATAAACTTTATTTCCGCGTTTAATAACACTCGCAATATTTTTAGCGCTTTCAATTATAACACCCTGGATAGAGCTGCTTTCAGCTTTAGTTAAACTATCTTCAGCTTTTGCTTCTTTCGATTTTTCTCTATGTGCGATATAGTTTCTAACTAATAGTAAAATAGCTACTAAAAGTAGAACAGGTACCATAGCGGCAACATTCCAGTTTAACAAATAAGCTATTATGGCGGCAGCAACAAAGGCTATAATGGCAGTAAAGAACCAACCACCAATAACATTTAACACCCCTGCAACTCTATAAACAGCACTTTCTGCACCCCAAGCACGATCGGCCAAAGAGGAACCCATAGCCACCATAAATGTTACATAAGTAGTAGATAAAGGCAATTTCATTGAGGTTGCTAACGATATAAGAATGGCAGCTACCATTAGGTTTACTGCTGCACGAACCATATCAAAAGCTGGTAATTCATGTGTTTTAGATTTGACTAAGTTAATTACAGGCTTTTCAAACTGTTTGTCAATTTTAGCTTGCCAAGTTTGTGGTAATATATAGGATAACATTTCTGAAGCTCCAACGGCTAATCTAACAAAACCACGAGATAAAAAGTTAGGTTGAAAACGTTCTTTACCATCTCCTTCTCTTGATAAGTTAATTTCGGTTTCGGTAACTGTTTTTGCTTTTTTAGAAAACCATAAAGTAGCGACCATAACAAAACCTGCTACAACCAATAAAAAGGTTGGAGTTGGAACTTTATCGGCAAGAAAACCCATGCTAAAGGCTTCAGGGGATACGCCAGAACCAGCCCAAGCTGTGTAAGATTGCCAACCAGCAATTGGTACACCTATAAAGTTAACTAAATCGTTACCAGAGAAAGCTAATGCCAAGGCAAAGGTTCCTATAATAATTACAATTTTGTAAATACTTTGTTTAGCAAAAGCGATTAAGGCATAAGATAACAATGACCAAAAAATTAAACTTACAAAAATAATTAATGGTGCTTGCTTACTTAAAAATTCTTTAATGGTTGAGCCGCCTATAATATCATAACTTTCTTTTGCATAGGATGTTCCCCCAATACCCTTCATAAAAATAAAATAGGTAATAGATGTAATGGCAATACCACCAAAAATAGCACCAACCCAATTGGCCTGTTTTTCATAGTTATATGATAATAACAACCTTGATACCCATTGAACCATTGCACCCACAGAAAAGGCAATAACTACTGATAATAAGATGCCAAAAATGATTTCGGTAGCCTTAGATGTATTTATGTAGTTTACTACATCAGAAAAAGTTCCACCATTATGCCCTATTTTAATAAGTGCCATAGCTACTGAAGCTCCTAATAATTCGAAAACTATAGAAACGGTAGTAGAAGTTGGCATTCCTACGGTGTTAAAAAAGTCTAATAACAGAATATCTGTTATCATTACCGCCATGAAAATAATCATGATTTCATTAAACATGAATTCATGAGGGTTAAAAATTCCAGATCTTGCAACCTCCATCATGCCACTTGAAAAAACAGCTCCTAAGGCAACGCCAATACTGGCAACTATCATAATTGTTTTAAATGAAATAGCCTTAGATCCAATAGCAGAATTTAAAAAGTTAACTGCATCGTTGCTAACACCCACCACTAAATCGGCAATGGCTAATACCGCTAGGGCAACTATCATTAATAAGTAAATATTGTCCATAATAAAAAATAAGTTTGCAAATATCTAATGTATTTTGGAATGCTAAGTTACGTAATTGTTATATTTTTTAATTTCACAAACAGTAAATACTTAGTATAATTTTTTAAGAGAATATTGATTCTTCGTAGAAATAAATTCTTTAAATGAATTAAAAGTTCACTTGAAATTGTAATCGCAACAAGCTTCCTTTTTGGTTGTTGTCTTGATTAATAAAATCTTCATAAGTTCTATCCGAAAAGGTATACATAGCCACAATTTCAAAGTTTTTATAAGGTTGCCATTCCACACCTAATTCCAATTCTTTTACTTCATAACTTCTAGCATCTAACTCATGTTTTTTACCACCATTGTAGTATTGAATTCGAGTAAATGGATATATTAACTGGTTTTTAATTGAGCATTTTGCATTTAATAGAAGATAACCACCATGTAATTTCTCAACACTTATGGCTTGGGTTTCTTTATTAAATTCAGGACCTCTACCAAAATTGTATTCAGCTTGAAAACCAAATGGCTTAGGATATAAAACAGCTGTAAACCCTAAGCGTTGGTCTATATATGTATTGTCATCAGTTGTTTGAACGCCATCGGATATATCATCAGGATCTATAGTATGTTGACCAGTATATGCTTGAATTCCTGGTTCAAAAATTTGGGAGCCCATTTTAAATGGATAAGTTAATCGAGCTACCACATGCTTTTTATTATTCAAATCGGCGACGTTGGCAGTTTGACCATTATAAACACCCAAACCAAAAACACCATAATCTCCAGTTCCTTTATAGCCCTCTCTAGTAAGCATAGAAAAGCGCTTTCTTATCTCTTCAGGTGCCCAATAAAAAAAGATCCCTAAATCACGTTCGTTTTTCACAGCACTATTTAAACCATCATTACGGTCTAAAGGCAACCTGTTTTGGCTAGATTGCATGTTTTCAAAACCAAAAGGCACTTTACTTTGTCCAATTCTAAAACGAAATTCGTTTTTTGGATCTAAACCTACATCGAAGTAGGCGTCTCTAATTTGTCCAAATTGTTGATTTCCGCCAGTTGCATTTGCAAAATCGGGCTGAATGTAGAAGTATATTCTGGGATGAATTTGTCCGTAAAAAACCAATCGAATACGTCTGAAGAAAAATTGACTATCTCCACCCCAAGATTTGTCACATTGTTCGCAGCCTAAGTCTGGGTTAGTTTGAAACAAACCGTTATACCTCACTTGGGCATAGCCTCTTATTTTAAAAGATTCGAACCACTCTTTTTTAGTGTTTTCTGTAATAGGAGCAGTGTCTTGAGCATTAATTTGTAGTGTAGCAACAAGAATAACAATTAAAATTGCTTTTAAGTTTTTCATTATCATTTTTAGTTTTTGTCGCTGCAAATAACCAACTTCAATGTTAACTTAATGTTTCCTAATTGTTAAATATCTTAACAAAAAAGACTGCCTTGGCCAAGGCAGTCTCACTAGAAATTCATAATAATGTAGTCGACAAAAACTAATAGATTATATGAAATACTAAATTTGTCTTAAGACTATAACAAATATCAACGTTTAAGGTAATTTTAATGTAATGCTAATATTAAGTAATTATTAATATTTCAATGTTAAATATTAATATGTATAATATTGATATTCAATTAAATGTTTTTTCAATGTTAATTTAATGTTATGTGAATGTTGTTTTAAAGTTATGAATTATATATATTTGATATAATAATATAAAAACCCCATAATTATGAAGAAGTTAGTTTTATTTTTTGCCTTATTAATTACTGTGGTATCTTTTGCTCAAAAAGAACAAAAGAGAGATTTAAAGTTTAACAAAGAAACCAATTTAATAGAGGTTGTTTATTATCATGACAATGGAGCTGTAAGCCAAACAGGTTATTACACTACAGATGGTAAATTACAAGGTGAGTGGTTAAGCTTTTCTGCAGATGGTGAAAAAACGATTTCTGGAAATTATGATAATGGTAAAAAAGTCGGCAAATGGTTTTATTACACAAAAGAAACTGTAAAAGAAGTAGATTATAACGCAAATGTTATAGCTAATTTAAAAGAATCTGAAGTTAAAAACAAGCAGGGCATTTAAAGTTAGTTAGACATGAAATGAAATAAAAAAGCCTCCCAATTTGGGAGGCTTTTTTATTTGTTTTTATCGAATACTACTTTGTTACAACAAAAGTACGGTTAGCCCATGCAAAAGCACTTAAGTCTGCACCTACGCCTGTTTTTGTAGTGATAGTATTGTTTGAAGGAACTGTGATACCATCTGTTATGGTAGTTACTGTACCAGTAATAGCACCACCAATTTTATCGTTACCTACATTCCCTTGAGCAAAAGCATTGGTAATAGTTAAAATACCGTTACCATTTCCGTCTGCTGTATCAATTCTGTTTCCAAAAGATGCCGTTCCGTAAGCAGCGAATAAAATATTATCAATAGTAGCCTCAGTACCTCTTCTAATCTCTGCACCACCTGTAAGAGCTACATCTGGATTAAGGTTTAATATAGTAACATTTTTTAATGTTGGTTTAGAAATTGGTAAAGCTGTGATATCTGCACTGTTGCTATCGCCTTCAAGTCCTCTTGGGTCGTTAGAAGCTGTATCGAAACCATCATTACGAACACCAAAAGCGTTTGTTATAGTTCCTGAGTAACCTTCTGTCCAGTCAAACATGTCATCACCTATATTAGCACAGTATACGTTATTTACATTAACAGTACCACCAAAAAACTCAACACCATCATCGTTACCATCGCTAACTACTATATTATTAACAATAGTTTTACTACCAACACCAAAGAAAGAAATTCCGTTAAATTCTTGTTCTCCGTTAATTTTAGCACCAGTATATTCTGCAATAATATAACTTAATTCACCAGAATCATCATCATTAACAGTACCACCGTAAAGTAAACCCGCTACTTCAGATTGTACATCTGTTCCTTTGTTAGAAGATGCTTTACCAGCAATTACAATACCTCCCCAATCTCCAGCTTTAGGAGATGTAGCGTCTGATGTAAATCTGATTGGCTTTGCAGCCGTACCTTTAGCAATTAATTTAGCACCTCTTTCTACTGCTAAAAACACATCGGTTCTTCCGCTTCTAGCTTTTATAACTGTACCAGGCTCAATGGTTAAAGTAGCACCAGATTTAACAGTTAAAGAGCCGGTAATTGTATATTCTACAGATGCTAATAATTTAGAGTCTGTAGTTATATTGCCATTTAATTCATTACCTGTAATTGGGTTTTCTCCTTGTCCCGGATCGATAGTTCTGTTATCATCAACAGTTGAACAAGAAAAAATAGAAATTACAGTTGCGATTAAGAATAAATTTTTTAAAGTTTTCATTTTATTTTTTAGGTTTTGTATTTATTAGAATTTTAAGCAAAGAAACTCTAAGTGCTTAAATATAGTTTTATGTGAACATTAGTTTTTCGTTAAGAATTTTGGCTAATGTTAAATTAATGTTTTTGGTTAAGGTTATTTTTAATACGAACCGTAATGTTTTATTTCCATCGAGTTTACATGAAAGGTATTTATAGTAAAAAAACCCTCAAAGAGGTTTTTTTTACTATAAATTAAAACTAATTCCTGCAGAAAAAGTAGCTCCTTTTTTATAGAAGCTCATGGTTAACTTTTCTGGAATATCTCGGTATGTTTCAAAACTTGGATTAAGT
This sequence comes from Siansivirga zeaxanthinifaciens CC-SAMT-1, assembly GCF_000941055.1. Lineage (GTDB taxonomy): Bacteria > Bacteroidota > Bacteroidia > Flavobacteriales > Flavobacteriaceae > Siansivirga > Siansivirga zeaxanthinifaciens. Next base: position 876,474 of record NZ_CP007202.1, on the reverse strand, counting down.
ATGTTTTTAGCGTTAAACTTAACAGCTATTTTTTTCGAGAATTGATGACTAAAAATAAAGTCTACCATAGGTACACCCTTTTCAATTATATTTTCTTGAAAGTTAGTTCCAATACTAAATACTTTATCACTTTGGTAATTAAATACAAGTGATGCTATGGTAGAGTTACCAACGTTTTTAAATTGATATGATATATCTGTATTTAAAGTAAATGGTGATGCACCTTCAAGTTGAGAACTGCTTCCAGTGTAATTAAATGAAGTGTTAGAGGTATTATATTTTAACTCTGTTTTCATTAATGTAACGTTAGCGCCTACGCTTAACGTTTTAGTTTTGTCTTCATTAATGTCGTTATTAATTATATCCCATTTGGTTTCAATTTCTGCCCCAAATACAGTAGCGTCACCAGAATTATCAAAGGTAAAATCTCTTTCAATTGCCGAATTTCTTTCAAGACGGTTAATGGAGTTTTGTATTAATTTACCAAACAATCCCACAGATAATAATTCACTTTTGCTAGGGAATAATTCAAATTTAATCTCGGCGTTGTAGTTATCTGACGCAACTAAAGCAGGATTACCACTTTCTTGAAAGTTAATTCCCTCGTAAGTAAAAGGCGCAATTTCTTTAAATTGTGGATATGTATACGTTACACTACTCGAAGCTCTAAAGTTAACTTTATCATTTAATACATACTTTAAATTTAATGAAGGAAGCACATATTGCTTGTTTAAATCGATGTTACTATTATTAGAAAAACCAGGGAAACTAATGTTTGTATCCCATGACACATTCATTTTAATATCTTCTGCTCTTAATCCAAAATTGGCTGTTAGTTTTTCGCCAAACTTGTAAATAACATCACCATATACAGCATGTACTGTTTTTTCTGCATCGTATAATTGAGGTAAATAGGTTTCAGCATCATTACTGTTTCTTCCTCTAGAAGTTTCTACACCAAAAACACCGTTATTTAAGTTGGTTTGGTTAAATGTTTGATCTAAATTATTAACATCAACAAAGGTAGTGGTTGGACTATTAAAGTTGTGGTCGAAGTAAATACCATCAAATTTTCTATCGGCGATACTTCCATTGTATCCTAAAGTTAATTTTCCTTTGTTTTCGTCTCTGTTTCCTAAATAGCGAACAACATTTAAGTTTCCTGCGATATTGGTTTCAAATAAATTACCATAAAATCTACTATTATCTCTTACAGCGTTTTGTGAAATTCTAGTAGTGTTTGAATCATTATCAATAATGAACGTGTTTTTTCTTCTATCTGGCTCATCATTATAAATAGCATTATAACTTACAGCAGCGTTAACATCTGTAGATGCTCCAAAGTTATTAGTAGATAATAATTGATTAACAAACAATCTGTTTTGAACTTCTGTTTGTAAAACTAAATTTATTAATCGGTTATCATCGTTATCTCTACCAACATCTGTTGTTGTTCCTGTAAAATCTTCAATTTGTTGATTGTTTGAGTGAACAAACAAATGATTGAAACTAATTTTATGGTTATTGTTTATTTTGTAAGCGATGTTACCCATTAACATTTTTGAAGCTTCGTAATTGTAAGTTTTCGTGTCGAAAATAGTTCCTACGTTACCAACATCAATAATATTAGAAGAACGACCCTCTTGGTATGTATACTCATTTCCAAAAGTACCAACTAAAAATAAGCTAATGTTACTTTCATCAGAAAGTGTGAATCTTTTACCATAATTTAATGATATACCAACATTTGGATTTGCAGTTCCTGAATTAGGTGAATAACTATTGTCAAAACTATAAACGTTTAGGTCTCTAATTTTATGTTTGGTATTAGAGTTTACACCAAACCAGTTAGCACCATCTATTTCTTTAAAATCTTTAAAAGTTGTTTGAGTATTAGCACCTGTTGAAATACCTACTTTTAATAAAGACTTTTCAGTTATTTCTTTACTTACAATATCAATATTTGCTCCAGAAACATCAGAAGACATGTATGAAGAGAAAGCTTTACCGATACCTACACTTTCTATAATGTCTGTTCCGAATAGTGATAAATCTATATTTTTATTTGTAGGGTCGTTAGAAGGTAAAGGCAAACCATTAAGCGTAGTACTGTTATATCTGTCACCAAGACCTCTTACATAAATTTTACTAGAGCCTTCTTTTTTGTTTACACCTGCAACTTTAAGTGTAGCAGTAGCTGCATTGGATACAGCTTTTTTGTCTAGTTCTTGTGCACCAATAGATGTTTTTATTTCTATAGCTTTTTTCTGTTCTAATAATAAGGCAGTTTCACTTTCACGTTTTGTCGTTGTTGTAATAACAATTTCGTCTAATGAAGCAGCACTTGCACCCATGGGTACATTTACGGTAGTAACTTTGCCTGCAACTATTGTAATAGGCAATTCTTGAGTTTCGTATCCAACAAAACTAATAACTAAAGTGTATGCGCCTGGCGCTAAATTTTCAATACTGTATAAACCATCAAAGTCAGAGGTTGTACCTTTTGTAGAGCCTTTAATTAATACGTTAGCAAAGGCTAAAGGCTCGTCGTTATATTCTTTATCGGTTAATTTACCAGCCACAGAACCAGTGTTTTGTGCTTGCATTATTGTTGCTGTAAACAGCATTAATAATAGGGTGATTTTTTTCATTCTTTTAGTTTTTATCTTGGCGCAAAGAACGAAATAGTATGTGAATAGGATGTTACTAATAGGTTAAACAATAGTAACAATAGGGTTATCTAAATGTTAAGAAATGTAGTTGAAAAGTACAATAATTTAACATTAAAATAAACACGTTTAATTATAAAATTAAATTAGAGAGGGTTTAGAATCTAAAGATTACAAATAGCTAGTACCATTATAAAAATTACAAATACAAAAATGTCATTTTAATAATGAGAATGCTAAACTATAAAAAAGCTTAAGTGTAAATTAATTTAAAACAGCTGTAGTTTTGTCTGTTTTTTGAGCTACTTCGGTAAGCGAAGCTAAATCTGCTAAAGAAATTGTAGTGGCTTCGAGCGCTAATTTTAATTCGGTAGGTACGTTAGCATCTACATGAATGTTAATTTCTTTAGTTTCGTAACCAACAAAGCTGCAAACTAAAGTATAATCGCCAGCTTCTAAATTTTCTATAACAAACATACCAGTTAAATCGGTATCTACCGCTACGTTTGTATCTTTTAGGGCAGCTTTGGCAAGAACTAGTGGTGTGTCATTTAATTCATTGTCCATAATTTGCCCTACAACCATACCTGTATTTTGGCTAAATACGAAAGAAGTTACTAGTAGTGTAAATATGTAAATTAAATGTTTCATTAGTACTTTTATAATTTACAGCAAATTAAAGGCATTAATAAAAACTGAATGTTACTTAAACATTAAACAATTATAATGTTAATGTTACCCTAATGTTAACAGATGCGCTTTAATTTAAATAACAACTCTGTTTTATAAGCTTATGTTTTTTCACGATTTTAATTATCTTGCCAACACTTAAGACGATGCTATGAATTGGGAAGATTTATTATCTTTAAAACGCTTTGGCGATAACAATAAAAGAATAAGAAAAGAACAAGACGAAACCCGCTTGGGGTTTGAGGTCGATTACGATCGTATTATTTTTTCATCAGAGTTTAGAAGTCTTCAAGATAAGACCCAGGTAATTCCTTTATCTGAAACCGATTTTGTGCATACACGATTAACGCACAGCTTAGAAGTTAGTGTTGTTGGGCGTTCTCTGGGACGATTGGTAGGTAAAAAATTATTAGAAAAACACCCGCATTTACAAAACGTTCATGGGTATCAGGCCAACGATTTCGGGGCCATTGTTGCTGCTGCGGCTTTAGCACACGATATTGGGAATCCGCCGTTTGGTCATTCGGGCGAAAAGGCCATAGGCGAATTTTTTAAAACCGGAAAAGGGCTTCAATATAAAGCATTGTTAAGCCCAAAAGAATATCAAGATTTATGCGATTTCGAAGGTAATGCTAACGGATTCAAAATATTAACCGAAAGCCGCGACGGTCGCCCAGGTGGGTTACGTTTAAGTTATGCCACTTTGGGAGCCTTTACTAAATACCCAAAAGAATCGTTGCCCAATAAACCAACCAAGCATATTGCCGATAAAAAATACGGATTTTTCCAAAGTGAAAAAGACGCCTATATAGACATCGCTCAGGAACTCGGACTCATAAATCGCAGTGAAACCCACTTAAGTTTTGCGCGCCACCCGTTGGCATTTCTTGTAGAGGCTGCCGATGATATTTGCTACACCATTATCGATTTTGAAGATGGCATCAATTTAGGTCTCATACAAGAAGAATTTGCTTTAGAGTATTTATCAAAAATCATTCGAGATAACATTCGCCCTGAAAATTATTATGCCCTCACCACAAAAAAAGATAGAATTGGCTATTTGCGTGCCTTGGCTATAGGAACCTTAATAAACGAAGCCGTCGATATTTTCATGAAAAACGAAGATGCTATTTTAAACGGCACCTTCGACTGTGCCCTGCTCGATAAAAGCAAATACGAAGCTCAAATTAAAGATGTTATAAAAATAAGCATCGAAAACATATACCAGTCTACCGAGGTTGTCGATAAAGAAATTGCAGGTTATGGGGTTATAAATACCCTTTTAAAAACCTATACTACAGCAGTAAATAACACGTATAACGTCACCGCATCAAATTACGATACCTTAATTTTAAAAGGATTGCCAAAAACAATTAACACCCAAAGCGATAGCTTGTACGAGCGTTTATCGAGTGTGTGTTTTTACGTGTCGTTATTGTCAGACAGCAAAGCCATTTTAGACTATAAGAAAATAAAAGGCATCAGTTTTTAAATTCAAAAAAATGTCATTTTGACAAGATTTTCATCAAAAATCTGTCATTTTGTATCAAAATAAGCATGTTTTGTTAAGTAAATCGCTTAAAACATGCTTTTTTTAATTTGGCATTTTATTTGTTTTTAATGCAGCGAATTCATTTAAGAATTCCATTTGAAATAATGTTTAATTTAAAATTTTGTAATTATGAGCAATTTAGTAAGTGTTCCTAAAAACGGAAGTTTAGTAAACAATAATTCAAATCTAAACTTCCCTACATGGTCTAATTGGTTAGATGATATTTTTAACCGCGATTTACCATCGGTATTTACCTCAAACTTTAATAAAGGTATTACCTTACCACAAGTAAATATTAAAGAAACAGCAGATGCATACATTGTAGATATGGCTGTTCCCGGACTTAAAAAATCAGATTTCCATATAGATCTAGACAATCAATTATTATCTATTTCTACAGAAATAAAAGAAGAAAACGAGCAAAAAGACGCAAATTATACCCGTAGAGAGTATGGCTATTCTTCTTTTAAACGAACATTCACTTTACCAGAAACCGTAAACGAAGAAAAAATTAATGCGACCTACAAAGATGGTATTTTAAGCATTTTATTACCTAAAAAAGAAGAAGCCAAACAAAAACCGGCAAGAACCATTCAAATTTCTTAATAGATAGTAAATTTTTAATGCATTAACTTTTATAACATTGGAGGTTAGCCTGCTAGCCTCCAATATTTAAAACAGTTTAACTTAAAAAGGTATATCATGAAAAAGTATTTGCTTCTAGTAATGGCATCCATATTAAGTGTAGGTTGTCAAAGTCAAAGTAAAAAGCCAGATGTAGCTTTACAACAAGAGCAATCCCAAAAAATACAGCAAGAACCCAAAGGCAGTTGGAAAGTCGATAAAGAATTCGACGAAAACGGAAACCTAATAAAATACGATAGTATATATTCGTGGTCCTCACACAACAACGACCGCATACAACAATCGTTTAAATCGCATATTTTTAAAGGATTTTCTGGGGCAGAGCAGGACGAATTCACAAGGTTATTTCCTCAAGATTCCCTGTTTTCGAATCCGTTTTTTAAGGACGATTTTTTCGACAGCGATTTCGGTTCTGGCTTTACCGATATAAATGACATTACCCAAAAACTCATGGAGCGACACAAAAAGTTTCTCGAAAAATTTCACAACAACACCTATAAACCTCAAAACGAAACCACTAGGCAATTTTAAATACTAGCTTTTATTTTTTAATTATTGGGCGTTACCCTAACGGGTCGCGCTTTTCGTTTCAAGTCCTCGCTCGTGCCTCGCTGTGGGCTTTCCACTACAAATGCTTAGCATTCACGATTTCCAAGTTTAAAATAAAATTTATGAGTAATCGCTAACGCGGGGTTTGTAGTTTGGATTGTAGTTTTTATTTTAATTTAGGTGGGTTTTCAATAGCTTTTTTTACTGTAATTGCCACAGTTTCTTTGGTTATTCCTTTGTTTTTACAATAAGCACTCTCAAGCCAATTCTCTAATAATTTAGCTCCTTTACTCGCATTACAGGACATACAACAAAGTGCAATATTATCAGTTCCATTAATTCTAATATCATTCACAATATGTTCCCAAGATTGTTTTGTTTTTCTTGAATTACCATCCTTGGTGAAAGTAACTCCACAATAAACACAGGATTTATCCCTTGCTAATACAATATTTTCTACTTCTATTGGAATTCCCCATTTATTTGCCATAATCATTCGCTATCAAAAAAATCGTTATCAAGTTCTTTAACTTCATAAATCATTTTAATCTGAACTCCTACATTGTATTGATGCATTAAATCAACTAATTTAGACCCATCAATTAATATTATTGTGTGATGAGCATCGTTAGCTTTTTTTATAGCACCTTTATCAAAAGTTGAAGTGGTAACGAAGACACCTTTTTGTGTGTCTCCACTCATTGCTCCAATAAAATTTCTTATATCCTTTTCTCGGACTTTATTTTCTCCGTATCTTTTTGCTTGTATATAGATTTTGTCAAGACCAAGTTTGTCTTCATTAATTATTCCATCTATTCCACCATCACCAGTTTTAGAGGTTTCTATAAAGTCACCATATCCCATTTTATTTAATAGTTTTAAGATTACTCTTTCAAAATAAAAAGGGTCTATTTTTTTTAATTTTTCAAGAAGTTCATCTTTTACCTGTATATCTATAGAGTTAAACCCTTCATCAATTAAATCCTGAGGTGAAGCATTTGATATTTTTGATGGTCTTGAATTTTCTTTTGGATCTTCTTCAGAATAAAATTCTAAGAAATTATCAGAGTTTTCAACTTGTTTAAGAGTAAGATTATTTGAATTATGGTTTTTACCTTTTTCAGTGATTTTAACAAATCCTCTTTTCGGAAACTCAATATATCCTCCTTTTTTTAGGTATGATTTTCCCCAAGCAATTCTATTTATAATTAGACTATCTCCACTTTTTGTTTTCTGTTCAAGTTGTTCTTTAGTTAGCTTAAAATAGAACTTATCAATTAACTTTTGATACATCACTCTTGCTTGTAAAGTTTCACCGTCTTCTAAAACCTTTAGAATCGGTATAAATGTTTCATGAAATTTTGGTATTTCCATTTTGTTTGTTCAAATTATATCTAACGGTCTAGTATAACCGTAAGTTAAGGGAATAAATTTAATAATTTTCGGTTAGGAACTGGCTTTAGCAATTTCGAGTGGATTCGGACGCATGTCGTATCTTTAGAAATTGCTATTATACATTATTGGCAAACGTTTTTATTCTAAATCTTCACTAGTAATTTCATATTCATATTTGAAAAAATTCTTTGAAGGTTCGCTTGATATCCAATATGCATCTATTTTGAAAATGTTCTTGCCGCTATCATTCGGTTTATAAACTTTTAAGATTTGTTCAGAACTATTTTTAACTACAACAGAATCATATTCAATAAGATAAGGTTCAATAAAGTCATTTCCCACATCAAATCCTTCTTGAAATCGCTTGACATTATTGTTGGAAATTTCCAACGTTTTGTTCAAGTTTTGGTCTAACGATATAAATTCAACTGCTAAATCTTGTGTAGTTTGGTTTATAATGTTGGCTTCCATAGAAACTGTAGGGTCACAACTGCTAAAAGCGACTGTTAAAAAGCATATGCCGATAAAATTTTTCATAATTTTTTAAATGTATATTGTAGTTTAATAGAAATGTTGCTAAATGTTTACGTATAAAGAAACTTGCTTAGTTTTAAAAGATTTGTTTTTTACCTCAGTTCTTTGTTGTAATGCATTTTTATATTTTAAATATATCAATTGTTTTTATCCAAAAAATTTCAGACTCAAAAAACTGAAGCTTTGGTTTAATTATTCGGTCAGTTTTGTCTCTAGGATGTTTGGTTACAAATCTAGCTTTAGAGTTATTAAAATCTAAAGTATATTTTTCATCAAAGTCTTTTTGTTTGTTTGAAAAGAAAGTAATCACTTTGTCTTTCGCAATCCATTTCCCTTTTCCGTATTTATTTACTTCGGGTGGAATGCCTTGTTTATTATTTGAATAAGAGTGGAAGATAAATGTTCCATCCTGATTTAAAGTCAATTTATATTCAATAAAATGGACTCCTTCTTTCCCAAGTGAGCGATAATAATCACCATAAAAGTTAATTGATTGAGAGAATAAGGTTAAGTTTGAAATTAATATTAAGGTAGAAATTATTAGTCTCATGGGTGTATTTTTAAATGTATTACTAAGGTCTCGGCTATGAGTAGTTGCGTGGGTTAGCACTTAACTTAGCAAGTACACACCAAACTGAAAATCCGAGAGGATTTTCAGAAGTAGGCGAGAACAAGCAATTACTTATAGCCATTGTTTTAGGTGGTAGTATCTCACAAAGTGTGTAAAGTTAAAAATATCGAGGGTTGCAACCCTCGATATTTTTTTGTTTAATTTTAAAATTTACACACTTATGAAGAAAGAAGATTTTCTAAACGACGATTTTTTAAAACAGTTTAAAACAGGAGACGAACTGACCTCCTTTCTAAAATCCATTCAAAAGCGAGGTATTGAAAAGATGCTAGAAGGGGAACTTGATGCTCATTTAGACTATGAGAAGCATCAGCAATCCGATAATAGCAATACCCGTAACGGCTATGGGTCTAAAAAGATAAAAACAGCTTTAGGAGAGACTAATATTAAAGTTCCCAGAGACCGGGACGCTTCTTTTAACCCTATGCTGGTTCCTAAACGCACTAACATGGTTGATGGCATAGAAAACGTCATTATCAGCCTTTATGCCAAGGGTATGAGTAATTCTGATATTGAAGAGCAAATCCGAGAAGTTTACGATTTTGATGTATCCACATCTACCATATCACGTATCACAGATAAAGTTACCAATGATATTGTTGCTTGGCAAAACAGACCTCTGGAGCCCGTATATTTAATTACTTGGATGGATGGCATCGTATTTAAGGTTCGGGAGAACTCCAAAGTCATTAACAAAACCATGTACATCGCCGTAGGACTGCGTAGAGATGGTAAAAAGGAAGTCTTAGGGCTTTGGTTGGGGAAGAATGAATCGGCAGCCTTTTGGATGAGTGTACTAACCGATATGAAAGCCAGAGGCGTTCAGGATTTGCTTATCACGGCCACAGATAATCTTAACGGTTTTACCGACACCATTAAAAACGTTTTTCCTGAATCTAAAACCCAAATCTGCGTGGTACACCAGATTCGTAATGCTTGTCGGTATGTTGTTTGGAAAGACAAGAAAGAATTTACAAAGGACATGAAAAGCATCTACGATGCACCCACCAAAAGTGCAGCAAAAGCCGCCCTAGAAGACTTTGCTCAGAAATGGGAACACAAGTACTCTTACGCTATTAAAAGCTGGAGAGATAACTGGGAAGAACTTACCGCTTTCTATGAATTTCCTTTAGAAATTAGAAAAATCATTTACACTACGAACCTTATTGAAAACCTTAATGGAAAAATCAGAAAATACACTAAAAACAAGCTCTCATTCCCAACAGATGAAGCTGTTATGAAGTCCACTTTTTTAGCCCTTAGAGAGGCTACCAAAAAATGGTCGATGCCTATTAGGAACTGGGGCATTATTTTAAACCAGTTTTTAACTATATTTGAAAAAAGGGTTCAACTTTAAAAAAGTTAAACCCTCGATTTTTAACTTACACACTTTACGGGATAGTGTCTCTTTTTTAAATTTATACCTTCTATGAAAAGATTATTTGTATCTGTTTTTAGTTTATTGGTTTTGTGGTCCTGTTATGCCTATAAACCAAATTCATCAAAACATTATCAGGCATCGATACAACCACCCGTTACAAACCCAACCTACTGGCAACAACATGTAGATTATACCATGGATATTGATATGAATGTTAACAACTATCAATATAAAGGCACACAGAAATTGGTGTATACTAACAATTCCCCCGATGTGTTAACCCATGTGTATTATCATTTATACTTTAATGCTTTTCAACCGGGAAGCGAAATGGATGTACGCTCTCTAACCATTGCCGATCCAGACCCAAGAGTTGGAGATAGAATAAGTAAATTAAACCCAGACGAAATAGGCTATATAAAAGTAAAATCGTTAAAACAAAATGGTAAAAAACTAAAATATGAAACTGCAGGAACCGTTTTGGAGGTTGATTTAGCAAAACCTATTCAACCAGGAGAACGTGTAACTTTTGAAATGGAATTTGATGGGCAAGTACCAATTCAAATACGTCGTTCTGGTAGAAATAATAAAGAAGGAGTGGCATTATCAATGACGCAATGGTATCCAAAATTAGCAGAATACGATTTTGAAGGCTGGCATGCCGACCCATACATTGGTCGCGAATTTCATGGGGTTTGGGGTGATTTTGATGTGACGCTTCATATTGATAGAAATTATATCGTTGGCGGAACTGGTTATCTTCAAAATCCGAATGAAGTAGGTTTTGGTTACGAAACAGGCACGGTTAATAAGCCAAAATCAGATAAATTAACCTGGCATTTTAAAGCGCCTAATGTTCACGACTTTACATGGGCTGCAGATCCAGATTATATTCACGATACCATGCAGGTTCCCGATGGTCCTACCCTACACTTCTTATACAAAAGCACTTTAGATGCCCAGAAATTAGAAAACTGGAAAAAAATGCAACCAAAAACGGTTGAATTAATGCAATATTACTCTAAAAACGTTGGCAAGTACCCTTACGATCAATATTCGGTTATTCAAGGTGGCGATGGCGGTATGGAATATGCCATGTGTACTTTAATTACAGGAAATCGTAGTTACGGTAGTTTAGTGGGTGTAACGGCTCACGAAATGGCTCATACCTGGTTTCAGTTTTTATTAGCTTCAAACGAAGCGCGTCATGAATGGATGGACGAGGGTTTTACCAGCTATATTAGCGATTGGGCTATGAACGACATCATGAACGAAAATAACCCAAACCCCACTGCTAGTGCTTATAAAGGTTATATCTATTTAGCAAAATCTGGCAAAGAACAACCCTTAACAACGCATGCAGATCGTTATCAATATAACCAAGCGTATAGTATTTCTGCATACAGTAAAGGCGAAGTGTTTTTAGCGCAATTAGGATATATTATTGGTGATGAAAATTTAAAACAAACCCTAAAAACGTATTTTAACGAGTGGGCTTTTAAACACCCTACGCCAAATAGTATTATTCGTTGTGCAGAAAAAGTTTCAGATTTAGAACTGGAATGGTATTTAGTAGATTTTGCTCAAACCACAAATACTATTGATTATGGGGTAAAATCGATTGAAGATAAAACAGTAACTCTAGAACGTATCGGTTTAATGCCCATGCCCATAGATTTAACGGTAACTTACACCGATGGTTCTACCGAAGATTTTTACATTCCATTACAAATGATGCGTGGCGAAAAACCAACCAAAGCCACACAAATTAAAGATTGGGCTTGGGCATATCCTACATATACTTTTACAACCAAAAAAAGTGTGAAAAATGTACAGATAGACCCTAAAGAACTTATGGCCGATATTAACAAAGAGAATAATTCAAAATAATTTATTTACAACAATTAATTGAGGCTTAGTGTTTAATTAATACTAAGCCTCTTTTTTTATTAAATAAATTCATATTTTTATATAAAGCTTATAACCCATGACCACCAACCAAAAAAAGATTAAGTTTTATAAAAAAAAACGTTTTAAAATTATTTTAATAATTATTGGTGATGAAAATTTAAAACAAACCCTAAAAACGTATTTTAACGAGTGGGCTTTTAAACACCCTACGCCAAATAGTATTATTCGTTGTGCAGAAAAAGTTTCAGATTTAGAACTGGAATGGTATTTAGTAGATTTTGCTCAAACCACAAATACTATTGATTATGGGGTAAAATCGATTGAAGATAAAACAGTAACTCTAGAACGTATCGGTTTAATGCCCATGCCCATAGATTTAACGGTAACTTACACCGATGGTTCTACCGAAGATTTTTACATTCCATTACAAATGATGCGTGGCGAAAAACCAACCAAAGCCACACAAATTAAAGATTGGGCTTGGGCATATCCTACATATACTTTTACAACCAAAAAAAGTGTGAAAAATGTACAGATAGACCCTAAAGAACTTATGGCCGATATTAACAAAGAGAATAATTCAAAATAATTTATTTACAACAATTAATTGAGGCTTAGTGTTTAATTAATACTAAGCCTCTTTTTTTATTAAATAAATTCATATTTTTATATAAAGCTTATAACCCATGACCACCAACCAAAAAAAGATTAAGTTTTATAAAAAAAAACGTTTTAAAATTATTTTAATAATTCTAGTAGCCTTTATAGGTTTTAGAATTTACTTACCAACCTTAGTTAAAAATAATATTAATGATGTTTTAGCAGATATTCCGGGGTATTATGGCCATGTTGAAGATATTGATATCGCCCTTATTCGAGGTGCTTATGTTATAAACGATTTGTACCTCAATAAAACCAATGCCAAAACACAGATTCCTTTTTTAAAATTTCCTAAAAGTGATATTTCAATAGAATGGAAATCTATTTTTAAAGGTAAAATTGTGAGTGAGGTTATCATGACTAAACCAGAGATAATTTATGTTTTTGAAGACCAACAAGCCGCTGGAGAAGAAACAAGTGTTGACGATTGGACCAAAGCACTTACCAACATTATTCCTATTAACATAAACCATTTTGAAGTACATCAAGGCAAACTAGCCTTTGTACAGGTAAAAGCTAATCCAGACATCGATTTACATATTTCCGGATTAGAAATGTATGCCAATAATTTAAGAAATATTGTCGCTAAAGAACATACCTTACCTTCCGAATTTCATGCTACAGGAGTTTCGGTTGGCAATGGAAACATGGTGTTAGATGGCAATATTAATTTAGTAAAAGAAATTCCCGACATGGATTTATCATTGTCGTTAAAATCGGCGAACGTTACGGCGCTAAACGATTTAACCAGACATTATGCTGGCATCGATTTTTCAAGCGGTATTTTCGAATTATACAGTGAAATTGCGATTGCCGATGGCTTTCTAAAAGGTTATGTAAAACCCTTATTAAAAAATTCGAAGCTTATTGGTAAAGACGATAAATTCTTTGAAGTTCTTTGGGAAGGATTGGATGGCTTTTTTATTTTTCTGTTAAAAAACCATAAAACCAATACACTCGCCACTAAAATACCTATTGAAGGTAATCTTAACGATATAAAAACGGGGGTTTGGTCTTCTGTTACCAATATTTTTAAAAATGCCTGGGTAAAAGCTTTTAAAGGCGAAGTTGATAATGATGTAGAATACAAAGATGCCTTTCAAGAAAAAAGAGCATCAAAAAAAGAATTGCGCGCTAAAAAAAGAGCCGAAAGAAAAGCCGAAAAAGCGAAAGCAAAATAATAACTTACGGAAATATATATTACTTCCTAATTAAAGCTTAAAGAAACTTGTTAGTCTTAAAACTAATTAAACCATTAATATTAGATAAATATTAACAATTTTTAATTAGATTAAATTAAAATAAGGTTTTAAATTTGCCATTTTTTAAACATTAGTTTTCCCCAATGGCAAAATCTACCAGAACACTCATGCGAATTATTCATCGCTATCTAGGCTTCTTTTTAGCTGGTATTATGACTGTATATGCTTTAAGTGGTGTTGTTTTAATTTTTAGAGATTCTAATTTTTTAAAACAAGAAACCATAATAACCAAACAAATTAAAACGAATGCCAAACCTAATGAATTAAAAGATTTATTAGGACAAAGACGCCTAAAAATTGAAAAGCAAGAAGGAGACATAATTGCTTTTACCGATGGTACCTACAATACCAAAACCGGTGAAGCCATTTATACGCAAAGAGAATTGCCATACGTTTTAAATAAAATGACACATTTGCATAAATCGAAATCTGGAGATCCCTTATTTTTCCTAAACATATTTTTTGGTTTATCCTTGTTATTTTTCGTGCTATCATCGTTTTGGATGTTTTTACCAAAAACCACCATTTTTAAAAAGGGGATGTATTACACCGTGGCAGGTATTGTGCTAACCTTAATTTTACTGTTTGTTTAGAATAAAATTCAACTATCAATATTCAAAAAATCACTTAAAAGCTAAGTGATTTTTTTATTTCATTACCTTTGAAAATTAAAACAAACTGTCTTGAATTTTACGATTAATAAAAAAGAAAAACTAAAAAGTAAAAAGCTAATAGAAAAACTCTTTAGTGAAGGAAAAACGGTTACCGTATTTCCTTTGCGTTTAGTTTATTTACCAACGGTTTTCGAAGAAAATATTAAAGCCAAAACAGGGGTTTCGGTAAGTAAACGCCAATTTAAAACAGCCGTAGATAGAAACCGTATAAAACGTTTAATTAGAGAATCTTATCGCCTTAACAAAGCCGTTTATTTTAACAACATTTCAACGCAATATGCGTTTATGATTTTGTACATTGGCAAAGAAAAACCTACTTTAACCCAAATTGAAAGTAAAATGGGCATGTTATTTGAAAAGTTTTCAGATAAAATGTCTGAAACTAAAAATTAATTTAAAATGAAACAGTTACTAAAAAAACGCTTCATCATTCCCATATTAGCTGGTGCTTTATTTTTAACCACAACTGCATTTAAAAACGATTTTTTTGAAATAGCGAAACAATTAGAAATATTCACAACGCTATTTAAAGAAATTAACATGAATTATGTTGATGAAACCAATCCTGGTGACTTAATGGATACTGCCATAAAAAGCATGTTGGCCGATTTAGATCCATACACCAATTTTATGAACGAACAAGATGTTGAAGCTGCTCGTATTAATAATACTGGCGATTACACTGGTATTGGAGCAAAAGTAAAAACCTTAAAAGATAAATTAGTAATTGTCGAGCCTTATAAAGATTATCCTGCCGATAAGGCTGGTTTAAAAGCTGGAGATGAAATTATTCAGGTTGGAAGTACCATAATTTCAAATTACAAAGAAGACGCAAGCGAACTTATTAAAGGCGCTACAGATAGTTCTATTGAAGTAACCTACAAACGACAAGGAAAAACCTATAAAGCAACCATAAAACGTGCCGAAGTAGACATTAAAGCCGTGCCTCATTTTTCAATGATTAATGATAAAACAGGATACATTGTCTTGTCACGTTTTAATAACAAAGCTAGCACCGAAACGAGCTATGCTTTAAGAGATTTAAAAGCCCAGGGTGCAACGTGTATTATTTTAGATTTGCGAGGCAATCCGGGTGGTTTGTTAAACGAAGCTATTAAAATTGTTAACCTGTTTGTTTCAAAAGGACAACTAATTGTTACTACAAAATCGAAAGTTAAAAAGTATAATAAAACCTATTACACCCAAGACGAACCTATAGATACAGAAATTCCTATAGTGGTATTAATTAACGAGAAAAGTGCATCGGCCAGTGAGATTGTTTCTGGCTCATTACAAGATCTTGATCGCGCTGTTATTGTAGGCTCTCGTAGTTTCGGAAAAGGTTTGGTACAACGACCAAAAGAACTTACCTACGGGACTCAAGTTAAAATTACTATTTCTCGCTACTATACCCCTTCCGGAAGATGTATTCAAGCTCTAGATTACTGGCATCGAGATGAAAAAGGTGAAGCTGTTCGTGTAAAACAAGAAAATTATAACGAGTTTAAAACCAAAAATGGACGAAAAGTTTTTGATGGCGGTGGTGTTTTTCCAGATGTGAGTTTTAATGCTTCTAAAAACACCTCTATTACTAACGCCATTATTAACAACGATTTAATTTTTAATTACGCGACCAATTATTATTACAAACACGATATTAAGGATATTAACAATTTGAAACTTGATAACACCGATTTTATAAATTTTAAATCTTACTTAAAAACAAATAATTTCACGTTTCAAACCGAAACAGAAAAAGCCCTTCAAAAAGCTTTTGAAACAGCTAAAAAAGAAGAATTAAACGATAATATTCAAACCGATTACAATACCTTAATAACAAACTTAAATAAGTCGAAAACAACGGTAATAGACGAGAATAAAGATTATTTATTAGACCTCTTAACAGAAGAAATTGTGAAACGTTATGTTTACAGAGAAGGTTTGTATGATTATTACAAAATAAACGACCCGAAAATTAAAAAATCGGTTGAAATACTAAGTAACCCTTCAGTTTATCTAGATTATTTAAGATAGTAAATTCTAATAACGATTCTCATAATTAAAAATACTATATTTATAGTAGATTCTATTCCCTAAGCATGAACAAATTATTGGTTTTAATATTAATAAGTCTTCAGTGTGGATTCATTTGGTCTCAAAACAAATTAACCCACGAAGTATATTTTGATACCGATAAATTTGAGGTTTCAAACACCGAAGAAAGCCGTTTATTGCTATTTATTTCTAAACTTAACGATATAGAAATCGAGTCTATTTCTATTTATGGTTTTTGTGATGATATTGGAGCTTCTACCTATAATTTAAAACTCTCGCAACAACGGGCTAATGCCATAAAAACCATTTTTTCTAGCAACGAAATTAGCGAAGATGTTATAAGTAATGTAGATGGCAAAGGCGAAGTACTTTTAAGAATTATTGAAGAAAAAAACATTCAAAAAATTCGTGGTTTAAACCGAAAAGTTGAAATTATTGTGCATCCCAAAGCACAAGAAATTGTTGAAGAAATAATAGAAAAACCCTTAAAAGTAGCCATTCCAGAAAAAAAAGATGTTGCAGAAATTATAAAAGGCGATCTAAAGGTTGGTGATAAAATAGTTTTTGAAAACATATTATTTAAAACCGGTTACAGCACCATTTTACCAGAGTCTAAAAAAACACTCGACTCTATTGCCAACGCACTTTTAGAACGCAGCGATATTTATTTTACCATACAAGGCCATGTTTGCTGCACCCAGTTTAGCAGAGATGCCATCGATAGAAAAACCAAAAAACGTAACCTCTCTGAAGCCAGAGCACAGTTTGTTTACGATTTTTTTGCTAAAAAAGGCATCAGTAAAAAACGCATGCGTGCTGTTGGTTTACGTAGAAAATTTCCGCTTGGCGGCGATCCAAAATTTGATAAACGTGTAGAAATTGTAATAAACTATGTTGGCGATTAATATTTAATCATAGCTATATGTGGTATATCGTCTTCCAAATACGTTTCACCAACTTCAACAAAACCACAATTGTTATAAAACGTTTTTAAATATGCCTGGGCAGAAATTTTAATTTTAGAAACTTTAAAATATGTTTCAATAGCATTAATAGAAGCCTTCATAATATCGTAACCATATTTATAAGCACGTTCATTTTTAGCTACTACTACCCTACCAATGCTGGAAAATTCGAAATAATCGCCTGGTTTAAAAATACGTGTATAAGCAACAATCTTATTATTTTTAAATCCTAAAACATGCAGCGCTTTTTCGTCTTTACCATCAATATCTTGATAAACACAATCTTGTTCTACCACAAAAACTTCACTTCGTAATTGTAACAAATCGTATAATTCACGCTTTGTTAGGTCGTTAAAAGATTTCATTTCTATAGTTAACATATTTAAAAAAAGTAATAATTATTTAGAATGCGTTGTTAATCCTGTACAATAATATCTTTAGCATCGGGTTTGCTAAATTCTGGTTGTATATTAACATGATTAATGTCGTATTTATGAAAAACAAGTTCTTCAATATCTTTTAAAATCTCATCGAATTGAGAAATTGAAATATCTTCATTAAAATCGATATGGGCTTCTAAATGCAATTCATCTTCATTTAATTGCCAAACGTGCACATGATGTACGTTTTTAATTTTTTCGAAAGCATTAATTTCATCTACAATCTTTTTTAAGGGAATATGATCTGGAGTAAACAGCATAAGTACTTTTGTAGAGCTTATTAACAAATCGTATCCCATATAAATAAGGTATAAGGCAATGGCAAAGGTAAGTGCAGAATCGATCCAGTAAATCTGATAAAATTTCATTAACAAGCCGCCTACTAACACAGCCACACTGGCCATCATATCGGTAAGTAAGTGCAAATAAGCACTTCGCATGTTCATGTTAGAATTTGAATCTTTTTTAAGTATTAACACACTTAAACCATTAGCAACAATACCTAAAACCGACATCCAAATAACTAAACCCGATTTAATAACTTCTGGGTTTTGAAAACGTTTAATAGCTTCAATAATTAATAAAATAGCAACAATAATTAATGTTGAAGCATTAATAAAAGCTGCTAAAATTTCGGCACGTTTAAAACCGAAAGTTCTATGAAACGAAGCTTGTTTTTTGGTTAATTTATTAGCTACATAACTCACAACCAGCGATAAAACATCGCTAAAATTGTGTAATGCATCACTTAAAAGTGCTAAACTTCCAGATATAATACCTCCTATTACCTGAGAAACGGTAATAAGAATGTTTAAAAAAATAGAAATTAAAAGATTTCTACCTTTAAAATCGGCATGATTATGCGAGTGATGGTTATGGTGGTTATGAGACATTTAAGAGCATAAAGGAATTTTATCTATTCTTGTTTGGTGTCTACCACCTTCAAAGTCGGTGGTTAAAAAAACATCAACCATTTCAATAGCTTGTTGAATTGCTGTAAATCGGGCAGGAATACATAATACATTGGCATTATTATGACTTCTTATTAAATGAACAATTTCTTTATTCCAACATAAGCCAGCGCGAATTTTTTGGTGTTTATTAGCTGTCATGGCTACACCATTGGCGCTTCCGCAAATTAAAATGCCTAAATCTGAAATTTTTTCTTCTATATCTTTACAAACCGGGTGTACAAAATCGGCATAATCGACACTATCATTACTATCGGTTCCGTAGTTATTAACAGTATATCCTTTTGATTGTAAGTGTTTTACAATGGCAAATTTATAATCGGTACCAGCGTGGTCATTTCCTATTGAAATTTTCATTTTATATATATTAAAGTAACTTGATACAAAGGTAATAATTATAAACATTGTGCATTAGTATATTCATTACTTGTTAATAACTGTTTATTACTTTTTAAAAAAAAAATATTGAATATTCGATTTTTTTTCTAATCAAGAATGTAAATCTATAAACCAAAAATTTAATTCATTTTTTTTTGCAATTTTATAAGTCTAAAATGACATCAATATAAACAGCGATTTTTAAAAAAATATTAATAATTAACAGATTTTTAAAGTTGTTAAAAACTGTTTATATAAAATTTAAAACCATTAAAAATCAATTTATTAATTCAATATAACATGTTAATTAAGTATTAATAGAACGTAAATAAATTGTAATCAAAATAAAATTTAAAAAAGTTATACCGCTATTAACAACCTATAATAACCACCATTATTTTTTTTAAAATTTTAAAAAGAAAAAGTATTATAATATAGTTAGTTGATAAGTTAATAAAATGGTTGATTTCTATCGAATTTATATATTGTAACTTATAATTTAACTTATGATAACACTAAAAAAAGTTTGTTAAATTTTAATATCGTAGCTTTGTATAAAATAAATAGCAAATCTTCTCCTAATTTGAAGCTATTTAATAACAGAATTTCCAGTATCTTAGGAAATGAAAATGATTACAAAAAATAAATGACAAGAAAGAAAAAAGGAAAATCTAAAAAAGGAATTTCCAACCTATCAAATACCATCTTAAGTATTTTAAAAAAAGACAGAAATCAAGCCTACAATTATAAACAAATTGCTGCTAAATTAGACGTTAATGATGCCAGTAGCAGAAATCAAATTATAAAAAAATTAGCCGATTTAGCTGGTAAAAAAGAGATAGAAGAAGTAGAACGCGGCAAATTTAAAGCTGTAATAACCACCGAATACCATGTTGGAAAGCTCGATTTTGCTGCTAAAAGTAACGGTTACGTTATTTGTGAAGATTTTGATGATGATGTTTTTATAGCCTCAAATAATATAAATAAAGCCTTAAATGGCGATGAAGTAGAATTTTATGTTTACAAACGTCGTCATCGCGGTAAATTAGAAGGTGAAATTACCCAGGTTTTAAAACGCGAAAAAAGCGAATATGTAGGTGTTATTCAGTTACACGATAAATACGCTTTTGTTATTGCAGATAGCAATAAAATGTATAAAGATATTTTTATTCCCATAAATAAAACCTTTAATGCAGAAGATGGTGATAAAGTTTTGGTTCGATTAGAAGATTGGCCAGAAAAAGCCGATTCACCTTACGGAAAAGTGATTCAAGTTCTAGGGAAACCAGGAGATCATAACACCGAAATACATGCTATTTTAGCCGAATACGGCTTACCTCACGAATTTCCTCACGAGGTTGAAGCCTTTGCTAATAAATTAGATACTTCTATTACTAAAGAAGAAATTGCTAAACGCCGCGATATGCGTGGAGATTTAACTTTCACCATCGATCCAAAAGATGCCAAAGATTTCGATGATGCTTTATCCTTTAAAGTAATTAAAAAAGGGTTATATGAAATAGGTATTCATATCGCCGATGTATCGCATTATTTACAAGAAGGTACTGTTTTAGATGATGAAGCTTACGAACGAGCAACTTCTATTTATTTGGTAGATAGAGTAGTACCTATGTTGCCAGAGGTTTTATCTAATAATGCCTGTTCTTTAAGACCCAACGAAGAAAAACTAACTTTTTCGGCGGTATTTCAAATAAACGATAAAGCCGAAATTAAAAACGAATGGTTTGGAAGAACAGTAACGTACAGTGATGCACGTTTTGCTTACGAAGAAGCTCAAGCAATTATAGAATCTAAAACCAATGTAATTCCTGCCGATGTTTCGTTAACAGGCGAAGCTTATTCAACGTCTCAAGATATTGCCGATGCTATTTTAAAAATGGATGATCTTGCTAAAATTATGCGTGCTAAACGTATGAGTTCTGGAGCTATTTCTTTTGATAAAGTTGAAGTGAAATTTGATTTAGACGAGCATGCAAATCCTGTAGGTGTATTTTTTAAAACCAGTAAAGATGCTAACAAATTAATTGAAGAATTTATGTTGTTAGCCAACCGAAAAGTATCGGAATTTGTTGGTAAAAAGAGTCCTAAAAAAACCTTTGTGTATCGTGTGCACGACGAACCAGACGATAGTAAATTGGCTAATTTACAAGGTATTGTATCTAAATTTGGTTATAAACTTAATTTTAAAGATCGAAAAACAACTTCAGCTTCGCTTAATTATTTATTAAAAGAAGTTAATGGTAAAAAAGAACAAAATTTAGTCGATACTTTAGCTATTAGAAGTATGAGTAAAGCCGAATATTCTACCCATAATATTGGTCATTACGGTTTAGCTTTCGATTATTACAGTCATTTCACATCACCTATACGTCGTTATCCCGATGTTATGGCACATCGTTTATTACAACACTATTTAGATGGTGGAAAATCTGCTAACGAAGAGGTTTACGAAGAGAAATGTAACCACTCTAGTAATATGGAAAATCTGGCCACAAAAGCAGAACGCGACTCTATAAAATACATGCAAATTAAGTTTATGCAAGATCATAAAGATGAAGATTTTGTAGGCGTAATTTCTGGTGTTACCGATTGGGGAATTTATGTAGAAATTATTTCAAATAAATGTGAAGGTATGGTAAGTGTGCGCGACATGAAAGACGATCATTATGCATTCGATCAAGATTTGTACGCCATGGTAGGAAGAAATACTAAAATGATGTATCAACTTGGTGACGAAGTTATAGTAAAAGTTAAAAACACCGATTTAGTTAAAAAACATCTCGATTTTACCCTTATTGGTAAATATGAAGGTTAAGAGAATGTAACATTTCTTTAAATTATAATACTTACAGTTTAAACTTGAAATTATGATTTTAACAACAACACATTCTGTAGAAAATTATAAAATTATTGAATATTTAGGTATTGTTACCGGTGTATCCAGTCAGTTAAAAATGGCTTTTTCTTTTAAAACAGAAAAAAACATGAATCTTATTTCCGATACTATTAACAAAGCTAAAGATGCTGCTTTTAATGTGTTAAAAGATAATGCTAGCAAGTTAAATGCCAATGCTATAGTTGGTATTTCTTTAGATATGGAAACAGAATCGGGCTCTTATATTTTTGTTACTGTTACCGGTACTGCTGTAAACATTGTGCCTAAATAATTCAAATATTATAAAAGACTTCCAACAACGGAATAATTATTGATTATTTACGTTCAATTAAAAAAGTAATTTTATGAAAACCATAGTAAAAGTATTAGTACTGTTTATAACAACCATGTTAACAGCTCAAAACGGCATTGAAAAAAGTATTGGCGATTTTAATGAGCTTAAAGTTTACGATTTAATAGAGGTTACACTTGTAAAATCTAATGAAAACAAAGTAATTATTAAAGGCAAGAAAAGGGAATCGGTTGTAATTAATAATAAAAATGGAACCTTAAAAATTAAAATGAAGTTTAAAGAAATATTTGATGGCAACGATACCAAAGTTATACTTCATTATAAAACACTCGATGTTATAGATGTTAACGAAGGTGCTACAGTAACAAGTACCGATGAAATTAAACAATATGAAATTGATTTAAGGGCTCAAGAGGGCGGAAGTATTAAAGTTCCTGTAAATGTTACCTATACCATTATAAAAGCTGTTACAGGCGGTATTATTGAAGTTACAGGACGCTCAAAATCTCAAGACATTAGTTTATTAACTGGTGGTATTTATAAAGCAGAACATTTAGAAACAGAAAAAACAGATGTATCTATAAATGCTGCTGGCGAAGCTTATATTAAAGCATCAAAAATTGTAGATGTAAAAGTAAGGGCAGGAGGTGATGTATTTATTTACGGTCATCCAGAAACTGTAAACGAAAGCACAATTTTAGGTGGTCGAGTTAAACGTATGGATTAAAAAAAACATTCAAAAACATTAAATAAAAACCATGAAATACTCATGGTTTTTATTTTTTATACCCATACATAAACTATACAATACCGGTTTTTAATTAAAATTTTCATTAAATTAGTTATGTAACAAATTTAATTTTTGTTTTGAAGCCAACTAAACCACTCTTTTTTTTAATAATAAGTTTCCTTTTTTTAATTGTAAATTCTCAAGAACGCCCACCAGTAGAGACTTATACAGCAAACGATTATGGAGCAGAAACTCAAAATTGGTCCATTTCTCAATCTAAAGAAAAATATATTTATGTTGCTAATAATAATGGACTTTTAGAGTTTAATGGTGCTAAATGGAAACTATACAATTCCCCAAACCAAACCATTATACGATCGGTTTGTGTAATTAACGATTATATTTATACAGGAGGCAACAGTGAGTTTGGTTACTGGCAAAAAAACAACCTTGGTTTTTTATACTATACTTCGTTATCTAAAGAATTAAATGTAAAGTTTTTAGAAGATGAAGAATTTTGGAACATCATTTCTATTGATGATTATATTTTATTCCAATCCCTCAAAAGAATCTACATTTACAATAAAACAAGCAAAACATTTATCACCATAGATTCAGATAATATTATCTATAAAATGTTTAAGGTTGATGGATATATTTATTTTCAAAAAACAAAAGTTGGTGTTTTTAAAATTGAAAATGGAAAATCTGTTTTAGTTTCCGATGATGAAATTCTAAAAAATAACAGATTAGTTAATGTTTTTTCAAAAAATGGAAATCTTCTATTCGAAACCGAAAATCAAGGGTTTTACATTCTGGAAAATAATAACTTAAATAAATGGGATATTCCTGCTAATGACATACTTTCAAAAATAAGTGTTTTTAGAAGCATTGAGTTAAACGATGGTAGTTACTATTTAGGAACCCGATCGAATGGCGTTTATCATTTAACTAAAAATGGCGATATAATTTATAACATCGATGTTATTCACGGTCTTAGTAATAATACGGTTCATGGCTTATTTGAAGATGCCGAAAATAATATTTGGTTAGCTCTGGAAAACGGTATTAACTGCATTAATTTAAAATCACCATTTAGTATTTACGAAGATAAAAATGGCAGGTTAGGTACTGTATATACCTCTAAACTTTTTAATGGTTATTTATACCTAGGTACCAATCAAGGATTATTTTATAAAAAAATTAATGTAGATGAACCTTTTAAAGGGATTGATGGTGTAAAAGATGCCGTTTGGTGTTTAGTAGAAACCGATAATATGCTGTTTTGTGGTCATGATGCTGGCATTTCTATTATAGATAATAACCTTGCTAAAAAAATTAATGGTATACAACAAGGTACCTGGAATATTAAGCCTTTTATAAACAATAATTTACTTTTATTAGGCACCTACAACGGACTCTATATTCTTGAAAAGTTAGATAATAATTGGGTCTTTAAAAATAAAATTAAAGGCTTCGATGTGTCTAGCAAATTCTTTGAAATGTATGATAACCACATTTTTGTTAGTCATGAATATAAAGGTGTTTTTAAATTAAGTATCAGTAAAGATTTTTCAAATTTTACTAAAGTTGAAAAATATCCAGAAAAAGCTAAAGAGTTAAAATCTAGTATTTTAAAATATAATAACGATTTATTATACGTAAATAAAGAAGGTGTTTTTAAATACAATAGCAAACAAAATAAATTTTTAAAAGACAGCATATTAAGCGGTTTATTTAAAAAAGATGAATATACCTCTGGTAAGCTAATTTTAAATGAAAGTACCAATATTTTATGGGCATTCTCAAAAAAGAAATTAAGTTATATAAGCCCAGACAGAATAAGTAATGTTATAAAGCTTAATCAAATTTCTTATTCTGAGTCGCTTCCTATTGGATTAACTGGTTACGAAAACATTTCACATTTAAACAACCAAACGTATTTAATTGGTACTACCAATGGTTTTATAAAGTTAGATTTAGATAAGGTTTATAACAAATCGTATGAAGTATCTATTAATTCTATTACCAAATCTACCGTTAAAAAAATTCCTGAAATTGTAAATAAAACCACAGAAAATGTCTTTAAAAATAAATACAATAATTTAAGATTTAATTACAGCATACCAGAATTTCAAAAGTATTTAGATACCGAGTATCAGTATCTTGTTGAAGGTTTGTATCCAGACTGGAGCAATTGGTCAACAAATTCATCAACATTATTAGAAAATTTACCTTACGGTGATTATGTTTTTAAAGTGCGCGCACGCGTTGGTACCAACATATCAAAAAACATTGAAACCTTTAGTTTTTCTATTGAAAGACCTTGGTATTTAGTAAATTCAATGCTACTGGTTTATGTTCTATTAGTTATTTTGTTTTCAATTTTTATGCATCATGTATATAAAAGATATTATAGAAAACAACGGGAAAAATTACTTGAAAAAACCACCCAAGAGCTCGCCTTAAAAGAACTAGAAAACAAGCAGCAACTCATGCGTTTTAATAACGATAAATTAAGACAAGACATTGAAAGTAAAAATAGAGAGCTTGCCTCATCTACCATGAGCTTAATTAAAAAGAATGAATTTTTAAATAGCATTAAAAATGAGTTGTTAAATATTGAAGGAAACAAAGCCGTTAAAAACGTTATTAAAATTATTGACAGAAACATTAACAACAGCGACGATTGGAATACTTTCGAAGAAGCTTTTAATAACGCCGACAAAGATTTCTTAAAAAAGATAAAAACAGCACATCCATCGCTTACTCCAAACGATTTACGTCTTTGTGCTTATCTTCGTTTAAATTTATCGTCTAAAGAAATTGCACCACTACTTAACATATCTGCACGAAGTGTAGAGGTGAAACGTTATAGATTAAGGAAAAAGATGAATTTGCAACATGAATCAAGTCTTACAGATTATATACTAGAGGTTTAGCCACACAACAATTAGTTTTATTACCTATACATTACAACAACATTTGTATATTTTAATATCCTTATACAAATATAGAATTCTAAAAAAACACTTTAAATATTAGGGTTTTAATAATATATACTTACTTTTTTTACAATGTATGTTTTTTGTTGAGGTTTAAAATCATAATAATTCAATCAAGCAGTCTTACTTTTATGAAAACTAAATAAATTAAATAAGAAATGAGACAAAACCTCTTTAAAATTTTAACCTTATTTTTCTTTGTTTGTGCTGGAGCACAAAGCAGAGATATAAGTGGTGTAGTTCAAGACAACTCAGGTTTTCCAATACCCGGAGTAAATGTTCTGGTAAAAAACACAACAAAAGGAGCCGTAACAGGTTTTGATGGTAATTTTAAAATTACGAATGTTGAAATTGGCTCAACAATATCATTCAGTTATGTTGGCTACATAACCAAAGAAATTATTTTTAACGATAATTCTAATTTAACAATTCAATTAGATGAAGACGTAGCTAAATTAGATGAAGTTGTCGTTATTGGGTATGGAACTCAAACAAAAAAAGAGATAACAGGAGCTGTTAGTGTTGTTGGAGCAGAAACAATTGAAGCCCTAAAGCCTACAAGAATTGAACAAGCACTTCAGGGTCAAGTAGCCGGAGTTAATATTTCAACTAATTCTGGTTCACCAGGAGCTGGTTCTACAATTAGTATTAGGGGTGTATCTACAAATGGCGATAGCAGGCCTTTAATACTGGTAGATGGTAATGTTATTGAAGACTTAAGTGTTATAAACCCTAGCGACATAGAAAGTATTAACGTTCTTAAAGATGCTACAGCTGGTATATATGGAGTAAGAGCCGCTAATGGTGTTATTTTAATAAAAACAAAAACAGGCCGTAAAAGCATGCCTTTAAGCATTGAATATAATGCTTATACAGGTTTTCAACAAACAACAAGAAAAATACCTGTTTTAAACGCAACTGAATATGGAGTGCTTGTTAATGAGGCATATGCTGCTGGAGGAAGTACTCCGCCATATTCAGATTTAACAACTTTAGGTATAGGAACAGATTGGCAAGATAAAGTATTTCAAAACGCACCAATTCAAAATCATAATATAGCATTTAAAGGTGGTGGAAAAAAATCTACATATTCATACAGTGGATCTTTTTTAACACAAGATGGTATTGTGGGCGGAAATAAATCAAATTTTACCCGTTTTACAAACAGTTTAAATTATAGTTTAGATTTTTTAGAAAACTTTAAGCTTACTTCTGGAGTGATATTAACCAGAACAAATAAACTAAATCTTAGTGAAAACGCATTAGGCTCTGTATTATTTAACGCCTTAAATATGGCACCTAACCTAACTGTTTACGATGAAAACGGTGAATTTACAATTGCTGAAGGATTAGGTAATGAAGTTATTAACCCTATCGCTCAAACGTCAGACACTTATAATAGAGGTAAAGTTTTGAGATTTAGTGGTAATGCGGGGTTATCCTATAATTTTTTAAAGCATTTTACAGCACAATCTAATATTCAATTTAATTACTCTGAGGTAACTTCTAAAATATTTAGTCCTATTGTAAACTATGGTAGCGGCAAAGTATTCAATAAAGATAGAAGCGAAGTTTTTGAAGGATTAAACTTTTATAGAGATTACACTTTCGATGCCTTTATTAAATATGAAAACAACATAAATGATATTCACAATATAAATGTGCTTTTGGGAACATCTATTTTTAAAACAACAGGAGAGTTCACTGGTTTTAGAGGATTTGATATTAAAGAAAATAACGTTGCATATGCATCTATTGCAAATGCTTCAGATGTAGAAAACATTAATAGAGCACTTGGAAGAAACCCTATATTCGATTCAAGACTTTTATCTTATTTTACCAGACTGCAATATGATTTCAAAGGAAAATATTTGTTTTCTGCAGTACTTAGAAGAGATGGTTCAACAAGTTTTGGTCCTCAAAATAAGTTTGGGTTTTTCCCATCGGGTTCAGTTGGTTGGATTGCATCAGATGAGGATTTCTTAAAAGACAACAAGGTATTCAACTTTCTAAAGTTTAGAGCCTCTTATGGAATTTTGGGTAACGACAGAATTGGCGCCTTTGGCTTTGTGTCTTTACTTAATGGAGAAGGAACTTATGTTTTTAACGATAATTTAGTCTTTGGTCTTGCCGCAGGAAGAGTTGCAAATCCAGAAATTAAGTGGGAAAAACAAAAAACATTAGATGTTGGTGTGGATATGAAATTTTTAAACAACAAAATAGACGTTACTGCAGATTATTTTAAAAGAAGAACAGAAGATTTATTAGTATCTCCAGAAGTATCTGGAATCATAGGATCAAGTGCTCCTGGTTCTAGTTCACCAATTGTGAATGCTGGAGTTGTTGAAAATAAAGGTTTCGAGTTTGCAATAGGCTATTCAGAAAGTTTTAATGAAAATTTAAAATTCTCCCTAAGATATAATATAACTACAATAAAAAACAATGTTGTTTCTGTAAGTTCTGAAGGAGGATTTCTAACTGGCGGATCTTTTGGAGTGGGTCAAGATCCACCATCTAGAATGGAGGCAGGTTTTCCAATAGGATACTTTAGAGGCTACAAAACAAATGGTGTTTTTCAAAATCAATCAGAAGTAGAAGACTATCCTGTCATAAATAGCGCGGTACAAGCAGGTGATTTAAGATTTGTTGATATAAATGATGATGGTGTTATTGATGATGACGATAAAACAGATATAGGTAATCCGTTACCAGACGCTACCATGGGATTAAATTTTTCTATAGATTATAAGAATTTTGATTTTTCTGCCTATGCATTTGCATCTGTAGGTAATGAAATAGTTCGTAATTATGAGCGTAATCAAAACCTAACGAATAGACCAGCATATTTCCTAAATCGTTGGACAGGTGAAGGTAGCACTAATAGCGACCCAAGGGTATCAACCGGAGCAAACTCAAACGGATTATTTTCAGATTATTTTGTAGAAGATGGCTCTTTTGTAAGATTACAAAATGTTCAATTAGGATATACTTTTCCAAATAAAGAAGAATCTAAAATCTCTAAATTCAGAATCTATATTTCTGCAAGCAACTTATTTACTTTAACAGAATATAGTGGATACGACCCTACCGCATCAACAGGAGCACCAATTGGTGGTGGTATAGACCAAGGATTTTATCCTAGCCCTAAAACATTTTTAATGGGTGTAAACTTAAAATTTTAATTAGCGTTATGAAAAATTTAAAATATATAATTATAGCCTTTACCATTTTAGTTTCATGTGGTGATGATTTTGTAGATGTTGCATCTCAGGACGAAAACTCCGAAGAGTTTTTTAACTCCGAAGCAGATTATCAAAATGCTTTAGTAGCAGCTTATGACGGATTACAATCTACTTATGTAAATGTTATGTTAGGTGAAATAGCTTCAGATAACACTTTATGTGGAGGTGAAAGCGCAACAGATGTAATTGGTTTTCAAGAAATTGACGACATGACCCATACACCTAACAATGCTAATTTAAGAGATATTTGGAATTGGATGTATGGTGCGGTAAACCGTGCTAATTTCATTTTAGAATTTCAAGATAAAACAGATTTCCCAAATAAAAATAATGTAATAGGACAAGCACGTTTTTTAAGAGCTTATTACAATTTTGAGCTTGTAAAATGGTTTGGAGATATCCCATTAGCAATTGATAAGCGTATAAAATTTGGAGATCAGTTTACTATAGAAAGAACACCTAAAGCAGATGTTTATGCTTTAATTGAACAAGATTTATTATTTGCAGCGGCTAATTTACCTTACACCCAAAGCGAAAAAGGTAGAGTAACAAAAGGAGCAGCTCAAGCGCTTTTAGGTAAGGCGTATTTATTTCAAAATAAATTTGATGAAGCCGCTACCGTTTTACAAGATTTAATTAATAATGGCCCGTATGATTTAGTTACAGATTACTCAACAATCTTCGAAAACGATAACGAAAACAACATAGAATCTGTATTTGAAGTTCAATACACGGATAAGGAGGGCGCAGGCTTTGGATGTTTACAATGCAGTGAAGGAAATGTGGCCGTTGGTTTTAATGGTATAAGAAATTACACAGGTCCCGTTTTTGAGTCTGGTTTTAGTTTTAATGTACCTGTTCAAGAAGCTGTTGATGCTTTTGAAGATGGAGATTCTCGAAAAGATGTGGCTATTTTAGATATTGATGCTTGGGCATCAGCCAACAATGCTACATTTTCAACAGGCTATGAGCATACAGGTTATTATAACAGAAAATACATTGCTAGACAAGGCGATTTAAACACAGGTGATGCCAACTTAACAAACCCGAACAACTACAGAGCTATACGCTTTGCAGATGTGTTATTAATGGCAGCAGAAGCATTCAACAAAAAAACATCACCAGACGATTCTACAGCTAGAACATATCTTAATAGAGTTAGAAGACGTGCTTTTGGAGATTTGCTTCACGATGTTTCAACTTCTGGAATTAATTTAACAAATGATATTTATAAAGAGCGTCGAGTTGAATTGGTTGGAGAAGGACACCGTTTCTTCGATTTAGTAAGAACAGGAAGAGCAGCACAAGAAATTAGCGGTTTTGTTTCAGGAAAACACGAAGTATTCCCTATCCCTTTAATTGAAATACAATTAGCAGGAAACAGATGGCTACAAAACCCAAATTATTAAAAAATAAAAATTGAATAATATGAAAGCATTAAAATACATACTAAGTTTTGCTTTAGTTTTCCTTCTAGGTTGTACTGAAGACGACAATGATTTAAGCTTCTTGAATTCAGCGGTTGCCCCATCAGAGGTAACAGCCTTATTTCAAGTAACACAAGACAATACAGGATTGGTAACAATCACACCAAGTGCGGTGGGTGCAACTTCTTTTAATATTACATTAGGAGACGGCTCAACCGAAGCAGTTATTTTAAAACAAGGTGAAAACACCAAACATACTTACGAAGAAGGTTCTTACACTGTAAAAATTGAAGCAGTAGGAATTACGGGTTTAAAGAGTGAAGTTACAAAAGATTTAGTTGTTTCTTTTAAAGCTCCAGAAAATGTAGTAGTAAGTATTGAGAATGATGCAGCTATAACTAAAAAAGTAAATGTTATAGCTAATGCAGATTTTGCAATGTTTTATGAGGTATATTTTGGTGAAGTAGGTAATGACAATCCAGTTATTGCCAATATTGGCGAAACGGCATCTTATGTTTACAAGGAACCAGGGACTTACTCAATAAGAGTGGTTGTTAAGGGCGGAGCTATTGAAACTACAGAGTATACCGAAGAGTTTATTGTAACTGCAATTTTACAACCACTAGAATCAGCAAAAGCACCACCTTTTAGACAAGCAACAGATGTTATTGGAATTTTTAGCGATAAGCTAAACTATGAATACAATCTTTCAAATGATTTCTTTCCTTATTGGGATCAAGGTGCAAATTGGAATGTAGGCGAATTTTTAATAAATGACGATAAAATTCTTCGCTATACAGGTCTAACCTATCAAGGCATACAACTAGGAGCTAATATTGATGCTTCTAGCATGGAATTTCTTCATATAGATATTTGGACTGCTGATGATAATAATGCAAAGATATCTCCTATTAGCGCTTCTACTGGAGAGAAGGCATTCGATTTAGATTTAACACCAAATGAGTGGACATCGTTTGATATTCCTCTATCATATTTTATAGACTTAGGCTTAAGCATGAGTGATATTGCTCAATTCAAATTTGATGGTGCACCAGCAGGCGGAACTATATTTGTAGATAATATTTATTTCTGGAGAGAGCCATCTAGTTATACGCCATTACTTTTTGATGATTTTGAAGGTAACGGAAACATTACAACATGGGCAGGCGATCAAGCAGGATTAAAAACTAATTTAGCAAACCCATATGTAAATGCCGATAATTTTTCTGATACCGTTATAGAATATTCAGATACAGGCGGACAATATGCAAATATTCAATTTGTTACAGATTCTAAATTCGATTTAACTGGAGGTAAAAGTGTCTTTGTTTTAAAAATTTATGTACCATCTTCGGGTATAACAGGAACTCAAGAAAATAAAATTTCTTTAAAACTACAAAATAGCGAATTAGGAGGTAATGTTTGGCAAACCCAAACGGAAATCATTAAACCTATTGTTCTTGATGCTTGGCAAGAAATTATATTTGATTTTGAGAATGACAATTGGGTAAATTTAAATTTTAACGGAATTGATCCAGACCCTATAGATAGAACAGATTTAGATAAAGTTGTAATTCAGGTTAATGGAGAAAATAATTTTGACAGTGTGTTAGCTTATATTGATGATTTTAAATATGGAACGATGCCTCCTTCTGATACGCCTCCTTTTGCCAGAGATGGCTTCGAAGGCAGAGGAACTATTACAACTTGGTTTGGAGACCAAGCAGGTTTAAACACTGCTTTACCAAATCCATTTATGGATTCCAATAATAATTCAGCAACGGTATTAGAGTATAGTGATACTGGAGGACAGTATGCTAATGTTCAGTTTACCGTAACACCTAAATTCGATTTAGTTGCAAAAAGTAAATTTACTTTAAAAATTTATGTACCATCTTCGGGTATAACAGGAACTCAAGAAAATAAAATTTCTTTAAAACTTCAAAACAGTGAATTAGGAGGTAATGTTTGGCAAACCCAAACAGAAATCATTAAACCTATTGTTCTTGATGCTTGGCAAGAAATTACATTTGATTTTGTAAATGATAATTGGGTAAACTTAAATTTTAACGGAATTGATCCAGACCCTATTGATAGAACAGATTTAGATAAAGTCGTTATTCAAGTTAATGGAGAAAATAACTTTGACAGTGTATTAGCATACATAGACAATTTTAATTATCACAATTAAATAAATTTAAAACAATGAAAAATATAAAATACAACATAGGCATCTTTTTTTACTTGCTTTTATTTATTAATAGCTGTCAAGAAGATAACTTTGAGGTGGGAAATATCACTGCGCCATCAAACATACAGATACAGGTAAATAAAGTTGGTGCAGATGCTAGCAACCCAAACGGAGATGGAAGCGGTACTGTTAATTTTACCGCTACCGCTGATAATGTTACAGCAATTCATTTCATAATACAGAATCAAACAAAACTTGCTAAAGGAGGTTCTGTGTCGCACGATTTTACTGTTTTAGGATTAAATACATATGCTATTACAGTAATAGCTTTTGGTACAGGAGGAGCATCTTCTAGTAAGACCATTGAAGTCGAAGTATTGTCATTATACGAACCACCAGCCGATTTATTAGACATGCTATATGGTAATGGAACGAGGGTTTGGAGAATTAAAAATGAAGCTAAAGACCATTTTGGACTTGGACCAGTAGGAGGAAATCCTTTTGAGTATTATGGAGCCAACCCAAATGATAAAGCTGCTGTAGGAATGTACGATGATAGATATATTTTTAACTCTGATGGGACATTTACACATATTGTAGACAGTACTAATGATGATCCAACTACAGATATAACAGGAACAGTTTTTGGTCGTGAAGTATTAGTTAACGAATTGGGAGGAGCAGGTGGAGGCTCTCAAGATGGAGCAGACATCCTTAATTATGGCTATAGTGATTATTCATCAAATTGGTCATTATCAGCACCAGCAGGTGTTGAAACTTTAAGTTTATCAGGAATAGGTTTTATAGGGTATTATGTTGGGGGAAATCATAAATATAAAATTCGTAGTCGTTCTGCAAATGAAATGGTTCTTAGCACAACTGATGGTAATAATCAATTTGAGTGGGGTTTTACTTTGGTTACTGAATAAGGTGTTGTTCTTAAAACATGTTAAAAAAGGAGCATCATGCTCCTTTTTTAATTTTATAACCTATTTTATTTTTCTAACCTACAACCAAAAAACTGTATTTCTAGTATAAACCTTAATTGGTAATTATGTTAAGGAAGCTAACTATAATTATATCACCACTACAATGTTGTTTTTTTCCTATACAACACCACTACATTAATGTTTTTAATGAAATAAATTTTTCGTTTAGTTTTCTATAAATAGCGTTACAAATATGCGTATAAATTGATTTTTTAATTGTTTTAATGTTATTTTTTTATCATGTATGCTTTTTGTTGAGGTCTTTTTTATTAAGTTGATAATTAATTGTTTTAATTTTAATACTTAACGATATTCCCATTTTTGCCATTGCTAATATTTTGATTAATATAATTATTTTATAAAGACCAACTTCTAAATTAAATAAAACTAT
The DNA here is from genome assembly GCF_000941055.1 of Siansivirga zeaxanthinifaciens CC-SAMT-1. Classification (GTDB taxonomy): domain Bacteria; phylum Bacteroidota; class Bacteroidia; order Flavobacteriales; family Flavobacteriaceae; genus Siansivirga; species Siansivirga zeaxanthinifaciens. Next base: position 841,928 of record NZ_CP007202.1, on the reverse strand, counting down.
GAAAAACAATTTTCTAAGAATAGTACTTTTCTTGTTTACACTAAGTGCTGTCTCTCAATCGAACAACGTTCAAGTTGTTAGTAATGATGATGGTATGAAATTAGTTGTAAATGGAAAAGATTTTATAATTAACGGTATGAATTGGGATTACATCCCTATTGGTACAAATACTGTTAACGCCGATTTTTGGAACAAGTCTGACGATATTATTAAAGCAGGTCTTGACACCGAAATGTCTCTGTTAAAGAACATGAATGTTAACGTAATACGTCAGTATACAGGTGTTCCAGCAAGATGGATTAAATATATCTATGAAAACTATGGTATTTATACGATGCTTAATCACTCTTTCGGACGTTATGGGTTAACTTTAGATGGAGTATGGACACCCATTACTCATTATTCTGATCCTAAAACACAAGCACATCTTCTTTCAGAAGTTGATAAACTAGTTAAAGAATACAAAAACACTCCAGGGTTATTACTGTATTTACTTGGTAATGAAAACAATTACGGGCTTTTTTGGCAAGGTGCAGAAACAGAAGATTTTCCAGACGATGAACAAGAAAAAAAGTTTATTGGAGAATCACGCGGAAGGCCCATGTATAAGCTTATGAATGATGCGGCAAAAAAAATGAAGGAGCTAGATACATCGCATCCAGTTGCTATATGTAATGGAGATGTTCTGTTTATAGATATAGTTGCAGAAGAATGTAAAGATGTTGATATATATGGTGTTAATGCCTATCGTGGTGCATCATTCACCGATTTGTTCGATATTGTAAAACAAAAGCTTAACAAACCTATTATGCTAACCGAGTTCGGTGCAGATGCTTTTAATGCTATAGATAATAAGGAAGATCAAAAAGCCCAGGCCTATTATATGGTAGAAAACTGGAAAGAAATTTATCAAAATGCAGCCGGTTTAGGCAAAAACGAAAATTCTATTGGTGGTTTTACATTTCAGTTTAGCGATGGCTGGTGGAAATTTGGTTTCGATGACAGAGAGAATGCAGATATACATGATACTAATGCGTCTTGGGCTAATGGAGGATATGCTATAGATTTAGCACCAGGTGAGAATAATATGAATGAAGAGTGGTTTGGTATCTGTGCCAAAGGACCAACAAGTTCTAGAGGACTCTACGATTTATATCCACGAGCTGCTTATTATGCTCTAAAAGAAGCACATCAATTAAACCCTTACACAGAAGGTGTAACTTTAGAGTTTGTTAATAACCATTTCAAAAACATTCAATTGATGGATGCGGTTTTAAAAGCTAGAGGTGATAAAGCAGCTTTAAAAGCAGATGGCTCAGACAAAATAAAACTTAGTAATTTCAGAGCAGAATTTACAACATTTAACACAGGTGGAAGCTTAATAACAACTCCAAAAAACGAAAATGAGGATATAGAATCTTTTCCTAATAAGCTAGGTTTCGATCATATGCAGTCTTATTATATTGGTGTAGAAGCAAATCCAGCTTCCAATATGCGAGCAGAAGTTAACTTTAATGTTCTTGGTAACGTAGCACAAAACCCTATTGATGAGATTTTTTACGAAAATGTTGGACGTCCAATAACTGTTACTAATGCAAACGGTGAAGATATTGTTATTACCGATAATAATCGCGTGCGTGTTTACAATGCAGAATTTGAGTGGCAAACAAAAACGGCAGACGTAAGAGGTTTTTATAGAACAGGGCATTACCACTGGGGATACGAGGGAGATTTCTTTGGCTTGTATCCAGAAGCTAATTATGGTCCTAATTTAGACATTTATAATGGTGAGATATTGGGAATGGAGATTGACGGAAAAGGTGCTTTAAAAGGGCTTAAGGCTGCTTTTGGCCCGCAATTATGGTGGGGAGCAAATCCAACTGTGCTTTTAAAGTATCAAACTAATTTTAGCCGCTGGGATATTACAGGTATTTACCACAGAGATTTAGATACTGGCTTAGAATTCGATTTAAACGGACAAAGGGTTCTTGATCCTAATCAGGTTCGAAGTGGTGTTATACCACCGTGGCCTACAGAACGCGCTACCATAGTTTTAGAAAGAAAATTTGGACCTTTAGGTATTGCTTTAGGCGGTATTTGGGGAGGTAGTCCATTAAACGGAAGTACCTATCAAGATATTACTGGTGAACCAGGAAATTATGTAGTTTATCAAGATAAAATAAACTCAGACGATAACTGGGGTGCAAAAGCTAAATTAACGTTTCAAAAAGGAAGATTTAATTGGTATGGGCAAGCCGCTTATATGGGCTTAGTTGCCAATGGTGGTGCTGATGCGACAAGAACATTTACGGGTTGGAAATTGAAAGATTCTGGAAGCGGCAATCAAACAAATATACTTTCTGGTTTTACGTATACCATAGGTAATTTGCAAATAGCACCAAACTTTCTTTGGCAGAAACCGTTAGTGGCTCCAATGCCCAATGATGTAAATGCACCAGGAAGATTAAGAAACTTTATCGACGATCCGTTTGCTGTAAGAGGTAACAGAGAGACTACGGCTGGAGAATTACTTTTAACCTTCGATCCAACTCCAGGATCTTGGTTTTACGATTGGGACAGCGACCGTTCAGAAGATGCTAAAATAGCGTTAAACTTAGGTTTTGTATATCGTCACCATCCAACAGCTCAAGATGCAGCGATAGGATTTTTAGCAAATCGTAGCTTTTTTGCTTTTGCACAATCGGCACCTGCACAAAACTTATGGGAGGTAAGTTCTCGTGTTGTATCTAAAGTACATAGAGATTTAGGAATTATTGGAAATTTTTACGGAGGTAACGCTCAGGCTAATGGCGATAGTGATAGAACGATAGAACGTTTTGGAGGAGATCTTAGAATGATCTACAAAAAATGGAAAATTGAATACGGTTTCAAAGTTAATGATTGGGGACCTTTCGATTACCACCGCGATTTTAACTTAACCTTCCCAGTTCAAAATATGATTGATATTTCTACATCAATAGGGAAACCAGACTGGTATATTCTTCCAGATACTAAAATTGGTATTCGTGGCACATGGAGATCTTTAGATGCAAATTCACCTAGGTATTCACCTAGCGCTATTCCAGCAAATACATATCCTGCATTACCTACATTAAGTCCCGTAGGATTCGGTAATGGAAGTGAATGGGAGATTAGAACCTATGTACACATAAATATTGGTAAATAAAAAAAGACTAAAATGAAAAATACAAAATTTACATATACAAAAATGATTTTCCTGTTAGGTTTCATTTTTACAATTTTAGTAAGTTGTGAAAGAGAACTATCAGATGAAGCAGTATTTGCGACGTTTTCAACAAATCCTGAGGTGTTTACAGATTCACCAGTAGGATTAGGTTCAGATTTCTATTTTCCATTTGCTGGTTCAAAAGCAACAGCTTGGACAGTAGATGAAACAGAAGGCTATAACAGTAACGCATCTATGCGTTTCGATATACCTAACGCAGATGACCCAGAAGGGAATTACGCAGGCGCCATATTTAGGGTAGATGGTGCTGGAAGAAATTTAACAAGATATGATGCTTTAACGTTTTGGGCAAAGGCCTCACAAGGAGTTTCTATAGGCGAAATGGGATTTGGTCAAGACTTTGGTCAGAATAAATACCAAGTAACAAGAACAAATATAAATTTATCTACAAATTGGGTTAAATATGTTATTCCATTACCAGACCCTTCAAAACTAATTGAAGAAAGAGGAATGTTTTGGTATTCTGCTGGAACACAAAACACAGGGGGTTTTGGTTATACGTTTTGGATTGACGATTTAAAGTTTGAAAAATTAGGAACCATTGCACAGCCAATGCCATCTATTTCAAATGGCGAAGATAAAGTAGAAACCCAGTTCACGGGAAATTTAGTTAGTATGGCTAATTACGGATTAACACAAACGTTTAATTTAGAATCTGGATTAAATCAGAAAATTACCGTTGCTCCCGCCTATTTTTCTTTTAAATCATCTGATATTAGAGTGGCTAGTGTTAGCGAATTAGGAATAATAGCCTTTGCAGGTACTGGTACTTCTAAAATAACAGCCACTTTGGGTGGTGTTGAAGCAACCGGATCTTTAACGGTTAATGTTCCAGGAACGTTTCCTGTTGCCCCAGCTCCTACTCTAGACGAAAGTAACGTAATTTCAATATTTAGCGATAAATATACAAACGTACCCGTAAATTACTATAATGGTTATTGGGCTCCATACCAAACCACCAAAGGCGAACAAACCAATATAGATGGACAGAATGTATTAAATTATACCGAATTTAATTTTGTTGGTACTCAGCTAACAACTCCACTAGATATTTCACAGATGACACATTTTAGTGTGGATATCATGATGTTAGAATTACCCACCGATATTGACCTGCTACTCACATTTAAGAATGAAAATTCTAATGCTACTACTTTTCAACAAAATCGCATTGGTCAAAGTTATCAACTAGACCCAAGAGCTCCAGTTGTTTTTAACGATACCGATTTTAAAGCTGGAGTATGGGCAACTATAAAAATTCCTATTAGACCAACTTTAGAAACTTCATTAGATAAGACAGGAGTTAATTTAATCATTATTGAAAACATTAAATCTTCTAATGTTAAAACTATTTATTTAGATAATATGTATTTCTATAGTGAGTAAAACTACCAATAGAGCGTAATATTTAATACTATGAATTTAAAAAATATAACAAGAATGGAAACAAAAATCTTTGTGCAGCATAATTTACTATATAAATCAAGAAACATAAAATCTAGTGTTTTTAATCTTGTAATATTAATTTTATTTACTGCCTTTATGAGTTGTGAAACAAATGAAACACAAACCGTTGCTAAGTTCACAGAATTAGTAATGGCCGATGAGTTTGATGTTGAAGGCGCACCTAATCCAGATATTTGGGGATATAACATTGGTACAGGAGAAAATGGCTGGGGTAATAATGAGCTTCAGTATTATACAGATCGCGCAGATAATGTATCAGTGCAAAATGGCGTGTTAATAATTACAGCAAAAGAGGAGCAATTTAATGGTTCTGCTTATACCTCGGCAAGACTATTAACAAAAGGTAAATTTGAGCAAACTTACGGTCGTTTTGAAGCACGTATACGTTTGCCTTACGGACAAGGAATTTGGCCTGCATTTTGGTTGCTTGGAGACGACGCTAACGGAACACAGATTTGGCCAGAAATAGGAGAGATAGATATTATGGAATATGTTGGTAATGAACCTACTAGGGTTTTCGGAACGGTTCATGGACCGGGTTATTCCGGTGGTCAATCCATAAGTAAATCCTACAATTTAGAAAACGATAGGTTTGATACAGGTTTTCATATTTTCGGAATAGAATGGGGACCAGATTATATTAACTTCTATGTAGACGATAAACTTTACAATCAAATAACACCAAAGGATGTCCCAGGAGAATGGGTATTTAATAATGGTCCTTTCTATATCATTTTAAATCTTGCCGTTGGCGGCGCTTTACCAGGATCTCCAAATGCAGAAACGGTTTTTCCACAAAATATGCTTGTAGATTACGTTAGAGTATATAAAAGAAGCAACAACTAAACTAATAATAAGACAATGAAAACATTAATTAGAACATTTAAACAGCTATCAATTTTAATCTTAGCCATAACCTTTTTAGGTTGCGAAGACGACGAGGTAAATTTACCAAAAGTTGTTGCTGGTTTTACTCATACAATAAATACTGATAATAGTGTAGTAACATTTATAAATATCTCTGAGAATGCAACCAATTATAGTTGGGATTTAGGAGATGGAACTACTTCTACGCTTATTAATCCTGTAAAATACTATTCAGCGGGCGAATACAAAGTTGTGTTAACAGCAACTAATGTGGCAGGGGCATCAGATACTTTTGAGGATATAATAGTAATTTCAGATGCAGGAGCACCAATAATCACCTTACTTGGCGATACAACAATGAATATTATGCTTGGGCAGGCATTTACAGAACCAGGAGTAACAGCTACAGATGATGTTGATGGCGATCTTACTGCTAATATTGTTGTTGGTGGCGATACTGTAGATACAAACACAGCCGGAACCTACATTATTACCTATAACGTTAGTGATGCAGCCGGAAATGCAGCGACACAAAGAACAAGAACCGTTATAGTCGCTGCAGATATTGTAGCACCAGTAATCACATTAACAGGTAATGCTACTATAAATGTTTTACTAGGAGGTACATTTACAGACCCAGGAGCAACGGCTTCAGATGATGTTGATGGAGATATTACTGCTAATATAGTTGTTGGAGGAGATACTGTAAATGTAAACACAGCAGGCACTTATACCATTACTTATAATGTAACTGATGCCTCAGGTAATGCAGCAACAGAAGTTATTAGAACGGTTGTAGTTTCCGATCCTAATGCATGTATTGCAGAAACTACAGAATCATACAATGCGGCCAATTTAAACATGACGTTTTTAACAAATCCAAGTGCCAATTTTATTTCAGATGGCGCTGGTTTCTCATGGGTAGATAACCCCGACACCGATAACAATGTAAATAAGTCGTGTAAAGTTGGTAAAGTTGTAAAAAGCGGTCAGTTTAATTGGGATAACAATCAATATGATTTAGATGCAAAATTAGATTTTAATAGTCATACAGGATTAAAAATTAAAGTTTGGTCTGCAAGAGCAAATACAGAAGTTAGACTTAAATTAGAAGAAATAGGAAATGCCGGAAATAATGTCGAGAAATTTTTAACAACCTCTATTACAAGTGGTTGGGAAGAATTAACCTTTCCTTTTGCAGCTTCAGATAGCAATAAGTTTAATAAAATTGTTATTTTCTTTGACTTAAATGCTAAAAATACTGATACATATTATTTTGATGATTTAATGCTTTATGGCGATGGTGCTAGTGCCGGTGGCGGAGGAACTGGTGGCGGAGGAACTGGTGGTACCGTAACAGGATTAGCCTCTAACTCAGATTTTGAAACAGGAACAGACTCTGGATGGATTCGCTTCCAAAATGGAGGTTTAGCTGTACTAGATAATACCAGAAATAATGGGGGTTCTTGGTCTGGAAGACTAGAAACTAACGGTGCTAGTAATCCTGCATTTAAGCAAGAAGCTATTGGTGTAGGTGCCGTAGCTGCTGGCGATAAAATTACCATTGCGTTCGATCATATTGGATCCATGGGTGGAGAAGGCGGCGTATTTAACGTGCTTCTATTTGGTGAAGGTGCAAATGGCGCTTCTTTTACACATGTATTTAATCCAACACCAGCATTAACCGATGCTTGGTCAAGATTTTCTGGATCGTTTACAATACCGGCTGGAACAGATGTTTCTGGAGGTATAAGTTTCTTAATTGAAACGGTTTGTGGTGGTGCGGCTGGTTGCACTGTTACTGCTAACATAGATAACGTCTCTGTAACAGTTAATTAAAAGGCTATATAATACATGCGTTTGCATGACTAAAAGTGACTAATTTCAAAAAGGTTAGTCGGTATTAACGATTAACCTTTTTGACTAATTAAAATAAAGAGATTTAATATAAATACAAAAGCCTTTTCCTTAAAAAAGCTAATGATAAGGTTTTTAAATATAAATGCGTAAAGTTTAAACGTAAATGAATAATACAATTAAAGTCAATACCGGATTAACAGATAATGTACATGGAGAAATAGTAACGTTTGAAAACGAAACATACTATAAAATATCTAACAGCGATGCCATGCGTCCGTTTTTTATGAGCATTGTTAGCGATTCCAATCACTGGATGTTTATATCCAGTAATGGCGGATTAACAGCTGGTAGAAAAAATTCTGAATCGGCACTTTTTCCTTATTATACAGACGATAAAATAACAGAATCGGCAGATATAACAGGAAGTAAATCTATTTTTCAAGTACATTTAAATGGAAAAATTCAGGTTTGGGAACCTTTTTCTATTCGCCAATTAGGTAAGTATAAAACCCATCAAAATCTTTATAAAAACAACTACGGAAATAAAATAGTTTTTGAAGAAGTTAACGAAGATTTGGGTTTAACGTTTAGATACCAGTGGAATTCTAGTAACGAGTTTGGGTTTGTAAAAAAGTCGAAACTTATAAACAATACAGATTCTAAACTAAAAGTAACCCTTCTTGATGGTTTACAAAATATTGTGCCCTATGGTGTTGGCTCCGATTTGCAAAACCGCGTTAGCAACTTGGTTGATGCTTACAAAAAAAGCGAATTACAACCAGATTCTGGTTTGGGAATTTACGCTTTAAGTGCCATTATTGTTGATAAAGCAGAGCCTAGTGAGGCCTTAAAAGCCAGTATTGTTTGGTCTTTAGGATTAAACAATCCTAAATATTTACTGTCTTCGTTGCAATTAAATAATTTTAGAAAGGGTTTAGAAATTCATCAGGAACAAGATATAAAAGCCGAAAAAGGCGCTTATTTTGTTAGTGAAACCATAAGCTTAAATGCTCAGGAAGCTAAAGCTTGGACTTTTGTTTGTAATGTAAATCAATCTGTTACTCAAACCGAAGCTATTGCTTATCGAATTAAAAATGACAGTAATTTAGAGGTTGAAGTTCAAAAGGATATAGACCAAGGTACTAAAAACTTGATAGCACTTACGTCTGCTTCAGATGGATTACAACTTACGGCCGATGACTTATTCAATACCCGTCATTTTGCAAATACACTATTCAATATTATGCGTGGTGGTATCTTTGATGACAATTATAACATCGAAAAACAAGACTTTCTTAAATACATCGAAAAGGCAAACAAACAAGTTTTCAAAAGTAAATCAGGATTATTAAACAAGCTACCCGATGTATTTACTCATAAAGACATAAAGGCCATTTCAAACAGCGATAACGATTCAGATTTTAAACGCTTAAGCTTAGAATATTTACCACTAAAATTTAGTAGAAGACATGGCGACCCGAGCAGGCCTTGGAACAAGTTTTCAATAAACACAAAAAGTGAAATAGACGGTTCTAAAATACTCGATTACGAGGGCAACTGGCGCGATATTTTTCAAAATTGGGAAGCCTTAGCACATGCCTATCCCGAATTTATTGAGAGCATGATTCATAAGTTTTTAAACGCCACAACCTTTGATGGTTACAATCCCTATAGGGTTACTAAAGATGGTTTCGATTGGGAAATTATTGAAGAAAACGACCCGTGGTCTTACATTGGGTATTGGGGAGATCATCAAATTATTTACCTGCTTAAATTCTTAGAGTTTATTGAAGGTCATTATCCGGGCGCTCTCGAAAACTTATTTAACAAAGCCATTTTTGTATATGCTAACGTGCCTTATAAAATTAAAAGTTATAAAGAGATTTTAGTAAACCCAAAAGACACCATTGATTTTGACTATGCCTTAGACCATAAAATAAACGAAAGAAAACAAGTACTTGGGGCCGATGGTTCTCTGCTACTAGATCAAAACAACAGCATTTACAAGGTTAATTTAATAGAAAAACTGTTAGCAACCGTACTTGCTAAAGTTTCCAATTTTATTCCTGAGGCTGGTATTTGGTTAAACACACAAAGACCCGAATGGAACGATGCCAATAATGCCCTTGTTGGTAATGGAGTTTCTATGGTAACTTTATGTTATTTGGAGCGTTTTCTATCCTTTTTCAAAAGCGTTGTTTCAAAATCAAATATCGATTCGGTTAAAATATCTTCAGAATTACATATCTTTTTTACAAAAACACTTCAAACGCTTGAGGTTAATAAAAACATACTATCCTCTAAAATATCTAATAGCGACCGGAAAACGGTTTTAGATGGTTTGGGGCAAGCAGCCAGCGATTACAGATTATCTGTTTACCAAAACGGTTTTAAAGGAGACAAAGAACCATTACAAAAAGCCGCTTTACAGGAGTTTTTAACCATTACAAAAAGTTATTTACAACAAACAATTAAAGCCAATAAGCGCGAAGATAATTTATACCATGCTTATAATTTAATGACTGTTGAAAATGATAAAGAAGTCTCAATTTCGTATCTACCTGAAATGCTCGAAGGGCAGGTTGCTGTTTTAAGTTCCGGGTTTTTAGTTCCAAAAGAAGCTTTAAAATTATTAGATGGATTGAAACAAAGCGCCTTGTTTAGAGACGATCAATACAGCTATATTTTATACCCAGATAAAGAATTAGCACGTTTCGATAAAAAGAATAATATTCCAAAAGAACAGGTTGCTAAATCGGAGTTACTACAAAAATTAGTTGCCGATGGTAATACACAAATTATCGAGAAAGATGTTTTAGGCAATTTTCATTTTAATGGCAATTTTAATAATGCTAATAGCTTAAAAGAGGCGTTAAATAAGCTTCCAGAAACCTATAAAACATTAGCCGAAAAAGACACGAAATTAACCTTAAACATTTTTGAAGATATATTTAACCACAAAGCTTTTACAGGGCGTTCGGGCACTTTTTTTGGTTACGAAGGTTTAGGCTCTATTTATTGGCACATGGTTTCAAAGCTTTTGTTGGCTGTACAGGAAAACTGTTTGTTAGCTATTAACACTAAAGAAAGCGATGAGGTTATAGGTAAATTACTAGAACATTATTACGAAATACAAGCCGGTATAGGGGTTCATAAATCGCCAAAATTATATGGCGCGTTCCCAACCGATCCGTATTCGCATACACCAGCAACAAAAGGCGCACAACAACCCGGTATGACGGGTCAGGTTAAAGAAGACATTCTATGTAGAATTGGTGAATTAGGGGTGTTTGTAAAACAAGGTAAGGTATATTTTAATCCTTCATTATTACGCAAAAGCGAACTCATTAATACGCCTAAAACGTTTAAATATACCAATTTACACAACGAAGAAACACAAATAGAATTAGAGGTTAATACCTTGTGCTTTACCTATTGTCAAATTCCAATAGTTTATAAATTATCAGAAAAAGAAGGTGTTGAGGTTTTTTATAATAACCAGACAACTAATCATATAGAAGGCTTGTTGCTGGATGAACATACATCAAAAGACATTTTCGAAAGAACAGGCCATATTCAAAAAATTATAGTTTCAGTAAATCAATTAAGAGGGTAAAGTCATGAAACACATTCAAAAAATTTTATTAGCCATGTCTATTATAATTTTTGTGTTTGGATGTGGAAATAATTCAAAAAAAGAAAAGATTACAGTGGGTAAGGAAAAGCACAAAACAGCAGCCGATATTTTAGGAAATCCAGACTATTTAGCAATTTCTTATGGAGGGTATCGTAAAAAGTCCAGAGATTCTCAACCGAGTATTTCTCAATTAAAAGAGGATATGAAAATCCTGTCGGCCATGGGCATTAAAATTTTACGAACATACAATGTTCAATTACCGCATGCACCAAATGTTTTAAAAGCTATTAGCGAATTAAAAAAGGAAGATTCCAGTTTTGAAATGTATGTCATGTTAGGCGCTTGGATAGATTGTGAAAATGCCTGGACCGGTTTAGAACCCAACCATGAAGCAGAAAGCGACCAGAATGCAGGTGAAATTGATAGAGCTGTTGCTTTAGCAAAAGCGTATCCAGACATAGTTAAAATATTAGCCGTTGGTAACGAAGCCATGGTGCATTGGGCAACCAGCTATTTTGTAAGACCAAATGTTATTTTAAAATGGGTAAATCATTTACAAAATTTAAAGCGTACCGGTGTTTTACCCAACGATTTATGGATAACCAGTTCCGATGATTTTTCATCATGGGGCGGCGGTGATCCAGCCTATCATACCGACGATTTAGAAAAACTAATCAAGGCAGTAGATTATATTTCCATGCATACTTACCCAATGCATAACTCACACTATAATCCTGCCTTTTGGTTAGTTCCAGAAAACGAAACCCATATGTCTAAGCAAGAAAAACTCGAAGCCTCTATGCAACGGGCTTTAAAATTTGCCACAAAGCAATACGACAGTGTATCTAATTACGTAAAGCGTTTGGGTGTTAAAAAGCCTATACATATTGGGGAAACAGGCTGGGCAACGGTTTGTAATTCGTTGTACGGTGCTAATGGCTCTAGAGCAACCGACGAATATAAATCGGGTAGATATTATGATTTGATTAGAGCTTGGTCTAACAACAATAAAGTGTCTTGTTTTTATTTTGAAGCCTTCGACGAGCAATGGAAAGATGCCCAAAATGAATTGGGTTCCGAAAATCATTTCGGACTTATAAACTTAAAAGGCGAAGCAAAATATGCCCTTTGGGATTTAGTTGATGAAGGTGTTTTTAAAGGATTAACCAGAGACGGACAACCCATTACAAAAACATTTAATGGGAATAAAGAAGCATTAATGGAAACGGTTTTGGTGCCACCAACGGCTTCAGAATTTAGTGTATCTCACTAAGAATATTTTTTATGAAATCAATCAAAACATATGTGTATTATCTTTTAGTAATTGCTGTTATGGGTTGTAGTGAAACAAAAAAACAAATGGATTTTGAGGTTTTTGAAACCTCAGCCAACGGAAATAAGCTTAGTAAAATCTCAACATTCGAAATTTTAAAGGTTTCAGCTACCATTACGTTGTTACCAGAACAAACCTATCAAACCATAACGGGCTTTGGAGGCGCTTTTACGGAGGCTTCAGCATATTTACTTAACAAGTTAAGCAAAGCTAATAGAGACACCATTTTAAAGGCTTATTTCGCCAAAGATGGTGCTCGGTATTCGCTAACCAGAACACATATGAATTCTTGTGATTTTTCACTAAGCCAATATTCGTATTCTCCTGTTGAAGACGATGTGAATTTGGAACATTTTACGATTGAAGCAGATAAAGACGACCTTATTCCCATGATTAAAGATGCTATGGCGTTTTCAGAAGATGGCTTTAAAATTTTTGCATCACCATGGACCGCAGCTCCTTGGATGAAAGACAATAATCATTGGGTTGGCGGGAAATTGCTTCCTAAATATTATAACACGTGGGCTTTGTTTTTTTCAAAATATATCGATGCTTATAAATCAGAAGGTATTGATATCTGGGGTTTTACGGTTGAAAACGAACCACACGGCAACGGTAATAATTGGGAAAGTATGCATTTTACTCCTCAGGAAATGACCCATTTTGTTCAAAATTATTTAGGCCCAAAACTGGAAGCTGATGGTAAAGGCGATAAAATAATTTTGGGTTACGACCAGAATAGAGCGGGTTTAAAAGAATGGGTAGATGAAATGTATAAAGATGAAGCATCTTCTAAATATTTCGATGGAACCGCTATTCATTGGTATGAAAGTACCTATGATTTTTTTCCTGAAGCCTTACAATATGCACACAATAAAGCACCAAACAAATATTTAATTGAAACCGAAGGTTGCGTCGATTCTGAAGTTCCAAAATGGCAAGACGATGCCTGGTATTGGAAAAAAGAAGCAACCGATTGGGGTTGGGATTGGGCTTCGGAAGAAGAAAAATATTTACATCCTAAATACGCACCTGTTAACAGATATGCCAGAGATATAATTGGCTGTTTAAACAATTGGGTTGATGGTTGGGTGGATTGGAATATGGTTTTAGATAGGCAAGGTGGTCCCAACTGGTTTAAAAACTGGTGTGTTGCACCTGTAATTGTAGATCCAGACGCCGATGAAGTCTATTTTACACCGCTTTATTACACTATGGCACACTTTAGTAAGTATATAAGACCAGAAGCGAAAATTATAGGTTTAGAAAATTCTGATAAGGATCTTATGCTAACATCAGCCCTAAACACAGATGGTTCCATTGCTGTTGTAATTTTTAACGAAACAGAAAAACCTAAAAGTATTAACCTAATATTAAACGATAAAACCGTGGAGTTTTCAATAGACGCAAAAGCGATTCAAACTGTTGTAATTCCAAAAAACAAATAACAACCAATTAAACCAAAAAGATATGTCAAATATTAAAACAGCATTAAAAGATAAAGTTCCTTTCGGACAAAAAGCAGCCTTCGGTTCAGGGCATTTTGTTCTTAATTTGTTACCAGGCGTATTGGGTGTTTACCTTCAAGTATTTATTTTAACCGCATTTGGTATGGATCCTGTATGGGCAGGTCTTCTTGGTGGCTTACCTAGAATATTCGACGCCTTAACAGACCCAATTATGGGTTTCATATCAGACAATACTACATCAAAATGGGGTAGAAGAAGACCTTATATATTTGGTGGCGCTATTATTAGTGGCATACTTTTCATTTTAATGTGGCAACTTGATGAAAATGCATCACAAACCTTTAATTTTTGGTATGTAATGATTTTGCAAATTCTTTTCCTTGTTGGAAATACCATGTTTGCAACGCCTCTTGTTGGTTTAGGATACGAAATGACGTCCGATTATAATGAAAGAACTAGACTTATGAGTTTAGCTAACTCTATGGGTCAAATTGCGTGGATAATTGTGCCTTGGTTATATGTTATTATTCCAGATGTAAACACCTTCGATAACCCTGCTCAAGGTGTTAGAACCATGGCTGTAATTGTTGGTATTGTTTGTGTTATTTTTGGCGTTTTACCTGCTTTTTTCTGTAAAGGCATCGATGCTTCACACATGGGAAACCGACAAGTCATTAATTTTAAAACGTTGGCTTCTAATATGAAAGAATTATTTAAAGGGATAAAACAAGTCTCTAAAAATAAACCTTTTATGAAACTTTGTGGTGCCACTTTTTTAGTGTTCAACGGTTTTCAATTAGTAGCTGCTTTTTCTGTTTTTATTATTGTATTTTATATGAACCAAGGAAGTTGGGAACAAGCGGGTACTTGGCCGGCTTGGTTTAATACCCTTAATGCTATTTTAACCGCTTTTTTAGTCATTCCAATTATTTCTAAAATGGCTACAAAATGGGGAAAAAGAAATGCATTTTTAATTTCAACATTCTTATCTATTATAGGTTACATTCTTAAATGGTGGGGTTTCGATATTAAGCTTAATAACAGGTTCAATCAAACATCATTCGGGCAAAGTTTAAATAGTGGCGTTGCAGCAATTTTCGATTTTTTAAATCCGTATTTAGAAAGTGCAGGAATGTCTTGGTTTAGTATAGATGCCAGCAATGGTATACCATGGCTAATCTTTTTACCAATTCCTTTATTTGCTTTTGGTATGGGAGGTTTGTTTACATTAATGATGTCAATGACTGCTGATGTTTGTGATTTAGATGAGCTTGAAAATGGTATGCCACGTAAAGAAGGCACTTTTGGTGCTATTTATTGGTGGATGGTAAAGCTAGGTCAAGCCTTAGCCATTATATTGAGTGGCGTCATATTAAAAATTGTTGGATTTGACCAAAACGTGGCTATACAAGGCATAGAAACCATGACAAAGCTTAGAATTGCCGATATTGTTGTGCCAGCATTAACAGCAGCATTATCAATGTTTGTTATGTGGAATTATAGTTTAAATGAAGATAGAGCCAGAGAAATAAAAGAAGAATTAGTAGAACGTAGAGGCGAATTATAATATAAATAATAATAACAAATATGTCATATAGAGAAGATAAAATAAAGTCGTTAGCGGGTTTAAATCTTGACGAAAAAACACCCAAAGGGTTACATAATCTGTTCAAAAGAGTGCTTAAAGGAGGTATGCATGGGTTATGTTTTAGTCCTTATGAAGAAGGTCAAAAACCAGGTGATATCATTAGTGAAGAACAAATTAGACGACGTATGAAAATTATAAAACCATATACAGATTGGATACGTTCGTTTTCTTGTACAGACGGTAATGAGGCTATCCCTCGTATAGCCAAAGAGTTTGGTATAAAAACACTTGTAGGCGCTTGGTTAGGTGACGATCCTGAAATTAATAAAAAAGAAATTGCAGGACTTATTAAACTAGCTAAAGAGGGTTTTGTGGATATTGCGGCCGTTGGTAATGAAGTTATGTATCGAAAAGATTTAACCGAAGATGAGCTTTTGGCTTTTATGTATCATGTAAAAAAAGCTATTCCAGACATTCCAATGGGTTATGTAGATGCCTATTACGAATTTAGTCACAGACCTCGAATTACTGAAGCCTGTGATGTGGTTTTAGCAAACTGCTATCCGTATTGGGAAGGATGCAGTCAGGAATACGCGTTGGTTTATATGCGCGATATGTATAACCAAGCTAAAAATGCAGCAAATGGTAAAAAAGTAATTATAACCGAAACCGGTTGGCCATCGTTTGGCGAAGGGCTTCAAGATGCCATACCATCATTCGATAATGCATTAAAGTATTTTATAAACGCTCAAGTTTGGTCTAACGATGACGATATCGAAATGTTTTACTTTTCATCCTTTGATGAGTCATGGAAAGTTGGAGCAGAAGGTGATGTTGGTGCCTATTGGGGCTTATGGGATAAAGATGAAAAACTTAAATTTTAGAACCCACCATTTAGTTGTTTTACTCAATGCACGAATTATATCTTTTTGTGCTTTTTTATTATATAAGATATTGATATATAGTATATAACAAGATTTTCCTCATTTTAATTTTCCTTTAGCCTATTTCTAAATAATACGGATTTAATTATTAACGCATCAATCTTGTAATTCACCACAACATTACCACAACATTTGCAATATACTTTCCAAATATAGAATTTATAAATCAGAATTATAAAATGTTGAAACGACTTATAAATACAGGGTTTTGTTAATATATTAATAAAATAATCGCCTATTTTTTGTGATGTATGTTTTTTGTAGGGGCTATAAATGAATATTTAACACCTATTACCTTTTAAATTTGAGAAACAACTAAAACAAAGAATTTAATTAATATTAATTTAAAACTATTTATGATGAAAAAAATTACTTTATTTTTTATTTCACTATTAACATTTTGTTATGGCTATGCGCAAGATTTAGTTATGACGGTTTCTGTTCCTTCTGGAACAACATCTTGTAGGTTATCAGGAGCCTTTTGGGGTTGGGATCCAGCAGGAGGACCTGTTGGTGTTGATAATGGTAACGATACTTTTACTTTTACACTATCTCCAGCTCCAGGTGCTAACATGGAATACCTATATACCATCAACGGTTCTGGGGTCTATGAAGACCTTAAAGATAATGCTGCAAATTCCGAATGTACGGGTAGAATTAACTCCGGCAATATGGTTACAGACTATTCTAGCTATGCTAATCGAGTATGGAAAACTTCAGATTCATTGATATGGAATGAAATTTATGACGATTGTTCAGAGGCAACCATATCAAATGAGGTTAATTCAAATTATTGCTCTACTGAGATCTTTCATCTTGGTTTACCTGCTGAGGTTAATTCTGCTGTCAATTTAACAATTGAGAAGACGAGTGCTACCACTACTAAAATTACTGTTGCTGCATCAGATATAACTTTTTTAGATATTATAGGGACACCAATTGCTGGAGGTGCAGCTACCAAGTCAGCAAATGATACTTCAGTATCTGGCGAAATTAGTACCACGCTTACTTGGGCATCAACACCACCAACTGATGTAGTAATACAATTTATTCAGTGGAGAAAAACAAGTACAGGAGGAGCTACATGGCAGTTTAATAATGCAACTACTCCATTTGAAGGGGTTTGTGGTCCAGCAGCTCTACCAGAAGAAGACACTTCATTAAGTGATTTACAAATAGATAATGTTACCATATCAGGTTTTAGTTCGACTACAAAAGACTACACCGTTGAACTTCCAGATGCAAGTTCAATTCCTCAAGTAACATTAGTAACTCCAACAAATACAAACGCAACAGTTGGAACAATAACACAAGCATCTGCAGTTCCTGGTAGTGCTACATTTAATGTTACAGCTGAAAACAATGTTAACGTTGCTACATATACAATTAATTTTATTATACCAAGCCCACAAGTTGCAGCACCAACACCACCAGCTAGAAATGCTGCTGATGTGGTTTCTATTTATAGTGACGCTTATGCCGTTATACCAGCGATTAATCTTGACCAAGGATGGTGTGGTGCAAATGCTATAGCAGCAACTACTGCTGACGGAAATGCAGTTTTGGCTTACAAAAATCAAGCTTGTCAAGGAATTGATTTTGATGCTAATAGACAAGATTTAACAGGATTCACACATTTGCATGTTGATTTGTTTGTTAAAGCTGGCACTGATTTAGTAGGAAAGGTATTTAATATTAAAACAGTTCCTGGTACTGGTGCTGAGTCAGTATTCCCTATAGATCTTAATGCCCTTAATCCACAACCTGTTCCAGGCACATGGTATTCTTATGATATGCCAATAACTTTTTCAGGTCCTACTGCAGCAACTAGACAAGTTGGGATTACAAGTAACCTAAACAATGTTGTATGGTACGATAACTTATATTTTCATAAAAATACTACTTTGGCTATCAAAAACTTTGAAATAGCAGGTCTTAACGTATACCCTAACCCAGCACAAGATAGCTGGACAGTTAAAACACAAAACATTAAAATGTCTTCTATTGAAGTATTTGATATTCTAGGTAAAAATGTCATCTCTTTAAAACCTGAAACAACAGAAGCTACCATTAATGCTTCACAGCTAAAATCAGGATTATATTTTGCTAAAATCAATACTGCAAATGGTTCAAATAGCCTGAAATTAGTAAAACAATAAAAAGTCACAATACTCAGTAATATCTTATTAGAACTTTAAGGAGTGGCTTGTTTAACGCAAACAAGCCACTGCTTTTTTTATACCCTAAAACACTAAGAATTAAATCTTTTTATTCAGTAAAAACTCAACTATAATTCCTGCTATGAGGAGAAAATTAAATTTAAAAACACTTTTAGTAATAGCTTTTATTAGCTTAACATTAAACATAAATGCACAAGTTCCTGCAGGCAGTGGAAGTTATACCACAACCTATCCCGGAGCCGATAGTGCTGGTAGAAACTCGTTTCCGTCAGGTACACCACAATTAAGTGGAGCAGCAGTTGGAAAACCGGTTCCTACAAACGATTGGTGGTCTAAACTCGTAAAAGAAAATCACGCGGATAATTTATTTAATTATCCTATGACCATGAAAACGACCAACACGGGCTTGGTTGTCACTTATATTCCTTTTGGGGTTATTGGAGATTCTGCACCTATTCAAGTAGGGCTATCTGGATTGAATACTACAAAAACAACCGTTTCAGATTATTCAGACTGGACGGTTACCATGAATTGGAGTGATGCGTCACATAGTTTAAGTGCAACTTCAGGTATTGGTATGCCTTTTTTATACTTTGAAAAAGACAGCGATGATATTTTAGAAATAAAAGTTAATGGTGGAACAGCAACCATGTCTTCAGAATTATTAATTATTGAAAATGCCAGCGGTGTTGCAGACTTTGTTTTTTATGCACCAACAGGAAGCACCTGGACTCAAAACGGGTCTACTTATTCATCCACTCTAAATAATAAAACGTATTGGTCTATGGCCATGTTACCTCAAAGCACAAGTAACCTAGCAGCTGTAGCTAATGAATATAAAAAATATGCTTACGTGTTTCCAACAAATACAACAACTGCTTGGAATTACGATGAAAGCACCTCAAAAGTATTAACCACATTTACCGTTTCAACTCAAGCTAAAGAAGGCACTGAGACCAATGTATTATTGGGGTTGCTACCGCACCAATGGGCTAATTTAGCACTAGGTTCTCCTGCACCAGACAAATATAGCTATTCAGGAATAAGAGGTGAAATAAAAACTATGGATGGGAATACCTTTAGTGTAGAAAACACCTTTAAAGGAATTTTGCCTACCATGCCTTATTTGGCAAATTATAGCGCAGGATTTGATCCTTCTAAATTAGATGCTAAAATTTCACAAATTGAAAATGATGGGTTATCAACTTGGACAGATTCTTACAATGAAGGGCAAGTGATGAACCGATTGATTCAAACCGCAAGAATTGCAGATCAAATAGGTAATATTGTTGCCAGAGATAAAATGATTGCAACGGTTAAAGAGCGTTTAGAAGATTGGTTAACCTATCAATCAGGTGAAGTAGCCTTCTTGTTTTATTATAACAGTGCTTGGTCTGCTATGTTAGGATATCCTGCTGGTCATGGTCAGGATAGTAATATAAACGATCACCATTTTCATTGGGGTTATTTTATTCATGCAGCAGCCTTTATGGAACAGTTTGAACCAGGTTGGTCAGCACAATGGGGAGATATGATAAATTTATTGGTTAGAGACGCGGCTTCAGACAACAGAAACGATGCACTATTTCCGTTTTTAAGAAATTTTAGTCCGTATGCTGGTCATTGTTGGGCGAATGGTTTTGCAAGTTTTCCGCAAGGAAACGACCAAGAATCAACCTCAGAAAGTATGCAGTTTAATTCTTCGTTAATTCATTGGGGAACCATTACAGGAAACGATGCCATTCGCGATTTAGGAATTTATTTGTATACCACCGAACAAACCGCTGTTGAAGAGTATTGGTTTGATATGAATGAACGTAACTTTCAGCCATCACAACAATACAGTTTAGTGTCTAGAGTTTGGGGAAATTCTTATGACAATGGAACATTTTGGACAGGCGATATTACGGCATCTTATGGTATTGAGTTATACCCTATACATGGTGGTTCTCTCTATTTAGGGCAGAATAAAGCCTACGTTCAGAAAATATGGGATGAATTAAAAACTTACACTGAAATTCAGAGTACATCTAGCACCAACCCTAATTTATGGCATGATACCTTTTGGAAATATTTATCTTTTATTGATCCACAAGCGGCAATAGATATGTATGATGCATATCCAGATAGAATTTTAAAATTTGGAATTTCTGATGCACAAACCTATCATTGGTTACATGCTATGAATGCTTTGGGAACTTTAGAAGCAACATTAACTGCCAATTATCCTATTGCGGCTGCTTTTAATAATAATGGAGATATGACGTATGTGGCACATAATTATTCAAATTCGCCTATTACAGTAACTTTTTCAGATGGGTATACGTTAGACGTTCCAGCTAATCACATGGCAACAAGTAAAGATGCCAATGTGTCTGGTACGATGGCTTCAGATTTTAATCAAGCATTTCCAAACGGCAGTGTAAACCTTATTGTTACCACAGTAGATTCTGGTGTTACTAAAGTAGAATTTTATGATGGTACCACGTTGTTAGGTGAAGATACTACAGCGCCTTACCAATTTAAAGCGACTAACTTGGCCTTAGGAAAACATGGTATGTATGCTAAAGTTTTTGAAAGCAGTCAGTTTAACGTTACTAATATTGTAACAATTCAGGTAGGTGAGCAAGTGCCTTATTCGGGAACACCTATTGAAATTCCAGGCATTATAGAACCAGGAAATTATGATACGTTTGAAGGTGGCATTGGTCAAAATATATCCTACGTAGATGTTTCTCAGAATAACGAAGGCGATTTTAGAACAGACCAATATGTTGATGCAACCACGGATACCAACGAAGGAAATATTGTTGGTTGGATATCGGCTGGTGAATGGGTAGAATATACCATTGATGTGCAAACAGCTGGGAATTACGATGTGTTATTTAGATATGCATCTGGAAATTCTAATGGTGGCGGTCCATTTCATTTTGAAGTTGAAGGCAATACAATTAGTCCGGATATTTCTGTAACCGCAACAAGCACGTCGAATTGGACAACTTGGGCAACGGCAACGGCCAGTAATATCGAGCTAAACGAAGGTATTCAGGTTTTAAGACTATTTTTTACGAATGGTGAATTTAATTTAGGAAAGTTAACATTTACGTATAATAGTCCGTTAGCATATAATCCGCCGGTTGCTAACGCCGGAAGCAATGTGGTTGTGGTATTACCAGAAACAACGGGCAGTTTAGATGGCTCTTTAAGTACTGATGCAGATACCCCAACACTAAATTATACTTGGGAACAAATTTATGGTCCGTCTGTAATAAGTTTTTCAGATAATACAGCAGTACAACCAACCATTTCAAATTTAGAAGAAGGTATTTATAAGTGTAAACTTACGGTAAGTGATGGCTCGCACGAATCATCAAGTACGGTATTGGTGATTGTTTCGGCTACGGGAAATACCAATCCGGTAACCAATATTACGTCGCCTACTAACGATGCATCGTTCAAACAAAATACAGATATTTTAATAATGGCGTCGGCAAGCGATTTAGACGGAACGGTCTCTTTAGTTGAGTTTTTTGATGGCGCTACTAAAATTGGCGAAGATACTACGGCACCGTTTTCTTATTTATGGAGCGGCGCGAGTCTTGGAAATCATGAACTCACAACAAAAGCAACCGATAACGATGGCGCTACAAGTACCTCTCCCATTGTGAATATAATAGTACAGCAAACAAAGGTCTGTACTGAAACATCATCTGAAGCGCAACAAGGTTCGTTTTCAATAGGCTATAAAAGTACGTTTGAAACCATAGGAACCAATGTGATTGTAACCTTCGAATTATTAGATACCGATAAAACTGGGGTGGTTGCTTATTTATGGCAACAAACGCCTTTTGCCGAGTCTTCAATGGATCAGGTTTCTGGAAACATCTTTACCAAAACCTTAAGTGGATTAACAGCAGGAACAACAATCAATTATGCCTGTAAATTTGCTTATGCTGGCGGATTATCTGCTACAAAATACTTAAGTTATGTGGTAGATACAGATTGTAGCGGTTCGGGCGATGTACAGGCACCTGCTAGTTTTACCGCAACCTTGGGTGCTGTTACAGGGACTTCTGTGGAGTTACTTTTAAATGCAACAGACGATTCAGGATCTGTTATTTATGAAGTTACTTATGGCTCAAATAATACCTCTACAACAGGAATATCTGGAACTCAAAAATCATTTGTTATCGCTGCTTTAACACCAAATACGGACTACACATTTAGTGTTTCGGCAAGGGATTTAGCAGGAAATATGGCCGCTAACAATCCTATTACCATTAATACTACAACACTTTCAAGTTCAAATTCTAATTGCTCAGGGACGTCATCAGATGCACAACAGGGTTCTTTTTCAGTAGGCTATAACTATAGTTTTAGCACCTCTGGCACAGATGTAACCTTTACATTTGAATTACTAGACGATAAAACAGGAATTAACGCTTATTTATGGAAACAAACACCTTTTGGCGAAACACCAATGACGAATACCTCTGGGAAGATTTTTAAAGCGACCATTACCGGACAAACACCAGGAGCGACTATAAGTTATGCTTGTAAGTTTGCTTTTCCTAGTGGACTAGCGGTTACAAAATATTTCTCGTATGTCGTTGGCGATGCATGTGCTTTAAGCACCGATGATACGCTTTGGAAAGATGATTTTACGGTGTATCCGAATCCTACAGAAACAAATTGGACATTTAAAACAAAAAACATTAACATACAAACCATTGAAGTATTTGATGTTTTAGGAAAAAGAGTGCTTTCAATAAATCCTGATACTGATAAAGTAAGTGTTGAAGCAAAGTCTTTAAAATCGGGACTATACTTTGCAAAAGTTAAAACCGAAGCAGGTATAGATACCATAAAACTTGTAAAAAGATAAATTCATAAAAAGGACTAATTCAAATGCTTTTAAAGAGTATGGTATTTTTATCATACTCTTTTTTTGTAGCATTGCATAGGGTATAAATCTTTAAAGTTTAAAATATTTCTTTACTTTGTATTAAATTCCTCATAGAAGTTATGTTTGACGACATTTTATCTGCAATTCCTTTTGGAATAATTCTAGCTTTTACAATTGGTCCAGTTTTTTTTGTACTTCTTGAAACTAGTGCTACAAAAGGTTTTAAAAGCGCCTTAATATTTGATTGCGGCGTCATGATTGCCGATATTTTTTTTATTCTTGTGGCCTTTTTTAGTACCAATAAACTTTTAGATAAAATAAAAGACGACCCAAATTTTTTAATTTTTGGTGGAGTATTATTAGTTGTTTACGGTATTATTTCTTTTGTAAAGGCATCGAAATCTTTTAGGTCTATTGTAAAAGAATATCATAAAGTAGAAATTAAAAAAGGCTATGGTAAACTCTTTTTAAAAGGATTTTTACTAAACTTTATTAATATAGGTGTGTTGCTGGGTTGGGTTGCTTTTATTGTGTTAGCCAATTCTTTAACGACTTCAGAAAATGGCGTAGTCGTGTTTTTAAGTACCATTTTAATTGTTTATTTTTTAGTCGATTTAATTAAAATTGTTGTTGCTAAAAAGCTAAAAAACAAGCTAACACCCCGACGCATTTTTAAAACCAAAAAAATTATCTCTTTAGTGATATTGGGTTTTGGTGTATTACTTTTAATTCAAGGGTTTTTTCCTAAAGAAAAAGAACTTTTAAAAGAGAAACTCGAACAAATAAGCCCTATAAACTAAAAAAGCTTCCAGAATAAACTGAAAGCTTTTAGAGGCGTCAAGCGGATTCGAACCGCTGTAGAAGGTTTTGCAGACCTCTGCCTAGCCACTCGGCCATGACGCCAAATTTGTGGTGCAAATGTAAAAAAAAATAACACTTAACAATAGTTAAAATTACTTTTTACGCTTTTCTGTCATTTTTATGGTCACTTTTTCAACATCGCCACCTATGGGCGGGTTTAATTTGCTTACCCAAACCGTAGCCTTTTTAACCATAGCATCTTCGGTAAAAATTCTATTTAAAATGCGTTTTGCAACCGTTTCTAACAAATAAGAAGCCTGAGCCATTTCTTCTTTAATAATTCGGTTTAAAAACACATAATCTACTGTATCACTTAGTTTGTCGGTTTGTGCCGAGGTTTGTAAATCGGCTTTCACTTCTAAATCTACGCGATAATCGCTTCCTATTTTGGTTTCTTCTTTTAAGCAACCATGGTAAGCAAATACGCGTATGTTTTCAACTTTTATAATTCCCATGAATTTGTAGATAAATCAAAAATTTTAAAACAATGTACCTTTTGTTGTTGTATGTTATTCACTTTTTAAGCTGTTTTGGTACATTTTAAAACAAATGTACTTACTATTTTTCATTGTAAGAAGGTAGAATTTATATGTTTTAATTTATAAGTTCGCCATTATTAAAAATAGTTACGCTTCTTTAGTTTACGTGCTTTATAATAACTTGAATTTACGTAATTTTGACACGTATTTAGTTGAAATAAATTTTAAATATGTCTGAAGAGAAAAAATCGCTCAACTTTTTAGAGCAAATTATAGAAAATGATTTGGCCAATGGAATGCCAAGAGAAAACCTAAGATTCAGGTTTCCGCCAGAGCCTAATGGTTATTTACACATTGGGCATACAAAGGCCATTGGTATTAGTTTTGGTTTAGGTGGAAAATATAATGCCCCGGTTAACCTTCGTTTTGATGATACAAACCCTGCAAAAGAAGAGCAGGAATATGTAGATGCTATTAAAGAAGACGTTTCTTGGTTAGGTTATACTTGGGATAAAGAATTATTTTCTTCAGATTATTTTCAGCAATTATACGACTGGGCCGTTCTTTTTATAAAAGAAGGCAAAGCCTATGTAGATTCTCAATCTAGCGAAGCTATGGCCGAACAAAAAGGAACACCCACACAACCAGGTGTAGATGGGCCTTTTAGAAATCGATCTATTGAAGAAAATTTAGATTTGTTCGAACGGATGAAGGCGGGCGAATTTAATGAAGGCGACCATATTTTACGTGCTAAAATAGATATGCAACATCCTAATATGTTAATGCGTGACCCTATTATGTATCGTATTTTAAAGAAGCACCACCACAGAACAGGTAACGATTGGTGTATTTACCCAATGTACGACTGGACACATGGCGAAAGCGATTATATAGAACAAATTTCACATTCGTTATGTTCTTTAGAGTTTAAGCCTCACAGAGAGCTTTACGATTGGTTTTTAGACCAAGTTGTAGACCCAAACCTTATTAGACCAAAACAACGTGAGTTTGCGCGCTTAAACTTAAGCTATACCATTATGAGTAAGCGTAAACTTTTAAAATTGGTAGAAGATAAGGTGGTAGCAGGCTGGGACGACCCGCGGATGCCAACCATTTCGGGTTTGCGTCGTCGCGGATATACGCCAGCAGCTATTAGAAAATTTGTAGAAACCGTTGGTGTGGCCAAACGCGACAATGTGATTGATGTTTCGCTTTTAGAGTTTTGTATTCGTGAAGATTTAAATAAAACAGCACCCCGAGTTATGGCTGTTTTAGATCCTGTAAAATTAGTTATTACCAATTATCCTGAAGGAAAAGAGGAGTGGCTTGATGCCGAAAATAATCAGGAAGATGAAAGCGCTGGATTTAGAAAAGTGCCTTTTTCTCGCGAGTTATACATTGAAAAAGAAGATTTTAAAGAAGAAGCAGGCAGTAAGTTTTTTAGATTGAAGCTTGGTGGCGAAGTTCGTCTTAAAAATGCCTATATTATTCAGGCAAATAGTGTTGTTAAAGATGCAGAAGGGCAGGTTATTGAAATTCATTGTACCTATTCTGAAGATACCTCTAAAAAAGTAAAAGGTACCTTGCATTGGGTATCTATTAAACACGCAATTAAAGCTGAGGTTAGAGAATACGATCGTTTGTTTGTTGATGAAGCTCCAGATAGCCATGAAGACAAAGATTTTATGGAATTTATTAATCCAGATGCTCTTAAAATAATTGAAGCTTTCGTTGAGCCAAGTTTACAAGAAGCTCAAGTAGGAGAGCGTTTTCAGTTTCAGCGCTTGGGATATTTTAATGTAGATAACGATTCTACACCTAATCAATTAATATTTAATAAAACCGTTGGTTTAAGAGATACTTGGGCGAAACAAAAACCCTCGAACCAGCCTCAAAACCAACCTGCGCAACAAAAACAAAATACCGGGCAACCACAACGAAAAGCGATTGATGTTATTCAACAATTAGGTAAAAAATATACAAACTTACCTGAAGCTAAACAGCAAAAGGCTAAAAAAGACATTCAAGATTTAGCTAAAAATGTAAGTTATGATGAGTTACAACCCTTGTTTAACACCGCTACTAAAAAGGTAGGAACCCGTATAGCTGTTATGATTGCTTTAAACGTTTTATTAGAAAACGGTTTGGAAAAAAATGAAGCGATTACCGATTTTATAGCCAAGGCCCAAGCAGATAGTGATGCTTTATTGGTTGCCGAGGCAAGTAATTAAATGCTAATTAGTTATATAAAAAAACCGCTAATATAACCTTAGCGGTTTTTTTGTACATTTATTTTATTAACCAACTAAAATAAATTTATGGAATTTAATTTTTTAGCCATATTGGTTGCTGCAATAGTGCCAATATTTATAGGGTTTTTATGGTATAACCCTAAAACATTTGGAAATGCCTGGATGCACGCATCGGGTTTAACTACCGAAAGTTTAAAAGGCGGTAATATGATTAAAATTTTTGTGGTAACCTTTATTTTATCGTTTATGCTGGCTTTTATATTACCATCTCTGGTAATTCATCAAATGGGTGCTTACAGTTTAACTCAAGGCGATTTAGGCGCATTACCTTCTTACGATGCCTTTCTTAAAGATTACGGAATGGCTTTTAGAACATTTAAACATGGTACTTTTCATGGGGTTATTTCGGGTATTTTTTTAGCGCTACCTATTATTGGCATAAATGCTTTATTTGAGCGTAAAAGCGCGAAGTATATTTTTATAAATAGTGGATACTGGATACTAACATTAGGCATTATGGGCGCTATTATTTGTGGATGGAAGTAAATATTTTGTAATTTTTTTAATATTTGAAAGACTGAAGCATGTAACTTCGGTCTTTTTTAGTTTTTATTGAAAACCTTTAAGATTTATAAAACGGTAAATAGACTTCCAAAACTTTGGGATGGTCTTACAGCACATGATATTTTTCTTCAAAAAAAGTACTTAATAGCTTTAGAACAAGCATCACCCAAGAACATTCAATTTTATTACATAGCAATTTTTGAAGATGAAACGCTATTGGGCATCGCCATTGTGCAACGGGTTCAATTGTACTTAAAAGATATGTTTCGAATTTCTAAAGTGTCCTGTTTTAAAGATTTTTTAAAAGATTCGGTTTCAAAAATTATAAAAGGCAATATTCTGGTTGTTGGAAATTTGATGCATACGGGTCAGCATGGAATTTATTTTAATCAAAATAAAATAGATTTTGACACATTTTTAAACCTGGTTTATGAGGCTTTAATGGCTTTAAAAAAAGATATTAAATCTTCAGATAAAAAGACCATTCGGGCCGTTATTTTTAAAGATTATTTTCAGGATGATTTTATTCATTTAGAAAAAAAATTCTTCCATTTTAAAAAACTTCAAAAAATTTCTGTTCAACCCAATATGGTACTTGCTGTAAATCCTTATTGGCTCTCGTTTAACGACTATTTTTTAAGCTTAAATAAAAAGTATAAATTACGTTATAAACGCGCCCGAAAAAAGCTAGGAAATATTATTTCTAAAGAGTTGCTTTTAGAGGCTGTTTTAGAGCACGAAAATACCCTTTACAACCTCTACCTTAACGTGTCTAATAATGCAGCGTTTAACACCTTTATTTTGCCTAAAAATCATTTTTATAATTTAAAGTTAGCGCTGGGTGATCAGTATAAGGTTTTTGGTTATTTTTTAGATAATGAATTGGTTGGTTTTTATACCCTAATTTTAAATAATAATCAGTTAGAAACCTATTTCTTAGGTTACGATGAGGCGCACCAATATCCAAACCAGTTGTATTTAAATATGCTCTATGATATGCTTCAATTTGGAATAGAAAATAAGTTTGCCAACATTGTTTATGCACGTACGGCCATGGAAATAAAAAGTTCGGTAGGGGCAAAGCCAAAACCAATGAGTGTTTACATTAAACACACCAACGGTATTTTAAATGCTATTTTAAAACAACTTTTTAAACTAATGAATCCAAAACAAGATTGGGAAGAACGGCATCCTTTTAAAATTTAGTTTTATATTTAAATTTACAGCATAATTTATAATTACTAAAAATGAGTTTAAGAGCCCTAATATTAATCATAATAAATAGCTTAATTTTTTTAGTAATTGTAGTGCTTTCAATCACTTTTTATAATCAGTTTTCAAATGTATTAGAGGATAGAATTTTATTGCAATTAAATTCTATAAAAACCCTAAAAAAGGTTCAATTAGAAAATTTAATTGAAGCTGAATGGCACCAATTTTTAAAAGCGCCTTTTTCAGATTTTCCTGCAGATGCTTTTCATTTAATCGATATAGAAAACAATATTCATATTTCTGGAGTTTACGATTTAACAACCTATCATAAACAAAAAATAACCTCTATTGGTTTAGTTGCGTTTGATGGTAACCAACTAAAAATTAAAATTTTAGATTATAATAAAATTAAAAATATTCTACTGGAAAGAACAGGTATGGGTAATACTGGTGAATCTTACCTGGTAGGCGAAGATTATCATATGAGGTCTCAATCGCGCTTTTTACCAGAAAAATTACCGTTTGATATTTTGGTAAAATCTGAAGGTACTATAAATGCATTTTCTGGTCAAGAGGGTAGAGGTGTTTACAAAGATTACAGAGGTATCGACGTTTATGGTGTATACAGTCCAATAGGTATTTCTAAACTTAAGTTAGTTATACTCTCTGAAATGGATAAAAGCGAGGTTATAGTGCCGCTAGAAAATCTAAAAAAGAGACTTTTAGGATTACTATTAATAATTACATTTTTGGCTATAGTTTTATCCTTATTTCTAACAAGAATAATAGCAAACCCTATTATTAACATGAAGAAAAGTTTAAAAATTATGGCCGATGGCAATTACAATCAAACCAATGAATTTGTTTTAAATTCAAATGAAATTAAAGAGATGTTTGAGGCGCTTGCTAATTTGAAAAAATCGCTTCAAGGGGCTGTTAAATTTTCTAATGAAATAGGAAAAATGAATTTAAACACTACGTATATTCCTAAAAGTAATAACGATTCCTTAGGAAAAAGCCTCGTGAAAATGAGGGATAAACTAATTGAATTTAGAAATAACGAAAATAAGAATCGTATTAACACCAAGCGCCAATTAGTTGATGGTTTAGAGAACGAAAGACGACGACTTTCTAGAGAACTTCACGATGGCATAGGCCCTTTATTAACTTCGTTAAAATTTTATATTGAAAATAAAGTTGATAATACAGAACAACGTGCCGAAATGAAAACAATTGTAGACAATACTATTTCAGAAATACGTTTAATGTCTAATGATTTAATGCCTTCCATTTTAGATGATTTTGGCATAGGAGCTGCTTTAACGAACTATGTTGTAAGTATAAATAAAACTTCTGGAATTACCATTGATTTTGAAGACCTTACCAAACCAACCAATAGTAAAATCACTAAAAACCAAGAAATTAATATTTTTAGAATTAGCCAAGAATTAATAAACAATACACTAAAACACGCGCGTTCTAAAACTATAAGAATATCACTTTCTGAGTTTGATGATTTTATATCGCTGTTTTATTTTGATGATGGTTGTGGTTTTGACATTAAAAACATAAAATTGGGTTCTGGAATTATTAATATTACAGAGCGTGTAGAGATTTGTAATGGCGAGATTAAAATAAACTCAACACCAGGAAGCACCATTTTTGAAATTGAATTACCCATAGTTAATGAATAAAATAAATATAATTATCGCAGACGATCATGAGCTATTTCGAAATGGCTTAAAAGAGTTATTATTAAAACACGATGATATTCATGTTGTTGATTGTGTTGCTAATGGTGAAGAATTTTTAGATGTAATAAATAACAACGAACATATTGATATTGCGCTTCTTGATATAACCATGCCTAAAATGGATGGGTTTGAAGTTTTAGACCAAATAAAGAGTTTAAATTCAAAAATTAAGCCTGTAATAATATCCATGCACGATGATGGTATTTATATAGCTAAATGTGCTAAAAATGGGGCTTATAGTTACTTGCTTAAAAATACAGATCAAGACGAACTTATAAAAGTGGTGCGCATTGTACATAAAGGTAAAAAGTATTTTAGTCCAAAAATTTCTGAAAAGATGATAAACTATATGTCTGAGCAAACCATCAGCCAGAACATACTTTCCAAAAAAGAATCGGAAGTTTTAGAGTTAATTTCTGTGGGCTTAACTAACAAAGAAATTGCTTCCAAATTATTCGTGAGTAAAAGAACCATTGAAACTCACAGAGCTAACATTTTAAAAAAGTTAGACGTAAAAAACACGGCAGAACTTATAAAAAAAGCAACGAAACTTAAACTTATTTAAATAGATACATCCGTATAAATACGGATATAGATTAAGTGATTTCTCCTAGTTCTAGAAGCTAGGTTATGTGGTTAATTTTGATAAAATTAAAAACATAACGCAATGAAAAATTTAATCTTAGCAGTATTAGTAGTTTTTATTTCCTCAAGTGTATTTGCTCAAAAACGCAGCGATTTTAAAGGTCCTGCATATAAAAACTATAAGCCTTGGTTACATAAAAACGAAGTTAGTTTAGTTTACACAACATCACAAAAATCTAATTTAACGAGTTATGAATATAAAAACTATAAGCCTTGGCAAGATGACTCTAAAGTAAAATATACAGCCATAACTTTTGGTTCTGAAAGATCGAAATTAAGAGGGCCTGCATATAAAAACTACAAACCTTGGCGAAAAAAAAATAATTAGATTTTAGTTAGTTGAAGCTATTTATAAAGCTGTTAGCTTATTGTTTGCTAACAGCTTTTTTTACATGAATACAATTTAAACAAATGAAACTATACAATAAAATTAAGTGGATTTTAGGAATTTTGATGGTGTTTATTTTAATATTAGCCACAAATTTAATTGATAGAAACAATTTTATAAGAGTCAAAGATTCTGTGGTTTCAATTTATGAAGATAGGCTTATTGCAAGTGATTTGGTATTCAAACTATCTAGATTGGTTAATAAAAAGGAAGTCGCCATTAAACTATCAGACACGGTGTTTTTTAATCATGAAAATGATGAAATTAACAGCCACATTCAAGATTTAATTTTACAGTATGAACAAACAAAGTTTACGCCTGAAGAAAGCACAACTTTCAAGTATTTAAAGAATAATTTTAAATTACTCGAAACACAAGAAATTAACTATGTCTTGTCGAATTTTAAAAATAATGAGCATCAAGTAGAACTAATAAAAACTATAAATAACAATCTCGATGACTTGTCTAAAATTAAAATTAATGAAGGTAGAAGACAGATGTCAATTGGTAAAAAAGCTACTACCACAGTAGAATTATTTACTCAAATTGAAATCTGTCTGTTAGTTGTTTTGGCAATTGTTATTCAAATAATTGTAATGTACAAGCCAAATTAATCAAGGTATTTCTACTCTTCTTTTTTCTTTTTACTGTTTTTCATGGCCTCACCAATTTGGTTACTTGCAGTAAAACTTGCAACCATATCGTTCAACATATTGCTTCCTGCTTGTGGCGAGTTAGGTAATAAAATTAAATTACTGTTAGTTTCACTACCAATGGCTTGTAACGTATCGTAATGTTGTGTTACTACTATTAAAGCAGAGGCTTCTTGGCTGTTTATACCAACACGATTTAAAACATCGACAGATTCTTCTAAACCACGAGCAATTTCACGACGCTGATCGGCAATACCTTGTCCTTGTAAACGCTTGCTTTCAGCTTCAGCTTTTGCTTTTTCAACAATTAAAATACGTGCAGCATCCCCTTCGTATTGTGCGGCTGTTTTTTCTCTATCGGCGGCATTAATTCGGTTCATCGCTGCCTTAACTTGCGCATCTGGATCGATATCGGTTACCAGTGTTTTTATAATATCAAAACCGTAATCTAACATAGCATCGTTTAATTCGGCTTTTACAGCCAATGCGATATCATCTTTTTTAACGAATACATCGTCAAGTTTCATTTTAGGAACTTCAGCGCGTACCACATCAAACACATAACTTGTAATTTGCTCGTGTGGATAATCTAATTTATAGAAGGCATCGTATACTTTTTGACTTAAAACGCGGTATTGAACCGATACTTTGATGCGAACAAATACATCGTCTAACGTTTTGGTTTCAATAATAACATCTAATTGCTGAATTTTTAAACTTAAACGTCCTGCAATTTTATCTACAAACGGAATTTTTAATCGTAATCCCGATTGTTGAATACTTTGAAACTTACCAAAGCGCTCGATAATAGCAGCTGTTTGCTGTTTTACCGTGTAAAACGATAGTGCTAAGGTTACTAATGCTAAAAATAAAATAGGAATAAAAAATGCCATAATGTGTTATTTAAAAGTTAGAAATTGAGAATATAAATTTATGCTATATTTGACTAAATTCAATCGAAACCATGAAATTTAAATATTCTTTCCTATTAGTAGCTATTTTAACCTGTTTTGTTACAAAAAGTTTTGCCCAACGAGGCAACTATCACATAACCAATGGTATTGGAGTTTTTGGTGGTATTACAAAATTCGATATTAAAACAGATAATTTTATTACATCAAAA
Organism: Siansivirga zeaxanthinifaciens CC-SAMT-1; assembly: GCF_000941055.1. Taxonomy (GTDB): domain Bacteria; phylum Bacteroidota; class Bacteroidia; order Flavobacteriales; family Flavobacteriaceae; genus Siansivirga; species Siansivirga zeaxanthinifaciens. The sequence continues at coordinate 808,478 of NZ_CP007202.1, read as the reverse complement.
GGTAGTGGCTTTTTAGGAAGTATGTCTGCAACCGTCGATATTCCTCACCGTTGGTACAACATAAGTTTTGGTATGCAACTATCGGAAAGTTCTATAGGAATTTCGGCTAGAGAAACGGCTTTAATTGCAAGTGAAACGTTTATCGATTATAAACTTTTTGCTGCTCAAATAGGGTTGTTAGGGCATATAAAGGTTGGAAGTCCTTATTTTACCCTTGATTTAGGCCCCATGCTGCAATACAATAGTAAGTTGGAATTAAAGGATAAAGACTTTGAGAATTATTTTATTAATAATTACGATAATTTGATAGCTTCAGATATTAGTAGCATTTCACAATTTAATATTAACGGACTTGTAGGTGCTACCGTGGGCTTCGATTTTATTAAGTTAAGAGCCCAGTACATTTATGGTTTTACAAATATGTTTAAAAAATTAAACACCCAGAATTTAGATGCATCAGGCGGAAATTCTAGCTTTAAAGGCAACCAAAATATGTTGGTTTTAGGCGCTATGATTTCGTTTTAAAATAAAAAAGGCATCCTCTTTTTTGAAAATGCCTTGGTATAAATTGTTTTTTGCTTTTTACAAAAGGGACAGCGCTTTTTCTATGCGCGATATACTTTCTGCTTTCCCAATCATAAACATAATATCAAATACATCGGGACCTTGTAAAGCACCTACTAAAGCTAAACGCAAAGGCATCATCACTTGTCCGAAACCTATATTGTTAGACGTTATCCAGCCTTTAATATCGTTTTGAAGCGTTTCTGCGGTGAAATTTTCAATGGGCTTAATCAGTTCTATAACTTGAGTTAAAACTGCTTTAGTACCCTCTTTAAAGGCTTTTTTAGAAGCTTTTTCATCGTAAGTTGTTGGAGCTGTAAAGAAATAATGACTCAGTTCCCAGAAATCGGAAACAAACGTCGCACGTTCTTTAATTAAACCAACAACTAAAGCTACATAATTTACATCGATGTCTGCCAGCTCCGGTTGATGTTGTTTAAACAATTCTGCTAAAGCATCATTGTTTTGTTCTTGCATGTATTGATGGTTAAACCATTTAATTTTATCTGGATCGAAACGAGCACCCGATTTATTAACACGTTCTAATTCGAAAGCATTTACTAATTCATCGAGGCTAAAAATTTCTTGTTCGGTTCCTGGATTCCATCCTAAAAAGGCTAAAAAATTAACTACTGCCTCGGCAAAATAACCATCTTCTTTATAGCCCCGCGAAACGTCTCCTTCGGGCGAGGTGTATTCTAACGGAAATACAGGAAAGCCTAATTTATCGCCATCACGTTTGCTTAATTTTCCTTTGCCTGTTGGTTTTAAAATAAGTGGTAAATGTGCAAATTCTGGTGCTTCCCAACCAAAAGCTTTGTATAATTGGTAGTGCAATGCCAGAGACGGTAACCACTCTTCGCCACGAATAACATGTGTAATTTCCATTAAATGATCGTCGACAATATTTGCTAAGTGGTAGGTTGGCATACCATCACTTTTAAACAAAACTTTATCGTCTAAAATATTCGTATCAATTTTAATATCGCCACGAATAATATCTTTTAAGTGTAAGGTTTCGTCTTGCGGACTTTTAAATCGTATTACATAATCTTCGCCAGCCTCTAATTTGGCTTTAACTTCTTCCGCGCTAAGCGATAAAGAGTTGCTTAATTTTAAGCGGTTATGCCAGTTGTAAATAAATGTTTTTCCTTTAGCTTCATGATCTGTTCTATGAAAATCTAATGCTTCAGCCGTATCGAACGCATAGTAAGCGTTACCCGAAGCAATTAAATCATCGGCATATTTTTTATATAAATGCTTACGTTCGCTTTGTCTGTAAGGTCCAAAAGTTTCGTTTTTATCAATGCCTTCATCAAAAGGAATTCCACACCAATTTAAAGCATCTATTATGTATTTTTCGGCACCTTCAACATAGCGATTCTGGTCGGTATCTTCAATTCTTAAAACAAAAGTACCGTTATGTTTTTTAGCAAATAAATAATTAAATAAAGCCGTACGAACGCCTCCAATATGTAAAGGGCCTGTAGGGCTTGGTGCAAAGCGCACACGAACGTTTTTGGTCATGTTTTGTAATTTTGTGAGCAAAGATACAATTAACACATTATTTTAAACACTGTACTAAATAAAATTGTAGTTTAGTAGGTTAAATAAAAATATGCTAAGTAATTTTAATAACATACAGAGGAAATTAGAAGCTTTTATTAGGCGATATTATACTAATGAATTGCTTAAGGGTGCCATTTTGTTTTTTGCCATTGGCTTGTTGTATTTTTTATTTACGCTGTTTATTGAGCATATGTTATGGCTTAATACCGGGGCAAGAACGGTTTTGTTTTGGTTATTTGTATTGGTTGAACTGGCCTTATTGGTTAAGTTTATTTTTATTCCGTTAGCTAAACTTTTTAAACTTAAAAAAGGTATTAATTATGAAGACGCTTCCAAACTAATTGGTAAGCACTTCTCGGAAGTAAACGATAAATTGCTTAATGTTTTGCAATTGCATCAAGACCATTCTCAGTCGGAATTATTATTGGCAAGCATCGAACAAAAATCGAAAGAATTAAATCCAATTCCTTTTAAATTAGCCATTAATCTTAAAAACAATTTAAAATACTTAAAATATGCAGCCATTCCGTTGGTAATTATTTTAGCGTCTTATGTGTCTGGCAATTTTAATTGGTTTAGCGATAGTTACAAACGAGTTGTTCACTACAAAACAGCTTATGAACCGCCTGCGCCATTTCAATTTTTTGTGGTTAATAATACTTTAAACGTTATTGAAAACAGCGATTTTAAATTGCTGGTTAAAACGGTAGGAGAGGTAACGCCAGAAAGCGTAGAGATTTCATATAACGATGAAACCTATTTTTTACAACAAACCGGAGTAGGGGCTTTCGAATATGTTTTTCCGAAGTTAAAAAACGAGGTCACTTTTCAATTAAAAGCAAACAATGTAAATTCTAAACCCTATCAAATTCAAGTTATAGAAGCACCATCGCTTTTAAGTTTCGATATGGTTTTAGATTATCCAGCATACACAAAAAAACAAGATCAAACATTAAAAAATACGGGTAATGCTATTGTTCCAGAAGGCACAAAAATTACCTGGAAAGCCAAAACAAAGGCAACCGAGCTGCTTAGCCTGTACGCTAACGATACGATGCCTTTTACATCGCCTTCTAAAAATGTTTTTATAGCTTCTAAAGTTGTTCGAAATAACTTTAGCTACAGTTTAACTACTAGCAATAAAAATTTAAAAGATTTCGAAAATTTAGGCTTTTTAGTCGATGTTATAAAAGATGAATATCCTGAATTGAATTTAGAAATGAAGGTGGATAGTTTAGATAACCAAACACTTTATTTCTATGGAAAAGTTAGCGACGATTACGGATTGAGTAAGGTGCAATTGGTATATTATCCTTTAGAAGATGAAACCAATAAAAAGGTGGTTAATATACCAGTGTCTCAAACAAATATTGATGATTTTGTAACCGTATTTCCAAATAATTTAAATATTTCTGAAGGCATACCTTATAACGTTTATTTTCAAGTATTTGATAATGATGCTGTTAATGGTAGTAAGCAAGTAAAAAGTAATGTTTACACCTTTAGAAAACGTACTAAAGATGAAGATTTACAGAAACAACTAAATTCTCAAAGCGAAACCATTAAAGATTTTAATAAATCGCTTAAAAAGTTTGAAGAACAAGAGAAACAATTAAAGACTTTAACCAATACACAAAAGGAAAAATCGAATTTAAATTTTAACGATAAAAAGAAATTAGAATCATTTTTTGAACGCCAAAAGCAGCAGGATGAAATGATGAAAAATTTCAACAAAAAATTCCAAGAAAATTTAGAACAATTTCAAGAAGATAAAAAAGAAAAAGACCCTTTTAAAGAAGACTTAAAACAACGTTTAAAAGACAATGAAGAGCAACTTAAAAATGATGAAAAGCTTCTAGAAGAACTAAAGAAATTACAAGATAAAATTAGTAAAGAAGAGCTCATCGATAAGCTTGAAGATTTAACTAAACAAAATAAAAATAAGAAGCGCAGCTTAAAACAGCTCATGGAATTAACCAAGCGTTTCTACGTTGAAAAAAAATTAGAAAAGCTTAAAGATGATATTACAAAATTGGCTATAGACCAAGAGAAATTATCTACTCAAGACCAAAAAGAAAATACAAGCGATAAGCAAGAAGATTTAAATAAACGTTTTGAAGATTTTCAAAAGGAATTAGAAGACTTAAAGAAAACCGGTAAAGATTTAATGAAGCCTATAGATGTTCCTCAAGATAAACTTCAAGAAAACGAGATTAAAAAGGACCAAAAGGAAGCGAAAGAAGCTTTAGATAATGTTAAAAAAGAAGAAGCTAAAGAAGGCAAGAAAGAACAGCCTAAAAACTCAGAAAATCAGGATTTAAAGAATGCTCAAAAAAACCAAAAAAATGCAGCAAAGAAAATGATGAATATGAGTAAGAAGATGGAAGGCGCTATGCAAGCGGGTGGTGGTGGCGGTGACCAGCTACAGGAAGATGCCGAAATGCTACGTCAAGTTTTAGATAATTTGTTGTTGTTTTCTTTAGATCAGGAAGCCTTAATGAACAGTTTTAAAGCCATCGAAACCAACCATAGTAAGTTTGCAACCTATTTAAAAAAGCAAAATAATTTACGAGAATATTTCGAGCATATCGATGATAGTTTATTCGCTTTGTCTTTACGTCAGCCAAAACTTTCAGAGCAAGTTAACAAAGAAGTTTCAGATGTGTATTATAACATTGATAAAGCGCTTAATTTGTTTGTTGAAAATCAATTATACCAGGGTGTTTCTAACCAACAATTTACTGTAACTGCTGCCAATAATTTAGCTAACTATTTAAGCGATGTTTTAGATAATATGGAAATGAGCATGAGTATGTCACCGGGTCAAGGTGGCGATGGTGATATGCAATTACCCGATATTATTATGAGCCAAGAGCAGCTTAATAAAATGATGGAGCAGGGCATGAGTAAAGGTAAAGATGGACAGCCAAAAGATTCTGGAAATAAAGGCGAAAAGGAGCAAAATGGAGACACTGGTAAGGAAGGCGATAGTAAGTCGTCTAAACCCTCTGAAAAGGGCAAAAAAGACGGTTCTGGTAAAGAAGGTAAAGATGGTAAATCTGGAGGCACAGGTTCCGAAAAGTTAGGTGAGGGTTCCGATGAAGATTCTAATGGGTTGCTTTATCAAATATATCAGCAACAACAACAATTGCGTCAACAGTTAGAAGATAAATTAGCAAAAGAAGGTTTTGGTAAAGCTGGCGATAATTTACTTAAGAAAATGGAAGAGGTGGAGTTAGATTTAATTAATAAAGGATTCACAAACCAAACGCTTCAAAAGATGTTAGATTTAAAGCATCAATTATTAAAATTAGACAATGCTACGTTTCAACAAGGGGAAGAAGAACGTCGTGAATCTAACACCAATCAAAATCAATTTTTTAATACAACAAATGGTCTTCTAAACAAGGCTAAACAATATTTTAATACTACAGAAATATTGAACAAACAAATATTACCTTTGCAGCCAATTTATAAAGAAAAAGTTAAAGCATATTTTAAGGAGGCCAATGATTAATTTTAACTACGAAACCGATTTTTTAATTCCTAATGAAGACAGCATTGCAAAATGGATTACCAATACCATTGCCGATGAAGGATTTAAATTAGAAGAGATTAATTATGTGTTTTGTGATGACGAATACTTACACAAATTGAACGTAGAATTCTTAGATCACGACACCTTAACCGATGTTATTAGCTTCGATTACACCGTCGGAAAACTTATACAAGGCGATATTTTCATTTCTGTAGAACGTGTACGTGAAAATGCTTTAGAATTTAATACGGCCTTTGAAAACGAATTGCATCGTGTTATGGTGCATGGTGTTTTACATTATTGCGGCTACAAAGATAAGACGGAATCGGACGAGCAATTGATGCGTACTAAAGAAGATTACTATCTAAATCAACTAGGTTAATTCTGTATATTTGCATTTTAATTTTTTAAATAGAATACATGTTCCACGTGGAACAAATTAAAATATAAAAGTATGTTTAATGATGTTTATGATGTTATAGTTGTTGGTGCTGGCCATGCAGGTAGCGAAGCTGCTGCGGCAGCTGCTAACATGGGTAGTAAAACATTACTTGTTACAATGAATTTGCAAAACATTGCTCAAATGTCTTGTAATCCTGCTATGGGCGGTATTGCTAAAGGGCAAATTGTTCGCGAAATTGATGCGCTTGGAGGGTATAGCGGTATTGTATCTGATACCTCGGCTATACAGTTCAAGATGCTAAACAAATCTAAAGGACCAGCCATGTGGAGTCCGAGAGTGCAAAGTGACCGTATGCGGTTTGCTGAAGACTGGCGAATGTTGTTAGAGGGGACACCTAATTTAGATTTTTACCAAGAAATGGTAGGTGGTTTGCTTATAGAAAATCATCGGGTTGTTGGTGTTAAAACATCGTTGGGTGTCGAGATAAAAGGTAAGTCGGTTGTGTTAACAAATGGCACTTTTTTAAATGGCTTAATTCATATTGGTGATAAAAATTTCGGAGGAGGTAGAGCAGGGGAAAAAGCGGCTACAGGCATAACAGAACAATTGGTGTCTTTAGGTTTTGATTCTGGTAGAATGAAAACAGGAACGCCACCCCGTGTTGATGGTCGTTCGCTTGATTATTCAAAAATGGTCGAACAGCCGGGTGATGAGAATCCAGAGAAATTTTCGTATTTAGATATCACTAAACCATTACAAAACCAGCGGTCTTGTTATATGACATATACCAGTGAATTAGTACACGATTTACTGCGCGAAGGCTTCGATAGATCACCCATGTTTAACGGCCGTATTAAAAGTTTAGGTCCGCGTTATTGTCCATCTATAGAAGATAAAATTAACAGGTTTGCAGATAAGGATAGGCATCAATTATTTGTTGAGCCCGAAGGTTGGAATACCTGTGAAGTTTATGTGAATGGGTTCTCAACTTCGCTTCCAGAAGATGTTCAATTTAAAGCCTTACGCTCTGTAGTTGGTTTTGAAAATGTGAAGTTTTTTAGACCAGGATATGCTATTGAATACGACTATTTTCCACCTACACAATTAAAGCATACTTTAGAAACTAAGCTCGTAGAAGGTTTGTATTTTGCAGGTCAAATAAATGGAACTACAGGTTATGAAGAAGCGGCTTCTCAAGGTTTAATGGCTGGTATAAATGCAAGCTTAAAAGTGCAAGAGAAAGATCCGTTTACTCTTAAAAGAGATGAAGCCTACATTGGTGTTTTGATAGATGATTTAATTACAAAAGGAACGGAAGAGCCTTATAGAATGTTTACATCACGTGCAGAATATAGAACCTTATTAAGACAAGATAATGCCGATTTACGATTAACGCCTAAAGGATATGAGATTGGTTTGGCTAGCGAAAAACGATTAAAGCGAATGGAGCAAAAGCATAACGAAGCTGAGAAATTTGTTCAGTTTTTTGCTGAAACCAGTGTGAAGCCAGAGGTAGCAAATCCGGTCTTAGAATTAAAAGATTCTTCACCAATTAGACAGTCTGATAAAATGTTTAAAATATTTTCAAGACCAAATATCACCATAGACGATATGCGTAAGTTTGATCTTGTTGAGGCTTATATAAACGAAAATAATTTAGACAACGAAGTAATCGAACAAGCCGAGATTCAGGTAAAATATTCTGGCTATATTTCAAAAGAAAAAAATAATGCCGATAAATTAACCCGATTGGAATATGTAAAAATCCCAGCCGATTTTGACTACTCTCAAATTAAATCGATGAGTTTTGAAGCACGTGAAAAACTTAAAAAAATTCAGCCTACAACCGTTTCTCAAGCTTCAAGAATTAGTGGTGTATCGCCTAATGACATTTCGGTGTTATTAGTTTATATGGGTCGATAATTAAAAAATTTAATAAGACGTTCCACGTGGAACGTCTTATTTTTTTATTCGTTTTTTAAAATAATTAATACAATTAATTTCTATTCGTGCTTAAAGAACCATCAAATAAAAGCTACCTTGAAGTAAAAGATTTTTCTGTTTCGGGAGAGTGGTTTCAATTAAAACAGAATTCTCAATTCGGATTTTTAGAAACAACGCCCCAGCCATCTTTAGATAAATTATCAGACTATTATATAAGCGACGATTATATTTCGCATACCGATGCTAAACGCAATTTGTTTGAAAAAATGTATCATGCAGTACGTCGCATAGCTTTAAAACAAAAATTACAACTTATAAATAAGTATTCAACATCATCTAAACAATTATTAGATATTGGTTGCGGAACCGGCGAATTTTTAAAAGTAGCTCAAGAAAACAATTGGAATGTTTCTGGTTTAGAACCAAACCTACAGGCCCGCGAAATAGCAAACAACAAAACAAATGGCAAAGTTCTGGATGTTACCGATGCAGCTTCTTTAAAAGCAAATAGTTTTGATGTTATAACTTTATGGCATGTTTTAGAGCATGTGCCAAATCTCGATCAACAAATTCATACAATTAAAACATTATTAAAATTAGACGGCACATTAATTATTGCAGTTCCCAACCATAACAGTTTTGATGCAAATTATTATAAGTCTTTTTGGGCAGCTTTCGATGTGCCGAGACATTTATGGCATTTTAATAAAACAGCTATTTCAAAACTTTTTTCTCATGCAGGCTTTCAATTGGTAGATGTAAAACCAATGTATTTTGATACCTTCTATGTTAGTTTGCTTTCTGAAAAGTATAAAACAGGAAAAATGAATTTTCTAAAAGGAATTTATATTGGGATGCTATCAAATTTAAAATCTTTGCGATCAAAAGAGTGTTCATCGCTAATTTATATCTTAAAAAGAAGCGAAAATTAATTTAAAAAGCATGGTTCGCGTATTTTAAGGTAAAACGTCCAAATACCAAGCCTTTTTTTAAAACGCGCTTAAATCGCTTTAAATAGCGCCGTTTTTAATAATAAAAAATTATAATAGTGTTTTATTTATATCATTTTTAATTATGATGTAAAATAAATTAAAAACTATTTTATTTATCACTTACTTTATTACATTTGTTCGGATTTTAAAAAAACCAAAATAAATGAAAAATATATTTTATGTAGTAGCCTTAGCTTTCGTTTTTACCTCTTGTCAAAAACAAGCAAAAATCGGCTTTGTTGATAATGGAATTATTATTAACGATTATCAAGAGAAAAAAGATTTAGAAACAAAGTTTCAAGGTAAAGATGAGCTTTTTAGAAAAAGAGCAGATAGCATAGGTCAAGCTTTTCAGCAAGAAGTTCAACAAGCCCAAGTTGCTGCCCAAAAAGCTTCACAGCAACAAGCACAACAAATTATGGGTGGTTTACAACAAAAGCAACAACAATTACAACAACAAATGCAAGCTGAGCAACAACAAATTCAACAAGCATTTCAAACAGAAATGGACTCTGTAATTGTAAAAGTAAAGCGTTTTGTTAAAGATTATGGTAAGAAAAATGGGTATAGCTATGTTTTAGGCACTAGTGATGCTTCTGCTACTGTAATGTATGGTACCGAAGAAAACGATTTAACTAAAGACGTTTTAGAAGCTTTAAATGCTGCTTATAAAAAATAAGATTTTTATCTTTATATTTACAAGCCTCGACATGTCGAGGCTTTTTTATTTTATATATTTCATTGTAATAAAAGACTTTCGCTTATATTAATTATTATTACTTATTTTTAAATAAAAAAAATTGCGGTGGTATATATCTTTTCAGTTGCTTGAAAACGGTTATTGTTCACCTTAAAATTCACTATTAGAAAAAGAAAAATGAGAAACCTTTTATTAAGTTTTACTCTTTTTATGGGCATTGTTTTACAAGCTCAAGAAAAGTATAATATTCGTGGATCAATTAAAGATGCCAGTAATGGCGAAACCCTTTTAGGCGCTACGGTTGCCTTAAAAAATACTTCTTACGGCTCTGTAACAAACGAATACGGTTTTTATTCTTTATCGGCTCCAGAAGGGCGTTATATGCTAGCAATTTCTTATTTAGGGTATAATACCTTGTCACAGGAAATTGATTTAAACCAGGATTTCAATTTAAATTTCGAATTAGAGCCTTCTGCAACCTCTTTAAATGAAGTAGTTATTTTGGCCGAAAACACCGATGAGATTAATATTAAAAAGCCTCAAATGAGTGTTTCTAAACTCAGTTCTGGAACCATAAAAAAGATTCCAGTCGTTTTGGGTGAAATTGATATATTAAAATCTATTCAATTGCTTCCAGGCGTTACTAATAATGGTGAAGGTTCTTCGGGTTTTAATGTTCGCGGTGGTGCTGTAGACCAAAACTTGGTACTTTTAGATGAAGCTATTATTTATAATACCTCACATTTTTTTGGTTTTTTCTCCATTTTTAATGCAGATGCTATTAAAGATATTAATCTATATAAAGGCGATATTCCAGCCAAATATGGAGGACGTGTATCGTCTGTTTTAGATGTGCGTCAAAAAGATGGAAATAGTAAAGATTTTGGCTTTTCTGGAGGTATTGGTTTAATTTCTAGCAGACTTGCTGCAGAAGGGCCTATTTTAAGCGATAAAGGTTCTTTTTTGGTTGCCGGACGTTCTTCGTATGCACACTTATTTTTAAATGCTTCAGAAGATTTTAAAGACGATAAAATTTCATTTTACGACTTAAATTTAAAAGCAAATTATGAACTAAATAATAACAACAAATTTTACCTTTCTGGATACTTCGGAAGAGATGTTTTTAACCTTTCAAATTTTATTAAAAATAATTATGGGAATGCCACGGCCAATCTGCGATGGAATCATGTTTTTAACGATAAATTATTTTCAAATTTATCATTAATTTATAGTAAATATGATTATCAAATTATTCTCGATTTTATTGAGTTAGATTGGATTGCAGATATTAAAAATTTTAACCTTAAATACGATTTAAAATACTATGTAAATAGCAAGTTAAAATTAGATTTTGGAGCCAGTGCCATCACTTATAATTTGAATCCGGGAGAAATAAATCCAACAACCGAAACGTCTCCTGTAAATTATTTAAAATTAGATACCAAAAGAGCCATAGAAAGTGGTTTTTATTTAAACGCAGAGCATGAATTATCTAACAAATTAACCGCACAATACGGTTTTAGAGTGAGTTCTTTTTCCCGATTAGGTGGTCAAAATTTAAGTACTTACGAAAACAATCAACCGGTTAAATATAATCAAGAATTGGGTATTTACGAGCGTGGTACCGAAGTAGACGAAACGTTTATTAGCAAGGGAGAAACCATTAAAACATACAGTAATTTCGAACCACGTTTGGGCTTGTCTTACCAGTTAAATGACGACCAATCTATTAAGTTAAGTTACACAAAATCAACACAATACTTGCACTTGCTGTCCAATACGGCCTCTGTAACACCACTAGATGTTTGGACACCCAGTGGGCAGTATATTAAACCTCAAATAGGGAATCAATTTGCTTTAGGATATTTTAAAAACATTAATAATAAAAGGTATTCCCTAGAAATTGAAACCTATTACAAAACCATTAACAATCGAATTGATTATATAGATGGCTCCAATTTAATAGGGAACAATAATATAGAAACCGAAATTTTAAATGGTGAAGCCCGAGCCTATGGTTTAGAAATTCTTTTTAAAAAACATAAAGGTAATTTTACAGGTTGGCTGGCGTATACCTTGTCTAAGTCCGAACAACGTACTTTAGGAGGTATAGCAGGTGGTCCGGGGATAAATTCAGGAAATTGGTACAATACACCATACGACAGAACGCATGATATCTCACTTACAGCAAATTATGAGTTGAATAATAAATGGCAATTTAGTTCGAATTTGGTATTTCAAACAGGAAGGCCCGTTACATATCCTAACGGACAATATACTTACGAAGGCTTATCGATAGCAACCTATTCGGGAAGAAACGAAGACCGATTGCCAGCTTACCACAGGCTAGATCTTTCGGCAACTTACAGTCCAACCCAAAGAGCAGATAAAAAATGGCATGGCGAGTGGGTTTTTGGTATTTATAATGTTTATAATAGAAGAAATGCGGCTTCCATTTCTTTTAATCAGAATATTGATACAGGATTAAATGAAGCAACCCGAATCTCAATTTTTGGTATTATTCCTTCAGTAACCTATAATTTTAAATTTTAAAACATGAAAACTTTTATAAAATATATCGCTCTTGGTTTAATGTTATTTCCGTTTTCATCATGTGAAGATGTTATAGATTTAGAGGTGCCAACGGGCAAAATAAGATTGGTTATCGAAGCTTCTTTAGATTGGCAAAAGGGGACTTCAGGTAATAATCAAACCATAAAATTGAGTAAATCTATTCCGTATTTCGAGACAAGCAACAATAATTTGGTAACCAACGCCAGTGTAAAAGTTACAAATATCGATACCAATGAAACATTTGTTTTTACTAATGAAAACGATGGAACCTATACCACATCTAGCTTTGTACCCATTTTAAACAATCATTATCGTTTAGAAATTAATTACGATGGAGAAATTTATCAAGCCGAAGAAACCTTAATACCAGTAGTAGATATTAAAAAAATTACCCAATCGCTTGAAGGTGGTTTTGATGATGAATTGCTAGATGTTAATGTGTTTTTCGACGATCCATTGGAAACCGATAATTATTATTTAGTTCGATATTTTGAAGCCGGCGATTTATTTCCTTATTTAGATGCGCTTTCAGATGAATTTTTTCAAGGTGAAGAAATGCACGATTTTCTTGAAAAAGCCGATGATGAAGACACTTCTGAAGATCCGTTTGAACCGGGAGATACCCTTGAAATTAGTCTTTTTGGAATTTCTGAAAATTACTATAATTATATGCGATTATTAATCGAGCAGTATTTTGGCGGTGGCGATCCATTCGAATCTACAGCTGCCGAAATTAAAGGGAATTGTATAAACAAAACCAACCCCGAAAACTATGCTTTTGGGTATTTTAGAGTTACACAAGTAAATAAAACCACTTTTACATTTCAGTAAAAAACGATGTTTAATTAAATGTCTTTTTTATGCAGTAAACGTGTTAATTTTATAGATAAATCGGTTAGAATAATTTTAGAATTACCATTACGCTCAATATGGTAAATGGCGTCCTGCAGCTCGTCGCTAATTTCTAAAATATTGTTTCCATGTATAAAGGGTGCAAAGTTTTCCAGCTTGAATTTTTCGGTTTTGGGTTCAAAATACACCAAATCTGTGGCGTTGTAATTTAGCAGAAGTGCTTGTCTGAAAAAATCTAGACAAAAATTAAGAAATTGCTTTTGCGTTTCGCGACCTGTTTTAGAAATATCTTCACTCCAGGAAATTAAATCGTGAATAGCCGCTTTGTTTCCTTTAGCTTTAAAGGCATTTCTTACCCAGAAAACAAACCAGGTTTCAAATTGAATGTCTTCAGAATCCTGATATACCAAATCGCAAGCTTTGTTATAATTGCCATTAGATTGATGTGCAATTTTTGTCGCAGCCGCTTCATTTAAATCGTATTGTTTTATTAAAGCTTCTTTTATAACATCTTCGGCTAAGGGCGGAAAATGTAAAACCTGGCAACGGGAACGTATGGTATTAATTATTTGCTCTTCATCTTCAGCAATTAATATAAAAATTGTTTTGCTTGGTGGTTCTTCAATAAGTTTAAGCAGTTTATTGGCGGCAGCAGTGTTCATTTTTTCGGCCATCCAAATAATCATAACTTTATAACCGCCTTCGTATGCTTTTAAGGATAGTGCTTTCACAATATCTTGAGCTTCATCCACGCCAATTTGCCCTTGTTTATTATCGACACCAAGTAATTTATACCAATCGAATAAATTTCCGTAAGGTTGATCTTTTAAAAGCTGGCGCCATTCTTCTAGATAATGACTAGAAACCGGGTGGCTTTTTGCTTTTTCGCTAGTAGTTACCGGAAAGGCAAAATGTAAATCGGGGTGCGAATTATTGTTAAATTTTAAATTACAAGCTTCTATGCCTGTATTATTCTCGCCTTGGTTATTTTTACATAAAACATATTGCGCATAAGCAATGGCCATAGGCAGCGCGCCACAGCCCTCGGGTCCAACAAATAACTGCGCATGTGGAATGCGGCCATTATCTACACTTTGGGTGAGATGTTTTTTAATATGTTCTTGTCCTAAAATATCTTGAAAAAGCATAGAGCAAACCTACATAATTTTTTTGTTTTTAGTTGCAGGATACGCTTTGTGTAGCGAAATTTTATATGAAAACCTTGGTACAGTATATTTATACTTAAAATATGAGCAGAAATATTGTTTTTTTATAATTATTACGTGCTTCAATCGTTTTCGTTAAAAAAGGCGTTTTATAGCTGTTTTTATTTAATTACATTTGTAACACAATTAACCTGAAACATTTAAAATAGAAGTTTCAGTTTACAGAAATTTTCAGATAAATAAATAACCATAAACAAATGAAAACCTTAAACGATTTTAATTTCAAAGATAAGAAAGCCTTAATCCGTGTAGATTTTAATGTGCCTTTAAATGAAAAGTTTGAAGTAACTGATGCTACAAGAATTGTATCGGCAAAACCAACCATTATTAAAATTTTAGAAGACGGTGGAAGCTGTATCTTAATGTCACACTTAGGTCGTCCAAAGGGAGTTCAAGACGAGTTTTCGTTACGTCATATTGCCAGTAAAGTAGAAGATATTTTAGGTGTTGAAGTTAAATTTATTGATGCTTGTGTAGGCGAAACAGCCGAAACAGCAGCAGCAAATTTAGCACCAGGCCAAGTATTGTTATTAGAAAATTTACGTTTTCACAAAGAAGAGGAAGCAGGCGATAAGGCTTTTGCAGAGCAATTATCTAAATTAGGTGATATTTATGTAAACGATGCTTTTGGTACAGCACATAGAGCGCACGCTTCTACAACCATTGTAGCTCAATTTTTTCCAAATGCTAAATGTTTTGGTTATTTGTTAGCTCAAGAAATTGAAAGTATAGAAAAAGTACTTAAAACCGGTGAAAAGCCTGTTTTAGCGGTATTAGGAGGCGCTAAAGTGTCTTCAAAAATTACAATTATTGAAAATATTTTAGATGCTGTAGACCATTTAATTATTGGTGGTGGTATGTCTTTTACTTTTATTAAAGCACAGGGTGGAAGCATAGGTAATTCTATTTGTGAAGATGATAAACAAGAATTAGCAT
Source organism: Siansivirga zeaxanthinifaciens CC-SAMT-1 (assembly GCF_000941055.1). Classification (GTDB taxonomy): domain Bacteria; phylum Bacteroidota; class Bacteroidia; order Flavobacteriales; family Flavobacteriaceae; genus Siansivirga; species Siansivirga zeaxanthinifaciens. Next base: position 793,180 of record NZ_CP007202.1, on the reverse strand, counting down.
TAGAAATTTTGAGTAAAGCTAAAGCTAAAAATGTACAAGTACATATTCCTGTAGATGTTATTGCTGCCGATGCATTTAGTAACGATGCGAATACACAGGTTGTAGATATTAATGCCATTCCAGATGGTTGGGAAGGTGTTGATGCTGGGCCAAAGTCTATTAAATTATTCCACGATGTTGTTATGCAATCTAAAACCATCCTTTGGAATGGTCCTCTTGGAGTTTTTGAAATGGAATCTTTCGCAAACGGAACCATTGAATTAGGTAATTCTATTGCAGAAGCTACTATAAACGGAGCTTTTTCTCTAGTAGGAGGAGGCGATTCTGTTGCTGCAGTAAAACAATTTGGTTTTGAAGATAAAGTAAGCTATGTAAGTACTGGTGGAGGTGCTATGTTAGAAAGTTTAGAAGGAATTGTATTACCAGGAATCGCTGCAATTTTAGAATAAAGTTAATTAAGTTTTTAAATTAGCTTAAAAAATACGATTTTAGCCATATCATCGTTCAATAACAAATGAATTGATTATATGGCTTTTCGGTTTTTTAAAATAACTTTTTTATTATGTGTTGCTAGTGCTACCGCGCAAATGCAAGACACAATACCCCATTCGAAGAAACTAAATTCTGATGCTTTAAAACAGCAAGCAGTTAAAGTTTCTAAAGAAATTACTACTCAAAAAGATTCTGTCTTAATACAAAAGGTTGAAGACGATTTGTTGGCTGCACAGGTAGATGAAAAATGGCTGGAGGAATTATACAGTAATTCGCTTTACGATACCATTTACAATGCCGTTGCCGATATAAGTTTTGAAGAGGTTGAATACCCAGAACTTTCAACCGATGTTTTAAAGGCAAGACTTAAAGAATTAAATGCAAAAACGCCTTTTAATGTAGAGTACAATCCTGGTTTAGAAAGCGTTATAAAATCGTATTTAAAGAACAGGCGAGAAACCATTCAGCGTCTTATAAATTTAAGTGCTTTTTACTTCCCCATGTTTGAACGTGAGTTAGATATTCACGGGCTTCCTCTAGAAATTAAGTACCTCTCCATTGTAGAATCTGCTTTAAAACCACGAGCAAAGTCTCGTGTTGGTGCGACTGGTTTGTGGCAATTTATGTATAACACAGGTAAAATGTATGGTTTAGATGTTAGTAGTTATGTCGACGAACGTAGCGACCCTATTAAATCTACCGAAGCTGCAGCAAAATATTTATCTAAATTATATGAAATATTTGGTGATTGGGATTTAGCATTAGCAGCCTACAATTCGGGTCCAGGAAATGTAACTAAAGCTATAAGACGTTCTGGAGGATATCAAAATTACTGGAATATCAGGAATCATTTACCTCGTGAAACAGCCGGTTACCTTCCAGCGTTTTTAGCAACCATGTATATTTTTGAGTATGCAGAATCGCATGGTTTTAAACAACCAAAACCAGAACTTGCTTATTTCGAAACCGATACTATACACGTAAAGCAAATGATTACACTCGATCAAGTGTCTGAGTTCACAGGTGTTGAAATTGAAGAGCTTCAGTTTTTAAATCCGTCTTATAAATTAGATATCATACCTTATATTAAAGATGAAAATTACACGCTAAGATTACCTCGAACGGTTATTGGTGATTTTGTAACAAATGAAGATCAAATTTATGCGCTAGCAAAAGCAGAATTTGATGAACGCGAGAAGCCTTTACCTCAGTTTTTCGAAGCTCAAAGTAAAACAACTTATAAAGTAAGGTCTGGAGATTTTTTAGGAAAGATTGCTAGGCAGTATGGCGTTAGAGTTAGCCAAATTAAACAGTGGAATGGTTTGCGAACTAACGATATAAAAATAGGACAGCGTTTAACGCTTTATCCCAATAACCCTAACAAAACTGTAGCATCAACAACAAGCAAGACCATTACAGGTAAAAGTTTAATTTATACAGTAAAAACAGGAGATACATTATGGGGTATAGCACAAAAATTTCCTGGAGTTTCTGCCGATAATATTAAAGAATGGAACGGTATTAGTGGTAGTAAATTAAAACCAGGAATGAAACTTAAAATATCTAAAGGATAAATTCCTTAAACCTTATAAATTATGCGAAAAATATTTTTTTTATTCGTTACCGTTTTACTTTTTAATGCTTGTAAAGATAACAAAGCATCTAACGACAAAATGTTATTAGATTCTTCTGGAAACATTAATAATGTCTCTGTTATTATTGAAAACGATTTGTGGAACGGACAAGTAGGCGAAGCTATAAGAAATGTACTAACAGCTCCTGTTTATGGGTTACCACAAGACGAACCCTTATTTACCTTAAGTCAAATTCCACCATCGGTATTTTCTGGGTTTGTAACACGAAACAGAACCATTTTACAAATTATTGGCAATAAGCCAGCAAATATCGAATTCACTAAAAACATTTATGCGCAACCTCAAAAGGTCATTTCAATAACGGGACAATCGAAACAAGAAATAATAGATATCGTTAACGCCAATGCTAAAAAAATTGTTGAAACCTTTAGAAATGCAGAGATTGCAGAGCGCCAACGACAAATGAAAAAATCGCCACATCCTTACACCTCAATTAAGGAAAAATTAGGGTTAACCATAGAGTTTGCTTCTGCTTACCGCATCGCCAAGGAAACAGATAACTTCTTCTGGATTCGTAAAGATATTACCACGGGAACATCAAACTTACTAATTTACAGTTTACCTTTTAGCAGCATTAAACCTAACGATAGCACCGTAACTCAAATTATTAAAATTAGAGATTCTATTGGCGAAAAACATATTGAAGGTGGCGTTGAAGGCACTTACATGGTTACAGAAAATGCATATACGCCGTTTTTTAAGGAAACCATTTTAGATAATAAACTAGCCTTTGAAACTAAAGGAATTTGGGATTTAAAAAATGGTTTTATGGGCGGTCCTTTTATTAATTATGCTGTTGAAGATAAAATAAACAAACGCTGGGTTGTAATTGAAGGTTTTGCTTTTGCACCTTCTGTTGAAAAGCGAGACTATATGCTAGAATTAGAATCTATAATTAAGTCAGTTAAAATTGAATAAAATTAAAGTGAAAAAATAAAAAAAGGACCAATATGTAATTGGTCCTTTTTTTATTACAAAGTTTAAAGAATTTATTCTTTATCGTCTTTTTTAGCGTCGTCTTTACTAGCGTCTTTAAATTCTTTAATTCCGCTTCCAAGTCCTCTCATTAATTCAGGAATTTTTTTTCCTCCAAATAATAATAAAACCACCACAACGATTAAGATTATTTGTGGAGCGCCAATCATTCCTAAAAATATACTTGATGAAATCATAATTACAAAATTTTGTTAGGCAAATTTAATAATTAAAGTTTAATAATACCGTTTTAAACATAACTTTAGCATTATGCAATCAAGTCTTGTTATATTTTTATTTAATTTTGTTTACTTATGGACAATAAAAAGAGAAAACCTAAAAAAATAAGACGTAAACTACTCGATAAGTATCGGTTAGTAATTCTTAACGAAAACACGTTCGAAGAGCGCCTATCATTAAGCTTAACACGATTAAATGTTTTTGTAATATCGTCGTTGTCTGCTATTTTTTTAATATTCATAACTACCGTAATAATTGCATTTACATCGCTTCGAGAATACATCCCAGGGTATTCTTCAACAGCATTAAAAAAGAAAGCTACCGAGTTAGCTTACAAAACCGATTCATTACAAACTATTATTGATGTAAATGAAAAATACTTATTGTCTATAAAAAAGGTTTTAAAAGGCGATATGAGTCCTTCAGATTTTAATAAAGACTCCATTATTGAAGCCGTTAAATTAGAAGCCAGCCAAGTAAGTTTCGTTCCTATTCAAGAAGACTCTATTCTGCGTGAAAAAGTAGATAAAGAAGATAAATACAATCTTTTCGAGTCAGCATCATCGGTTTCCAATTTTATATTATTTCCTCCAGTAAATGGGACAATTAGCGAACCGTATAATATAAAAAACAAACATTTTGCGGTAGATATTGTCGTTGCCAAAGACACTCCAATAAAAGCTACTGCCGATGGCGTTGTTGTATTTGCCGAATGGACAGCAAGCACCGGGTATGTTATTATTTTAGAGCATAGCTATGGGCTAATATCTGTTTATAAGCATAATACCTCTTTAACGAAATCTCAAGGCGATTTGGTTAAAACAGGTGAAGTTATTGCAATTGGTGGCGAAAGTGGCGAACTTTCAACAGGACCGCATTTACATTTTGAACTCTGGAATGATGGTTTCCCAATTAATCCAACAAACTTTATAGATTTTAAATAACTATGAATACATTAAAATCTGCTATCGCAAAATTATTTGCATTGCGTGTTTATAAAAGTGTTTTAAAATGGGCTAAAAACCCAATAGAAACACAAGAAAAGGTATTTCGTGAGTTAATTTCGGAAGCGGTTACAACAGAATTTGGTAAAGACCACGATTTTATAAGTATTAATTCGTACGACGATTTTGTAAAAAAAGTACCTGTACGAGATTATGAAGCCCTAAAACCATACGTATTACGTGTTGTAGACGGAGAAGAAAATATACTTTGGAAAGGAAAACCACTATATTTTGCTAAAACTTCTGGTACAACATCGGGATCTAAATACATTCCAATAACAAAAGAAAGTATGCCTTATCATGTTGAGGCAGCCCGAAATGCCATACTTATGTACATTCATGAAACTGGTAAAAGTAAGTTTGTATCAGGTAAAATGATTTTCCTTCAAGGAAGCCCCATCATGAAAGAGCAAAATGGCATTAAATTAGGCAGATTGTCTGGAATTGTAGCGCATTATGTTCCTAAATATCTTCAAAAAAACAGATTGCCATCATGGGAAACAAATTGTATTGAAGATTGGGAAACTAAAGTAGATGCCATAGTTGAAGAAACATTACCAAAGAATATGACGGTTATTTCTGGCATTCCTTCTTGGGTTCAAATGTATTTTGAAAAATTACAGCAAAGAACAGGTAAAAAGGTTGGTGAAATTTTTAAAAACTTCAATCTTTTTATTTTTGGTGGGGTTAATTACGAACCGTATCGTGCAAAATTTGAAAATTTAATTGGCAGAAAAGTAGACAGCATAGAATTATATCCTGCCAGCGAAGGATTTTTTGCCTATCAAGACAAACAAAACGAAAAGGGCATGTTATTGCTTTTAAATTCTGGAATTTTCTATGAGTTTATTAAAGCAGACGAATTTTTTAACGAAAACCCGAAACGAATCACTATTAAAGATGTTGAAATTGGCACAAATTATGTCATGATAATTTCTACCAATGCCGGACTTTGGGCTTATAATATTGGCGATACCATTCAGTTTACTTCAACAAAACCGTATCGTGTTATCGTATCTGGGCGTATAAAACATTTTATTTCTGCGTTTGGCGAGCATGTAATAGGCAAGGAAGTAGAACAAGCCATGCAAGATGCCACTTTAAATACCGACGTGCGAGTTTCAGAATTTACGGTGGCGCCTCAAATTAATCCAAGTGAAGGCTTACCTTACCACGAATGGTTTATAGAGTTTGAAAACGAACCAGAAGACCTTTCAGATTTTGCAAAAAAAATAGATGCTTCTTTACAAAATCAAAACTCATATTATTATGATTTGATTCAAGGCCGTGTTTTAAAACCTTTAGTTATTAGAAAAGTACAAAAGGGTGGTTTCGAGTCTTATATGAAATCCATAGGCAAATTAGGCGGACAGAATAAACTACCGCGCTTATCTAACGACAGAAAAATTGTTGAGGGATTTCCGTACATTAATTAATACAAATAGTACTATATTTGCCCAGTTAAAAAAGTATGAGTCATAAAAAACATCACGATAGAACGCGAGCTCAAGAAAGCTCAAATGCCATAGAGCGGATGTATATTACGATGCGTCATCTATTAACAGAGGTTTTTATAAGCCAATGGGTGTTTCGGGTGAAACTTTAAGAGAGGCATTACTACTACTACGTCCAGAAATTTATGGTTCTATTGGTGAAGAAAAAGCAGAATTAGAAGGATTACTTTATGTTATAGACAGACTCCCCATAGGGATTGAAGAATGTACTTTTATTAACTTAACAAGTGATGAAGGCTACGCCAACTCTCATTTTAAACCAATTATTCCAGAAAAACGCCGCCGTAATTGTTACAGAATAGACCCTGAACAAATGAACATTGAAATTACGCGTGGCCGCTCTGATATTTACGATATTTTAACCCATTTAACTTTTTTATTTGTTGAATCTCATAAAATAAGTTCGAAAGTTATTATTTATGAAGACGGTTCAACAACACGCGATTGGACTAAGTTAGAGCAGGTTGTTTTATCAAATAAAAAATTATCACAAAACGAACGTGAAGTAGCCATAACCCATACAGCAAATATTTTAGGGCGTACCTTTAAAGAATTATCTGCTGTTTACAATCAATTTGCAACACCAAAACAACCGGAGCGTTTCTTGCATATTATTTATTGGTTAGGAAAATTAGCCATAGAAGAACAAATAAACTTAAATAAACGAACCATTACTTTTAGTCCGGTTTTAAGAGAACGAATTGGGCATCATATTCATGGTGAAATTTGGTCAGATAACATAAAGGATACCCTTTTTAAAAATAACTTATTAGAACGCCCTATTCACATCATTAGTGCTAATATGCAAAGTGTTATGAATACCCTGTTTGCACCATCTGCTTTAAATGCTTTAACAGAAAAAAGAAATGTTTTTGAGTTATATGAGTCTTTAAGTAAAAAAGAAAATGAAGCCTTGCGAGAAAAAGTAACCAACGAGGCCTTAAAGCATGGTATGATATATTTAAAAGATACCTCAGGAACCAATATCGATGTGCAAATTTTTGATACAAATAAAATAGATACTTCAAAAATTGATATTACTTTTGGCGAAGAATTTTTAAATTCGGAAAAACCAATTATATTGGTAATGGATTACGCTTTTGGTGAGCAGGCTTATGAAACTATTGATGAGTTATTAAAACCTTACAAAGTAAAAGGAAATAAAATTCATCTAAACGTAAAGTCTTTATCGATAATGGGTAAGGCAGGTATTTTAGAAGGTGGAAAAGGCGATATTATGATACCTTCGGCACATATTTTTGAAGGAACAGCCGATAACTACCCTTTTGAAAATGAGTTAAAAAAAGAACATTTAGAAAATCAAGGCGTGGGTGTTTATGAAGGTGCTATGATTACGGTATTGGGGACTTCTCTTCAAAATAAAGATATTTTAAAGTTTTTTTACAATTCCACCTGGAATGTAATCGGACTAGAAATGGAAGGGGCGCATTACCAAAAAGCAATACAAGCAGCTTCTAAAGTTAGAGGCAGTATTAGTAAAGACGTAAAAGTAAGATACGCCTATTATGCTAGTGATAATCCTTTAGAAACAGGAGCAACATTTGGCATCAGGAGGATTAGGAACATCGGGTGTAAAACCAACATATTTAATAACCAGAAAAATAATAGAACAAATTTTCAATTAATTACAGTCATACTATGAGTAAAGATTCGCAAACACCACAACCACAATCAGAGGAAGTCGATTTAGGCCAGTTGTTTAAAATAATAGGAAATGCTTTTGACCGCTTTTTTAAGTTTATAGGGAGTATTTTTATTGGTATTTACAAAGTTGTTTTATTACTTTTTGTTCACATATATCAACGATTTGTATGGTATGCAGGAGTGGTAGTATTAGGGGTTGTTATAGGGTTTTTTATAGATAACAGTTCAGATAAGCTTTACGGCGCTAATATGTATATTGAAACTAATTTTAATTCTGCCAGACAAGTTTATGAGAATTTAAAGCAGTTTCATCAATTAGCCTATGAAGACAAAGACACTTTAGAACTAGCCAAACGATTTGATATTTCTATAAAAGATGCATCCAAATTAAAAGGATTTTATATTGAGCCCGATTTAGATGAGAATAACATAGCTAAAATGTATTCTGATTTTTATGGTCAATTAGATTCGATTTCAAGATTAGAAATGACATATATTAGATTTAAAGAATCTTTAACACCTTATAATTATTCAATTCACAGAATTGGTGTAGCCTCAACCGATAAGTATATATATAAAAAAATAGAAAAGACTTTTACAGAACAACTTTCAGGAAATCCTTATTTACAAGAACTAGTAGAAGTAAATAAATTGAACCTAAACCAAAAAGATAAAGTTTTAGTGACTCAGTTGGAAAAAACAGATTCTCTAGTAGCAGAATATTTAAAAATCAGAATTAGTGAGTCTAAAAAGCAGCAAATTCCGAATTCTGGAACAAATCTTTATATGGGTAATGCAGAATCAACTAATCTTATTGTTGACGAATCCAAAATTATAGAAAAGCGATTAGGATTAGAAAATGAAAGAATGCAAATTAATAAGGCTTTGGTTGAAGAAAAAAATGTAGTAAATGTTTTGGCAGGTTTTCCTAAATCAGGTTATGATATAAGTGAATGGACCGACAAAAAGAAGTTTGTTTTACCAATCGTATTGTTTATAGCAACTTTACTTGTTTTTTCAATTATTGGTTTTGGTAAATTCTTAAAAAGTCAGTCAAAAATTTTAAATTAAAATGACAATTTTAATTACTGGGGGAGCGGGTTTTATAGGGTCTAATTTTATTCCTTATTTCTTAAATACGTACCCTAAAATTAAAATTATAAATATAGATAAGCTCACTTATGCAGGTGAGCTTTCTAATTTAAAAGTGGTTGAAAACAACGCTAATTATGAGTTTATTCAGGGGGATATTTGCGATAGAAATTTAATTGAAAACTTATTTGAAACCTATAAATTTCAAGGTGTTATTCATTTTGCTGCAGAATCTCATGTAGATAATTCTATAACAAATCCAGATACATTTATACATACAAATATAATGGGTACATTCAATCTTTTAGATGTAGCTAAAAAAATTTGGATGGATAGCCCAGGTAAAGTAAAAGACATTTATAAATCTGCAAGATTTCATCATATTTCAACCGATGAGGTTTATGGAACTTTAGGAGAAACTGGCTTGTTTTCAGAACAAACACCCTATGCTCCCAACAGTCCTTACAGTGCTTCAAAAGCCTCGTCAGATTTTATTGTTAGAAGCTATTTTCATACATATGGAATGAATGTGGTTACAACAAACTGCTCTAATAACTACGGGCCTAAACAGCATGACGAAAAATTAATACCAACCATTATTAGAAAAGCTATTACTGGAGAATCAATTCCTATTTATGGCGATGGTAAAAACATTAGAGATTGGTTGTATGTAGAAGATCATTGTAAAGGTATCGATTTAGTTTTTCAAAATGGTGTTTCGGGAGAAACCTACAATATTGGAGGCAAAAACGAACGTAATAATTTATATATTGCAGAAACTATTTGTGAGATTTTAGATGAAATTTGCCCTATGAAATCATCTTATAAAGAACAAATTAAATTTGTAAAAGACAGACCTGGTCATGATTTTCGATACGCTATTGATGCATCTAAAATCGAAAATGAATTACATTGGAAAGCCCAAGAAGTTTTTGAAACCGGGATTAGAAAGACAGTAGCGTGGTATTTAAAAAAATATAAAGGATAATGAAGGGCATTATATTAGCAGGAGGTTCGGGAACGAGATTATATCCACTTACAAAAGTAGTAAGCAAACAATTAATGCCTGTTTTTGATAAACCTATGATATATTATCCATTAACAACCTTAATGTCTGCTGGTATAAGAGAGGTTTTAATAATTTCTACATCAAATGATTTACCAAAATTTATAGATTTATTAGGCAACGGATCAGATTATGGATGTGTTTTTGAGTATGCAGTACAAGACCAACCGAATGGACTGGCTGAAGCCTTTATTATAGGTGAAAAATTTATAAGTAAAGATAGTGTAGCGCTTATTTTGGGTGATAATATTTTTTATGGCTCTGGTTTAAACGAAACCTTACAAACCATTACAAATCCCAAGGGAGGTATTATTTTTGCTTACCATGTTCATGACCCCCAACGATATGGTGTTGTTGAATTTAATGATGAAAATAAAGCCATTTCTATTGAAGAAAAACCAATAGAACCAAAATCTAATTTTGCTGTTCCAGGCATCTATTTTTACGATAATAACGTAATAGATATTGCTAAAAATATTAAGCCAAGTCAAAGAGGGGAGTTAGAGATCACCGATGTTAATAAAGCGTATTTAGAAAAAGAGTTACTTCGTGTAAAAATACTAGATAAGGGTACAGCCTGGTTAGATACAGGAACCTTTTCTTCTCTTATGCAAGCATCACAGTTTGTTCAAGTTATAGAAGAACGACAAGGCCTCAAAATAGGATGTATTGAAGAAGTCGCCTATAAAATGGGATACATAACAAGAGAACAATTATTAAACTTGGCTAAACCGTTACTAAAAAGTGGTTATGGCGAATACCTTCAACAATTAAAATAACATGATAGCTGAAGAAACGTTTTTAAAAGGATGTTACGTACTTACGCCAAATGTACTCGAAGATGAGCGCGGTTATTTTTTTGAAAGTTTTAACGAGATTAACTTTAAAAATGAAACGGGCATATCTACTAATTTTGTCCAGGATAATCAATCTAAATCGAATAAAGGCGTTTTAAGGGGGCTTCACTATCAAACAGGCGTCTATGCTCAATCCAAATTAGTTCGCGTTGTTAAAGGCAAGGTTTTAGATGTTTGTGTTGATACTAGAAAAGATTCAGCAACTTTTGGAAAACATTTTTCAATACTATTAGACGATATTAATCATCAACAACTATATATTCCTAAAGGTTTTGCACACGGTTTTTTAACTTTAGAAGATCATACTATTTTTTCTTATAAATGTGATAATTATTATAATAAATCATCTGAAGCTGGAATTATTTTTAATGATAAAGAATTAAATATTAATTGGGATTTTCCATTTGATGACCTGATTGTTTCTGAAAAAGATTTAAAGTTACCAATTTTTAAAGATGCTGTTTTATGACAACCATATTAGTTACAGGCGGTAACGGACAACTAGCAAGTTGCATAAAAGATATTTCAAAAGTATATAATCATTTTAAATTTATATACACGAATCGTCAAGATTTAGATATTTGCGATTACAGTCAACTCGATAACTTTTTTAAATTAAATACAATAGATTATTGCATTAATTGTGCCGCTTATACGGCAGTAGATAAAGCTGAAGAAGATGTTGAAGAAGCATTTTTAGTAAACGCCATTGGAGCTAAAAATTTAGCTGAAGCTTGTAAAATACATCAAATTACTCTAATGCACATTTCTACAGATTTTGTATTTGATGGAACTAAACAAAGTCCTTATTTAGAAACAGATAGTACAAATCCCTTAAATATTTATGGAAAGTCAAAATTACAGGGAGAATTAGAAATTCAGAAAATTCTAGATACGTATTTTATAATTAGAACGTCCTGGTTGTATTCTGAGTATGGAAATAATTTCATGAAAACCATGTTGCGTTTAGCCGAATCACGAAAAGAAATTAGTGTTGTCAACGATCAAATAGGGACACCTACTTATGCGGGAGATTTGGCTAGGGTTATCCTTCATTTAATTGATTCCAAAACCAAAGTATATGGTGAGTATCATTATAGTAATTTAGGCGAAATAAGTTGGTATGACTTTGCTAATGCAATTTTTAAATTATCAAATAAAAATATAGTATTAAACCCAATAAATACTGTCAGTTACCCAACACCTGCAAACCGACCTAAATACAGTGTTTTAGACAAAAGTAAAATATCAAAAAAGTTAAATGTTTCTATTCCATATTGGGATAAATCTCTTGAATTGGTAATTAATAAATTTTAATTCTACATTACAATTAAAATCAGTTTTAGTTTCTTAATTATCTCATTGATTAAAAAAGATTTATTAGAAAAAAAATCGATTCAATTTATTATTTAGTTTAAGATTGTTTTTTTTTATTTATGTTTTTCTTAAAAAAAAAGATATTTCTTTTTGAACTCCTTATAAATTTTATATTTGTTAATTATGACGATAATTATACCTAATAAGTATGAATTATCTTCCCAACCATGGCAATTATATTATTTTTGCAAATGATATATTAAGATTTCGAATAAATAAATACTAAATGAAAAATAAAGTAGCTTTAATTACAGGAGTAACTGGTCAAGATGGTGCTTACTTAAGTGAATTTTTGTTAAAAAAAGGGTATGAAGTTCATGGTGTTAAAAGACGATCATCGTTATTTAATACCGATAGAATTGATCACTTATATCAGGATCCACATGTTGAAAATAGAAATTTTTTCCTTCACTATGGAGATTTAACCGATAGTACAAATTTAACACGCCTCATTCAAGAAGTACAGCCAGACGAGATATATAATTTAGCTGCTATGAGCCATGTTCATGTGTCTTTTGAAATGCCAGAATATACTGCAAATGCCGATGGTATTGGTACTTTAAGACTATTGGAAGCTATTCGATTGTTAGGAATGGAAAAGAAAACCAGAATTTATCAAGCTTCAACATCAGAATTATACGGTAAAGTTCAAGAAGTTCCTCAAACCGAAAAAACACCTTTTTACCCAAGAAGTCCTTATGCAGTGGCAAAAATGTATGCCTACTGGATAACTGTAAATTACAGAGAAGCTTACGGAATTTACGCATGTAATGGTATTTTATTTAATCACGAGTCACCAATTCGTGGAGAAACTTTTGTAACTAGAAAGATTACGAGAGCAACCTCTAAAATTGCATTAGGATTACAAGAAAAAATCTTTTTAGGTAATTTAGATGCACAAAGAGATTGGGGTCACGCTAAAGATTATATTCGAATGATGTGGATGATTCTTCAGGCTGATGAAGCAGAAGATTGGGTCATTGCTACCGGAAAAACAACTACGGTTCGAGATTTTATTAAAATGTGTTTTAATCATGTAGGCGTAGAATTAGAATTTAAAGGCGAAGGTGTAGACGAAAAGGGTTATGTAAAATCTTGTAATAATCCAAAATACCAGCTAGAAATAGGAAAAGAAGTTATAGCAGTCGATCCTAAGTACTTCAGACCTACAGAGGTAGAATTGTTAATTGGTGATGCAACCAAAGCAAAAGAAAAATTAGGGTGGGTTCCTAAGTACGATTTAGAAGCTTTAGTTGAAGATATGATGACGAGCGATATCAACTTAATGGAAAAACAACAATATCTCAAAGATGGCGGTTATAGAATTAAAAATTATTTTGAATAAAAGTAATGGATAAAAATTCTAAAATATATATTGCTGGTCATAGAGGATTGGTTGGAAGTGCTATTTATAAAAACTTACAAAGTAAAGGGTATACCAACATTATAACCAGAACACATCAAGAACTGGATTTAACAAATCAAACAACGGTTGCAACTTTTTTTGAAGAAGAAAAACCAGATTATGTGTTTTTAGCAGCTGCCAAAGTTGGTGGTATTGTTGCTAATAATGTTTATAGAGCCGATTTTATTTATGAGAATATGATGATTCAGAACAATGTGATTCATCAAAGTTATCTTCATAAAGTTAAAAAACTATTGTTTTTGGGCAGTACATGCATATATCCTAAAAACGCTCCTCAGCCCATGAAAGAGGAGTATTTGTTAACGGATACTTTAGAATATACTAATGAGCCTTATGCTATTGCAAAAATAGCTGGCATTAAAATGTGTGAAAGTTACAACTTGCAATACAGCACCAATTTTATTTCAGTTATGCCTACTAATTTGTATGGACCAAACGATAATTTCGATTTAGAAAAATCGCATGTTTTACCAGCACTTATTCGTAAAATTCATTTAGCCAAATTATTATCAGAATCAAAACATGATGAAGTGGTTAAAGATTTAGGAGTCAATTCTATAGACGAAGCAAGATCATATTTGTTAAAGTTTGGTGTTACAGAAAAAAGTGTTGAAATTTGGGGTTCGGGAAAACCAAAACGAGAGTTTTTATGGAGTGAAGATATGGCAGATGCTTGTGTTTTTATTATGGAAAACCGAAACTTTTCAGACACTTACAATGAAGGCGATAAAGAAATAAGAAATACTCATATTAATATTGGAACAGGCAAAGATGTTTCAATAAAGGAATTAGCTGAAACCATAAAAGAAACCATTGGTTTTAATGGTGATTTAGTTTTTAATACAGAAAAACCAGATGGTACGATGCGCAAATTAACAGATGTTTCGAAGTTGAATAGCTTAGGTTGGGAGTATAAAATTGAATTGAAAGAGGGTATCAAAATTGTTTATGGATGGTATATTAATAAATAATGAATAAACTAATTTATTATTTTTAACGTCTCTCGAATATAGTAAACTATGTTATTACGAATTTTGATGAGTTTTCAGCTCAATAATAGGATATAATCCATTGATTTATTGTTGATTAAGGATGTCGAAGTAGTTTATTATTTAAGTTTTCCCTTTTTAAATTATTTTTTCTTTTAAGGATGAGGCTAATTGTTAAGGAAAGAAAAGATAAGCTTAGTAATGTGTAAATAATGAAAAAAAATATTGATTTTATTGAATTAAAAACTAAAGTACTTTCAACTAATAAATTTACTATTGATACTTTCTTGTATACCTTTGGAGATTTTCTGAACAAGGGAATTATCTTTTTAACGATTCCAATTTTTTCAAGAATACTTAGCGTTGAAGATTATGGTGTATTATCAATTTATCAACTTTTTTATAGTTTCTTGATTGTACCATTGACTCTTAACTTTCCTGGAGCAGTTACTCAAAGGTTATTTGAGAAAGGAGAAAATGAAGATATTTTTATCAAAGTTAACCTTAAATTCATAACTGTATTTTCATTTGGTTTTAGTCTGGTATTAATTTTTAGCGAAACAATTTTTAATTATTCTTCTTTTTTTGGGTTAGATTCAAAATATTACTATATCTGTATTGCAGATGTTTTTTTTATGGGCTTTATAGGTTTTTATCAATCAACTTTACTAGGTAAAAGATTTAGTGGTAAATATGTTCTAAACTCATTAATGACTTCTGGAGGTAGCGTATTTATTTCAATTATATTAATGTTAACTATATTTAAAGGGAATGAATTGTTAGGACAATTTTTAAGTCGGTTGATTATATCTGTTATTTTTTGTTTTATTGTTCTATTTAGGTTTAAAGATTTATTTAAAGTTTCAATTACAAAAAATAAAGAATTGATACTGTATTCTTTTTATTTTGGTGTCCCATTAATACCTCATTTAATTTCTAATCTTGTTTTAAGGCAGTTTGATAGAATCTTAATCGGGACTTATATTAGTATTTCAGCTACAGGAATATATTCTTTAGCTTCTAATTTAAGTTTTGTTTTACCAGTTTTAATAGGTGCAGTAAATAAATCATGGGTTCCAGTATTTCAGGACTATTTGAGAACGAAATCCTATATGTTAATAGAGAAAAGAGTTAAGTTATTATCATTTGTTTTTTTAATAGTATGCATTTTGTTAATACTTCATGCTGATTTAATTTTTAGAATAGTAGCTCCGGTAGAGTATTTTGAAGGATATAAAATTTTTCAATTATTAATTATGGGGTCATATTTTTTGTTTGCATATAACTGTTATGTTAATTATGCTTATTATACAAGAAAAACTTATTCTATAGCTTTAATTACCATTGTTGTTGGATTAGTTAGTTTAGGTTTAAATTTATTATTAATACCTAATTATCTTATGATTGGTGCTGCTTATTCATTTATTATTGGTTCTTTTATATTGTTCTTAATAAATTATTTAAATGTTAGATTCTTTTTGAAAATAAAGTGTATTTCTTTATGGATTTTTATAAAAGATGCGATTATTTTATTTATTATTTTGATTAATTGCATAATTTTTGGCGATTTTTTCTTTGGTAATAATTTAGGTATGTTGATTAGAGTTGTATTTACCATTATTGGAGTAATATTATTGTATCGAAATAGATTACTTTTAATTAATAATTGACAATAATTGTTTTTTATTTAATAAAAATTTATTAAGGGTTTGTTTTTGTGAACATTATGAAAATAATATCATTGTTTTCTAATGAGATATCATTATTAGACTTCTTTACACTTTAACTTAATAGGAAAAATATAGGAATATAAATGTTATAATTAAATTTAGAATAGTGAAAAAGCAAAAATCTTATACAATTACATGCCATAGACCGTTAAATTATGGAGCGGTACTTCAAACTTACGCATTAAATACAACTCTTATTGAGATAGGCTTAGACGCAAAAGTAATTGACTACAACCCTTCATATTATACAAAATCTAACAAATCTTTTTTTATAAGAATTATTCGAGAAGTATTTAGACTACCTGATTGGATTTATGGAAAATTGAAGTTTGGGAAATTCATTTCAAAATACATACCAATATCAGAAAAACAATACAAGAATCTGGATGATTTAAATAGAAATGTACCAAAAGCAGATTACTATTTTGCCGGAAGTGATCAAATATGGAACTGTGAAGAGCTTATGAATGGTAAGGATGATGCATTTTTTTTAACTTTTGCACCAAAAGAGTCAAAAAAAATTTCCTACGCGGCAAGTTTAGCTATGTCTAAGATTCCTGATGATCAGGTTGAAAGATATAAACGATTAATTTGTGATTTTGACGCAGTATCAATAAGAGAAAAAGACGGAGTAAAACTTGTAAAAGATCTTGGTATTGAAAATGTTATTAATGTTTTAGATCCAGTATTCTTACTTGATACTCATGGATGGGATTATTTAGTGTCTCTAAGTGATTTTATCCCAAAAGAAAAGTACTTATTGGTTTATGGTTTTAAAAGACAAAAGAATTTATACAAATACGCAAGAAAATTATCCCAGAAACTAGATGTTAAAGTTTATGCAATTAACACTAATATAGAGGATTATTTCTTAGATACAGACAGATATTTTTGGAATGCAAGTCCAGAAACTTTTGTTAAACTAATCAAAAATTCAGAAGCAGTTGTAACTAATTCTTTTCATGGCCTTTCATTTTCTATTATTTTTAATAAACCATTTCATTTATTCTCTAGAAAGGGTAAAGCTAATTCTAGGATGTTAAATTTGTTGAGTGATTTAAAATTATCAAATAGAGTTATTAGTTCTGAGAAATTAGTTTCTAATGAAGTAGATTTTAGTCAAGCCAATGAGTTTATATCATTAAGAAGAAAATATTCAATTGAGTTTATAAAAAATAACATTA
This sequence comes from Siansivirga zeaxanthinifaciens CC-SAMT-1, assembly GCF_000941055.1. Lineage (GTDB taxonomy): Bacteria > Bacteroidota > Bacteroidia > Flavobacteriales > Flavobacteriaceae > Siansivirga > Siansivirga zeaxanthinifaciens. Next base: position 775,914 of record NZ_CP007202.1, on the reverse strand, counting down.
ACTATTATGGAAACTAATTGCCTGATTTCTATTGTAGTTCCTGTCTATAATGTAGAAAAATATTTAAGGGAATGTTTAGATTCAATCTTAAATCAAAGTTATAAAAAACTTGAAATTCTAATTGTTAATGACGGAAGTACTGATAAATCAGGACAAATTTGTGATGAATTTGTTTTAAAAGATTCTAGGGTTAAAGTATTCCATAATGAAAATTGTGGAGTTTCATTTGCTCGTAATTTTGGTTTGAATAAAGTTACAGGACATTATGTTGTTTTTGTTGATAGTGACGATATTATATTGCCTAATTTTGTAGATTACATGCTTTACCTCATTAAGAACACAGGAGCAGAGTTTTGTATGTCAAAATATGTTTCAAGTTCAAAAGATGTTAATGTATCTGATGTTAAGTCATATAAAGTTTTGACCTCAGAAGAAGCAACTTGTATTTTATTATACCCAGAAATACCAATAGGATGTTGGAATAAAATATTTAAGGTAAGTTTATTAAGAGATAATAATATTTTTTTTCCAACAGATTTTTTTATGGGAGAAGGTTTAAATTTTATAACTATGGTATCTCAAATGACTGATAAAGTAGGATTAGGTTACGGGAAAGTCTATTACTACAGGACAGATAATCTTGATTCTGCTACAACAAATTTTAATATTAATAAAATCGGTAATGCATTTGAGGCTATACATAATATCAGAAAGAAGTTAATTTTAAGAACACCAAAAGTTAAAAAGGCTCTAGATTTTCATCTATGGTGGACTAATTTCTATGCCTTACAAAGTATATTTAAAGCCAAACAAATAAAAAAATACAAAAAAGAAGTGAATTTGTATTCATCTCATCTTAGTTCAGGTGCATTTACCATGTTAACCGCAAAAGTTTCTTTGTTAATGAAACTTAAAATAATACTTTTGTGTATATCTCCTTTAGGTGTTTTAAAAATACAAAATCATTTAAGAAATTTTAAAAAATTAATTAGAAAGTAATTAAGATTTATTTGATGAACCTTTTATAATTTTCTATTTTGAGTTTCTTTAATTTACAACATCTTAAAATAATCCAAAAAAATAATGAATAATTTTATCTTAGCGGCTTTTTCAGGATTAGTATTAAGCTCATTTTCAATAACAAATTACAAGAAGTATAATAAACAAACACACTCAACCATTAAATCAATAAAGAAAGTAAGTGATGATGTATTCCCTTTAAAGACTTTTTATCCAAATATAAAGCATCAGTTAACCTCTTATGGTGTTAAAACAGGGAGTTCAGGAAATCTTACAACGATGGAAGCATTTGGAGTTGGGTCAAAAAAATACGGGATAAAGCACACTGCAAAAATAGTTGAAAGTTCTTATTCTTATGTTTATGCCAGAATAGGAGATAGTTTATTGTATAATGATGTCTCAAGTCAAAAAATAAGGTTTGTCATTGAAGCAGAGGCAGCATGTGAGTTTATGTTTAGAATGACAAATGGTTCGACTTGGGGAAGTGAAAATGGTACTATTGGAAAATATGTAAATCAACTAATTTCATTCACTGAAGAGAATAACTATACTCAAGAAATTGAGATCGATATGGCGTCTTCTGAGATTGCTAATTTTTATTCAAACCCAGTTAGATCATCTGATTCTTATCAAAAGGTGTATTTTATAATTACGGCAAACGAAGGTTCAAAAACCCCAATTGGAACACACATTTTGAGGTACTATGCTTTTAATACTTCACAAAAAATCTCTGATGAAAATTTGAGTTTTCCACAAATTTATGAGTATGCTATTACCAAACAAATAGAAAAGGCAAAGGAGTATGCAAATAATCAAATACATGACAAGTTGCCCGAGCAGTCTTATACTAGTTTGAACTTTGATAACTTTTTGTTGCGTGGTGGTAATTTAGTTACAATAGAAAAATTGTCTAGAACAAAGTTTAGATTAAAAAAGGAGCTTGGAGTCCCTAACTCCTATATAGCAGGACTTTATATAGTGTTTAATTATGAAGACTTGTTGGAGCTAAATAAGGATTTGACGATTATACTCAAAAAAACAAATAATAGCCACTCTTTAAATTCTTTTCATATAATGGATAATTTGGGTGATTGGGGAGTAGGTAATAAAGCTATCAACTTGTCTTCAAGCATTTCGGAAGGAACCAACAAAATTAACTTATATGATTTGATAATGACAAGTAGTAATAAAAAAATCATCAATTACTATTCAGGAGCCAATACATTAACATTATCTTTAGCTATATACAATTCTGGGTTTAGCAATAACAACTTAAAGGATGTATATTTAGATTATGAACTTCAATTTTATTATGAGAATGAAAATGTACTAAATATTGCGAACGAATTAAATCAATCTATAAAAGATGAACTTATAGTAGAATCTGCAATCTATGTTACTAATAAATTAGGGTTAGCTTCTAATTATATTACCTGCTGGGGAGACTCCTTAACCGCTTCAGGAGGTTGGACTGCAGAACTACAGTCATTATCAGGAATGACAGTTTATAACGGAGCTACAGGTGGTGAGAATGTTTATACTATTCCTGCCAGACAAGGAGGAGATGTGATGATAGTTAATAATATAACTATCCCAGCAACAAGGACTCCTGTTTTAATTGCAGACAGAGATATTGACGGAGGTATAAAAACACAAAACGGATATATAGCTACACCATTATTGCAAGGAGGTGACCATGTAAACCCATGTTATATTGGTGATATCAAAGGTACTTTAGAATGGACAGGTTCAGGACATGCCGATATCACTGGAGACTGGGTGTTTACTAGGGCTGAGTCAGGAAATGAGGTTGTAATTAATAGACCAACCGCAATAAGAACGGATTTTGACATAAATAAAAATAACCCACATTTACAAGTGATTTTTATGGGACAAAATGGAGGTTATAAAAGTTTAAAGGAATTGGTAAAACAACATCGCTTAATGATTGAACATAGTAGAGCTAAGCACACCATTGTTTTAGGTTCATCATCAGGGTCAACAGCTTCAAGAGCTGAATATGAAAACACTATGAAGAGTGAGTTTGGGAGGTACTTTATTTCATTGAGAGAGTATTTATCAACTCCTATATATGATAAAGATGGCACTACAATAATATCATGTTACGGTCTAGATGATGCTGGATTAACTCCAACTCAATCAGATTTAGATCTTATTGCTATAGGTCAGGTTCCTTCACAGCTATTAACTGATGGAATACATTACACCCTTACTGCTAAAAAAATAATTGGAAATATGCTATATAAGAAGTGTAAAGACTTAAATATTTTTTAATAAATTATCTCAATATTATAAAAAGTTACTAGCTAAAGTTATCTGTAGCTAATTTATATGTATACTTTTTATTTTTTAATTATAAATTTTTATCAGAGAATAATTAATAGAAAAAATAGAGGTTAAGAGTAATATACTATAAGTAAACTATTTCAGTAAGACTGAAATAAGTATTTTTATTTTTTATATTGCCTAATTTAAAATTATATAAAAGGAAAATGTTAAACATAAAGCAATAATTAAGTGAAAATTAAATTAAATACATTTTTAATATTTATATATATTTTAATTGGTGCATTAGCTTTTTTAAGTTTTAGAGCCTCCTTACTTGTTTGGTTTTCTTTTTTTATTAATTTCTTTGTGATATCTTTTATTTTTTATTATCATTTGAAAATTGAAAAAAAGTTTTCTCCTTTTTTAACTTGTTTTATTGTTTTCTTTTATTTGTTTTTGATAATTGCTCCAATTGTACAAATTTCATCTTTCAAATTACATTCCACGCAATTTATGACTAGGTATCCTTATGCTGAGTCTGAAGTTATATATGCAAATTTTATAATCTTAATTTTCATTTTGTCTTTTGTAATCTTTTATTTTTTATTTACCAAAAACATAATCCCAAAATATTCAAAACCTTTATTTTTAGCTACTAAACCATTTTTTATTCTTAATATTTTTATAGTAACAATTTTAGTGATCGTGATATATTATAATAGCGTTATTCTTGATATTGCTAGTTCAACATATGAGAAATCGTCTAAGAGTATTAGCGTTGCTGCTAACCTTGTTAAATCAAAAGTAATTTTTATGATTCCATTTGGAGGTATAATACATGCATATGGCTATTTAAAAGAAAATCATAAAAATAAAGTAAATAAGTACATTGTATTATTAATTTTAATGTTATTGGTTATCGCTTTTGTTTTTTTAAAAAACCCATTAAATGAAAAAAGAAATTTGTTAGGCCCCGTTTACATTACTCTTATATTTTTATTTTATCCTAAATTATTGAACAGAAACTCAACTTTTTTTCTCTTTATGTTCATTTCATTAGTAGTTCTATTTCCTGCTCTGTCAACATTAACTCATATTGATGCAAATTTAAGTCAAATTATTTCTAATCCAGAAGAATTAATTAAATCTTACAATCGTTTTGGCGGTATTACTTCTGCTTATCAAACATTACACTATGATGCTTATGCGAACATTTTAGCCACCATAGATTATACGGAGAAAAATGGACTTTCTTTTGGATCTCAGCTATTGTCAGCATTATTGTTTTTTGTTCCACGGAATTTGTGGAGCACAAAGCCAATATCTACAGGGGAATTAATAGGAGACCATTTAATAAATGACTATGGATTTGTTTTTAATAATTTATCAAACTCTATAGTTTCAGAAGCATATATTGATTTTGGTCTTTTTGGAGTTGTTTTATTTGCTTTTATATTGGCTTATTCTTTTAAATTTTTCTTAAGCTGGTTAAAGTCTAATGATTTTGCAAAACAAATAACAGCTTTTTATTTTGCTGTTCATTTGATTTTTTTGCTTCGGGGAGATTTAACTAATGGGTTTGCATACTTTGTAGGAGTTTTTTTAGGAATTTATTTTATTCCAAAATTTTTAGAGCGAATCATTTTTTTTAGTTTAAAAAAATGAAAATGAATCAAAAATATTTAACCACAGCTTTAATTTTAAACGCTATTATTTTATTGTTCCCTAGTAATTTCAAATTTATACCAATCGTAATTTTCGGAATTATTTCTTTAAGAAACTTTAAGAAAATGGATTTTAAATATCTTGTTTTAATGTCTGTTCCATATCTGATAATTTTATTAGGAGTTATTCATTCTAATAATTTAGATAGAGCTTTTTCACAAATCCAAACAGGTTTATCTTTATTTTTTTATCCTTTATTTTTTTCAATGTTACCAGAAAAATCATTGAATGAAATAAATAAAAGAAAAGTTGACAGTGCATTTATAATTTCCATAGTTATATTTTCGTCTACTGTCTTTTTGTATTTTTTTTTAATAAAGGGTGAGTCTTTGATATTTTTAATTCAACATTATATAACGTTAATTGATAAAATAATATGGGAAAAGTATCAAATCCATTCTTTATATCTAGCATTATTGCTAATAATAAGTATTATTTTAAGTTTTCAGGGTGCATTAAAAACTAAGTCAAAATATTTTATTTTTTATATAATTAACATTTTTTATTCTTTGTCACTATTGGCAGTAATGAACAAAAGGGCATCTATAATTTTAATAATAGTAACAAGCCTACTATTTTTGGTTACATTAAAAGGGAATTTAAAAAAAAATGGTATTATTACGATGTTTGGTGGGATAATATTATTGTTTGGTTTGGTAATTTATCTTCCAAGATTTGATAGAAATAGTTTTTCAGAGCTTAAAAAAATTGAACAAAGCATTAATGACCCTAAGACTTCAATAGGAACTAGAATTGTTCTTATTAAGGCTACGTTTGAAATTTTTAAAAACAATCCTTTGTTTGGTGTAGGAACGGGAGATGATATGCAAATATTATCAGAGACTACTACTAAACTATCTAATGGAATTGTTGTGAATTTTAATTCCCATAATCAATACAATAGCTATTTAATTAGAACAGGTTTGTTCGGTCTTTCTATATTTTTGTTTTATTGTTTTTTTCTATTGAAATTGGCTTTTAGATCTAAGGATATAGTTTTTATTTGTTTACTTATAATTTTTTTTGGGAATATGCTAATTGAGAATATATTAGAAAGAGAAGCCGGGGTCTTGGTGTTTTCTTTTTTTATTAGTTATTATAGTAGATTATATTTCAAAAATAAAAGAAATAAATTGTTATTAATAGGTCCATTGCCTGAGCCTACAACGGGTGTTTCTCTTGCTAATAAAGTTGTCCTTGAAAAGTTAAAAGAAATTAATAGTCATAGGATTGAAACCATAAATACATCCTACAACAAGTTTGAGGAAAATCTTGGGGCGTTTTCCTTAAAAAAAGCTTTATTCTTTTTTAAACTTAACTTTCAGGCCTATAAAATACTTAAAGTTGATATGGTATATATTACTCCAGGTCAAACTTTTTTTGGAGTTATTAAGTACGCAATATTCATTTTATTAAGTAAACTTCTAGGAAAAGAAATAATAATTCATGTTCATGGTAATTACTTAGGAAAGGAGTTTTCACAGTTAAAAGGCATACGAAAAACAATTTTCAAATGGTTGTTAGATAAAACATCAAAAGGAATAGTATTATCTGAATCTCTAAAAGGCAATATGTCTCCATTTATAAAAGATGAAAAGATTTTTGTTTTATATAACTTTGTAGAAGATTATCTATTTGTAAACAATATTCTTGATAAAGTTAAAAAGGCAAATAAAAAAATAAAGATTATTTTTTTAAGTAATTTGATGGAAGAAAAGGGGATATTCGATTTATTAGAGGCCTTAAAAATATTAGAGCAACATAAATTTAACTATGAAGCAAAAATAGCTGGTAATATAGATGCTAAACACAAGGAACTTACAGAAAGATACTTTAGAGAATTAAAAAATGTTACTTATTGTGGTGTCGTTTCTGGTAATTCTAAAAAGGAATTATTATTATGGGGAAATATTTTTGTGCTCCCTACCTATTATGAAATGGAGGGTCAACCAATTTCAATTTTAGAAGCTATGGCAACTGGTAATTTAATATTAACTACACGTCATGCAGGAATTCCAGATATTTTTAGCGAAGGAATAAATGGTTTTTTTGTTGAGAAAAGAAACGCATCAAGTATCGCTTCAAAAATCACTCAGTTAAATGAAGATCATAAACTTATTAACTCTGTCGGTGAACATAATTATAATTTTGCAAAAAATAATTATAGAGTTAAAAACTTTATGAATAATTTTATAAAAATTATAAATGAATAACCCAATTAATAAAATCCAAGATTTAAGTAAATATTTTACACCAAGGGACTTTCGGGGAAAAACTAAAATAGTTGTTCAATTGTGGTGGATAGTTTATGCCTTACTATTTAAACCATCTCCGCAAGTCATGTATGGTTGGCGTCGTTTTCTATTACGTTTATTTGGTGCTAGAATTGGAAAAAAAGTAATAATAAGACCCTCTGCAGAAATTACTTATCCGTGGAAAGTGTGTATTGGAAATTATAGTTGGATAGGTGATAATGTAGTTTTATATTCACTTGGAGATATTAAAATAGGTTCTAATACAGTTATATCTCAAAGAAGTTATATTTGCACAGGATCTCACCATTATACAAAACGAAATTTTCCAATTTATGCTAAGAAAATTGTAATAGAGGATGGCTGTTGGTTAGCTACCGATGTATTTGTTGCTCCGGGAGTATTAATTGAGACAGGAACTGTAGTTGGAGCTAGAAGTTCGGTTTTTAAAGATTTAAAGGCTTTTTCAATATATGCTGGATCACCAGCTAAATTTTTAAAGAAAAGAGAAATTGAATAAAAGGATTAGTATTATAGGAATAAACTATTACCCGGAAGATAGCGCTATTGGTTTGTATACGACTCAAAAAGCAGAATACTTAGTAAATAAAGGTTTTGATGTTACTGTTATAACTGGTTTCCCTTATTATCCTCAATGGAAAATTAGTGAAGAATATAAATCAAAACCTTATTTATTAAAAGAAGTAATTAACGGAGTTAAAGTTTTAAGGAGTAAGCAATATGTTCCAAGTAATCCAACTTTTTCTAAAAGAATCATTCACCTTATTAGTTTTACATTTGGTAATTTTATTAATCTTTTTAAACTATCTAAGCCACATGTTGTTATTGCCATAGTGCCTTTTACAACCTCTGCTTTATTAGGTTGGTTTTTAAAGATTAGATATAATTCTAAATTATGGATTCATATTCAAGATTTTGAGTTTGATGCAGCCATTGATTCTGGTTTATTAAAAGGAAATTCCATAAGAATATTTAAAATCTTAATGGGTTTAGAAAAAAAAATACTTTCAAAAGCAGACGTAGTTTCAACTATAAGTCACGGCATGATGAATAAATTGAAACAAAAGACAAAATCTAATACTTATTATCTTACTAACTGGATCGATGTTTCTTTATTTGACAAACCTTTTGAAAGTCTCCATCCTTACCTAAACTCCAATAAGTTCAAAATTTTATATTCTGGAAATATAGGAGCTAAACAAGATTGGAATTTTTTTATTGATTTTATTAAAAAGTTAGATCATCTTGATGATATTGAAGTTATAATTGTTGGAGAAGGAGCTGAAAAGGCTACTATAGTTTCTGCATTAAATCAGTATAGCTTTATAAGACATTACAATCTTGTTCCTTTTAAAGATTTACCAATATTATTAAGAAGTGCAGACGTTCATGTTTTGTTTCAAAAGAAAGATGTTATTGATACCGTCATGCCTTCGAAGTTATTAGGAATGATGGCAAGTGGCAAACCATCAATTGTGACAGGAAATATGAAAAGTGAGGTAGCAACCGTACTTGCTGAATCTCAAGGGGGATTTTACTTTGATGGTTCATCAGTAACCGATATTATTAATTGTATTGTAAATCTTAGAGAAAATAAACAATTAACTATAGATATTGGAACAAATGCTAAAAAGTATGTAAAAGAAAAATTTTCTCAACAGGAAGTTTTAGATAAGTTTGTAAAACAATTAGTTATTTAAAATATAATGAAAATTAAAACTATTTGTTGCATTGGAGCAGGCTACGTTGGAGGTCCTACCATGGCAGTTATTGCACAGAAATGCCCACATATAAAAGTGATTGTTGTCGATATTAACGAATCGAGAATTGCAGCATGGAATGATAACGATTTAAATAAACTTCCCGTTTTTGAGCCAGGATTAGACAAAATTGTAGAAGAAGCTAGAGGACGGAATCTGTTTTTCTCTACCAATGTAGATCAGGCTATTGATGAGGCCGATATGATATTTATATCTGTAAATACGCCAACCAAAACCTATGGTAAAGGTAAAGGGATGGCCGCCGATTTAAAATACATCGAACTTTGTGCACGTCAAATAGCCAGAGTAGCTAAACAAGATAAAATTGTTGTAGAAAAATCTACTTTACCTGTTAGAACAGCTTCAGCAATTAAAAATATTTTAGATCATACAGGTAATGGAGTTCAATTTCAAATATTGTCAAACCCTGAGTTTTTAGCCGAAGGCACCGCTGTTGAAGATTTATTAATGCCAGATCGGGTTCTAATTGGAGGCGATACTTCAGAAGCTGGAAAAGTAGCCATTCAATCATTAGTTGATGTTTATGCTAATTGGATACCAAAAGAACGCATTTTAACAACCAACGTTTGGTCCTCTGAACTTTCTAAATTAACGGCAAACGCCTTCTTAGCTCAACGTGTATCATCAATAAATGCCATGTCGGTTATTTGTGAAAAAACAGGTGCCGATATCGATGAGGTTTCAAAAGCCATTGGAATGGATAGCCGGATAGGTTCTAAATTCTTAAAAGCATCTGTTGGCTTTGGCGGATCTTGTTTTCAAAAAGATATTTTAAACTTAGTTTATATTGCTAAATCGTATGGTTTAAATGAAGTTGCCGATTATTGGGAGCAAGTTATTATTATGAATGATTATCAAAAAAACCGATTTTCAGATAACATAATAACCAAATTATACAATACGGTTTCTGGTAAAAAAATAACCTTTTTAGGTTGGGCTTTCAAAAAAGATACCAACGATACCAGAGAATCTCCAGCTATAAAAGTGGCAGATAATTTATTAAGTGAGCAAGCACATATTGAGGTTTACGATCCCAAAGTTACAGAAGAGCGCATTTACGCCGATTTAGAATATTTAAACACAAGAACCAACGAAGAGAACAGATCGTTGTTAAAAGTTCAAAATAATCCCTATAACGCCACTCAAAATTCACATGCCATTGCTGTATTAACAGAATGGGATGAGTTTAAAACTTTCGATTGGCAAAAAATTTACGATAATATGCTAAAACCAGCTTTTGTTTTCGATGGAAGAGGTATATTAAACACCGCCGAATTAGAAAAAATTGGTTTTATTTGCTATAAATTAGGAAGCGGAACTAGAATTTAGAAAATTTTATTAATGAAGAAGGTTTTAATAACAGGAGCAGCTGGATTTTTAGGTTCGCATTTATGCGACCGTTTTATAAATGAAGGGTTCTTTGTTATTGGTATGGATAATTTTATTACAGGAGATGAAAAAAACCTGTATCATTTACACAATCACCCCAATTTTCAGTTTATAGAACACGATGTTACAGAGTTTGTTTCTATTGATGGTGAACTAGATTATATCTTACATTTTGCATCACCTGCCAGCCCTATAGATTATTTAAAAATACCCATTCAAACTCTAAAAGTGGGTTCGCTAGGCACACACAATTTGTTAGGTTTAGCAAAAGCTAAAAAAGCCAGAATTCTTATAGCATCAACATCTGAAGTTTATGGAGATCCCTTAGTGCATCCACAAACTGAAAATTATTATGGCAATGTGAATACCATTGGACCCAGAGGTGTTTATGATGAAGCAAAACGTTTTCAGGAGTCCATTACAATGGCATATCACAGATTTCACGGATTAGAAACCAGAATTGTGCGTATATTTAATACCTACGGGCCTAGAATGCGATTAAACGACGGTCGTGTAATTCCTGCCTTTATGGGTCAGGCTTTAAGGGGCGAAGATTTAACTATATTTGGTGATGGGTCACAAACCAGATCGTTTTGTTATGTCGATGATCAGGTAGAGGGTATCTATCGTTTGTTATTAAGTGATTATTCGTATCCTGTAAATATTGGTAACCCTCACGAGATTTCAATTAAGGAATTTGCAGAAGAAATTATTAAACTTACAAATACCCATCAAAAAGTAGTTTATAAAGCTTTACCTGTCGACGATCCTTTACAAAGACAACCTGACATAAGTTTAGCAAAAAAAATATTAAATTGGGAACCAAAAGTAGGCAGAGAGGAAGGAATGAAAATTACTTTTAATTATTTCAAAACATTTTCTCAAGAAGACTTATTTAAAAGCGAACATAAAGACTTTACAAATCACATAAAGAATTAAATTGAGTACATTTAAACAAGGTCGTTATTCAGGGTTTTTAAAACCTATTTCATATTTAATAGATTTAGCTATTATAACAGGCTGTTTGTTTTTATTTGATATTAATTTAAATAATATATATGTTTTTCTTTCATACGCCTCAATATCATGGATTATAATAGCTTTTAAAAATCAATTTTACGAGGTACAAAGACACACTAAAATTATCCAGATTGTAACCTTGTTGTTTAGGCAAATTATATTCTTTTGCATTATTTTATATGCCTATATCGGTTTTTTTAAACAACCTTCTATTAGTAGATTAGCTTTAGGAAACTATATTTTTGTTGTTTTCCTTGTTGTTTCATTTTTCAAATTATTGTTCTTTTTTCTTTTAAATAAATATAGAGAAGCCTTGGGAGGTAATTTAAGAAATGTTATTGTAATAGGTGATACAGAAAAAACCAGACAACTTATTAAAATTTTTAAAACTAGGTTGCATTTTGGATATAAATTCAAGAAACAATTTAAGCCAACCAAAGAAGATTTTTCACTACAAAAATGTTTTAACTTTATTGTAGAGAATGATATTAATGAAATTTATTTTTCGGTCGCAGATCTGACAAATAAGCAAATTAATAAACTCATTGATTTTGCAGATAATAACTTAAGAGAATTAAAGTTTATACCCGATAATAAAGATATTTATTCTAAAAAATTGAAATATGAGTATTACGAATATATTCCAATTTTATCTCTAAGAACAATTCCAATTCAAGGATCTGTTAACAAGGTTATTAAACGTCTTTTTGATATTTTATTTGCTTCATTTGTTATTATATTTATTCTGTCTTGGTTAACACCTATTTTAGCCATTATCATAAAACTTGAATCTAAAGGTCCTGTGTTTTTTAAACAGTCCCGAAACGGCTTTAATTACCAGGAATTCGATTGTTTTAAATTTAGATCGATGACACCTAATAAAGATGCGCATTTACATCAAGCAACAAAAGGCGATTTGCGAATCACTAAAGTTGGAGCCTTTATTCGGAAAACAAGTATAGACGAACTCCCGCAATTTTTTAATGTTTTATTCGGCGATATGTCTGTCGTTGGCCCCAGACCACACATGGTTTCTCACACTAATTTATACTCCCAGCGTGTCGATAAATTTATGGTGCGTCATTTTGTAAAACCGGGTATTACAGGCTTGGCACAAATAAGTGGGTTTAGAGGTGAAATTGAAGGCGACAAAGACATTATTAATCGTGTTAAGTTCGATATTTTTTATATTGAAAACTGGTCTTTGTTGTTAGATATAAAAATCATCATTCAAACATTTCTTAACGCTGTAAAAGGCGAAGAGAAAGCTTATTAAACTTACTTGAAACCTTTAGTTTCTATAATAACGCCCATGTTTAATTCGGAAGCTTTTATTTCTGAAACTATTGAAAGCGTTTTAAATCAAACCTACACCCATTGGGAATTAATTTTAATTGATGATGCTTCTAACGATGCCACGGTTCAAATGGCACAAACATACAGCGCATCAAACACTAAAATTAAGCTTTTAATTAATGATTCAAATCTGGGGGCTGCTGCATCAAGAAATAGAGGCATCGAAGCTTCTCAAGGCGAATTTATTGCCTTTTTAGATGCAGACGATTTATGGAAACCTCATAAACTACATACCCAAATTCATTTTATGCTTCAAAGCAACAGCCTCGTTTCTTTTTCGAGCTATGAATTAATTGATGAAAAAGGTTATCCGAAATTCAAATTAATTAAAGCTTTGCCCATTTTAAATTATCACCGACTTTTAAAGTGTAATTACATTGGCAATTTAACGGGCGTTTATAACGCTTCAGTTTTAGGCAAAATAACGACGTATAATTTAAGAAAACGCCAAGACTGGCTATTATGGTTAAATGCTGTAAAAGCATCAGGAAAACCAGCAAAAGGCATACAAGAATCTTTGGCTTATTATAGAGTTAGAGCAAACTCAATGTCATCGAAAAAATTCTATTTGTTAAAGTATAATTACAGAGTTTATAAGCAGGGATTGGGCTTTTCAACCCTAAAATCTCTTTGGTTTATGGTTTTATTTTTAACCGAATACTTTTTAGTAAAACCAAAATATACCGTTTCTATAAATACGATTTAAATTGTTTCAGTTTACCGCTATTAGATCTGTTTAAAACCAATTCTCTTTGAAATTCTATATTTAAATTGGGTTCTAAATAAGTTTCAATTGCTTTGTTTATTTGGGTAATTTTTTCATGAGAAAGTATAGAATCACTCACATAACGTATTTTAAAAGTATCTATTTTAAGTTGTTCTATAACAAATTCTTTAACAGAGGCACTATCTTCAATTATTGTTTTGGTAACATAGTAAAAGGTTAATCCTGCGGCTTTTTTTCCGCTAGGCAAATAAATAATATCACTGGTGCGCCCAACAAGCGATTTTAAAATGGGTTTTTGTAAAGTACTTGTAGTTTCTAATGCCCCCAAATCGTAACGAATAAAAGGGTGTGCTTTGTTGTAAAGTGAAGTAATAACAATGCGCCCAATCTCTCCATTTGGCAACGGATTATTATTGGCATCTAAAATTTCAACAAACAAATCTTCGTTGTTTACAATCCATTCGTTTTTTTTGTTCTGGAAAGCAATAAGACCTAATTCTGCTGCCCCGTATTCATTTATTACAGGAATCCCGAATTGGGTTTCTAAAAGTATTTTATCGTCTGGAAAAAGCATTTCAGAGGTAACTATGCATGCTTTTAGCGTGGGACAAATTGTTTTTAAAACGAGATTTTTTTCTTTTAAAAACTTAGCAAATTGTACTATAACACTGGTATAACCATTAATGTAATCAAATGGTTTTTTGCTAAATATGCCTAGGTTTTTTTCAAACTCAGCATCACTTAAATTGAAAACCGAAAACCGAAATCTGTTACTAAATAAATCTTTAATACGTTCTTTGTAATATGCTATTTTGTTTAGAGGAATGCCATAAAAACGGGCTTGTTTCGAGCTATTTAAATCAATGTTAAACCATTGGTATCTATCTATAAAAACAGACCAGATTAAGGCGTGACAAAATTTATCTTTTGCAAAAATAAAAGGATCTCCAGAAGATCCTGAGGTCTTGTTAATGAAAACATTTTTAAGCGTGAAACCATCAGACAGTCTATTGGCTAAAGGTTGCTGTAAATCGCGTTTTGTTAAAACGGGTAAGCTATTCCAATCGTTGATATCAGCGTGTTTAGCAAGCGATTTATAAAACGAATTATGTTTTAAATGATATGCAACAATAGCTTCTTTTCGAGCATGTATTTGCGATTCTATAGAACCTTGGTTTTCTTTTTGAATACGGCTTAAAACACGTTTGGCTTCATTCATCGGGAAGCCATTTAGTTTTAGTGATATGTTGAATAAATTCAAAAGAAATAAATATTAAAACAGAATCAAAAACAAAGCTAAAGATAAAACCGGTTTCATTCTTCAAATAAAAAGAAAAAAACAGGAACTAATTCGTGGCAAATTGTAAAATCCCCTTATTTTTGTAGCTTAATAAAAAATAATACAATGAATATTTTAATTCTTGGTTCTGGAGGAAGAGAACATACGTTTGCTTGGAAAATTTCACAAAGTCCGTTATGTAAAAATTTATTTGTAGCACCTGGTAATTCGGGTACAGCCGCTATTGCTAAAAACGTAAATATTGGCGTTACAGATTTTCCTGCTATTAAAAACCTTGTTTTAGAAGAACAAATTGAAATGGTTGTTGTAGGCCCCGAAGATCCATTGGTACAGGGTGTTCATGATTATTTTTTAAACGACGATGCTATTAAGCACGTAAAAGTAATTGGTCCACAAAAAGTTTCGGCAGAATTAGAGGGCAGTAAAGAGTTTGCAAAAGAGTTTTTATACCGACATAACATTCCTACTGCAGCTTACGAGAGTTTCACAAAGGAAACTGTTGAAAAGGGTTATCAATTTTTAGAAACCCTCAAAGCCCCTTATGTTTTAAAAGCCGATGGTTTAGCAGCTGGTAAGGGTGTTGTTATTTTAAATGATTTAGAAGAAGCCAAATCCGAACTAAAAAGTATGCTTGTTGATGCGAAATTCGGACAAGCAAGTACCAAGGTTGTTATTGAAGAATTTTTAGATGGAATCGAGCTTAGTTGTTTCGTTTTAACCGATGGTAAAAATTATAAAATACTACCAACAGCTAAAGATTATAAGCGTATTGGTGAAGGAGATACCGGTTTAAATACGGGTGGTATGGGAGCAGTTTCTCCAGTACCATTTGCTACCGACGAATTTTTAAGTAAAATTGAAGAACGTATTGTTAAACCAACAATTAACGGATTTAAAAAAGATAATTTACCATACGTTGGTTTTGTTTTTATTGGTTTAATAAAAGTAGGAGACGACCCTAAAGTAATAGAATACAACGTGCGTATGGGCGATCCTGAAACCGAAGTAGTATTACCTAGACTTAAAAATGATTTTGTTGAAATTTTATTAGCCATGGCTAATGGAACTTTAAAAGACATTAACATTGAAATTGATGAGCGTGCAGCAACCACTATTATGTTAGTGTCTGGCGGTTATCCTGAAGCTTACGAAAAAGGAAAAGAAATTACAGGAATCGATACTATTGAAGGCTCTATAGCATTTCATGCAGGTGCCGATTTAAAAGACGGTAAAGTGGTAACAACAGGCGGACGTGTTATGGCTATAACTTCTTACGGTGCTAATTACCAAGAGGCCATAAAAAAATCTTACCAAAATATAGATAAACTACATTTTGATAAGATGAATTATCGTAAAGATATTGGATTCGATTTATAGGAATGAATGCGAAGAAATGCTTTTGTCTTCTTCGTTGTTGTCATCAAATTTTTTAAGCTGAAGCATCCAGTAAACCATTGCAACAAAGGCAATAATTACAAAAATCCAAGAAATAGCACTTGCTGCAAACCAGTTTTCAAGTTCTAATTCTTTTAAAGCATCAAACGGCATAAAAAGAACGTTTACAAATAAATCCTGTATCGCGTAAAAAAAGTCTTTCATAGTTAGTATATTTACTTAGCAAAAATACAAAAACAGTTAATGATAGCAAGTATTTTTAGTAAATCTAAACCAATAAATTTTATAATCGTTTTTTTTATTACGGTT
This sequence comes from Siansivirga zeaxanthinifaciens CC-SAMT-1, assembly GCF_000941055.1. Lineage (GTDB taxonomy): Bacteria > Bacteroidota > Bacteroidia > Flavobacteriales > Flavobacteriaceae > Siansivirga > Siansivirga zeaxanthinifaciens. The sequence goes on along the minus strand of NZ_CP007202.1, from coordinate 759,330 downwards.
TTAGCATTTTTTATGGCTAGAAAAAACCTAATAATTAACGATTTTTCGGTTGGTTTTATCTTTAAACAACTCGGTATGTTTTTGCTGTGTTGTTTAACAATTTTGGTAATTAACTTTATTATTTATAAAAATAATTTAACCAATAAAAATAACTACGATATTTTATTATTCAGTTTGTTTTTATTGCTGTTTTATCAAACAACAAACAACACTTATATTCTTCTCTCTAATTTTTTTGTACTCCTGGGTTTAAGGCGTTTAATAAGTTTACACACCCAAAAAAGTATAAAAAAGAAGTTGTTTGATGCCGCTTTTTGGTTTGGTATAGCCACCTTGTTCTATTTTTGGTCTGGACTATTTTTTATTTTAACCATAATTAGTTTGCTATTGTATACCGATAATAATATCCGTCATTGGATTATCCCTTTTGTTGGCTATTTAACGGTATTTATAATTGCTATTTCCGTGTGGTTAATTACTAATCGGGATGTAACGTTCTCATTCAACCTGAAAGATTTTATTAGTTTCGATTTCAGTATTTATAACACAACAAACTATTTAATTGGAACTACTTTTGCACTTTCATTTGGTATTTGGGCTTCTATATTTTATGTTCAAAATATTAAGAAAAAGAAAAAGTCGTTACGTGTGTCTTTTAAAATAGTTATGTTGGCCGCTGTTATTGCTTTTTTTGTAATTATTCTTTCTCCATTAAAAACAGGAAGTGAATTTTTATTTGCATTTGCTCCCTTAGCTATTATAATTACAAATTATTTACAAACCATTCAAGAAAATTGGTTTAAAGAAGTTTTTCTTTCCATGTTGTTTGTAGTGCCTTTTTTGTTGTTATTGCTGTAGTTTTTCTCCAAAGGCTAAATCGCCTGCATCGCCTAAACCTGGAATAATGTAACCGTTTTTGTTTAGGCTCTCATCGATACTGGCAATCCATAAATGCGTTTCGGCATCAAAATGTTTCGAAACAAAATCGACTCCTTGTTGTGCCCCAATAACACTTACTAAATGAATATTTTTTGGTGTTCCAAAAGGTTTTAAAGCTTCAAAAGTAGCAAGCATGGATTGACCGGTCGCTAGCATGGGGTCTGCCAGAATTAATGTTTTGTTTTCTAAATTAGGACAAGCCAGATATTCCACAATAATTTCAAATGATTCCGGATTATTTTTATGATGCCTATATGCCGATATAAATGCATTTTCGGCTGTATCAAAATAATTTAGTAATCCGTTGTGTAATGGCACGCCAGCTCTTAGAATAGAACACAAAACAATATCATTTTCTAAACTTTCATAATTAAAGAGGCCAAGTGGTGTTTTAATTTGGGAAGGATTATAGTTAAGAATTTTACTCAATTCGTAGCCTAAAATTTCACCAATACGTTCAATATTTCTTCTAAAACGCATGCTATCTTTTTGTTTATTTACATCTCTTATCTCTGAAATAAAAGTATTTAAAATCGAGTTTTTTAACGAGAAATTATGAATATGCATGGGTTTCAGTATTTTAAATGAGTTATAAAGTTAATTATTTAGACTTATATTTGTCGTTTTAAATTATACATTATGTTTACAAATAAAGCCAACAAAATTTTTCAAGACGTTATTGAAAAATACCACATTATTAATACTGTAGATCAGCCATTTGAGAATCCTTACCCAGAATCTAGTTTAATAGAGCATTTACTATACAGAAAATGCTGGATTGATACCGTGCAATGGCATTATGAAGATATTATTAGAGACCCACAAATAGACCCGGTAGCTGCGTTAACTTTAAAACGTCAAATCGATGCGTCTAACCAAGATAGAACAGACATGGTGGAGTATATTGACAGTTATTTTTTAGAGCAATATAAACATGTAACACCTAAAGAAAATGCGACTATTAATACAGAAAGTCCGGCTTGGGGCGTAGACCGTTTGTCTATTTTAGCACTAAAAATTTATCATATGAATGAAGAAGCTACGCGCGTAAATGCATCCGCAGAACACCGTGCAGCTTGTCAGAAAAAATTAGATATTTTATTAGAACAACGTGTCGATTTATCTACAGCCATCGATACATTATTAAAAGATATTGAAAACGGCGATAAGTACATGAAAGTTTACAAACAAATGAAAATGTACAACGACGACGAATTAAACCCAGTGCTTAGAGGTCAGAAATAAACCATCGCAATAACCTTTCGGTTAAAAATATTTTTATGTTTCAATAATCTATTTTATCTTCATTTAAAGAAATATTAGATTATGAAAACATTTGTAAAAATCTGTGTCTTTTTATTTGTGTTTATTGGACATACTCAAGTTCCTATTGGAAAGACACAAACCATTAAAAAACCCGCGGCGTTAAAATGTGTATCGGGTAATTGTGTTGATGGTTGGGGAAAATGGGAATTTGAAAATGGTTATTACGACGGTTTTTGGGAAAACAGCAAAAGACATGGCTATGGCTTGTACAAGTGGAATGAATTTGGTACATACGTAGGTTTTTGGAAAGATGATAAAATAGAAGGCTATGGCTCTTATGAAGATACCAATGGTAAAATTTTTGCTGGAATGTATGTTAATGGCAAATTAAATGGTTTTGGTGAAGAAATAGATAAATCTAACAACCATAAAGCGGGAATTTACAAAGACCATGTGTTGATTACGCCTTACGATTATGAATTAAAAGATGTAAAATTGGGCTGTGTTACTGGAAATTGTATAGATGGTTACGGCAGTTATGTATGGGAAAATGGCGATTTTTTTGCTGGTTTTTTTAAAAATAGCACCCCGTTTTTAGGGACATATCAATTTGCAAATTTAGATTATTATACAGGTATGTTTAATGAAAAAGGCCAGTTTCATGGGCAAGGACGATTTTTTTATTCAGATGATGTTGATGCTTATTATGGTGGCGAATTTTATAATGGTAATTTCGAAGGAAAAGGGTTTTATGATGATTATAAGGATAAACCAAAAATTGGAATTTGGAAAGAAGGAAAACTTATTAAACCATTATAATTCATTTTAACACAAAACAATTGACTCCTAAAACATTTCATATTCTTGTTATACGTTTCTCAGCTATGGGCGATGTAGCCATGACGGTAAATGTTTTACGGGCCTTAACAGAACAATATCCTCAGGTTAAAATCACGGTTTTAACCCGAGGTTTTTTTTCTCCTTTTTTTCGCGATTTAAAAAATGTTACTGTGTTTACCGCCGATTTGAAAGGCAAACACAAAGGCGTTTTTGGACTTTATAAATTAGGAAGACAATTAAATAAAATACACAAATTTTATGCTGTCGCCGATATTCATAATGTACTACGAACTAAGGTTTTAAAAAAGGTAATTCGATGCAGGCTTTTTGCTTCAATCGATAAAGGACGAGCCGAAAAAAGTGCTTTAATAAAAGGCAAAATTTTTAAACAACTTAAAACAACACATCAGCGGTATGCCGATGTTTTTAAAACTTTAGGTTTTCCCATCGATTTGTCAAATCCAACCTTCCCTGAAGCTAAAACCATTTCATTTAACACTTTAAGCGGTTTACAAACTAAAACAGAAAAATGGATAGGCATTGCGCCATTTGCAGCACATAAAGGTAAAATGTATCCTTTAGAATTGATGACCGAAGTTATAGCATCGCTTTCTAAAAAGCATAAAGTCATTTTGTTTGGTGGAGGCAACGAAGAATCTAAAATTTTAGAAGCTATAAAAGATAAATATCCAAGTTGTATAAATTTGGCCGGTAAATTAAATTTAGATCAAGAATTGGATGTGATTTCAAATTTAGATGTGATGCTTTCCATGGATTCGGGTAATGCGCATTTAGCAGCCATGCTGGGCGTAAAAGTAATTACCGTTTGGGGCGTTACCCATCCTTATGCAGGCTTTGCGCCATTTAATCAGCCAGAAGATTATGCTTTAATAGCTAATCGAGAGCAATTTCCTGCCATTCCAACTTCGGTTTATGGGAATAAATATCCTAAAGGATACGAGCAAGCCTCGGGGAGTATAAGTCCTCAAACAATAATCGATAAAATAGAAAGTGTTTTATAAACTTTAAATAAAAGCAGAAACCTTAAAAAAGTTCCTGCTTTTATTTTATTTTAAACATCGTCGTAGTTTACAACTACAGTGGCTGTTGTTGGATGCGCCTGACAGGTTAAAATAAGCCCTTCTGCGACCTCGTTTTCTGTTAGTATGCTATTTTGCCTCATGGTTGCTTGGCCTTCGGTAATTCGCGCTAAACAGCTGCTGCAAATACCACCTTGACACGAGTAAGGAACATCTAAATCTTCATCTAAAGATGCTTCGAGAATGGTTTGTTTCGCCGACATTTCAAAAGTTGTAGTTTCATCATCAACGGTCACAGTAATTTTTGTTTTTCCCGTAGCATTAACAGGTTCTACTTCATCGGCTTTCGATGCCTTAAACAATTCAAAATGAATTCTTTCTGAAGCTGTTCCATGCTCTGTTAATACATCTTTAACGGTATGAATCATAGCTTCTGGTCCGCATAAATAGAAATCATCAATTTCAATGTGTTTATACTTATTTTTAAGAACCAGGTTTACAGTGCTTTTTTCAATTCTTCCAAAAACAGCATCGTTTTCTTGTGCCTGGCTAAACACAAATTGAATAGCGAAACGATCTTTGTAATTGTGATGCAATTCTAATAATTCATTAAAAAACATGGTGTCTTCAACCGTTTTATTACCATAAACTAAAATAACCTGGCTATTAACCTCTTCTTCTAAAGCACATTTTATAATGCTTAAAACAGGTGTAATTCCACTTCCAGCAGCAAACGCTGCAATGTGTTTTGTTTTAGAATCGTTTGGTGTAAAAACAAAGCGTCCTTTTGGAGGTGCGACTTCTAAAATATCGCCGGTTTTTAATTCTTTGTTAGCAAATGCCGAAAATGTTCCATCTGCAACTTCTTTAATAGCTACTTTAAGTTCGTTACTTTTTGGAGAAGCACATAACGAATAATCGCGACGCACTTCGTTGCCATCAATACTAGTTTTTAAGGTTATATATTGTCCCGCTTTAAAGGCAAAAGTGCTCTTTAAGTTTTCTGGAACGTCAAAAACAATACTTATAGCATTGCTTGTTTCTCTTATAATATTTTTAATTGAAAGTTTATGAAATGATGACATATAAAGTAAATTTTTTACAAAAATACTAAAGCCATGAAACTTAAATGAGGATAATTAAAAAAAAAAATACATAAGTATTTTATGTATAAGATTTTTTTTATATTCGGGTATGGGAAATTCGAATTTATATAAAGGAAGTTTAACAACTATTATTTTGAAACTCTTAGGGGAGTTTGATAAAATGTATGGTTATGAAATTACCCAGAAAGTAAAAGAAATAACCCACGGTGAATTAAAAATAACCGAGGGAGCACTTTATCCGTCGCTTCATAAACTAGAAGCCGATGGCTTGTTAGATGTTGAGGTTGTTAAAGTAGATAACAGGATGCGTAAGTATTACAAACTCACAGAAAAAGGTGATAAAGAGATAGTAAATAAAGTCACCGAATTAGAAAATTACGTTAAAACGATGCAAGTGTTATTAAACGCTAACCTGAATACTAGTAAATGAAAACATTAAACAAAGACCAAGTAGATATATTATACGAATTCACAAGAAAGCACTATGTGGAGTGGTACGATTTACAAACCGAATTGGTAGACCATTTGGCCCATGGTATTGAAGAACAATGGGCAGTAAAACCCCAGCTCGATTTTAATCAGGCTTTAAAAAATGAGTTTAAAAAATTTGGTATTTATGGTTTTTCAGACATTGTAGAGCAAAAATCGAATGCCTTATCAAAGTTTTACAGAAAAGAAGTCTGGAAAAGCTTTAAAAACTATTTTAAACTACCAAAAATTATAGTTACGCTATTTAGTATTTGGGCTTTATTTAAATTTTTTCACTCCTTCGAAAACAAAAATTATATACTCATTCCAACAGTAGTTGGGTTGTTTGGTTTTCAATTATATCATTTAATTAACGAATCTAGAAAGCAAAAAAAGAAAAAGAAAGCCACTGGCAAGGCTTGGCTATTTGAGAATGTATTAAATCAAATGGGCGGACTCATTCACTTGTTTAATTTAGGCATTTATTTTCCTCATATTTTCGACTCTAACCGCGAATGGTCGTTGTTTGGTGAAATAATATTTTCTACTTGTGTGGTTTTATACTTTTTAATGTTTTATGTAGCAGTAAACGTTGTATCGCCAGCCATCAAAGAAAAATTTTCTAAAGAATATCCAGAATATAAATTAATTTAAACCTGTAACAGAAATTCATTTTTCTATACAAATACCTAGAATATAAAGATTAAGCTTAAATAAAAATTATGATAAAACACTTCCTAAATTTAGAATGGAAATCTTTTTTAAGATCGGCTAGTTTTGGTAAAAGTATCGCCATTAAAATTTTAATGGGATTTTTAGCCCTTTATTTCTTAGCCATATTTTTGGGATTGGGACTTATTTTATATCCTGCCTTAACTAAAGCTTTTCCTGAACGAAATCCCTTAGAAATAGTAAACGAATTCTTGTTTTATTGGATTTTAGGCGATTTACTATTTAGATTCTTTTTCCAGAAATTGCCAGTTATGAGTGTTAAGTCATTGCTGGTATTACCCGTGAAACGGAAACAGGTCGTTAACTTTGTTTTAGGCAAATCGGTGTTGTCTTTTTTTAATTTTTTACCCCTATTTGCCATTGTGCCTTTTGGAGTTACATTAATGGTGAAAGGTTATCCAGTAAGCTCAGTTTTAATGTGGATGCTTGCTTTGGTAATAGTGACTTTAATTATTAATTTTTTAAATTTTATTATTGAAAGTCTTTCTGCAGAAACCGAATTATCTTTTTTGCCAATTTTAGCTTTTTCAGGGTCTTTATTCGCTCTTAATTTTTTTAATATTATTTCTTTTAATAACATAATTGCAAACGCATTTAATGCTATTTATAACACTCATTTTTTTATACTTATTCCCATTTTAATTTTAATGGGACTTTACTTATTTAATTTTAAAATTTTAAGACAAAAATTATTCTTAGATAGCGGTTTAAAAAAAGAAGTAAAAGAAGTTGAAGTTGCTAATTTAAATTGGACTAAAAACTTCGGTGATATAGCGCCTTTCATGCAATTAGATTTAAAATTAATTTGGCGAAATAAACGTACAAAATCATCTGTTTTTATGCTAATTATAGGGTTGCTTTATGGTTTGTTTTTTTACCCACAACCTACCTATCAAAACATGCCTTGGTTTTTTGCTTTTATTGGTGTTTTTACAACAGGTATTTTCTTAATTAATTTCGGACAATTTATTCCTGCTTGGGATAGTGGTTACTACAAATTATTAATGAGTCAGAATATAAAATACCAACAGTATTTGCAATCTAAATTTACCTTAATGGCCTTAAGCGTAGTTATTTTATTTGTATTAGGTATTCCTTATGTGTTTTTTGGCTGGAAAATTCTTTTAGCGCATTTTGCTGCGGCCATATATAATATTGGGGTTAATACGCATGTTATTTTGTATGGAGGCTCTTTTAATCGTAAAAAAATAGACCTAAGCCAGAAAGCTGCATTTAACTATCAAGGAACAGGAGCCGTGCAATGGCTAATAGGTATTCCATTATTGATTTTACCGTTATTAATTTTTACATTATTCAACTTTTTAATAGGTTTTGAATGGGCTTGTTTCCTTTTAGCAGTTTTAGGAATTATAGGAATAATTTTTCATCAAAAATTTATGTCAATAATCACAGAAAAATATATTGAAGCGAAGTATAGAATGATAGACGCTTTCAATCAGAATGATTAATATAAAAAATAGGTCTAAAAAAAATGTAAAATCAAACAATTTTATCAACCTATAAAAATGCTTTTTAAGAGTTTTTATGATTTTCATAAAACCCTTTATTTTAATAGGGATTTGAAGTGATTTTTATCAGTTAAAAAAATAAAAAATAGACGTTTTAAAAAAGTTGTATTTTTTTAAAATTTAAATAAAATATTTTCACTTAAAAAAGATATTTATTTCAGCTTTTAGCAGTGTATTGGAAACTTTAAAAAAATGTTCTATAAAAATAATTTTTTAAACCTTTTTTTTGATTGAAAATATATAGGTTTAAATATTTTTTATAATATTTAAAAGGACTTATTTTATTGATGTTTACAAAGATTTTTTCATTATTAAAAAATAAAAAAAAGGACTTTTTAAAAACCTTCATTTTTTTAAAATGAATTGCAATTAAAATAGTAAAATAATATACAATGCTACTTTTTCTTTTTAAAACAAAAAATGAGCCATGAAAAAAGATTCGATTTTTAATAAAAAAATAGAAGTTAAATACTTAAAAATTAAAATATTTTTTTCAAACATTTTTAATACATAAAAAGCAGTTTTAAAAATGTTTTTTTAAAATGTTCAAAAACCATGATATTACTGGGATAATGAGTGATTTTTAAAGTTCTTTAAAAATAAAAAATTCATATTTTTTAAAACATCAAAAAATTATAAAATAGATACATTTAATTTAATAAAATAATTGTTATGATAATAACCTCAAACCTTACAAAAAAATACAGTAGTAAATTAGTTTTACAAATTGATTCTTTAGAAATCCCAAAAGGACAAAGTTTTGGTTTGGTAGGAAATAATGGTGCCGGTAAAACAACTTATTTTAGTTTATTACTCGATTTAATTCAACCCACTACAGGATCTATAACTTCAAATGGCATTCAGGTAAACGAAAGTGAAGCCTGGAAACCTTTTACCTCATCGTTTATTGATGAAAGTTTTTTAATTGGTTATTTAACTCCCGAAGAATATTTTTATTTTATTGGAGAATTACGCCATCAAAATCGAGCCGATGTAAATAATTTACTTTCTCAGTATACAGATTTTTTCCACGGTGAAATTTTAGGGCAAAAAAAGTATTTACGTGATTTAAGTAAGGGAAATCAGAAAAAGGTGGGTATCGTAGCCGCTTTAATTGGAAATCCTGAAGTTATTATTTTAGATGAACCCTTTGCAAATCTAGATCCTTCTACACAAATACGACTTAAAGGTATTATTAAAGATTTAGCCGAAAAACAAGGTGTTACTGTTTTGGTGTCTAGTCACGATTTAATGCACGTAACTGATGTTTGCGAACGTATTGTGGTTTTAGAAAAAGGCGCCATAGTTAAAGATTTAGATACCAATGAAGCCACTTTAAAGGAATTAGAAGCTCACTTTTCTGGAGAAGTAAGCTTATAGTTTTAGGCTTCATTTTAGTCTATAATCAAAAAAGATGTTTATTTTTACCTGCTTACATAATATAAGCGGTAGTTTGTAGTTATTTATTTAGACCAAAAATACTAGCCTTGAAAACTTCTTTTAAAGCAAATTTTATATTCTTATTTACGATTCTTTTGTTGGTAAGTTGTTCCAGAAAAAAGGACAAGTTTATCAACCGAAATTTTCATGCTATTACAGCCGAATACAATACACTTTTTAACGGTTACAATGCCTTAGATGCTGGTAGAAAGTCATTAAACGATGGGTATTCAGATAATTATTGGGATGTTTTGCCGATTGAGCGAATGCAAATTTCAGATGAAATTATTCTACCTGGGCAATCTAAAAATTCAGATTTTACAAAAGCTGAAGAAAAGGCAGTAAAAGCCATTCAAAAACACAGCATGAATATCGAGGGTAAAGAGCGTAACCCCCAAATAGACGAAGCGTACTTGCTTTTGGGAAAAGCCCGTTATTTCGATCAGCGTTTTGTTCCTGCTCTTGAAGCTTTCAATTATATTCTTTACAAATATCCTGCGAGTGATAAAATAAATCAGGCTAAAATTTGGCGTGAAAAAACCAACATTCGATTAGATAATAATGAGTTAGCAATTAAAAATTTAAAACGATTATTATTTGTTCAAGAAGTTGAAGATCAAGACTTAGCTGATGCCACTTCTATGCTTGCACAGGCCTATTTAAATACTAAGTCTGTAGATAGCGCCATTACACAACTTCAAATTGCTGCCAATGCTACAAAAAGTAACGACGAGCGTGGTCGTTATCAATTTATTTTAGGTCAATTATACAATCAATTAGGTTACAAAGATAGCGCGAACATTGCTTTCGATAAAGTCATTGAACTCAATCGAAAAACACCAAGAATTTACATGATTAGTGCCTATATCGAAAAAATTAAAAACTTCGATTATAGCACTCAAAACAAATCGGAGCTTCTTGAATTACTTACCGAATTAGAAGAAGATAGAGAAAACCGACCGTTTCTAGACAAAATCTACCACCAAAAAGCAAACTTCTATTTAGATAATAATTTAGATTCTTTAGCGATTACCTATTTCAACAAGTCGTTAAGAACCCGATCTAAAGACAGCCAGTTAATAGCTCGAAATTACGAAACACTTGGCAACATGAATTTTGATGTTTCAGAATATAAACTTGCTGGTTTTTATTACGATAGCACTTTAATAAATCTCGAAGAAAATTCGAAGCCTTACCGCGTAATTAAACGCAAACGAAATAATTTAGAAGATGTTATTTATTACGAAGAAGTAGCCAAAGTAAATGATAGTATTATAAAATTAGTTAAAGCATCTCCAGAAGAGCGGTTAGATTTTTTTAATGCTTTTATTGAAGATATTAAGGCAAAAGAAGCAGCCGAAAAAGAACAAGCTGAGGCCGAAGAACAATTAGCAAATTTAAATAGTGCTGTTACTAGTGTTCCCAACAACCAGACGAATATAGGTTCCAGATCTGCAGGTTTGCCCGGACAAGCTTCAACATTTTATTTTTATAATCCAACAACCGTTGCTTACGGTAAAAACGAATTTCTTAAAAACTGGGGCGACAGACCATTAGAAGATAATTGGCGTTGGTCCAGTAAGGTTAAATCTGGTGGTGGTGCTTCTTCAGTAGCGGGCGCCAATGTTTTAGCATTAGCTTCAGATGAAGAACGTTATAATCCAGAGTTTTATATTTCTAAAATTCCTTCCGAAGCAAAAGAAATAGATAGTATTTCAAAAGAAAGAAACTACGCTTATTATCAATTAGGTTTAATTTATAAGGAGAAATTCAAAGAATATGAATTGGCGAAAACGAAGTTTGTAAACCTGTTAAATAGCAATCCCGAAGAGCGTTTAATTCTGCCTTCAAAATACAATTTGTTAAAAATTTATGAAGCATTAGGAGAAAACGGAGAAGCGGCTATTGCTAATAATGAGATTATTTCTAAGTATCCAGATTCTAGATATGCCACTATTTTAAGTAACCCAGATTTGGTTTCAGACACCGATGCGGATAGTCCGGAAGCTTTATATGAAGCGCTATATCATCAATATGAAAATCAGGAATTTGCCGAAGTCATTTCTAAAAGTGAAGATTATATTAACCGGTTTGATGGCGAACCTATAGTTCCTAAGATGGAATTACTAAAAGCTACAGCCAGTGGCCGATTGTTTGGTCTTGAAGCCTACAGCAAACAAATAAATAACATTGCTGTAACCTATGCCAATACACCCGAGGGTATTGAAGCACAAGCGATTGAAGCCAATGTGTTACCCAAGTTAGCCAATACCAAGTTTACTGTTGCAAACGATAGTATTTCAAGTGGTTACAAGGTGGTCTTTAAGTTTGATGAAGCGAATAAAGAACAAATTAAGACTTTTAAGGAAACCATAGATAAGGTATTAAAAAATATAAAATATTACAGTTTAAGTAGTTCAGTTGATGTTTATAACCCAAAAACTACGTTTGTGGTTGTTCATGGGTTGAAGAATGAGCAAGTCGCAAAAACATTCGATCAACTATTAACTAAAGAAGATAAGAAAAAAATTAAACAACCCTATTTCTCAATAGCATCTGAAAATTATCAAATAGTACAAATTCATAAAAATTTAGATGCTTATTTAAGTAAGAACAATAAATAAATTAATAGCAAAGTCATGTTTACAGAAAGTAAAAAGACCTCAAAAGGAGAAAACACTAATTATGGTCAGAATATCATATCACAAGGCACAAAAATAGCCGGCGATTTATTTAGTGAAGGCGATATTCGAATAGACGGTATAGTAGAAGGTAATATAAATACCAGTGGTAAAATTGTTGTAGGTAAACAAGGCGCTATTACTGGAACTTTGGTAGGAACCGATGCTTATTTTGAAGGCAAATTTTCTGGTAAATTAACTTTAAGTGGTACTTTAACCTTAAAAAGTACTGCAAGTATAGAAGGTGAAGTTATAGCGAGCAAATTGGCTGTAGAGCCAGGTGCCAATTTTAACGTTACATGCGAAATGAAAGGTTCTTTAAAAGAGATTAAATCTAGTGAGTCAAAAACCCAAAAAACAGCTTAGTCAATACATAAAATTTACATCGGTTGCTTTTCAAATGGGTTTAACCATTTATTTTGGAAGCAAACTTGGCGAATGGTTAGATGTTAAATTTCATAATTCTAATCAGTTATACTATAAAATAGTAACTTTGTTGGCTGTTTTTTTAGCCATGTTTTCTGTGATAAGACAAGTGCTTAAAATTACCAATAAAGATAATAATGATTAAAAGAATACTTCTATTTGTTGCAAGTGCAGCATGTCTATTTATTATAACGTATCCCGTTCATTCCTATTTTATTGCAAATAAGGTATCGTACCAATTATGGCATGTTTACACTTTCCATGTTGTAGCTTGTATTCTGGTTTATTTGGCTGTAGAATTGGTAGCCAGTAAACTGCCAAATCAGGCAGGGTATGCCTATTTAATGCTTATGTTTTTTAAAATTGGTGCCTTCGTATTAATTTTTCAAACATCGGTATTTATTAAAGAAAGTTTAACTCAAGCCGATCGTTTTGGTTTAATAATCCCGTTATTTTTGTTTTTAGTGCTTGAAGCAATTGGCGTATCAAAGCTGTTTAATAGTAAATAGCTTAGACTTTTACATAAAAAAACAGCTATATATAAAACTAACTAAAAAAAGGGTTTGGGTTTTTAAATTATTGTTTACATTTGCACAAAATTTTACAAAGCATAAATGTCATTATTTAGTAGAGATATGGTGGTACTAAAAAAATCTATCAAGTTTGTAGCCGTTTTAGTTTTAATGATGACTTCTTTTTCTGTGTTTGCTAATAATCTACAACACGAAACAGAAGCTCATAGCGAAGGAAATAAAGTAGATTCACCGGAAGAAATTACAGAATACATTCAGCATCACTTAAAAGATTCTCACGATTTTCATTTATATACTAATAATGAAACAGGTAAACACTACGGTTTTCCTTTACCTGTAATAGTTTGGACTAGTGAAGGATTAAGAACATTTATGTCATCGGCTTTTCATCACGACGATAATGGTCACGTTATTGTAGAGAAAGATGGTGTTAGTTTAACAAAACTTCATAGTAAAATATACGAATTAGAAGAAGGTGCCGAAGAAATTCAATTCGATGAGCATCACCATCCAACCAATGCACACAAAGTTTTAGATTTTTCTATCACTAAAAGTGTTTTCGGAATGTTATTAGCAGGTTTGTTGATGCTTTTAGGATTTGGAGCACTTGCTAGAGGATACAAAAAAGGTGCGATTCCAACTGGATTTGGACGTGTTTTAGAGCCTTTAGTAATTTATGTGCGCGACGAAATTGCAAAACCAAACATTGGAGAGAAAAAATATAGAAAATACATGGGATTCTTATTAACGGTATTTTTCTTTATTTGGATATTAAATTTATTAGGTTTAACGCCACTAGGGTTTAATGTTACAGGACAAATAGCTGTAACCGTGTGTTTAGCATTGTTTACATTTATTATAGTACAGTTTAGTGGAAACAAAGATTACTGGAAACATATTTTCTGGATGCCAGGTGTACCAGTTCCAATGAAAATTATTTTAATGCCTATTGAGATTTTAGGAATGTTAACAAAACCGTTTGCATTACTTATCCGTTTGTTTGCCAACATGACGGCAGGTCACTTTGTTGTAATGAGCTTAATTGCTTTAATGATTACAATGAAAGCTGCTTTTGGTCCGGTTGCATCAACAGGAATGTCATTATTATTAGCATTATTTATATCGGTTATCGAAATATTGGTAGCCTTTTTACAAGCGTTTATTTTTACGATGTTATCATCGTTGTTTATAGGAATGGCAGTTGAAGAACACGACCATCACTAATAAGAATTTGTTTAATTAATATTTTAAAATCAATTAGTATGTACAATTTAATTGGAGCAGGATTAATCGTAATCGGTGGAGGTATCGGTTTAGGTCAAATTGGTGGTAAAGCAATGGAAGGTATTGCTCGTCAACCTGAAGCAGCTGGAAAAATCCAAACTGCGATGATCATCATCGGAGCCTTATTAGAAGGTTTAGCATTCGGTGCATTAATCTTAGGGAAATAATTTTTCCCAAAAAAACAAAAGAAACAGTATTCTGCAACGGTTGGTTGCAGAAGCTGTTTTAAATTAAACAAACACAGTAATCAACTAATTTATAGTTACACATGGATCAGTTATTAAATGATTTTTCACCAGGGTTGTTTTTTATGCAAGCCATTATCTTAATAATTTTAATATTATTAATGATAAAATTCGCTTGGAAACCTATTTTAAACTCTTTACAAGATCGTGAAGATGGTATTAAAAATGCATTAGATTCTGCTGAGAAAGCAAAATTAGAAATGCAAAATTTACAAGCCGATAATAAGAAATTATTAAACGAGGCAAGAGCAGAAAGAGAAGCGATGTTAAAAGAAGCTCGCGACATGAAAGCTAAAATGATTGAAGATGCTACTGGTGAAGCAGAAGCACAAGCTAATAAAATTATTGAGCAAGCTCAAGCAGCCATCGAAAGTGAAAAGAAAGCAGCTATGGCAGAATTAAAAAGTCATGTTGCTGGTTTATCATTAGAGATTGCAGAGAAAGTACTAAAAGGAGAATTATCTAACAAAGACAAACAATTAAGTTTAGTAGAATCTATGTTAGGTGATGCAAAATTAAACTAAATCATGGCAGGAGCAAGAGCAGCGATACGTTACGCAAAAGCAGTTTTAAGTTTAGCTTCAGATAACAAATCTGAAGATACTGTTAACAACGACATGAAGTTAATAGCATCAACTATTGCAGAAAGTAGCGATTTAAAAGAAATGCTTCAAAGTCCTGTAATTGGTGTTTCAGTAAAAAAAGCGGTTTTATTGCAGGTGTTTAATAATGCATCTCAAGAAACCTTAAGTTTAATAAATACGCTTATCTCAAATAAAAGAGTCGATTTATTAAACCAAGTGGCTTTAGCATATACGCAATTGTTCGATGCGGCTAAAGGTATCGAAGTAGCAACAGTAACAACAGCTGTAGAGTTAAATGATGCTTTAAAAACACAAGTTTTAGCCAAAGCTAAAGAACTTACTGGAAAAGACATTGAAGTAAAAAATATTGTAGATGAAAACATTATTGGTGGTTTCATTTTACGCGTAGGAGATATTCAATACAACGCCAGTATTGCAAATCAACTAAATAAATTAAAAAGAGAATTTTCAATAAACTAAGATATTTATTTATCTAAATAAACAATAAGATGGCAGAAGTAAAACCAGCTGAAATATCAGCAATCTTAAAACAACAACTAGCCGGTTTTGAAGCAAGCGCTTCATTAGACGAAGTTGGGACTGTATTAACTGTAGGTGATGGTATTGTACGTGCTTACGGATTAGCTAATGCTCAATATGGAGAGTTAGTAGAATTTGATGGAGGCCTAGAAGGTATTGTACTTAATCTTGAAGAAGATAACGTAGGTATCGTATTATTAGGAGCTTCTATTGGAGTTAGTGAAGGATCTACTGTTAAACGTACAGGTCGTATTGCTTCTATTAAAGTTGGTGAAGGTATTGTTGGTCGTGTTGTAGATACATTAGGTAGCCCAATTGATGGTAAAGGTCCAATTACTGGAGATACTTACGAAATGCCACTAGAGCGTAAAGCACCTGGTGTTATTTTCCGTGAGCCAGTAACAGAACCATTACAAACAGGTATTAAATCTATCGATGCCATGATTCCTGTTGGTCGCGGTCAGCGTGAGTTGGTTATTGGTGACCGTCAAACTGGTAAAACAGCCGTTTGTATTGATACCATCTTAAATCAAAAAGAATTTTACGATGCAGGTGAGCCTGTATACTGTATATATGTTGCTGTTGGTCAAAAAGCATCAACAGTTGCTTTAATTGCAAAAACATTAGAAGAAAAAGGTGCTTTAGCCTATACAACTATAGTTGCAGCAAACGCATCAGATCCAGCTCCAATGCAAGTATATGCTCCTTTCGCAGGTGCAGCCATTGGTGAGTATTTTAGAGATACTGGTAGACCAGCTTTAATTGTTTTCGATGATTTATCAAAACAAGCCGTAGCTTACCGTGAGGTATCTTTATTATTACGTCGTCCACCAGGACGTGAGGCGTACCCTGGAGACGTTTTCTACTTACACTCGCGTTTATTAGAGCGTGCTGCAAAAGTTATTAATAATGACGAGATTGCTAAAGACATGAACGACTTACCTGATACTTTAAAACCAATGGTAAAAGGTGGTGGTTCTTTAACAGCTTTACCAATTATTGAAACACAAGCAGGTGACGTTTCGGCTTATATTCCAACAAACGTAATTTCGATTACAGACGGACAAATTTTCTTAGATGGAGATTTATTTAACTCGGGTGTACGTCCAGCAATTAACGTAGGTATTTCGGTGTCTCGTGTTGGTGGTAATGCTCAAATTAAATCGATGAAAAAAGTATCTGGTACTTTAAAATTAGACCAAGCGCAATACCGCGAATTAGAAGCGTTTGCTAAATTTGGTTCCGATTTAGATGCTGTTACTTTAAATGTAATTGAAAAAGGTAAACGTAACGTTGAAATCTTAAAACAAGCTCAAAACGATCCGTTTAAAGTGGAAGATCAAATTGCAATTATTTATGCAGGATCTAAAAACTTATTAAGAAATGTACCTGTTGAAAAAGTAAAAGAATTTGAAAGAGATTATTTAGAATTCTTAAAAGCAAAACATAGCGATGTGTTAGCTACATTAAAAGCAGGTAAATTAACTGATGAAGTTACAGATACATTAACATCTGTAGCAAAAGAGTTATCAAGTAAATACACAGCATAATTAATATTCCCACGCAAGTGGGAATCTTATTTCATATTTTAAAATATGGCGAATTTAAAAGAAATACGAAACAGAATTTCATCGGTATCTTCAACGATGCAGATTACTAGTGCCATGAAAATGGTATCGGCTGCAAAGTTAAAAAAGGCACAAGATGCTATTACTGCTATGCGTCCTTATGCAGATAAATTAACCGAACTTTTACAAAGTTTAAGTGCTACCTTAGATGCAGATTCTGGAAGTAAATTTTCTGAGCAACGTGAAGTAAACAATGTTTTAATTGTTCCAATAACTTCTAATAGAGGTTTATGTGGTGCTTTTAATTCTA
The DNA here is from genome assembly GCF_000941055.1 of Siansivirga zeaxanthinifaciens CC-SAMT-1. Lineage (GTDB taxonomy): Bacteria > Bacteroidota > Bacteroidia > Flavobacteriales > Flavobacteriaceae > Siansivirga > Siansivirga zeaxanthinifaciens. Next base: position 741,799 of record NZ_CP007202.1, on the reverse strand, counting down.
ACATTATTAAGCAAACACAAAACTTAATAAATAAAACGTATGCTGGGAAAAAAGTTTCAATTGTAGCAATTGGTAAAAAAACCAATGATGCTTTTGCAAAACGTAATTTGGTTATTGCAAACGAAAGTCAAGTTTTCGATGATTTATCTTTCGATAATGTTTCGGCAATTGCACAAATGTTAATGGATAAATTTGTTTCTGGCGAGTTCGATAAAATCGAGATTGTTTACAACAAATTTAAAAATGCAGCTACACAAGAAGTAATTACCGAACAGTTTTTACCTATTGTACCTGTAGAAAAAGACGCCAACGTTAATTTAGATTATATTTTTGAGCCTTCAAAATTAGAAATTGTTGAAGAGTTAATTCCTAAATCTCTTAAAACACAATTATTTAAGGCTATTAGAGATTCTTTTGCCAGCGAACATGGTGCTCGTATGACTGCAATGCACAAAGCAACAGACAATGCAACCGAATTAAGAGATCAACTTAAATTAACCTACAACAAAGCGCGTCAAGCAGCTATTACAAACGAAATTTTAGAAATTGTTGGTGGTGCCGAAGCTTTGAATAATTAATTGTCATGCTGAATTTGTTTCAGTATCTCATTATAACATCAAACCTCACTTAAAAGTGGGGTTTTTTTATGGCATTACTTTTGGAAGTATACTTTAAAACAACTCATGTAATGAAATTTATAAAATATATACTCTATTCGTTTGTTATCGTGTTTTCATTTTTACAATGTAAAAGTGCTGCTCATTTGGCAAATAACCATTCATCCATACTTTTTGGATTCGTGTATTACAAAGATTCGGTTTCAAGTACATTCAATATTAAAGAAGGTTTTAATATTTATATTCCAATGGCTTCAAACGCGCACCATATTACTTTAGACAGCATCTATTTTAAAGGCAGGCTTTCAAAACTTTCTAAAATAAACGATAGCTTATATACAGGATTTATTAAAAACGAAAACACCAGAAAACCCGATATTGTAATGAGCAGCAATCCGTTAAAGGAGTATGGTAATGCAGTGCCTAAAATACCTAAAAAGCAAAGTTTTCAATTAAAAGAGAACGCCTGTATGGTTAGCTACAAAGACAAACAAACCACCAAATGGATTAAAATTGAAAACATGAGTTTTAAGCCACTTTTTTAATTTAAATAACTACAGCATAAAGCAATTACTTATCTTTGGTTAGCGTCTTCTAAAAACGTATTTTTAGCAATATAAAAACTGATAATTGAGTACATTAAAAAAGTTCTTTAAGGACACTATTATTTATGGTATCGCGGCCATTTTGCCAAGAGCCATTAATATTTTTTTAGTTAAACTTCATACAAATGTATTTGGAGCAGAAAAATATGCTGTAAATACAGATTATTACGTGTATGCGGCTTACTTAAATGCATTACTTACTTACGGATTAGAAACTGCTTTTTTTAGATTTTTTAGTAAAGAACAGGAAAAAGGAAAAATAATTTCAACCTCATTTATTTCCTTGTTAATCACCACTTGTATTTTTTTAATAGTGGCTTTGTTTTATGCTCCTCAAATCACTCGTATTTTTGGATTTGAAGACATCTTACATGTTAAAATTTTAATCTGGACTGTTTTTTTAGATACCATTGTAGTGATTCCATTTGCTTATTTACGAGTAACAAATCGCCCAATAAAATTTACAGGAATTAAGGTTTTTAATATTGTTGTTTTTGCCTTTTTTAACGTGTTGTTTTTGTGGTTTATTCCTAAAGGTGATTTCAACCAAAATATAGTGCCTTCATTTTTAAATTTTTATAATGATGGTATACCGCAAGTGATATACATATTTCTGGCTAACGTTATTGCCAGCTTGTTTACACTTATTCTGCTATTACCAATAATAATTAAAATGAAATGGGTTATCGATGTAAAGGTTTTAAAAAAGCTTTTAACTTACGGTTTACCTATTATGATTGGGAGCTTAGCTTATGTTACCAATGAGAATGTCGACAAACTTTTTCTAGGCGATATGATAGGCAATAAAGAAATGGGAATTTATGCGGCTTGTTACAAGCTGGGTGTTTTCATGACTTTATACATCATGGCGTTTCGTTTAGGTGCCGAACCATTCTTTTTTAATCATGCTAAAGAGGTTAATGCGAAACAAAATTACGCTACTATTTTAAAATGGTTTACCATTTTAGGAGCTGTTTTTATGCTTATTGTCGTGGCTTACATCGATTTATTTTCAAAATTATTATTGGGTCAAGAAGAGTATTTTGAAGCCTTAAGTATTGTCCCCATTATTTTATTAGCAAATTTATGTTTGGGTATTTACAACAACTTATCTATTTGGTATAAGCTAACCGACAAAACAAGCTATGGTATGTATATATCTATTTTTGGGGCTTTGGTTACTATTGGTTTTAACCTAACAATGATTCCTGTTATTGGTTTTATGGCTTCGGCTTGGGCTACTTTAGCAGCTTATGGTAGCATGATGTTGCTTTCTTATGTTATTGGAAAAAAATATTACAGGGTGCCTTACGATGTTAAACGTATTTTGGGATATTTAATTATAACCACCATTTTTTCTTTAATAGCTTTTCATTCAGAATTTAGAGGGAATTATTATGTTAGTTCCATATTGGTTTTATTATTTTTGACTCTTATTTACCTAAGCGAAAGAAAAGAGATAAAAAGACTTTTAAATAAATAATATGCAAATAAAAATCATCAATAAATCCAATCACGCGTTGCCACATTACGAAACCTTGGCTTCGGCAGGCATGGATTTAAGAGCCAATTTATCGGAATCAAGAATATTAAAACCCCTAGAACGTAGCATTGTTGGTACGGGCTTGTTTATAGAACTACCCATAGGTTACGAAGCGCAAGTACGCCCACGTAGTGGTTTGGCAGCAAAAAAAGGTGTTACCGTTTTAAATGCTCCAGGAACTATCGATGCCGATTATAGAGGTGAAATAGGTGTTATTTTGGTTAATCTTTCCAATGAAGATTTTATTATAAACAACGGTGAGCGTATTGCACAATTAGTTATAGCAAAACACGAACGCGCCGAATGGATTACCGTTGAAACCCTTTCAGAAACTGTTAGAGGCGAAGGTGGTTTTGGAAGTACGGGTGTGAAATAATTCCTGCGAAGGCAGGAATCTCATAACAGAGATATATGAACCACTGGTATGTATATATTATTACAAATAAGTCACATGGTGTTTTGTATATTGGTGTTACAAACCATATTGATGAGCGAGTAAAAGAACATAAATTAAAAGTGTATCCAAAATCATTTACAGCAAAATACAATTGTGATAAATTGATTTATTTTGAAACGTTTAACCAGGCAGATAATGCGAGTTTAAGAGAAAAACAATTCAAAAAATGGAAAAGAGATTGGAAAATTAAATTAATTGAAGACATGAATCCCAGTTGGTCCGATTTAAGTATTAACTGGAATTTAAACTTTAATAAATTAAGATAGAATTAAGTTTAACATTTAAAAGATACCTGCATTCGCAGGCAGTTTATGAAAATAATAGTACCCATGGCAGGACGAGGTTCTCGTTTACGTCCACATAGTATAACCGTACCAAAACCATTAATTCCAGTGGCTGGACAACCCATTGTTCATAGATTGGTTAAAGACATTGCCAAAGTATTAAAACAACCTATAGAAGAAATTGCTTTTGTATTAGGCGATCCTGCTTGGTTTGGCGACGATGTCGTGGCAAGCTTAGAAACTTTAGCAAACAATTTAGGCGCTAAAGCCTCTATTTACCGCCAAGATTTACCTTTAGGTACCGGTCATGCCATTATGTGTGCAAAACCATCGCTTTCTGGCCCTTCGGTGATAGCTTATGCAGATACTTTAATTCGAGCCGAATTCGATTTAGATCCAACGGCCGATAGTGTTATTTGGACCAAACAAGTTAATAATCCGGAGGCTTATGGTGTTGTAAAATTAAACGACAAGCAAGAAATAGTAGAATTGGTTGAAAAACCAAAAGATTTTGTAAGCGACCAGGCGGTTATAGGCATTTACTACTTTAAAGATGTAGCCGTTTTAAAAGATAAATTACAACAAGTTTTAGACGAGAACGTTACTAATGGAGGTGAATACCAAATTAACGACGGTATAAAGCGTATGATGGCAGATGGAAAAGTCTTTAAAACGGGCACAGTTAGCGAATGGATGGACTGCGGTAACAAAGCCATTACTGTCGAAACAAATGCTCGAATGTTGGGCTTCTTAAAAGCAGATGGCGACGAGCAATTAATTGCATCTTCAGTAATACTTGACAATGCAGAAATTATTGAGCCTTGTTTTATTGGTGAAAACGTAAAAATAACCGACAGCATCATTGGTCCGAATGTATCCATTGGTCATAATTCAGTTATTGATAATTCAATTGTTAAAAACAGCTTAATACAAACACATACTCATATTAAAAATGCTAATTTAGATGAAGCCATGATAGGCAATCATGTACAATACAATGGCAATTTTACAAAAGTTAGTTTAGGCGACTATACTGTTTTAGAATAGTATTTTCTTTAGAAAACAATGAATAAAAAAATCTACATATTACTTTTTGTCTTCGGAAGCTTTTGCTTTCCGCAGATAAACTATGCCCAGGTAGATTTTAATAAAAAACCCGATGACGATTTAGGGGTGGTTGAAGATCAATTTCAGGAACTTTTTTATGAAGCATTAAAACAAAAAAGTATCGAGAATTTCGATCGTTCGGTTGATGCGCTTCTTAAATGTATAGAAATTGATAAATCTGTTCCGGTATTGTATTTCGAGTTGGGTAAAAACTATATTTTACTTAAAAATTTTGGAGCTGCAGAAGATGCCTTAAAAAAAGCATCGAGTCTCGATCCGGAAAACGAATGGTATTTAGATGCATTGTACGGTTATTACGTCTCGCAAAATGATTACGATAAAGCCATTAAGGCCGTTAAGCAATTAGTAAAATATCATCCAGATTATAAAGAAGATTTAGCGGCATTGTACGTTCGAACCAAAGAATATAACGATGCATTAAAAATTTTAGATGAGTTAGACACTCAATTTGGTATTTCTACGGCGCGCGATATTATGCGTAATCAAATTTACAATGCAACGGGACGTAAAAAAGACCAAATTAAAAATTTAGAGGAGCGTGTTGAAGACCACCCAGAAAACGAATCGAATTATTTAGCATTAATTTATCGTTATAGCGAGAATAACGATAAAGAAAAAGCCTTTGAAACAGCCAAAGAATTACTAAAAATAAATCCGAATTCGCAGTTAGTACATTTGGCGCTTTACAAATTTTATATAGACGATAACAACGCAGAAAAGGCCATAGAGTCTATGAAAATTGTTGTTAAAAGTTCTGAAATTAAACCAGATTCTAAGCTTAAGGTTTTATCAGATTTTGTGCAGTTTGTAAGTAAAAATCCAGAATATGAAGACGATTTGGTAGAGGTTACTTCGATGGTAGGCGACAATAATAATAGTAAAACATTAATAGAATTAGCGCAATACTATCTTGTAAAAAACAATAAATTAAAAGCTTTAGAATATTTTGAAGCCGCCTTAAAATTAGATACTAATAATTTTAATGTTTTAAGAAATGTATTGTTACTTTACATCGATTTAAAAAAGTTCGATTTAGCAAAATCTAAAAGTGAAGAAGCACTTTTAAATTACCCTTCGCAGCCTTTATTTTACTTGATTAATGGCGTGGCTTTAAATCAATTAAACGAGCCTAAAAAAGCAGTCGATATTTTAGAAATGGGATTAGATTATTTAATCGACGACCCAAACATGGAAAAAGATTTTTATACACAAATAAGCAGTGCCTACACCTTATTAAATAATACAAGTAAAGCAAAAAAGTTTAGTGATAAAGCAGACAAAATTAAAATCCCAAATTAAATAATGAACAACATTAAAAATACACTTGCTATACTGTCGTTATGTTTTGTTTTTAACTGTAAATCTTCTAAAACCATAGGAGGCGGTGTAGCAAACCTTAATTTAAGCACCAAACAACTTATTAAGGAGCACACCAAGCAAGCAGCAAATTTTAAAACCTTGCAAGCAAAGCTTAAAATTTCATTCACACAAAACGATAATTCGCAAACTCATACGGTAAGTTTTCGAGCAAAAAAAGATGAAGTTATCTGGATGAGTGCCACCTTTTCGGTTGTTAAAGCTTTAATTACACCCGATAAAGTAAGTTTTTACAATAAATTAGATAATACCTATTTTGATGGCGATTATAAATATTTAAGTAATTTGTTAGGAACCGAAATTGACTTTAATAAAGTACAGAATTTACTTTACGGCGAAACCCTATTTAGTTTAAAAGAAAGCGATTATAAGGCAACTGTAAATGAAGAAGCTTACGTACTGCAGCCTAAAAACCAACGCAATCTTTTTGAAATTTTCTTTCTTTTAGATCCTGTGATGTTTAAGGTAAAATCTCAGCAAATTTCGCAACCAAAAGAATTTAGACATTTACAAATAGATTATTTAAACTATCAAGAAGTAAACAAACAACTATTGCCAGAACGAATAAAAGTAATTGCTGTTGAAGGTAATAACGAGGCTATTATAGAATTAGAATTTAAAGGCGTAACGCTTAATGAAGATTTAAGTTTTCCGTTTAAAATACCATCGGGATTTAAAGAAATAGAACTTTAATGACACATAAAAATACGGCATATAAATTTTTACTAACACTTAGTTTTTTGCTTTGTGCAACCCTTGTATTGGCACAAAATAACAAGCAAAAGGAATTAGAAACTCGCAGACAGGAATTACGCAGAGAAATTCAGAAAATTAACGAGTTACGCAATGAAAATAAAACAAAAGAAAAATCGCAGTTAACTTTAATTGAAGATTTTAATTATAAAATAAGGGTTTTAGACAACCTTATTAAAGTAACGAACCAACAAGCTAATTTATTAACTCGAAACATAAACAGCAATCAGAAAAAAATAACCAATTTAAGAAACGAATTAAAGGTTTTAAAGGCAGATTATGCCGATATGATTGTGAAGTCTTATAAGAGTAAAAATACGCAAAGTAGGATTATGTTTTTGCTGTCTTCAAATAACTTTAAGCAAGCTTACAAACGTTTGCAGTACATGAAGCAGTACACCGACCACCAAAAGGAACAAGGCGAGGAAATAAAGCTTAAAACACAGGAGTTACAAGATATAAACACCAGCTTACTGGAGCAACAAAATGAAAAGAAGAAGTTAATTGCCGAAAATGTACAAACGCAAAAAACCTTAGAGGCCGAAAGGAAACAACACCAAGAGCTTATAAAATCGATACAAAAAAACATATCGATGTATGCTTCTCAAATACGCCAGAAACAACAGGAAGCCGATAGAATTGATGCCGAAATAGATAGAATTATTAAAGAAGCTATTGCGAAGTCTAACAAGAAAGCTGGAAAGAGTTCAAGCTCGTCAAGTTTTGCTTTAACGGCCGAAGAAAAGGTGTTAGCTTCTAATTTTGTTTCTAATAAAGGCAAATTACCATGGCCTGTAGAGAAAGGTTTTGTAAAAGTAGGGTATGGGTCGCAACCGCATCCGTTGGATAAGTCGTTAACTATTAATAGTAATGGTGTTAGAATTGCTACCGAAAAGGGCGCTCAAGTTCGTGCTATTTTTAATGGTGAAGTTATTGCTATTGTTAACATGAAAAATGTTAACCCTATTGTTATGATTAAACATGGTAACTACATTACTGCGTATAAAAATTTAAGTAAAGTGTACGTTAAAATGGGCGATATGGTAACGACTAAACAGCCTATTGGCGAGGTGTTTACCAATGCATCGAATGGTGAAACTATTTTAAGTTTTATTATTTCTAAGGATGGTGCAACACAAAACCCAGCGTCTTGGATTTACAAAATGTAAGCCGTTGCTTTTGGCTGATGGGTTTGCGTTAGGGATAGCAGCGGAAAGCCTACAGCGAGGTACGAGCGCGGACTTGCAGCGTATAGCCCGACCCGCAGGGAACGCCCAATGTTTTAACTAAATGAAGAAAGCTTTTAATTCGGTTGCTTCGCTAGGTTTCATTTTTCCAGAAAGTAATAAGCTTAATTGTTTGCGGCGTAAGGCGGCGGCAAAGCGTTCTTTTTCTAAATTGGTTTCGGGAATTAATTCGGGTACTTTTACGGGTTTTCCGGTTTCGTCTACAGCGACAAAGGTGTAAATGCCTTCGTTCGCTTTGGTTCTTTCACCCGATTTGCGGTCTTCAATCCACGCATCAATAAAAACTTCCATAGAGGTGTTAAAAGCCCGAGAAACTTTGGCTTCTACGGTAACAACGCTGTCTAATGGCACGGCTTTGTTAAAGGCAACGTGGTTTACCGACGCGGTTACAACAATGCGTGTGCTGTGACGGCGGGCGGCAATGGCTGCGGCGCGGTCCATACGTGCTAGTAGTTCGCCTCCAAAGAGATTTCCTAACGGATTGGTTTCGCCGGGTAAAACCATATCGGTTAGGGTTGTTTTAGATTGTTCGGGGGTTTTTGGTTCCATGCTGCGGTTTTTGTTGCTGCAAAGGTAAAAAAGGATTTTTGGTTTAAAACATAATTTGTATGGATATAAAGATATTCTTATAAACTTATCATTTTGTGGAAAAACCGTAGTTAGAATATTAATAAATATCAAAATAAGTAAAAAAACACATAAATTAATTGTAGGAATTAAGTTTTTATGTAAGATATTTGAAAGGTAAATACTTTAATTTAAAGAAAGTTTAAAAAAGTGAGTTAAGATGGAACTTACAAATGGGGGCGGATAAAAGCCTAATGCTTTTTCCTGTGGATTTGGAATAATTGCATAAGTAGCTGGATTTGCTGTTTTAGGCCCGTTTTCTTTACATGAATTAAATCTTTGTTTAGGCGGCCACACCCAATAATAACAACTAAAAAATTATCGATATAAAAACTATTAAGATAAATCAAATAGAAAAATCATTGCTGGCAATGATGACACGGACGCTTTTATTGCAGGTATGACCTGCGGTGTCGCAATATTTGCACCATGGAGTAATGTTTTTGCTAGGGCTTTTTTAAGAACTGTACCTATTGTAAGTTGCTTAAACTATTTCAGATAACAAAAATTAACCTATAATAGCATTGGTATTAATTAATAACCAATGCTGTTTTTTACTTTTTATAATTTATGAGAAAAAAAATAACTATAGCAATTGTTCATGTAATAATTTTCTATGCGTTCATTAGTGCTTTAAGAAAATTAAACATAAATAACATTTTTAGCTGGGATAACTTTTTTAATCTCATCATAATTTTAGCTTATTTATCTTATCTCAGTTTAAATGTTATAGCGTATTTTAAAAATAAGAATGAATAATTAAACTTTATTCTACTGTGTTTACTGTACATAATTGCAAATTACATAGAGCAAAATATAATCATTACCGAAGCACTTTTATATGATTCATATTTAGAACAATTATCCTCTGAACAACTGGAATCTCTCATCGAAATTAACAATAAGTACTCAATTTGGGTTAGTTTTATTTTGCCTCTTTTTATTCTAATAAAAATATTAATTATAGCTTCCATATTAGACGTAGGCTGTTTCATCTTTAGTAAAGAAATAAAATATAAAAGGCTATTTAATATTGCTGTCAAAGCAGAATTTGTATTTCTATTAGTTATCATATTTAAAACCGCTTGGTTTTACTTTTTTAAAGTAAGCTATAATTTAGAAGATTTACAATACTTCTATCCATTATCAGCTTTAAATATTATAGGTTATGAGGGTTTACAAACTTGGTTTATCTATCCGTTTCAAGTGCTTAATCTTTTTGAATTAGCCTATTGGTTTATTTTAGCATTCCTAATTGGCAAAGAACTCAATGAAAATACCGACAAGGGCTTTTCAATAGTAGCGAGTAGTTATGGCGTTAGTCTTTTAATTTGGGTGGTTGGTGTAATGTTTTTCACATTAAATATGAGCTAGTTATGCGTAAAAAAACATTTTTATTTATAGTTGTAGCTGGTGTTTTAGGCTTATTATCTTATTTAGGTTACAATATTATTTCTAAAGCCAAAGAGAAAAATCAAATTGCAAAGCAATTAGAAATAATTCCAGAGTTAGATTTGTTAACCTTAGCACAAAAAACTTTTACCAAAGCAAACCTAAGACCAAACACAAATACCATTTTTATCTATTTTAACAGCGAGTGCGATTTCTGCCAACACGAAGCCCAAAGCATTAGCGATAATGTAGATAGCTTTAAAAATGTGCAATTCATTTTTGTATCTACAGAACCCATAGAAATAATTAAACGATTTGCAGAACAATACAAATTAAACAATCAACAAAACATTACTTTTTTATATGATAGCCTTAGTACTTTTTCTAGTCGATTTGATGCTAACAGTATTCCTTACATCTTAATTTACAACAAAAACCAAAAACTAATCAAAAAACATAAAGGACAACTCAACGCCAAAGGTATTTTAAGAGCATTACAATAAAATGACTAAAGCAATCAACCTATCACAAAAACACTTACAACAAACATTTACGCAACAACACGACCAAAGTGATTGTGGTGTTGCCTGTTTATTATCCCTTATTCAATTTTATGGTGGCTCAAACAGTCTAGAATCGTTACGTGAGTTAAGCGGAACAACTAAACAAGGCGACCCTTTTGGGTTTGTATCAAGCAGCCAATAAAATAGGCTTTTCCGCACAAGGTAGCGAAGCAGATATTCGAGCCGTAATAGACCACAAAGAACCTTTAATTTTACACGTCGTAATCGAGGAACGTTTACGGCATTATGTAGTCTGTTATGGCTATGAGGATAACAAATTTATCATTGGCGACCCTGCAAAAGGAATCACAACTTACACCAAAGAACAATTAGAAACCATTTGGAAATCCAAAACCTGTTTAACACTTACACCAAATGATAGTTTTGTAAAAGCCGAAACTCAAACTCAAAATAAAAAACAATGGTTTTTAAAACTACTTAAAGAAGATTATCGCTTAATTTCATTTAGTGTGTTGTTAGGTTTGGGTATTGCTATTCTAGGTATGGCAATGGCGATTTTTTCACAAAAATTGATTGATGATATTTTACCTTCAAAAGATTTCACAAAACTAATTACAGGTATTGCATTAGTTGCTTTTTTACTTTTAGTTAGGGTATTGTTTACAGCATTGCGTGATTATTTCTTAATACGTCAAACAAAGGATTTTAACAAACGTATTGTTGATAGTTTTTATTCATCATTACTAAATCTACCAAAATCCTTTTTCGATACTCGTAAAATTGGAGAATTAGTGGCACGATTAAACGATACCCAACGCGTACAACGTGTTATTAGTCAAATTGTTGGTAATGTGGTTATCAATACTTTAGTAACTATAGTTTCATTAGGCTTTTTATTTTACTATTCTTGGCAAACAGGACTAATTGCTTCTATAAGTTTACCCTTTTATTTTGTATTGATTTACAGTTTTAACAAGCGTATCATTAATGCACAAAAAGAAGTGATGCAAGGTTATGCTTTTAGCGAGAGTAATTACATAACCTCAATGCAAGGTATAGCTACAATCAAAAACAATAACAGACAAACCATATTTCAAAAAATCAACCAACTTATTTATGGCAGTTTTCAAGAAAAAGCCTTTAATCTTGGTAAAATCAATGTACGTTTATCTGTTTTTTCAGGTGTTTTTAGTGTGTTGTTTTTAATAGGTATTTTGGTTTACACATCTATTCAAGTCTATAATCAAAAAATGCTATTAGGAGAGCTAATGGCTGTTTTGAGTGTCGCAGGTAGTTTGTTGCCATCCGTTGCAAGTTTAGCCTTAATAACCATTCCAATAAATGAAGACAAAGTAGCTTTTAACCGTATGTACGAGTTTGCATCAATGGATAAAGAGCAAAAAGGGAATAAAGAAATTCTAGATTTTAATGCACTTGAAATTAAAAATCTATCCTTTCGTTTTGCAGGTAGAAGTCAGTTATTAAAAGATATTAATATTAAAGTAACTAAAAACGAATGTATTGCCATAGTTGGAGAAAGTGGTAGCGGAAAAAGCACATTAGGACAAATTCTTCAAAAATTTTATCCCTTTGAAAATGGGGCGATAATTGTTAATAATCAAACTAATCTTACAGAGTTAAATACCGAAAACTGGCGAACTATTTTAGGTGTCGTACCACAAGACGTTACTATTTTTGGTGGTAATGTTATTACAAACATTCTTTTAGGGCAAGACGAAAAACCCGAAAATATTGTAAAATTCTGTCAAGATTATGGCTTTGAAAATTTTATTAATTCATTACCTCAAAGCTATGCTACCATACTTGGCGAAGAAGGTATTAATCTTTCAGGTGGTCAAAAACAAGTTATTGCTTTAATGCGTGCTTTATATAAGAAACCAAAAGTCCTTTTGTTGGACGAATTTACATCTGCAATGGACAGAAAAACGGAACAGTTCGTTTTGGATTTGTTAAATAAGTTAAAATCTGAATTGACAATCATTTTTATTTCTCACAGACTACATTCATTACCGAAAATTGCTGATCGAATTTATGTTTTGGAAAGCGGAATTATAACTGACTTTGGGTATCACAAAAAACTTATGGAATCGAAGAATTTTTATAGCGAATTTTGGACTGAATTAGAACTTGAAAAGTCTATTTGAATACTTAATCCAGCTCTTTAACCAACAACCAAGCCTCTTTATTATGTTCCGCTTTAATAGTTCTTAAAGCGTTTATGGCGTCGTTTCTGTCTTCGTAACTAGCGTAAACGGCCTGATGCAAACCATATTTGTTAACACCTATTTTACGAGCTTTAAAACCTAAAGCTTTTAATTGTTCTATTTTGGTGTCACAATTTTCTTCAACTCTAAAAGCACCAGCAACAATGTGATAGTTTCCTGTTTGTTTTTTAACATTAAGGGTAATTGTTGGTAGTGTATTTAAGTTAAAGGTGGCTTGCTGTATTTTAGCATCAAGTTGTTTTGTAGCTTCTTCTTGTGCTAATTGGTTATGCGTTTCAATAGCATTTACGTAGTAATTAGAAGCCACTAAACCACCAAGGGTTAATGCTACTAAGGCTACGGCTGCATATTTAAAATATGGGCGCGATTTACGTTTTTCAGACGTGATAGTAAGCGGTATAACTTTTTCAATATTCTCAACGGTTTCCTTATGGATTTCGCGAGTTACGTTTGGAGATACCATTTGGGTTAAACCAAAAGCATCGGTTAAGTAATTAACTTTATAAGTAGGTTCGAAAACTATTTTACCTTCTTTGTTAAAAACAAAATCGCCAATGTTTTTAAAATTAACCGTTTCACCTTGTATTAAAAACGATTTTATAACCTGTACACGTTTTGCAATTTTTTCGTTAGCAGCTTCAAATGAGATGTGCTCAACATCGGCAATATAATTGGCCAATAAACCATCATTTTTTTGAATTTGCTCGTTAAACGATACCATTTTCTTTGGCGGATAAAACGTATGAGTAGTTTCATCTATCGTAGCAGATATTTTTTGTGTTAAAAAAGCACCAAATTCTGGTACGTTTACACACTCATATCTATATAATAAATCGCTTATGTAGGTTTCTAATTGCATAGAAACAAAGTTATAAAAATATGGTTCTAGATAAAATTTCCAAGTAAGTTTTTATTAACAGATTAAAAATTCTTTTATTGCAACTTCAAAATCAATAAGATAGTATGACCGAACATGATTTGCTTTATGCCTTAGCTTTACAGCATGTGCCCAATGTTGGCGATATTACGGCGAAAAAACTTATACAGCATTGCGGTTCTGCCGAGGCTGTTTTAAAGGAAAAAAAGCAAAATCTACTTAAAATTGATGGCATAGGAACCGTAATTTTAAGTGAATTATTTAACGATATTCATTTGCTGGAAGCCGAAAAAGAACTTCAGTTTATTAAAGAAAATAATATTGAGGCTTTTTATTTTGAAGAAGACGCCTATCCATTGAAATTAAAGCATTGTATTGATGCGCCCATTTTGCTATTTAAAACAGGCAACATTAATCTTAAAAATCGCCCTGTTATAAGTATTGTGGGCACTCGAAAAATTACTACCAGTGGTATAGCTTTTTGTGAAGATTTAATAGAAAGTTTAGCTGTTTACAATCCGGTTATAGTATCTGGTTTTGCATATGGAACCGATATTACGGCACATAAAGCCGCTATTAAAAACAATTTGCAAACCATAGGTTGTTTGGCGCATGGCTTGAATCAAATTTACCCGAAAGTGCATAAAAAATATATGGTTGATGTTGAAAAAAATGGTGGTTTTTTTACCGATTTCTGGAGTACGGCCAAGTTTGATAGAAACAATTTTTTAAAGCGTAACCGCGTGATTGCTGGTTTAAGTGAAGCGACCATTGTCATTGAATCTGCCGAAAAGGGAGGTAGCCTTGTTACTGCCGACATCGCAAATTCTTATAATCGGGATGTTTTTGCAGTTCCGGGACGACCAACCGATGTATTAAGTGTGGGTTGCAACAACTTAATTAAACAACAAAAAGCTCATATTTTAACGACCCCTTTTGATGTGCCTTATATATTAAATTGGAAACTTCAAGACGATAAGAAACCGGCCATTCAAAAACAATTGTTTGTGGAGCTCGACGATACCGAAAAAGCTATATACAACTACCTCTCTGAAAACCAAAAACAACAACTAGACTTGATTGCCATAGATTGCGATTTACCTATTTTTAAAGTAGCAAGTGTGCTTTTAAATATGGAATTAAAAGGAGTGGTTAGGCCTTTGCCTGGTAAATTATTTGAGGTTGTTTAAGTAGTTTTACTTTTTAATAACCTACCTTTTCTCTTACTCGGTTTATAACACTATTTGCAACCAATCGGGCTTTTTCGGCACCTAATTGTAATGCTTTGTCAAGCTCATCTAAATTGGTCATATAATAGTTGTAACGCTCGCGTTGGTTGGCAAATTTCTCAATTATTAATTCAAAAAGCGCCTGTTTTGCATGTCCGTAACCATAATTACCATTTTCGTAATGAGCCTTCATGGTTTCAATTTGAGATGCATTGGCTAATAGGCTATAAATAGCAAAGCAATTACAAGTTTTCCAGTCTTTAGGTTCTTCAAGCGGTGTGCTATCGGTTTGAATACTCATTATTTGCTTGCGAAGTTTTTTATCGTCTAAAAATATATTGATTGTATTATCGCGGCTTTTACTCATTTTCTCACCATCTGTTCCGGGAATAAGCATGGTGTTTTCTTGAATTTTTCCTTCTGGTAACACAAATGTCTCTCCCATTTTTGCATGAAAACGAGATGCGACATCTCGGGTCATTTCAATATGCTGCAATTGGTCTTTTCCAACGGGTATAATTTCGGCGTCGTACAATAAAATATCGGCAGCCATTAACATAGGGTAGGTAAATAAACCAGCATTTACATCTTCAAGTCGGTCGGCTTTATCTTTAAAACTATGGGCTAATGTTAAACGTTGGTATGGAAAGAAACAGCTTAAATACCAAGATAATTCTGCAGTTTGCGGGATATCGCTTTGTCTGTAAAACACAGTTTTATTAATATCTAAGCCAAAGGCTAACCAGGTAGCAGCTACAGAATAGGTATTGTATTTTAGCTCTTCGGCATCTTTAATTTGAGTTAAAGTGTGCAAATTTGCTATAAATAAATACGAATCGTTTTCGGGGGCTTCAGCCATTTTAATAGCTGGTAAAATAGCGCCTAAAATATTTCCTAAATGTGGAGTTCCTGTGCTTTGTATACCTGTAAGTATTCTTGCCATATTATTATTCCCACGAAAGGGGAATCTCATTAAAGTTAATCTTAAATATTTTTCTTCGAGCAAAGGTAATTTTTTTAATAGAAATGCTCAATACAATTGTGTATTTTTGAATTTAATGAAGGCTATAAAGTATATTTTCTGGTTTCTTTACCGTATTTGGTTTTACATTCTACTGGGCTTGCCGATACTGGTTATGTTTCCCATACTGCTTATTTCTATTTTAAAAGAATCTTGGTATCCCTTTTTCTTTAAGTTGGCACGTATTTGGGCAAAATTCATCTTGTTTTTCATGGGTTTTAAAGTTGAAATTAAACGAGAAGCGCATTTAGAAGCCCATAAAAGCTACATGTTTATTGCGAACCACACTTCTATAACCGACATTATGCTTATGCTAACGGTAATAAAAAATCCGTTTGTGTTTGTTGGCAAAGCAGAACTGGTTAAAATTCCTTTATTTGGATTTTTTTATAAACGCACCTGTATTTTGGTTGATAGAAGTTCGGCAAAAAGCAGGCAAGCCGTTTTTTTAAGAGCCCAGCAGCGTTTAAAATCGGGGTTAAGTATTTGTATTTTTCCTGAAGGTGGTGTTCCCGACGACGAAACTGTGGTGTTGGATACATTTAAAGACGGTGCTTTTAGGTTAGCTATAAATCATCAAATACCCATTGTGCCACTTGTATTTCCCGATAATAAAAAACGCTTTTCATATACGTTTTTTAGTGGGTCTCCCGGTAAAATGCGAGCCATTGTAAATACGTTTATCCCTACCGAAGGTTTATCAACAGACGATACTAAGGCATTAAATGAAACGGCACGAAATGTTATTTTAAATACTTTAAAAGAGTCTAATAAATAAAAAAGCTGCTCTAACCAAAGCAGCTTTTTATGATATTGATTTTGGGCACAATAAAATCAATATCCTTTTTGTATAAATCTAAAATTTAATAGCAAAACCTGTGTAAACCCCAATAAAATAAGGTTTAAAATCGCCAGATGTATTGTTAAAAGTATTTAATTGGTATTTAAAAATGGGCTCTAAATTAAAGTCTAGTTTCTTGGCGAGCTTATAATTTAAACCCAACCCAAAGTTAGCACTGTAACTCACTTTATTAATGTTATTAGCTTCGCCTAAAAAAGTTTTAGCACCATTTTCGGGGTTCGAATAAATCGAATTGTCATTTAAAAAGAAAGAACTAAAACCACCAATAACATTAATACCTAATTTATTATTACTAATAGCGTATTCTATTTCCAGAGGTACTTCAATAAAACCTAAATTCTGATTAATAGATGTGTTAGATGAAGTAAAAGATTGCGGACCCTTACTGGTACTTACATTAGATCCGCTTACAAAAGAAATAGAATTTGAAACCCCATTTTCTGCACGGCTAAAATTAATATTTTTCACAGGGCTAGCACCAGAATTGTTGGCAATAGCTTGATAAGCAACAACATTATTTGTGTTGTATCCCAAATTAACTTTATTAATTCCAGAACGCACTTTAAGTTTGTTATTTATAGCGTAAGATGCTGTAATACCATAACTTACATTAATTTCTCCCGATTTGTCATTGCCGTTTAATTGTGGGTCTATAGACGATCCTTCTCCAAGCGAATTAAAATACACGGGTGCCACATTAGGTGCCACACGCCATTTGTCTAGCTTCGTTTTTTGTTTAACAATTTTTTGCTCTTTGTTTAAGGCATCTTCAATAGATATCGCATTCGAGTCTGTTTGTTTGGCACTTTCTTCTGCGGTGTTTTTTGTTTCGGTTTTAGAAACAGATGTCTTATTATCTGAAGCAGGATTTATAATATTTTTTGCATCTTCAGTTGAAATTAAACCTGATTTATCATCCTTTTTAAAGTTTGTATTTTTTTCTTCTGAAGTAGAAGCAATAACGGGCGATGTGTTCGATTTTTTAAGTGTATTCTGAAAGGTTTTTTTATTACCAGAAACCAACGTTTCTTTTCTTTTTGTAGTTTCCTCTGAAGCTATTTTAGATGCTTCCGAAGCATTTAAACTATTTGAAATATTATTGGGTTTAACCGAATTATTCGTGTTGTTTTCTTCTGCTTCTGAAGCCTCGTTTAATAGATTTGAATTCGGTTTAACCGGTAAATCTTTAGTGTCTACAACCTTTATGTTTTCGGGAGAAGCATTTTCATTAAAAAACAAGTTTCCTAAGGTAAGTGCCAGAAGTAAAATAGCTGCAGCACCAGCATAGCGCCACCAAATAGGTATTATGCGACGCTTTTTATGTTCGCCTTGTAGAGCTGCTTCAATATTTTTCCAAACAGCATTGCTAGGATGGGCTTCAAATTCTTTAAAGCGTTCCTGGAATAATCGGTCAATGTGCTTTTTATCACTCATTTATAATGATTTTAAATGTTGTGTAACTTTATAATTTTCAATGGTTTCCTTCAAAATATTTCTAGCACGTGCCAGATTAGATTTGGAGGTCCCTGTATTAATTTCCAGCATTTCTGCTATTTCTTTATGCGAATAACCATCTAAAACATACAGGTTAAAAACCAATCTGTAGCGGTCTGGTAATTCTTGTATAATTTTCAATAAATAGTCTATTGAAAGGCTTTCTTCATCTACTTCTAATGCTACCTCTTCAACAATATTTTCATTGGTAATTTCAAAAACCTTCTGTGTTCTGTATTGTTGTAATACGGTGTTTATTGTAATTCGTTTTAACCAACCTTCAAAAGAACCTTTATTTTTATATTGATCCATTTTTTTAAAAATGGTTAAAAAGGCATCTTGCAAATTATCTTCTGCTTCTGCATAATTACGCGAATACTTTAAGCACAAAGAAAAAAGTTTACTCGCGTAGAGCTTATACAATTCACTTTGTGCTACAATATCGTTTTTTTTACAACGTTGTATGAGTTGGTCTAAACTCAATGGTTATTTAATTAGTTTAATATTTAGTTTTCTGTAACAGGTACTTCTATTGTTAAATATTGATCTTCTCCATTTTCATCTTCGCCTTGCCAAAATTTAAATATATACGAGCCTGTGCTGGTTACTACAAAGTTAAAGGTTGTTTCGGTTAATTCGTCTACTAAAGTTTGACAATTTTTATCTTCAATAGCCACAGTAATTGGTGCTACAGTTCGTTGGTTATCGTCTTTCGAATAATATAACTCTCTAAACGAATGGCATGTTGAGGGTCTAAAATACGAAATGGTAATCGGGTAGGTTTCTCCAAGGGTAAAGGTGTCGGGAATGGTAACACTCTCAACAGGTAATACCTCGAAGCTGTAATTACTATTGTCGTCTACACTACACGCACTAAACAATAATAAAATGAAACTAAGGGCAATTAATTTTTTCATGTAATAAAATCTTTTTTTATTAGATGCACTTAGGTTCAATTGGTTGCGTGAGGGCCAAAAAAAAATCCCGATAAAACGGGATTTTTAAAAATTATTCTGATGCAGAAGCGGCTTTGGCAACTGCTCTTACTTTTTCTTCTAGTTCGTCCATTAAATCTGGATTATCTTTTATAATCGATTTAACAGCATCTCGACCTTGACCCAGCTTGGTTTCGCCATAGCTAAACCACGAACCACTTTTCTTTATAATTTCGTTTTCTACTGCGATATCTAAAACCTCTCCAACTTTGCTAATACCTTCGCCATACATAATATCGAATTCGGCAGTTTTAAATGGTGGTGCTACTTTGTTTTTTACCACTTTAACTCTGGTTTTGTTACCGGTAACATTGCCATCGGTTTCTTTTATTTGAGTAGAACGACGAATATCTAAACGCACCGATGCGTAGAATTTTAATGCATTACCACCCGTGGTTGTTTCTGGGTTACCAAACATAACACCAATTTTTTCACGTAACTGGTTAATAAAAATTACCGTACAGTTGGTTTTGCTAATAGAAGCTGTAAGTTTTCTTAAAGCTTGAGACATTAAACGGGCATGTAATCCCATTTTAGAGTCGCCCATTTCGCCTTCAATTTCACTTTTAGGTGTTAAAGCAGCAACCGAGTCGACTACAACAATATCAATAGCACCAGAACGAATTAAATTGTCGGCAATTTCTAAGGCTTGCTCACCATTATCTGGTTGCGAAATAATTAAGTTTTCTAGATCGACACCTAATTTTTCTGCATAAAATCTATCAAAGGCATGCTCTGCATCAATAAAGGCAGCAATACCGCCACTTTTTTGTGCTTCTGCGATTGCATGTAATGTTAGGGTTGTTTTACCAGACGATTCAGGGCCATATATTTCAATCACACGGCCACGAGGGTAACCACCAACGCCTAATGCAATATCAAGACCTAAAGATCCCGATGAAATCGCATCAACATCAACAACCGCCTGATCACTCATTTTCATTACCGTTCCCTTGCCGTAAGCCTTGTCTAATTTATCTAATGTAAGTTTTAATGCTTTTAATTTTGCTTCTTTTTCGCTGCTCATTTTATAATTAATTTTTTCTGAAGTAATACGCTAAAATACTATAACTTTTGTCATCATACAATTTTATAACGCAACCTTTTTTTAAATTTTGCATCTTATTTAAAAGGCGGAATTTTTTTGCTATGAAAATAACCTTTAAAACATTTTAAGACGACTAACTCAAATTGTTTCTAAGCACTTAATTTTACTGTTAAGTGCTTTTTTTTGCCTTAAATTGGCTGGTTTTTTTTAAAATCGTACTTTTGTGCCTTTAAAATATTCTTTAACCTTAAATAAATTAGTATAGCATGCAACTGTACAATAAATTAAGCGCAAAAGAAAGAGCCGAATTAATCGATAAAACAGGTAAAAATCGATTAACACTTTCTTTTTATCAGTACGCCAAAATAGACAACCCACAATCGTTTAGAGACCACTTGTTTATAACCTGGGATTCCTTAGAGGTTTTAGGCAGAATTTATGTCGCTCACGAAGGCATTAATGCCCAGTTATCGCTCCCTGCCGACCGTTTCAACGAGTTTAAAGCCCATTTAGATAGTATCGATTTTTTAAAAGATATTCGTTTAAATATTGCTGTAGAACAGGATAATAAATCGTTTTTAAAACTAAAAATTAAGGTTCGTAACAAAATTGTTGCCGATGGTTTAAACGACGATACTTTCGATGTTACCAACAAAGGTGTTCATTTAAAAGCTGAAGAATTTAATCGCTTTATTGAAGATGAAAATACCGTTTTGGTAGATATGCGAAATCATTACGAAAGTGAAATAGGCCATTTTAAAAATGCCGTAACACCCGATGTAGATACCTTTAGAGAATCGTTAGATATTATTGAAGACGATTTAAAAAATCATAAAGAAGACAAAAATCTAGTAATGTATTGTACCGGTGGTATTCGTTGCGAAAAAGCCAGTGCTTATTTTAAACACAAAGGGTTTAAAAACGTTTATCAGTTAGAAGGAGGTATTATCGAGTACACACGACAAGTAAAGGAATACAATCTGGAAAATAAATTTTTAGGTCAAAATTTCGTGTTCGATGAAAGACGTGCCGAGCGCATTAGCGACGATGTTATAGCCAATTGCCACCAATGCGGAACCCCTTTCGATGTGCATACCAATTGCGCAAACGATGCTTGCCATTTGTTGTTTATTCAATGCGATGCCTGTAAAGAAGAAATGAATAATTGTTGCTCTACAACCTGCAAAGAAATTCATGCGCTTCCTTACGAAGAGCAAAAAGAACTTAGAAAAGGTCAAGCCAATAGCAACGATATTTTTAAAAAAGGGCGTGCCGACCACTTACCATACAAAAAGGATTTAAGGAATATTTTCGATCATTTCAATTCTAAAAAGTAGTTTTAAAATGCAAAAAATTGAATTAATGGCTCCTGCAGGAAATTTCGAATCTTTGCAGGCGGCTTTAGACAATGGTGCAGATTCTATTTATTTTGGAGTAGAGCAACTTAACATGCGTGCGCGAGCATCTATAAATTTTACTTTAGATGATTTACCAGAAATAGCAAAACGTTGTCAGGCTAAAGGGGTTCGAACGTATTTAACTTTAAATACGATTATTTACGACCACGATTTATCTATCGTAAAAACCTTAATTACTAAAGCCAAAGCAGCAGGAATTACGGCCGTTATTGCCATGGATCAGGCGGTTATTATGACAGCCAGAGAAATTGGTATGGAAGTGCATATTTCAACACAAATAAACATAACCAATATTGAAACTGTTAAGTTTTACGCCCTATTTGCAGACACCATGGTTTTAAGTCGTGAGTTAAGTTTAAGGCAGGTTAAAAAAATTACCGAACAAATTGAAAAAGATCAGGTAAAAGGGCCATCGGGTAAATTAGTTGAAATTGAAATTTTTGGTCACGGGGCACTTTGTATGGCTGTTTCAGGTAAATGTTACATGAGTTTACACGCCTATAATTCTTCGGCCAATCGTGGGGCATGCAAGCAAAATTGCAGAAAAAAATATACGGTTATCGAACAGGAAACAGGTTTTGAGATGGAAATTGATAACGAGTATATTATGTCTCCAAAAGATTTATGTACTATCGATATTCTCGATCAGGTGGCCGATGCAGGTATTAAGGTTTTAAAAATTGAAGGTCGTGGTCGTGCTCCCGAATATGTAGCCAAAGTAATTAAGTGTTACCGGGAGGCGATTAATAGTTTAGAAACTAAAACTTTCGATAAAGAAAAAGTTATTTCTTGGATGCAAGAACTTGAAAAAGTTTATAATCGCGGTTTTTGGAATGGTTATTATTTGGGACAAAAACTGGGGGCGTGGAGCGAAGGTTCGGGTTCTCATGCCACACAAAAAAAAGTTTACATTGGTAAGGGCACACACTTTTTTCCTAAACCTCAAATTGGCGAGTTTAAAATTGAAGCATACGATGTTACCGTTGGCGATACCATTTTAATAACAGGGCCAACTACTGGGGCTAAAGAATTGGAGGTAACCGAAATGATGGTGAATGATGCCAAATCTACAAAAGGAACTAAAGGCGATTTAGTTACTATTCCGCTTGGTTTTAGAATAAGACCTTCAGATAAATTATATAAAATTGTTGAAAATAAAGTTGAAGCATAATGGTTGTTATTACCCTACAGCGTAACAAATGTATTGGTTGCAACTATTGTGTAGAATTTGCACCAAAACATTTTCAAATGTCTAAAAAAGACGGAAAAACAGTCTTGTTGCATGGTGTAGATAAAAAAGGCTTTTTCACTTTAAAATCTAACGATCATACTATTTTAGAAGCTTGCGAAAATGCTTCAAAAGCGTGTCCGGTAAAGATAATAGACGTAAAAGACATTTAATTTTTATTCAATTTAAATAGTCAATATAATAATCTTATCTTTACCTTTTAAAAATATTTATAAACCTTCATTCGTAATAAGTTTATTATTAACGAATTCAATATATAAAATCATATGGCTTGTAACAGTTGTTCAACTGGAAAAGACGGTCAACCTAAAGGATGTAAAAATAATGGCACATGCGGTACCGATAGTTGTAATAAACTAACGGTTTTCGATTGGCTTTCAAATATGTCGCTTCCTAACGGAGAAAAACCGTTTCCTTGGGTTGAGGTTCGTTTTAAAAACGGAAGAAAAGATTACTATCAAAATACCGAGAATATAACCCTTAGTATTGGCGATGTTGTTGCTACACAGGCTCAAGCTGGTCATGATATTGGTATGGTTACCTTAACAGGCGAATTGGTTCGTGTTCAAATGAAACGAAAAAACATTCCTGAAAATCAAGACGAATTTTTAAAGATTTACCGTAAAGCAAGTCAGAAAGACATCGATATATGGAAAGCAGCGCGCGATCGAGAAGAACCAATGAAGGTGCGTGCTCGTCAATTTGCAATCGATTTAAATTTGCAAATGAAAATCTCCGATATCGAATTTCAGGGCGATGCTAGTAAAGCCACGTTTTATTATACTGCCGAAGATCGCGTCGATTTTCGTGAGCTTATCAAAGTGTTTGCACGCGAGTTTAAAACGCGTATAGAAATGAAACAAGTAGGGTTTCGCCAAGAAGCATCACGTCTTGGAGGCATTGGGTCTTGTGGGCGCGAATTATGTTGTTCTACATGGCTTACAGATTTTCGTTCGGTAAGTACTTCAGCAGCACGATATCAGCAATTATCATTAAACCCACAAAAACTTGCTGGGCAATGTGGAAAATTAAAATGTTGTTTAAATTATGAGTTAGACACCTATTTAGATGCATTAAAAAGTTTTCCAAAAACAGACATTAAACTGTATACAGAAAAAGGTGTGGCCGTATGCCAAAAAACCGATATATTTAAAGGGCATATGTGGTATGCTTACGAAGGCGAATGGGCCAACTGGCACAAAATTACTACCGAGCAAGCCAACGAAATTATTGCTTTAAATAAGAAGAAAGAAAAAGTTGTTAGTCTAGAAGAATATGCTTCAGATCTTATTGAAGATACTAAAAATGAGTTTGAAAACGTTGTTGGTCAAGATAGTTTAACACGCTTCGATGATCCAAAACCGAATAAAAGACGTAAAAACAATAGGAACAAGAATAATAAGAACAACAAGAACGCTAATACCAAGAATAACAACACCAACAATAAGCCCAGAAACAATAACAAAAGAAAACCTCAAACGAATAAAGATGCTAAGAAATAGTGTTTGGTTACTTTTTTTAATTTTTTCGTTCTTATTTGTCGCTTGCGATTCGAATAGCGTTTACGACGTTTATAAATCGGTGCCGCAGAAGTGGCATAAAAATTCTATTGTAACGTTTCAATTAAAGGCTCCAGATTCAACAAACGCTTACAATTTATTTGTAAACCTTAGAAACACTAACGATTACAAATACAATAACTTGTTTTTAATTGTTGAAATGGTTTTTCCGCATGGTAAAACAATTAAGGATACTTTAGAGTATAAAATGGCAGACCCCACAGGCAAACTGTTAGGCACAGGTTTTACCGATGTAAAAGAAAATAAACTGTGGTATAAAGAAGCTGTTGTTTTTAAAGAAGCAGGAACCTATACTGTAAACATACAACAAGCCATGCGAGAACACGGCAAAGTGAATGGCGTTGTTGATTTAGAAGGTATTACAGATGTTGGATTTAGAGTAGAAAAAATAAATCAAGAATAAATTTTTAAGATCATTTCATTTTTGTCAAAGTGAACATGTATCAAAATTATTACCTCAAAGACATTACATGACAACAAAAAAACAAACACCACCAACACAAGATTTTTCTAAATATGTGCGTTGGTTTTGGATCGTATTCTCAGGCGCTATTTTATTTGTTATTCTTATATTTTTATTGGCTTCATGGGGTGCTTTTGGTGAAATGCCAGATCATACGGTACTAGAAAATCCTAAAACAAATTTAGCTGCCGAGATTATATCTTCTGATGGAAAAACCATTGGTAAATTTTATTTAAACGATAATAGAACCCCTATTAGTTACGAAGATTTGCCAAAACATTTAGTTGATGCCTTAATTGCAACCGAAGACGCCCGTTTTCAAAGTCATTCGGGAATCGATGCTATTGGTACATTAAGAGCTGTTGTTAAATTAGGCGGTGGCGGTGGTGCCAGTACCATTTCCCAACAATTGGCAAAACAGTTATTTCATGGTGAAGGCTCTAAAAACATAGTTGAGCGTATGCTTCAAAAAGTTAAGGAATGGATTATAGCCATTCGTTTAGAACGCCAATATACCAAAGAAGAAATTATAGCACAATATTTCAATATATACGATTTTGGTAACAATGCCGATGGTATTCGCAGCGCCGCCAGAATTTATTTTGGTAAAGAGCCAAAAGATTTAGATTTAAAAGAATCGGCTATGTTGGTGGGTATGTTTAAAAATTCATCACTATACAATCCAAGACCCAATAGAAACCCTATAGGTGTTAGAAACCGTAGAAATGTGGTTTTAGCACAAATGTATAAATATGATTTTATTGATGAAAAAGTAAAAGATTCACTTCAAAAAACCGATTTAGATTTAAATTATAATCCAGAATCGCATCGTGAAGGTATTGCAACTTATTTTAGAACATACCTCGATGGTTTTATGAAAGATTGGATTAAAAACAATCCGAAACCTGACGGAAGCAAATGGAATTTATACAACGACGGTTTAAAAATTTACACGACCATCGACTCGCGAATGCAACAGTATGCCGAGAATGCGGTAGAGCAGCATATGGCACGATTACAAAAAGAATTTTTTAATCAAAATACGCCCGAACGTAATGCTACGGCTCCTTTTTTAGATTTAAATAACGATGAAATTGAAAGCTTAATGAATCGTTCTATGCGTCAGTCTGAACGTTGGCGACACATGAAATACGATTTAAAAAAATCGGATGCAGAGATAAAAGCGTCTTTTCAAAAGCCTACCGAAATGACAGTTTTTGCCTATGTTAAAGGAAAACCTTCAGAGATAGATACCATAATGAAACCTATGGATTCTATGCGTTACTATAAATCGTTTTTACGCACAGGTATGATGTCTATGGATCCTCAAACCGGTCATGTTAAAGCATGGGTTGGTGGTGTAAATTATCGTCATTTTCAATACGATATGGTAAAACAAGGAAAACGCCAAGTGGGTTCTACATTTAAGCCTTTTGTTTATACCACAGCCATCGATCAATTACATTATTCGCCTTGCGATGAATTTCCAGATACACCTTTTTGTATAGAAAAAAACAAGTTTGGAAACCCAGAAGATTGGTGCCCTCAAAATTCCGATGGAAAATATGGTGGTATTAGAACCTTAAAAAATGCGTTGGCTAATTCGGTTAATACGGTTACGGCGCGTTTAATGGATAAAGTTGGACCTAAAACCGTTATCGATTTAGTTAAAAAATTGGGTATAGACTCCAATATCCCCGAAGTACCATCTATTGCTTTAGGTACTGCCGATATAAGTGTTTACGAAATGGTTGGTGCCTATGCAGCATTTGCTAATAAAGGGGTTTATACTAAGCCTGTAATGGTTACAACCATAGAAGATAAAAATGGTACGGTTTTATATCAATTTAAACCCGAAACTCGAGATGTAGTTGGCGAAGAAACAGCCTATGTTACTGTGAAACTTTTAGAAGGGGTTACGCAATATGGTTCTGGAGCCAGATTAAGACGCACCGGAGAGCCTTACGGCGTTTATAAAGAAATAATTACAGGTTACCCTTATGCGTTTACAAACCCTATTGCCGGTAAAACAGGTACTACGCAAAACCAAAGTGATGGTTGGTTTATGGGTATGGTACCCAATTTAGTAACTGGTGTTTGGGTAGGCGCAGAAGATAGAGCAGCCCATTTTAGAACTATAACATACGGACAAGGTGCTGCCATGGCATTGCCTATTTGGGGGTTATATATGAAAAGTTGTTATAAAGATGAAACGCTAAACGTTTCTACCGGTAATTTCGATGTGCCTAAAGAACTTTCAATTAATGTAGATTGTTCTGGAAATTCTGAAGGAGAGCGAATGGAAGATGCCAAAGAAAAGGTTGAAGAAGAATTAGATTTCGGATAAATTTCGAATTTAAAGCACACATAATTTTTAAAAGCCACTCGTTTTCGAGTGGCTTTTTTATTTCAAATCTGGTTTAGTTTATAATTTGATTATTTGTAAATTTATAAGGTAAAATTTAACGATAATGATTAATAAGAAGGTAAATAATGTCAATATAGCCTTGCAAGGCGTAAAAGACGGTATGACTTTTATGCTTGGTGGTTTTGGTTTAAGTGGTATTCCAGAAAATGCCATTGCAGAATTAGTTAAACTTGGGGTTAAAGATTTAACCTGTATTTCTAACAATGCAGGAGTAGACGATTTTGGCTTAGGCTTATTGCTTCAAAAGCATCAAATAAAGAAAATGATTTCCTCTTATGTTGGTGAAAATGATGAATTTGAACGCCAAATACTTTCGGGCGAGTTGGACGTAGAACTGATTCCGCAAGGCACTTTAGCAGAACGTTGTCGCGCAGCCCAAGCAGGATTTCCTGCTTTTTATACGCCTGCTGGTTATGGTACTGAAGTTGCAGAGGGCAAAGAAACCCGCGAATTCGATGGCAAAATGTATGTTTTAGAACAGGCCTTTAAAGCCGATTTTGCCTTTGTTAAAGCCTGGAAAGGCGATCCGGCTGGTAACTTAATTTTTAAAGGAACGGCTCGAAATTTTAATCCCGTTATGTGCGGAGCCGCTAAAATTACAGTTGCCGAGGTTGAAGAGCTGGTGCCACTGGGAAGTTTAGACCCCAATCAAATCCATATTCCAGGAATTTTTGTGCAACGTATTTTTCAAGGAGAACACTACGAAAAACGTATTGAGCAACGCACTGTTAGAGCAAGAAATTAATTTGATGATTAGTTAATTTGAAAATGAGGAATGATACAGATAATTTAATTGTTAGATTAACATTTGAATTGGCACTAGATGTCGTTTCATTTTCTGAAAGAATTAGAGTAGGAAATAGGTTTGAAATGGCTTCACAAATTTTTAGAAGTGGTACTTCTATTGGAGCTAACATTCGTGAAGCTCAAAATGCTGAAAGTAAACGAGATTTTATTCATAAGTTCAAAATAGCAGCAAAAGAAGCCGATGAATTAGAGTATTGGTTGAAACTTTGTAAAGCTTCAGAACATTATCCAAACCCTGATGAAAAATTATTAAGCGATTTAAAATCTGTCATTTTAATCATTTCTAAAATTATTTCATCTAGTAAAAAGGTATAATTGGCTAATTTTCAAATCATCACATCAAAATATTAGAATATGTTAGATAAAACAGGAATAGCAAAACGCATAGCAAAAGAGGTTAAAGATGGTTACTATGTAAATTTAGGTATAGGTATACCAACCTTGGTTGCAAATTATGTACGCGATGATATTGAAGTAGAATTTCAAAGTGAAAATGGCGTTTTAGGCATGGGGCCGTTTCCGTTTGAAGGTGAAGAAGATGCCGATGTTATTAATGCAGGAAAACAAACCATAACCACACTGCCAGGTGCTAGTTTTTTCGATTCTGCCATGAGTTTTTCAATGATTAGGGGTAAGCATGTCGATTTAACTATTTTGGGCGCTATGGAAGTGTCTGAGCAAGGTGATATTGCCAATTGGAAAATACCCGGCAAAATGGTAAAGGGAATGGGTGGTGCTATGGATTTGGTAGCCAGTGCAGAAAATATAATAGTTGCCATGATGCATACCAATAGAGCAGGAGAGTCAAAATTACTTAAAAGCTGTAGTTTACCATTAACAGGCGTTCGTTGTGTAAAACGGATTGTTACAAATTTAGCCGTATTAGAAATTACAGAAGCTGGTTTTAAACTCTTGGAACGCGCTCCTGGAGTGTCTGTAGACACCATTAAAAAGGCCACCGAGGGGACTTTAATTATTGAAGGAGATATACCCGAAATGAAGCTTTAAACAGATGAAATACACTTCAAATGTTAAATATTTATGCGTTTTATCGATTTAAAATGTTTTTTAGCGATTAAATTGAAAATCTGTTCTATATTTATAATCCCCAATGAAACCAAAGTTAAATATAGATTTCCCCAAATCTACCATAAACTTAAAGCTTATGAATTTTGCAACCAATCTACCTGAACAACCTACATTTAATGATAGTAAATTCAAGCAAACACTTCGCGAGAATTTAAAGTTTATAAAAGGTTTATTTTATTTAACCAAGAAGATTTTTATGCTATAACCCTTTTGGGATGGCATCAATAAGTTTTTTTGTATAAGCAGTTTTTGGTGTGCTGTAAATAACATCGGCATTATCTAACTCCTCAATTTTTCCTTTATTCATAACCAATAGCTGGTCGCTCATATATTTCACAACGGCTAAATCGTGTGATATAAATATGTAGGTAAACCCAAAAGTTTCTTTTAAATCATTCAATAAATTTAAAACCTGAGCTTGCACCGAAATATCAAGCGCAGAAACCGACTCGTCGCAAACTATAAGTTTGGGTTGTAAAGCAATGGTTCTGGCTATACCAATACGTTGTCTTTGTCCGCCAGAAAACTCATGAGGATAGCGGTTAAAATAGGCTTCAGATAAGCCTACTTTATTAAGAATATCGATGGTTTTTTCTTTACGTTCTGCTTCAGAACGATAAAGATTATGAACTTTCATGGGCTCCATGATAGCTTCACCAACCGGAATTCTGGGGTTTAATGAAGAATAAGGATCTTGAAATATAATCTGAATGTCTTTTCTAAGCTTCTTAATTTCAGAATTTGACAGTATTGTAATATCGACTCCCTTATACAAAATTTGTCCGGCGGTAGCTTTATCTAATTGAAGAATTGCATTTCCCAAAGTCGATTTTCCACAACCCGACTCGCCCACCAAACCTAAAGTTTCACCTTCATATAATTTAAAACTAACATTATCTACGGCCTTAAATACATCTGGTTTTTTAAACCATCCGCTTTTAGAAATATATGCTTTTTCAACGTTAATAACCTCTAGTAAAGGTGACTTGCTGTAAATAAGCTGGTGTTTTTTAGCCCGGTCTTCGGAAGTTATAATATCTGTTTTGGTGGTTTTATTTAAATAATCGTTTATGGTTGGTAAAACCTGTAAACGTGTGTGTAATGAAGGGCGCGCGTTTATTAATGCTTTGGTGTAAATATGTTGCGGTTTATTAAATAGGGTGTTTGCATCGCCTTGCTCTACAATATCGCCTTTATACATTACTAAAATACGATGGGCAATTTCAGATATTAACGACAAATCGTGTGTTATAAAAATAACGCTCATTTTTGTTTCTGTTTGGAGCGTTTTTAAAAGCTTAATGATATCTTTTTGTACGGTAACATCTAAGGCGGTTGTTGGCTCGTCTGCAATTAAAATATCGGGTTTACAGGCAATGGCCATGGCAATCATTACCCGTTGTTTTTGACCTCCAGAAATTTCATGCGGATACGCATTAAAAATACGTTCTGGTGTTGGCAGTTTTACTTTTTCAAATAGTAAAAGGGTTTCTTCTTTAGCTAACGGTTTTGTTAATGCGGTATGCTGTAATAATATTTCCTGAACCTGTTTACCACAAGTCATAGAAGGATTTAAAGAACTCATAGGTTCCTGAAAAATCATGGCAATTTTGTGGCCTCTAATGGTTTGAAATTTTTTTGAAGACAGATGTGTTAGATCCTGATTTTTGTATAAAATACTACCCGACGTAATTTTAGAAACTTTTTTGGGCAGCAATCCTAAAATGGCTAGCGAAGACACCGATTTTCCCGAACCCGATTCGCCCACAATGCCTAATATTTCATTTTGATTTAAATGATAGGAAATGTTATGTATTACTTCATTTTTTCCGAATGAAATAGACAAATTTTTAATTTCTAAAATAGGATTTTCCTGCATTATATATGAATAATTTCATTGTCATGAAGAATATCATCTCCACGCAATCTTAAAAATATTTGAGCAACGGCTATGGTGTCTTTTTCGCAATACGTAACAATTCTGTCAATTTCATTTTCCTCGTAATAAACCCTGTAAACTTCACTACCGTCTATATCGTCTTTGGGCGATGGTATGCCTAAAACATTGGTTAACAACTTTAAAGAGGTGTAGGTTTTATAGTCGCCAAATTTCCATAAATCTAAAGTATCTAAATGGGGCACTTCCCATGGTTTTTTCCCAAAAAGATTTAATTTATAAGGCAATTTTATGCGGTTAATAATCATGCGGCGTGCAATATACGGAAAGTCGAATTCTTTACCATTGTGCGCGCAAAGCAGGTGTTTGGTTTCGCTAAAATGCGTGACAAGTAAATTTTTAAAATCTTTTAAAATTTTAATTTCGTCACCATAAAAGGAGGTCACTCTAAAGTTTCTAAGGTCGCCTTTAAAAGTAAAGTAACCCACAGAAATACACACAATTTTACCAAATTCGGCCCAAATGCCTGCGCGGTCGTAAAATGCTTCAGCCGTAAAATCGTCTTTTCGTTGGTATTGCGATTTGTGTTCCCAAAGCGCTTGCTTGGTTTCATCTAAATCAGAGAAATGCTGAACTTCCGGAACGGTTTCAATATCAAGAAATAATATGTTTTCTAAGTTAAGTTTGGAAATCATTATTCAATAAAAACAAAGGTGGTTAAGTTTTGTATTTTAATCTTATCGTTTTCGTAATCAATGTTTAAAGCTTCTACGATAAGCTTCATTTGAATGCTGTCATTTTTCAAAATAAAAGTCATTTCATCTGCATTGAAAGATTCATAATAAGGTCCCGACTTTTTATCGATGAGTGATTTTAAATTCAATTTAAATATAATCTCATCCTCTTTTTTAACAACAGCTTCAGTTTTATTATTTATTAATTCAAATTTGAAATCGTTAACGGTGTTGTTTTCTGCGTGTTCTAAAAAACTAACGTAATGCATGGTTTTATAACCAGTTACATCTGTTTTTAGTGTGGTTTTATCTAAGTTAAATGACCAATATTTAAAGCGGTCTTTTAGGCTGTCTTTTGGTTTAATAATTGATAAACTGTCTAAAATATATTCTGTATTTAAGTAGTAGTAGCTGTATTTTGAGGTTCTTTTTTTGTAGATGCTATCTAATTCTACGCCAACAATTGGATTGAGATATTTTAAATTTTCTCTTTTATGGAAGTATTTTAAAACCGATTCTAAGGTTTCGTATTCCTCTAAAGTAGCTTGGTTACTATTGGATTTTACTTTTTTAAAAGTATTTTCAAATTGTGAAAACTGACTGTTTTTAGATACATTAAAAGCACTCCAAAAACCAAACGAGCTAAGAAGCGTAATAACCGTAAGGCTAATAGGAAGTATTTTTAAATATTTGTTTTTGCTTATTAGTAAATACAGCGTCATGCCAGTAATCCAGAGTGCTAACATTAAAACAAAGTACCTGTTTTCGGTGATGCCGTAATCTCCAATACGTTTTACAATGGCAATAAAAAGTAAAATTAAAAGTGGCGAAAGTAAGTAGTAAAACCATGGATAAAATCTGTTAATTACGGGCGATTTTATGGTTTTTTGTATGGGATTAATCATGGTTTGAATACTAAAACCAAGCAACGATAACGCAATAATTAAATATGAAACCCAACCTTTTGGAAGATTCCATGTAAATAAAATTTTAAAACTATAGGCATATAAAATGATAAGATACAGTAAAACCAAGGGTATTAAAATGTATTTTACAAAAACCTCTAAAGCTTTATTATAGCTTATAACCGTTTGATTTTGAATGTCTTTCGGAAAGTCTGATAAATAGGTCCAGGTATTAACAATACCTAAACAGAAAACAAATATTTGAAAATAGCGTTCGCCTTTTATACTAACATTAAATAAATATTCAATAGCCAAGAGTGCCAACGACAAGCCTAAATACAAAACAATAGAAAAAAGTGAACTTCTACCTATGGCGATAAAAACCATTTTTAAGTAATTCCAGAAGGCATTTTTATTCCAGGTATTTAAAAAAGGCGCTACAAATAAAAAAAGATGTCCGGCAACTAGATATAATAAAAACCTTGAGTAATGAATGGGGTTTTTGAAACTATCTACCAATGGTAAATAAAAATAAAAACCCATTAGAAGTGCAATGGTTATTAATGAAAACCACCATTTTTTGTGGCTATTGGTTTGTTGTTCAACGAGAAAACGGGTTCCAATTAGCCAGCTAATTCCTAAAAATAGGGTTGAAATTTCTCTTATATGCTCGTCAAAATCGATATCAAATTCAATAAGGAATAGCACGAAAAAAGTGCCCAAAATAGCCCAGGAAAGTGTTATTGGGAATCTTAAAAAAGCCGATTTTGCTTTTTCTGTAATTTCACTAAAATTGAAAAGCTTCATATTATTTCGAGTTTAGCATGTTGTAAGCTTCATCAATATACGTACTAATATCTTGTGTAAACGAACCTACTTCTACATTAGACCCTTTAGAATGCCCGAGTCTTACAATAATAACATTATCGTTGGGTTCAACAATAACATATTGACCCAAATGACCACGCATCATAAAAAAGTTTTTACCATTTTGTTGTTTAAGCCACCACCCGTAACCGTATTCTGGAGCGTCTTTAAACCTTGGTTTTATAGATTTAGCAACAAACGCCGAGTCTAAAATTTGTTTTCCGTTCCATTTACCAAAGTCTTTGTAAAGCTTCCCAAAACGGGCAAAATCTTTGGCGTTGCTGGCGATACAGCAATAGGCTTTTACTAAATCGTGGGCTTCACTATCTACTTGCCAAAGGGTTTCGTTTTCGCAGCCCAGCGGTTTCCAGAAACTTTCCTCTAAATACGAATACATTTTTTTGCCTGTAGCTTTTTCGATAACCATGGCAAGCATTTGTGTGTCTCCACTGGCGTATTTAAATTTTTTACCGGGTTCGTCTACTACTTTTAAGCCCAGCATAACTTTTTCTAAATCATCATCAAAATAAGCACGTGTGGTAATAGATAATGGTGAATAATAAGCCTCATCCCAGTTGGTTCCAGAACACATACTGGATAAATCGCCAACAGTCATTTTAGCGGCTAAACCCTCACTAAATGTTGGTAGAAAATCCCCAACAGGTTGGTCTAAACTTTTAATATAACCATCTTGTATGGCTTTGCCCATAAGGCCAGAAACATAACTTTTAGCCATAGAAAAGGAATTACTTTTAGAGTCTTCTCCAAAACCATCGTAATAGTTTTCAAACCAAATACTATCATTTTTAATAATAACGTAGGCAATGGTGCCATTGGCTTTATTAATCTGGCTGAGGGCTTCTGTTTCTTTTACTGTGTTATATTCTTTGTGGTTTGGCCAGGGTTGGGGTGTGCCAATCTCGATAGGCTGGTTGTCGAATTTTTTATAATCTTCTAAATAAGCTGTAGAATGGCCTGTTAAATAAATAGTTCGAACGGCTTTAAGAAGATAATCGGTGTCTGTAATGTAAAGTGTAATAATTAATAAGGCTATTAAAATGCCTAACCATTTAAAGAGTTTTTTAAGGAATTTCATTACAACATGTTTAGTTGAAATAAATATATGAATTTACAGTTAGATTCCTGCGTTTGTTTTAATTAAAATAAAGCCACTTGTTTAGACGGGTTTTCGTGTTCTAAAAGCCATTTTTTACAATGCAATCCGCCGGCATAACCTGTTAAACTGCCATCGCTACCAACAACCCGATGACAAGGAATAACAATCCAAAGCGGATTTTTACCATTCGCATTTGCAACGGCTCTTATGGCTTTAACGTCGCCCAGTTTTTTTGCTAATTCTAAATATGAAATGGTTTTACCAAAGGAAATGTGCTCTAGTTGTTTCCAAACTTTTTTCTGAAATTCGGTGCCTTCGGGTTGTAATTTTAAGCTGAAATGTTTGCGAGAACCTTCAAAATATTCGTTCAATTGATTAACGCATGTTTTCAGCGAAAGCGGAATCGTTTACTTAATTTTTCTTCAGTATTTAAAATAGAAATAGATGAAATTCCTGAAGCATCACCAATAATTTTAGCACAACCTAAAGGGGTATTGATGATGCAAGTTTCCATTGTTTATTTGCGGTTGTTATTATCAAAAATACCTAGCTTTTTAGCGCGAGATTCCCAGCTTTTTCTGGCTAAATGTTGCAGGTCGCTTACATGATCGCTTTCATCCATTATTTCTAAACCTAAAAGGGTTTCAATAACATCTTCCATGGTTACAAGGCCACTCACGCTTCCGTATTCATCGACTACCAAAGCCATATGGTTTCGGCTTTCAATTAATTGTTCGAATAAACTAGGAATGGGTAAATTTCTGTGAATAATAATGATATTTCTTTTTAAATCGGATAGGGGTTTTGAGCCATTATCTAAGGCCATTTCTTTAAAAATTTCGTCCTTTAAAACGAGTCCGATAATATTATCTGTATTTTCAGAATAAATAGGCACTCTCGAAAAACGAAGATTTAAATTTTGTTTGAAAAAAGTTTCAACGGTTGTATTGTGGTTTTCGGTTTTCATGACGGTTCGTGGTGTCATGATATCTTTCGCTAAAATTTCTTTAAAAATTAAAAGGTTTTTAATGATTTTACTTTCATTTTCCTGAAACACACCTTCTTTATGAGCCATATCGGTCATTGCTTGGAAATCTTCTCTACTTAGAACGCTGCCGTGATGTCCTTTACCACCAATTAACTTCGTGGTTAGTTGCAAAAGCCATAATATACCAGTCCATTTTAATGGAAAAATAAGAATATGAAGCGCTTTTGTAGTGAAATTGGCCAGAAGCTTCCAGTAGGTAGCGCCAATGGTTTTTGGAATAATTTCTGAAGCTACTAAGATAAGAACAGTCATTATAGAAGATACGACTCCCACCATAACATCTTCTGTAAATTTAATACCAAAAAATATTTTAACCTCGTTGCCAAATGCTTCTGCATAGGCTGTTTTTGCCTGAACACCTACCAAAATGGCGCCCACAGTATGGGCAATGGTATTTAGTGTTAAAATAGCAATTAAAGGGCGATCGACATCTTTTTTTAAAGCTTCTAAACTATTTGCATACTGCTTGCCTGCTTGTTTTTGAAGATTTATAAATGTTGGTGTAACACTTAATAAAACAGCTTCTAGAATAGAACACAAGAAAGAAAAGAAAATGGAAATAAAAGCATAAAATAAGAGCAAGCCCATACGTTTTGTTTTTTTAATTTACGAAATTAATTTTACTACATCTTTAGCAAAATAAGATGCTATAATATCGCCTCCCGCTCGTTTAATTGCGGTAACTTGTTCCATCATGACGGCATCGTGGTCTAGCCAGCCTTTTTCGGCGGCGGCTTTTAACATGGCATATTCGCCAGATACTTGATAAACAGCCACAGGAACATCGAAAGTATTTTTAATTTCACGAACGATGTCTAAATAGCACAAACCTGGTTTTACCATAACAATATCGGCACCTTCGTTAATATCCATTTCGGTTTCACGAATGGCCTCGATGCGGTTGGCGTAATCCATTTGATAGGTTTTTTTGTCTTTTGGAATGTTTACCATATCGACAGGAGCCGAGTCTAGCGCATCACGAAAAGGCCCGTAAAACGCCGATGCATATTTCGCCGAATAACTCATAATCCCCGTATTTATAAACCCTTCGTTTTCTAACAATTCTCGTATTTCTAAAATACGACCATCGTTCATGTCGCTTGGCGCAACAAAATCGGCACCCGCTTGTGCGTGGGTAAGCGCCATTTCGGCTAAAACATGAGACGATTCATCGTTTAAAATAATGCCGTTTTTTACAATACCATCATGTCCGTAAGACGAATAAGGGTCTAAGGCAACATCGGTCATTACCAACATATCCGGACATGCATTTTTTACGGTTTTAACAGCACGTTGCATGAGTCCGTTTGGGTTTAATGCTTCGGTACCTTTATTGTCTTTTAAATGGTCTGGTACTTTGGCAAACAGCAACACCGATTTTAAGCCTAAACTCCAGAGTTCTTTTACTTCTTGTTCCAGTAAATCTAAACTGTATCTAAAGTAGTTAGGCATCGATGGGATTTCATCTTTTACACCCTTGCCTTCTACAACAAAAAGCGGCACTAAAAAATCGTTTGGGTGTATAATAGTTTCACGAACCATACTTCTAATGGCTTCGTTGGTTCTTAATCGTCTGTTTCTTCGTAATGGGAACATATGTTTTATTTATTTACTGTAACCTAAATATTTCCAGGTATTATTTTCTTTTATAAATGCTGATTTTTCATGGATAACCTCTACGTTTCCGTTTTCATAAAAATACGCATTAAATGTAACTGTACCTTCGTTATCTTGTTCTTTACCTTTTGATGTTTCTAAAACCTCAAGTTTTATCCATTGCACCGATTTTGCCCAATTGGTAATGGCTTTTTTCTCTTTTATTGGCCTGGTGCTACTGTGGTGGCTTTCCATTAAATAATCGCCATTTGCTAAAACAAAAGCACTGTATCTGGAGCGCATAAGTTGTTCGGCTGTTTTAACCTGGGCTAGTTGGTTATGAGCAATTTCACAGCAGTTTTTATAGGGTTTTAAACTTCCGCAGTAACAATTCATTACACCCAGTTTTTAGGATTTTTTAAAACATTTAAAAGTGTTTCTTCTTCGCTTCCAGGCTCTGGATTGTGGTCGTAAACCCACTGAACGTGCGGTGGCAAACTCATTAAAATACTTTCTATACGCCCGTTGGTTTTTAAACCAAATAAGGTGCCTTTATCGTGAACTAAATTAAACTCAACGTAACGCCCTCGTCTTATTTCCTGCCAATCGCGTTGTGCTTTGGAGTAAGGTAAATTTTTGCGTTTCTCTACAATTGGAACATATGCTTCTAGAAAACTATTACCTACTTCGGTAACAAAATTGTACCAGTTTTCCATGCTCATTTGGTCTGTGGTTTTGCAATAATCGAAAAACAAACCACCTACGCCTCTAGATTCGTTACGATGGGTATTATAAAAATATTCGTCGCATCGCTTTTTATAGGTTTCATAAAACTCTGGATTATGATTGTCGCAAGCTGTTTTACAGGTTTGGTGAAAATGAATGGCATCTTCTTCAAACAAATAATAAGGTGTTAAATCTTGTCCGCCACCAAACCATTGGTCTACAATTTCGCCATCTTGATTATACATTTCAAAATAACGCCAATTAGCATGAACCGTAGGAACCATAGGGTTTTTAGGGTGTAAAACCAAACTTAAACCACAGGCAAAAAAATTAGCATCTGTTACACCAAAATAGGCTTGCATACTCTCTGGTAATTTACCGTGCACACCAGAAATGTTTACCCCACCTTTTTCAAACACATTTCCGTTTTCTATAACACGGGTGCGACCGCCACCGCCTTCAGGGCGTTCCCAAAGGTCTTCTTTAAAGCGTGCTTTACCATCGACTTCTTCTAATTTTGAAGTGATGGCGTCTTGTAAAGTTTGTATGTATTGATAAAATGTGTCTTTCATTATTATTTTTTCAATTTTAAAATAAAATAACCAATTATGGCGGCAACAATAGAGCCAATTAAGATGCCTATTTTGGCAGAATCGATATAATAATCATTACCAGCAAAAGCTAAGCTATCGATAAATATTGCCATAGTAAACCCTATACCAGCTAAAAACGATACACCTATAATGTGCCAATTAGTAATGTCTTTTGGAATTTCAATTAGCTTCATTTTTTTAGCAAATAACACGATGGCCGAAATACCAATGCTTTTTCCTAAAACCAAACAAATAATAATATTGGTTGCTAGTGCCGTTTCTAAAGAAATAGAGCTATCTATAACCACACCAGCGTTAGCTAATGCGAAAATGGGAATTATAAAGTAAGCTACCCAGTCGTGTAAATTGTGCTCTAAATGTTGTAGTGGCGATTGAAATTTGTGCGTCCAGGCTTCTAAATCGTCTATTTCCTGAATTTGTTCTCTTGACAAAATAGGTTTGTTTAATACCGATGCTTTTTTAATGTTATTGGTTATTTCTTCTAAATTTTGAACAAATTCGGTGGTTCTAATTTTTTGCTGAATAGGTACCGAAAAAGCCAATAAAATACCCGCCAAAGTTGGATGTATGCCCGATTTTAAAAACAAGGTCCAAATAATTATGCCTAATACAATCATTAAGAATTTAGAATAAAACCCTCTAAACGATAAAAAATAAAGTATGGCTAAAAGCACGAAGGCTATTAGTAACAAACTCATTTTAATGGTACCACTATAAAACAGAGCAATAACAATAACGGCCCCCAAATCGTCTACTATCGCGAATGCGGTTAAAAACACTTTAAGACTTAAAGGCACTTTATTACCTAAAACTTTTAAAATAGCCAACGAGAATGCAATGTCGGTAGCCATTGGGATGCCCCAACCTTTAAAAGTTTCTGGGTTATTGTTAAGTAGTATAAACAACCCAACAGGTATAATCATACCTCCCAAAGCACCAACTAAGGGGAAGGCTATTTTTTTTGCTGAATTTAATTCGCCAATAAGAAATTCACGTTTTATTTCTAACCCAATTAAAAAGAAGAAAATAGCCATGAGGCCATCGTTAATCCATAGAATAAGCGGTTTGTTTAATTCGAAACTAGGTACCGAAAAGCCGAATTTGTATTGCCAGAGTGTTGTGTAGCTTTCAGACCATGGGGAATTGGCCCAAATAAGGGCTATAACCGTGGCAAAGAATAATAGAATACCACTAAAACTTTCGATTTTTACAAATTTTTGAAATGGTGATAAAAGATTCTTTTCGCTCATGGTTTTATTATTGTTTTAATTGAAGTGCTTCGACGGTTTTAATTGTTGCAGCCGTTACCGATAAAGGAAGTACTAATATAACACCTATAACCGGAATAAACAGAAACAGGATAAATACGCTACCTAGACCGATGCTAAGCCCTCGGTTTTTACTAACAAATTTAATGCTTTCGCTGTAATTAAAATGCCGTTCTAGGGTGTAATCCATGTTACCAAAACCAGCATAGTAGGCTTGAACTAAAAATAATAAAACGGTCGATATGAGTCCTAAAACAGGAACAAAGCCCAGCATTAAAATGGGTATGGTTAAAAGCAATTCCATGAATAAATTTCGAACATTTATACGAATGCCTCGCCACAATTGTTGTGAAAATGTGGTGTCTCTATGTATGTCTTTTTCGCCTACTAAATAGGTTTCAATGTTTTCTGAAACCGGACTCATAAACGGCGCCGACAGCGCCATAACTATGTGTTTGTATAAAATAAGCCCCAAAATAAGTATAATAAGACCGCCAATAAGGTTGCTAATGGCTGTAAAGGTTTCTTTTCCCCAATTCCAGATCCATACTTTAGAAAAGAAGGCGCCAATATTATCGGATAAGCCATACACCGATAGGGTAACCACAATGGCAAAAAACACACTAATAAGTATAGGTATGGCAAAGTATTTCCAGAGTTTTAGTTTTGAAATTAAACTAAAGGCTCCAAAATATGCTTTTATTCCTAAAACAATGTTTTTAACCATGTTGTTGGTTTCGCGTTAGCGGTTGAACGGCCTGTTTGAGCTCCCCGACCTAAGGAGGGAGCGAGTAGAGAAAACGCGACCTACTTTTTTAAACCTATTAGTAGCTAGTTAAGCTAAGATGTTACTTAAAAAAGTAGGTAACGCCCAAATTTTACGCTTCGTATTCTTTTACAGCATCGATGAATGCTTTAGCGTTGTCTAGAGGGATGTTTGGCAAAATGCCGTGCCCCAGATTAACTATGTATTTGTCTTTACCAAATTCGTTAATCATTTGGTGAACCATTTTCTTTATTTCGGCTGGTGGCGAAAGTAAACGCGACGGGTCGAAATTACCTTGTAAAGTAATGTTTCCGCCGGTTAAATAACGGGCGTTACGCGCAGAGCAAGTCCAGTCGATACCCAAAGCCGATGCGTTACTTTTTGCCATTTCGCCAAGTGCGAACCAGCAGCCTTTACCAAAGGCAATAACGGGTGCATCGTCTTTTAATGCTTCGATAATTTGATTGATATATTGCCATGAAAATTCTTGATAATCGACCGGCGAAAGCATACCGCCCCAAGAATCGAAAATTTGAACGGCGTTAACACCAGCTTTTACTTTTTCTTTTAAATAAGCGATGGTTGTATCGGTAATTTTTTGAAGTAATTGATGCGCCGCCACTGGGTTTGTAAAACAAAATTCTTTGGCTTTATCGAAGGTTTTGCTGCCTTGGCCTTGTACTACGTAGCATAAAATGGTCCATGGTGAGCCTGCAAAGCCAATTAACGGTATGTCGTCGTTTAAAAGTTCTTTGGTTGCTTTAATGGCTTGGTAAACATAGTTTAAAGCATCTTTTACGTCGGGTACAATTACGTTTTGCACGTCTTTAGCCGTACGCACCGGATTAGGGATGTAGGGACCAAAGTTGGGTTTCATTTGTACTTCGATATTCATGGCCTGTGGAATAACTAATATATCGCTAAATAAAATAGCGGCATCCATACCGTAACGACGAATGGGTTGCACGGTAATTTCACTGGCTAATTCTGGTTTTTGGCAACGTGTAAAGAAGTCGTACTTCTCGCGAAGTGCTATAAATTCTGGCAGGTAGCGTCCGGCTTGGCGCATCATCCAAACAGGCGGACGGTTTAAAGTTTCTCCTTTTAATGCTCTTAAAAACAGATCGTTTTTTATCATGTTATTATATGTTTTTGTTTCTTAAATCGTACTCTTCTTCGCCCATGCAGTAGTTTTCGATGTCTTTGTTATAACCAAAAACAACTAAAATATCGTTATCTAAAACAACGGTTTCGGGGGTGGTACGACCAATGGTTTCTTTTACTTTTGTTTTTTTACCTATTAGATTTTTTTTCTCTATTTCTCGAATGATTGTAATTAAGGTTAAATGGTATTTATCGATAGAGTCTAGTTCTTGCAAGGTCTTACCGTAAAATTCTGGTTTAGCTCTTACTTCTGAAATAGTGAAATTATTATCTAACTGATAGTTTTCTAGGGTTGATTTGAAATTTATTTGTTTGGTAAGTCTATCTGCCGAATCTTGCTCGGGATGAATAATACTATGAATTCCCATAGCTTCCAATACCGTATCGTGAATGGGCGATAAGGCACGGCTTATAATTTTTACGTTGCTTAATTTTTTAATAATAGCGGTTGTAATAATAGCAGCACCCTCGTTTTCTCCAATGGCTACAACCACTTTATCGGCATCTTTTAACGGCACAGCGTTATAAGCTAATTCGTTGGTTGAGTCCATACAAATGGCATGCGAAATTTTATCTTTAACAAGATTAATTTTATCCATTTGCTTGTCTATTGCAATAACCTCATTGCCAGTTTCGGTAAGACTTAAACATAAAGACATACCAAAATTTCCCAATCCGAAAACTATTATTTTCATGTGTTTTTATTTGTTATTATTCTTAGCTAAACCACTTCTTTTAAAGGTTTTATTAGCGTTGTTTTTTAGTTAATTAAAATGTTTTCTTTTGGATACTCGTAAAACTGATGGTTTATTTGCCTTAATAAGCCTACCATTAAGTTGAGCATACCTATTCTACCAATAAACATAACAGCAATTATAACGTACTTACTGGCTTCCGACAGGGTTGGTGTAAAATTTAAGCTTAGTCCAACGGTACTATATGCCGAAAAGCATTCAAAAACTACGGTTAGTAGTGGGGTGTCTTTGGGTTCTAATATTAATAGCGCCATAATAGCCATTCCAATAACAATAAGCGAAATGCATAAAATGGCAAAGGCTCTTAATGTGGTTTCGGCAGAAAGGCGGCGTCCAAAAATTTCAATTCTACTTTTTCCCCGGGCTATGGCAAAAATATTTAAGGTTGCTATGGCAAAGGTACTTGTTTTTACACCACCACCGGTAGAGGCAGGTGAAGCACCAATCCACATTAAGAAAATAACAAATAATAAGGATGGTACCGTCATTTCGGAATAATCGACCACATTAAATCCGGCTGTTCTGGGACTTACAGAACCAAAAGCAGCATTTGTAATTTTACCAAAAAGGGTTTTATGCTCTAATAAGGTGTTGGTGTATTCTGAAACAAACAAAAACACCCAACCTGCAGTTAGTAAGATTAAAGTTGTGTAAACTACAAGTTTAGTATTTACGGTAATAACAGGTATTTGTTTGTGTATTAGTTTTTTGTTAAAAAGCTCAAGAACAAGTGTTTTTAAATAATGAAAAAAGTTAAATACGATGTTATGACCCAGACCACCAAATACTACCAGCGTCATAATAATCCATTGAAACGCATAGTTAAAGCGGATGCTTTGGTTAAATAGTCCGTTTGAAAAAATAGAAAACCCAGCGTTACAAAAGGCCGATATCGAATGGAACATGGAAAAGAAAAATTTATTTTCTATCTCTTTATTGTTTCCTAACGAGAAATAAATAAATAAAGAGCCCACAAGTTCTACCGTTAAAGTAAAAACAACCACATTAAGCGCGACCCTAAAAACATCTCTTAAACCTTCGTGTGCCAAGAAATCTTTGGTGTTTAAACCTTCTTTAAACGACGAACTGCCTCGAAAGAAAAATGCGAAAAACGAGGTGAATGTTAAAATACCAATACCACCTAATTGAATAAGCACTAAAATAATAGATTGACCAACGGTTGTAAAATCCTGACTCGTATCTAAAACTGCTAAACCCGTAACACACACCGAACTGGTTGCCGTAAATAAAGCATTTGTAAAACTAATGCCATTGGTAGTGGCACTGGGCAGCATAAGTAAAAAAGCACCAGAAAGCGCTAAAATTAAAAAACTACCAACAAATACAATAGCTGGATTAAAATAGACATCGTAAATATGACGAACTAAAATTAAAAGTCTTAATAAAAAGTATAAAATTAAGCCGCCTTCTAATATGGGCTTTATTTTTTGTAAAATGTAATGGTAGCTATGCTCTGAGTAAACAATTGAAATTATTAGAGATAAAATTAATAAGGCCGAAATAATTATAATATTTACAAAGGCCACGCGCTTGTTTGTTTTGTATTTATAAATAAAATACTTGGCCGTATTAAACGAAAGTAAAAAGCCAGTTAAAATTAAAAGACCAAGAACGTGGGGTGTTGTAAAGTTTTCGGCATAATCATAACCAAAATCAAAAACGATGAAAAAAAGTACGATAATATCAAAAAACCGATAAACGTAATTGAGTATAGATTCTCTTTTCATTCAAATA
The DNA here is from genome assembly GCF_000941055.1 of Siansivirga zeaxanthinifaciens CC-SAMT-1. Classification (GTDB taxonomy): domain Bacteria; phylum Bacteroidota; class Bacteroidia; order Flavobacteriales; family Flavobacteriaceae; genus Siansivirga; species Siansivirga zeaxanthinifaciens. Next base: position 697,227 of record NZ_CP007202.1, on the reverse strand, counting down.
ATTTATATCACTTAATTGATACTATTAAGTGTTTTCAAAGGTCTTAATTTTAAAGGTATTAGCAAAATTTGAACATTAAATATAATGTTCGTTTACTAATTCGATAACACTTTCTACCGTTGGTACTTTAGCAATACGCACATCTTTAAAATGTTTTTTAGCTTCGGCAGCAGTAGTTTCTCCAATGCAAAAAGCGATAATATCGGCTTTGTTTTTTTGTATATAGCTCTCTACGGTCGATGGACTGTAAAACATAACACCTTCAACAGAACCATTAATTTTTAGGCCATCGTATTTTGTTTGGTAGGCTTCAACTTCGGTTACTTTTATATTGTTTTTTTCTAAAATGGTTGGTAACTCATCTAATCTTAAATCGCTACAAAAATAAGTTACTTCGGTACCTTCAATATATTCAACCAGATAGTTGGCTAATTTTTTAGCACTGTTTTCAAAATGGGTTACTTTACCTATGCGGTCTTCAACCAAACGTTTGGTGCGACGACCAACGCAATAAATATTTTTAAACTGAAGTTCTATTGGAGAAAAGTTTGTAAGTAAGGCTTCAACTGCGTTTTTACTGGTAATTACAACGTTTTGAATTTCGTTTTTTATGAATCGTGGGTGTATTCTGTTTAAGCTAATTTTAATAAAATCACTGCTTTCAACCACCACTTTTTCATGAAATAATAAACGCTGCGATTCGGTAAACGATTTTGTTGAATACACGTTGGTAGTTCGGGTCGCGTTTTTAATGTTGTCCATTAAACGTTTGCCACCACGTTCAATAATAAACTCGGCACAGAATCCAGCAATATCATGGTGTTCGCCAACTTTTTTAACGCGTGTTACATCAATTCTTTTGGTGCCATCGACACTTAATAAAACGCCTTTAAAATTAATTTCATCGTTTTTTATAGTTGCCAATGCGCCAATAGGAGCGGTACAACCACCTTCTAATTTGCTAAGAAATTCACGTTCTATAGTGGTGCAAATTTCGGTTTCTTCGTGGTTTAAAGCTTTGCAAGCCTCGATAGCAAATTCGTTTTCGGCTAAAGTAGTTATCATGATGGCACCTTGTGCAGGCGCAGGAATCATCCAGTCTAAATTAATAGCCTCTTCGGGTCTAATACCAATTCTACCAATGCCAGCAGCGGCAAAAATAGCACCGTTCCAGTGGTCGTTATTTTGTAACTTTTCTAAGCGCGAATTTACATTGCCGCGAAGGTCTACTATGGTATGCGTTGGAAAACGGTTTAACCATTGTGCGCGGCGGCGTAAACTTCCTGTAGCAATAACGGCTTCTTTTGATCCTAAAAACTCTTCATTGTTTTTATAAACCAAGGTGTCGTTAACATTACCGCGTTTTAAAACAGCGGCTTGAATGATGCCTTTGGGAAGGGCTGTTGGCACGTCTTTTAATGAATGTACCGCAATATCAATATCATGATTTAACATGGCTATATCGAGTGTGCGGGTAAAAATTCCGGTAATTCCTAACTCGTAAAGGGGTTTATCTAAAACAATATCGCCCGTTGATTTTACAGGAACTAATTGGGTTTGATATCCTAAAGTTTCAAGTTGACTTTTAACTATTTTTGCTTGCCATAGCGCTAATTCGCTGTCGCGAGTACCAATTCTTATAATTTTAGACATGTGTTTTTGTTTCTAACTGAAACACTTTTTTTATGAGTTCCAGACTTTCATCGGTAGATACAGCATCATCTTTAAGGTGATGTGCAAAATGATTTGTTATTTTTTGAATAATATTTTTACTGATGGCTTCGGCTTGAGCTTCGTTAAAATCGGCATTCTTTTTACGCTGCGTTTCTAATTCGCTTGAAGCAAAATCTTGTAATTTATTTTTTAGTGCCTTAATGGTTGGTGCAAACTTTCTGGTTTCTAACCAATCGTTAAACTCTGCTTTCACTTCTTCAATAATAGCTTCGGCAAACGGAATGTGTTTTTTACGATCTTCCAGGGTTTTATCTGTAATTTTAGATAAATCATCTAGATGCACTAAAGATACATTTTCTAAACTTTCAACATTAGCGTTTACGTTTTTTGGTATCGATAAATCTAAAATAAGTAATGGTTTTTTAGACTGAATAATTTCTTTATCTACCGTTGGTCGTTGTGCACCGGTGGCAACAATTAAGATGTCCGATTTTGAAATTTCTTCTTGTAAATTGGAGTAATCTTTAACAACCAAATTAAACTTTCCGGCAATTTGTTCGGCTTTATCTTTAGTGCGGTTTATTAAAGTAATATGCTCATTTTTAGTGTGTTTAACTAAATTTTCGCAGGTGTTTCTTCCTATTTTACCGGTTCCAAAAAGTAAAATATTTTTGTTTTTAATATCTTCAACGGTATTAAAAATGTATTGAACCGAAGCAAAAGAAACGGATGTTGCACCCGAAGAAATTTCGGTTTCGGTTTTTATGCGTTTGCTGGCCTGAATAACGGCATTTACCAAACGTTCGGTGAAATTATTTAATAAGCCATGCTTTTTCGAAATTCTTGCACTGGTTTTTAACTGACTAATAATTTCAAAATCTCCAAGAATTTGACTGTCTAAACCCGAACCTACTCTAAACATGTGCGCAATGGCATCGTTGTTTTTGTAGATGTATGCTACTTTTTGAAATTCTTCAACAGTACCGCTGGTATTATTGCAAAGAAGTTGTATTAATTGAAAAGGATGCTGTGCAAAACCATAAATTTCGGTTCTGTTACAAGTAGAAGTAACCACAAGACTTTCCACGTCATTTTCTTTTGCCTCATTAATTAGAGCCAATTTAGAAGTGTCGTCTAAACTAAAGCGTCCTCTTATATCTGCATCGGCTTTTTTGTAACTTAAACCAATGGCATAAAAGGAGTTACTCCTTGAAATGTTATATTTTTGCATGCTAATACCTGAAAATAGTACGCAAATGTAGTTTGATAGCTATTAAAAAAATAACGCTAAAAGAACTTTTAGTATCGCTTGTGGTTTTTTAGCGTTGTTTTTAATTAATATCTGATAAATATCATACTTTTGTATATAAACAGGGGTTTTTGCGCCTGTTTATTTAGAACTAATCTAAATAAAGTAATTATGAGTGCACAAGAAATAGATTTTAAAAATGTCGCTAAAAGTACTTTTGATGAGACAGAAGTCGATGATGGCTTTTTAGTTTTTGCTTTTAAAAATGATAAAAGTATCGCTCAAAGTATTGAAAGATATATAGATAGTGATTACATTCAATTTCATTTCTGTTTAAAAGGTGCTAGTAAGTTTATTTTTAATGAGGGTCGATATACTTTAAATATTCTAGAAGAAAACTCATTATTACTTTATAATCCGCAACGCGATTTACCCATTCATTTAATGGTAGAACCAAACTCTTGGATGGTTTCTGTTTTAATATCTATTAAAAAATTTCATGGGTTGTTTTCGCAAGAAGCAGATTATATTTCGTTTTTAAATGCCGATAACAGAGATAAAAAATACTATAAGGACGGCGCTATTTCGCCCTCTATGGCTATCGTTTTAAATCAGTTAATAAATTACAGTTTAAATCAATCTATTAAAAAATTATACTTTAAAGGCAAGGCTTACGAACTTTTAAGTTTGTATTTTAACAGAAGCGAAGATGCAAACATAGAGCAGTGCCCTTTTTTAGTTGATGAAACCAATGTTATAAAAATTAGAAAGGCGAAAGATATTATTGTAACCCGAATGGCAGAACCACCAACGTTACAGGAACTTGCCGACGAAATTGGCTTAAGTTTAAAAAAGCTAAAAGAAGGTTTTAAACAAATTTATGGCGATTCGGTATTTAGTTTTTTGTTCGATTATAAAATGGAAGTTGCACGTAAGTTGTTGGAGTCTGGCGATGACAATGTAAACGAAGTGGGTTTAAAAGTTGGTTACAGTACAGCCAGTCATTTTATTGCTGCATTTAAAAAGAAATATGGCACAACGCCTAAAAAATATATTATGTCTTTAAATTAATTTTTATGAAAAATATATTGGTGTTTCTTTCTGTTTTCTTGATATTATTTTCTGTTAATATGGGTTTTTCTAAAGACAAGCTATTGGTTTTTACAAAATCGGCAAGATATAAATATCAATCAATAGAAAATGCTATAAAAACTATAGAAACACTGGGCTATCAAAATAACTTTGAAGTTATTCAAACAGAGCAAGATTTTAAACAACATCTTTTCGGTGTTATTTTACATCGTATGTATCATTAATTAAAAAACGAGCAAATGAAATATTTAAGTCCCGAAATTGAAGCATTATCAAAAGGATTAGGAACCCACTCAAAATCGTTAGCGCGTACCAATGTGTCTTGTGGTATTTTTCAAGATTGCAACTATAACGAAGAACGACCTAAGCTTTACCACCATCAAAAGGCAGAAAACAAAACCACCGAATTAAAAGATAATCAGAATAAATAATTAAGCTATAAAAAAGAAAAATACTAAGACATCGAAAACGTTTATTAGATGTTGTTATTTTGGCAATTAAAAAAATGAAAAAAGGAATCTTATTAGTAAATCTTGGCTCTCCAGATAGTCCAGATCCCAAAGATGTAAAAAAATATTTAGGCGAATTTTTAATGGACGAGCGTGTTATAGACATTCCAGAACTGGCTCGAACCGCTTTGGTAAAAGGCATTATCTTAAATACACGTCCTAAACAATCGGCTGCTGCTTACAAAAAAATATGGTGGGACGAAGGTTCGCCATTAATTGTGCTTTCAGAAAGACTACAAAAGAAATTACAACAACAGGTTGATATTCCAGTGGCTTTAGCCATGCGTTATGGAAGTATGACAATTAAAAAAGGACTTCAGGAATTGGTTGATAAAGGTGTCGATGAGGTGTTGTTATTTCCATTGTATCCTCAGTTTGCTATGGCAACCACAGAAACTATCACCGTTTTAGCCGAAAAGTTACGCGCAGAGTTTTTTCCGAATATAACCATAGAATCGGTTCCGGCGTTTTATAACAAACCCGATTACATCGAGGTACTTGCAAATGCTATAAATTCGCATCTAGAAGGCACTAACTACGAGCATTTATTGTTTTCTTATCATGGGGTGCCAGAACGCCATATTAGAAAGAGCGACATCACAAAATCGCATTGTAAAATAGATGGCAGTTGTTGCATAACACCAAGTAAAGCCCACGAGTTTTGTTACCGTCACCAATGTTTAGAAGTTACTCGATTGGTTGGCGAAGCCCTTCAATTAAAACCAGGTACCTATTCAACATCTTTTCAATCGCGATTAGGATTCGACCCGTGGTTGCAACCTTACACAGACAGAACTATCGAACGCTTAGGGAAACAAGGCATTAAAAATATGGCCATTGTTACACCAGCCTTTGTGAGCGATTGCCTTGAAACACTGGAAGAAATAGCCATGGAAGGAGAAGAAATTTTCCATGAAATGGGAGGAAAAACATTTACAACCATTCCATGCTTAAACGACAGTGACCCATGGGTAGCGTTACTGGCAAAATGGGTAAAAACATGGCAAACAGCCAAACTAGAAACGTATAATGTCTAAAACATCAGCACAAGATTTAGGCTCTCAACCCATAGGGGCTTTATTAATAAAGCAAGCCGTGCCTGCATCTATTGGTATTTTAGTCATGTCTTTAAACATACTGGTAGATACCATTTTTGTGGGGCATTGGATAGGCTCTACAGCCATTGCTGCTATTAATGTTGTACTTCCTGTGTCGTTTTTTATTGCCGCCCTAGGGATGAGTATAGGAATAGGTGGGTCTTCTATAATTTCAAGAGCCTTGGGTGCCAGCGATGCTATTAAAGCATTAAAAACCTTTGGCAATCAAATTACATTAACCCTCTTATTAACCATTACCTTGGTTATTTTAGGTTTGTGGTATATCGATGCCATTATTCCTGCCTTTGGAGGTAAAGGCGCCATATTCGAACCCGCTAAAATTTATTATAGAATTGTGCTTTATGGGGTGCCTATTCTGGCATTAAGCATGATGGGAAATACGGTTATTAGGGCAGAAGGCAAGCCAAAATTTGCCATGTATGCCATGATGATTCCTTCGGTATCCAATCTTATTTTAGATTATATATTTATTAATCTGCTAGATTTCGGAATGGAAGGTGCCGCATGGGCTACCACCATTTCTTACGGACTTTGTTTTATTTTTATTCTTTGGTTTTTCATATCAAAACACTCCGAATTAAAAATTAATTTTTCCCATTTCGGTTTAAATTTCCCCATTGTAAAAGAAATAGCTTCCCTAGGTTTTGTAACCCTATCCAGACAAGCCGTAGTAAGTATTACCTATCTACTCATGAATAATATTTTGTACGATTTAGGCGGTGAAACCTCGGTAACATCGTACGCCATAGTTGGTAGAATGCTCATGTTTGCTATGTTTCCCGTGTTGGGCGTTACACAAGGCTTTTTGCCCATTGCCGGCTTTAATTATGGTGCGCAAAATTATACTAGGGTTAGAGAAACCATTAACACCGCCATAAAATACGCCTCTATTTTAGCCACGTTGGTTTTTATAGTGCTTATGGTTTTTCCAGGCGCCATAACAAAAATGTTTACAACCAATTTAGAAGTTATAAGCCAAACACCAAATGCGATGCGATGGGTATTTGCAGCCACACCAATTATTGCCGTACAACTTATTGGAGCCGCCTATTTTCAAGCCATTGGAAAGGCTAAACCCGCATTATTACTAACCTTATCGCGTCAAGGCTTTTTCTTTATTCCGCTTATTTTTATTTTACCAATATATTACGGCGAAATGGGTGTTTGGATGTCGTTTCCAATATCCGATGTGCTTTCAACCCTATTAACCGCCTATTTTTTAAATCGCGAAATCGTAAAAACCTTAAAGCAGGAACCCGTAATAGATTCAATTTCATAACCCATGGAATATTATAACTACATAAAATCCTTTCATCTTATTTTCGTAATCACCTGGTTTGCAGGCTTATTTTATATTCCGCGTTTGTTTGTATATCAAATAGAAGCCTTTCATAAACCATCGCCCGAAAAAGAAATTTTAGGAAAACAATTAAAGCTTATGGCCAAACGATTGTGGTTTATTATCACCTGGCCATCTGCAATTTTAGCCACTATTTTCGCCGTTTGGTTGCTTATTTTACAACCCTTTTGGCTTAAAATGCCCTGGATGCATGTTAAACTAGGCTTTGTAGTTTTGCTTTACATATACCACTTAAAAACACACCAATATTACAAGCAACTACAAAACGATGTTGTAAAAAAATCGTCCAGTTTTATGCGAATCTGGAACGAAGGCGCCACATTTATACTATTTGCCGTTGTATTTTTGGTTATTTTAAAAAGCGCCATTAATTGGGTTTGGGGTATTGTTGGCATTTTTGTGCTAGGCATTTTAATTATGCTAGGATTTAAAGTATATAAAAACATACGCGAAAAAAATCCAGACGCTTAATTATTTGGGCGTTACCCAAGGGTCGGGCTTTCCGCTATATCTTTTTTTATCGTGCCTCAAAAAAGGATGCCGCTGCAATCCCTAACGCAAACCACCAGCTAACAACAAGTTTCAAACTTAATTTTTAACCTTTGGTGTAATTATTGCTATATTTAAATGCATTAATATTTCAAATGAAATTAAAAAAGTTATCCCTTCGGTCGCGCATCTTTTTTGCCATGATATTTCTTGTATTATTGGCCTCTATACTTATTTCTGCAGTAGCAATATACCAATACAAAGAGCAAAGTAAAGATTACCACGAGGGCCGTTTACAGCGTAAAGAAGAAAATATACAAACCCATTTAAAACGGGTGTTAAATGGCCGACAAAACACCTGGGAAGTTAAAACCGAAAATATTCCATTAATTTTTAAAGAAGAAATTTACAATATTGCCGATATACATAAATTACAAATTAATTTATACGATTTAGAAGGCGGCTTGTTAGTATCCTCTAAAGCAGGTTTACAAAATTTTGCTGCCGATGCCTGTTTACCTGCCGAGGTTTTAAATGCCATATCCAATACTGCCGAGCATATGTATGTCGATAAACATATTGAAAACGGCGAAGCCTTCCAGTCGTCTTACACCTATTTGCGAGACCAAAAATCGAAAGCCATTGCCATTTTAAATTTGCCCTATTTAGAAAAAGACGACTTTTTAACCAACGAACTTTTAGAGTTTTTAAAGCGTATCGCTTTTGCATTTTTATTGGTGTTGCTTATGGCTATTGTTATTGCCTTTTTGCTATCGAAATACATTACAAAATCTTTAAAAGCGATTAGCGATAAAATTAATACCACACGATTAGAACGGCGCAACGAAAAAATTGTAATAAACGATACTAGCGAAGAAATTTACACCTTGGTAAACTCCTATAATAGCATGATAGACGAGCTGGAGGAAAGTGCTATACAATTAGCAAAAAGCGAGCGCGAACAGGCCTGGAGAGAAATGGCAAAACAAGTCGCCCATGAAATTAAAAACCCATTAACGCCCATGCGCTTAACGGTGCAAAATTTTCAAAGAAAATTCAACCCTAACGACGAAAATATACATTCTAAGTTAGATGAATATACCAACACGCTCATTCAGCAAATAGACACCATGAGTTCTATAGCATCGGCATTTTCTAATTTTGCAAAAATGCCTGCGCAACAAAATGAAACCCTCGATGTTGTAAAAATTACAAAATTAGCACTCGATATATTTAATGAAGATTATATCGTCTTTAATTCCAATTCCGAAGAAATTATTGCTAAGTTTGATAGAACACAGCTTATACGCGTTGTTACCAATTTGGTAAAAAACGGTATTCAAGCCATTCCTGCAGATCGCGTTCCTAAAATTGTTGTAAATGTTTCAGAAACCAATAATACGGTTGTAATTACCATTGCCGATAACGGTTCTGGTATCTTAGAGGAAAATACAGAGAAAGTTTTCGAACCTAAATTTACAACCAAAACCAGTGGTATGGGACTGGGATTAGCCATGGTAAAAAATATTGTAGAGACCTATAAAGGCACCATAACATTTAGTACCGAAAAAGATATGGGTACGGTTTTTAAAGTCTCTTTTCCAAAGGAATAACTAATTTTTGTTCGTTCTTTTTAATCATCAAAAAAAACCCTTAAATATGTCTTACGAGAATATTATTTCAGAAGAAATTAATGGTATTACAACAATTACTGTAAACAGGCCAAGCAAGTTAAATGCTTTAAATATTCAAACCATTGAAGAATTGCATCGTGCCATTAGTGAGGCAAGTAAAAGCAAAACCTGTAAGGTTATTATTTTAACCGGAAGTGGGGAAAAGGCTTTTGTTGCTGGTGCCGATATTAGCGAGTTTGCAAATTTCAATGTAGAGCAAGGAACCCGTTTATCGGCCAAAGGGCATGATATTTTATACGATTTTATTGAAAACCTGTCAACACCTGTCATTGCTGCTATTAATGGTTTTGCTTTAGGCGGCGGACTCGAATTGGCCATGGCCTGCCATTTTAGAGTTGCTAGTACCAATGCCAAAATGGGGCTTCCAGAGGTTTCTCTGGGTGTTATTCCGGGTTATGGTGGCACGCAACGTTTACCCCAATTAATAGGCAAAGGTCGGGCGATGGAGCTTATAATGACTGCCAACATGATTGACGCCCAACAGGCTTTAAATTATGGCTTGGTAAACCATGTAACAACTCAAGAGGAATTACTGGTATTTTGCGAAAAATTAGCAACTAAAATTTCTCAAAATTCGTCTGTAGCCATCGCTGCAGCTATTAAAGCTGTAAATGCTAATTTTAAAGATGGTGTTAATGGCTATAATTTTGAAATTGAAGCTTTTGGAAAATGCTTCGAAACCCAAGATTTTACCGAAGGTACCACTGCTTTTTTACAAAAAAGAAAAGCAGATTTTCCTGGGGAATAAAGACTAAATATCAAAAAAAAAAAAGCAACTCTGTAATTAGAGTCGCTTTTTTAAAGTAAGTGTTAGTTTGATAGTTTATTTGTTAATTTCTTCAGTGAAAGATCTCCCGTCTGTATTATACACAATGCGATACGAACCTTTATTTACATCGGCCAATCTAAATACTCTGTTATAGTTTTCAGTGTCTTTAATTTTTTCAGAGTAAATTAATTCCGCATTATTATAAACGCTGTCGTCTGCGCTATAATAAATTTCAACGGTTAAGGGTTGTTTTTCTAACGAAAATCTAGAGATTAATACAACACTGCCTTTTACTCTTGTAATGGGCTTGTAAATAGTTTTTTCGGCTGTTTTATTAATGGTTACGTTGTTGTTAGAAATTGTAAAAGGTATTGTTTTTATCTCTACCATTTTATTCAATTCGAAAGCATAAGATCCATCAGGCAGCGTGCTTAAATCGAAACCTTTCGTATAGCTTCCGTCGTTCTGGATAATTTCTTTATATAATACAACATCCTTGTCATCTAAAATAGATAATAAGTCACCGGCTTTTACATTGTTTAATGTTAAAGAAGTTTCGTTACCATTTTTAGTAATAGAATAAAATGAAACTTCATTTGCGAAACTTAACATGGTAGCAAACATGATTACCATGAAGATTCCTTTTTTTGTGTTTTTAATTACGTTTTTCATAATATATGTTTTTATAACGTTCAACAAGACAAATATAACACCTGTTTTTAAGTTTTAAATCGCTGATATTGACTGATATATGTGGTATTTTATCTATTTTTTCAGGCTGTTTTTTTGTTGGGTTAATTGGCTATATTTTAGAGTTAATTTTGATTTATTTTATAAAATTTCAATGGTATTGAAATGATAGTTTTTTATTTAAAAATAAGAACAAAAAAAAAGTGAGCCACCACAGCTCACTTTACCAACTAAACTAAATAAGACATTAAACTAATTATTAATGAATTTTGTATACTCTTTGTTATTAGAGTTGAAAACTATTTTATAGTTTCCTTTTTGTAATTTATATACTTTTTCTATCGATTGAATGCCTTCTACTTCTTCAGTGTGAATTAATTCGAATCCTGAGGTGTTTTCTATGAAAAGACTAATTTTTAATGCTTCGTTGTTTGGGGCTAATTTTGTAACAAAAAGCATGTTGTTTTTTAGTCTTGTATAAGGTAAAAATGTAGTTGATTTTTCAGCTTTATTGAATACAACTAATTTATTATTTACAGTAAAAGGAATGGTTTGTACTTCGAATGCTTTTTGTAGTTCGAAGAAATAGTTTCCATTAGGTAATGAATTTAAATCGAATCCTTTTTTGTAAGTCCCTTCAATTTCTATCAATTCTTTATAAAGTGTAACACCATTTGTGTCTTGAATGGTTAAAAGATCACCTGGCTTTACATTACTTAAAGTAAGTGCTGTTTTTTTAATGTTATCTTTAAAAGTTGAAGTTTCTGTTGCGTTGCTTAATAATGTGCTTAATGCCGTTATTAGTAAGGCGCTTCTTTTTATATATAAGATTAGGTTTTTCATAATTTGGGGTTATTACTAATTAACAATACAAAGATATGATGGTTTAAAAGGTTTCAAAACATCCATTTTTACTAATATATATGCTATTTTAACAACAGTTATTGGTTGATGTTAATTGAGCATATTTTAAGGTTAATTTATTGTATTTCCTTTTTTTCATTAAAAAAACAGAAGCCATCTTAAGGTTTAAAGGTTATAACTTAACAACGAAGTATTGATTGTAAATTTTCAAAATTTCAACAGAAAAAACTATGACTATTAAACAAAAAAAAAGTGAGCCACCACAGCTCACTTTACCAACTAAACTAAATAAGACATTAAACTAATTATTAATGAATTCTGTAAATTCTTTATCTTCTGTTTTAAAAACTATTCTATAATCGCCTTTTTGCAATTTGTATACTTTTTCAATGGTTTGAGTGCCTTCAACTTTTTCAGTATGAATTAATTCCTCAGAATTGTTATAAGAATAAATACTAATTGTCATAGCTTCTTTTTTAGGAGCCAATTTAGTAACATATACTAAGTCGTTTACCTTTTTAACATAAGGTTTAAAAGTTGTAGTCTCTTTGTCTTTATTTAAAAAAACAATGTTATTAGTAACTGTAAACGGAATGGTTTGAATTTCTAAATCTTTATCTACCTCAAAGAAATAATCGCCATTAGGTAAAGCAGTTAAATCGAACCCTTTTTTGTAAGTGCCAGACATTTTAATTAGTTCCTTATAAAGTATAATACCATCAAGATCTTTAATAGTTAATACATTACCAGCTTTTACATTATTAAGTGTTAAAGCTGTTTTTTCTATTAACATTTTATCTTTTAAAAGTGTAGTTTCTTTAGCGTTACCTATTAATGATGTTAAAACAGCCACTACTAAGCTTCCTTTTTTTATTGTTGAAATTAGATTTTTCATGATTATGTGTATTAATTGTTATACAAGGCAAAGATATGCCAGAAGAAGAAGTAGAAAAACATCGATTTTTGCAAATTTATATGCTATTTTATCAGATTGATAGTCGTTGGGATTAGATGGGGTTAAAATAACATATATTGATGTTAAATTTTCACATATTTACCAATTCGGGCTTTTATTTACTTCTAATTTTTAACTATAAAATGAATACCCCTATTTAGAAAGTTATAGGTTTTTTAAAAAAGGAAAAAATTTAAATTAAGTGCAAAAAAAAAGTGAGCCACCACAGCTCACTTTACCAACTAAACTAAATAAGACATTAAACTAATTATTAATGAATTTTGTATACTCTTGTATGTCAGAGTTATATTTTTATTTAAATAAATTTTAAATTTGTAAATCCTTTATTTAAAATTTTATGACCTAAAAGACTTTTTAACTTATACTCAATATTACTATTGTTGTACATGACAAATTTATGGCAAAGACAAACCTAAAAAAACATCTAATTTGACAACATTCTATGCTATATTACCTGTTAACGAATTGTTAAATATGATAAGCGGTAAAATAACACAGATTCGGGTTAATATATATTGAATTTATTTTATTTTTAGTTGTAATTTTGTTACATAATATTTTTGTTATGATTAATAAGAAGCCAACTTTTAGGAAGCTCACCCCAAGTTTCGGAAGCTCTATATTAGTTAAACAACATGTAGATACTGTAGATAAGAACTTCGCTTACTGGCATTTCCATCCAGAATTAGAACTTATTTACATTAACAAAGGGCAGGGCAAAACACATATAGGAAATCATTTATCATATTTTAATAATAGTCAATTAATATTAATAGGGTCTAATTTACCGCATAATGGATTCACCGATCGATTAACGGCCAATGGAACCGAAACAACGATACAATTTAAGTCAAATTTTTTGGGAGACGATTTTCTTCAAGTTCCCGAAATGTCTAATATAGTATCGTTATTTGAAAGGGCTAAAAAAGGAATACGTTATAAGGTTGAAACTAAACAAAAAATTGGTCCAAAAATTGAAAAATTATTGGAGCATACTGGTTTAAAGCGCGTTTTAAAGTTTTTAGAAATTTTAGATTACTTAGCTACCACCGAAGATTATACCCTTTTAAATGCCGACGGTTTTGCTTTTGAAGCAGAAGCACAAGACAGTTCGAAGGTTGATATTATTTTTAAGTATGTAAATAAAAATTTTCAGAACCATATTTCTTTAGATGAAATTGCCGACCAAGTAAGCATGACGGTACCAGCTTTTTGTAGATATTTTAAAAAGGTTACCGGAAAAACATTTACTCAGCTAGTAAACGAATACAGAGTAGTTCATGCTACGAAACTACTTAACGAAAGCCAAATGAGTATAGCCGATGTTTGTTTTGAATGCGGTTTTAATAATTTTTCTCACTTTAACAAACAGTTTAATGAAATAACTGGTAAAAGTGCTTCTAACTACCGAAAGGAAATTAAAATGATTATAGGATCGTAATTAGATACGTCCTTCCCATTCACTGTAAAATTGTTTAAGAAATGAAAGCATGAATTCATGACGTTTTTTAGCAATTTTGCTCCCAGTTTTTGTATTCATTCTATCTTTAAGCAACAATAATTTTTCATAAAAATGATTAATACTTGGTGCCGAAGAATTTTTATAAGCTTCTTTAGTCATTTTTAAATTGGGCTCAATCTCAGGGTCATATATAGCCCTGTTTTTAAAGCCACCGTAGTTGAAGCATCTGGCAACCCCAATAGCGCCAATGGCATCTAATCTATCGGCATCTTGAACCACATCGAGCTCTAAAGACTTAAATTGAGCCATTTCGTTGCCACCTTTAAACGATATATTTTCAATAATTTTAATAACATGCTCCATTATTAAAGTATCTACATTCTGTTTTAATAAGAATTCGCGAGCTAGTTTAGGGCCTAAAGTTTCATCACCGTTATGAAATTTACTATCTGCAATATCATGCAATAGGGCACCAAGAGCCACTATAAAGGTATTTACCTGTTCGTTTTTTGCTATAAGTAAAGCGTTTTTATAAACCCGCTCTATATGAAACCAATCGTGTCCACCTTCAGCATTTTCTAATGTTTTTTTTACAAAAACGATGGTATTTTCAATAATTTTTTCCTCAATCATCATATCATAAAAGTAAAAATTCCTTTCGGTATGAAAGGAATTTTTAAAAGTATATTTTGAAATATTATTTAATTATCGCAGGCTCAACCCATTTAAATTGAAATGAATTTTCTGGTATTTTTATACGCTCAGATAGTCGATACATTCTGGCAGGAAGGTTCATTAAATAATCTCTTGCTTTTTCTGCCTCGTCTGTAAGGCCTGTTACTTTTCCAATTTCCCAACGCTCAATGAGTTTTTCTAAAATTTCAACATAATCGTTAGACGTGTAAACCCCTATACGCTGGGCAGTATTCGAAAATTCTTCGAAAGCAGTACTTATTTGGTTTCCAGATTCCCTTAAAAAATGAGCAGGCATCGTAATTTTTAGTTTCATCATTTGATAAAAAGCCATCATCATTTGACTTGGATCTACTTTAAATATACGTTCTACAAACTCCGAGTAAGCGTGGTGGTGGCGCATTTCATCACCAGAAATAATTTGACACATTTTTGCCAATTGTTTATTGCCACTTTTTTTAGCAATTTTTGCCACTCGATTGTGTGAAATATAGGTGGCAAGTTCCTGGAAACTGGTATAAACGAAGTTTTTATAAGGGTCTCTATCGGTACCAATATCGAAACCATCTGCAATTAAATATTGTGTGGTTTTCTCAATTTCTTTCATATTAACGCGACCAGAAAGGTAAAGGTATTTGTTAAGTACATCGCCATGGCGGTTTTCTTCGGCAGTCCAATGGCGCACCCATTTAGACCAACCATTGCGTTCTACTTGTCCGACACCTTCAACATCCATTAACCAAGATTCGTAAGTTGGCAGGGCTTCTTCGGTTATCATATCACCTACTAAAACAACCCAAAAATCGTATGGGAGTTCTTTCGACAGTTCTCTAATTTCACGTACTTCTTCAAAAAAATTATCACCTTCAGAATTTGGTAAAAAATCTGTTGGTTGCCATATTTTTTCTACTGGAATTAAATATTTCTCTATTAAAGATTCTACGTCTTTTTCCAAAAACTGCATCACTTCAAGTCTTACATTTTTTAACGACATCTTTTAGTTTTTAAATGGTTATATGTTCTTTAATAGTGGTTTCAACACTATTAATAAGTTCCTGTTTATCTACAAAGGTACTAACTTTTAAAGGCTTATGCACGGTAAAAGTAATATGAGTCCCTAAATTCATGGGGAAATTACCGTATCGTAACATTTTCCAGGAGTTATTTATGGTAACAGGTACAACATGAGCCGATGGAATTTTTTTTAATAAAATTTCTAAACCCTTTGTTTGAAAGGGTTTAGGCGCTCCGTTTTTACTTCTTGTTCCTTCAGGGAAAATAACGGCTGTACGTTTGTTGGTTTCTATGTATTCGCCAAATTTCATTAAAGCAGGAAGCGATTGTCTTGGGTTTTTTCTGTCAATTAAAGCAGCACCGCCATGACGAAGGTTGAAAGATACACTCGGAATCCCTTTTCCTAATTCTATTTTACTAATAAATTTAGGGTGATGCTTGCGCATAAACCAAGTAAGCGGATAAATATCGTGTAAACTTTGATGGTTAGCTACAACTATTAAAGGTTGATTGGTATCAATTTTATAAGGATTGTAAAACGAATACCGCGTGCCTAAAATATTACCACAGCGCATTAACCAAAATTGTAATGCATCTACACTTTTTTTATGAGCCTGATAACCAAATACATTAAAACAAAACCATTGTATGGGATGAAATATTATAAGTGTTAAGAAAAAACACAAATAATAAATGGCAGTAATAGGATATGATAAGATTTTTTTCATGCTCAAAAATAAATAAAAAATCCACGGTGTGGCCGTGGATTTTTATTATAAATCTAAAAATTAGATTTTTTAATTCTTAGCAAAACTCGTTGTAAGCATCTATAAGATTTTCCGCAATTAATTCTGCTGGTCTGCCTTCAATGTGATGACGCTCTAACATGTGTACTAACTCACCATCTTTAAATAAGGCCATACTTGGTGAACTAGGAGGAAACGGAACCATATGTTGTCTTGCCTGTGCAACAGCATCTTTATCTACGCCTGCAAATACAGTAACAATATGGTCTGGTTTTTTCTCATTATTTAAACTCATTCTTGCTCCTGGGCGCGCGTTAGCAGCGGCACAACCGCAAACCGAATTTACAACTACTAAAGTAGTTCCTTCTTTTGCTAAAGCAGCATCAACAGCTTCTGCTGTATGTAATTCTTCAAAACCAACTTTCGTTAAATCTTCACGCATTGGTTTTACTAATTCTGCTGGATACATATTTTAAATTTTTAATTAACAATTTTAGTTTGCAAAGATACCAATTGTGTAACAAAATTGGCGGTTATTCTACAAACAAATATTAAACCTATTTTAATAACATCTAATTTAAATTATTAAAACCAGTTTACTTCATGGTTTTCTGTTTTTAAAAGAATGAAATTATATGTAGGTTTGACGCAAATTTAAATGATTACTTACATGAGTTTTTCAAAATGGATTGGTGCCGCCTTGGGTTGGTCGTTTGGAGGTCCCATAGGGGCTATAATAGGAATGGCTTTGGGCGGTATAGTTGATGCCTTTGGAAATGGAAGCGCAAATACAGTTTTTACTGAAGCCGAAACAAGGCAAGGCAACAGACAGTCTCATCAATCACAAAGAACACAACCAGGCGATTTTGAGGTAAGTTTGTTAATTTTGGCATCTATTGTTATAAAAGCCGATGGAAAACAAGACCAGCGGGAGTTGGATTTTGTACGCCAACAATTTGTTGGTATGTATGGAAAAGAACGCGCCAATCATGCTTTTAGACTTTTTAAAGAAATTAATAAACAACAAAACATTTCTACAAGACAGGTTTGTTTGCAAATTAGACAAATGATGGAGCATCCATCGCGCTTGCAATTAATTCATTTTTTATTTGGTATTGCAAAAGCAGATGGTTTAGTAACCAACGATGAGGTTTCTGTTATTTATACAATGGCGGGTTATTTAGGTATAAGCCATAGCGATTACGAAAGTATTAAGGCGATGTTTTACGAATCGGCCGATACTGCTTATAAAATATTAGAAATTGATAAATCGGCTACAAACGACGAGATTAAGAAAGCCTATCGTACTATGGCTAAAAAATACCATCCAGATAAGGTGCTTCACTTAGGGAAAGAACACCAAAAAGGTGCCGAAGAGAAATTTAGGCAAGTTCAGGCTGCTTACGAACAATTGCAGAAGGAACGCGGCTTTTAAATAAAAAAACCAACTAAATTTTAGTTGGTTTTTTTATTATTACATGCATTAATGCTTACATTTTAAACATTTGGTTGCTAGTGTAAACTCGCGATTGCCCATCTTTTGAAAAGATTAAAACAATTTTATCTTCAGAGTTTAAGTACGTAGCAGATAAATCCCATCCTTCACTTTTTGAAGCTTCAATTAAACATTTGCGAACATCGGGATTGTTTAGGTTTAATTTCGAATCGTTTGCTTTTACACTTAGTGTAAGTAAAAGCATGGCTGTAAAAGTAAGTAGTTGTAGTTTTTTCATAATTAAAAATTTTGAGAGTACATTTAATTACGAACCTACTGGAAGTTTTCTTAATTGCTGAATTTAATAGCTGATTGTCTGTTTTTTACGTTCAACGAAACATTTCTGCCCAGAATTAAGGCACGATTGTCTTTATTATGTCCCGCAGGCATATTAAAAGCTACCGGAAAGTTATAACTTGAAACAACATCCATTATTAATTGTTCTATTGAAGCACCCCAAGGTGTTGTGTTTTTCTTTATTTTAGTCATATCGCCAATAATGAGACCGGCACATTTATCGAAATACCCTGCGCGTTTTAAACTTTGTAACATGCGATCTATATGGTATTTGTATTCTCCAATTTCTTCTATAAACAGAATTTTCCCTGAAGTATCGATACTGGTATTAGATCCCAACATGCTATACAGTATACTTAAATTTCCTCCAACAAGAGGCGCGGTAACAGAACCATCAACATTATAATTTGAGGGTTCCAGCGTATATTCTATTGGGTTGCCAAAAAGCGCGTCTTTAAACGTGCTAATGGTTTCTTTAATAGTATCGTTGTCGTCTTGCAAGCTGGTGCACATCATGGCATGAATACTCTCGAAACCTTTAACCTGCATTTGGCTGTGAAGTGCTGTAATGTCGCTATATCCAATAAGCCATTTTGGTTTTTTTTTAAATTTGGTATAATCGAGTTTATCTAAAATTCGAACCGCACCATAACCGCCGCGGGCACACCAAATGGCGCTTATGTTGGCATCGTCCATTGCTTTTTGAAAATCTTCACAGCGCTCATCGTCTGTACCTGCAAAATGGTTAGCCTGACTAAAAACATGCTTTCCAATTACAACATGCAAACCCCAGCTTTTAAGAAGGTTTTTAGCTTTCTCAATTTCGGCAGTTCTGTTTTTTAAGATGCCAGATGGTGCAACAATAGCAACGGTATCGCCAGATTTTAGGTAAGGTGGTTGTATCAATTTATACGAGTTATTTTGTGCTAAAAGTGTTGTTTTTCCGAAGAAAAAAACAGCTATAAATACGATGGTTAATAATGAAATTCTAGGCATACTGTAAAAGTACATTTTTTTTCTAAATCCCTTTCAAAATGTGTACTTTTGTGGCTTGTTAAAATGAAAGGTCATTGCAATTAATAAAGCCAGTTTGAAATCTTTTAAAAATAGATGCATTACCACGGTTTTTATTAAAAATTTTCAATGACGAATAATTAAAATTTAAAATGAACAAACCAAAACGATATACCATTACATCTGCGTTGCCTTATACCAACGGTCCCATTCATATTGGGCATTTAGCAGGGGTTTATGTGCCAGCCGATATTTATGCACGTTATTTACGTTTAACAGGTAACGATGTTGTTTTTATTGGCGGAAGCGATGAACACGGCGTGCCTATTACTATTAAGGCAAAAAATGAAGGTGTAACACCACAAGATGTTGTAGATAAATATCATAAAATTATTAAAGACTCTTTTGAAGCATTTGGTATTTCGTTCGATAATTATTCGCGTACTTCGGCACAAATTCATCATGAAACGGCTTCAGAATTTTTTAAAACCTTGTACGATCATGGCGATTTTATAGAAGAAACCACCGAGCAGTTGTACGATGAAAAAGCCAATCAGTTTTTAGCCGATAGGTTTGTTACAGGAACATGTCCAAAATGTGGCAACGAAGAAGCCTATGGCGACCAATGCGAAAAGTGCGGAACCAGTTTAAATGCCACCGATTTAATTAATCCGAAATCGGCATTAACAGGTAATGTACCTACTTTAAAACAAACAAAACACTGGTTTTTACCTTTAGATAAATACGAAGATTTTTTAAAAGAATGGATTTTAGAAGGCCATAAAAAAGATTGGAAACCCAATGTGTACGGCCAAGTAAAATCTTGGATTGATGATGGACTTCGCCCACGAGCCGTAACACGCGATTTAGACTGGGGTATTCCTGTGCCGGTAGAAGGTGCCGAAGGTAAAGTGCTTTACGTTTGGTTTGATGCGCCTATTGGTTATATTTCATCAACCAAAGAATGGGCTGCGCGCGAAGGTAAAGACTGGGAACCTTACTGGAAAAGCGACGACACCAAGTTGGTACATTTTATAGGAAAAGATAATATTGTATTTCACTGTATTATTTTTCCAGCCATGTTAAAAGCCGAAGGCAGTTATATTTTACCAGAAAATGTGCCAGCTAACGAGTTTTTAAATTTAGAAGGCAACAAATTATCAACATCTAAAAACTGGGCCGTTTGGTTACCAGACTATTTAAAAGAATTTCCGGGACAACAAGATGTGTTGCGTTACGCCTTAACAGCTAATGCGCCCGAAACAAAAGATAACGATTTTACTTGGAAAGATTTTCAGGCGAGAAACAACAACGAATTGGTAGCCATTTTTGGAAACTTTATTAATCGTGTGGTGGTTTTAACCAATAAATATTACAACGGTTTAGTTCCAAATCCTTCTGAATTATCTCAAATAGATGAAGAAACTTTAGCTGCCGTTAAGGCTTACCCCGAAGTTATTTCAAGTTCTATTGAGCGTTACCGTTTTAGAGAAGCACAACAAGAGCTCATGAATTTAGCACGACTTGGTAACAAGTATTTAGCCGACGAAGAGCCTTGGAAAGTGATTAAAGTAGATGAAGCCCGCACGAAAACCATTATGTATGTGGCTTTGCAAATCGCATCGGCTTTAGCAACTTTAAGTGAGCCATTTTTACCGTTTACATCAAATAAACTTAAACAGATTTTAAATGTCTCGTTAAGCGCAGTCGAGAACTCATGGAACGATATCGCTTCAAAAGACATCTTGCTTCCAACAGGGCATCAAATTGGCGAAGCCGAATTATTATTCTCTAAAATTGAAGATGAAACCATTCAATTTCAATTAGATAAATTAGAAGCTAGTAAAAAAGCAAACGAAGCCGCTAATAAAACCTTAGAACCTCAAAAAGAGACCATCACTTTCGATGATTTTACGAAATTAGACATTCGTGTAGGAACGATTTTGGAAGCCGAAAAAATGCCAAAAGCTAAAAAACTACTTGTTTTAAAAGTTGATACCGGTATTGATGTACGCACTATTGTTTCGGGTATTGCCGAAAGTTTTACACCAGAGGAAGTCGTTGGAAAGCGTGTTACCGTTTTAGTAAATTTAGCACCAAGAGCTCTACGAGGTGTTGAGAGTGAAGGCATGATTTTAATGACGGAGACTGCCGAGGGCAAATTGGTGTTTGTAAATCCAGATGATGCCACCGTAGCCAATGGTTTGCAGATAAGTTAGTAATAAAGTTTATTCATCATATTAATTTTAAAGCATCTAATAAATTGATTATTAGATGTTTTTGTTTTTTGTATCTTTAAAAAGAATAATTTTTTATGATAGATATTATATAACATTAAAATTAAATACTGTAAATATTTCAGCAGTATTTATTGTTAGATTTGTAATAAATTAAAACACTAAAAAATGAAAAAATTAATATTAGGTTTATTTGTTCTAGCCATGATGGTATCATGCGGAGCATCAAAAACAGTAAGAACCTCTAAAAAGGTAATTAAAGGTAACTGGGAATTAAGCAGCATCACTTATAGCGAAGCTGGAACTTACGATGTAACGCTTTTAAACGACGTTTCTAAAGCTTGTTTTGAAGGTAGTACTTGGCAATTTATTCCAAATAACAATACAGGGCTTTACACAATTAACGATGGCAATTGTGATACGGGCGTGAGAAATTTTATTTTTTCAATTCAAGAAATAGATGAGGTTTCTGGTTTGTATGATTTCTTATTAAAACCTACAGATGCAAAACACAAATCTGAAAGCAATGTTGGTTTTCGTTTAAGTTTAACCAGCTTATCTGAAATGGATATGGTATGGCAACAAACCTTAACAGTAGATGGAAAACCATTTACAATTACAATGAATTTTAACAAACAATAATATATATGAAAGCAATAATAAAAAAATCGGGAATTCTATTTTTAGCATTTTTAGTAGTAATGAGTTTTACTAACTGTAAATCGGTTCAAAATGCTAATAACAAACAAAAAGGTGGTGTTTTAGGCGCGGCAGCAGGTAGTATTATTGGTGCTATTATAGGTAACAACATTGGTAAAGG
Organism: Siansivirga zeaxanthinifaciens CC-SAMT-1; assembly: GCF_000941055.1. Classification (GTDB taxonomy): domain Bacteria; phylum Bacteroidota; class Bacteroidia; order Flavobacteriales; family Flavobacteriaceae; genus Siansivirga; species Siansivirga zeaxanthinifaciens. The sequence goes on along the minus strand of NZ_CP007202.1, from coordinate 674,965 downwards.
TGGTAATGGCGAATTAGGAGCCGTTATTGGTGGTGTTATTGGCGGTGGTGCAGGTGTGCTTATTGGTAATAAAATGGATAAGCAAGCAAAGCAAATTGAAAGTGAAATTCCAGGAGCAAAGGTAGAGCGTGTAGATAACGGTATTGTTGTAACCTTCGATGAAACTAGTGGAGTTTATTTTGATACCAACAAATACAATGTTAATGCAGCTTCACAAGAAACTTTAAATAAACTTATTGGTGTATTTAAAGAATATCCAGATACGAATGTACTGGTTGTAGGCCATACAGATAGCCAAGGTGCAGATGATTATAACATGACATTGTCTAAAAACAGAGCCTATGCTGTTACAAATTATTTAATGAATAACGGCATTAGCAGTTCTAGATTAACAACACATTGGTTTGGTGAAACACAACCTATTGAAGATAACTCTACAGCAGAAGGTCGTGCAAAAAATAGACGTGTAAACATTGCTATTGTACCAAATGATAAAATGATTGAAGATGCCAAACAAGAGTCTGGTAACTAATTATTATTCAACATAAATTTGTATAAATCTCGTTTTCGATGTTAATTTGAAAACGAGATTTTTTTATGATTATACAAAGACCTAAAATAGCCGAGTATCTTTCGCTTTTTGTCATGACACTCATTACCGTCTTGGCAATTTATAATAAGCAAATAACCGTATTTTATATACTTTATTTGTTCTGGTGGGACGAATTTTTAAAAACAGTTTTCGATAGATTACGGTATCAATTGAAAAGAAATCAACTTGTAAATGCTGTTGTGCAACTTTCTAATACCAAAAGCAGATTGTTTATGCTCATGATTTATTTGGTGTTTATTATAGTTTTTTTCGGATTGATACTCGATTGGAACCATAGTGATTTGGTGCTTAGTAATTTTGAAATTTTCTTTTTTAAAAATGCGCTTTTCAACTTTAGTTTACTAACGTTTCTACTACGTGAGATTTATAAATTCCGAAGCGATTCGCACATAGGTTTAACACATCATTTATTATCGCCTGGCGTAATAACGCTGCATGTATCACTAATTTTAGGTATATTGTTATCATTCTTTTTGAAAAAGGAATTTATTGTTTTCGAAAATTATGTGGCCGTTTTAGCTATTATTCCTTTCTTAATTTTAAAACTGTTTTTTGAAATCAAGGAGATTCAATACAAACAAGCAGATACAAAAAAACTTTAATATTGCCGTTTGGGAAAAGTTATGCTTGTTAATAGTATGTAATGGCTCGAGTTGTAGAGCTACCATAACTTGTAGTTTGGCTTAACCAATTACCCCTGGCATCAAATATATAGCTGTAAGTTGTGGTTTCACCAGAAAGGGTAGATGCCACCATGATGCCGTTTTTATAACGGTAAATTTCTTTTGCTTTGCTATTGTTAAAGCGTATTTCTATTTCTAAGGTATCGTTATTAATATTCTTGTAAGTGTAATAGCTTATTTTAACAGGATCGTCGCCATAGGTATACGCGCATTGTTTTATCCGACCTTTAGCATCATAAGTATAAGTTGTTTTATAGGAAATACCATTTTCAATACCATATTCCGATGCTAATAATCCGTTACTGTGATAGGTAAAATAAGTGGGCTCATTATTACCAGAAATAGTTAGTTTTTCGAACTGTCCTTTTTTATTTTTAGTGTAAGTATAAAGGGTTTTGCCGGTTTTCATGGTGCTTTTGGAATCGCTATGGGTATATATGTCGCCCATGCTTTCGGTAATATATCCGTTTAAATCGAAATAGTCATCGCCAGCCATTTTTACGGGGCCTTTTAAGGCTAAATCTTCTCTATGTAAAAAAGCAACAACAGGATTCATGGGTGCATTATCGCTTATTTGCAATTGCTTAGCCTTGGTATCGTTACAACTTATTAAGACGCTGGCGAACACGACACCAGCAAATATTTTGATTTGTTTCATCTTTTTAACAAATGAATTACAAATCTTTCATTTTATTAAAAAACAAATAATCGAATTCGGTGCTGCCACTTACTTTACCATCGGCGTAAACAATTTTACGAAAGTGAAACCTGCGTGTCGTTCCTCCAAATCGAGTCTCTTTTGTCATTCGGCGTGTCCAGTCACCGTTTTCTGGAGTAGATTGACCCATTTCAAAAGTTACTTCAGCATGAGTTAAAACGCTGTTTAATTCTTTATTATAGGCAGTTTTATTTGTTGCTTGAAGTTCTCGTAGGTTGTTTACAGTTGCTAATGGCTCTGGATGTTTTGGTAGCTTATAGTGCATAAACGCACTAGGAAATACATATAAATCTTTATCTAAATTATCCCATCTGGCAAACAATTCGCCGTTGTAATAGGCAAAATAGTTTGTTAAACTACCCTCTTTTACTTGTCCGTCTATTTGAGTTACCAAATCGAGCTTGCCATTTTTATAAGTAAAGGTGGTCCAGTTATGGCCACCATTATCAAAATCTGTGGTGATGCTTTCTATGTCGCCTTTTTTATTGTATTTAAAATGGCGCGTGTACTTTGAGTAAACCCCCGAAGCGGTTTCTTTAGCAACTTTTCCATTCGAATTGTATTCAAAACTGGTTTTTACATTAAAATTTTTAGCGGTTGCTAGAGTGTTTAAACTATCTAATCTGCCATTGTTGTATATGTAATTATGTGCGGTTTCCGATTCAAATTTGCCTAGAATATGTAAGTACTCTTGTATAAATTGACCTTGTTCGTTAAAGCTGTTAACGGTTACCATGACGGGGTCGTAGCCCTTATCATGAGCATCATAAGTAACTGTTTGCGTATATAAAATGGGTTTAGAAACCTCGTAATCTTTAAATGTTTTATGTGGTAATGTTGTGTGTATTTGTGCCGATACCGTAAAGACTTCCGCGAAAGCGATATAAATAAAAATTAATAAGGTTCTTTTCATGATGTATTGTTTTTGTTGAGAGATACTATAATATAGTTGGGTAATAGACTTTTTTGTTTTCTAAATTTTTCAAGCCTTTAATGTAATACACAAGTTTGTTATCTACCTCTACCGAGGCGTCTTCGTTGTTATTTGCATAGGCTAAGTTTAATCTAGACGGATTAATTTCTTCGCCATTTTTAACAAAATGATATAATTTTTGTGCGTTTTCTTCGGTGACATAGAACATAACAGGTAAGGCGTCGTTTAAAATATAAATACCATCAATTGGATTTATTTTTATGTAGTAATTCTTTTCAAAAAAGCGATCGTAAAGTATTAAAGATTGATGGTCGTTTTGGTGAACATTTATATGTGAAAAAGGGTTAATTAAACCGCCTTGATTTCTTACGAGACCAGCATAAACAAGATGATATAGTTTGTCTGTAGGGTGAAAAGGATTGTATTTTTTGGGTTTAATAGCAATGGCTTCTTTGTTTTTGGCTAGTATTGAAATATTAAAACCATTTTCTGCAGATGCCCCAGGATAGACGTTATAATAATCTTGGTTAAAGATGTCAAAGAATATTTTTCTATATTCATAATGAATTATAGGTATAAACGCTGCTGGTTTTTCGTTAATAAAAACTAGTTCTGGGGAAGTTTTATCAAAGTAAACGATGCGTTTATCTGCTTTATATGAAAAATTTAAACCTGTACTAATTTCATTTTTATTAAAGGTAACATCCATTTCTTGTAAATAGTTTCCTTGAGCATCGGTTTTGGTTTTCCAAGTGGTTACTTTCCCTGTTTTACCTATTTTTTTAACAAGTACGCCTCGGTCGTAAAATAAATATTCTTGTTCAATACCTGTATTTGCTTTTTTTGCTGTATTCTTTGATATTTTTAAAAGTCCATTTTCTTTGGAATAGGTATAAACTATTAATTGGCTTTCAACACCATTAGATTCGCTAAGTTGAGTTTTTAGCTGCCCAGAATTATAATAGGTGTAAGATATTTTTTCGTTATCTCTTATAATTTTTGTTGCTAATCGACCATAGTCATCATATTCAAACTTCAAATTTATTGGGAAGTAGCCCTTATGATGTTTAGAACCGGTTATGGCTATGAGTTGTTTTTTTTCGTTAAAAGTATAGGTGTTTTCATCGCTGTCTTCTAATAGCAACCCATCATAGTTATATTTATAATATTGTTTTGTGTTTTGGTCGTTATCGTACATTAGCAACCCATCTTTAAAAAACTTTTCGTTGTAAGCAAAAACATTTTTTAGGTTGAAGTCTTCTAATTTATATTTAAAAGCTACGGGGTTTAAGGGTGCTTGAGTCCAATCTACTTTTTGAGCTCTGCTACCTATGGTTAAAAAACAGATAAATAGGATTGAGATGTAGGGTTTCATTATTTTAAGTTTTTTATATTAATAAGAAGTTTTTAACACGCCATTTTCCCAGTAGCCTTTGCTAATAGGTGTGCCGTTTTTAGCAAAATAGGCACCCTTGCCGTGGCGTTTACCAGAAACAAATTCGCCATAATAAGTTGTTTCTGCCGATTTGTAATACTCAATGCCTTGTCCGTTAAAGAGATCGTAATTAATTTCGCCAATAAAAACATTACCAGAAGCCCATGTATAAGCACCTACATAGTTTCTTTTATTATTGGTAAAAAAGCCAACATAGCTATCGTTGTTTGAATATTTGTAGTACCCAAAACCATTGGCACAGTCGCCAATACAATTTCCAACAGCTTGTTTGTTTTTGTAGTTTTGAGTTAACATATTGCGGGTTTGCTTAGCGTTTTCGTAATATCCAGCTTGTAAAACTTCTGTACCTTTTTTAAAGTAGCCGTAGCCATGTTGTTTCCCGTCTTTCCATTGGCCTATATAGTATTGTCCATCGCTATTCCAGGTGTACATACCAAAACCATTTCTTAAACCATTTTGAAATTCACCGGTATAAAAAGAACCATCTTGGTACACTTCTTTTCCGTAACCCATGGCTTTACCGTTAGAGAAAAACCCTGTGTAAGTAGAGTTGTTTACTGTTTTTAATTCGCCAAAGCCATTGGTGCAATTGCCAGAAATACAGGTCTCTGTGGATGTTGTATTGGTAGTTTCTGTAGTGTTTTTTTCTGTAATATTACTCTGTTGATTTTTTAACTCATCTTCGTATATTTTACCCAACAAAATAGCTTCATGAGTAGCTGTTTTAAATCCTTTTAAAACATACATGGGTGTATTGTTAACAAAAATAACGGGGTCGCCATTATTTAAATATTCTAGTCGAGCATTTTTGTAATCGATGTGTTTTCCTTTTACAATTATGAAAAATTTATCTTTAACTAAATCTCTTGTATATAATACAGAAGTTGTATCGGTTGTAAACAACGACATTTCTTTTACTTCTTGCTCTTTTATGTTTTGATAGTTTTTAATTACATAAGTTCTACCCACTTTTTTGTCTACACGGTAATCGACCATGTGTGGTCCCAGGAAGGCAAATTCTCTTGATTTAACCCTATTAAAACCATCGACGTAATTAATAAATTTACCATCATAGGCATAACTTAAATATGGAGTTCCTTTAGAAAGTATTTGGGTAAGAGGGATGCGGGTATGTATAGAATGATTTTCTTTTATTACGTTGGGTACGGCATAATATGTTTGTGTTAAACCATCGTAAAACACTTTTTCGTTGGGTTTAACACCTTCGCTAATTACAATATCAAAAGCTTGGTTTCCATTAACATATGTGGTAAGTATTTTATCTAATTTTGTATTGTAAGTAGGTTTATAATAACCCAGCTCTAGTTTTATTGGCTTATTGATATCGCTATAATAACGGTTTAGTGTTTTATAACGGTTTTCGTTTGGTTTGTTAGTTGTGTAAAAATCGATTTTGTTGCCTTTGCTATCTTTTAAAATCGTGTAATTATGTTCTACAGAGTCTAGTTTTTCTTTAACTAAATAACCATCTAAATAATAATAGGTTGCAGTATATTGCTTTGGTGAGCTGGCAAATTTGTAATTTGATGTTATTACAACCGTATCGCCAATTTTACTATAAGAATAATGGTATTCTGAATAGAGTTCTCCTTTTCGGTTTATTGTTGATTTAATAATTCGGTTTTTAGAGTCGTAGGTATAAGTAGTTTCGTCGCCATAAGTAGATTTTTCGAAAACCAATAAATTCTCATCATTATAATTGTAAAAATTGGCGTTTCCACTATTATACTTATACATGTTTATGTTTCCTTTAGCATCGTAAGTAAGCTCGTCGTTATAGTTGTTTCCTATAATTCTTCCGCTTTTATCGTAATAATATTGTGTTTCAAAATTATATATTAGATTACCGCTTTTATCAAATACCATATCATTAGAAGCATAAATATCTCCTTTAAGATTGAAGTGTTCTTTTTTATATTTAAAACCTAAAGGATTTTTAGGGGCATTTTGCCAATCTATTTTTTTGAGCAAACGCTGTAATCCAGGAACATAAAATGATGATTATAATTTGTTTTTTCATGGTTTAGAAGCATTTATTTTTGTGTAAGTATCAGCTAAAAAGGTCATTAAAGCACCTTGGTTATTGGTATTATACATTTTGCCATCGCTGGTTTTTATGGCTCTCATTTTTACTTCTATTTCTTCTTTGTTTTTTTGGTTGCCAGCTATTTGAACCGTCCAAAGTGTTCCTTCAGAATAATTGTAATAGGGTATCGTTATTGTTTTACCTATTTTAAAGTTATCGGGCACAGGTGTTATTTTACCGTCTTTAAAATAGTCAACCTTTTTGCCCGGCATATCATTTTTATAATCGCTTATTTGGCATTCGGTTAAATTGCCATTTGCATCATAGGTGTAGCTCGTAACTTTGTCGGTTTTAGCAAAGCGATAATCGGTATATACTTTTAAGATAGGTTGATTTCCTTTGTTAAAGTATTCGGTAGTTTTATCCTTGGGTTCTTGTTTTGAGTTGTATGTTATGGTTGTTTTAACACCATTTTTAAAAGTAACTTTTTCAGAAATATATTTAGATTGATAATCGTATGTGTCTTCTCCAATTAGATTTCCATTCTTATCATAGTATTTATTTAAGTACGAATTACTGTTTTTATAAACATATGTAGTTTCGCCATTTTTAATGTAAGTAATTTTTATATCGTCTGCAGAGCCACCCACATCGGCTATGCCACCAGCGTCGTTAATATTAATTAACTCATTATTTGAATTATAGGTGTAAACTTTTTGCGACCCCAACTTAAGAGTGCCAATTATTTCAGCCGAAGATTCTTTAATAAGTAAACCATCTTTAAATTCTAATTGGTTTTGCTTTCTAAATGTGGTTTGTTTTGTTGCACCATCATATAACATGGTTGCATCTACAAACATGATGGTGTTTTTTGGAAGATTGAAATCTTTTAAAGTTGTTTTTTGAGCCCAAAAAACATGAGTCGATAAAACGAAAAGGATTTTTGTAAATAGAATAGTTTTCATAAAAGTCTTGTTGTTTAAACAAATCTATTAATGAAAAGCACACCAATCCATACGACAAATGTCGTATATTTTATTTGTTGAAAATTAGAGATTTATCTTTTAAAACCAGTTCGTTTTTGTTATTGTCAAACACAAAATCCTGGTGAATTATTTTTAAACGTTGAGGCGAATTTTCTATAGATTTTATTATAAAATCCGATTGTCCTAAAACTTGAAATTCACCAAATGTTTTTTCGAAAATGGAGTATCGTTTTTCGGTAACACGGTAGGTACAACACAAACTAAAGGCGCCTTCGTATTTTCTGTAAATAGTAATTTGGTTGTATTTGTAAGCTATCTCATCCCGTATTACAGGATATTGCAATGCCGAGGTTAGTAGGCCACCTAAAAAACCTCGAATAATAAAACCTGCCAAAAAAAGTATGAGAGCGGCACCATACATTTTAAAATAAAACCGAAGCCAAACTTGTTTAAAATGAAAGAAGATGAGAAAAACACCCGTTAAAATAGCTAATACCTTTATTGTAAAAATATAGGTTTCAGCGAGACCGAAATTAAAAAGCCATTTAAAAACAAGATGTGTTATAATTATAAAAACACAAATTATATGAACTTTTAAAGGCCAATCTTTTTTCATACGATTCAATTAATATTACAACAAACCTAATATTTTCAAGGCGGGTTTTCCATACGGAGACTTTCGTATATTTTAATGCGGTTTATCTTGTTATATTTGCTTTTCAATTTATTTAAAATCGTTACATGTCTTTAATTTCGTTTATAATTTCCCAAACCCAATTACCCGAATCATCCATAAAAAATACCCTAGAATTACTTAACGAAGATTGTACCATTCCGTTTATTTCACGATATAGAAAAGAACATACAGGTAATTTAGATGAAGTACAAATTGGTGATATTGTAAAGTATAAAGAACAATTTGAAAGTTTAGAAAAACGAAAAGTTGCCATTTTAAAAGCTTTAGAAGAACAAGGCGTTTTAACGGAAGCATTAAAACAAAAACTAGAAGCCACACAAGATTTGGTATCGCTTGAAGATTTGTATTTGCCCTACAAAAAAAGCCGAAAAACCAAAGCCGAAACCGCGCGATTACATGGTTTAGAGCCTTTGGCAAAAATAATTATGTCACAAAATGCTAACGATTTAGAGTCGATAGCTTTTAAATATTTAAAAGGCGAAGTGGCATCGGTTGATGATGCTCTCGAGGGCGCCAGGCATATAATTTCGGAGTGGATTAACGAGCGTACCGATGTTAGAAACAACATTCGATACCAGCTAGAACGTTTCGCTACCATTTCCACGAAAGTGGTAAAAACAAAAAAAGATAGCGAAGACGCTCAAAAATTTAGAGATTATTTCGATTGGGATGAATCGTTATCTCGCATACCATCGCATCGCTTATTAGCAATACTACGTGCCCAAAGTGAAGGTTTTATTAAGCTTAAAATTGAAATTGACGATGATAAAGCATTGTCTAAAATTGAAGATAAAATAATACGCTCTAACAACGCTTGTGCAGACCAAATTACTTTAGCCATAAAAGATGCTTATAAACGTTTGTTGTTGCCATCGTTAAGTAATGAAGCTTTACAGAACGCCAAGGAAAAAGCCGATGCCGACGCGATAACTATTTTTGCCAAAAACCTTAAACAATTACTTTTAGGGTCGCCTTTAGGAGAAAAGCGCGTTTTGGCTATCGACCCCGGATTTCGATCAGGCTGCAAAGTGGTTTGTTTAGATGCTCAGGGCGTTTTGTTGTACAACGAAACCATATACCCGCATCCGCCAAAAAGCGACCAAATAGGTGCTATTAAAAAAATAAGCTCATTAACCGAAGCTTATAAAATTGAAGCCATTGCCATTGGAAACGGCACAGCATCACGAGAAACAGAGGCTTTTATTAGGAAAATTCATTTTAAAAATGATGTTCAGGTTTTTGTAGTTAGTGAGGCAGGCGCCAGTATTTATTCGGCATCAAAAATAGCTCGCGATGAGTTTCCAAATTACGATGTTACCGTTCGCGGATCGGTTTCTATTGGTCGTCGTTTGCAGGATCCTTTAGCCGAATTGGTAAAAATTGATGCAAAATCTATTGGCGTTGGGCAGTACCAGCACGATGTAGACCAAACAAAACTAAAAAAAGAGTTAGATACGGTAGTTGAAAGTTGCGTTAATGCCGTGGGTGTTAACATTAATACGGCAAGCACCAGTTTACTAAGTTACGTTTCTGGCATAGGACCAAAACTGGCAGAAAATATTGTGGCTTACCGCGATGCGCATGGCGCATTTACATCTAGAGAGGCCATTAAAAAAGTGCCCCGCTTAGGCGATAAAGCCTTCGAACAGGGTGCTGCCTTTTTAAGAATTAAGGAAGCTAAAAACCCTTTAGACGATTCGGCAGTTCATCCAGAAAGTTATGCTATTGTAGAAAACATGGCAACCGATTTGGGTAAAAGTGTTACAGAGTTAATTGGTAATAAAGAGCTGCTTAAAAAAATAGATTTAAAAAGATATTGCACCCCTTCAGTAGGATTACTAACGCTTGAAGATATTATTAAAGAGCTTGAAAAACCCGGATTAGATATTCGCGAGCAAGCTAAAGTGTTTACGTTTAATCAGAATATAAAAACCATTAGCGATTTACGTGAAGGACAACTGTTGCCAGGTATTGTAAACAATATAACCGCTTTTGGTTGTTTTGTAGATATTGGTATAAAAGAAAGTGGTTTAATTCATGTGTCTAATCTTTCAGATAGTTTTGTAAAAGATGTGAACGAGCATGTTAGCCTGCATCAGCAAATTATAGTGAAAGTGTTAGAGGTTGATATTCCGCGAAAGCGTATTCAATTGAAATTGCATAATTAGTTTTTTAAGTGCTCTAAAAAATCTTGTCGTCGGTTTCGTGATACTGGTATTTTTTGGTTTCCGCTAATTATAACATAACCTTCATTTATATATTTTTCGATATAATTAAGGTTTATTAAATGCGATTTGTGCACTAAATAAAAGTTGCTGTTTTCTAGTAGTTTGTTAAAATGACCAATGCTGCTCGAGCTTAATAGGGGTTTGCCTGTTTTTAAATGAATTTTAGTATATCCTGTTTCGCCTTCGCAGTGTAAAATATTTTCTATGGCTATAAATTCTAAACCTTCTACAGATGGGATAATTATTTTCTTTTTCTGAAAGGTTTGCATGCCTAAGTTTTCAATAAGCTGCTTGTTTTTTTGTAAAGAAAATTTCTCTAATATGTTTTTTTCGGCATTTTTTACTGCTTCAACTAGGTCGGTATTATCTATAGGTTTTACCAAATAGCCAATAGCGCAATGTTTTATGGCTTCTATGGCATAGGTATCGAATGCTGTGGCAAAAATAATTTCAAAATGGGGGTTTTCTAATTGCTTTAAAACATCAAATCCGCTTAATTCGGGCATGGCAATATCTAGAAAAACTAAATCTGGATTCAAGTTTTTAATTAAAGTTAAACCTTCTTTTGGGTTTTGTGTTTGGGCAATAACCTCTACATTAGGGCAAAGGCGCTCTAGTTTGTTTTTTAATATGGCGAGTGCTTTGCGCTCGTCGTCTATAAGTATGGTTTTAATGGTCATGATTAGCGGTGTTTGTTTCTAAGTTAACCAATAAGGTTACTCGGGTTCCCGATTGGTTTTCGTTTTCCAGACGGTCTACAATTGAAAAATCGATTTTCCAATAACTACTTTCTTTTAGTAATGCCAAGCGTTCTTCTAGTACAAAACCCGAATGCTCGGTGTAGCTTTCGTTTTTTTCTTTTGATAGTTTTTTAGATTCGTTAATGCCAATACCATTGTCTATAATTTCAATTTTGAATTGATTATTTTGAGTATTTTCAAAATTAATTTCCAGTAGGCCTTTGTCTTTTTTATGAAAAATACCATGATTTATAGCGTTTTCTACAATGGGCTGCAAAATCATTGGGGGCAAAAAAAGGTCTTGAAGGTCTAAAGTTTTATCGATTGTAATTTTATAATCGAATTTATCTTCAAACCTTAGTTTTTCAATATCTAAATAGTTTTTTAGAAGTTTTATTTCATGTTCTATAGATATATTTTGCTTGCGCGAATACTCGAAAAACTGGCGCATAAGTTTTGAAAATTTGGCGAGATAATCTTCGCTTTTTTCAACCTCATTTAATTGAATGTAATATTGAATGGCGTTAAGTGAATTATGCACAAAATGCGGATTCATTTGCGCTCGTAAGGCATTTAATTGCAACTCATACTGCCTTTTTTGATTGCTTAGCTTCGTTTCTAATTGTGCTTTTATTAGTTTGTTTTTACGATTGGTAAAGGTTATAAATAAAAAAAGCATGGTGCCAACAACTAGCATTGCTATAAAAAAAAGGATGATAAAAATATGTTCTATTTCTTCTTTAGGCATAAAAAACTAATGGTAAAACCTCCGTAAAGAGCTAAAAATAAAAGGGTTAAAATAACATTGTAGTTTAACGAATAAGTATCAAGATAAAACATTAATAGTTGCAGTGGTAAAAAGCCAATGTAAAATGTGAGTAAACTTGAAACAATCCAGAATTTTTGTGAATTTTTAAAATTAACAACTTCATTATCTGTTAAGTATGTTTTTAAAAAAAACATAGAATTTAAAATAATTATAATGGTTCCAACAGTAATGGGTACTGGTAATAGTTTGGTGTTAAAACCATTAAAATAAACCGATATTAAAACGCTTACAATAAAAATTATAAAGCATAAAAACATGAATTTCTTCATTTTAATAATTTTATAAAACCAGTTCATATAAAATGAAAACGATATGATGGTGTAGGTGTTAAAAATAAAATGCTGATTAGATTCTAACAATGGACCTAAAAAGGCACCGGCGATTTCGGTTAATAAAACGTAAAGTAAAAAATGAAAAAAATACCGTTGTGTAGAATTTTTATAATATGGCCAATAGATAGCAGCAACTATACAAGTTGCTGCTAAAATACTAAGCCGAATTATAATTAAAACTTCGAGCATTTATCTTGTTTTTTTGTAACCATTTGGGGGCATGCCAGCAGTTCCATAATCGGAAGATTCAATATCATACGAATTATAATTTATAGGGTCTTCTTGAGCTCTTGTTGTTTCGCGGTGCGTTGGGGTAAAAAACACTGTGTTTTTTAATTCGCCATTTATTTTCTTTGCGCCAAAGTAAACACGAATACCAGGGTTTTCTAAGCCTAAAGCTTCCGATTTTACTTTTACATAGTTTAAATAATCTTCTAAAACTTTTAAATCGTACCAAACATCGGACACATCGTCGGGTATTACGCCATTATTTTGAGCTATTGTTTCTGGTAAATTATAATATTTTTCAATGTAAGCTTCGTGATAGGCTTGAGCCGTATCATTTGAAATTAAATTGGTAGGTGCGTCGTATTTAGGACGTTTATTGGATTGGCATTCTTTAAAAAGTAATATTGATAGAACCAATATGATTAAAAAGGGTGATTTTGAGAGGTAGTATCTCACAAAGTGTGTAAAGTTAAAAATATCGAGGGTTGCAACCCTCGATATTTTTTTGTTTAATTTTAAAATTTACACACTTATGAAGAAAGAAGATTTTCTAAACGACGATTTTTTAAAACAGTTTAAAACAGGAGACGAACTGACCTCCTTTCTAAAATCCATTCAAAAGCGAGGTATTGAAAAGATGCTAGAAGGGGAACTTGATGCTCATTTAGACTATGAGAAGCATCAGCAATCCGATAATAGCAATACCCGTAACGGCTATGGGTCTAAAAAGATAAAAACAGCTTTAGGAGAGACTAATATTAAAGTTCCCAGAGACCGGGACGCTTCTTTTAACCCTATGCTGGTTCCTAAACGCACTAACATGGTTGATGGCATAGAAAACGTCATTATCAGCCTTTATGCCAAGGGTATGAGTAATTCTGATATTGAAGAGCAAATCCGAGAAGTTTACGATTTTGATGTATCCACATCTACCATATCACGTATCACAGATAAAGTTACCAATGATATTGTTGCTTGGCAAAACAGACCTCTGGAGCCCGTATATTTAATTACTTGGATGGATGGCATCGTATTTAAGGTTCGGGAGAACTCCAAAGTCATTAACAAAACCATGTACATCGCCGTAGGACTGCGTAGAGATGGTAAAAAGGAAGTCTTAGGGCTTTGGTTGGGGAAGAATGAATCGGCAGCCTTTTGGATGAGTGTACTAACCGATATGAAAGCCAGAGGCGTTCAGGATTTGCTTATCACGGCCACAGATAATCTTAACGGTTTTACCGACACCATTAAAAACGTTTTTCCTGAATCTAAAACCCAAATCTGCGTGGTACACCAGATTCGTAATGCTTGTCGGTATGTTGTTTGGAAAGACAAGAAAGAATTTACAAAGGACATGAAAAGCATCTACGATGCACCCACCAAAAGTGCAGCAAAAGCCGCCCTAGAAGACTTTGCTCAGAAATGGGAACACAAGTACTCTTACGCTATTAAAAGCTGGAGAGATAACTGGGAAGAACTTACCGCTTTCTATGAATTTCCTTTAGAAATTAGAAAAATCATTTACACTACGAACCTTATTGAAAACCTTAATGGAAAAATCAGAAAATACACTAAAAACAAGCTCTCATTCCCAACAGATGAAGCTGTTATGAAGTCCACTTTTTTAGCCCTTAGAGAGGCTACCAAAAAATGGTCGATGCCTATTAGGAACTGGGGCATTATTTTAAACCAGTTTTTAACTATATTTGAAAAAAGGGTTCAACTTTAAAAAAGTTAAACCCTCGATTTTTAACTTACACACTTTACGGGATAGTGTCTTTTGAGATAAGATTTTTCATTTTGTTTGTTTTTGAGATAATAGCAATATTGCTAAGTTAATACTTTTCTTATGTTTTTAAGCTATAGATTACAGACTGTAATTGGATGTTTTACTTTTAGAACTCGTTTATAATGTCAAAACTGCCATTAAATGCGCCAGTTATTGTGGTGTTATTATTATCTACAAAGGTGTAATTACAGTTAATGGTACCTGTTCTGGTAGTTAAGTCTACAGTAAAAGATATGATATCTAAAGTACCATTACCAGTGGCGCCAACTTCATAAATTATTGCTGTGGCATCATCAGGATCTCCATATTGAATACCGTTGTAGCTATATACATCATCATAATTAATAATATCGGTAATTGCTGTAGTTTCTTCATCTAAAACAAAAGTGGTATTGTTTGTAATTTGATAAGTTACCGCTTGTTCTGAGTTTACTTGAGCATTAGAAAAATTGACCCATAAAACAACACCTTGTGTTGTGCTACTTTGCAGCGAAATACCATTGGTGTTATCTTCAATCATGACTCCGTTTACAAATGTTAGTCCAAAACCATCATTAAATGATGGGCCATCATCTAAAAGTAAATACCCATGATTAGTATCGTACTGTGTGCCTGCAATATTAAAGGCATTATTGCCTAGCGGTTGTGGCGGTGCTTCATCTGGTGAGCAATTAAACAAACTTGTAATTACTAATAGTGCTAAAATTGATTTTAAATATTTCATTGTTTTGTTTTTTTATAATTCAAGTTTATATACACTTACCATTAATTTTGTTACCCTTTTTTTTTGAAAAAAATCTCAAGGCCTTTTAAACCCTGAGATTAATAGACTAATTTTTAATAAACTTTACTATTTGGTTTTGGGTAGAATTATAAATTTTTAATAGATATACGCCCGATTTTAAATGATTTACATTAATATTTTTGGAGGTCTTAAAATCTCCAGTGTGTATTAATCTGCCATTTAAATCATAGAGTTTAAATTTAAAATCAGAGTTATTTCTGTTTGATGAAATATTAACAATATTTGTTGTTGGATTTGGATAAAGCTTAATTTCATTAAAATCAATATCTATTATGTTCAAAGTCGAACAATCTTCGCTAAAACTAGTTGTAGCATCTATGTTTGCCCAATTAGTTGTGCTATAACTTGCATTATCAACTTCAATACAAGTAAGACTAGAATTATTTGTTGTATTAAAAGCAATGCTGTTAATATATGTGTTGTTACCGTTCTTTATATTTAATGCTGTTAAAGAATTATTTGAAAGATCTACTAAATATAAATTTGCGCTGTTTGAAAGATCTAAATTTGTTAACTGGTTATTACTTAAATTTAGATTTATTAATGAAGTAGCATTAGTTAACAGTAAGCTATTTAAAAGATTGTCATTAGCATTAAAAAACTGAAGAAGCGAATTGTTATTTATATCTAAAGATGTTAACTGGTTGTATGCACAATAAAAGTTTAATAAACTTGAACAAGAACTAACATCTAAACTAGAAAGATTATTTGTACTACAATCTAATGCTATAAGATTAACATTACCACTAACATCTATACTAGAAAGTTGGTTGTTGTTGACATAACAATATTGTAAGGCAGCAGTATTTAAAAGATTAATTGAACTTATAATATTGTTTTTAACATCTAACCAAAATAGGTTTGAATTATTACTAACATCTACACTTGTTAGTTGATTGTTATTTAAATAAACTTCTTTTAAAAGCGTAACTCCTGTTAAGTTTACAGAGCTTAAACTACCACTAGGACTTCCTATCCATTCTAAATTTGTACAGTTACTAAAATCTAAAGTTGTGTATGGGTTGTAACCGCCATTAAATTTAGTTAAGGCTGTATTGGTACTTAAATCAATATTTGAAATGTTATTATCAAAAAGTATAAGTTCTGTTAAGTTTGATAAACCGTTGATATTTAAATTTGAAATTATATTTGATGGACAATTTATTTTTATTAATGCTATATTATTACTTAAATCTAAATTAGTAACATTAGTATATTTTATTGTAAAATTTTCTAGACTAGTAAAGTCTTCAATTCCAGTAAGATCAGTAATAGGGTCTCCGTTAATAGTTAAATTAGTTACAGTATTAATGTTGGCTGTTGGCACATAATCATCTAATGGAGCAACATCATACCCTAAGTTTATTAACTTTTGTTCAAAAGCATCGTCTGGAACGTAAGTTAATTGCTGTGGACAACTTGCATCTACCATTAAAGGTTTGCCACAGACTTGGTTGGTATTACTATCATTTTGTACCAAATTACCACCAATAATATCATTAGGGTGAAGTGTTCGTTTATCTGTTGCTGCGCCAATTGAAGGATACATGACTTGACTGCCATTTAAAACATGTCCTAAATTGCGAACATGTCCCAGCTCATGCAACAAAACCGAGTAAAAGTCTATTTGTCCTGCTCCTGTTGGATTTAATGTAAAATTGAAGTTAGTATTACCATTCATAGCCAAATCAACATCTGTTACATACCATCTTCCAGTAGTAGAGCAAGCATCAAGAGTGGTTAAAGTAACCCCAAACGTGGAACTGCTCATGGAGGCATCAAAATACAAGACGCTTAATCCGTCGTTCACATTATTTGTATTGGTAGTTGTTGCTGTTTGATTTAAGGTAAAGTCTATTTTGGTTTCGCATTGCCATTGCTGTAGCGCTTCGTTAGTTCTGTTAATGGCATCTGTATTTGTAAAATTGGTGTTTAACACAAATTGAATTCCCTGATTTTGTAAAGCCGGTAAACTTATAGGTGAAATGGCACTGTTAAAAACATTAGCATTGTCTCTAACACTGGTTGCAATAGTTACTACCTGAGCACTTGTAGCGTGAGACGAGCCACTACCTACCCAAATTTGTCCTGTTCCTGCGTCTGATGGGACTTTAAATACAATTTGAGTATCTGACCAGCTTACATAATTGTAGGCAGCCGAATGCGATTTCATTTGGCTTGGGTTGTTTGCAAATTTGGTCCAAACTTTAATTGCAGAAGTTGGTCCTGTGGCACCAAAACCAGTACCAGTAATGGTAATGGTTTCACCCACACCAGCATTAACTGTTGTTGGGTTAATACTGGTAATTGTAGAATTTATCGCAGAAGATTTTTGGCTATTTGAATTTTTATTTACCTGTTTATAACCCAAATTCTTATAAATCATTGCTAATTCTTCTTCAGATATGTTTTCTAAAGACACAGTTGATTGTCCAAAAAATGAAGCTTGATATACGTTTTCATTTTCTATTTTTTCAAGAAAAAAAATAGCACTTTCATCTTGATTATAATCATTACTAGGGCAAGTGACTAGCTTTTTATTACCAACGGTACCACCTATTTCCTTAAGTGTAATTAGGTTATCTGCCAGATTTCCCTTTAAAACATTAGTTACTTGTAAGGTGTAATTTGTATAAATTGAGGTTTCTGTTAAATACGCATTTTGGTTTATAATTTTACCTTCAACTATTAAAGGCGATATTTCTATTTTCTCTTCTAGTTTTAGCGGAATGATTTGTGCATTGACACTACATGCAATCACTACTATTATGAGTTGTAAAATTTTTTTCATTGATTAATATTTTAAATTAACCTAAAGGGTTTTTATTAATTAAAATTGAATAGAGCAACATTGTTTAAAGCAAAAGTTATCGAACCTCCATTGCTCTGATGGATTACCACCTTCATCTATTGAAAAGTATACGCCTTGAGCATTTTGTATTAAAGCATTAAAGTTTGCAACATCAGTAGCAGGAGTAGTAGATGGGCTTATAACCCATGTTCCAAAACTGTTTGATGGTAATGTTGTTCCTGAAGCTAATTCTAGCGGAACTTCAATTGTAGTTGGCGGATTTCCTGAAGTTATAAGATTGGAAGAGTTAAGGATAAAAAAAGCTCTAAAAGATGCACTTAAAGGATCTGTATCACTGTAAATTCCTATACCATTATCTGTTGTATTAGAATTACTTGATCCTGAAGCATATTCTATATCTAATCTTAATGCACAACCTTGCGCATTTAAATCTCTTGGAAAATCTATACCATTATAAGCAATTGTACTACCTGAACCATCTTGTACATATAGTACTTGAGATCCGTTTCTGGTCTGAATTTGCAAAGTTCCTGTAGCTATACCTATCCAGTTTCCTGAAGTACCAATGGTTTTGTTTTCAAAATCTTCAAATAAGTTACATGTTTCAATACAAGGTTCATCGTAATCACATTCTTTGTCATTACAAGAAAAACTAAACGCTAAAATTGAAAATAAAGTAAACAGCTTGATATATTGTAAGACTTTTATTTGATGTGTTTTTAAAATATTCATGTTTTCTAAGTTTAAAAAAAGCCAAGACTTCATTAAGTTATAAATCCATCTTGGCGATAAAATAATTAATAGCTTCTTTATTGAGGGCAAACCACTTTAAACTCGGTTCTTCTGTTTATTGTATGTTCACTTTCGGCGCAGTCTACTCCATCTGCACAACGGTTAAGTAATTCGGTTTCACCGGCACCACGAGCAATAAGGCGGTCTCTGGAAATACCTTTACTCATTAGATAATCTACCGTAGATTGGGCTCTTTTTTGTGATAGCTCTTGGTTGTACTGGTGGCTTCCTCTAGAGTCTGTGTGCGAAGACATTTCAACTTTTATAGTTGGGTTTTCTTGCATTAACTTTACAACATAATCTAAGTCTGGACGTGCTGCCGGAAGGATATCCCATTTATCTAAGTTGAAAATAATATTGTCTAAGGTTATAGCTTTGCCACATGGGTTTACGCACATTTCAAAGTCTATAAATAACGATTTATTACGGTCGTAATCGTTTGTGGTTATAGTAACTTCATTTGAAAAATAACCATCTTTATTTCCTTTTAATAAGAAGGAAGATGCTTGTTTTAAATGAAATATAAATTTCCCTTCGGCATCAGATAATGTGTTTTTTTGCCCAGGATTTACCGTGTTTTTAAGTACAACATCTACATCCTGAATGCCTTTATCGGTGTTACATTCTACAACATTTCCTTTTAAAATAAAGTTTAAATCGCCGTATTTAATCACTTTCTGGATGCTGTTACCATCCTTTTTACAAGCTATAAATTCATCTTTTTTAATGCTTGTTTCTTCTAGTGTTAGGTTATATAATTTGCCTTTAACAATGTAATCGTTTGTTGCAACATCGTTAAAAACAATCACACCATAGGTATTGGTAGTACCGCTTTGTACAATGTTTCCGTTAAGGTCTGTTAATACAACATCGGTGTTTGGTAAGGTTTCATTTGTAAATTTATCTCTTGCAGTAACGGTTACACCACAGCCACAGGTTGCACAACATCTAGGGAAGTGGTCTTTCCCACAAACATCACAAACATCGGCTTTATCCTTTTTGCCAAATTTATAGGTAATACCCGCAAATACACCTACCGACCAAATATCGCAATCGCAAGGTTCTACTCTTACTTGAGGGCCACCTTGTTCTAAAAAATGTTGGTCATCAATGGTGTTAAATGGATGGTATCCTGAGGCGATGCCTAATGTTGGGTCGTTTAATTCGGAGGCACCAATATGTCTTAAATAATAGGCGCCTGCATTAATGCCGAAATTTTCATTAAAATAATAAGTAAATCGCAGTTGACTTTTAAACGATAATACATTTTTTGCATTGTAGCCTGCATGAAAGTTTAATAAGTTAGTAGAAGGGTTATCTGTTAAAAGTGTTCGACCCCCTTTAATAGACGCTAAACCAATTCTGGTATTTAACTCGGTAGTAAATTTTCTTGAAGCACTTCGGTATTGAAAGTTTGGACCAATACCATAAAATATGCGAGTAATTTTATTTTCACTCAGGCTAAAATTTGTAATTGGCGTGCCTAAAGTTGTAAATAAGTTATCGGTAGGATAGGTGCTTTTAGGTTTGTTTTTTATATAATCGAAATCGACACCAAGTCCAAACCAATTAAAGTAATAATCTAATGATAATCCCAAGTCTATACCACCTTTGTAGTCTATGTATGGTGTGTTATTGTTATAGGTTGGAAAATCGTAACCTATTCTAGGTGCTATTTGAAAATAGTTCCTGTCGTTTGAGAGTTGTTGTGCATTACTAATACATGCCGAAGCAATTACGAATGCCAGAACTAATAATTTAAATACTTTTTTCATGATTAATTGTTTTAATTTCTGTTATATAAAAAACAGGGGTTTTTTGTTACCCTTTATTTTGTATAACACTTAGTTTTGGGTGCAATTTATAGCGCAATAGCACTAATTAATAGCCTCTTTTTATTTGAAGTAGTTTTGAATAGATTATTGGTATTTGTCAGTCTATTAACGAAATTTTTCTGTAGTAAGTAGATAATAAATTGATGTATCTTTTGAAAAAAAATAGCTTTGAAAATTGTTGAATTTATATTCCGCGAAAGCGTATTCAATTGAAATTGCATAAATAATTCCTTTATGACATGTTTTTAGTTTTAATTTTTTTTTGTTTAAAGTAATGTTTGTGTATAAAAACAGACTTAGAGTTTATGACTAAAACATTTAAAGAATTTTCAACCAACGCCATTTTAATAATTGGTAACGAATCGCTTTTAGAAAGCTACAAAACAACTAAACAACCTGAGCTATATACCTTTATTCGAACGAATAATACGCAAGCTAAACTTATGGTAGATAGCATTCCGTATACTATAGCACCACATAGTATTCTTGCTTTAACTATGGCACATTTTTTTCAGTTTATAGAAGGTAAAGATTTGGTAGTATACCAATTTAACAGAGAATTTTACTGTATAAAGGACCACGACCAAGAAGTAAGTTGTGCCGGTTTGTTGTTTTTTGGAAATGTACATATTCCTGTTATTAATTTGAATTCAGATGAACAACGAAAATTTAAAATTCTCCATGAAGTATTTGTAGATGAATTTGAAACTAAAGACACCATACAAGCAGAAATGTTGCGTATGCTTATGGCGCGTTTTATTATTATAAGTACCCGATTATTAAAAGCAAAAGAAGGTTTTGTAGAAACCTCAAAAAGTAACAAGATCGATTTACTAAGAGCCTTTAATTTGTTAGTAGAAACTCATTTTAAAAATCAGCACAGCGTATCTTTTTATGCCGATTTACTATTTAAATCACCCAAAACACTATCTAACAACTTTGCGAAGTTAAATACGAGTCCGTTGCAAATTATTCATGAGCGCATTGTTCTTGAAACGAAGCGTCTTTTAATTTATACTGATAAAACTGCTAAAGAAATAGCTTATGAGATAGGTTTTGAAGACGCCTCACATTTAAGTAGATTATTCAAAAAACAAACTGGTTTGTCTCCTTCAGACTTCAAAAAACAACTTCAAAAATCATATTAGGGAAAAATTGACAACCCTCAGGGCAGTCTTATCATTTTTACACAACAACTTCTAATGCATCTTTGTACCGAACAATTAAAACAACAAAGTCATGCATTTAAAAAACGTATCCATTTTCAATTTAATTGAAATTTTTAGAGGAAGAAAAAAAGAAGTATTTAACACGATAAGTCCTAAAACTCATTGCGAACAAAATCATATTTCAGATTACTATTGTGATGCTGAAAAGCCATATATAGCATTTAATACGATTATTTCTAACCGATAAAGGAAAAATCGACAAGTTAAAAGGCAAAACCAACATGGTATAAGTTTTACAACAGTCGCACCTTTGTATCAATAAAAACAAATAGAAAATTAATAAGTAAAAATAGATTAAAATTATGAGCACATTTAATGTACCAACAAGAGAAAACGTAAGCGAAAATAACCAAGCTATTTTTGATAATTTAACCAAAGCTTTAGGATTTGTTCCTAATTTATATGCTACTTATGCGCACAGTAATACGGCTTTAGAAAATTATTTAAATTTTGCAAACGCAAAAACATCTTTATCTGCAAAAGAAAAAGAAGTGGTTAATTTGGTGGTAAGTGAAGTAAATAAATGTATTTATTGCTTGTCTGCACACACTGCCATAGGTAAAATGAATGGCTTTTCAGATTCTCAAATTTTAGAATTAAGAGCTGGTGAAGCATCTTTTGACAACAAGTTAGACGCTTTAGTACAATTAGCTAAAAATGTTGCCGAAAACAGAGGAAAAACAGATGGCGATGTTTTAGAAAACTTTTTTAGTGCAGGATATTCCAAAGGAAATTTAATAGATGTTATTTCTTTAGTAGGTGAAAAAACCATATCAAACTACATCCATAACACGACTCAAGTTCCTGTAGATTTTCCAATAGTACAACCCCTACAAGAAGCAACTGTTTAATAAAAAACGTAATTATAATAACCCATAACCCATAACCCAAGCAATATGCTCATAAAATTTAAAAAAAATGAAAAAAGTAGTATCAATTTTAGTAATCGCATTAGTATTCACGTTAAATTCTTATGCACAAGACAAAATGATGGATAAGGCAGTAAAAACAATTGCTTTAGAACAAACAAAAGGCGAATTTGTACAAAAAGCTTTAACTGTAAGTGCTGGTACTTATGTATTTGAAGTGTCTAACAATCATGCAGCAAAAGAGGTAGGATTGGTTTTAGTTGAAAAAGGGAAGGATGCAAGCAATCCAGAAAACCATATTAAAACGGCATATGTAACACAAGTTGTAAAAGATGGTGAAACTCAAAAAACAAATGCTACAAAATTAGCAAAAGGCGAATACCTTTATTTTTGCCCCTTAAATCCTACGCCTCAATACACGCTTACCGTTAATTAATACGAAAATTGTTTTGTGTAAAAAAAAAGGTTATTCGAATAGAATAACCTTTTTTGTTTTTTTTCTCTTATTTGTTACGAAGCAATTTTTACAACGGTTGTCAATGTAATAGCTTTTGTAATTTCACTATACCATTTTTCAATGCGTTGAATTTCAAAATCTTCTATGAGGTCGTCTTCGATATTAAAAAATGGTATCGATAAATTTTTAAGACAAATCTCCTTAATAAAGTAAAGGGGATCGTTGTATTCTAATCATAAACTAAGCTCTATTTTTGTTTGTAGTATTTTGTGAGCCTTTATTTATAGATAAAAAGAATAGGAGAAATACACTTACTCCCAATAGTTGTGAGATTACTACAGTTGAAATTTTTATCTTTAATATTTTTTAAATTAATTTTTCTTTTAAATGCTAAAAAGCCCTTATTTAATACATAATTACATGGATTGATTTTTAGCGACGGTCATAATAAAAAAACTAATTTGCTCTAAGAAGGAATGATAGGGAAAGACAATTTCTCTAATCATTAAATTTAAATTAATAAAAATGCATAAATAACATGCTAAAAGTAGCCTATCATCCTATTTATAAACATCCGTTGCCAAAAGGACACCGGTTCCCTATGTTAAAATATGAGTTGTTGCCCAAGCAATTGCTTCATGAAGGGACTTGTGTTATTGAAAATTTTTTTGAACCCAAACGAATGACAGACGAAACACCCATTTTAGCTGTTCATGATTCGGGTTATTTTTATGAATTACGGCATTTAACATTAGATAAACGCGCCGCAAGAAAAATAGGATTTCCTTTAAGTGAAGCCTTAGTTGAACGCGAAATAATTATTGCAGATGGGACCATAAAGGCAAGTGAATTTGCTTTAAAACATGGAATTGCCATGAATATAGCTGGTGGTACACATCATGCATATTCCAATAGAGGTGAGGCTTTTTGTATGTTTAACGATCAGGCTATTGGTGCACGTTACCTACTAAATAACAACTTGGTAAGCAAAGTACTTATTGTAGATTTAGATGTGCATCAAGGTAATGGTACTGCCGAAATTTTTCAAAATGAACCACGTGTTTTTACGTTTTCTATGCACGGTCAAAGTAATTACCCATTTAAAAAAGAGCAGAGCGATTTGGATATTGCGCTTCAAGACGATACCAACGATGAAACCTATTTAAATATTTTAAAAACCACATTACCAAAACTTATAGACCAAGTAAAACCGGATTTTATTTACTATTTATGTGGAGTTGATGTGCTAGCTTCCGATAAATTAGGGAAATTAGCCATGAGTCTAGCTGGTTGTAAAGAACGAGACCAATTTGTTTTACAAACTTGCAAAGATTTAAATATACCTGTTATGTGTTCTATGGGTGGTGGGTATTCTCCCGATATAAAAATAATTATTGAAGCACATGCCAATACGTTTAGGCTTGCTCAAGATATTTTTTTCTAGAAATTAGAAATAAAAAAAGCGAACCATTTGGTTCGCTTTTTTGTAAATTATAAAATAATTTTTATTTATTCATGTTTTTCATATCGTAAATAAAAGATTCTAAATCGGTGCCGTTTTTCACTAAGGTTAAGGCTTTATCTGTTATATATTTTACGTTTACCGCATGAAACCCAAGTCCCACAGCAATTTTGTTCAATAAATGAATTTCGTTTTCACCTTCAATAGTATCAATATGAACCATACGTACTAAATCGTATAAACGCTCTAAACGACGCTCGTAATCGTAAGGCGGATTAATAGGATGCGATTTGTAATCCTTTAAAATCAAGGCATAATCGGCATCGCTAATATCTAAATTACGTGCTAATCTATCTAAAAAAGCTTTTTCATCATCGCTAATAACGCCATCGGCCATTGCAACACGAACTATAGCAGCAAAATGATCTTCATTACGCTTTTTAAAACCACTATCAAATAAATCTGAAAACGACATATATTTTTATTTTTTGAGATGCAAACCTACAATTTTTTTTCAATTTTTTCATACAAAGAAAACCTAAAAAATATTTTTTAGGCTTGCTTACAGGTATCTGTTAAAGTGCATATATTATATTTTAAACTTAGTACAGATATTCATTTTTTTAAAAAAAACAGCAACACAATGCACCTAGTATAAACACAATATAAGTTACAAAAAATTAGACAATAAAAAACAATAGTAAGTCTTATATTTGCAATAAAAATTCTAAAATAGGTGAGTAAAACAAGTATCTCGCAATCGTATTCACAGGCTTTGCAAATGCAAAATCTGCAAACGGCTATTTCCAAAAATCAATCTCGTGTACATTTAAAAGGCCTAGTTGGGTCGTCTTTATCGTTTGTTGTTTCAAATGTTTTTAAGGATACCGAATTGCCTTTTTTATTAATTTTTAATGATAAAGAAGAAGCCGCTTTTTATCTCAACGATTTAGAGCAATTGGTTGGTGATAAAGATGTTTTGTTTTATCCCGGCAGTTACCGCAGGCCTTACCAAATAGAAGAAACCGATAACGCTAATGTGCTTTTACGTGCCGAAGTATTAAATAGAATTAATTCGCGCAAAAAACCGGCCATTATTGTTACCTATCCCGATGCCCTGTTCGAACAGGTTGTTACCCGAAAAGAACTCGAGCGAAATACGTTAAAAATAGCAGTTAACGATAAATTGTCTATAGATTTTGTAAACGAAGTCTTGTTTGAATACCAGTTTAAACGTGTCGATTTTGTTACCGAACCCGGTGAATTTTCGGTTAGAGGTGGTATTGTTGATGTGTTTTCTTTTTCTAACGACGAACCCTATCGTATCGAATTTTTTGGCGATGAGGTAGACAGCATAAGAACCTTCGATGTCGAAACCCAATTATCAATAGATCAGATAAAAAAAATAAGCATCATCCCAAATGTTGCCAATAAATTATTGCAGGAAAGCCGCCAAAGTTTTCTAAAATATATTGCTCAAAAAACGGTTATTGGTTTTAAAAACGCCGATTTATTTTTTTCTAGAATTGACGATTTTTACGGAAAAGCAGTAGAGGCTTTTAAAGAACTTTCACAAGATATTAAACATGCCGAACCGCATGAATTGTTTGCTTCTTCTAGAGCTTTAAAAGAGCAACTGTTAGATTTTTCAATTTTAGAATTTGGAACGACAGCCGTTTTTGGAAGCAATTCTAGTAATATTATCGAGTTTAATACCAAGCCTCAACCATCGTTTAACAAGCAATTTAATTTATTAATTGAAGATTTAAATGCTAATTACGATAAAGGATTTACCAATTACATTGCTTGTGTAAGCGAACAACAAGCCAAGCGTTTTCACGATATTTTTGATGATTCGCACCTAGAAGTTAAACCTTATAGTGCTATAGTTTTGTCTTTGCATCAAGGGTTTATAGATCTTGAAAATAAAATAGTTTGTTATACAGACCATCAGTTATTTGAGCGTTACCACAAGTTTAATGTAAAAAACGGTTATGCGAAAAAACAAGCCATCAATTTAAAAGAACTCACCAATTTAGATATTGGCGATTATGTGACCCATATCGATCATGGTATTGGGCGTTTTGGCGGTTTACAAAAAATTGATGTCGAAGGTAAAAAGCAAGAAGCTATTAAATTAGTTTATGGCGAGCGCGATGTGCTGTATTTAAGTATTCACTCCTTACATAAAATCACCAAATTTAATGGTAAAGATGGCAAGCCACCAAAGGTTTATAAATTAGGTAGTACGGCCTGGAAAACCTTAAAAGAAAAAACAAAAGCCCGCGTTAAACATGTGGCTTTTAACTTAATTAAGCTTTACGCCAAACGTAAAACCGAAAAAGGCTTTCAATACAAGCCAGACAGTTACATGCAGCACGAACTGGAAGCGTCGTTTATTTACGAAGACACGCCCGATCAAAGCACAGCTACCGCCGATATTAAAGCCGATATGGAAAGCGAACGCCCCATGGATCGTTTGGTTTGTGGCGATGTTGGTTTTGGTAAAACTGAAGTTGCCATTCGAGCAGCCTTTAAAGCAGTCGATAACGGCAAACAAGTGGCTGTTTTAGTGCCAACCACCATTTTAGCTTACCAACATTCCAGGTCTTTTAAAGAGCGTTTAAAAGATTTTCCTGTTACGGTCGATTATATTAACCGTTTTAGAACGGCAAAAGAAAAACGAGAAACTTTAGAGGGCCTTGAAAATGGTCGCGTCGATATTATTATTGGCACCCATCAATTGGTTAACAAAACGGTGAAATTTAAAGATTTAGGCTTGTTAATTGTCGATGAAGAACAAAAGTTTGGTGTGGCAGTAAAAGAAAAACTCAAGACCATAAAAGAGAATGTCGATGTTTTAACGCTAACAGCAACGCCCATACCAAGAACGCTTCAGTTTAGTTTAATGGCTGCAAGAGATTTATCTGTAATAACAACGCCACCACCAAACCGTTATCCTATCGAGAGTCATGTTATTCGTTTTAACGAAGAAGTTATTCGCGATGCCGTGAGTTACGAAATAGAGCGTGGCGGACAAATCTTTTTCATTCATAATCGTATTGAAAATATCAAAGAAGTAGCCGGCTTAATTCAGCGTTTAGTGCCCGATGCTAAAATTGGTATTGGTCATGGCCAAATGGATGGAAAAAAACTAGAAGCCCTCATGCTTTCTTTTATGGATGGTGCCTTTGATGTTTTGGTAAGTACAACCATTATTGAAAGCGGATTGGATGTGCCAAATGCGAACACCATTTTTATAAGTAATGCCAATAATTTTGGATTGAGCGATTTGCACCAAATGCGCGGTCGTGTTGGGCGAAGCAATAAAAAAGCCTTTTGTTATTTTATAACACCCGAATATTCTGCCATGACCGACGATGCTAGAAAACGTATTACGGCTCTCGAACAATTTACAGAACTGGGAAGCGGCTTTAACATTGCCATGAAAGATCTTGAAATTCGTGGTGCTGGCGATTTATTAGGTGGTGAACAAAGCGGATTTATAAACGAAATTGGCTTCGATACGTATCAAAAAATATTAAATGAAGCCATTGAAGAACTCAAAGAAAACGAGTTTAAAGATTTGTATGATGACAATGAAGATGATAAAGTGTACGTGAAAGATGTTACCATCGATTCCGATTTTGAATTGTTATTTCCAGACGATTATATTAATAATATTGCCGAAAGATTAAATCTTTATACCCAGTTAAATGGTTTAAAAACCGAAGCCGAGTTACAAAAATTTGAAGCCGAATTAATAGACCGTTTTGGTGAATTACCAACGCAGGTTGAAGATTTACTAAACAGTGTGCGCATAAAATGGATAGCCACTAAAGTTGGTTTCGAAAAAGTTATTATGAAACAAGGCAAGTTTATAGGTTATTTTATAAACGACCAACAAAGTAATTTTTACCAGAGTAACAACTTTACCAGAGTGCTTCAGTTTGTTCAAAAAAATCCGGGAGCTTGTAAAATGAAAGAGAAGCAAACACGCAATGGTTTACGATTATTGCTTACTTTTGAAGGTGTTAAATCTGTAAATCAGGTATTAAAAGCAATTCAGCCTATCGTGGCGTAATTATTGTAATAATTAGATTAAAAACATAGGTATTTTGAAGTATATAAGTTGCATTTTATTTTTAATTTCTAATCTGGTATTCGCACAACATACCATTAAAGGTGTATTTTCTCCACCCGAGAATTACGAAGTGGCTTTGTTGTATAAAGTAACACCAACCATATCGCAATATGTTACAAATGCCGAAGTAAAAGACGACGGTAGTTTTGTTTTTAATTTAGATGCTAATGCTCAAGAAGGGATGTATCGTATTGTGTATGCGGTACCTCAGGAAGATTTCAATTTCGATGTTATTTACAATAAAAAAGAAAACATCGAATTAACCTTCAATACCGAAACTGGCATCAAATTTAAAACCTCTTCAGAAAACAAACTTTTGGCTTCTTACACCAGTAGTATGTCCATGATAACAGGCAGTATTACTAAATTCTTTAGAGAAAAAAGTAAAGATTCTATGGCCTTAAAAGCCATTTTTAAAACCCAAATTGAAACCCAGGCTAATTACGAAAAGTTAGCGAAAGGCACTTTGGCTTTAAATTTTATAAAAGCTAATAAACCGTACACACCTAAAAAGTTTGTTAATGTTGAAACATATATTAGCAATTTAAAGACACATTATTTCGATGCTATAGATTTTACAAATCCGGTGTTGCAAAGTTCCAGCTTTTTAGAGGAGCGTATGTTGAATTATATTTTCGGAATTTCCGATGATAATTTATACGAAAACACCAATTATAAAAATAATATCGATGTGTTTTGTAAAGCTTTACAGCCCGCACCGTTAAAAGTAAAGCGTATTTTGCTTACCAGCTTGTGGCAACAAATGGCCGATTTAAAAAATGAAACTGTTGCTAATTATATTTCAGATAAATATTTAATTCCCATCGCTAAAGATTTAAACGATACGGCATTAATAAAATCGTTGTCTTTATTTAGAAACTTGTCATTCGGACATGTTGCACCCGATTTTGCCCTCGAAATTACTAAAGACGGAAAAAAAGTAGCTTCTAAATTAAGTGAATTAAAATCGGCTAAAAATTACATAATTGTATTTTGGAGTAGTACCTGTTCGCATTGTTTAAATGAAGTACCCCAATTAAAAACATATGTAGAAACCTTAAAAAAAGAAGATTTAAAAGTTATTGCCATCGCCTTGGAAGAAGAGCCAAGTAAGTGGAAAAGCTTAACTCAAAAATTCCCCAATTTTATTCATGTTTATGGCGCTGGAAAATGGGAAAATAAAATTTGTGATGCTTATGGAGTCTTTGAAACACCTACGTATTTTATTTTAGATAAAGAGAAACGCATTGTAAATAAGCCAAGAGATTTAAAAGAATTGATGGACTATTTTGGTAGAAAAAAATAGTTCTTTCTATTTGTAAGCTTGGTTAAGTATATTTTGCTCTATGGTAAAATTTTTGTAATGACATGGTGCTTTATGTGACTAAACATAAAAAGTACATATGAAATATTTTACTGGCTTATTGTTACTTATTTTTTTATTTGGTTGTTCTAATGATGATTCTTTATTGTTAGACATAAACAAAGAGCGAGTTCCCAATACAATTATCGACACAGGTGTTTTTGCCGATGTCAATTTAGGTATTGAAGCTAAGGATCTATTTACTAAGCTTAAAAATATAAGCCAACAAGGAATTGCTTTTGGACAGCAAGCACCTTTTGGAACAGGTAATAACTTTCCCGTAGATAATAAGTTAGATAATGACTTTAATTTAGTTACTGGAGATTATCCAGCTATAGTTGGATTTGATTTAGAATTGATATCACTTCAAAGGTTTTATCTAGATAGATTCATAACGCAATTTGCGACCAAAGTTAGAGAAGCTCATGAAAACGGAAGTATAATAACAATGAGCTGGCACATGGTAAACCCCAACGCAATGCAGCTGGGAGGAGACGATACTATAAATGGTGTTGTATCCAGAATGCTAGAAGGGGGAGATCTCAGAGACAACTTTTTTAGTGCACTACAGAAAGCTTCTCTTTTATTTAAAGCTTTAGTAGATGCTGATGGCAAGCCTATTCCCATTTTATTTAGACCATGGCATGAAATGAATGGCAACTTTTTCTTTTGGGGTGAAGGTTTTAGAACAACTGAAGACTACATTCAACTTTGGCGAGATACAGTAGACATCTTATCAAATGAGTTAGAAGTTCATAATTTACTCTATGTGTATGCACCTAATTTGTTATCAAGTCGTGCAGAATATTTAAAAAATTATCCAGGAGATAACTATGTGGACATACTTGGTATAGATGTATATGATTTTAAAAATGGGCGTTTTTTACAAAATGCTTTAACTAATTTGCAGATAACAGAAACTATTGCTCGAGAAAAAAACAAGCTGTTTGCACTTACAGAAACAGGATTACAAAATGTAACTCAAAACGATTGGTGGACAGAGAGTTTGTATAAAGCAATACGCTCTAGCGCTATTTCGTATACCATGATTTGGCGTAATGATACACAGACCTTTTTTTATGCCCCTTTTTTGGGGCATCCATCCGAAAGTAATTTTAGAACATTTTTGAACAAAGACACTATTTTATTGAGTCAGGAAATTAATCCCTAATTGTAATATATTTAAGTTTAAAAAGAACGAATATTAAAAATGATAAAAAGCATTTTCTAAATGTTCGATTACAAATTTATTTCCTGTTTTTACAATCGCAATAATATCAAAACGCACTTCCAAATCCAAATCGTTCACTTCTATATAATCATCAACAGCTTTTACAAGGCGTTGTATTTGTTTAGGTTTTACAAAATCTTCAGGGTTTCCAAAGTCTAAGCTAGACCGCGTTTTTACTTCAATAACAGCCAGAGTATCATTTAGTTTAGCAATAATATCTACTTCAGCTTTTCCAAAGCGGTAGTTGGTTTCAAGAATTTCATACCCTTTTTTAATAAGATGGTCTACAGCCAATTGCTCGCCTATTTTACCAAGTTCGTTGTGTGATGCCATGAGTATTCTTGTTTTTTTTCAATCAACAATGTAGTTAAAATCTGTCTTTAATTGCATATAGCCGTTCGTTTTTTTATTTTTTAGTCAAGACTAAAAATATATTTACATTTATATAAATTATTTATTACATTTGCCTTACAAATAACTTTTATGGTAACATTATCTGAAGAAAATTATTTAAAGGCCATTTATAACCTTGGCGATCAGGGCAGAGTGGCTGTTAGTACCAATGCTATTGCAGAGAAAATAGACTCTAAAGCATCATCGGTTACCGATATGATTAAAAAATTGGCCGATAAAGATTTAGCAAATTATATAAAATATCAAGGGGTTACCTTAACCGAGAAAGGCCGTTTGGCTGCTGCTTTGGTTATAAGAAAACACAGGCTTTGGGAAGTTTTTTTAGTTGAAAATCTCAATTTTTCTTGGGATGAGGTGCACGAAGTAGCCGAACAACTGGAGCACATAAAATCGTTAAAATTAGTAAACGAATTAGATGCCTTTTTAGGGTTTCCAACCCACGATCCGCATGGCGACCCTATCCCCGACAAAGAAGGCAATTGTTTGCCAAATAAAAGTGTAAATATTTTAGAAGTAGAAATTGGTAAAGCGGGCATTTTAGCTCTTGTAAACGATTCGTCGGATGTGTTTTTAAAATATTTAAACAAAAACAACCTCGCTTTAGGCGACTCCATAAAAATAGTAGATTTTGAGCCTTTCGATAAATCTTTAACCATAGAAACAAAGGAGAAAAAAATGATTATTTCAAATGAAGTAGCACAAAATTTATTTTTAACGCTTTAGTATGAATACATATAATCCCATAACAGCTCTCATTATTTTCTTTATAATTTCGGTTATACTATTTGTGCTTTTTAGGCCTGTAAAAGGCTGGTTTTGGATACTTCAGAAAAATTTAAAAGGAAATGAGAAAATTATTATTGAAGATATTTTAAAGCAATTATATCATTTTGAAAATTCTGACAACAAGGTAGATATGAAAACCTTAGTTCAGGTGTTAGATTTTAACAATACTAGAATTGTTGAGGCTATTAATAAAATGACGATTAACAATTTAATTTATTTCGAGTCCGATATTTTAAAACTTACCGAAACGGGTCGTGATTATGCCCTAAGAATTGTTAGAGTGCATCGTCTTTGGGAGCGTTATTTGGCCGATAAAACCGGGTTTCATAAAACCGAATGGCACGATAGAGCTGAATCTATGGAACACCGATTAGACCATGATGAAGCCGAACAATTAGCTGCCCGTTTGGGAAACCCCAAGTTCGATCCGCATGGCGACCCCATTCCAACTAAAACTGGAAAAGTTGCTAAAGTTAGTGGGGTAGAATTACCACTTTTAAAAGTAGGTTCGGTGGGCCGTATTACACACATAGAAGATGAGCCGGAGGTTATTTACAAGCAAATTCTAGCTGAAAATATTCACATAGGGTCGCTTATTCGGGTTTTAGAAAATAACAGTACGCGTATTGTATTTCAATCGGAAGGTGAAACGTTTCGATTGGCACCAATTGTGGCTGCCAATTTAACCGTAGCCCCCATAGAAAAGGAAGTCGTTATAGAAGATAATATCGCCAGATTATCTAGTTTAAACGAAAATGAAACCGCCACAATTATTGGAATTTCAAAAGAGAGTAGGGGCGATAGCAGAAGGCGTTTGCTAGATTTAGGTTTTGTTAAGGGCGCATCTATAAAAATAGATTTAATCAACCCACTGGGGCAACCACATGCCTATTTAATAAAAGGAACGTCTATTGCCTTAAGGAAAGATCAGGCGGCTAAAATTTTAATTAAAAAAGATTAAACCATGGAAACTAAAGTAAAAAGTGCTTGCGATACATGTGCTCATTTTAATGCCGATGGATTAAAAAAATTAGGTGTTAATACCGATCAATTCGATTTTGTTGTCGCATTAGCTGGAAATCCAAATACAGGAAAAAGTACTGTTTTTAATGCCCTAACCGGTTTGCGCCAACATACTGGAAATTGGCCTGGAAAAACGGTAACACGCGCCGAAGGGGGTTTTGAGTATAATACTCAAAAATACAAATTGGTAGATTTGCCGGGTACATACTCGTTGCTTTCAACATCTGAAGATGAAGAAGTTGCAAGAGATTTTATTCTTTTCGGAAAACCTAACGTAACCGTTATTGTTGTTGATGCCAACCGATTGGAACGTAACTTAAATTTAGTGCTTCAAATTTTAGAGATTACAGATAAAGCGGTGTTGTGTTTAAATTTAATGGACGAAGCAAAACGCAATCATGTAAATATAGACGAGCGCACACTGGCAAGAGATTTGGGTATTCCGGTTGTGCCTACAAGTGCGCGATATAATAAGGGCATTCCCGAATTAATTCAAACCATAAGCGACATTGCAAATGGAAACATTATTTGTAAACCACACAAAATTAAAAGTGTGCCTGCCAGTATTGAGAAAGCACTTAAAACACTTACCACAGAAATAGAAAAAGAATTCCCAAACATTCCTAACAGTCGTTGGATTGCTTTTCGATTGTTAGAAGGTGATACGCAAATTATTAAAGCATTGAAATCGGGAGAATTTGCTTAAACTTTAAACATATGAATCAAAAAAACATTGATAATATCATTGAACTATCTAATGAATTACGTTGGCAAATTGGCGACGATTTTCATGATAATTTAACCGAAAGTATTTATGCAGATGCTGCTAATATAGTTAAAGACACCGTACAGGTAGATAACTCGAAAAGACGCTTTCGTCTGGATGCTAAAATAGATAAGATTGTTACCAGCAAAACCTTTGGTTTTCCTATTATGTTTTTAATTCTGGCAACGGTTCTTTGGTTAACTATTGTGGGTGCTAATTATCCGTCTTCGTTGTTAGCAAATTTGTTTTTAGATACCATTCATCCGGCTTTAAAAAGTGGCGCAGCTAGTATTGGAATGCCTTGGTGGCTCGACGGATTTTTAATAGACGGCGTTTATCTAGCCGTGGCCTGGGTTATAGCGGTAATGCTTCCACCCATGGCTATCTTTTTTCCAATGTTTACCCTACTTGAAGATTTTGGCTATTTGCCACGTGTGGCGTTTAATTTAGATTCGTTGTTTAGTAAATCGGGTGCCCATGGCAAACAAGCCTTAACCATGAGTATGGGGTTTGGTTGTAATGCTGCCGGTGTTGTTGCAACACGAATTATTGATAGTCCGCGTGAACGATTAATTGCCATTATTACCAATAATTTTTCATTGTGTAATGGGCGCTGGCCTACTCAAATTTTAATAGCTACCATTTTTATTGGTGCTGTTGTTCCCGAATCGTTTTCTAGCGTTGTGTCGTTATTAGCAGTAATAGGAATTGCCGTATTAGGTATGGCCTTTATGTTTGGAGTATCTTGGGCGCTGTCTAAAACCGTTTTAAAAGGTGAAGTTTCTACTTTTAATTTAGAATTACCACCGTACAGACCACCGCGTTTTTGGAAAACCATTTACACATCTTTAATAGACAGAACGGCTATTGTTTTATGGCGTGCTATTGTGTTTGCCGCACCGGCGGGAGCTGTAATATGGCTTATCTCTAATATTCATATAGGTGGCGAAAGTATTGCAGCTTTGTTAATTGATTCTATGGATGGTTTCGGATTTTTACTGGGCTTAAATGGGGTTATTTTATTGGCTTACATAGTTGCTATACCTGCCAACGAAATTGTTATTCCTACCATTTTAATGTTAACCGTTTTAGTAACGGGCGCTCATGCAGGTGAAGGCGCTGGTGTTATGTTCGAATTAGATTCTATGAATGCTACAGGCGATTTGCTTCGAGCCGGTGGCTGGACACTTTTAACGGCTATAAATTTGATGCTTTTTAGTTTATTACATAATCCGTGCAGCACAACTATTTACACCATTTATAAAGAAACGAAAAGTTTAAAATGGACCGTTTTTGCTTCAGTTATGCCTGTAATTTTAGGGTTTGTAGTTACTTTTTTAGTCGCTCAAATCTGGAGAGTCATTTTTTAAATTTCTGATGTTTTTTCAGAATAAATAATTTCATGTGAAACATATTTTAACAACTATTATTATGATGGTAATAATGGGCTACACTGGTTTTGCCCAAATTATTACAGACAGACCCGACCAAACCGAGAGTTCTTCAACAGTAGAACAAGGTAGCTTTCAAATAGAATCTGGTATTTTAATTGGTTTTACCGAAGATGCATTTAGTTCGCAAAGGCAACTGTTAGCGCCATCAACATTGTTTAGATATGGCCTAACGAAAGGCATTGAAATTCGCGTTGTGAATCAGTTTGAAAGCATAAAAAATCAAACAAATTCAATCGAAAAAAGTGGAATAAGTGATTTAGAAATAGGTGCCAAAATTCAACTTTTAAAAAAAGAAACTATAAATACAGAAATAGCGTTTCTATCACATCTGGTTTTACCAACAGGATCAAAATTTCTATCTAATGAAAATCTTGGTACTATTAATAAAATCTCTATTTCTCACCAATTAAACGAAACGCTTGGTTTGGGTTATAATTTAGGCTACGACTATTTTGGTTATGGTAACGGCGATTTAACTTACTCCGTCGCTTTAGGGATAGCTGTTTCAAATAGGTTTAGTTTTTATTTAGAACCTTACGGAAGCATTGTAAATGTCGATACACATGAGGCTAATTTTGATGCCGGTATAACGTATTTAATTCATGAGCAGTGCCAAATAGATTTTTCTTTTGGTACGGGTGTTAATCATACCATGAATTATTTATCGGTAGGATTTAGTATTAATATTGCAAAACCAGCTTTGAATTAGAGGTATAATTTTTGATGTAGGTTTTTAGGTTACTTATACTTAACGGATATGAAACATTTTATTTTGATATGCTTTGCATTAGGTTGTTTTTCTTGTATTCCGTTACGAATTGCTCCCAGCATTAAAACCGATAAAGTAATGGTAGCCAAGAAGTTTAAAAGAAAGCTTCCTAAAAGGTATGCCTTTATTTTTGAAGACCCCAAAGACGCCGATGAATTTTACAATTATGTAAATACAAAATACGCATTAAACCATCAAGATGTAGCGTGGAATGTGCCTTTTGAAGTTAATGGTTCGGTATATTATTTTTCATTTCATGAAGTCGAAATTACAACAAAAACATTCAATATACTTCCTGTTTTTATTGATGCCGCTTTGCAATCTAATGATAAAGAACCTTTTTTTGAAGATAGTTATATATCAAGAACAGGTAGTTGGTATGTGGCTGTTACTGTAGCAGATGCCCTTTTTAATGACTGTTTAAAGCCAGATTATATAAACAGAGAAGCTATTTTAAAATATTTAAGAAATATGCGTGTTGAATATTTAAACACCAGCAATTACTTAGAAGCCTTTTTAAAGCAATAAGATTAATGGCAACCACAATCGTTGCTGCCACATGCTTTTTTAGTCTTCGGTTTTTTTAAGAAGTATTTTTTAATTAAAAAATATACAGCCAAACCGAGTGCCGAAAAAACTAAAATATTTTGAAGTATGGTGTTCACGTTTTTTTAGTCGTTAATATTACAGTTTCATTTCATGAGATGCTTGCCTTCGCAGCGAGGTATTATTTCAAAAACTGAAAAGCAATTAAAGCCACAAAATAAGCAAAACCACTCATGATGGTAAGTTGTAAAACGGGCCATTTCCAGCTATTGGTTTCGCGTTTTACAACTGCTAAGGTACTCATGCACTGCATGGCAAAAGCATAAAACAACAATAAAGATATCCCTGATGCAAACGTAAATAGTGGTCCGCCAAGAATCGGGTTAACCTCTGCTGCCATTCGGTTTTTTATGGTTGCTTCATCATCATTACCAACACTGTAAATGGTTGCTAAAGTGCCAACAAATACTTCGCGTGCAGCAAAACTACTCACAATGGCAATACCTATTTTCCAGTCGTAACCAAGAGGTCTAATAAGCGGTTCAATGGTGCGGCCTGTAATACCAATAAACGAATGTTCTAGTTTATGTGCAGCGATGTGGTGTTGTAAATCTTCTTGGCTTAAATTTTCATTGCTGTACTGCTTTTTAACAATAGCTTCTGCATCATTAAAATTATCGCCAGGACCATAAGACGCTAAAAACCAAAGCACAATAGAGATGGCTAAAATAATTTTTCCTGCCCCAAAAATAAAAGCCTTTGTTTTTTCTACTACAGTTAAAACCACATTTTTAAATAGTGGAAGTTTATAATTAGGCATTTCAACAACAAAAAACGTTTTACTTTTTATTTTTAAAATCTTATTTAAAATAGCTGCCGAAATAATGGCGGTTAAAAACCCAATTAAATAGAGTAACATGAGTGTTAAAGCCTGGTAACTCAATCCTAAAATTCGACCTTCTGGAATTACTAAAGCAATAATAATTAAATAAACAGGTAGTCTGGCAGAACAGGTTGTAAATGGGGTTACTAAAATGGTTATGAGGCGCTCTTTCCAACTTTCAATGTTGCGGGTTGCCATAATAGCCGGAATGGCACAGGCTGTACCCGAAATAAGCGGCACAATACTTTTTCCGCTTAAACCAAAACGACGCATGATGCGATCCATTAAAAACACCACACGACTCATATAACCACTTTCTTCAAGCACCGAAATAAACAAGAACAAAAAGGCAATTTGAGGAATAAAAATAACGATACCTCCAAGTCCTGGTATAATACCTTCGGCCAATAAATTAGTAAAGGCGCCAGAAGGAAGTTTGTCTTTAACCCACTCGCTAAGCAGAGCAAAAGTATTGTCTATAAAATCCATTGGTACGCTAGACCAATCGTAAATAGCTTGAAAAATGGTTAAAAGAATTAAAAAGAAAATAAGATAACCCCAAACGCGGTGCGTTAAAATACGATCTAGTTTGGTGCGTAAATCTTTGGCTTGCGATATGTCTATGGTTTGTCCAACTTTTAAAACATGGTTTATAAATTGGTATCGTTTTATGGTTTCTTTTTGCTGTAAACGCTTTAAATCAATTTTACTTTTTGTTTTAAAATTGGCAACTGCTTCAATTTCATTTCTATCGGTTTTTCCAAAATTAACATCTTGAGTAATAACCAGCCATAATTTATAAAGTAATTGATTTGGAAAGGCATGGCGTAAGCTATCAAAATAATCTTTATCAATTTCAGAAGCATTTAAACAAGGCGTAATAGATAAATCTTTATAATTAGAAATAAGCTGTTTTAAAGTGTCTATACCTTCTTTTTTTCTGGTACTAACCAGTGCTATTTTGGTTTGAAGTTGTTTTTCCAGATAATCGATATCTAACGAAATGCCTTTATAACGCATTCTATCGGCCATGTTAATAACCAAAAGCGTTGGGATTTCTAAATCTTTAATCTGAGTAAACAGCAATAAATTACGTTTTAAATTTTCTACATCACTAACAACAACAGCTATGTCTGGAAAATCTTTATCGTTTTTATTTAAGAGTAATTCTATAACAACATTCTCGTCTAGCGACGAGGCATTTAAACTGTAAGTACCGGGTAAATCGATAATATGCGCCTTTACACCACGTGGCAATTTGCAAATACCTTCTTTTTTCTCTACGGTTATACCCGGGTAGTTTCCCACCTTTTGGTTTAGCCCAGTTAAAGCATTAAAAACAGAGGTTTTTCCGGTATTTGGATTACCAATTAAGGCAACATTTATTTGTTTACTCATCTACTTTTTCAATTAAAATATGAACAGCAGTTTCCTTTCTAATTGCCACATGAGAACCATTAATATTGAGGTACATGGG
This sequence comes from Siansivirga zeaxanthinifaciens CC-SAMT-1, assembly GCF_000941055.1. Lineage (GTDB taxonomy): Bacteria > Bacteroidota > Bacteroidia > Flavobacteriales > Flavobacteriaceae > Siansivirga > Siansivirga zeaxanthinifaciens. The sequence continues at coordinate 635,568 of NZ_CP007202.1, read as the reverse complement.
GTCTTTAAAAGGTGCCAATTGAACAAGCTCGACAAAATTGCCGGGTAAACAACCCATTTCCAATAATTTTAAGGGTATTTCTCTAGAAGAAACATCCCGTATAATGGCGCGTTCGCCTCGTTTTAAATTGGCTAAAGTAGTCTCCAAGCTTATTTAGATTGATTTTAAAGAGGCAAAAGTAAGGTAAAAGTTTAAGAGTTAAAAAAGTTTAGAGGTTTAAAGTTTAATAATTCGTTTTTTTCAATAATATATTGCTTAAACTACAACCCATCTTTAGCATCACAAAAAATTATTTCTCTTCTTTTAAAATATCAATATCATTTAATAATTTTTGAATGTCCTCTTCATTTGTGCCATCGTAAAAACCTCTAATTTGTCGTTTTTTATCTATAAGCATAAAATTTTCTGTATGTATCATATCAAAAGGACCCGCATCACCAAAGGTTTTAACGGCTAAATAACTTTTTCTGGCAAGTTCGTAAATTTGCTTTTTATCGCCTGTTACTAAATTCCATTTGCTATCAACAACACCTTTTTCAAGTGCATAGCGTTTTAGTTGGGCTACGGAATCAATTTCTGGTGTTACCGAATGCGAAAGCAGCATTACATCATCATCATTTAAAATTGCTTTTTGAATTTCGGCCATATGCCCTGTCATAATAGGGCATATGGTTTGGCATGTGGTAAAAAAGAAATCTGCCACATAAATTTTGTCTTTATAATCGTCTTGAGTTATGGTTTTTCCATTTTGATTGATAAGCTTAAAATCGGCAATTTTATGATACTTTCTCTTATACTGAATGGTGCTGTCTACTAACTCGGTACTTACCATAGTAGGTTGATAAATGGGAAGCGGCTGGTACACATTAAGTGTATTATAAATTATGGAAATAATAATTACAGAAAGAATTAAAAAAACAATTCCAAAGGTTTTGTAATCTTTAAAAAACGATAACATATTGCTGTTTAAAATTTAATTTATGCAAAAATACGGCTAAAATTAAACACCTCATGCCTTTATATACCTTTAAATTCTTGTTAAATATAAGTACATACTACAAATGGTTTTTTAAAGTTGGTTTAAAAGCTTACTTTTACGCGATTATAAAAAATCGAAAGAAAATATATGGAATTTGTTATTAAAATATCTCAATTTTTATTGAGCCTTTCATTACTAATAATATTACACGAATTAGGACATTTTATTCCTGCCAAAGCTTTTAAAACCAGAGTTGAAAAATTCTATCTCTTTTTTGATGTGAAATTTTCTTTGTTTAAAAAGAAAATTGGAGATACCGTTTACGGAATTGGTTGGTTGCCCTTAGGAGGTTACGTTAAAATTTCTGGTATGATAGACGAAAGTATGGATACCGAGCAAATGGCGAAAGAACCACAACCATGGGAGTTTCGTTCTAAACCAGCCTGGCAACGTTTAATAATTATGTTAGGTGGTGTAACTGTAAATTTCTTGCTGGCCATTCTTATTTATATAGGCATGAGTTATGCCTATGGCGATAAATTTTTACCTAATGCTAGCATAAAAGACGGTGTTTTAATTGAAAGTTCGGTGGCTAATAAAGCTGGGCTTTTAACCGGGGATAAAATTATTTCTGTTGATGGTGATAGAATTGAAAAATTCTCTGAAATTTCTGAAAAAGTATTATTTGGTAAAGAAGTAACCGTAGAAAGAGATGGTGTAACAACTACCATTAAAATGCCAGAAGATTTCTTGTCGCAATTAATGGACGCCAAAGAAAAAGGATTTATAAGTTTAAGAGAACCTTTTATTGTTATGCAGGTTCCCGATACTTCTTTTAACAAAGCGAGTGGCATTAAAGCGGGCGATATTTTCTTATCTATTAACGATTTTAAAACGAAATATATCGACCAGGTAAAATCAGGTTTAGAAAAGTTTAAAGGACAGCAAGTAACGGCAACCGTTTTAAGAAATGATGAAGAAGTACAAGTGCCTTTAAAAGTTGATAACGAAGGCCGATTAGCGTTGTATTATGCGAGTGCTTCAACACCTGAAACTTTAGAGAAATTAGGGTATTATAATTACGAAACTTTAAAATATAGTTTAATAGAATCTGTTCCTGTTGGTTTTAAAAAAGCGGGCGATAAAGTATCATCGTACTTAACTCAATTTAAAGCTATTTTCACACCAAGCACAGGGGCTTATAAAGGTGTTGGCGGTTTTAAAGCTATTTACGATATTTTTCCAGATTATTGGAATTGGCAAAACTTCTGGAGCATTACAGCTTTTCTATCTATTATGTTAGGCGTTTTAAATTTATTGCCTATTCCGGCTTTAGACGGTGGTCATGTTATGTTTTTATTATATGAAATAATATCGGGAAGAAAACCAGGTGATAAGTTTATGGAATATGCTCAAATGGTAGGCTTCTTTATTCTAATTGCCTTAGTATTATTTGCTAATGGAAACGATGTTTACAAGGGCATTACCGAGTGGCTAAACTCGAAATAAAAAAGTTTTATATTTTTTTAAAAAAAGTTTGTAGATATGAAAAAGGCTCTTATATTTGCACTCGCTTAGGCAAAATAACCTAACACTCCTCCTTAGCTCAGTTGGTTAGAGCATTTGACTGTTAATCAAAGGGTCCTTGGTTCGAGCCCAAGAGGGGGAGCAAAAACAAAAAAAAGACTTTACAGAAATGTAAGGTCTTTTTTGGTTTTATACAGTTTCTACAGGGGTTTATACATGTTTTTTGTATTCTATCAAGACTTGAGCAAATTGACAAGTTGCCAAGTTATTATTCAAGAAAAGGTGCCCAAATAGGTGCCCGTATATTTTAAAAAGGTGCCCAAGTTATTTAAAGCTTTTAAGTTTATTATTAGGCGCGTCAGTATGAAAGATTAGAATTAATGTTATTTATAAGTTCTTTTCTCTGGAATAGCACCTCTTCCTCCTCCTTCAGGATTATCTATGTCTCCGATGTATCTTGGTATAATGTGGCAATGGAAATTGTAAGCGAGTTATTTGGACATTCAGATATGAAAGTAACACAAGAAAGCTATGGTAAGGTTGTGCAGAAGAAAATTAGCTTGGAAATGGAGAAATTGAAGGGAAGGATTAGCTTCCCTTTTTAAGTAATATCTGAAATCAAGTTTTTATAATACTCCCGAATAAACTTCTTCAAATTCACAGGCTCAATTATTTTAATATCACCTTGCTGTGCAAGTATAAATTTTATTAATTCTAAATTCGGAATAAGTTTAAAATGCACTTTAGTAAATTCACCTTCTTTCTCATTTGAAATGTGTTGAGAATAATGAATTGGATTATTTTTTAAATAGGGTAAATAATTATCTTTAACCTCTATTATAATTGTTTCTGTGGTTGGAGCTTTAAAATATGGTTTTGAAGGCTCCCATTCGCTTAAAGGCATAGAAGCTCCTAGTGTGTTTTTAAAGTCAATGATTTTTTGCTTGTTTTTGTCTATTAAATTAATCTCAAATTGCTCTTGTGTACTTAATGAATTAATTCTATCACAACCGAATACTTTTGCTATAGGGTCGTCAGAATATAATTCAAAAGCTAGCAAATGCCATTGCCCATTATATTCCTTCAAGACTAATGGTGCTACATGACGACTGCTTTTATGGTTAGAATTAAATGATTGATATACAAAACTGATGGATAATCTGTTTGTTATTGATTTTAATATGGTTGGCAATATTCCAGAACTTATAGTTGGAGGCGTTTGCAAGGTGTTCTCATCTGTTATAAACTGATGTAAACCATTAGAGTTCATTTGGTCTTTAACCTTATTTAAAATATCTATTTCATGGGTAATATCATTTTCAATGGATAACTCGTATGAATTGTTTAAGATTAAATCATAACCAAGGTCTTTAATAATATTAAAATCTCTTTGCAGTGTTTTTTCTGAAACATAAACATCAAAATTTTCCAATCTATCTTTCAATTTTGCCTTTGTTAATCGGTTTCTCTTTAAAATATCAATAATCAAAATTAAACGAGATAGGTTTGGATAAGATTTCATTTTTTAATAGTCTGGACGTTATTTGTCCAATATAGGAAGTAATGTTGTAAAAAAATAATATTATGATTTTAAATTTAATTGCTCTGTATTTTATTATTGGATTATTAATAAACTACGGTGTTTCTAGTTTTGATAAAATTGAAATATTCAATGATAAAGAAACTTCAGATGAACCTTTAAATCCTCATTTGGTTATTTTATTGTGGCCAATTCTTTTTGCTAGTGTTTGTTATTATTTTTTAAAAGGATTAATCAATAGATGGACATAATATGTCCATTAAAAAATAGTCATTTGTATATAATTAACCATTAATAAAATCAAGTATGAAACTTCCGTTACGACCATCTTTTTTATTAAAAATACCATACTTTCAAATTCTATTTGATTTAAGGTATGAAGGTTTTGCAGAAGAGTTTACAACTTATTTCAATCATAATTTAGAAACAAATCCAGAGGAAAACTTCAAATTATTTAAGGAGTTTTCTGAATCAAAATTTCCTATTGAGCAAATGAATATTGTTCATAATCTCGGTGTTTATTATTTCAGATACCAAAAAAATTATTGGAGTAAAAGACCAAAAAATTCTATTGATTTTTTAAAATGGGAAAGTGCTTTTGAAAATTTTCTTCCAACTTATGAGAACAAACTTGGTACCAAGATTTTAATAGCTCCAAAATGGGATAAACAAACGGAATCATTTTCTGAGTTTTTTATTACTGAAACAGACGTGCATCAGTCTGTAATGGAGGGTCTAGATATGATGCTAATAAGTGAAAAGGTTCCCCGCTCTCTACTTCCAGCATTCGCTCTTTCAATTCTTATTATCTACTATGAACATAAAACAGAAATAGAATATTTTCTTGAACAGGAAGATCCCACTTTTAAAATTATTTAATAAACCATAATTACATATTATTAATTATATTTATATTATATGAGAGCACTTACAAAGTCTAGATTTAAATTAGCATTGGAATGTCCTAACAAATTGTATTATACGAAAAAGACGGATTATGCTAATTTGAAAGTAGATAATCCTTTTTTAGATGCATTAGCATCAGGTGGTTTTCAAGTTGAAGAACTAGCTAAATTACATTATCCAAATGGTATTTTGATTGAAGATAAAAAGTCTGATGGAGCTTATGATTATAAGGATAAGTTAGAAGAAACCAACAAGCTTCTAGAAAGAGAAAATGTAGTTATTTTTGAAGCAGCTTTTCAGTTTGACAATCTTTTTATTCGAGTTGATATTTTAGAAAAAAAGGGAAATCAAATTAATCTTATTGAAGTTAAGTCTAAATCCTTTTATTCTTCTAATTCCAATTATGAATTTGTTGGAAAAAGGGATGGTATAGAAAAGTCCTGGGCACCCTATTTATTTGATGTAGCATTTCAGAAATATGTTATAGAAAAATCATTTCCTGAATTTACTGTTACACCTTTTTTAATGTTGGCTGATAAGGATAAAACAACTACAATAGAAGGGTTAAATCAGCTGTTTAGAGTTACCAAAAAGTCTAATAATCGCACAGGCGTAGAGCCAAAAATATTGAAGCTAAACAATCCTGACAAAGAATCTGTTTTATCAAAGGTTGATGTTTCTGGTGTAATCAATAATATAGTATCAGGGAAACATCGGATTTTAAAAGAATATGAATTTGAAGACGCTATTCAGCTTTTTTCAAAAGCATATAAAGAAGACCGTTATTTCGATTTTGATTTAAATTTTCAAGCCTGTAAGAAATGTGAGTTTAAAACAGATGTTGAAAGTCAAAATTTAAAGTCTGGTTTTAAAGAATGCTTTTCAAAAAAAATGGGTTGGAAAGAAGATGATTTTAAAGACCCAAATGCTTTTGAAATTTGGAAATTACATTATACAAAACTTAAAACATTTCAAGAGTTAGAAATTTTAAAATTAGAAGATATTGATGATGAATTATTAAAGCCTAAAAGTGTATCTAAACCTATTTTAGATGGAATGACCTCATATGAAAGACAGTTAATACAAAAAACGAAGGCCACTGAAAAAGATTTTGAACCAAAGGTTTTAAAAGCCAAGTTAAAAGCTGAAATGGATAGTTGGCAGTTTCCTTTAAATTTCATTGATTTTGAAGCGTCAGTATCTCCTTTGCCTTTTTATGCTGGACAGCATCCATATGAGAAAGTTGTTTTTCAGTTTTCACATCATATTTATAATGAGGATGGCAGTATAGTGCATGCTAATGAGTATATCAATATAAATGCTGGTGAATTTCCAAACTTTGAGTTTGTTAGAGAATTAAAATTAGCTTTAGAACAAAACAATGGAACTGTCTTTCAATTTTCAACTTATGAAAATTCTACACTTAATCAAGTTAAAGTTCAATTAGAAAATTCTAATGAGCCTGATAGAGTTGAATTAATAACTTTTATTAAATCATTAACAACGCCTCCAAAGAGTACAGATTACAAAGGAGAAATATGGAAACCCTCAAGAGGTATGGTTGACCTATGTGAAGTGATTAAAGCCTATTACTATAATCCTTATACAAGAGGTAGTAATTCCATAAAAGCCATTTTACCAGCCGTTTTTGAAACAAGTGAGTTTATAATTAATAAGTACAGTAAGCCTTTAGCTAATTTAAACATCACCTCAAAAAACTTTAAACCTAATAAAGTTTGGATTACAAAAGTAAACGGAAAGGTTGTTGATCCTTATAAATCTTTAGATAAACCATTTAAAGATTGGGATGATAACTTTGAAAGAGTTAGTGATATTGAGGAAATTAATGATGGTGGAGCAGCGATGACAGCTTATGGATTGGCACAATATACAGATATGAAAGATGATGAAAGAGATTTTATAAAATCAGCATTGCTAAAATATTGCGAATTAGATACTTTAGCAATGGTAATGGTTTATGAGCATTTAAAAGAAATAATAATTTAAAAAAAAAAATTTAATTATGAAATACCCTCCTATAGATTTCAATTATTGGCTTGCTAAATGGACTGAGAATGTTGGAAATATTCCCGTATATCGTAATGTTAATATATTACCATGGTCAGATTTTCAAGGAAATTTAATGGACTGTGAAAATGAAATATTAAATATAATTCAACAAGATATATTAAATGATGAAGATATTTTAAAAGTTGTAGATTTAATTAATCAATGGGGTGGTAAAACAGCAAGAATGTTTTACGTACAAGGTAAAGGCAATAAAAGTCCAAGGGAATTGATTATGTCAGACCCTAATCTCCAGCACTACAAAGATGGGATAGAATTAGCCAAAGGTAATGATTATAGAGCTGTTAATGAATTTCTCAAAGTTTATGGTATTGGTCATTCTTTTATGGGAAAACATGCTCAATTTTGGAGTAATTTTTCAATGGTAATTCTTGACCAAAAAATAGCAGGAACATTAGGTTATAAAACACCCCAGTTATTAATTAGTTTGAATACATATAATGAATTTATGAATCATATTAATATTATTAGGGATAATAATGAATTAAATAATTCTGTTGAAGTAGAAAGAGCTTTGTTTGCCTTTCATAGCAATTATTTTGATAATTCAAATACGAGATTTAGAAATGGTATTACTGATTATACTGACCAAGAATATGCGAATTGTATAGCTCAAATTCTTGATATAAATTAACTAGAAATGCATAAATTAATCGACTAGCACTTATTTCAAATAAATATTTGTTTAAAATTTAATGAAAATAAAATACAAAAAACTAGTTGTTGAGTCACTATTTGGTCTAATAGAAGGTTCAGCCAAAGGGCTTGAAAAAGCTATTAAAGATGATTTCTTGTTGGAGTTTAATTTTGTTCCAGAAAAATTACAAGTTAAAGGTACAGATAAATTCATTAAAAAAGAAGATGGGTATGATATCTGGATTGGTACCATGACAGTTAACCTAATAATTGGTGGTGAAGAATTTAATGTCACAAGAAATTGGGAAGAGGAATATTATATAGATATAAAACACCCTGATTACTTAATCGATGAAGATTTTTATGATAGCAGTAAAAAGTATTCATCAAAGAAATACCGTGAGATAATTAATAGTTTTAATTCAGAATTTTAAATTTTGTAAACTAGATTTTTCTGAGCCTAAAATGTGGTAAACTTTAAAAGTCCAACTTGGAATTAGTGTATGTGTTTAGTAGAAAAAAAATATTTAAAGTTTGTAGTTTTAAATATAAAGTTGAATTAAATAAATATAGAACTCATATTAAGAGTGAGCAAAAACAAAAAAAAGACTTTACAGAAATGTAAGGTCTTTTTTGGTTTTAATATATTATAAATTCAATTTAAAGGCTTTTAATTACCGTGTGCAGCCTTGCTTGGACACTATCCCGTAAAGTGTGTAAGTTAAAAATCGAGGGTTTAACTTTTTTAAAGTTGAACCCTTTTTTCAAATATAGTTAAAAACTGGTTTAAAATAATGCCCCAGTTCCTAATAGGCATCGACCATTTTTTGGTAGCCTCTCTAAGGGCTAAAAAAGTGGACTTCATAACAGCTTCATCTGTTGGGAATGAGAGCTTGTTTTTAGTGTATTTTCTGATTTTTCCATTAAGGTTTTCAATAAGGTTCGTAGTGTAAATGATTTTTCTAATTTCTAAAGGAAATTCATAGAAAGCGGTAAGTTCTTCCCAGTTATCTCTCCAGCTTTTAATAGCGTAAGAGTACTTGTGTTCCCATTTCTGAGCAAAGTCTTCTAGGGCGGCTTTTGCTGCACTTTTGGTGGGTGCATCGTAGATGCTTTTCATGTCCTTTGTAAATTCTTTCTTGTCTTTCCAAACAACATACCGACAAGCATTACGAATCTGGTGTACCACGCAGATTTGGGTTTTAGATTCAGGAAAAACGTTTTTAATGGTGTCGGTAAAACCGTTAAGATTATCTGTGGCCGTGATAAGCAAATCCTGAACGCCTCTGGCTTTCATATCGGTTAGTACACTCATCCAAAAGGCTGCCGATTCATTCTTCCCCAACCAAAGCCCTAAGACTTCCTTTTTACCATCTCTACGCAGTCCTACGGCGATGTACATGGTTTTGTTAATGACTTTGGAGTTCTCCCGAACCTTAAATACGATGCCATCCATCCAAGTAATTAAATATACGGGCTCCAGAGGTCTGTTTTGCCAAGCAACAATATCATTGGTAACTTTATCTGTGATACGTGATATGGTAGATGTGGATACATCAAAATCGTAAACTTCTCGGATTTGCTCTTCAATATCAGAATTACTCATACCCTTGGCATAAAGGCTGATAATGACGTTTTCTATGCCATCAACCATGTTAGTGCGTTTAGGAACCAGCATAGGGTTAAAAGAAGCGTCCCGGTCTCTGGGAACTTTAATATTAGTCTCTCCTAAAGCTGTTTTTATCTTTTTAGACCCATAGCCGTTACGGGTATTGCTATTATCGGATTGCTGATGCTTCTCATAGTCTAAATGAGCATCAAGTTCCCCTTCTAGCATCTTTTCAATACCTCGCTTTTGAATGGATTTTAGAAAGGAGGTCAGTTCGTCTCCTGTTTTAAACTGTTTTAAAAAATCGTCGTTTAGAAAATCTTCTTTCTTCATAAGTGTGTAAATTTTAAAATTAAACAAAAAAATATCGAGGGTTGCAACCCTCGATATTTTTAACTTTACACACTTTGTGAGATACTACCCTTGCTTGCTAAGGCAACAGTTTTTTTAGAGTTTCCTATAAAAATAGCATCATTAACAATAATTACAGGTCTGCTTAAAAAGGTATAATGTTCTAAAATATAATGCTTATAATCGCGTTCTTCTAAATCTTGATTTTTAAGATCCATTTCTTTGTAAAGTTTAGATCGTTTGCTAAATAAAGCCTCGTAGCTCCCCGATAAAGCCTTCATTTCATCTAATTGTTTCACCGTAATTTCTTCTGTTTTAATATCCTGAAGAATAAAATCTGACGGTAAGTTTAATTCTTTTAAAATTCTAAGATAGGTATTGCAGGTTTTTAAGTTAATGTTTTTTAAATTTGTTTCTAATATTTAGTTAGCAATTAGTAATAAAACAAAGTATTTTATTACAAATTAAACCTTTTTATTCGATAGAATTATTAAAAAATATTGACATTGAATTTTTAATTAAAGTAGGAGCTTATAAATCAAAATGAAAAAATTAATAACATTAATAATATTACTTGTTCATGCATTGTCTTTTTCACAAGACTCAAATTTTAACTTGTTTAACAATAAAATTAAGGCCCCCAAATTTGCGACTGTTAATAAAGAAGGACAAGGGGGCGGTTGGAGTGATTTATATCGAAATTATAAAGGTGAAGGAATTAATGTGTGGTCTGTATCAAATGGAGTTATATGCATTGATAAGATAATAAATAAAGGAACAAACTTCGCTTATTTTCTGTCACCATATCCATCTAATGATGAGTTTGTTTTGTATTCAGTAGATGTCTTTATTCCCAAAGGCGCTACATTAGGGAATTCTATATCAATTCCAATAGGAACAAATGAGGGTAATTTTAACATTGCAATAGTAAGTAAATTTATTGAGGGATGGCAAACTATAGTTTTAAAATCAAGATTATCTGATTATATTAGCGAAAATGCAATATTTAAGTATTTTAGAATAGACCATAGATTGAATAATGAAGGTATTAAACTAAAAAATCCAACTCTATTAATTGGAGGAGTTTTCCAGCACTTGAATTTCCTTAGTGAGCATGTTTTAGAAAAAGCACAAGAATACGCAGATAGTATTTCAAAACATATGGAAGCTCAAATTGAGCTTACTTTAGAAAAAGCACAAGAATACACAGATAGTTTAATTCACTTAAAAAAGAGTAAGAAAATTGTTTTATTTGGAGATAGTCTTACGAATCCTTATGCCTTAGCACTTTCAACTGCATTAGGTAATGATTATACTGTTATCCAAAGAGGTATATGAGGAGAAGATGTTAGAGAAATAGGCTTCAGACAAGGAGGTATTCCTGCATATTTGTCTGATATAACTATACCTAGTGATACTTCAATTGTTGAATTAGGAGATTTAAACGATAGTGGTATTAAATCAACCCTTAACAACAGAGATATTCAACCTATATTACAAGGAGGTTCAGAACATGTTAATCCGTGTTATATTGAAAATATTGAATGTACTTTGGCTTGGACAGGTAAAAAACATAATGACCCTGATGGTAAATTTACTTTAAGAAGAAATATTTCAGGAAACCCCCGAAAGTTGGGAAAAAAATCATACATATATACTTCATCAATGAGAGATTATAGTGATGACATACAAGTGATATTTATAGGTCAAAATGGAGGTTATACTGATGATAAACAGCTTTTTGAAGTTTTTGTGAAAATGACCGAGTTTTTGCCTCACAATAAGTTTATTGTAATTACATCTCATAAAAACAAAAGTGAAATCCTAAAATCTTTGATGCAAGATAAATTCGGGAATAAGTATATCAATTTAAACGATTATATGAACAAATATGGTTTGCAAGACGCTGGTTTAAAGGCGTCAACAAACGATGAAATTGATATCCTAAAGGGTAATTGTCCTAGCAAGTTGTTAGCAGATGGAGTGCATTTTAATGAATATGGGTATAATGTACTTGGAGCATTAGTTGCAAACAGAATAAAACAATTGGGGTATTAATTCAATATTAATATTACATTTATGGTAATTAAAGTATAGAATTTTAAGCTGATATTAGGAAATTTTAAGTTTTAATATATTATAAATAAAGTTTAAGGGCTTTTAATTACTGTGTATAGCCTTGCTTGCTAAGGCGACAGTTTTTTTAGAGTTTCCTATAAAAATAGCATCATTAACAATAATTACAGGTCTGCTTAAAAAGGTATAATGCTCTAAAATGTAATGCTTGTAATCGCGTTCTTCTAAATCTTGATTTTTAAGATCCATTTCTTTGTAAAGTTTAGATCGTTTACTAAATAAAGTCTCGTAACTCCCCGATAAAGCCTTCATTTCATCTAATTGTTTCGACGTAATTTCTTCTGTTTTTATATCCTGTAGAATGAAATCTGACGGTAAGTTTAATTCTTTTAAAATTCTTAGGCAGGTATTGCAGGTTTTTAAGTAGTATACTTTTTTCATTTTTTATAAAATTTAAAGGATCATAAAGGTAATTAAACCATTTAAAAGTATCTTTAGCAAAAAAATAAATCATGTCTTTTACATTAGAAATTTTACCAAATACTAGAAAGTTTTTTAAAGAATATTTAGATACTATTTCTTTAGAAGATTTAAATAAAATACCAGAAGGTTTCAACAATAATATTATTTGGAATATAGGACATATTGTTGTTACCCAACAATTACTGTGTTATAAATTGTCTGGCTTACCAATGATGGTAAGCGATGAGCTAATTGCTAAATTCTGTAAAGGGTCGAAACCAGACGGCCATACATGCGAGGAAGAAGTTGAAACCATTAAAGCGTTATTGTTTTCTACCATAGAACAACTTAAGGAAGACTATAACAATGGACTGTTTAAAACTTATAATACCTATACTGTTTCTACAACAGGAAATACATTACATACCATAGATGAAGCACTTCAATTTGTTTCATTTCATGAAGGTATGCATTATGGCTATGTTATGGCTTTAATTCGTGCTATTAATAGCTAAGAGCTTAGATATCTTTTCTATGGGTATTGTAAATTCTATAATACCCGTAGAATAAGGTGCGATTTCATAAGAATTGTAAAGCAGTATAACACCTTCTTTTGTAAACCCAATATTTTCTGGAAGTTCAAATGTCTCTGGATTAAAGAGCCCATTTTTATCCTTTATAGCTTGGTCAAAATATTCCTTAGCGATGTTTTTAAAAGCAAGTAGGTCATTAAATATATCTTCCAAAGAAAGTTTCTCACCTGTAACCGAATTAAAATTTAAAAAATTTATACTGGTATTGCCATGGGCACCACCAGTATTCGTGTATGACGTAATTGAAATACTTGTTAATTTGGGGTTAGAAACGAGTACTTCACCATCAATTTGTACTTCCCATGGCCCTGTGGTATCGGGAAATTGAGTGTTAAATTCGTTGTAGGCTTTATTGAATCTATCAATACTTTCTTCTATAGTTTCAGATTTAGAATGATTGGGTTCTTCTATTTCTATGGCCGAAATTATAACTTGATCGATTTCAGAATTTATTTTTTTTGAAACATTCTCATCGCCTTGAGCGAACGGAATGTTAATGGAAACTAACGTGTTGTTTTTTGTTGTAACATCAATATTAGTAAAGCTTATTTCAATGTCTTTTTTACAAGAAAGCAAAATCAATAAGGAACAAAGTAATAAGATGTGTTTTTTAAACTGCATAGAAATAGATTAACTTTAATTAAAGGTAATTATTGTTTTATGAAGTGATAGAAATAAAAAGAAAATTTAATCTAAATAATAAATGTAGCCAACATTAAGCCAGATAAGCCAATCGTTTTTTCTATCGTAATTTTGCCAGTTATGGTCTAAACCATCAATCCAGTCACTAAAGTAGTATTGCCATCTTAAATCAAGCATTAAATCAGATAGAACGCCTAATTTGTATCTTGCGCCAATGCTACCTACAACAGACCAAGTGCTGCCTCCATCAATGTTTATAGGGTATTCTGTTACGCCTGGCACGTAGTTTTGTGTCCAACCAAAATAAATATCATTCGGATTAAAAACATCTCCGGTACCGTAAGTAGTTTTGGCTTTAGGGTTAAAAGAGGTGTAATGCACTCCAAAGCTAACAAAAGGAGCAATGCGATAAGCAAATGCTTGAAACGACCGAATGCTTAAAGGGAAATATTCTAGTTGCATGCCAATATCAAAATTTTCGGCAACGCCGCTATGCGCTCTTAATTTATCAGATTCGATCCCTGTTTTATCTGGCGCGACCCAAAAACCATGATGGTCTAAATTGGTTTTATTCCAGGATATCTCACTTCTTAATTTGAAATGATCGTTAAAATAGGTGTCGGTGGTATAACAGTTACAATCGGCACTGTATGCAAAACTTATATAGTGAACAATCCCAATCCCAATACCAGAATTTCCAATGTTGGTTTCCTCCTCATTTCTGCTTCCAAAATCCGATCTAAACTGTGTAGGCCCAGCTATAACACCAATTTCATGAGAAAATCCAAGTTGCGAGTGTGCGGCGAAGTTAATTAATAACAAGCAGCTTAATGAGGCTAAACGGTTAAAGTTGAGCATAATAGGATTTTGTTAACTGAGGCAAATTACAAAAACAAATATATAAAAGCTCAACTAAGAAACAAACTATTAAAAATGGTAGCGAATTCTTAAAATATTTAATGAATAATTATGAAAATAATAACTATTTTTTTATAAATAAAATATAATTTTGTCCTTATATTAAGTATTTAATAATTTAAGTGTTTTTTTGACGTTTTATAGTTTAGATGAATCTTCAATAAAGCACTTTATTTTTTTGAACGATATTATTTACAAATAATTATATTTTACATAAATGAAAACAAATATTGAAGCATTTTTAGATCTGGTTAAAGAGCGAAACGCTAACGAGCCAGAATTTTTACAAGCTGTAGAGGAAGTTGCAGAAACTGTAATACCATATATTGTTAAACACGATATTTATTATGGTAAGAATATTTTATTAAGAATGGTCGAACCAGAACGTGTTATAACTTTTAGAGTTTGTTGGGTAGATGATGCAGGAGAAATACAGGTAAATAGAGGTTATAGAATACAAATGAACTCTGCAATTGGACCATACAAAGGCGGTTTACGTTTTCATCCAACGGTAAATATGAGTATTTTAAAGTTTTTAGCCTTCGAACAAGTATTTAAAAACAGCCTAACTACTTTGCCAATGGGTGGCGGAAAGGGTGGAAGTGACTTCGATCCCAAAGGTAAAAGTGATAACGAAATAATGCGTTTTTGTCATGCCTTTATGAGTGAGTTATTTAGACATATTGGCCCAAGTACCGATGTCCCTGCGGGCGATATTGGTGTAGGTGCCAGAGAAATAGGCTTTTTATTTGGAATGTACAAAAAATTAAAAAATGAGTTTACTGGGGTTCTAACAGGCAAAGGTTTGTCTTGGGGAGGATCACTTATTAGACCAGAAGCTACAGGATATGGTAATGTGTATTTTGCACAACAAATGTTGTCAACTAAAGGCGATAGTTTCGATGGTAAAAACGTGGTTATTTCAGGTTCGGGAAATGTGGCTCAATATGCAGCAGAAAAAACAATACAACTTGGTGGTAAAGTTTTAACACTTTCAGATTCTTCAGGTTATATTTATGATGAAGCAGGTATTGATGCAGAAAAACTAGCTCATGTTATGGAGTTAAAAAATGTGAAACGTGTTAGAATTAGCGAATATTTGAATAAATATCCAAATGCAAAATTCTTTGAAGGAAAAACTCCTTGGGAAGTAAAATGTGATATAGCCTTACCATGTGCAACACAAAATGAACTGCATGAAGAAGATGCTAAAATGCTATTAGATAATGGGTGTATTTGTGTTAGTGAAGGCGCTAATATGCCATCTACCAAAGAGGCTATTAAACTTTTCCATGAAGCTAAAATTTTATTTGCTCCAGGTAAGGCTTCAAATGCTGGTGGTGTGGCAACTTCAGGTTTAGAAATGACTCAAAACTCTTTAAGATATAAATGGTCTAGAGAAGAAGTAGATAGTAAACTTAAAGAAATTATGGCAGATATTCATCAATCTTGTATCGAATATGGAAAAGATGAAGATGGTTATATCGACTATGTAAAAGGCGCAAACATTGCAGGCTTTGTTAAAGTGGCCGATGCCATGTTAGCTCAAGGAATTGTTTAAAGTTTAAAACACTTAATATTTAAAAAGCTTTCTAAAAAATATAGAAAGCTTTTTTGTTTATATATATATTATTTTGAAGTAAAAACTCGTTAGTTATAAATATATTTGAATATTTAAAACGCAACTATGTTTAAAAAACTAATTGTAATTATTATTTGCCTGTTGCCTTTAATGCAATTTGGTCAAGATTATTCCGCGTTATGGGAAGGTCATTTTTCTTTTTTTAACATAAAAAAAGTGACGCAAAGCACCACTAAAATTTACGGTGCATCAGAAAATGCTATTTTTAGTTTAGATGTAAATTCCAATGAAATTGAACAGATTACAACAATTAATGGTTTATCTGGTGAAACAATTTCAACGATTTATTACAGTGAAACTTATCAACTTCTTGTGGTTGGATATGAAAATGGATTAATTGAAATAGTTTTCGATAACGATACAAATGTTTTAACAATTGTTGATATTATTGACAAACCAACGATTCCTCCAACGCAAAAAAGAATAAATCATTTTAACGCCTTTGGAAATTTAATTTACATATCGACCAATTACGGCATCTCTGTTTTCAATTTAGAACGATTAGAATTTGGAGACACTTATTTTATAGGAAATGCAGGCTCACAACTTGTTATAAATCAAACCACAATTTATCAAGATTATATTTATGCTTCAACTTCAAATAGTGGAATTAGAAGAGCGCCTGTAAGCAGTACTAATTTAGTCGATTTTAATAATTGGGAGTTGGTAACAACTGGCAATTTTTTGTCTATTGAAGCTCAAAATGATAATTTATATGCTATTAGAACGAATAGAAGAATTTATAAAGTAGTCGATAAAACACTAACCGAATTGTTTTTATTCCCAGACGTCCCATTAGATGTTAAATCGGTTACAGATAATTTAATTGTTACCACAAAAAATAATGTATTTGTTTACGATACCAATTTTAATCTAGTGTCGAAAGTCGATAAAGATCCCAATTTTGTTACCGATTACACCTCTTCAACTATTTTAAACGAACAGCTTTATATTGGGACTAAAATTTTTGGTGTTTTAAAAACATCACTTTTAAGCCCCATAACTTTTGAAGAGATTCATCCTGATGGACCACTTTTAAATACCCCATTTAGAATTCAAACAGATGCCAGAGGTCTATGGGTTACTTTTGGAGAATATGATGAGTTTTACAATCCATATACAGGTGGAGGCCCTCATAGAAGAGGTATCAGTCATTTAATAAATAATGCATGGCAAAACACCCCTTATGAAGACGTATTAGGGGCAAGAAGCTTAAATTACATAAGTATTAATCCGTTAGATAATAAACAAGTCTTTATTAGTTCGTTTTTTAACGGTATGTTAGAAATAAACGATGAAATACCCACATTTCTATATAATCAAACCAATAGCGGGTTAGAATCTTTAGTATTACCAAACAATCCTAACTATATAGATGTTCGTGTTGGTGCATCAACTTTCGATAGTAATGGGCTATTGTGGATTACCTCTGGGTTAATTGTAAATCAATTGAAATCTTTTAATCCTTCTAACAAACAATGGAAATCGTATACTTTAGATGCTATTATTCCAGATGCGTTTGATAACAATGGATTTGCAGATATTGTAATAGATAACAATCAAACAAAATGGGTTGCTGCTGGCTACGATTATGGAGTTATTGGATTTAATGAAAGTAATGGAAACACCGTAATTAAAGCTGTTTTTAGTGAAGATCAAAACATGCCCTCAACTACAGTTTCTGCTTTGGCATTAGACAAGCGAAATCAACTTTGGATAGGAACTGTAAAGGGTTTAAGGGTTTTGTATAATACTTCAAATATATTTGATGATGATTTAAGTGTAGATGAAATTATTATTTCTGAAGACGGAATTGCTAAAGAATTATTATTTCAGCAATATATTTCAGATATAAAAGTAGATGGTTCTAACAATAAATGGATTGGCACCACAGATTCCGGTTTGTTTTACTTCTCATCAGATGGGCAAAAAACCATTTATCATTTTACCACAGATAATTCACCTTTGCCTTCAAACAGTATTCGAGATATTTCTATAAATGAAAATAACGGTACAGTTTATATTGCAACCACACGCGGTTTAGTTTCCTTTCAATCTGGTGGTTCTGGTCCTTTAGAAACCTTAGATAGTGTATTTGCATATCCAAATCCGGTGAGGCCAAAATTTAATATTGTAGACGACAAAATTAAAATTAAAAATATTTCAGAAAACATCAATATTAAAATAACAGATATTGAGGGCAATTTGGTTGCCGAGGCACAATCGAGAACAAACCAACGATACAGTGGTTATAATCTTGAAATAGATGGAGGAACTGCTTATTGGAACGGAAAAAATATGGCTAATAATGTGGTGGCTTCAGGGGTGTATTTAGTAATGCTTTCAGATTTGGATTCATTCGAAACAAAGGTTTTAAAAATTATGGTTGTTAGATAATGCTAATTACTACCAATGCTATAGTTCTTTCCAGATTAAAATTTAGGGATAACGATTTAATTGTTAAATGTTACACCAATGAAAAAGGTGTTGTAAGTTTTATATTGCGAGGTGTTTTTAAAAACAGCAAATCTACCACCAAAGTAGCCTATTATCAGTTGCTTTCACAATTACAATTAATTATAGATTTTAAAGAAAGTAGATCGTTACAAACGGTAAAAGAGACTAAGCTTAGCATCATTTATTCGAGTTTACATTCTAATGTTTTAAAGGGTTCTATAGTTATGTTTTTGTCTGAAGTATTAGCCAGTTCCTTGCAGGAAGAAGAACAAAACGAACAACTTTTTAGTTATTTAGAAACGGCTCTTTTATGGCTTGATGCACAAGATGATTATTCAAATTTTCATTTGTTGTTTTTATTGAATCTTACAAAATATCTTGGTTTCTACCCCGATACAAATGATATAGATTATCCTTTTTTTAATTTGAAAGAAGGCCGATTTGACATGGATGCGTACGATAAATACTGTATCTCGGGAGAAAATTTAACCTTGTTAAAAACCTTATTAGGCACAACATTTGATGCATTATCAGAAATAAAGATAAACTCAAAACAACGACAAACTTTTTTAAACACGATGTTGCTTTATTTTGAGTTACATTTAGGAAGTTTTAAAACACCTAAATCATTATCTATTTTTAATCAAGTTTTTAACTAGTAATGAAGATAATTTTCTCAGTTTTATTGTTATTCTGTATTTCAAATTTTAGTTTTTCTCAAAATATTAAAGTTTTAAATAAACAATCAAACGAGCCTGTTGTTGGGGTTGCCATTTATAATGTCGATAAATCTAAAAGCGTAGTCACTAATTTTTTGGGAGAGGCCTCGTTATCTGAATTTTCAAACACAGAATTAATTTTTTTCAAACATCTTTCGCACGTTTTAAAAACAACCACAAAATTAAAACTAGGACAAACAAATAAGGTCTACTTAGAATCAAATACAGAAGATTTATATGAAATTGTTATATCGGCATCAAAATTTGCACAAAATAAAATAGATATACCTCAAAAAATAGTGAGTTTAAACGCTTCCAATATTCAGTTTGCAAATTCTCAAACAAGTGCAGATGTACTAGAAAATACGGGTTATGTTTATGTGCAAAAGAGTCAGCAAGGTGGTGGAAGCCCCATGATAAGAGGGTTTTCAACCAATCGATTACTAATAACTATAGATGGTGTAAGAATGAATAACGCTATTTTTAGAGGCGGAAATTTGCAAAATGTTATTTCTATCGATCCGTTTTCAATACAAAACACCGAAGTAACTTTAGGTTCGGGTTCTGTTATTTATGGGAGTGATGCCATAGGTGGTGTGATGAGCTTTTACACCCAAAAACCTCAATTTTCAAGTAACGATTCGCTTTTATTTAAATCAAATGTCATTGTAAGACATGCTACGGCTAACGCCGAAAAAACAGGGCATTTTGATTTTAATTTGGGTTACAAAAAATGGGCCTTAGTTACAAATGTTAGTTACACCGATTTTGGAGATTTACGCATGGGGCGTCATGGTCCCGACGATTATTTAAGACCAGAATTTGTTTTAACTACCAATAACACCGATGTTGTAATAAAAAATGATAATCCTTTAATTCAAAAAACTACAGGTTACAATCAATTAAACCTGATGCAAAAGGTGAGTTATAAGCCTTACAGCGATTTTAATTTTGATTTAGGAGTCTTTTACACAACAACATCAGACTTCTCCAGATACGACCGTTTAATTCGATATAGAAAAGGCAATTTACGTTCGGCAGAGTGGAATTACGGTCCGCAAAAATGGTTTATGTCTAATCTTCAAATAACTAAATTGAGTAGTCGTTCTAATTTATATGATAAAATAAAAAGCACGTTAGCCTATCAAAATTTTCAAGAAAGTAGAATGGATAGAGATTTTCAATCGAATACGAGAAATATTCGAAGTGAGGCAGTTGACGCGTTTTCTTTTAATTTTGATTTAGAAAAAGCTTTAAGCAATTTTACCCAATTATCTTATGGAGCTGAGTATGTTTTTAATAAAGTTAAATCTACAGGAGATACCGAAGATATTTTCGTAAACACCATCACACCAACAGTATCAAGATATCCTAATGGTGCCAGTTGGCAAACTGCAGCAGCTTATGCAAGTGTAAAATATAAGCCAAACCAAAAATTTGTATTTCAATCGGGTTTACGTTTTAATCATGTATTATCGAATGCCAGTTTTAAAGAGAATAATGTGTATTTAAATTTACCCTTTGAAACGTCTAAAAATCGTTCAAGTGCATTAACTGGAACCGCCGGAGTGCGTTGGTCTCCCAATAATGTCATTCAATGGAAATTGAATACATCTACAGCCTTTAGAGCGCCTAATATTGATGATATAGGAAAGGTTTTCGACTCTGAGCCTGGTGCCGTTTTGGTTCCAAACGAACAATTAAAACCTGAATATGCCTATGGAGGCGATTTGGGCCTGCAACTTAATTTTAATGAAGATTTGCTTATAGATTTAAATACCTACTACACCTATTTAGATAATGCTCTGGTCAGAAGATATTACACCTTAAATGGAGCAGAACAAATTGTTTACGATGGCGAATTAAGTCGGGTACAGGCGATACAAAATGCATCGAAAGCTTGGATTTATGGGTTTGAAGTAGGTTTAAAATATAATATCTCTAAAAATTTTAAACTCATTTCGCAATACAACATTATTGGAGGTACCGAGGTAGAAGACGATGTGGAAGTGCCCATACGACATGCCGCACCAAATTTTGGAAACACACATCTGGTTTGGACAAATAATGGTTTTAAAATAGATGCATTCTTAAATTATAACGGTGAATTATCCTTTTATCAACTGGCACCATCTGAAATTGAAAAAGATTATATCTATGCCCAAGATTCTAACGGAAATCCATACAGCCCTTCCTGGTATACTTTAAATTTAAGAACCCAATACCAAATTAACAACGCCTTTACTTTATCTGCAAGCATCGAAAATATTACAGATCAACGTTATAAAACCTATTCTTCAGGTATTGCTGCAGCTGGTAGAAATATTATAATGTCTTTAAAATACAGCTTGTAATCTAATATACTGTTTACTCTAATGTTATTTTTTTAGAGATTTTTTGGTAATTACTGTGCCATCTGCTAATTCAACTTTAGCGATATACAGCCTGTTTGTTAAATTTGAAATTTCAACAATTTCATTGGTTTTTGTACACTCGAAGTTGTGTAAAACTCTTCCAAACAAGTCATAAATATCAATACGTTTAATAGGTTTGGTATTATGTAAAAACTTAACACGATTGTTGTCTAATTCAATAATTTTTAATGCTGTTTCTGTTGAATTTAAGTTAGTATTAGAAAGTGTTTTGTCTGTAAAAAATATTTTGAAGCGCTGGTTAAATTCTCCTTTTCCAGATGTAAATGAATAATCGCTTTCAGATAAATTGTGAGTTATATTGAGCAGATTATCTTTTAATAAAACTGCATTACTTTCAAAGAATGCTCCTTGAAGCTTAGCAATCGACATATTATAAATATTGGTATTTATATTTGTTGAAAAGCCTAAATCGATGGTTTCATCCATTATTAAACTATTTTTATCCTTACCTTGAATTACAAATTTCTGACTAGAATTTGGTATTTTAGTATAAATTCTTGCGGGGAAATTTGGATTCGAAATTCTAAAAGCATCATAACTAGCTCCATCATATCCATTAGTAGCGCCATCTACATAGGCAACTAATATTTGGCTAAAAATGCCATTGTTAGTGGTTAAGTTAACCCAAATTTTATTGTCAATTGTTTCCGCAGGTTTTTTAGTGCCCGTGCTTTTATAAAACAAACTATTACTAGTTGCATCTCCCATTCTCATGGCGTTAGTAAAAGTAACAGTGCCATTGGCTCTTCCCGATATAAAGAAACTTTGTGCAGAAGGGATGTATTTATCTGGTATAATGCCACTAGGACCAGCTGCACCTCCACTTCCTACAGTATAAGTAGCATAATCATTTTGATTAAAATTTAGGTTTTGATTGCCAGGGTTCGAGTTTGATGGCGGCGAAGATTGCGACCAAAAATAGGCTGCGCCTTCTACAGCCAAAGCATTTGCGGCATGAAATGCTGTAAAGTCGATAGACGACGGATAAGGATTGCCAATTAAATTCCAGCTTCCGGTGGTGTTGGATGCATTGTAATATACGTTTGTTGATATATCACCAGTATTAAACGGACCAATAAACGTGGCAATATCTTGCGATGGGTATATGCCTAATCTGCTTGAGGTGCATGCATATCCTACTCCAGGTAACATGGTGCTGCCTCCCAAGGCATATTGCCAGTCATCACCATTGTCGTCAATATCATCGCCATTGGTATCTAAATAATTAGCTGCATTATACCAAAAACGACGGTCGCCATCGACATCGGGAAACGCACTGGCTATGGTTTGTCCTACTACAGGCGAGCTCCAATAAGTGTAATAATACCAAGCTTGTTTGGTTGCTGTTTGCTTAATTAACCTAGAATCACCTCCTGGATTTACTGTAAAACTGCTCGTGCTATTGTTTTGAATAAAATTACCTTGCGTTTCTACAAATAACTCACCATTAACAATAACATCGTTTTGTACTTCAACAAAACTGGCGTTATTAACTGTTAATCTAATACCAGAATTAACCGTTAAACTACAAGCTTTAAAACTTCCTAATGATGTGTCGTAATTTGAAGCGATTATCACTTCTGTATTTAAACTAGGAGTCCCGCTCCAGCTGCCATTATAAGTTACTGTAACAGGGCAAGTATTTGGTGCATTACAAGTATAAGTACAACCGCCAATAGAAGCAGGTCTCGAATTCGTTAAATTCCAATTACTTACATTTGCTACCTCATTTAAAATTAACGTTTGATTACTTGTAACAACACAGTTATAACTGCCATTATCAAAATTGCCTAAATTAATTGCGTTAACGCCATCGGTTAATCCTGCTGGTATGGCGCTGTGGTTGGCATCTACGGTAGCATCTGTTAAACTCCAGCCATCACCGTTTCCAAAATGCACAGCAAATAAAAATGTTGGGTTATCTTCACTTCCTTGAAACGCAAAAAGCTGGTCTCCTGTCGTTGCATTTATGCCAAAGCCACTATCTGTCTCTATGGCGGTGCCTGTTGATGCTGTAAAAATATTAGAATCTGAAGCAGATTGGATAATGAGTACTTCTGTACCACAATTTAAATCTGATGTTGCCGTCCAAGTTATCGTACCTTCTCCAATTCTTCCGGTCGAAGGGTTGTAATTTCTAAACCCTCCCGTTGCAAACCAACCACAGTCTGTAAAATGTATTTCAGTGCCTGTAGTAACATCTTTAAGTAATACAAATGTAAATTCTTCCGGATTATCACTAATAATTCCAGTGATCGCAATATCGCCTTCATTTAGAGTCGTTTGGGAGAAACTTAAATTATATAACAAGCCAATAAGTAATAGAGAGAGAGAAATTTTCATTTTTTAAATAGCAATTAACACTTAGCTTTGCAAAATAATAATTTTTATTTTATTTATCATAAAAATTCTATATATGAACGAAAAAAAATCTTACACTTTAAATGATGCTATAAAAAAGTTGGAGCACTACTGTGCATATCAAGAGCGGTGTCATAAAGAAGTGATAGAGAAACTTCAACAGATGCATATGATTCCTGAAGCTATAGATGTTGTATTGGTTCATTTAATAGAAAATAAATTTTTAAATGAAGCCCGATTTGCTGAAGCTTTTGCTAGCGGAAAGTTTAAAATTAAAAAGTGGGGGAGATCTCGCATAACTTTCGAACTAAAGAAAAAAGGCATTAGTGCTTTTAATATTAATAAAGCTATTGAAAGTATTTCTGATGAAGAATATTATAGCGTTTTCAATGAACTGGCAGAAAACAAAGTAAAATTAATTAAAGAAACAAACGTATTTAAGAAGAAGAAAAAATTTGTAGATTACTTTTTGTACCGCGGGTGGGAGTCTTATTTAGTATATGATAAAGCCAACGAATTAATAAAATAAAAAAGGGCGTTAAATTTAAATTTAACGCCCTTTTTTGTAATTATAATATTTTTATAAATTAAAAACAGCTCCTATATTTAATGAAAACTGGTTGTGTAGTTCTTCTTGAGGTGTTAAATCTTCCGTTTTATATTTAGCAAATGGTGTGTTTAATTCGGTGAAAATACCAAATCCATCTGTAAAGAAATAACGAGCACCTAAATGGCCTCCAAAGTTTTTAAGACCAACACTTAAACCTGGATAAATATCAAAATTTTCATCAATATTAATAACGTTTCCTAAGTTAGCGTTAAAACGAGCTCTTAGATCAAAACGATGATCGAAATTAGCATCAATGTTATTGTCTAAACCTAATACATAGTTTGAAGAAAGTCCCAAAGAAATGTTTTCTCCAATACCAAAATCATAGCTTACAAATAGTCCTGTTCCGCCATCTTGAAAGTTGGCACCAACTTGAAATTTGTTATCTCCACTTCCAGTAAAGGCTTGAGAAAAACTTAAAGACACACTTAAAATCGCAATAATAAAAAATAGTTTTTTCATCTTGTTTATTTTTATTTTAGGTTGCAAATATATTATAAGTTTTGTAAAAAAAGGTTTATTAATTATAATGCTTTATTTGTTTTTAAAATAGCTTGCTTGTTTTTCCAATCGATCCATTTTTGTCCCTGAACGCGTCTCATTAAGTTATCGAAATTTCGCATAACAATTAAATTATAAATTGCCTTACCAAAGTTTTTAGGATTTCGGGCTATAGCTCGTAAACTCATTGAAAAACCTGGGGTTATATAGCGCATGTAGTGCCAATATCCTTCGGGCATGTATAAAACTTCGCCATGGTTTAATTCGGTTTTATAGCCTTTAGCATGTTTAAGCATGGGCCATTTGTTAAAATCGGGGTTAGAAAAATCAATATCTTCTCGAGTAATAAGCGCATGCGGAATTTTATATAAATACTTATTCTGTTTTTGGTCGAATAAAATAATTTCTTTTTTTCCTTCAAAATGAAAGTGAAAAATATTGGCTAAATCTATATCGTAATGCATGAAGGTATACGAATCGCGTCCGCCAAAAAAAAGCATTGGTAAACCTTTCATGAGTCTAAGACCAAAGTCTGGAAACGAAAAATCGTTTTGCAACTGAGGCACTTCTTTTAAAACATTCCAAAGAAAAATCCTGAATTTTGTAGGTTCACTTTTAAGTAAATCGATGTAATCGCTCATTTTCATTTTGGCATGAGGCTCATTAAAACCATCTTTGTAATCTACAGGTCTGTCATCGTATAATGGCACTATTTTTTCACCTGCAACGGTTTTCATGTAGTCTAGACTCCACTTAGTGTAAGCAGGCCAATCTTCAATAAAACGCTCAATAACCACAGGCTTTTGCGGTTTAAAATAGCGGTTTAAAAAGTCCTCTTTTGTAATAGTTTTTACGCGAGGAATATCTTGTAAGTTTAACGACAAAGCTTAAATGTTTAGTAGCACAAAGTTAAGTAAACGTTATGTAATTTAAAACAGTATTTTAAAGGTTGATATGTGTTTATTAATGTTTTAATACTTGGCATTTTAATTTAAAAAACCTGTTTTTTAATGGTAATAAAATAAAAAATCCGCTTGGTAGCGGATTCATTATTTTTAGTTTTTTGGGTTGTTATTTTCTGAATTTTCAATGGGTTTATCGTTAGCATCTTCCACATTTTTCCCCTTTAAATATTCAGGTAATTGCATACCAGCCATATTAAACATGTCTTGTAAAGGCGGCACCGATTGATACATTCCAGAAAGGAAGTTGGCTGTAGATGATTTACCATTTTTTCCACCACCATTTTCCCAAACAGTAACTTTATCAATTTTAATATTTTTAATAGCTTCTGCTTGTGTTTTCACTAATTCTGGCAGTTTATCGGCAATTAAAAGTAAAACGGCATCTTTAGAATTATTGCCAGCAGCTTTTACAATTTGGTCTAAACCGGCAGCTTGTTTTGTTAATACTTCATACAAACCTTGGGCTTCTGCTTGTGCTTTAAACAAAATAGCATCGGCTTCACCTTTTGCAATTCTTCTAATATTTTCAGCTCTTGCTTCGGCATCAATTTCGACCTTCTTTTTATCAATTTCAGCAGGTACAATAACATCTGCCATTTGAGACGAACGCTCACGTTCTGCTCTGGCAGATTCGGCTTCTTGCTCTGCGGCATACGATTCTTGTAATGCTTTTGCACTTTGTACTTTTTCTGCAGCTATGGCAACACGTTCTGCTTCCGCTTCGCGTTGGCGACGTAACGAATCGGAATTAGCTACGGCTATTTTTGCTGTATTTTCACCTTCTACAGCCTGAGCATTTGCGGCTGCTACCTGGGTTCTTTCATCTTGTAATGCGTTAGCTTCTCCAATAGAACCATCTCTATTTTTTTCGGCAACCGATTTACGTGCAGCATTTATGGCATGAGCAGCGGCTTCTTTTCCTAATGCTTCAATGTAGCCAGACTCATCTACAATATCTGTAATGTTTACGTTTATAAGTTTTAAACCTACTTTTTTAAGTTCAGACTCTACACTTTGAGAAATATTGGTTAAAAACTTGTCTCTGTCGCTGTTAATTTCTTCAATATCCATAGAAGCAACCACTAAACGAAGCTGACCGAAAATAATTTCTTTTGCTAATTCTTGAATATCTTGCAAACCTAAACCTAACAAACGCTCTGCAGCATTTTGCATAATTCCTGGCTCGGTTGATACACCAATAGTAAATCGCGACGGAACATTGACACGGATATTTTGTCTACTAAGCGCGCTTATTAAATTTACTTCAATAGACATAGGGGTTAAGTCTAGAAACTCGTAATCTTGAATTACAGGAAAAATAAAAGCAGCACCACCGTGTATACATTTAGCCGATTCGCCTCCGGCAACTTTTCCGTATACCACTAAAATCCTATCGGATGGACAGCGCTTATAGCGTCGTATTAATACAATTAAAAATAGAAATATGAACATGATTGCTGCAATAACAGCAAGAGGAAGTCCAAAATTAAAAGCGTCTTGTAAAATAATTGGTAGCATATGTTATTTATTAAGTGGTTCTACTATTAAAATACCGTTTTCGGTAACGGCTATTACTTTTATAACCGAACCCGATTTTAAATCGGTTTCAGAATCTGTTAAAGCTTCCAGTTCTCTTAAAGCTCCCTGAATTCTAACATGGGCTTTTCCAATAGAAGATCTATTAGCACCAATTGTTAGATACACTTCGCCAACGGCGTTAATGGCATTTTTAAATACTAGGGTGCCACTATTATTAAGTTTTTGCATGTAATAAAACATAGCGGCCATAATGCTCATCATTATTAAACCACATATTAATGCAATAACAACGGTTAGAGGTTTACTTAAACCGGAGTCTATACAGGCAATACCACTCCATCCAAAAATGGTAAAGAAACCAATAAGATTTTTAAAGGTGATAAATTGAAAACCAATCCCGGTATCCGATTCTATTTCGGCGTCTGTCTCTAAACTATCGGTTTCACCTCCCATAAAAGTTAGTAGCATCATGAATATGAATATTATAGATGCTATTAAAGCAATGCCCCAAAAAATTTGAGAAAAAAGTTCCAGATTAAAAAACCAGTCTGTCATAATTTAGTTGTTTGATGATTTATGAAATATATAACCTTTTTATTATTTGGCAATGTTATTTTGAAAGTAAATTCATCATAAATAGTTACACGATGATTCTTGTTTGAATCTTACAGTTATATGTAGTTAAAAACTTTGGTTTGTTACAAAAACAAAAAAAGATTAGATTTTAGCTGTTATAAAATCTAATCTTTTTTTAAACAAGTATCCCTATATTGGGTGTTAACTGCTATATGTTTTAGTTAAAGTTATAACGTAAACCAAAAAGCATATTGCTTGGTGGCATGGGTATAATACCCTGCTCAATATAGTCTTCGTTAAAAATATTGCTGGCCGTTGCGGTAAACTCAAACTGTTTCAAGTTTAAAATTAATGAAGTATCCCAAACATTGTAAGACAGTCCAGAGGTACGTTCGGCATGTTTGTAGATAACATTAAAATTTAAATTTTTAACCAATTGTGAGCTTAAACGTGATGTAAAATGATGCTTCAACGAGTTAATACTGTATCTAGAAAAGTTGAGATTTAAATCGCCTACTTCATCTTCAATAAAAGTGTAACCCAATGATATATTTTGATTTAAGTTATTAATTTTAAAGTTATAACCTGTGTTAACTTCAAGCCCTTTGGTATATAAATCTCTTAGATTTGTTGCCATAAAGGGGTCTGCTTCAACATCTTTTACATAATCAATTAATTTGCTGGCATCTCTATAAAAAACAGCAAACGAACCTGTAAATTTTTGCGATAAATATTTTCCTCCCAATTCACCAGAAAGGGCTTCTTCTGGTTTTAAATTAGCATTACCAACTGTTGCTGGATCGCTGTAATACAAATCGGTATAGGTTGGTATGCGGTAGGTATAACCAGCATTTCCGTAAAGTTTAAAGTTATCGGTTAATTTGTAACCCACATCAATTCCTGGAAATGCATGAAATTTAAAATCTGAAAAGTAAGTTACGGCAATACCTGGTGTTATATCTAACTTATCGTTTAACAATTTAAAACGATGTTCTAAAAATAGGTTTGTCATAAAACGGTTTCTGTTTCCTAAGTTATTGCTTCGTATATAAATTTTAGAAACATCAATTCCAAATCCTGTTATACCAGCACTTGAGGTGTATGAAGCATTAACTTCGGCACCCATTTTATCTGTAATATGAAGGTTTCTATAGAAACTAGGGTTGTTTCGTCTTAGTAAAAAGAGATCTTGGTTACGTTTCCAATACACACGAGGTTTTATTTTTAGGCTCGTGTTATTAAATTCGGTAGTAAAAGCTATTAAACTATTTTGTGTCTCTTCATATTCATTAAACGTTGGGTTTGTGGTGTAGAAGTTTTCGGCGCCAAAATTTCTATCTAAAAATGTGGCAATCATTTCAATAGGTTGTGCGTTTTTATTGAAAACACTCTTTATGAAATAATTAGAATTTTCGTAATCTGAATTATTTCTATACCCAGCAGAGGTTAGTTTACCAATATGTACCATGTGCGACGAATTTTCTAAATCGGTACCAACGGTTACAGAACCATTTAATTGCCCGAAAGAACCTGTCTCTAAATTAGCAGAAACGGTATTTTTTAAGTCTTTTTTAGTGACAATGTTTATGGCCCCAGTAAAAGCATTTTGTCCAAAAACACGCGCTGCAGGTCCTTTAATAATTTCAACACGTTCTATAACTTCAATGGGTAAAGCGGCATTTAATGTGTGGTGACCTGTTTGGGCGTCGTCCATTTTTATACCATCAATAAGTAGTAAGGTTTGGTCGAAACTACCACCACGAATGTATAAATCGGCTTGACTACCAGCAGTTCCTCGGCGTCTTATATCTACACCAGCAACTTGTTGTAATAAATCGGCTAAATTATTAGTAGCGCTGTTTTTTATGTCTTCGGAAGTAATAATATCAATCGTTCTTGAGTTTTCTTTAAACGGAAGATTGATGCGTGTCGAGTTGATGAGCACTTCACCAAGGGCGGTGGTGTCTTGTTGTTTAGTTTGTTGATTTTGAGAATTTCCAATAAAATGAAATAACAAAAATAAAACGGGGAAATATTTACTGTTCATAAAAAATTAATTTGATGCTATTTAAAAACGCTGCAAAATTCGTAACTTTCTGGACTAGCAAACTAGTCCAGTTTTAAAATAATGAATAGTCCGGTTGTCGAGCTTCTAAAACAGTTAATTTTTGTAGATAAATCTGTTGTTACGCCTGTGTATGTTCAGGTGTCTCAACAAATAATTAATGCGATACAACGCAGTTATTTAACCGAAGGTACACCACTACCTGGCAGCCGAACGTTAAGTAATTTATTAGGCATAAATAGAAACACAGTCGTAGCAATTTACGAGGAATTAGCATCGCAAGGTTGGGTTGATATTGTGCCTAACAAAGGCACCTTTGTTATTGTGCCAGAGCAAAAAACAGCAGGAATTAAGGCGACTTCACAAGGTGTGCATCAAGCAAATATTTATGCTAAAACTACAGGATTTCCTTTTTTGTCTTCATTTAACCTAGCATCTACACAAGAAATGGTTCAAAGTAATTTTATTATTAACGATGGCCAACCCGATTTAAGACTGCATCCAACCCATCAATTTTCAAAATGGTATAGTGCTTCCATGAAACGTAAATTATTGGTTTCAAAATGGAATCAAATAGGAACGGTGACTTATTCAACATTCGAGTTAGAACTTTGTAACTATTTAAATATTACGCGAGGGTTTCATATTACTCCCAATAATTTAATAAGCACCCGAAGCACAGAAATGAGCTTGTACATTGTTTCCAGGTTGTTGTTAAAGTCTCATGATGTGGTTTTGGTGGGGCATTTAAGCAACTATGCTGCTAACATGATATTTCAACAAACCGGGGCGATAGTAAAAACCATTCCTGTAGACGACGATGGTTTAAACATAGATTACATTCGCGAACATTTTACAAAAAACAGTATTAGAGCCATATATGTTTGTGCGCACAGGCATTATCCAACAACTAAAACGCTTAGTGCCGAGCGTCGTTTGCAGTTATTGCAACTGGCAAAGGAATATAAATTTGCCATTATAGAAGACGACTACGACTACGATTTTCAATTCGATGGAACGGCCATGTTACCTATGGCAAGCTCCGATGCCCATGGTATGATTATTTATTTAGGGAAATTGGGGCAATCGTTATTCCCGAGTTTTCAAACTGGATTTGTAATTGCGCCAGAAAATTTAATTTCTGAAGCTAAAAATTATTTACAATTACTAGACAGGCAAGGCGATTTAATACAAGAACAAATGCTTTCTGAACTTATACACGAAGGTGAAATTCACAGATTAATTAAAAAGAATATTCTAGTATATAAACAACGACGTGATTTTTTGAGCACCTGCCTTACAGAAACTTTTAATAATAAGGTTACTTGGGACAATCCTTCTGGCGGATTGGCGTTATGGTTAAAATTTGAGCCCCAAATTCCTTTGGTTAAATTAGCTGAAGAAGCTATTAAACACGATTTATTTTTGTCGAAAACTATTTTATATCAAGATAAAAATACCTGCGCGATACGTTTTGGTTTTGGACAATTAAATGAAACGGAAATAAAAACAGTGGTAGCAAAATTAAAAATAGCTTATAATTCGGTAATCAATAATTTATCTCTCGCTTAGTAGTTTTCAACTCATAATTTAGAATATTTAGAAGAATAAATTTGTATTTTTGAATTCATCCTTTATTATGTACCCATGAAAATTTTATTTGTTATTGCCTGCTTGTTTGTTACCTGCATTAGTTTTTCTCAAAATAATTACATCGTTAAAACCGACGATGGTAGGCGTGTACTGCTAAAAGCAGATTTTACCTGGGAATATATTGATGCCGATTCTGCCACTACCAAGGCAAATAAAAAAGCGATGCCTTTACCAGAGGCTAATACGGCTTCCAATTGTGGTGTAGATGCTGGTTTTGAAGAGCCTGCTTTAAATCAAAAAATTCAGAATCAGTTAAAAAAGGGGAGAGCAACTATTGAAGATGTAAAGGACAAGGTTTCAAAAGATTATAATTGCGACGTTTCAGATGTTGTTTTACTTTCATTTAAAGAACAAAAAGCAAAGGCTACTTATAATTTTTGTGTTAAAGGAACAAAGGTAACGTATAAGCGTACCGGCTTTAGTATTATAAAAAGTTGGAATATGAAATAAGCATATTTCAATGATTCAAAAATAGTTTAAATTCAATAGATACTCATGTTTGCATTAGTAGATTGCAATAATTTTTATGCATCGTGTGAACGCGTTTTTAACCCTAATTTACAAGGTAAGCCTATAGCGATACTTAGTAATAACGATGGTTGTGTTATATCACGAAGCGACGAGGCTAAAGCATTGGGCTTGCCCATGGGCGCTCCTATTTTTAAATGGGAAAACATGTGTAAAGCGCAAGGCATTCAAGTATTGTCGTCTAATTATGCTTTGTATGGCGATATGAGTAGTCGGGTTATGTCTATTTTAAAACAATTTACGCCCGATGTTGAGGTGTACAGTATTGATGAAGCTTTTTTAGAATTTAAAGGTTTTGAAAACTATAATTTCACCAATTACGGAACTCAAATACGCACCCGAATTTTAAAATGGACTGGTATTCCAACCTGTGTTGGTGTGGCACCAACTAAAGCGCTTAGTAAAGTCGCTAATAAAATAGCAAGGAAGTTTCCAAAACAAACCCAAGGCGTTTATTTAATAGATACAGACGAAAAACGCATTAAGGCCTTAAAATGGATTAAAATTGAAGATGTTTGGGGTATAGGAAGGCGGTTAAGCAAGCGTTTACAAGATAAAGGATGTAAAACAGCTTACGATTTTACTCAACTTCCAGATGCTTGGGTGAAACAGCATTTTTCGGTTGTAGAAGCTCGTTTAAAACGCGATTTAGAAGGTTTGCCAACGTTACAGTTAGACGAAGACCACAAAACCAAAAAGGTTATAGCCACTACCCGAAGTTTCGAGTACACCTATTCTGATGCCGATAACATTAAAGAACGTATTTCTACGTTTGCCACCAGCTGTGCCGAAAAACTCCGTAAACAGGGTTCTAGTTGTTACGTCATTATTGTTATGCTACGTAGCGATCGTCACAAAAAAGATTTACAGCAACACCGAGCAAGCACAAGTATTAATTTATCGTATCCCACAAACTCGTCTATTATAATAAGTCAGTGTGCTGTAAAAGCCGTTATGTCTATTTTTAAAGAAGGAATTAAATATAAAAAAGCAGGTGTTATAGTTACAGGATTGGTGCCTACCGATAATTTTCAGTTAAATATTTTCGAGAACGAGCATCCTAAACACCAACACTTAATGCGCTCTATCGATACGCTTAATGCCAAATTTAAAACGCAAAAGATTAAAATTGCTAATCAAGATTTAAAACGCACGTGGAAAATGCGTCAAGAACGTTTATCTCCTAAATACACTACAAATATTAACGATATTATTGTGGTAAAGTAAGTTGAGTACGTATTTTTATAGGAAACTCATCAAATAAAAGATATATTTACAATTCAAAAAAGTCACGCTTTCGCGGAATAATAAACAGGATGTTATGATAGCACACAAATCTGGAAGTTTAACCTTCTTTACACCAGAAATTTTAGATGACGCCTCTGCTCATTTTTTCGACACGGGTATTTCTGCCGGTTTTCCATCGCCTGCCGAAGATTTTAGTGAACAACGTTTATCATTAGATGAAGAGCTTGTAAAAAATAAAGAAGCCACTTTTTATGCACGTGTTAGCGGCCAGTCTATGATAGGCGCAGGACTAGATGACAATGATTTGCTGCTAATAGACCGAAGTTTAGAACCTTCAAACAATAAAATAGCGGTTTGTTTTTTAGATGGTGAATTTACTGTAAAGCGATTAAAAGTTGATAAAGATGAGGTTTGGTTGCAACCAGAAAACCCCAATTACCCTATTATTAAAATAACACCAGAAAACGATTTTATTATTTGGGGTATCGTTACCAATGTTATAAAAAAGGTATAACTATTTTAGAAATACATTTAAATAAAAACGCGAAACTTATTAGGTTTCGCGTTTTTTATGTTTGAATAAGTTTGGTTTAGTCAACTAAAACAATCACTTTATTATCTTTCATTTCAAGTGTCCCAGACTTAATTTGTAATGTTAAAATTTTATCATCATCATGAAATGGAATCACTTCAGAGTGTAAGGTATCAAAAACTAAATGACTTTTTGTATGCGTGTGTATTTTAATAACACCTTCTTTTAATACCGATACAATGGAAGCGTGATTATCTAAAATTTGAAACTCTCCATTTACACCAGGTACGGCTATAGAATCTATTTCAGAACTAAATAAAGTGGCCTCTGGTGATACAATTTCTAAATACATATTTTTGGGTATTGAGTATTGAGTAATTAGAAGTTCTCGCTCCTAATATCTCATTACTAGTTTACGCTTCTGCTAACATTTTCTCTCCAGCTTCGATAGCCTCTTCGATAGTCCCTTTAAGGTTAAACGCAGCTTCTGGTAAGTGATCTAATTCACCATCCATAATCATGTTAAATCCTTTAATAGTTTCTTTAATATCAACTAGTACACCTGGAATACCTGTAAACTGTTCTGCTACGTGGAATGGTTGCGATAAGAAACGTTGTACACGTCTTGCTCTACCTACAGCTAATTTATCTTCTTCAGAAAGCTCTTCCATACCAAGAATAGCGATAATATCTTGTAATTCTTTGTAACGTTGTAATAACTCTTTTACTCTTTGAGCACAAGCATAATGATCATGGCCTAAAATATCGGCAGTTAAGATACGAGAAGTAGAATCTAATGGGTCTACCGCTGGATAAATACCTAACTCTGCAATTTTACGAGATAATACGGTTGTAGCATCTAAGTGAGCAAACGTTGTTGCTGGTGCAGGATCCGTTAAATCATCTGCAGGTACGTAAACCGCTTGTACAGATGTAATAGAACCTCTTTTTGTAGAAGTAATACGCTCTTGCATCGCACCCATCTCTGTTGCTAATGTAGGTTGGTAACCTACCGCAGATGGCATACGACCTAATAATGCAGAAACCTCAGAACCCGCTTGTGTAAAACGGAAAATGTTATCTACGAAGAAAAGTACATCTTTACCTTGACCGTCGCCAGCACCATCACGGAAATACTCGGCAATTGTTAAACCAGATAAGGCAACACGCGCACGTGCTCCTGGTGGCTCGTTCATTTGTCCGAATACGAAAGTAGCTTTAGATTCTTTCATTTTAGATTTATCAACTTTCGATAAATCCCATCCGCCATCTTCCATAGAATGCATGAAATCTTCACCGTAACGAATAATTCCAGATTCTAACATCTCTCTTAAAAGGTCATTTCCTTCACGAGTTCTTTCTCCAACTCCAGCAAATACTGAAAGTCCACCGTGACCTTTTGCTATATTATTAATTAACTCCTGAATTAATACGGTTTTACCTACTCCAGCACCACCAAATAAACCAATTTTACCACCTTTTGCGTAAGGCTCAATTAAGTCAATTACTTTAATACCTGTAAATAAAACTTCAGTAGACGTTGATAAGTCTTCAAATTTAGGTGCTTGTCTGTGAATTGGTAAACCAGCATCTCCAGCTTTAGGTAAGTTACCTAAACCATCAATAGCATCTCCAATTACATTGAATAAACGCCCGTAAACATCATCGCCAATAGGCATTTGTATTGGGGCACCAGTTGCAGTAACTTCTGTACCTCTACTTAAACCATCCGAAGAATCCATTGCTATTGTACGTACTGTATCTTCACCAATGTGAGATTGTACTTCTAGTACTAACAAAGAACCATCAGGTCTTTTAATTTCTAATGAATCATAAATTCTTGGAAGCTCTGAACCAGCAGCGAATTCAACGTCGATAACCGGACCTACTATTTGTGCAACTTTACCTGTAACTTTAGACATTACTTATATGTTTAATATTATGCGTTTTAATTAGGTGAATACTGAATAAGTTTTCGCGTGCAAAGATAATTTTTTTAATTTAAAATGAAAGTTGTTTTTTAAGCTTTTTTATAATAAAATAACACCTTCAATTTGAAGGTGTTACCGTTATAGTTTTTTTATTTAATTTTTATCGCAATGCTAGTGAGTAGTTGGTAGGATAATCGCCAATGTTTACTAGATTTCCGGAAGCTTCGAAATTTGAACCATAGGTTTTATCGATAGCCTTTAAAAATTCGTTTGCTATTAGGGCATATCCTCTAGAAGTTGGGTGCACACCGTCTAAACCAAAGGCACCTCCTGTAACTAAATTTGATGTGAGCGTAAAGTTCCCATCACTTATTCCGCCAGTGGCTAATTGATTTAATATTGTGTTTACATCTACAAATGCAAACCCAGCTGCTGTTGCTGCTGCTTTTATTTTGTTATTAAAGGTGTTTGTAACTGCTATAATTTCTTCTTGTTCTTCTGGGGTTAAAACCCATTTATCGGCAAGCGGAATGGCAACACCATTTACAGTAGCAGGATTGCCTGGTACAGCTTGTGTTCCAATAAAATTTGAGCTTGTTAAAACCAGTAAGTCGTTTTTGGTGGCTTGTCTCATGCTTATTAATGCCGGATTAATGGCTGTTAAGTCTGTTAAATCTTCATCCATAATTACAACAGCATTTCCTGGACCAGGATTAAATGTTATGGTTCTTTTT
This sequence comes from Siansivirga zeaxanthinifaciens CC-SAMT-1, assembly GCF_000941055.1. GTDB lineage: Bacteria > Bacteroidota > Bacteroidia > Flavobacteriales > Flavobacteriaceae > Siansivirga > Siansivirga zeaxanthinifaciens. Next base: position 598,745 of record NZ_CP007202.1, on the reverse strand, counting down.
GCAATTTCGGCATTTGCATTGGCTTGACTTATAGCGTTTATACTAACTAAATAACCAAAAGCCGCTTGTATGCCTGCATTGTAAGCGCCATATGCCGCTGCACTATTTAAATATTGTGCTGTAGCACTATCTAAGGGTACCGGATTATGAGGTACCGTAGTAAAAAATGGAATGGTTGTTACGTTAGGAATATTCGCCATAACGCCTTGAACATTTGCTGCTTGAAATGCACCAACAATGGCATCAATAGAACTGTTAAATATAGCCTCTGATGTTGGGCCGCTGGTACTTGCCCCAGAAGTAGCATAGCCCAGTATATCGTTGTTTCCAATCCATAGTGAAACAAATGTTGGTGCTTGTGCAAGGGCATCACCTAAAATAGTAGCTGTTGGGCTGCTTGCTATTCTTACAAAGTATGGGTTGGCAGTTGGTGTTGCTGAGGTTAAATTAGCTGGATTACCATATCCATTAAATAGTAGGTGAAAGCTAGATGCTCCAGGAACTCCCATATTGTTTTTACTTCCTATGGATGGTGCAAAAACTTCTGTCGAAGATGTTGCTGGAAGCAGGGCAGGACCCGATCCATTGAAATATAATCTCGGAGCAAACTGGCTGCTTTGCATGCCGCCAAAAAGAAAACCTCCAACATTATCATTCATAAGTGGTTGTGTAAATTCTCCACCTCCTACAAGCGCAAATTTACTAGCGAGAATGTTTGGAAACGAATTTTCCTGTGATGCTTTAAATAGCGCGTTATCTGTAAATCCGGCGGTTAGCGAATTTCCCAGAGAAACGAACTTAGAGAAATTTGCAGTACCTGCTGTTAATTCTGGGAGTGACGTTACAGGAGTTTCCCTGCTTACATCTTCTATATCGTTACAGGCTGATAAACTAATGATAATAATTAGCAGCCAAATATATTTTGATTTTAAAATATGCGTTTTCATAATAATTATAAATTGTTAATTGTCCATGATAAGTAATACATAGATCCTATAAAGCCTGTTCCAAATGCTGTGTAGTATTCTTTACCAGTAAGATTGGTAGCTCCTGCTTTAAAAATTGATTTTATACTTGGCACGGTATAATTAATTTGAGCATCTACGACATGGAATTCTGGAACGACACCGTCACCAAAAGTACCTTCCCAGAAATAGTCATCACTAAATCTATAGGATACATTAAAACCAAAGTTTTTAAATAATTCGGTATTTCCAAAGGAGGCTTTGAATTTGTGTTCTGGTGTGTTGAAGTTTGTTACGAAGCTTGGGTATTTTGCTTGATCGAAGTCGAGTTTGGCATAAGTATAGCTTCCGCTTAAATCAAAATCACCAAATACTTTAGTTGATATTCCTATGGAGGCTCCATACGATTTTACATCGGCTTCCGCATTGGTGTATGTGCCATAAATTTGGAAATCGTCATTTTTTATTGCCTCGAATGCGGTTGAAGCGTCACTTATCACGTTTCCATAAAACGGGGCTATTACACGACCTTGAGAGATGAAATCTTTGTATTTATTGTAATACATACTGAAATCAATAGTTATGTTGCTAAATTTACCTCTATATCCTATTTCGGCCGAACTTACCTGTTCTGGTTTTACAATATCTGGATTAGCAACTTCCAACAAGGCAGCATTCCCATTAGCAGCCGCAGCTAATGCAGAACTGGCAGTATAAGAATTTGTATAACCTGCACGACCGGATTGGTTTATAGTTGCAGGCTGCCCTAATAATTGTCCGGCAGGACTTATATTATATGGTCTTGAATATCGGTCTAAATTTTCTGGAGCAGAACCTACTAAAACATAAGCACCTGTATCTAATCCAATAAATAAATCTTGGGTTGTTGGATTTCTAAATCCTGTTTGCACAGAAGCTCTTACATTATGATTTTTATTTATTGTTAAACCAGCCGATATTCTTGGTGAAAAGAAACCATCGAAGAACTCCGATTTATCGTATCTTACAGAACCTGTTAGTTTTAATTCCAGTGCATAATTTAATTCTATGTTTTTCTGAATTTGTGTGTATATTCCATATTCAGAATAGTCAATTGGGCCATCTATATCGGTATAAATAGTACCAAACGAGTTTAAATTATATTTTCTGTACGAACCACCAACTTGAATTTCAGCAAAATCGATTAAATCACTAAAATTATAATTTCCATCTGCATGATAGTATTTTGATGCATCTTGAAATTTAGAACCTGTTAAAATATCTGGGTCGCTAATACTTTTATTAAATGCGGCTTCAAATTCTGGTGTTCCGGGTTCAAAACGCCCATTCTCTGCAGCTAATCTTGCAGCTGCATGCGCCTGATCTTCTGTAGCACCACTAAAAGTAGCGCCTACAAAGGTGTTTATATAATCTCCAAACCATTGCTCGTCACTTTTCCAGGCACGATTAATTTGAATAGCGGTAGCAACCATATCGTAAGAGTTTCCAGCTTTGTCTGCAACCAAATATCCTCTTAAAAAGAAATTTTTGTTTTTTAATTCAAGTTTATGTTGCTCTTGGAAAAAGCCATCGATGTAATATCTATTGGTTCCTTGGTAAATGGTAGACCCAGTACCTACTTTACCAACATACGATATTTCGAAATCATCTTCAAAAGGTCTGTAATATAAACCCCAATCGGCTTTAACGCTTTCCGCATTATAATCGGTTAGGTCGGCTTCGTTGTAACCCGTTCTACTTACCGATACGTTAGGGATAATGCCTAACCCGCCCGCAGCAGCTCTAATATTGGTAGAAACAATATCACCATAAACGTTTACACCATCATAGTTTATATTGTTTTCTCTGGTTCCTCCAACCCGGTTTTTATCTTGTGTGCTATTCGCAGCCCAATCGGTACCTTGTAAGTAACCAAAGTTTATTTTACCAGCAAATTTGTTGCTAAACTTGTATGCTGCACGAAAGCTAACATCTGTATAAGGGTTGTTTCCAGCTGCTTTTTGTGATGTAATACCTCGTTTTACAGAAGCGCTAATGCCTTGGTGATCGAATGGGTTTTTACTTCTCATGAATAAAATACCATTAAAAGCATTCGCTCCATACAAAGCCGAAGAGGCCCCAGGTAGTAATTCGACACTTAATACATCGGTTTCGGTCATACCAACTAAATTTCCTATAGGGAAATTTAAAGCAGGAGTAGAGTTGTCCATCCCATCAACTAATTGCATGAAACGGTTGTTCGCAAAAGTTGCAAAACCACGCGTATTAACCGATTTGAAGGTTAAACTGTTGGTATTTACATCGACACCTTTTAGATTTTCTAATCCGTCATAAAAATCGACAGAAGCAGAGGTTTTAATTTCTTTTAAACCAATTCTTTCGACTGTTACTGGCGATTCGAAAATGCGTTCGGGAGTTCTGGAAGCAGAAATTACGACTTCATCTAAAGATGTGCCTTCTTTTAATACGAATGATACTTTTTGATTTTGAGAGGTAATTTCAATAACAACGGTATCAAAACCAATGCTACTAGCCTGAAGGCTAAAAGGAGGCTTTTTGTCTGTGGTTAAATTAAAATTCCCATCAAAATCTGAGACTGTACCAATAGTAGTGCCTAAGATGATAATGTTTGCCCCAGGCAAGGGCTGACTGTTATCATCTAAAACTGTTCCTGATATTTTTGTTTGGGAAAAGGCTATACCAACGCTAAAAATCAGCCATAGAGAGAGCAATTTTTTCATATTAAGATTAATTTAATTTTTAAGCAATATATATAAAGAAATAATTATTTAATAGTAAAATGACAAAAAAGTTATGCTTGCATAGTAAATTTAATAATTTCAAGGTGTTATAATTGTCATTTTAGTAAAATTTTGTAAAAATTAGACATAAAAAAACAGGGCTAACTTTATTTAAATTAGCCCTGTTTGGTTTTTTATATTAATTTATTCTACTGTAACCGATTTTGCCAAATTACGTGGTTGGTCTACGTTTTTACCTAATAGAACAGCAATATGATAAGATAATAACTGTAAAGGAATTGTAGTTATTAAAGGTGTAAGCGATTCGATGGTTTCAGGTACTTCAATAACATGATCTGCAAGTGCTCTAACCTGTTCGTCGCCTTCTGTTACAATGCCTATAATTTTACCTTTTCTAGATTTAATTTCCTGAATGTTACTCACCACTTTTTCGTAATGTCCTTTTTTTGTGGCGATTACAACTATTGGCATGTTTTCATCAATTAATGCAATTGGTCCGTGTTTCATTTCTGCAGCCGGATAACCTTCGGCATGAATGTATGATATCTCTTTTAATTTTAGTGCGCCTTCTAGAGCCACAGGAAAATTATAACCACGCCCCAAGTACAAACAGTTGCGAGAATTTTTGTAGATATCGGCTATCTTTTTAATATGTTCATCTTCCTCTAAAGCTTTTTCAACTTTTTTAGGAATCATTTCTAATTCTAATAAATGATGGCGGAAATCGGAGCTACTTATAGTTCCTTTAGCTCGCGCTAATCTTAAAGCCATTAATGTTAAAACCGTAATTTGAGTTGTGAAAGCTTTTGTTGATGCCACCCCAATTTCTGGTCCTGCATGCGTGTACGCTCCGGCATCGGTTTCTCTGGCAATAGAAGAGCCTACAACATTACAAACGCCAAAAACAAAAGCACCTTTAGATTTTGCTAGTTTTATAGCTGCCAATGTATCTGCTGTTTCTCCCGATTGAGAAATGGCGATAACGACATCATTTTCGGTAATAACCGGGTTTCTATATCTAAATTCTGAAGCATATTCTACTTCAACAGGTATTCTGGCAATATCTTCAAAAATATATTCTGCCACCAAACCTGCATGCCATGATGTTCCGCAAGCCACAATAATAAAGCGATTTGCATTAAGAAACTTTTTCATGTTATCTTCAACACCAGCCATTTTAATGATAGCCTCGCTTCGTAACAATCGTCCACGGTAAGTGTCTGTAATTGCTTTAGGTTGTTCGTGAATTTCCTTGAGCATGAAATGGTCGTAGCCTCCCTTTTCAATTTGTTCAAGGTTTAATTTTAACTCTTGAATATATGGCGCTACTAAAGAATCGTCTTTAATTTTTCTAACCTTAATGCCCTTTTCAATACTAACTATAGCCATTTCTTCATCTTCAAGATAAATAGCATTTTTAGTATATTCTAAAAAGGGAGATGCATCACTTGCAATAAAATATTCATCTTTGCCAACTCCAACAGCCAATGGGCTTCCTAGTCGAGCAATAATAATTTCTTCTGGTCTGTTTTTGTCGAACACAGCTATAGCATAAGCGCCAACCACTTCGTTAAGAGCTAGTTGTACGGCTTTGCCAAGCTTTACATTTTCGTTCTTTTTTATTTCTTCAATTAAATTAATAAGAACCTCGGTGTCTGTATCAGATTTAAAAGTATAACCTCTAGATATAAGCTCTTTTTTTAGCGACTCGTAATTCTCGATAATTCCATTATGAATAATTACCAGATTTCCTGAGTTGGAGATATGTGGATGCGAGTTAACATCATTGGGGACGCCATGAGTTGCCCATCTGGTATGACCAATACCAAGGCTTCCATTTTTAGTATTTTCTTTTTCACATAAAATTTCTAAGTCTGAAACTTTGCCTTTTGTTTTGGAAACTTTTAAATTTTCTCCATCAAACAAGGCAACACCAGCACTGTCGTAACCTCGATACTCTAATCGTTTAAGACCTTCAATAATTATAGGATAGGCTTCTCTATGTCCTATATAACCAACAATTCCGCACATAATATTTTGGTTGGGTTACTTTGGTTCGGTGAAAAATATTTCTAATCTCATCTTTTTATTCGCTGGAACATTATTGTTTGTTCCGAATAAAATAGTGCCTCTGGGCATATTTACCGCAGAGACAGGAACGCCTGTTAATTCGTTGTTATTTAAAACTTTGGATGGTGACGTAACGTTAACATTATTAGATATTACTAATCCTATTTTTGTAGAAGTAGAATCTTGTAACAAGATACTATTTAAATGTTCTGTAAGTCTAATTTTATAACGCGCTTGTATGGTATCTCGCTGGCTTAAACTTATTAATTTAGAACTAATAGGAAATTGAGTGTTACTAATTTGATCTATTTGATAATCTATAGTTTCCTGATTATTTTTTAGGTCGTATGCATAAATACGGTCGTATTTATGGTAGTCTGGTATGTTGTCTGTATTTATAGAAGTATCTTCAAAAACAATTAATTGCGCATCATTTATTAAGCGTTTTAATAAATAATTGCCATTTGTTCCTTTTATATAATCGCCTGTTGTCGTTGTTTGTCTGTAGGCTTTTTTAAAGTCTTCAATAGAAGTTCCAGAGAATAAGTCTACCACAGCCATAGAACCTTCGGTGCTTTTTAGGTAAAGCGATGTATCTCCAGCATTGGTATCGCCATCGGTTAAAGCAATGCTATAATCATTAATAAAAGTATTTAAAATATTTCCAGAAAAATTAAATATATAGCTAGCTCCTATTCTTTCATTTTCTACTGTAGAATCTTTGGTGTAATATATTACGATGTTGGCAGTTGTCGAAGCTAAGTTTAATAGCATCATATTACCACTATTACCAATAGGTTCGGCTTTAATATATAAGCCTCTAAAGTAGTTTTTAAAACTATTTGCATTTGCAAAATAACCTGCATCTTGTGCATCAATAATGGTTTGTTTCCAAAAGTCTGTATCTAATTTAAAACGCATCGCAGGCGCTATGTAATTAGTTTGTAACTCGCCAGCAGTATTGTAAGAATCTAAACGAATTCGTTTATCGCTTGGTGTAAATTCGTTTATTTCAAAAATAGGTGTAGGATTTTTAAAGTTTTCGAAATTAATTACAGAATTTCCGTCTGATACTGTTCCGTCAGGTAATGAAAAATATCGTTGCGTGTTTCCTAAGGCGCTTGTAGGATCAAAATCCCTTAAAAAGTAAGTATTCTGGTAAATAGATAATTTGAACGGACTTTCGGCTTTACCATATAAAGAATCTTTGATGGTGTAAGTGGAGTCTGTTACGGCTCTAGAAAAATAAGGAATAGTTAACACTACAGAATCTATAACCGTGTTAACACCAAAATCTGGGCTAAAGGTAGTTGGTGTAATTTGAGATACAATACTTGCCGTTGTTTTACCGTAGGCAGGATCGTTAAATACACCTAATAGATTTGCAGGCAATCCATTAATTTGAACAGAAGACAACTTTTTGTTGTATGCTGTTATGTCTAAGGTTTCAACGTCTTTATTAAAATTAGCATTGTTTTCACCAAGTACATCACTTTCAATATTTGTAAATTCCTTATCGCAAGCTATAAAAGATGAAATAATAAGGGCTAAAACTGCGAAAAATTTAAGGGCTTTAAAATTCTTTTTCATATAAATTTTATGAATGTAATTGGTTAGCTTAAAACGGTTTCACTAAAAAATTTAGTGTAAGCAGAACCAAATTCATCTTTGTTTTTGTATTCTAATACAGGTTTATTTGATGCTTTTAAATAACTTTCTAATTCTGCAGGAATATCTTCAGAGCCAACTATTAAAGCGTCAGAATAATCGATAGCCACTTTCATTAAATTAGTATAAGAAGGTTCTTCAAGAACTTTTATAGCATCTTCATTAATAGCATCAAATTTAACTTTATTAATCATATCTTTATTTAACGTATTGTTAAAACTTTGATTGTATACCGAAGTAACAATTTTACTTTCGCTAAATAAAGGTTCGTCTTTGTAATATTCTTTAAGATAAATTGGCAGCAAAGAAGCTAACCAACCATGAACATGAATAATGTCTGGCGACCAATTTAATTTTTTAACGGTTTCAATAACACCTTTAGCAAAAAAAATAGCGCGTTCATCGTTGTCGGTAAACAATTTACCGTCTTCATCGGTTAACGTGGCTTTTCTTTTAAAATATTCGTCGTTATCAATAAAATATACTTGAATACGCTCTTTAGGGATGGATGCTACTTTTATAATAAGTGGCATATCGAGATCGTTAATTACCAAATTTATTCCAGAAAGTCTTATAACTTCATGTAATTGATGTCTTCTTTCGTTAATATTGCCATATCGAGGCATGAAAATCCTTATTTGTCCACCTTGCTGATTTACAAGTCTAGGCGCTTCAAACGACATTGAAGAGATTTCGGTTTCAGGTAAATAAGGAACTACTTCAGATGATACATATAATATCCTCTTATCTTTCATGGGTCTGGTTTTATTGCTTAATAATTCTTAAGCGCATTCAATCAATTTTAAATAATTGAAAATGAGCTTGTTTTTTTGTTTTTTTCGCTGCTGAATTTTAAAAAAAAACAGCATTTTCAAGACCTTTTAAAAGCCTACTTCATGTAGAATACTCGATTTAATGGGTATCTACTTTCTATAATTGAAAATAAAAAACACGCAAAAGTACAAAATTTTATGCAGATTGGTTGTAAAATCTTAAGTTTGCACCCATTAAATTTAAATTAAACGGTGGAAGTTTACTCAGAAAAACAACAAATTATAGCGGTTATTGATGCCTTAAGAGCTAAACAAAAAACCTTGGGGTTAGTGCCAACCATGGGCGCTTTACATGAAGGGCATTTGGCATTGGTTAAAACGGCTTTAGAAAACAACGATAAAGTTGTTGTGAGTATTTTTGTAAATCCAACCCAGTTTGATAGCAAAGAAGACTTAATAAAGTATCCTAGAACTTTAGAAAATGATATTAAATTATTAGAAGGTTTAAGTGAAGACCGTATTTTGGTGTATGCACCAACCGTAGAAGATGTTTATGGCGAAGAAGCCATTTCAGAGCATTTTGATTATGACGGATTGGAGTTTGAAATGGAAGGTAAATTTAGAACCGGTCATTTTGACGGTGTTGGCACTATAGTTAAACGCTTGTTTGAAATTGTTAAACCCGAGCAGGCTTACTTTGGTGAGAAAGATTTTCAGCAGCTTCAAATTATAAAAAAACTGGTAGAAAAGCACCGTATTCCTGTTAAAATTATTGGTTGCGATATTTACAGAGAACCATCGGGTTTAGCCATGAGTTCTAGAAATGTTAGGTTAAAGCCAGCCTATAAAGAAGCGGCGCCTTTTATATTTAAAACATTAAAACTGGCAAAACAATATTTTGGCACAAAAAGTGCTAATGAAGTTATGCAATGGGTTGAAAAACAATTTGCTAAGCATGAATTATTAAAATTAGAATATTTTATAATAGCAGATGCTGAAACCCTAAAAACAGTAAAAAGAAAATCTAAAACAAAAATGCACAGAGCATTTATAGCCGTTTATGCAGATGATATTCGACTAATTGATAATATTGCTCTAAATTAATTAACTTTGCCACATGCAAATTCAAGTAGTAAAATCTAAAATTCACAGAGTTAAATGTACCGGTGCAGAATTAAACTACATTGGTAGTATTACTATTGATGAAGATTTAATGGACGCTGCCAATATTATTCAAGGCGAAAAAGTACAAATTGTTAATAATGATAATGGCGAACGTTTAGAAACCTATTGTATTCCAGGACCAAGAAATTCTGGTGAAATAACTTTAAATGGTGCAGCAGCAAGAAAAGTATCGGTTGGAGATACTTTAATATTAATTACCTATGCCTTTATGGATATTGAAGAGGCTAAAGTTTTTAAGCCCTCGTTAGTATTCCCAGATGAGGCCACTAACTTGTTAAAATAAAACCTTGAACTTTCAGATAAAAAAAATTCTTAAAATTATACTCCCATTATTGTTGGGAGTTTTTTTAGTCTGGTATTCATTATCTAAAGTTTCTATTTCAGAAATACTTATTTACTTTAAAAAAGCCAATTACTTCTGGCTTTTTCTTGGTGTTTTTCTTGGTTTGTTAAGTCATTTATCTCGTGCTTACCGTTGGTTATTTATGTTAGAGCCTTTGGGTTATAAAATTAAATTTGGCAATAGTTTTATGGCTGTTTTTGCTGCCTATTTAATTAATTATACCATTCCCAGAGCAGGTGAAGTTGCCAGAGCCTCTATTATAGCAAATTATGAAGATGTGCCTTTCGAGAAAGGCTTTGGTACTATTGTCGCAGAGCGTATCGCCGATTTAATTGTTATGTTTAGTATTATTTTGGTCACTCTTTTTCTTCAATTCGATTTCATTTATGCCTTTTTAATTGAAAGATTTAATCCTGTTAAAATTAGTATCGCTTTGGTTGCTTTATGCGTTTTAGCATGGGTTTTTGTAAACCTTATTAAAAAAAGCCAATCGGCTTTGGCACAAAAAATTAAAAGTTTTATTTCGGGTTTATTAGAAGGTCTTTTAAGCATTTTTAAAATGAAGAAAAAATGGGCCTTCATTTTTCATACTTTATTTATATGGGCTATGTATGTGCTCATGTTTTACGTAACGTCTTTTTCAATTGAAGATTTACAGGGTATTTCAATGGGAACCATTTTAGTTGGATTTATTTCTGCAAGTTTCAGTATTGCAGCAACCAATGGAGGTATTGGTTCATATCCGTTGGCCATTTATGCTGCTTTTTCAATTTTTGGTATTGCAGAACAACCAAGTATTGCTTTTGGTTGGATTATGTGGTCGTCGCAAACCTTAATGATAATTATTTTTGGTGGGTTGTCGTTGTTATACCTTCCCATTTATAACAGAAAAAACAAGCGATAACTCGTTTTAAAGTTTTGCTTTATTTCATACCTTGCCATTATAAAATTCAAAATACTTTTTTATGAAGAAGAATTTCCTTTCTATTTTATTAATCGTTTTTACGGGATTTATTCTAAATGCTCAGGCTAAATATGAAACTTTCGAGTCTTCAAAATTAGGAGAAACAAGAGAAATAAAAATATTACTACCTAGAAGCTACAAAACAGATAGAAATAAAGAATATCCGGTAATTTTTGTTTTAGATGGCGATTATTTATTTGAAGCAGTTTCTGGAAATGTCGATTATTACTCGTATTGGGAGGATATGCCAGAATCTGTAGTGGTGGGAATTAATCAAGTTGGAAAGCGTTACGACGATTGTTTATATTCTAAACAAAACTCGTTGCCTATAGAGTCTGGAGCTAATTTTTTTGAGTTTTTAGGCATGGAGCTATTACCTTACATAGAACAAAACTTCCGAACTACCAATTTTCGTGTTATTGTAGGTCATGGTGAAACAGCTAATTTTATTAATTATTATTTGTTAAAGCCCCAACCATTATTTCAGGCATATATAACAATAAGTCCAGAACTTGCTCCAGACATGATTACCTATTTACCTGAGCAATTAAAAAAAGTACAAACGAGTACGTTTTATTATTTAGCAAATACGCATAACGATACAGAATCTATTAAAAAGGCAACTTCGGCATTAAATACAGATTTGGCAGCTATTGAAAATGACAAACTATTATACAGTTTTGATAGTTTTGAAAAACCTTCTCATTATTCGGTGCCATTATCTGCCATTCCAAATGCATTGCAAAACTTTTTTAGTGTGTATCAGCCCATCAGTAAAAAAGAATATCAAGAAACTATTTTAAAATTGGATGGCTCGCCTGTAGAATATCTTCAAAAAAAATATGAAGACATTTTTAACTTGTATGGTTTAAAAAAGAAAATATTAATTAACGATTTTAGAGCCATAGCGGCAGCTATCGAAAAAAATGAAAAATTCGACGATTACGAACAACTAGGTAAGATTGCCAGAGATTTATATCCTAAAACCTTATTAGGAAGCTATTATTTAGCGCGTTTTTACGAAGAGAAAGGGGAGTCTAAAAAAGCCATGCGAACCTATCAATCTGGATATACTTTAGATGAGATTGCTGGTATTACAAAAGATGAAATGTCACAAAAGGCAGAAGCCATTAAAAGCGATTTCGGGTATTAATGGCTAAAGTAAAAACAACCTTTTTTTGTCAGAGTTGCGGTTCGCAATATGCCAAATGGCAAGGACAATGCAACGCTTGTAAAGCATGGAACACCATTGTAGAAGAAGTCATTCAAACACCCGAAAAGAGCGATTGGAAATCGCTCACTTCAATCGTAAAAAGGGCAGCTGTTCCATTACGAATAAAAGATATTGATGCTTCAAATGAAGCAAGATTAGACACCTTCGATGGTGAATTTAATCGCGTGCTTGGTGGTGGTATTGTGCCAGGTTCTTTAACCTTGTTGGGAGGCGAACCAGGTGTAGGTAAAAGTACCTTATTGCTTCAAATCTCATTAAAGTTACCTTATAAAACCTTGTACGTTTCTGGTGAAGAAAGTCAAAAACAAATAAAAATGCGTGCAGAACGCATCAATCCAGACAACAACAACTGTTATATACTTACCGAAACTAAAACTCAAAATATCTTCAAACAAATTGAAGCTTTAGAGCCCGATATTGTTATTATCGATTCCATTCAAACATTGCATAGCGATTATATAGAATCGTCGTCGGGTAGTATTTCTCAAATTAAAGAATGTACCACAGAGCTTATAAAATTTGCTAAAGAAACTGCTACTCCAGTTGTTTTAATTGGTCATATTACTAAAGATGGTAACATAGCCGGACCTAAAATACTAGAGCATATGGTTGATACGGTTTTACAGTTTGAAGGCGATAGAAACCATGTTTTCAGAATTTTACGCGCGCACAAAAACCGATTCGGTTCCACAAACGAGTTAGGAATTTACGAAATGCAAGGTTCTGGTTTGCGTGAAGTTACCAATCCTTCAGAGATTTTAATTTCTAAAAAAGACGAAGAATTATCGGGGAATGCCATTGCAGCCACATTAGAAGGTATGCGCCCGTTAATGATAGAAGTTCAGGCGCTGGTAAGCACCGCAGTTTATGGCACACCCCAACGTAGTGCCACTGGGTTTAATGCCAAACGCTTAAATATGTTATTGGCAGTTTTAGAAAAACGTGCCGGATTTAGGCTGGCTGCTAAAGATGTTTTTTTAAACATCACAGGCGGTATTACGGTAGACGACCCAGCCATCGATTTAGCCGTGGTTGCAGCAATTTTATCATCTAACGAAGATGTTGCTCTGCAAAAAGATTTTTGTTTTGCAGCCGAGGTTGGTTTATCTGGCGAAATACGTCCGGTTCAGAGAGTGGAACAACGTATATTAGAAGCCGAAAAGCTCGGTTTTTCAACAATTTTTGTATCTAAATACAACAAAATAACCCTTAAAAATACCGTTATTAAAATTCAATTAATCTCTAAAATTGAAGATTTGGTAGATTTTGTTATTTAGTTAATTCTTAGCGTTTTTAAGTTTCAAATTGCAAATATGAGATTTAAGCTTTAAAAGCGTGTAAATTATTTAATTCTCGGGGGTCTATTTCCTTAAAATTATTTAATTTCGCACCTCGATTAGAAATTGGATAAAATGAAAGCGAAATTTCCTGAATATAAAGGACTTGACTTACCAAATGTTGCAGAAGAAATTCTTAACTATTGGCAAGAAAACAACATCTTCGAAAAAAGTGTTACAACAAGAGAAAATCACGAGTCGTTTGTGTTTTTTGAAGGGCCACCTTCTGCAAACGGATTACCTGGTGTTCACCACGTTTTAGCGCGCGCTATTAAAGATATTTTTCCACGTTACAAAACCATGAAAGGCTTCCAGGTAAAGCGTAAAGCGGGTTGGGATACTCATGGTTTGCCTATTGAGTTAGGCGTAGAAAAAGAGCTTGGCATTACTAAAGAAGATATTGGTAAAACCATTTCTGTTGAAGATTATAACGCCGCCTGTCGTAAAGCCGTAATGCGTTACACCGATGTTTGGAACGACCTAACCCAAAAAATGGGATATTGGGTAGATATGGACGACCCATACATTACCTACGAACCAAAATATATGGAGAGTGTTTGGTGGTTGTTAAAAGAAATTTATAACAAGAATTTATTATACAAAGGCTATACCATACAGCCGTATTCACCAAAAGCTGGTACAGGTTTAAGTTCGCACGAGTTAAATCAGCCCGGTACGTATCAAGATGTAACCGATACAACCATTGTTGCTCAATTTAAAGCTAACCAAGCATCGTTACCAGATTTTTTACAAAACGAAGGCGATATTTATTTTCTAGCTTGGACCACAACGCCTTGGACCTTACCGAGTAATACAGCTTTAACGGTTGGTCCAAAAATTGAATACGTTTTGATTGAAACATACAACCAATATACATTTCAGCCTATGAATGTGATTTTAGCTAAGAAATTAGTTAACTACCAATTCGCAGGGAAATTTAACCAGGTTGAAAACAAATCGGAGCTTTTAGATTATAAATCGGGCGATAAAAAAATACCATTTTACGTAGTAAAAGAATTTCTTGGTAAAGATTTAGTTGGTATCACTTACGAGCAATTGTTGCCATATGTGCTTCCAAACGATAATCCAGAACATGCGTTTAGAGTTATTTCTGGAGATTTCGTTACTACCGAAGATGGTACAGGTATTGTGCATACTGCTCCTACATTTGGAGCCGATGATGCACTGGTAGCTAAACAAGCAACACCAGAAGTGCCACCTATGTTGGTTAAAGACGAAAACGGCAACTTAGTGCCTTTAGTAGATTTACAAGGTAAATTTAGACCCGAAGTTGGCGAGTTTGCAGGTAAATATGTTAAAAATGAATATTACAATGAAGGCGAAGCGCCTGAGCGTTCGGTAGATGTTGAAATAGCCATTAAATTAAAAGAAGAAAATAAAGCCTTTAAGGTTGAAAAATATAAGCACAGCTATCCAAACTGCTGGCGAACCGATAAACCTATTTTATACTACCCGTTAGATTCTTGGTTTATTAAAGTAACCGACGTTAAAGAACGCATGTTCGAGCTTAATGAAACCATTAACTGGAAGCCAAAAGCTACAGGAACAGGTCGTTTTGGAAACTGGTTGGCCAATGCAAACGATTGGAATTTATCGCGCTCACGCTATTGGGGTATTCCGTTGCCAATTTGGAGAACAGAAGATGGCAAAGAAGAAATTTGTATTGGTTCGGTTGAAGAACTTAAGCAAGAAATGGCAAAAGCGGTTTCTGCCGGTGTGCTTTCAAAAGCTATTTTTGAAGATTTTGAAGTTGGAAACAATTCCGATGAAAACTATGCTAAAATAGACTTACACAAAAATATTGTTGATGACATTATTTTGGTATCTGCAAGTGGCAAACCAATGAAACGTGAAAGCGATTTAATTGATGTTTGGTTCGATTCTGGTTCCATGCCTTACGCACAATGGCATTACCCTTTTGAAAATAAGGATTTAATAGATAAAGGAACTTCGTATCCAGCCGATTTTATTGCAGAAGGTGTCGATCAAACACGTGGTTGGTTTTATACGCTTCACGCTATTGCAACCATGGTTTTCGATTCGGTAGCTTATAAAAACGTGGTTTCTAATGGTTTGGTTTTAGATAAGAACGGACAAAAAATGTCGAAACGTTTAGGCAATGCCATCGACCCGTTTGAAACTTTATCAACTTACGGAGCCGATGCAACCCGTTGGTACATGATTTCAAATGCCAATCCATGGGATAACTTAAAATTCGATTTAGAAGGTATTGAAGAAGTAAAACGTAAATTCTTCGGTACGTTATATAATACGTATTCGTTTTTTCAGCTGTATGCGAATTTAGATAATTTCACCTATGCCGAAGCCGATATTCCTCTGGATGAACGCCCAGAAATTGACAGATGGATTCTTTCAGAATTAAATACATTAATTCAAAAAGTAGATGCTTATTACGCCGAATATGAGCCAACAAAAGCGGCTCGTGCCATTTCAGATTTTACGCAAGATTACTTAAGTAACTGGTATGTGCGATTAAGCAGAAGACGTTTCTGGAAAGGCGATTACCAAGCCGATAAAATCTCAGCATATCAAACATTATATACTTGTATGCTTACCATAGCGAAGTTAGGTGCACCAATAGCCCCATTCTTTATGGATAAATTATACATGGATTTAAATGGCGTTACTAATAAAGAAACATTTGAAAGTGTTCATTTAGCCGAGTTCCCAGTATTTGATGCTTCATTTGTAGATAAGTCGTTAGAGCGTAAAATGGAAAGTGCTCAAATAATTTCATCGTTAGTTTTATCGTTACGAGCTAAAGAAAAAATTAAAGTACGCCAGCCGCTTCAAAAAATAATGATTCCTGTTAATAATAAGCAACAGAAAGAAGAAATAGCAGCTGTTTCCGATTTAATTAAACATGAGGTTAATGTTAAAGAAATTGAACTGTTAGAAGAAGCTTCAGACATCTTAGTAAAACAAATAAAACCTAATTTTAAAACCTTAGGACCGCGCTTTGGAAAGGACATGAAAGCCATTGCCAATGCAGTAATTAACTTTTTACCAGAAGATATTAACAAAATAGAACAAAATGGTTCTTTAGAGGTTGAAGTTAATGGAAAAAATATATCTTTAGGTCTTGATGATGTGGAGATTACCTCACAAGATATTGAAGGCTGGTTGGTAGCAAATGAAGGCAGTTTAACAGTGGCTTTAGATGTTACAATTAGTGAAGATTTACGAAAAGAAGGTATTGCCAGAGAGCTTGTAAATCGTATTCAGAATTTAAGAAAAGATTCTGGATTTGAAGTAACCGATCGAATCGATGTGAAGCTTCAAAAAGACGAACAAATTACAAGTGCTATTGAAGCTAATAAAGCTTATATTAAAGCTGAAACTTTAGCCGATGAACTTGAAATAATAGATATATTAGAAAACGGTATAGAAATTGCCTTTGATGATGTAAATACCAAATTGTTTATACAAAAAAATTAGAAATATGGATTTAGATTTAAATGTAAGATACCCTGATAAGGATTTAGCCGAGTTTAAAGTTATTATCTTAGAAAAAATAGAAAAAGCACAGCACGATTTAGAGCTTATTAAAAGTGCCTACATGAATAATCATTCTAACGGTACCGAAGATACTTCACCTACATTTAAAGCCTTTGATGAAGGTAGTGAGGTCATGAGTAAAGAATCTAATTCTCAGTTGGCTATTAGACAAGAAAAGTTTATTCGCGATTTAAAAAATGCGCTTATAAGAATTGAGAATAAAACCTACGGTGTATGTCGTGTTACTGGTAAATTAATAAACAAAGAACGTTTAAAATTAGTACCTCATGCAACTTTAAGCATCGAAGCAAAAAATATGCAATAAGTATTGCCGAAAATTAATACCTTTAAAACGTCTCGATATATGCGAGACGTTTTTTATTTGTTATGTATACTGGAGTAGCGTTCCTATTTTAAAATTTTAAACGTTAATGTCTTTAAAAAAATCTATAGTCTTAATTATCATTATTTTACTAATTGATCAAATAAGTAAAATTTACATTAAAACCCATTTTAAGCTTCAAGAAAGTATTCATGTATTTGATTGGTTTCAAATCTATTTCATTGAAAATGACGGCATGGCTTGGGGAACAAAAATTAGTGATTTTGTTTCTTTCATTTCCGATCGTACTGCAAAAATTGCTTTAACCGTGTTTCGTGTTATTGCTATTTTTGGAATTGGTTACTGGTTGTATGATGCTACTAAAAAACAGGCTTCTAATACTTTAATTATAGCTGTTGCTCTAATTTTTGCAGGTGCTTTAGGGAATATAATAGATTCGGTGTTTTACGGTGTTTTGTTTGAAGATAGTTTTAATCAAGTCGCTACTTTTTTACCAGAATCTGGTGGTTACGATACCCTTTTACATGGCCGGGTGGTCGATATGCTTTACTTTCCTTTATTTGAGATAGATATTCCAGAATCTTTTCCAGTATATGCAGGCAAACGTTTCAATTTTTTTGAACCCGTTTTTAATATAGCAGATGTAGCTATAAGTACCGGGTTTGTTATGCTT
This sequence comes from Siansivirga zeaxanthinifaciens CC-SAMT-1, assembly GCF_000941055.1. Taxonomy (GTDB): domain Bacteria; phylum Bacteroidota; class Bacteroidia; order Flavobacteriales; family Flavobacteriaceae; genus Siansivirga; species Siansivirga zeaxanthinifaciens. The sequence goes on along the minus strand of NZ_CP007202.1, from coordinate 580,888 downwards.
ATTGTTTTTAATAAACGTGCATTTAAGAAGATTGATCAAAACCCATAAATGGTTTTAGGAGTTACACAATAGTCGAGTTTTATATCGGTTTCAAAAACATCGGTAATAGCCTGTTCTGCTTCAAAAAAAGAAAGTCCAATTTTTATGGTAGAAGGTTTACAATCGGTTAAAAAACGATCGTAAAAACCTTTGCCGTAACCAATGCGATTTCCAACGGCATCAAAAGCCAAAAGCGGAATAAAAACAACCTCTATTTTTTCAGTTGAAATTTCTATACCATCAATAGGTTCGGGAATGTTGTATGCGTTTTTTTTAATTTTTGTATTGTCTGTTAATAGAAAATGCGTCATTAAACCCGTTTCAAAATCACTTTTTGAAATCACAATGTTTTTGTCTTTTCCAGAGAGAATGTTTAAAATATAATCGGTGTTAATTTCTTTTTGTTCTTCAATAGATAAAAAGATATGGTAAAAGCTGAAATCCCAGATGGGTAATTTTAAAAGTTTATTCGCCACAGTCATGCTTAAATCGTCAACACGATTGACATCCAATGCATTACGAAGCTTTTTGTATTTTTTTCGTAATTCGGGTTTAAGCATTTTTAGCGTTTTAATTTAGTAGAAATATGAAAAAGCGCATCTCCCTGATACACAATAGGCGATTCGTTTACATTAATTATGTATCCAGAATTAGGTGCTTTCACATCGAAGTTTAATTTCCCGTACGGGTCGGTTATACTTCCAATAATATCGCCTTTTTTAACTAAACTACCAATGGCAATATCGGCTCGAAACATCCCAGAATGACTGGCGCGTTGCCAACGACTATCATTAATAAAAACGATTTCTTTCTTTTGTTTTGGGACTTTTATTTTCACGTTAAGCATGCCTAAATGACTTAAAACGCGTTTGGCACCGTTTACACCAGCATTGGTTACTGTTTCGTCGATGTGATGCGATTTTCCGCCTTCAAATAAAAGCATGTGTTTACCCAGTTTAAAGCAGGTATCTCGAAACGATTTTTTTAAGTGCGATGAATATAAAACAAAAGGAGCCCCAAAAACCTTTGCCAGTTCGTTTAATGCTCTGCTTTCTTTAGATATGCGAATTTGAGGCGCGTTAAATCTACCTGCACCACCAGTATGAAAATCCATTACGTAGTCTACGTAAGGCATAATTTCATGAATTAATTTATGTGCGACGCGGCTGGCCAAAGAGCCATCAACAGTACCCGGAAACACTCTATTTAAATCTCTGCCATCGGGGAATTCGCGTTTTAAAGTAATAAAACCAAAAACATTTATAACAGGAATGCAGATAATGGTTCCGCATTTGGGTTTATTAATACCTTGAGCAATAATTTTTCTTACAATTTCGACACCGTTAACTTCGTCGCCGTGAATTCCAGCAGTAAAAAGTACAATAGGACCAGGTTTTTTTGCGCGTTCTATAATAATAGGAACATTTACCGGTGATGAGGTATGCAAGTTTGCAACATCAAAATTTACTTCTTTACTTTCGCCGGGATATATTTTTGTGTCTAAAATGGTTAAAATATTGGTCGATGGTAGTTGCATATATTATTTGTGTCTGTTTCTTTCGATATACGTTATAATACTTTTAGCAATATTTTTTCCGGTAGCCGCTTCAATACCTTCTAAACCTGGAGTAGAATTTACTTCAAGAAGTAAAGGTCCACGAGCAGATTGAAGCATATCTACGCCGCAAACAGGTAACTTTAAAACCTTTGAAGCGTTCATCGCCAAACGAAGTTCGTCTTCGCTTAATTTAATAATATTGGCAGAACCACCACGGTGTAAATTAGATCGAAACTCTCCTTCTTTACCTTGGCGTTTCATAGCTCCAACTACTTGTCCGTCTACAATTAAAGCTCTAATATCGGCGCCTTTAGCTTCCTTTATAAATTCTTGAACTATAACACGCGCTTCTAAGCCATTAAAAGCTTCTAAAACCGATTCGGCAGCATTTTTGGTTTCGGCTAAAACAACCCCCAAACCTTGGGTGCCTTCTAAAAGTTTTATAATTACAGGAACACCACCTACATGTTCTATAACTTCCTCTACATCACGAGAGTAGTTGGTAAAAACGGTTTTAGGCATACCTATACCAGCCTTGCTAAGACGTTGCAAACTGCGCAGTTTATCTCTTGAACGCTGAATGGCATCGGAGGTAGCTATGGTGAAAGTGTTCATCATTTCAAATTGACGTACCACCGCACAGCCATAAAATGTTATAGAAGCGCCAATTCTAGGAATTACAGCATCAACATAGTCTAAATATCGGTTTTTATAGAAAATAGTAGGTTTCTCTTTTTCTATAATAATATCGCACTTTAATGGGTCTATAATTTCTACAAGATGTCCTCTTTTTTTGCCTTCTTCTACCAGTCTGTCTGTAGAATATAAATTAGGATTTCTTGATAATATAACTATGTTCATGGTGTTTTTGAGTTAAAGGAAACGTTCTCTAAATCGACATCTACAATAAATTTGCGTTTTAAAAACTGTCTTCCAATGAGCACAGGAAACTTCATGTCGTCGCGCGTGCTTAATGTTAAATTAATTTTATATGTTTTTCCGAAAAACACCACATCAGATTTAATTTTATATCTATTTTCTTTAAATCCGTTGCTGCTTTTTACCTTCGTTCGCGAATATTCACTAAAAACAATTTCGGTTTTGCCAAAATTTTCATGTGAATTACTATTAAAAATACAATGAAGTTTTAGGTCTATTTCAATAATTTCAGAGCAATGTATGGCAGAGGTAAAAGCACCCGTATCAATTTTTACGTCAATATTGAATAAACCCAAACTAGGGAAATCTGTTTTATCGACTCTGCCTATTGTTTTTTTACTCATTGTTTCATTTTAAAAGTGCCGCAATGTAACAAATTAGTTATTTAATAAGCCATTTGTGTATAAAAGTTTAACACATTTACTTGAACACATTCCGGTTAAAAAAATTTAAAATAATTACCTTTGAAATGAACTTGAATAAAAGATAAATATAACGATTCTTTCGTTTTAATGACACAATATCTTTTGTTATGAAAAAGTTATCAATGCGATTACCTTACTAAATTCATGGAAAACCCAACCTTAGAAATCCAATTAAAAACCTTACCCGAATTACCCGGAGTGTATCAATATTACGATGCTAATGGTACAATAATTTATGTTGGGAAAGCAAAAAACTTAAAAAAACGAGTAAGTTCTTATTTTAACAAAACACACGATAGTGGTAAAACCCGCGTTTTAGTTAAGAAAATAAACAGCATAAAACATATTGTTGTAGATACCGAAACCGATGCGCTGTTGCTCGAGAATAATTTAATAAAAAAGTATCAGCCCAGGTATAATGTTTTATTGAAAGACGACAAATCGTATCCTTGGATTTGTATAAAAAAAGAACGGTTCCCTCGAGTGTTTTCTACAAGACGCGTAATAAAAGACGGTAGCGAATATTTCGGACCTTATACCAGCGGAAAAACGGTGCAAACCTTACTCGGTTTAATAAAAGGACTTTACAGTTTGCGAACTTGTAATTACGATTTATCTGAAGCAAAAATTGAAGCCGACAAATACAAAGTATGTTTAGAATACCATTTAGGCAATTGCAAAGGCGCCTGTGAGGGCTATGAAACCGAGGCCGAATACAGTAACAACATTCAAGAAATAAAAGAGATTTTAAAAGGAAATTTTAAAGATTCATTGGCGCAATTTAAATCTCAAATGAAAACCTTTGCCGAAGAAATGCGATTTGAAGAAGCGCAAAAAATAAAAGAAAAATTAGAAATTCTAGAAAATTACCAGGCCAAGTCTACCATCGTAAATCCGAAAATAAGTAATGTCGATGTGTTTTCTATTGTTAGCGACGAAAGTTATGGTTATATTAACTTTTTACAAATTTCTTATGGTTCTATTATTCGCTCGCATACCCTCGAAATTAAAAAGAAATTAGACGAAACAGACTTAGAACTTTTAGAATTAGCCATTGTTGAAATTAGGCAACGATTTAATTCAAATTCAAAAGAAATTTACGTACCTTTTAATGTAGATATCGGAGAAAATATTAAGGTAACCGTGCCGCAATTAGGCGACAAAAAACACATTTTAGATTTGTCTGTTCGCAATGCAAAATATTATAGAATAGAACGGTTTAAACAAATAAAAATTACCGATCCAGACCGCCATGTTAATAGAATTATGTCGCAAATGAAAACCGATTTGCGTTTGCACGAAGAGCCGAGGCATATTGAATGTTTCGATAATTCCAACATACAAGGAACCAATCCGGTTGCGGCCTGTGTGGTATTTAAAAATGGAAAGCCAAGTAAAAAAGATTACAGGCATTTTAATATAAAAACAGTTGAAGGTCCAGACGATTTTGCATCTATGGAAGAAGTAGTGTATCGACGCTACAAACGTTTACTCGAAGAAGAAGCGCCCTTGCCTCAACTCATAATAATTGATGGTGGAAAAGGGCAACTATCATCGGCTTTAAAAAGTTTAGATGCCCTAAATTTAAGAGGAAAAATAGCTATAATCGGAATTGCGAAGCGTTTGGAAGAATTATTTTACCCAAATGATTCAGTTCCATTATATTTAGATAAGAAAAGCGAAACCCTAAAAGTTATTCAGCACTTAAGAAATGAAGCACACCGTTTCGGAATAGAACATCACCGAAACCGAAGAAGTAAAATGGCTTTAAATACCGAGTTAGAAACGATTGCGGGAATTGGAGATAAAACGGTTGTAGACTTGTTAAAACATTTTAAATCTGTAAAACGTATTATGGAAGCAGAATTTAATGAGCTGGAAGCAGTTGTGGGACAATCGAGAGCCCAAAAAATATATAGTTATTATCACAAAAAATAACACGTTTTAATGCAAAACCAAATTAAATATATTCTAACTTTTCTATTACTTTTTACAGGGTTTGTTGGTATTTCGCAAAGTCAACAAAAGCACGACAGAAAGGTGGGTTTGGTTTTAAGTGGAGGTGGTGCTAAAGGATTGGCACATATAGGTGTTTTAAAAGTTTTAGATAGTTTAGGCGTAAAAGTCGATTATGTAGCTGGTACCAGTATGGGGGCTGTTATTGGTGGGTTGTATGCATCGGGGTATTCGGGGAATCAATTAGACTCACTTTTTAATGAAGTCGATTTCGATAAATTAATTAACGACGATTTACCGCGTGTTTCAAAACCCTTTTTCGAAAGAAATAATTCCGAAAAATATGCCATTACACTGCCTTTCGAGAATTTTAAAGTGGCTTTGCCATCGGCACTTTCAAAAGGTCAAAACGTTTATAATTTATTGGCCAAATTAACTTTACACGTTAATAGTATTCAAGATTTCGAAAAATTACCTGTACCGTTTTTTTGTGTTGCCACCAATGTAGAAAATGGGAAAGCGGTTTTTTTAAACCATGGTAATTTGGCACAAGCCATTAGTGCCAGTGCAGCCTTACCTTCGTTGTTTCAGCCCGTAATTATTAATAATGAAGTTTTAATTGATGGGGGCGTTGTTAATAATTACCCAGTCGATGAGCTTCGCGCAAAAGGTATGGATGTAATTATTGGGGTTGATGTACAAGACGGATTAGCCTCTAGAGACGAGTTAACCTCTGCACCCGATGTTTTGGTTCAAATTAATAATTTTAGAACCATTAACGACATGAAATTAAAGGTCGGTAAAACCGATATTTATATAAAACCTAATATTAAAGAGTATAGCGTAATATCTTTCGATGAAGGTGCTCAAATTATTAAAAATGGTATAGAGGCCGCACAAAACAAAAGTGCAGAATTAAATGAAATCGCTGAGATTACCAAATCTAAATTAGCTTCTCAAGTACAAATAAAACATCACGACAGTATTTATATAAAACAAGTTATTGTTAAAGGAACCGATAAGTATACACGTGCTTATATTTTGGGAAAACTTAAGTTAAAAGGCAATACCAAAATAAGTTATGTAAAGTTTATTGAAGGTATAAATAATTTAGTAGGAACCAATAATTTCGATTCTTTTGAATACGAATTACAAGCCTCGGAAGATAACGAGGGCTTCAATTTAATAACCAATTTAAAGGAGAATAAAGTAACTACTTACGTTAAGCTTGGTTTGCATTTTGATGATTTGTACAAAAGCGCCGCTTTGTTGAATATCACCAAAAAGCGATGGTTGTATAGAAATGATGTTGCTTCGTTGGATGTGATTTTGGGTGATAATGTGCGATATAATTTTGACTATTTTATAGATAAGGGGTTTTATTGGAGTATTGGTGTGCGTTCTAGGTTTAATCAATTCAATAAAAATATTAGTGCTAAATTATTATTAGATGATACCGAAATTTCTGTTTCTGGACTCAACAAATTAGACGCCGAGCTTAGGGACCAAACCAATCAAATTTATGTGCAAACCTTGTTTAAAAAAGATTTTGCTTTAAGTTTTGGGGGCGAGCATAAGCGATTAAATATTAAATCGGAAACCATAAACACAAGAAATAGTTTAAATGAATATATATTCGAAAAAACAGATTATTTCAGCATTTTTGGCAATTTAAAATTAGATACTTACGATAATAAGTACTTCCCGAAAAAGGGAGTTTATTTTAATGGCGATGTACACATGTACTTGTACGCTTCGAGCTTTAACAAAGATTTTGATAATTTCACTCTGGCTAAAGCCGATTTAGGATACGCATTTTCGGCAACCGATAAATTGTCGTTTAATGTTACCGCTAGTGGCGGATTTAAAGCAGGTAACAAGTCAACCCAAACCATAGATTTTGCATTAGGAGGCTATGGTAATAATTTAATAAACAATTTTATTCCATTTATTGGCTACGATTTTATTTCTTTAACAGGCGATAGTTTTGTGAAAGGAGCTGTCATTGCAGACTACGAAATATTTAAAAAAAATCACATCACACTGGAAGGCAACTGGGCTAATATTGATAACGATATTTTTGAAAGTGGCGAATGGTTTACAGCACCCAATTATAGAGGTTATGGACTCGGTTATGCAATAGAAACCTTGTTAGGACCTGTTCAGTTTAAATATTCATATTCACCAGAACAAAAACAAAGCATTTGGTTTTTTAATGTTGGCTATTGGTTTTAATTAATTTTAAATTTATTCTGCCTTAATTACGAAACCCTAAAATTAACAGTAACCTCTCCTTATTATTACAAACGGTAATACTAAATTTCATATTTTTGGAATGGTAATTGTATTTTATAAAGCATTATCATTATTTGTTAATTTTTATTGTTACATTTCAATTACCCCAATTAATATGAAAAAAACGCTATTAATATTTGTCATACTACTCACGACGCATTTTTTAAATGCCCAGCAGGAATCTGCTTTTCAGGAGGGTGAATGGTTTAAGTTTAAAATGAGTTATAGCGGCTTCTTAAAAGCGGGTAATGCCACTTTAGAAGTTAAAGAAACTAATCTTAACAATAAAGAAGTGTATCATGTAGTTGGAAAAGGCTGGACAACCGGAATGATTAAATGGTTCTTTAAAGTAAAAGACCGGTACGAAAGCTATTTCGATAAATATACTATTAAACCTTATAAATTTATTAGAAATATAGATGAAGGCGGTCACACCAAAGATTTGGAGATAGATTTCGATCAAGAAAATAACAAAGCATTGGTGTTCGATAAAAAGAAAAAAACTAAAAAAACCTTTTCAACGCCTTCAAACGTTCAAGATATGGTTTCTACTTATTATTATTTAAGAAATACTATCGATGTAGCGAAATTAAAAATTGGAGACGAGATAAGAACCGATATGTTTTTTGATGAAGAAAATTATGGGTTTAAATTAAAATATTTAGGTGAAGAAACTATAGAAACCGATTTTGGCACTATTCGAGCCTTAAAATTTCGACCCTATGTAATGGCAGGTCGCGTGTTTAAGGAAGAAGAAAGTTTAACCCTATGGGTATCTAAAGATAAAAATAAAGTGCCTTTAAGAATTAAAGCAGATTTGGCAGTTGGATCGTTAAGAGCAGATTTAGAAGCTTTTAAAGGTTTGAAGCATTCTTTTAAAGTAATAGTACGTAATTAAGATATTTTGAAGTCAAACATAAATAAACAACTTAAAGAAAAGTACGAAGCTATTGGGCAAGATCCTGAAGATTTTTTAGAAGGACTTTTAAATAGTAAGCCTATAAATTATTGGGATTATATTCAAACCGATGCCTTATTAAATTTACAAATACAGCGAACTGTTTTTAAAGACGAAATGGTTTTTATAATGTATCATCAAATAAATGAACTTTTATTCAAAATGATACTTTGGGAAATCGATCAGGTTGCCAATACAGAAAACGTAACAGCAAAGTTATTTACTACCAAATTAATGCGTATAAGTCGTTATTTCGATATGTTAACATCTTCGTTTAGCATTATGAAAGACGGTATGGATATAGACGATTATAATAAATTTAGAACCACATTAACTCCGGCAAGTGGTTTTCAAAGTGCCCAATACAGAAAGGTTGAGTTTGCATCAACCGAACTTATTAATCTAATCGATAAACGTTTTAGAGATACCATAGACCAGAATTCTTCATACGAAAACGCATTCGAACATTTATATTGGCAAGCTGCAGGAAAGGATTATACTACAGGAAAAAAAAGCTATACATTAACAGTTTTTGAAGAAAGATATAAAGACGAATTTATTAGATTTACAAAATTTTATCAATCAAACAATTTATACTCTAAATTCAAGGCGCTTCCAAAAGAAGCCCAAGAAAATAAAAGTTTAATTGATGCCATGCGCCATTACGATTATACCGTTAATATAAAATGGGTCATGGCACATTATAATACAGCAAATCATTATTTAAACATTGGTGGTAAAACCGCCGAAGCAACAGGAGGAAGTGAATGGGTAAAGTACATGCATCCAAAATATCAAAAGCGCATATTTTTTCCAGATTTATGGAGCGAAAAAGAAAAGGAACATTGGGGAGAAGACATTTAATAATACCAATTTTAGTGTTGTCTTTATTTAGTTGTAAAGACAAAGAAGAAATAGAAATTCAAGAATTAGCCGCTATAGAAGAACCCAAAGATATTTATGAGTTTGGGTTTAATTTAAACGACTTTGTAGTTAAGAGAGATACCATTAAAAGTGGCGATAGTTTTGGTGAAATTTTACAACGCCATAAAATTGGGTATCCAAAAATATTCTCAATTGCAGAAAAAGCTGCCGATACTTTCGATGTTACAAAATTAAAAATAGGAAAGCCTTACACGCTTTTATGTAGCAAAGATTCATTAGAAATTCCAAAATGTTTTATTTATCAGCCAACTCAGGAAGAATTTGTGGTTATAAGCTTTCACGATTCTATTCATGCTTACACCAGTAGAAAACCTATTAAATATGTAGAAAAAACCGTTACAGGTGTTGTAACAAGTAGTATTTCACAAATTTTAGATAGCAAAGGTATAAGTGCTGTTTTAACCAATATGTTAGCCGAAAACATCTATGCATGGAGTATCGATTTTACAAGGCTTCAAAAAGGCGATACTTTTAAAGTAATTTACACCGATAAATACATAGATGATACCATTTATGCAGGCGTACAAAATGTTAAGGCTGCAGTTTTTAATCATAAAAACGAACCGTATTATGCGTTTAGGTTTAAAACAGATTCTGTTAGAAATATATACGAATATTATAACGAAGCCGCTAAAGACTTACGCCGAGCTTTCTTAAAAGCACCAGTAAAGTTTAGTAGAATTTCATCAAAATATAATTTAAAAAGACGCATTGCTTTTTATGGTTTTGCTTTAAGACCTCACAAGGGTACAGATTTTGCAGCGCCTATTGGCACCGAAATTATGGCAACTGCCAATGGTGTGGTTACAGAGTCTAGATATAAAGGTGGCAACGGGAATTATGTAAAAATTAGACACAATGCAACCTACGAAACCCAATATTTACATATGCAAAAGCGTAAAGTAAATGTAGGACAGCATGTAAAACAAGGCGATGTTATTGGATGGATTGGAATGACAGGTAATACGGGCGGCCCCCATGTGTGTTACCGTTTCTGGAAAAACGGAAAACAGGTAGATCCATTTAAAGAAAAACTATCGCAATCTGAACCTATTGCCGAATCATTAAAAGGCGACTATTTAGAATTTATTAAGCCAATAAAGAAAAAATTAGACAGTTTGCCTATTTTAGATGTATCGAAAGACGAATCGAATAAAAATCTTATTACTCAAACAAAATAAATTATGGCACTACCAAGTATAAACCCAACAACAACTAAATCTTGGAACAATCTTCAAAAGCACTTTAACGAAATAAGTGGTTTACACATGAAAGATTTGTTTGCTGAAGATAAAGATAGAGCTAACAAGTTCACTATTAAATGGGAAGATTTTTATGTCGATTTTTCTAAAAATAGAATAACCGAAGAAACCTTTAAACATTTATTAGAGTTAGCCGATGAGGTTAAGTTAAAAGATGCAATTAAAAGTCAGTTTTCAGGTGAAATTATTAATGAAACCGAAGGAAGAGCCGTTTTGCATACAGCATTACGCGCACCTAAAGATGCCGATTTTAAAGTAGACGGTGTAAATGTTATGCCCGAAATTTACGCGGTTAAAGAAAAAATTGAGGCTTTTACCAATAAAGTAGTTAATGGAGAACAAAAAGGTTTCACCGGAAAATCGTTTACAGATGTTGTAAATATAGGTATTGGTGGTTCAGATCTTGGTCCAGCGATGGTTGTAGATTCTCTGCAGTTTTATAAAAACCATTTAACAACACACTTTGTAAGCAATGTAGATGGCGATCATGTAAACGAAGTCATTAAAAAATTAAATCCGGAAACCACTTTATTTGTAATTGTTTCAAAAACATTTACAACACAAGAAACGCTTTCTAATGCAAATACTATAAAGGAGTGGTTTTTAAAATCGGCTTCAGAAGAAGCGATTGCAAAACATTTTGTGGCGGTATCAACAAATATTAAAAATGTAAAATCATTTGGTATAGACGAAAACAACATCTTTCCTATGTGGGACTGGGTTGGAGGTCGTTTTTCACTTTGGAGTGCTGTAGGTTTAACCATTAGTTTAGCAGTAGGTTATTCGAATTATGAAAGCCTTTTAAAAGGTGCAAACAAAATGGACGAGCATTTTAAAAATGAAGATTTTAAAAGCAACATTCCAGTGGTTTTAGCCTTACTAACCATTTGGTATAATAATTTCTTTAAAGCCGAAAGTGAAGCTGTTATTCCTTATTCTCAATATTTAAACCAGTTTGCTACCTATTTACAGCAAGGTATTATGGAAAGTAATGGTAAAAGCGTCGATAGAAACGGCCATCCTATTAAATATCAAACAGGAACTATTATCTGGGGCGAGCCAGGAACAAATTCGCAACATGCCTTTTTTCAATTAATACATCAAGGAACCAAGTTAATTCCAGCCGATTTTATTGGGTTTGTATCGTCTTTACATGGCAATCAAGATCATCAAGACAAGCTTATGTCTAACTTTTTAGCACAAACCGAAGCATTGTTAAATGGAAAAACAGAAACCGAAGTTATCGCAGAAGGTGCTACAGGAAATTTAACACCATTTAAAGTATTTCAAGGAAATAAACCTACAAATACCATATTTATTAACAAGTTAACTCCAGAAAGTTTAGGTGAATTAATAGCCATGTACGAACATAAAATTTTTGTTCAAGGTATTATTTGGAATATCTTTAGTTATGATCAATTTGGAGTCGAGTTAGGTAAGCAATTAGCTAATAAAATTTTACAAGAATTTAACAATAGCACCACAAATGCACATGACTCGTCTACTCAAAATCTATTGAATTATTATAAGCAATTCAAGTAAAACATAAAATTATTCTCATATAATTTATAAAAACTCAAAAGAATTTTCAATTCTCTTGAGTTTTTTTTATTAACAAAGGTTAAATTTCTTAACACAGTGTTAATGTATATCTACAAGGATTACGTACTTTTGCAGCGACTAATTTCAAATAATTAATTATGAAAAAAACAATTCAATTTTTATTGATGGCTGTAATGTTTATGTTTACTACGGTCATGATGGCTCAAAGTACTATCACAGGTACCATTACAGACGCAGAACTTAATTCGCCACTACCTGGAGCGAATATTTTAGAAAAGGGCACCACAAATGGTGTTTCTTCAGATTTTGATGGCAATTTTACATTAGAAACAAAAAAACCAAATGGTCAAATTGTAATTTCTTTTGTAGGTTATCAATCTATTACTTTGAAATTTAGTGGTAACACTTCTTTAGGTAATATTAAATTAGAATTAGATAATTCACTGGAAGAGGTAGTTATTATTGGAACTGGAGTTATCGATTTAGCTGAAGGCAGAGAAACACCGGTAGCAGTTTCTACTATAAAAGGAAAGGATATACAACTTAAATCTGCTGGTAACGTTGAATTTGGAGAAGCTTTAAAAAACACCCCATCTGTTTATGTTTCTAATCAAGCAGGAGGTTTTGGTGATAGCCAAATATTTCTTAGAGGTTTTGACCAAGTTAATACAGCTTACCTATTAAATGGACAACCAATTAATGGTATGGAAGATGGTAATATGTACTGGTCTAATTGGTCTGGAATGTCAGATGTTGCCAATGCAGTTCAAATTCAGCGTGGTTTAGGAGCCTCAAAATTAGCTATTTCATCTGTAGGTGGTACGGTTAATATTGTATCAAAAACTACCGATAAAAAACAAGGAGGTTTTATTAGATTTTTAGGAGGGAACGACAGTTATTCCAAAGGAACTTTATCTTACGATTCTGGTTTAAAAGAAAGTGGTTGGGCATTTTCAGTTTTAGTTGACCATTGGCAAGCGTTTAGAAAATACTCTGAAGGTACTGCTGGACAAGGTCAAAATTATTTGTTTTCTGTTGGGTATAAACCAAGCGAAACACACTCTTTTAATTTCTTGTTAACTGGTGCCCCACAATGGCATGACCAAAACTTTTCTGACGAATTAGAGTCATATGAGCGATACGGAGAAAAATATAATGGTAATTCAGGTTTCTTAGAAGGTGAACGTTTTACAGAAAGACGTAACTACTACCATAAGCCAGTAGCTAACTTGAACTGGGATTATAATATTAACGAAAATTTAGAACTATCAACAGTATTATATGCTTCATGGGGTCGTGGAGGCGGAACCGGAAACGTTGGAAATGGTAGAGTAGTTAACAGCAGTAATGGATTGATTGATTTCGATCAGATAGTTATAAACAATATAAATACTGCTGATGCTAATGGTAATGGAAGCTTTAGTAATTCTTATTTAAGAAGATCCTCTGTAAATGCTCATAACTGGTATGGATTGTTATCTAATCTTAACTATGAAGCAGGAGAAAACTGGTCTTTTAACCTTGGAGTAGACGGAAGAACTTATAACGGAATACACTTTAGACAATTAGAAAACAAGCTTGGGTTAAATGGTTACAGAGATAATTTTAGAACAGACCGTCCTTCAACTTATGTTATTACTGAAACTTTTAAAGCCAATCCTTGGAGTGCATTATTTGATTATGCAGATGATGACCAAAGATATGATTACAACTACGAAGAAGTAATACAATATATAGGTGCTTTTGGTCAAGCTGAATACAAGATGGATAACTTTTCAGCATTCATACAAACTGCTATATCTACTCAATCATATCAAAGAGAAGGTTTCTTTACTGGTAGAGGTAATGGTTTAGGTAAATCTGAGAAATTATCTAAAGAAGGCTATAACTTAAAAGGTGGTTTAGCTTACAAAATTAATGAACAGCATACTTTTTTTGGTAATGCAGGAATTTATTCACGCCAACCATTTTTAGATAACGTTTTTGCAGATATTAGATACGATAATAGATTAGCTAGTCCTGCGGTTGATAATGAGGAAATTATAGGTTTTGAGGGAGGTTACAGATTTAAAAATGATGTATTTAGATTAAACATCGATATATATAATACAGAATGGGGTAATAGATTTTTAAATATTAATGGACCAAGAATTGCACCTAACAACGATACCTCAACTTACAGATTAACAGACGTTACTCAAGTTCATAGAGGATTAGAGTTTGATTTTGAGTATAGACCATTAGCTTCTAATTTTAGTTTAAGAGGATATGGTTCCTTAGGTAATTGGAAATATGATGGAGAGACACCTTACACACTTCAAAATAACGAAACAGGTGACTTCATAACAACCAATGGGAAAGTAAGTTTAACAAATGTAAAAGTTGGTAATGCCCCACAAACATCTTTTGGTATTGGTTTAAAAGGCAATTTATTAGAAAATTTATCAGTTGATTTTGATTATAATATATACACTGATTTATATGAATTCGTTGATCCGGCTGATGTAGCTGAAGAAGCACTAGCAGGAAGGACTTACGAATCTATTAGACTACCTGCTTACACGCTAGCTGATACAGGTATTACCTATGTCTTTAATTTAGGTGATAACAAACTTACATTTAGAGGAAATGTCTTTAATTTATTCAATACAGCATACATTAATCAAAGAGACGCATTTGGATACTTTTTAGGTATAGGTAGAACTTGGAATGCTAGCATGCGTTACAATTTCTAACAAATAAATATAGCAATGAATAAAAAACCGCTTCACCTGAAGCGGTTTTTTTATACTTTTAATTATTACATTTGTTTTTTAAATTCTAAACATAAAATTCATGTACAACGTTGTTTTAAACCTTCATTCATATTGGGCCTATTTAGTGCTTATTATTTTAACCATTGCTGTTTTAAATGCACTAATAAAAGTATTTGGCAAGAAAGAATACGAGCCTAAAGATTTTAGAATTTCTCTTTTCACATTAATAGTTTCTCATATTCAATTATTAATTGGTTTGGTTTTATATTTTGTGTCTCCAAAATTTGAATTGTGGAGTTCTATGGGAAGTGAAGTTATGAAAACACCTATGGCGAGATTATACCTTGTAGAACATCCGTTTGTAAATATTTTAGCAATAGCCTTAATTACTATTGGTTATTCTAAACATAAAAAGAAATTAACATCGGCAGCTAAATTAAAACCTATAGCTATATTTTATACCATAGCCTTGTTGCTGTTTTTATCGCGCATACCTTGGAGTGTATGGATGAATTAAACTAACACAAGCGGCAACAATTATTTGTTGCCGCTTGTGTTTATAGCACCAACCTCTTTTATTAAATAGATATAAACGGGGAAATGGTCACTAAAGCCATTACTAAAACCGCCATTAGAAAAGCTTCTCAAGGGGTAGCCTTTATATGTTCCAGATTGAGTTATTAAGTAGTTTTTATTATAGATGGCTGCTTTGTAAAAACTGTAAGTTGAAAAGTCTTTTTCGGTTAATGCTTTACTTATCAAAATTTGATCAAATAAGCTCCAAGAATCTCTGTATGCTGTTGTTCCTTGGCCTTGCTTATAAAAAGCTTCATAGGGGTTGTAAATATCTTTTGGAGCCAATTTATCCATGTCTTTTTTGGTTTTTAAAACCTTTTTTAAACTAGCATTGGTGGGGTCGTCGTTTAAATCGCCCATAATGATAATTTTTGCATACGGATTTATAGTTTGAAGCGAATCGGTTATTCGTTTAGCAACCGAAGCTGCCTTCATTCGGTTTTTTCTGCTTTTAGTTTCACCACCACGTCTCGATGGCCAATGGTTAACCAAAACATGTACGGGTTCGTTTTCTAAAAAGCCACTCACTAATAATATATCACGGGTATAATATCTGTTTCCGGTATCGGTATCGTAAATTTTAACCTCATGTTTACTGCTGCTTGTAGGTTTAAATAATTGTTTTTGATAAAGTAAAGCCACATCAATACCTCTGGCATCAGGCGATTCGTAGTGTATTATGCCATAATCTTTATCAATAAGTAGCGAATCGTTTAGGAGATGCTCTAAAACAGTTCTGTTTTCTATTTCGGCAACGCCAACTAGAGTCGGACTATTTTGATTGCTATCTTTTCCGATATCAGAAATGACTTTAGCCATATTCTTAATCTTAAGTTTAAACACGTTTTCTCGATCAATTTTTAATTCCATAAGGGGGCTTGATTCATCAAATGTATTGGGGTCGTCGGTGGTGTCAAAGAGGTTCTCGAGGTTGTAAAATGCGATGGTTTGAATTTTATAGTGCTTTTTTTCTTGTGAAAAGCCCAGAGCACTAAGAAGAAGTAAACCAATATACAAACAAAATAATGTAAGTTTCATAGTATTTTTTTGTAAAAATATAAGTAAAAACATATAAATATAAATATTTTTTCTACTTTTAGAAGTATTAATACTACATTGTTGTAGTATATAGTCTTCATTATATGAAAGAAAAAATGTTATTTTTTGTAATCTTTTTTAGTGGTTTGTGTACCTTGTTTTCACAGCAAACGATAGTGAAAGGCAGTGTGATAGAAGCCAATTCCTTTACGCCTATAAGTGGTGTAACCGTTATTATTGAGAACACATCTTTAACAACGCACACAAATAGCTCTGGCGAATTTCAGTTTTCTTCAAATATCCCCATGGGAGAACAAATTATTAAGATTTCAAAAGAAGGTTTTACAACAAAACGGTTTCCTATTGTAATTAATGAAGGTGGTCTTGTAAATATTACAGATATGATACTGGACAGAGATTTTTCATCGGCAAAAGATTTATTTACAATTACTCTAACCGATGACGAATTGAACGACGATACCAGTGTTTCCGATAATATTTCAGGGTTACTACAATCATCATTAGATGTTTTTCATAGAACAGCGGCCTTCGAGTTTAGTGCATCTTTTTTTAGTTTACGAGGGTTAGATTCCAGTAATGGAACCATTCTTATAAATGGTATAGAAATGAATGACGTTTTTAATGGCAGACCACAATGGAGCTATTGGGGAGGCATTAATGATGCCTTGCGAAATCAGGATTTAAGTATGGGTTTAACACCTTCAAATTATCATTTTGGTGGTTTTTTAGGAACTACAAATATAAATGTAAGAGCATTGCAGGCAAGAGCAGGGGCACGAATTAACTACTCAAATTCTAATAGAAGTTATACCAATAGGCTTATGGCAACCTATGCTTCAGGTTTATTAAAAAATAATTGGGCTTTTGCATGTTCTGTAGGACGGCGTTGGGGAGACGAAGGGTTTGCCGATGCAACGTTTTATAATGCTAATTCATTTTTTGCTTCGGCAGGAAAAAGTATAAACGATAAACATAGCATACATTTATCGGCTATTTATACACCCAATCGGCGAGGAAAATCATCACCCAACACACAAGAGGTTTACGATTTAAAAGATATTAAGTACAACGAATATTGGGGATGGCAAAACGGAAAAAAACGCAACTCAAGAATTAAAGATATTGCTATGCCAATTTTTATTTTAAATCACGATTGGAATATAAGTAGCAAAACAACTTTAAATACAAATATAGCTTACCAAAGTGGTATCATAAGCAATAGCCGACTAGATTATAACGGCACCGATTTAATTAACGATTTTCCGCAAGGTGGCGGCGCCAACCCCAGTCCTTCATATTACCAAAAATTACCAAGTTATTTCGAGCGTAATTACCCCAATAATTTAGAGTTTGCTTATGCGGCACTAAAAAATTTTCAAAATAACGGACAAATAGATTGGGATACCATGTATTTGGCAAATGTTAATAATGCTCAAAATGGTGGTCATGCGGTGTATGCTTTGTACGACGATGTGGTGGCCAATACACAACTTAGTTTGGGGAGTGTTTTAAATACGTATATTAATAAAAACATCATTTTAAATGCGGCTTTAAATTATAGGGGACTTAAATCTGAAAATTATGCACAGGTAGTCGATTTGTTGGGCGCCAGCACCTTTTTAGATGTCGATGCTTTTGCAACAGAAATGGATGAAGCTCAAAACGATTTATTACATCCTAACCGAATTGTTAAGCAAGGCGATATTTTTAAATATCATTATAACTTAAACGCGCAAATTTTGAGTGGTTTTGCGCAAACACAGTTTAATTTTAATAAAACCGATTTCTATATTTCTACCCAAATTACCAGTACACAATACCAACGCGATGGACTTTATAAAAACGGGGGGTTTCCTGATAACTCCTTTGGTAAAGGTGATAAATTAAGTTTTTTGGGTTTGGGTTTTAAAGGTGGCTTGATTTATAATATATCATCAAAACATTTTTTAGATTTTAATGCGGGTTATGTAACTAAGGCACCTACATTGCAAAATACGTTTTCAAATTCAAGAGAAAACCATCAAATCGTTCCTAATATTTCCGAAGAAAAAACAATGGCATTCGATGCCAGTTATATGTTTAGAAACGCCTTTATAAAAGCGAAACTTACGGGTTATTTTATTTCAATTAAAGATGCCAATGAAATTTCTTTCTTCTTTGCCGATGGTATAGGAGGCGATAATTCTGCTTTTGTACAAGAGATTTTACAAAACGTAAATAAGCAACATGTAGGTACAGAATGTGGTATTGAAGTGAATTTAACTTCACAATTAAAGCTTAAAGGAGTTGCTGCTATTGGTCAATTTATCTACAATAACAATCCAAATTTACTATTGTCTACCGAGCCCGATACCGAAGCCGAAGCTGCTGGTTTTGTAAATGGATATAAAGATTTTGGAGCATCGTATTTAAAAAATTATAAACTAGCAACGGGACCTCAAAATGCATATTCAGTAGGGTTTGAGTATAACGACCCAGATTTTTGGTGGTTTGGAGCAACCGCCAATTTTTTTAAAAACACCTACATAGATGTCAGTCCGTTAACACGAACATCGAATTTTAATACCGATTTTGATGGAAATGTGTTTAATGATTATGATGCCGTTTTAGCACGACAACTTTTAAAACAAGAACGCTTCAAAGATTATATGGTTGTTAATTTGGTTGGAGGGAAATCTTGGAAGCTTGGTGAATACTATATCGGTTTTTTTGCAAGCATTAACAATCTTTTAAATGAAATCTATAAAACAGGCGGTTTCGAACAAGGTAGAAATGCCAATTATAGAGAATTAAGAAACGATAAAGCTTTACAAACCCCTGTTTTTGGATTTAAATATTGGTATGGTAGGGGTACAACCTATTTTTTAAATATGAATATTAGGTTTTAAATGATTTAAACAACTATAACTGTCTGTAAGCATGAAAACAAAAAATAGTTTATTAGCGTGTATTTTGATACTTATTTTTTCTGGTTGTATTCAAGATGAAGACTATACTGTACCTAATATTTCTATAGTAGAACCGAATATTCCAAGAGAACAAATAACAACGTTTAAAACGGTAAAATCTTTATACGAACAGGCTGTAAACTCAGGTAATACAACGGTTGTAGTTAGAAGTGAAACGCCTATTTTTATTGAAGGTTATGTAATTTCTACCGATAAATCGGGTAATTTTTTTGAAGAATTAATCATCCAGAATAAAACAGATGAAAGCAACCCAGATAATGATCCAAGGTTGGGTTTTAAAATTGCTATAAATGTGAGTAGTTTATCCGATACGTACCAGTTTGGACAAAAAGTATATGTAAAACTAAACGGATTAACCATTGGCGAATCTAATGGGGTTATTACACTTGGTAAAGGGGATGCGGTAAATGTAATGCAATTACAAGCCTCTGAATATAAGGATGTCATAATTAGAAGTCCGGAAATTGCCGAAATAGTTCCCAAAACAGCCTTTATTGAAAATCTAACAGCATCAGATTTAAATACCTTAATACAATTGCAAAATATGCAATTAAATCGCTTTGAACTGGGAGCTACGTATGCTTCGGAAAGTATCGATGAATTTGATGGTTTACGAACTTTGGAAAGTTGCGATTCTGGCACATCCATAATTTTACAAACCAGTACTTTTGCCGATTTTAAATCGCTTGTAATTCCGCAAGGAAAAGGAAGCATTACAGGTGTTTTAAGTAGAAATTTTGGCGATGATTTTAATGTTTTGGTTGTAAATAATACACTTGATGTTACTTTTAACGACACAGACCGCTGCGACCCCTTAGAACTTAATTGTGGTTTGGCGCGTCAAGTAGGTACTAAAAACTTATTTTTTGAAGATTTTGAAAATCAGAAAAACAATAAATTAATTGTGGGTAATGGTTGGACGAATTACATCGAAGCTGGTTCTCAAGGTTGGGAAGCCTACAGTTCTACATCTACAAATGCTTCTTTAGGAAGGTCGGCACGATTTCAATCGGCTAGCTCGGGAGATATTAGTAATATTGGTTGGCTTATTACTCCCGCCATAAATTTAGATGTTTACCAGGGTGAAACTCTTCGTTTTAAAACGTCTAACAGTTTGGCAGACAGTAGTTTTTTAGAGGTTTTGTATTCTTTAGATTGGGACGGTTTGCCAGAAAACATTAAAACCGCCACATGGGGCGTACTCTCTGCTGCTTATATTGTAAAAGATACCGACTCATTTGTGCCGTGGTTTAATTCAGGAAGTGTAGATTTGTCTTGTGCTAGCGGCACCATGTATATCGCTTTTAAATTTACAGGAGGCGGTCAAGATACTTTTGATGGCGTTTATGAATTAGACGATGTAAGTATCGATTGTATGGAGTAATTAGCATGTTGTAAAAACAAACTAATTAAGCCAATGAACACATTCGATATCCTTTTTTTTCATTTTTTTCAATTCTATAAAAACAAGAAAAATAAAAATGCCAATAACATAGCAACGCTTTATGTTATGTTTTTACAAGCCTGTTTAATCTTGTTGTTAGGTATTTTCTTTACGGTATTTTTTAAGCAAATGCACATGCAAACCATGTCTGCAAGTAAAACATGGACCTTGTTTGTGTTAATCTCCATTTTTTTATATTTCAAAAACTGGATTCAGTATGGTGGTGTAAAACGAAAAGTGCTAAATGCAAAATTGTTAAAAAACAAAAAACTCACCTATAGTATGACTTGGTTGTGGTTACTGCCGATTATTGTTTTAGTATTTTGTTTTATTTTATTCCAGGCACTTTAATTATTCCTTTTAAAAATAGCATAAACCGGAAAGTGGTCGCTATAACCGCCTTCATAGCGTTTTCCATTGTAAGTTCGAAACGGAGTTCCTTTAAAACGACCATTCATAATTTTTAAAAAATTAGGGTCAAAAATGTTTGCTTCATCAAATGCCAGAGTATCTAAATTGTGTGTGAAAAAATTGGTGGTAAAAAAAATCTGATCGAACAAATTCCACTGTCGGTTATGGTTTGTCGAGCCTCTGCTAAATGAGCGTAGCGTTTCCATCGGGTTGAAAAGATTCGCTTTTTCTAATAAATTTTTAATGCTTTCATTCGATGGGTCATCGTTAAAATCGCCCATAACAATAATTTTAGCTTCGGTATCCTCATTACGCACATTACTAATAATTTCTGCAACTTTATTAGATGCAATTAAGCGTTTTTCTTCACTTTCTTTTTCGCCTTCACGTCTCGACGACCAATGGTTTACAATAACATGAATTAAAGTGCCGTCTAAAAAACCTTTAACCAATAAAATGTCTCTGGTGTAATCTGGCGAACCATCATGATTAAATAATTTTATGGTAAAAACTTCAGAATGTTTAACTTCAAAAATAGTTTTATCATATATAAGAGCTACATCAATACCGCGTTCATCTAACGAATCGTAATGAATAAATTCATAATGACAAGATTTTAAGTTTTCTTGATTTAGTAAATTCCGAATCACTTTTGCATTTTCTACCTCTGCAAGTCCAATTAAGGCAGGATGTTTTCCGGTTTCAGTTTTACCAATGTTAGAAATGGCAAAACTTAATTTTTTTAATTTGTTGTTGTAACGGTCGGCGGTCCAGTTTTTATAGGAGTTTGGAAGGAAATCATCATCGAAAGTTTTTTTATCATTTTTAACGTCGAATAGGTTTTCTACATTATAAAAACTTATGGTATGTAAATTATTTTTAACCGAATAATCGTCTAATTCTGGCATGGTAATTCTGTAAATTTCGACTAAAAATATAAAAATTAAAATGGTTGCAATTGTGTAACTTTGCTTATTATTTATTTATATGTTAGAAAAGAAGGATATAACTTTAGAGAAAGCCGTTTTAATAGGTGTGATAACTAAAGAACAAGATGAAGTAAAATCTAAAGAATATTTAGATGAGCTTGAGTTTTTAACTTATACCGCAGGCGGTGAGGTCGTAAAACGTTTTACGCAAAAAATGGAAATGCCAAATCCTAAAACCTTTATAGGAACTGGTAAAATGGAAGATGTGCGTTTATATATTGAAGAAAACGACATTGGAACCGCAATTTTTGATGATGAATTGTCCTCAGCTCAAGAACGTAATATTAGTAAAATTCTTAATTGTAAAGTATTAGATAGAACAAATTTAATACTCGATATTTTCGCCCAACGCGCTCAAACAAGTTATGCACGTACGCAGGTAGAATTGGCACAATGCGAATACCTATTGCCAAGATTACGAGGTATGTGGACGCATCTTGAACGCCAAAAAGGGGGTATTGGTATGCGTGGTCCTGGTGAAACAGAAATTGAAACCGACAGACGTATTGTACGCGATAAAATTGCTTTACTTAAAGAGCGCATTAAAACCATCGATAAACAAATGTCTGTGCAACGCGGTAATCGCGGGGCTATGGTGCGAGTGGCTCTTGTGGGGTATACCAACGTGGGGAAATCAACTTTAATGAATGTTATAAGTAAAAGTGAAGTCTTTGCCGAAAACAAACTGTTTGCAACGCTAGATACCACCGTGCGAAAAGTTGTTATACAAAATCTGCCGTTTTTATTAAGTGATACGGTTGGGTTTATACGCAAATTACCAACACAGTTGGTTGAGAGCTTTAAAAGCACCTTAGATGAGGTAAGAGAAGCCGATTTATTATTACATGTAGTCGATATTTCGCATCCAAATTATGAAGAGCATATTGATTCTGTAAATAAAATTTTAGGTGAAATAAAAAGTGCCGATAAGCCAACCATCATGGTGTTTAATAAAATTGATGCTTACAAGCCAGAAAAGTTAGATACAGACGATTTAGAAACCGAAAAAACAACCAAACACTATACACTTGAAGAATGGAAAAGTACCTGGATGAGTAAAGTGGGTAATAATGCATTATTTATTTCGGCAATTAATAAAAGTAATCTAGAAGACTTTAAAAAACGTGTTTACGACGAAGTTAGAGAAATACACATTACACGTTTTCCTTATAATAAATTTTTATATCCAGACTATGATGCAACAATAGATTCTGAATAAAAACCAGTTAAATGAATTGGATAGCATCCTTATTACATAAGAAATGGTTCAAGTGGTCTTTAATATCTGGAGCTTCCATAGTTGCTTTTTTTACTGTTATTTATATTAGTGTTTATTTAGGATTCTTCGGAAAAACACCTAATTCAAAAGATTTATCACATATTAAACAAGCCGAAGCTACTCAAGTTTTAGATGCTAATGGTGCGTTAATTGGTAAATATTATATTTTCGATAGGCAGCCGTTATCGTTTGAAGATTTTCCACAACATTTAATTGATGCCTTGGTAGCTACCGAAGATGTTAGGTTTTACCAACACGATGGCGTCGATAATGTGAGTTTGTTGCGTGTGTTTGTAAAAAATATTTTGCTTCGAGATCAATCTGCAGGAGGTGGCAGTACAATTACCTTACAGCTTGCCAAAAACCTATTTGGCAGAAAAGATTATGTCATGTTCAGTATGCTTATTAATAAATTTAAAGAATCTATTATAGCAAAGCGAATTGAAGAAATCTATACTAAAAAAGAAATACTTACCCTGTATTTAAACACCGTACCTTTTTCTGATAATACCTTCGGAATTGAAAGCGCGTCCCGTAAATTTTTTAATAAACCTACCAAAGCATTGTCTTTATCTGAAGCTGCTACTTTAGTAGGTACTTTAAAGGCAAGCACTTACTATAATCCCAGATTACATTTAAAACGTGCCGAAGCTCGCAGAAATGTGGTGTTTCAGCAAATGTTGAATAATAATTATTTAGCTAAAGATGCCTTCGAACTACTAAAAAGCCAACCGCTTAACATAGATTATAAGTCGTTTAATCACGATGTAGGTTTAGCGCCTTATTTTAGAGCTGAAGTAAAACGACAATTAGCTAAAATTCTAGATTCTATTAAAAAGCCCGACGGGTCGTCTTACGATTTGTACAGAGACGGATTAGTTGTGCATACAACCTTAGATTCTACGATGCAGGTGTATGCTGAAGCAGCCATGAAAGCCCATTTAACAGACTTGCAAAAAGCGCACGAAACATCTTTTGGAACTCATGCACCATGGCAATCTAAATCGCAACTTGTTACATCGTTAATAAAAGAATTGCCTGTATATAAGTCTTATAAAAAAGCAGGATTAACAGCGTCTCAAATTATAGATTCATTATCAAAAAAACATAAAACGACCTTGTTTTCATGGGAAGGAGATACCATAAAAAAGGCTTCTGTTATAGATAGTTTAAGTCATTATTTAAAGTTTTTAAATACAGGAATGCTTTCAATTAACCCTAAAACAGGAGGCATAAAAACATACATTGGTGGTATTGATTTTAGGTTTTTTCAATACGATCATGTGTCGCAAAGCGAACGCCAAGTGGGGTCTACATTTAAGCCTTTTGTTTACACAACCGCTATCGAAAACGGCATGAAACCTTGTACATATTTTTCCTTAGCTTCTGTAACGTATACCAATTACGACGATTGGACGCCAACCAATTCTGGAGCTTCAGAAGACGATCCTTATATTAATTATTCTTTAGAAAAAGCCTTAAGTAATTCGGTTAATACCATAGCTGTAAAAGTTTTAAATGAAGTAGGTATTCTCAAAGTAATCGAGCAGGCAAAGCGCATGGGAATTACAAAGGAATTACCAGAAGAACCTTCGTTAGCTTTAGGTGTTGCCGAAATAAATTTACAAGAATTAACCGGTGCGTATGCAAGTTTTGTAAACGAAAGTAAACATGTAAAACCGTATGCTATTACCAAAATTGAAGATAAAAATGGAAAGGTAATAGCTACTTTTAAACCAGAAGTAGCAAAAGAACAAGATTATAGTGATTACACCAGACAAGTTATGTTGCAAATAATGCAGTCTACAGTTAATACCGGAACGGCTGCGAGATTGCGCTCAACATACGGACTTAAAAATGATATAGCAGGAAAAACAGGAACCACACAAAATAACAAAGATGGTTGGTTTGTTGGAATAACACCTCATTTAGTAACGGTTACTTGGGTTGGAAACGATAATCATCATATAGGTTTTAAAACAACGGGTATTGGTCAAGGTGCAAATTCAGCCTTGCCTATTTTTGCTCAATTTTATAAAAGTTTAAATAACGATTCTCAATTTAAAGCGATTACACAAAGTCATTTAGAAACTCCAACCGATGCAGTTTTAAATGATTTAGATTGTGAAACAGAAAAGCGAGACGGATTTTTAAAACGTCTTTTTGGAAGCAAAAAGAAGGAAAAAACCTTTAAAGGGAACTAAAGTTTATAAACAAAAAAAAGGCGTTTCAAGTTGAAACGCCTTTTTTAATAGTATTAGTTTGCTTAAAACTTATAAGTTAAACCAATGGTATAATAAGTTTGTAGTTTGTTATCTAAATCATCAAAACTTGTAGCAGCCGCTGGTGTTTGAGCTAGAGCATAGGTTAAAGCCTCTTGTTTGTTGTTTCTTAAACCAAAATCAAAACCAACCCCAATCATTTTCCATAGAGTGTAGCTAAACGAATTGGTCCAAGTGTAGTTAGAATAGTTGTTGCTTTTGTAGCTTTCAAACATCGATAAGTTTGATTTAAAGTTTATGGCTCCAATTTTTCTAGTATAATCTGCAACAACTTTAGCACCTAAAGACGATTCGAAAATCGTTTGTCCAGAACTAAATACAAAGTTGTAGTTTAAAGGGTGCACCACAACCACTAAATGTTCAATAGGAGTCCATGTAGCACCAATACCAAAATCTAAGTAACCAGGATCGTTAAAGTTGTTTAAAATGGTTGTTCTGTATTCTACTAAACCAGATGCAGCCAATGTTTTAGTTATATTTCTACCATATAAAGATGAAATATTAAAAACATCTGTAGTTGGTTTAAAACTATCATCATCATTAGGATTGTCTTTATCGTCTAGTTTAACCCAAGTTAAATTAGTAGATAATGAGTTTCTCCAAAAGAATTTCTCTTCAATTAAATTAGCGTAAGCATTAAAAGTAAAACCTATATTTCCTGAAGCATTGTTTGGAGTTCCTTGAGCATACCAGTTGTTAAAGTTAGAAAGGCTACCACCAATAACACCAAAAGCACCTTTTCTCCAACCTGGAAGCGCATCAATTTGGGCTTGTAAAGCATTTACTTCTTCTTTAACAGCATCTAATTCGGCCTGTTTTTCGGCTTTTTTAGCTTCTAGTTCTTCTTTTGTTTGTGCGTTTAATGAAATAGCACCTAAAAATAATAATACTAAGAATAATGTTTTTTTCATGGTCGTTTGAATTTTAAGAATGCAAATATATTTTTTTATGATTTAATATGGGCATTCTATTTGGAATTAAAATTTCGTAGTAAGACTCAAAATCGTATGAAAAGTCACAAATGAAGGAGTTTATTTTTTCTTATATAAGGGCACAGAAGAGCAAGCTTCACCATACATAATAGATTTAGCTATAGGTTTTAATTTGTTAGCTAACATGATGTAGGCGTTTTGTGGGACCGGTTTTTTAGAGCACCCTTTAATAATTATAGGTTTATCAGTGAATTCGGTGAGATCGAGATTATTTATAACATCTTGGTAAATAGAAGTTTCTAAAGCTTCAAGATTTCCTATAATAGTTTTTTTTGCAAAAGGCTGTAATTGTAAACTAATAAGCATGAAGGCCCATCCGGGAATAATAGCATCGGTGCTGCAGGTAAGAGCAACATAACAATCTTGATATTGAGACCAATTATATGTTGCTACCTCATTTCTAAATTCTTTTTCACGCAAAACAAAACCCTCAAAAAGCCAATCTTTAATATCAAAAAGGATGCGTTGCCCTTTGGGGTAATAATCCTCTAGGTTAAGTGTAACCAAGGCGCTATTTGCTACGCGGTTTATTATTTCGTCTGACATGTTTAATAATCTTTCGATTTAAGTTTTTGAGATTTAATTATACAGGTTCTGTAAATTCATTTACAGCATGCCCAGTTCTAATTTAGCTTCTTCACTCATTAAATCTTGAGTCCATGGCGGATCGAAAGTAATTTCTACTTCTGCACTATTTACTTCGTTAAGCGATTTAATTTTTTCCTCGACTTCCATTGGTAGCGTTTCGGCTACTGGACAGTTTGGTGTTGTTAGCGTCATTAAAACTTTAACATCAAAATCTTCATTTACAAATACATCGTAAATAAGGCCTAATTCGTAAATGTCTACAGGTATTTCAGGATCGTAAATGGTTTTTAAAACGTTTACAATTTTTTCACCTAAATCGGTGGTATTTATTTCTTCACTCATTTTTTTAATTTTATTTTGTTTGATTGTTGAGATGTTTATTCGAAATAAATCAACAAATAAACGGTTTAACGACTAAACTATTTTAACTGGGTTTGATATGCTATAGCATACATTTTAAGTTGTTTTATCATACTTACCAAGCCATTCGCTCGGGTAGGAGATAAATGTTCTTTTAATCCAATAGCGTCTATAAAATCCATATCGGCATCAATTATATCTTTTGGATGCTGATTTGAAAACACTCGAATTAATATAGCAATAATGCCTTTAGTAATAATGGCATCGCTGTCTGCTGTAAATATAATTTTGTTGTCTTGCATTTCTGCATGTACCCAAACTTTACTTTGACAGCCTTTAATAATATTACTATCGGTTTTATATTGGTCGTCGATAAGGGGTAAATCTTTCCCCAAATCTATCATATATTGGTAACGCTCTTCCCAATCTTCAAACATTGCGAATTCGTCTATTATTTCATTTTGTATAGCTTCAATACTCACGATTATAAATTTTTAAACAAAAATACAATAAGATAAGTTGCTATTCAATGTTTTCTGAAATAGATAGCATTACTTTAACAAGTTTCGCTATAGGTTCTGGCGGATTGCCATGGTCGAAACTATTGGTTTTGTAGGAGTTGCCGTTATAATGCACTGTTAGATTTGCAATAGCTGCACCATCGAAAAATCTATTTTCTGAAGGCGCTTTTAAATTGGGAATGTTCTCGATATCGATGCTTTTTAATTCTGAAATTAGTTCGTCCCAATCTTCTTTTTTACAAGATGCAGAAACAACCGAAGCATTTCGGTCTTTTTTAACAGCAACACTTTTTTTAGTGATATTAATTTCTAAAAATTTACCACGAGACATCGCCGAATATTCTAAACTAACTGCATCTTGGTTTATTTGAGATTGCGAACACCCCTTGTTTAGAAGCAGAAGCATCATCACTATTAAATAGGCTTTCATAAAATTTCTTTTATTATATAATGATACAAAAAAGGCGCCAAAGTAGGCGCCTTTTATGACTTGATATTTTTAAAAATTAGTTTCCTATCATAGACGAACGGGCGCCACCTGAAGTGAAAATAGCACGCATTCTATTTCTTTGTCCGTCGGTGAACATATACATACAAGAATCGTTCGTATAATCCATGTAATTCATAGTCATATCGGTTGAACTACAATTAACGGTTGGGTACGATGGGCAACCGTAATTAGCTCCGTCTGATGTTGGAGTGTCTGTAACGAAATCGTCTTGACGACATCTGCCATCTCCCCAAATGTGGCGTAAGTTTAAATAATGTCCTACTTCATGTGTTGCAGTACGTCCCAAGTTATAAGGTGCAGAAGTACCTCCTGGAAGACTGGAGTATAATAATACAACGCCATCTGTAGCAAGGTTTCCGCCAGGGAATTGAGCATATCCTAGGATGCCACCACCAATATTACAAACCCATATATTTAAATGTGTTTGAGGTGTAATTGGCGGGTATTTCGATTTTATACTATTATTTGTACCCCAAGAGGCTGTTGGGTCCTCGTATCTAAAAGTGCCTGCCAAAGTGAAGTTAATATCTGTTATAGTTGCATCATTAATAAAGTTTGTAGCGGCTGCTGGTAATTGATTGGTGTTTGTACTGTTAAAATCGCTATTTAAAACATTTATTTGAGATGTAATTTGTGAATTCGATACAACGGCTGTATTAGGAAGTACAATGTGCACATAAACAGGAATGTTTATGGTTCCTAAGCCATCTTGTATAGGCGTTACATCAATATCGGTTTCTCCATTAGAACCACCGCCACCGCCGCCAGTACCGCCACCTGGTTTACCTTTAGCGTTTATGAATTTTCTGGTGTGGTATTCAATATCATACATTTTTTTCTCTAAATCTGGATTTTCGCTTAATTGTCTGTTTAACACATCCATGGTGTAACAGGTTTTAAGTTTTTCCTTAGATTTTGTAGATTTTGAAGTTACATCTGCACTTCCCTCTGTGTAAACATAAAAATCGCTCATGTCTACAGCTTCTTGAGATGTTTCATTAACTGCAGTTTTGTCGCCTTCACAGGCAATAAAAATCAAGGCTAAAGCAGCCATGCTTAAAAATATTCTTTTCATTTTTAATAAAAATTTGAATTAGTCGTGGATTAAGATATATCTTTTTTTGAAAATATTTAACTTTTTTTAACAAAAAGTGTTAAATACTAAACAATAATGTAATCTCTGTTATTTTTTTAACAATTCAATTTTTTAAATGATGTAGTATCGGAAATGCTTTTAGGAAAGCATCATTTTAGCTTTTTTAATACCTAAAACTAAAGCATCAACTTCGGCTTTGGTATTGTAAAAAGCAAAGGAAGCTCTTACGGTTCCGGGAATGTTATAAAAACTCATTATGGGTTGTGCACAATGATGCCCTGTACGAACTGCAATGCCTAATTTATCTAAAATGGTACCAACATCGTAGGGGTGAATACCATCTAAATTAAACGATATTACCGATGTTTTGTTTTTGGCAGTTCCGTAGATGGTTAATCCTTCTATTTGTAATAATTGTGCCGTAGCATATTCTAAAAGTTCGTGCTCATAATTTGCTATGGCTTCAAAACCTATGCTATTCATATAATCTATTGCTGCTCCAAAGGCGATACCGCCACAAATATTGGGTGTTCCTGCTTCGAATTTATGTGGTAAATCGGCATAAGTTGTTTTTTCGAAGGTTACTTCGGCAATCATTTCGCCACCACCTTGGTATGGAGGTAATTTTTTTAACCAATCTTCTTTACCATATAACATGCCTTGACCCGTTGGTCCACACAATTTATGAGCCGAGGCTACATAAAAATCGACATTTAAGGCTTGTACATCTGGTTTTATATGAGGTGTAGATTGTGCGCCATCTATTAAAACTGCGGCGCCAACTTGGTGTGCTTTTTCAATAATGTATTCTATAGGGTTTATGGTGCCTAAGGCATTTGAAACATGATTTACAAAAACAAGCTTGGTGTTTTCTGTGAGCAAGTTATCGTATTGAGACATTATTAATTCGCCAGCTTGGTTCATTGGGATGACTTTTAACTGGGCGCCGGTACGCTCACAAAGCATTTGCCATGGCACGATATTGCTATGATGCTCTAGTGCTGATACAATTATATTGTCTTCTGGTTTTAAAATACTTGTAAAGCCATTTGCAACTAAATTGATGCTGTGTGTTGTACCAGAGGTGAAAATAATTTCGTGGGCATGTTTGGCATTAAAATGTGCCTGTATTTTATGTCTTGCCTGTTCGTATTTATCTGTAGCTTCTTGGCTTAAGGCGTGAACTCCACGGTGTATGTTGGCGTTGTAGTTTGAATAATAATCTACAATAACATCGATAACTTGTTTTGGCGTTTGTGATGTTGCTGCATTATCTAAATACACGAGGTCTTTTCCATTTACTTTTCGTGAAAGTATGGGGAAGTCTTTTCGTATGTTTTCTACATTGAACATAGCAGATGGTTTAGCCCCGATTGAGGCATTTGTTGGAGCTCCTCGCAGAGAGCGACTGCCGAAAGCGGGATGAGCTCCTTAAAAAATTAATAATTCGAGTTCTTGATGTTTATTACAAATCGAAACCAATATTTACACCTAATTTGTTGGCTATTATTTTGGTAATACGTTGCTTAATTTCTGGTATTTTAACCGAACTTAATACGTTATTACTAAAGGCATACATTAAAAGTCCTTTGGCTTCTTTTTCTGGGATGCCTCGAGAACGCATGTAAAACATGGCGCTTTCGTCTAATTGTCCAATGGTACAACCGTGAGAACATTTTACATCGTCGGCAAAAATTTCTAATTGCGGTTTGGTGTTAATGGATGCTTTGTCGCTTAATAAAATATTGTTGTTTGCTTGAAAAGCATTGGTTTTTTGAGCTTCTTTTTCGACAATAATTTTACCGTTAAAAACGCCTGTTGAAGCATCTGTGAAAATACCTTTATAGTCCTGGTGGCTTTCGCAATTAGGCTCGATATGATGTACCAAAGTGTTGTGATCTACATGTTGTTTGTCGCCAATAATGGTTACACCTTTTAATGTAGAATCGATGCGTTCGCCGTTTTGGTAGAAGTTTAAATTGTTACGAATAAGCTTTCCGCCAAAGGCAAAAGTGTGCACCGATGCATGACTTTCTTGTTTTTGACTAATAAAGGTATTGTCTAGCAAGGTGGCGTTTTCGTTGTCGTTTTGTATTTTATAATAATCGACAATGGCGCGTTTTGCTGTAAATACTTCGGTAACACTATTGGTTAGCACTGCATTGTCTGACAAGCTTTGGTGGCGTTCTATAATTTGAACATGCGAATTCTCGTCGACCACAATAAGGTTACGTGGTTGTAACATGATTGCCGATTCATCTCCTGTTGAAAAGTAAATAATTTGAATAGGCTTTTCAACTATTTTATTTTTTGGAATATGAATGTAAGCCCCCTCGCTAGAGAATGCTGTATTTAAAGATGGCAAACTGTCTTTAGTAGCTGCTTTATTGAAATAATTTTCAATAATTAAGCGGTATTTAGGTTTAGAAAATGCTGCCGACATTAAGCAGATATCCATGCCATCGTGTGTTGTTCTTGATAGATGTGACGAATATTTGCCGTCGATGAAAACAATTTTATAACTGTCTATATCATGGATAAAATATTTTTTTACGTCGCTGTATTCTATGGCGTTTTCCTTTTTAGGAAACAGATTGTAATCTTGTTTTAAAACGCTATTTAAAGAGGTGTATTTCCAGGCTTCTTCTTTTTTTGAAGGAAAGCCTTTTTCTTCAAATATTTTTATGGCATCACTTCTTAAATCGTGCACGTATGTATTAACGTCTACGGCTTCTTCGAAAGCTAAAAATGATGTTATTAATTTATCTTTTAAATCCATTGTTGTTCAGTTTTCAGTCTCTGTCTCAGTTTTATTTATGTTAACTGCGACTGAAGCTGTGTACTTAATTTACGCGTTTACTTCTTCTTTAATCCAGTCGTATCCTTTTTCTTCTAACTCGTGCGCTAGTTCTTTTCCGCCAGATTTAACAATGCGTCCGTTATACAAAACATGCACAAAATCAGGCACGATATAGTCTAACAAACGTTGGTAGTGTGTAATTACAATAACAGCATTGTCTTTACTTTTAAGTTTGTTAACGCCATTGGCAACAATACGCAGAGCATCGATATCTAAACCAGAATCGGTTTCGTCTAGGATAGCTAATTTTGGTTCTAGCATTGCCATTTGGAAAATTTCGTTACGCTTTTTCTCTCCACCAGAAAAACCTTCGTTTAATGAGCGCGATAAAAATTTTCTATCGATTTCTAATAATTCCGATTTTTCACGGATAAGCTTAAGCATATCTTTAGCCGGCATTTCGTCTAGACCTTTAGCTTTTCGTGTTTCGTTAATTGCTGTTTTCATGAAGTTGGTTACAGATACTCCAGGAATTTCAACAGGATACTGAAACGATAAAAAGATGCCTTTGTGTGCGCGTTCTTCGGCAGCTAATTCGGCGATATCTTCATTTTCGAAAATGATTTCACCATCGGTAACTTCATATTCTTCTTTACCAGCAATTACAGATGATAAGGTGCTTTTACCAGAACCGTTTGGTCCCATAATAGCGTGTACTTCACCTGGTTTAACTTCTAGGTTGATGCCTCTTAAGATGGCTTTATCTTCTACACGTGCGTGTAAATTTTCAATTTTTAACATACGTATTTGATTTGAAAATAAATGGTTAATACCATTAAATTCTTTTTGTTCTACTTTTATTTTTTTATCCTACCGAGCCTTCTAAACTTATTTCCAGAAGTTTTTGTGCTTCTACAGCAAATTCCATGGGAAGCTTGTTTAAAACATCTTTACTAAAACCGTTTACAATTAAAGCAATGGCTTTTTCTGTATCGATACCCCGTTGGTTGCAATAGAAAATTTGGTCTTCGCCAATTTTACTGGTTGTTGCTTCGTGTTCTATTTTAGCTGTTTTGTTTTTTGCTTCTATATATGGAAAGGTGTGTGCACCACATTCGTTACCCATAAGTAAACTGTCGCATTGCGAGAAGTTACGGGCGTTGTCTGCATTCGGACTAATTTTTACCAAACCGCGGTAACTGTTTTGCGATTTTCCGGCCGAGATTCCTTTAGAAATGATAGTCGATTTCGTGTTTTTTCCTAAATGAATCATTTTGGTTCCTGTGTCGGCTTGTTGGAAGTTATTAGTTACTGCAATCGAGTAAAATTCGCCCACCGAATTATCGCCTTTTAAAACACAGGATGGATATTTCCAGGTTACAGCACTACCAGTTTCTACTTGTGTCCAAGATATTTTAGCGTTTTTCTCGCATAAACCACGCTTGGTTACAAAGTTGTAAACTCCACCTTTGCCTTCGGCATTTCCTGGGAACCAGTTTTGTACTGTCGAGTATTTTATTTCGGCATTATCTAGAGCAATTAACTCTACCACGGCAGCGTGTAATTGATTTTCGTCGCGGCTAGGAGCGGTACAGCCTTCTAAATAACTTACATAACTACCTTCATCGGCGATTACTAATGTTCTTTCGAATTGTCCGGTTCCAGCCTGGTTTATTCTAAAATAGGTTGATAATTCCATGGGGCATTTCACGCCTTTTGGAATGTAGCAGAAACTACCATCACTAAAAACCGCCGAGTTTAAAGCCGCGTAAAAATTATCTTTTTGCGGTACAACGGTGCCAATATATTTTCTAACCAATTCGGGGTGCTCTCTTAAAGCTTCAGAAATAGAACAAAAAATAATACCCTTTTCGCCTAGTGTTTTCTTGAAGGTTGTTGCAACAGACACTGAGTCTACAACAACATCCATAGCAACGCCAGAAAGTTTTTTCTGTTCGTCTAGAGAAATTCCAAGTTTAGCAAAAGTGGCTAGTAATTCTGGATCTACTTCGTCTAAACTATTGTATTTTGGTTTACTATTTGGTGCAGAATAGTATGAAATAGCTTGAAAATCTGGTTTGGTGTAATGCACATTTGCCCATTCGGGTTCAACCATTTTTTCCCAAGCACGAAAGGCTTCTAAACGCCATTCGGTCATCCATTCGGGTTCTTCTTTTTTAAGTGAAATAGCACGAACAATATCTTCGTTTAAACCAACAGGAAACGTATCGGAAGCTATGTCTGTATAAAATCCGTATTCGTACTCTTTGGTTTTAAGTTCTTCCCTTAAATCGTCTTCAGTATATTTATTCATAATTTTTATTTAAAGCGAAAAGCTTTCGCCACAACCACAGGTTCTATTAGCATTCGGATTATTAAACACAAAACCAGTTCCGTTTAAGCCTCCCGAGTACTCTAAAGTAGTACCTACTAGGTATAGGAAACTTTTCTTGTCTACGATAATTTTAACATCGTTATCGACAAATACTTTATCGTCTTCTTTATTCTCTTTATCAAACTTTAAATCGTAAGATAGTCCAGAACAACCACCGCTTTTAACACCCACTCGCACATAGTCGGTAGCAGGGTTATAGCCATCTTCTTGCATAAGTTCGATGACTTTTTTCTTAGCTGTTTCAGAAACTTTTATCATAATTCTTTATATAGATTTTGTCTAAATAGGGTACAAATATACAATATAAGTCACGGATTACCACATAACCTAACATTATATTAGTATATAGTTTCATAGGTTTATTTTATTGAATTTAAATGGGCATTACATTGTTTATTTTTCAAACAAGAAAAGAAAATATTAAATTATCCTTAATTAACTAAAATGTATCGGTTTATAAAATAAGCTTCTTATTTTTGCAGTATGATAGAAGATAAAAATCCACAACGTACGCAATTGAGCGATTTAGGCGAATTTGGCCTTATTGATCATTTAACAAAGAATTTTAAAATAACTAAAAGTTCGACTGTTAAAGGTATTGGAGATGATGCTGCCGTTTTAAATTTTGAAAATAAACAGGTTGTTGTTACTACCGATTTGTTGATAGAAGGTGTGCATTTCGATTTAAGTTACATGCCCTTAAAACACTTAGGTTACAAGGCTGTTATTGTAAATTTATCTGATGTTTACGCTATGAATGCGGTTGCTACGCAAGTAACCATTTCTATAGCTGTTTCTAATCGATTTCCTTTAGAAGCTCTAGAAGATTTATACGCTGGTATTGAAACCGCCGCCAGTATTTATAATATTGATGTTGTTGGAGGCGATACAACCTCGTCTAACAAAGGTTTGCTTATTTCTGTAACGGCTATTGGCGAAGTAGCTGCCGATGATGTGGTTTACAGAAGCGGCGCCCAACCGAATGATTTGCTGGTTGTAAGCGGCGATTTAGGTGCGGCTTATATGGGTTTACAAATTTTAGAACGCGAAAAAGAAGTGTTTAAAGTTAACCCAAATAATCAGCCAGATTTAGAAATTTATACGTATTTAATTGAGCGCCAGTTAAAACCTGAAGCTCGAAAAGATATTATTAAGCTTTTAAAAGATTTGGATGTGAAACCTACTGCTATGATTGATATTAGCGATGGGTTATCTTCTGAAATTATTCATTTATGCAAACAAAGCCAGGTAGGTTGCGATTTGTATGAAGCTAAAATTCCTTTAGACCCACAAGTTATAGCTGCTTGCGAAGAATTTAACATAGATAGCACCACGATTGCTTTAAACGGTGGCGAAGATTACGAGCTTTTGTTTACCATATCGCAAAAAGATTTTCCAAAAATTAAAGCAAATCCTAGTTTAACCGTTATTGGTTTTATGAAAGATGCTAGCGCAGGTATCGATTTAGTAACAAGAGCAGAAACTAAAATACCAATTAAAGCACAAGGCTGGAAAAGTATAACCGATTAATACGAAGCAACTAGCAAGCGTTTCTTTTGTATTCTTAACATTTTAGTGTTGTGAATACGCTCTAAAATGGCATTAATTTCTTTAAACTTTGGCGTAAGCTCAATTAAGTTACCATTGCTATTGGTTGTTAATTCCTTTTTACAATGTTTGCATGTGTATTCTTTAACATGATAGGTAACTTGTTTTGTTACTTTGTAACATGACCAAATAGGTTACAATACATTTTTGGAATAAATGCTGGTTTGTTAGTAGTTGTTTTCATGATCTAGGGGTTTTGTTTAAGTAAACATAATAAAAAAATCATAAAAACCGTTAAAATAACAAAATTAATCGATGAAATGCATTATTTCTTGTAAGAAAACATCTTTATTCTCAATATGACTCATGTGTCCGTCTGGAAAAGTAACTAATTTGCAATGCGTGTTTTTTATTTGTTCAACAAGCATATTATAATCTAAAACTGGATCTTTTTTACTGGCAATCATCATAATTTTAAATGTTGTTTCATTTAAAATGGGCGTGCGATCGTTTCGTATTTTCATACCTTCTAATGCGGCAATGATGCCTTGAAGTGGGGTTTGTAAAGCATTATTTATAACAGCTTTAATTTCGGTTGCAAATAGCGATCTGTTTTTAGGGCGAAATAAATTATTAATAGCAATACGAATAAATGTTTTATGATTTTGTTTAACGGCTTCAATTGCACGGTCTCTATTTATTTTTTTTTCGGGTGTATCGGCATGGGCGGTCGAATTCATTAAACATAAGCCATGTAGTTTGTCTGGATGTTTTTCCGCGAAAGCGAGTGCTACATAACCACCCATTGAATGTCCAATAAGTGTTGCTTTGGTAACTCTTAAACTATTTAAAACAACTTCAACTACCTCGGCCATGAGTTCCATGCTATGAATGTAACCCAAACAGCCTGTTTTACCATGACCTAATAAATCGATAGTAATAACTTGATTGTTTTTAGAAAGTGGTTGTATAAAAGGTTGCCACATGCTGCTGTTTTCTAAAAAACCATGAAGCAGGATAATAGGGTTTCCATGTCCATAGGTTTCAAAGAAAATATTGATGCCTTTGTGTTCTATAATCATAAAAAAATTGGAATATTAAGCTTTAACTTTCTTAATGGCGGTAAAGGCTTTGTCTACATATTCCTCTTCCACTAAAATTGTAAACTCGTTGGTAGTCGATATAACTTCGTATAATACGATGCCCTCCCAGGCGAGACGTTTAAAAAACTGATAGTACAAACCAGCAATTTTGGAGTTGTCTTGTGGTAAATTAACACTTATGGCCGACAAGCCATCCTGAACCTCTAATATGGTTTCAGATTTAAAGTTTTCTAAAATAAAATCTTTTAAAACACTCGATATAATTAAATTGCTCTCATGAATACCGCGTGTGAATGTGTAAAATAATTTCGATTCCTTATTGATACGTTCTAAAATCTTTACGTGGTTATCAATAATGGTTTCAGAATTTTTAACAGTAAAATCGGTTAAATTGGAACGTACGGTAATATCGCCTAGATTTTGCATAACACGTTTCATTTTTATAGAATTGGTTAATGCAGGTGGCGGGTTGTAACGTCTGAGGGCCATCATAATAGCTCCAGGTTTCACCTCTTTTTTTAGCATTTTACTAATGGGCTCTGTAAGCTCTATAGCTAAAGCACTAAAATTAATAATGTTTCTGGAAAGTGCTTCCTCAAGGTAAGGTTGCGTTATTAAAATGTCTTCTACACAGTTTGATACAGTTTTCATGTTAATTATTTAACAATTTGTGTAAAAATAAACAATTTTTTTAATAAATAGTTTTTAGTTGATGAGTAATTGTAATTTCGTGGCCTAATTAATAGCAAAGAATCTTATTTTATTTAGATGATGCATGAAACTGCTAAGTAAAATATTAAAGGTTTAATTTTTAAAAGTATGAAAGTATTAAAATTTGGTGGTACCTCTGTTGGTACTGTTGAAAACATCAATAACGTAAAGAATATTATTAACGACGGCGATAAAAAAATTGTCGTGCTGTCGGCTATGTCTGGTACAACAAATCATTTAGTATCCATAGCTAACGATATTAAAGAGAAAAAATCGAATGACGCTATTGAAAAAATAAATGCTCTGCACGAAACGTATTTTAAAGTGGTAGATGCCCTTTTAACGAATACTTTTTTAAATGCCGAGGTAAAAGAATACATTACTAGTGTTTTTAACTTATTGGTTGAAAGTACTTATAAATCGTATTCTATACAGCTGGAAAATTTAATTTTAGCGCAAGGTGAATTGTTATCGACCTTTATGGTTAATAAATTTTTAAAGCAGGAAGGTGTAAGTTCGACCTTATTACCAGCTTTAGATTTTATGAAAATTGATGCTGAAAAGGATCCAGATTCAGAGTACATTAAAGCGCGTTTAAATGCTGTTTTAGAAGCTGCCGAAGATGTTCAAATTTATATCACACAAGGCTTTATTTGTTTAGATAAAGACGGTGACATATCTAATTTACAACGCGGTGGAAGTGATTACACAGCAACCATTGTTGGAGCTGCTATAAATGCCGAAGAAGTTCAAATTTGGACCGATATTGATGGGATGCATAATAACGATCCTAGATACGTTGAAAACACAAAACCAATTTCAAACTTATCTTTTGATGAGGCTGCAGAGTTGGCGTATTTTGGAGCAAAAATTTTACACCCACAAACGGTAACCCCAGTAAGAAAAATAAATATTCCGGTGCGATTAAAAAGTACCATGAATCCCGATGCTTACGGTACTTTAATTGATGGTAATCATTCTGAAAACGGAGTGAAAGCTATTGCAGCAAAAGATAATATCATTGCTATAAAAATTAAATCTGCACGTATGTTGCAGGCCCATGGTTTCTTGAAAAAAGTTTTTGAAATTTTTGAAGCATACCAAACATCGATAGATATGATTACCACTTCTGAAGTTGCAGTGTCATTAACCATTGATGATGATAAAAATTTAGATAAAATTTTAGTTGAATTAGAAAAAATTGCAACTATTGAAGTAGATAAAAATCAAACCATTATCTGTTTAGTTGGGCATTCTATAGTAAACCACGAAGAAACTTATAGATTATTTAAAATTTTACAAGACGTTAAAATAAGAATGATATCATACGGAGGTAGTAATAACAACATTTCCTTATTGATAAATTCTAACGATAAAATAAAAACACTTAGCAAGCTAAACGATTATTTATTTGAATTAGTCACTCTATAAATTACAATTTTAGTATTGTTAAAAAAAGAGCCGTTTTTAAAACGGCTCTTTTATTTTTTATGAATTCATGATGCTTTCAATGTCATCGGCTTCAATAGGAATGTTTTTCATTAAATTTAAGGGTTCTCCTGTTGGTTGAATAATCACATCGTCTTCTAAACGAATACCAAATCCTTCTGCAGGAATGTAAATTCCGGGTTCTACAGTAAATACCATGTTAGCTTGCATAGGTTCTGTTAAAATACCATAATCGTGGGTGTCTAATCCCATATGGTGACTGGTTCCATGCATAAAGTATTTTTTATATGCTGGCCAATCTGGATTTTCGTTTTGTACATCGGCTTTATCTAAAAGTCCTAAACCTAAAAGCTCTGAGGTCATCAACTTCCCAACTTCTTCATGATATGCAGCCCAATCGGTTCCGGGTAATAACATTTTTGTAGCTTCGTTTTTAACACGATTTACCGCGTTGTAAACATCTTTTTGTCTTTTACTAAATCTTCCAGATACTGGGATGGTTCTGGTTAAATCGCTAGAATAATTAGCGTACTCTGCCGCAGTGTCTAATAATAATAAATCACCAGCTTTACATTGTTGGTTGTTTTGCACATAATGTAAAACATTGGCATTATTTCCCGAAGCAATTATGGGAGAGTAAGCAAATCCTTTAGAGCGATTTCTTAAAAATTCGTGCATAAATTCGGCTTCAATTTCATATTCCCAAACGCCGGGTTTTACAAAATTTAAAATTCTGCGAAAACCTTTCTCGGTTATGTTGCAGGCATTCTGGATTAAATCAATTTCAATCTGACTTTTAACAGAGCGTAATCGTTGTAAAATGGGAGCGCTT
Source organism: Siansivirga zeaxanthinifaciens CC-SAMT-1 (assembly GCF_000941055.1). Taxonomy (GTDB): domain Bacteria; phylum Bacteroidota; class Bacteroidia; order Flavobacteriales; family Flavobacteriaceae; genus Siansivirga; species Siansivirga zeaxanthinifaciens. The sequence continues at coordinate 540,277 of NZ_CP007202.1, read as the reverse complement.
TTGGCGACACTATGAGCAGGATATTTGGCTTTTAACCATTTAGTAAAGCGGTCTTCGCGAGTTTCGGTCTCTACGTTTGCTCTGTAATGTTCGTTAGTGTTAATGTAAACGGTATCGCATTGGGTCATTATTTCAAACATGATTTTTTCCATGTCTTTTAACCAATAAACGGTTTTAATGCCGCTGGTTTCATAGGCTGCTTCTTTGGTTAGTTTTTCGCCTTCCCAAACAGCTATGTGATCGTTAGTTTCTTTTAAAAATAAAATCTCACGATGTTTTTCTTTCGGACAATCTGGAAATAATACCAAAATACTTTCTTCTTGATCGACTCCGCTTAAATAAAAAATATCGCGGTGTTGTTGGAAAGGCATGGTGCTGTCTGCACTAATGGGGTAAATATCGTTGGAATTAAATACGGCTAAACTTGAGGGTTTCATTTGGTTGGCAAAATGCTTTCTGTTATTTATGAATAGCGTTTTGTCTATTGGGTGGTACTTCATACTATTTGAAATTTTTAAATTAGTAGATTAACAAAACTAATTAATTTGTTTGCCAATAAATCTTGAAGCCACATATTTTAACTAGAATTTAAAACTTAAAGTTTAATTAAATCTAATTTGTTAGCTTTTAAACTGTTTGTAAAAATTCCTTCTTTAAAACCATTCTAAATACTAAATAAAACACGATTTAAAGTTTGTTAAAAATAGGTTCGGTTAGTACCTTTGCTAGAGTATAAATAATATAACAAACTTAAAATAAAATGAGCGGATTTTTAAAATCTTCAATTGGAAGAAAAGTGGCTATGGCTCTTTCAGCTTTTTTCCTTATGTTTTTCTTGCTTCAGCATTTTTTAATAAATATGTTATCGGTTATAAGCCCAGATAGCTTTAATGAAGTATCCCATTTTATGGGAACAAATCCTTTGGTACAATATGCTTTACAGCCAATTTTAATATTTGGTGTGGTATTTCATTTTGTTATGGGCTTTGTTTTAGAAATTAAAAATAAAAAAGCTAGAGGTGTAGCTTATGCTAAAAACAATGGCGCGGCTAATTCGTCGTGGATGAGTAGAAACATGATTTACAGCGGTGTTGCTATTTTAGCATTTATTGTATTACATTTTATTGATTTTTGGTTCCCAGAAATTAATATAAAATACATACAAGGCGATATGTCTGGTATGGTTGAAGGTATCGATGGTTACAGATATTTTCACGAGTTACAAGAAAAATTTATTAATCCAGCAAGAGTTGCAGCGTATGTAATTGCTTTTGTGTTTTTAGCATTGCATTTATTACATGGGTTTACTTCGGCATTCCAATCGATGGGTGCTACTGCAGGCAGAAAGAAAACATTACAAAATATTGGTAAAGCATATTCAGTTATTATTCCTTTAGGGTTTATTTTAATTGCTTTATTTCACCACTTTAACCATTAATCTTAAAAAATACTATGGCTTTAGATTCAAAAGTACCAAAAGGTCCAATTAAAGATAAATGGACAGATTATAAAAATCATATCAATTTAGTAAACCCTGCTAATAAACGTCACATCGATGTTATTGTAGTTGGAACTGGTTTAGCAGGAGGTTCTGCTGCAGCAACTTTAGCAGAATTAGGTTATAATGTAAAAGCATTTTGTTATCAAGATTCGCCTCGTAGAGCGCATTCAATTGCTGCTCAAGGTGGTATTAATGCCGCTAAAAACTATCAAGGCGATGGGGATTCTACATATAGATTATTCTACGATACTGTAAAAGGAGGCGATTACCGCTCTCGTGAAGCTAACGTTTACCGTTTGGCTGAGGTATCTACAAACATCATTGACCAATGTGTGGCTCAAGGTGTTCCTTTTGCCCGTGATTACGGTGGGTTATTAGATAACCGTTCGTTTGGTGGTGTGTTAGTATCTAGAACATTCTACGCAAAAGGACAAACAGGTCAGCAATTATTATTAGGCGCCTATTCTGCCATGAATAGACAAATTGCTCGTGGTAAAATACAAATGTATAACCGCCACGAAATGTTAGATCTAGTAAAAATTGATGGCAAGGCGAGAGGTATTATAGCACGAAACTTAGTAACTGGAGAAATTGAGCGCCACTCGGCGCACGCTGTTGTTATTGCATCAGGTGGTTACGGAAACGTTTATTTCCTATCTACCAATGCGATGGGAAGTAACGTAACTGCTGCTTGGAAAATTCATAAAAAAGGAGCGTATTTCGCAAATCCATGTTATACACAAATTCACCCAACATGTATTCCGCGTTCAGGTGAATATCAATCTAAATTAACCTTAATGTCTGAATCGTTACGTAACGACGGGCGTATTTGGGTACCTAAAAATTTAGAGGATGTAAAAGCCATTCGTGAGGGTAGAAAAAAACCAACCGATTTATCTGAAGACGAAAGAGATTACTACTTAGAGCGTCGTTATCCGGCGTTTGGAAACTTAGTACCTCGTGACGTTGCATCGCGAGCAGCAAAAGAGCGTTGCGATGCCGGATATGGTGTTAATGCTACTGGTGAAGCGGTTTACTTAGACTTCGCATCGTCTATTGAACGCTACGGAAGAGAACAAGCTAAAATTCATAATATCACGAATCCTTCAAAAGAGAAAGTGTATGAATTAGGTAAGAAAATTGTGGAGGCTAAGTATGGTAACTTATTCCAGATGTATGAGAAAATTGTAGATGAAAATCCATACGAAACTCCTATGATGATTTATCCTGCTGTACACTACACTATGGGAGGTATTTGGGTAGATTACAATTTAATGACTACCATCCCTGGTTGTTATGCCATTGGAGAAGCTAACTTTTCAGATCACGGTGCGAACAGGTTAGGAGCTTCTGCTTTAATGCAAGGTTTGGCCGATGGGTATTTTGTATTACCATACACTATTGGTGATTATTTATCTGATGATATTAGAACTGGTAAAATACCAACTGATACGCCAGAATTTGACGAAGCAGAAAAAGAAGTTAAATCAAGAATTGACTTTTTTATAAATAATAAAGGATCAAAATCTGTAGATTATTTCCACAAAAAATTAGGAAAAATTATGTGGGATGAATGCGGTATGTCTAGAAATGCAGAAGGGTTAAAACAAGCCATTAATGATATTTCTGAGCTGAGAGCCGAATTCTGGAAAGAGGTATCTGTTCCTGGTGGCGATAAAGAATTTAATGAAGAATTAGCCAAAGCAGGTCGTGTTGCCGATTTCTTAGAACTAGGGGAGCTATTTGCTAAAGATGCTTTACAACGTGAAGAATCTGCTGGTGGTCACTTTAGAGAAGAATATCAAACTCCAGATGGTGAAGCTTTAAGAAGAAAAGAGTTTCAATATGTTTCTGCATGGGAATATAAAGGCGAGCCTAAAGATGCGGTATTACATAAAGAAGATTTAGTTTACGAGAATATAGAAGTAAAAGAAAGATCTTATAAATAATATAGTTGATGGTTTGTGGAAGATAGTTATGGTAAAAACCAAAAATCTATTAACCAACAACCAATAACCAAAAACTAATAAAAATGAATTTAACACTTAAAATTTGGAGACAAAAAGACTCAAATGCCAAGGGTCAAATGGTCGATTATAAAGTAACTGAAATTTCAGAACACATGTCTTTTTTAGAAATGATGGATGTTTTGAATGAACAACTTATTAATAAAGGCGAAGAACCTGTAGCTTTCGATCACGATTGTCGTGAAGGGATATGCGGTATGTGTTCAATGTTTATTAATGGTGAAGCACATGGTCCCGATAGAGGCGTTACTACGTGCCAGTTACACATGCGTATGTTTAAAGATGGCGATACTATTACTATAGAGCCATTTAGAGCAGCTGCTTTTCCAGTAATTAAAGATTTAGTAGTAGATAGATCTGCTTTCGATCGCATACAACATGCGGGAGGTTATATTTCTGTAAATACATCAGGAAACACCCAAGACGCAAACTCGATTCCAATTTCTAAACATGCTGCCGATGAAGCTATGGATGCTGCTACCTGTATAGGTTGTGGTGCTTGTGTAGCAACTTGTAAAAATTCAAGTGCTATGTTATTTGTTGGTGCTAAAGTATCTCAATACGCATTATTACCTCAAGGTCAAGTAGAGGCTGCCGATCGTGTACGAAACATGGTAGCTCAAATGGATTTAGAAGGTTTTGGTAACTGTACAAATACAGGTGCTTGCGAAATAGAATGTCCAAAAGGCATTTCGTTAGACAACATTGCAAGAATGAACAGAGAATTAATGAAAGCGCAGTTTTCTTAATTTTTTAATCATTTCATAGAATAAATTTAAAACCCAGGCTTTAGCTTGGGTTTTTTTAATTAGCTTCGTTTTTTAATCTATAAAAATGTACAGGACATTTTACTTTAAAGTAATACTTTGTTTTTTTTGTTTTAATCTGAATGCTCAAATTGAAATAAATAAAACAATTACTACCGATTCCTTATTTAGTGAATCACAACTTTTAAAACATATTAAGGCTTTATCTTCTGATGCTTTTGAAGGCAGACGCACCGGAACACAAGGTGCCATAAAAGCCAGAAAATATATTATTAATCAGTTTCATGCTTTAGGCGTATTGCCTTTAAAAGGAAGTTACGAGCAGGATTTTACTTTTTCTAATTCTGGAAAGTTTTATAAAGGAACAAATGTTTTGGGCATTATAAATGGCACAGAGTTTTCTAATAAATACATTGTTATTAGTGCGCATTACGACCACGAGGGTATTAAACTTGGGCAGATTTATAATGGCGCAGACGACGATGCCTCAGGCATAAGTGCGCTATTTAGTTTTTCCGAATATCTTTCAAAATATCCACCAAAATATTCGGTTATTTTAGCTGCTTTCGATGCCGAAGAATTAGGGCTGCAGGGATCAAAATATTTTGTAAATCATTCTAAGGTTACTTTAAGCGATATTAAAGTAAACCTTAATATGGATATGATTAGTAGAAGCGATAAAAACGAATTGTTTGCCGTTGGAACCATACATCATAATTTTTTGAAACAGGTGATTTTAAAGTCACAAGATTCAAAAAAAATTAAGTTATTAATTGGTCATGATGATGGCAGTTGGAAAGACAATTGGACTTTCGCATCCGACCATGCTAATTTTTACCAAAAAAACATACCATTTATATATTTTGGGGTAGATGACCATGAAGATTATCACGAACCAACCGATGATTTCGAAAATATTCACCCGAAATTTTATATAGAAGCTGTTAAAGTTATCATTGAAGTATTTCAAAAAATAGATCAGTTAAAACTTTAACAGCGAATCTAAATTAATGTTAATGTCCACCGCTTTCTTCACTAATTAGCATAAAAGCACCATTTACTAAGATGTCTTTGTTTAATAAGGTGTCGGGGTTTAAAATGCTGGCATAAGCTTCAGTTTCTGCACCTAAATCAACTTTTACTTTTTCAAATGTATAAGTGTTGGCAGTTTTGCTTTTTAAAACCAATACAAAATGTTTTGCATCAAGTTCTACAATAGCTTCTTTTGGTAAGGCTAATATAGTGCGGGCTTCTGTAATTATTTGGGCTTCAACAAACATGCCTACTATAAAATTGGCCTGTTTTTCGTTTAAAATGTGTGCATGCACTTTAACAGTTCTCGAAGTTTCATTAATAGTAGTGCCTACTAAATGAACTTCGGCTTCAAAAGTTTCGTTGGATGCTTCAGGAATTTTAAAGCTTATTTTTTGATCTTTTTTAATGTGTAAAATATCTTTTTCATAAACCACTAATTCCAAGTGAATATGGTCTGTATCTATTATTTCCATAATAACATCGGAAGGTGAAATGTATAAACCATTACTCACATTTACTTTAGTTACATAACCATCAATAGGCGAATATAAATTTATAGTTGCCGTTATATTTCCCTGCTCTACCGATGCCGGATTAATATGTAGCATACTCAGTTTTTTGCGTAAACCATTGTAAAGTGCCAAGGTGCTTTTATAGCCACTTTCGGCTTTTAAATAGTTTTTTTGCGAGCTTATTTTTTCATCGAAAAGTGTTTTTTGTCTGTTGTATTCAGACTTTAAATACGATATCTGCTCCGAAACTTCCAAATACTGTTGTTGTATTTCTACATATTCAGGATTTTCGAGTGTTACAAGTATTTGGCCTTTTTTAACCCTGTCGCCAATAAGTAAAGGTGTTTTGGTTATATAACCGCCAATAAACGAACTTACACTTGCTTTGTTATGTGGTGGCACATCAATTAAACCACTCACTTTTATAGATTCGTTAAATGCCTGAGGTTCCAGTTTGCCTAAAGCCATGTTTTCGCCAGTAAATTGCGAGCTGTTAACTTGAATTTCGTTTGAATTCATGGAAGTTTCTTCGGTATTTTCTGTATTATTTTCGTTGTTTTTACAGGCTATAAATGCGAACAAAAAAAGTAAGATATATATATGTTTCATGATTTAAAGTATTAAATAGTTTATTGCTATAACCGTTTGGTTGTAAGCATTCATGGTGTTTAGGTAATCAAGTTTAATATGGGTTGCTGTTTCTATACTTTGCAGATATTGAAAGAAATCAATTTCACCTTCTTTAAAAGTACGTTCGGCTGTTTTTATAATTTCTTCTGAAAGTTTATTGCCCTGAGTTTCGTAATAATTAAGGGCTTCTTCCTGCTGTTGAAGTTTAGCCAGTAGCGAACTGTATTCCGAATGTAATTTTACTTTGTAATCTTGTTGTTCGGCTTCAATAACATCTTTTGCAATATTGGAAGCTTTAATTTTCGAGACATTTCCACTAAAAAACAAAGGAATTTTAACCCCTAATTGATAGCCTTTAATATTGCCACTTAAACCACTGTTAGTGCCCTGAAAATACTCAACATTTAAATCGGGTAGTAAGTTTTGTTTTTCTTGCTGATTTAAAGCTTTGTAATACGATTTCGAGTCTTCAAAATATAAAAGTCCGAGGTTGCTTTCTAAAGACATGGTTTGCAATTCAAGCTTTTCTAAGGCAGATTCAGCAATCGTTAAACTATCAATTTGTACTAATTTTTTCAATTCTTCTGAAGCTAAAATAACGTCCTGTTGCGATTGTTTAAAAGCTGTTTCCAACTGTTTTTGTTTCGATTTTGCACTAATCATTTCTAAATAGTTGGTTTCACCTAACTCAAATCTACGTTCGGCAGAACTTGCAAAATTTTGATACAAACTATCTAAATAGCGATAGGTTTCAGCTTTATTTTTAGCATAAACCAAATGATTATATGCCAAATGTACTTCGCGCTTTATGTTTTCTAAAGTAATGGCATAATTCGATTTTTGTAAATTGTATTTCGCTTTATTTACTTTTTTATCGGCAAAATAAACCGTTGGAAATTTAAAATCCTGCGACACGCCAAACACCTTTAAAGGCTCGTTATTTATGGCTAAATTATTTTCATCGTAATGATAATAAATAGCAGTTTTATCAAAATTAAATGCCGAACCTATTAAAGCTTTGCTTTCATCTGCTTTTAAAGATGATGCTTTTAAGTGGGCGTTATTTTCGATAGTCAAACGAATAACCTCGTCGATATTTAAAGGCTTATTTTGTGCTTTTATTTGTACCGATAACAAAATAATTATCACTGTAATTATAGATTTCTTGTTCATTTTAAGTTGTGTTTTTTCTTCAAACCAAGCATATAAAACGGGCAAAACAATAAGCGTTAAAACGGTTGCCGTAACCAAACCACCAATAACTACGGTTGCTAATGGGCGTTGCACTTCGGCTCCGGCGTTTGTAGAAATAGCCATGGGTAAAAAACCTAAGGCCGCTGCTGCCGCTGTTAGTAAAACGGGTCTTAATCGTTCTGTAGTGCCACGTTTAATGCGTTCTTCAATATTAGTAATCCCTTCTTCTTTGAGTTCTTTAAAATGTTCAATTAAAACAATACCATTTAAAACAGCTATACCAAAAAGCGCAATAAAACCAACTCCTGCCGATATACTAAACGGCATATCTCTAAACCATAGCAATAAAATACCTCCAACGGCCGAGAGTGGTATCGCCGAATAAACCATGGCGGCTTCTTTTATAGAGCCAAAAGCGAAATGCAGAAGAATGAAAATAAGAATTAATGCAATGGGTACAGCAATCATTAATCTAGCCTTGGCACTTTGTAAATTTTCAAACTGGCCGCCATAAGTAACGCTGTATCCAACAGGTAGTTTTACTTTATTTTCTATAATGTTTCTAACATCATCTACCACCGATTGTAAATCGCGATTTCTAACGTTTATACCAACCACAATGCGACGTTTGGTATCATCTCTCGATATTTTAGCAGGCCCTGTAGTATATTTAATTTCAGCCAATTCATTTAATGGAATTTTTATGCCGCTGGGTGTATCGATAAATAAATTTTGAAGATTTTCAATATTGGTTCTGTGGGCGGAATCCAGACGCATCACCATATCGAAGCGCTTTTCGCCTTCAAATACGGTGCCTACCGTAGCACCTGCAAATCCCATGGAAATAACTTGGTTCACATCGGATATGTTTAATCCGTATCGTGCAATTTTATTTCTGTTAAATTTCACACTCATTTGAGGCAAACCCTCTACTTTTTCAATGATAATATCTGAAGCACCTTCTACATTTTGAATAAGCGATTTAATTTCGTTGGCTTTGCTTGCTAAAACAGATAAATCCTCGCCAAATATTTTAACGGCAACATCGGCACGAACACCTGTAATAAGCTCGTTAAAGCGCATTTCTATGGGTTGAGTAAATTCGACTTCCATACCTGGAATTACAGACAGTGCTTCTTTAAATTTATCGGCAAGCTCGTCTTTGCTTTCGGCAGAAACCCATTCACTTTTAGATTTTAGTTTAATAATAACATCGCTTTCTTCCATACTCATGGGGTCGGTGGGTACTTCGGCAGCACCAATTCTACTAACCACCTGGTCAACTTCGGGGAAATTATCTAAAAGAATTTTTTCAATTTTAGTGGTTACTTCTATGGTTTTACCTAAGGAAGTTCCGGTTTTTAAAACAGGCTGAATTACAAAATCACCTTCATCTAAAGTGGGTACAAATTCACCACCCATGGTCGTGAAAATCCAAATGCTTGTTACCAGTAAAAGACCCGCCAGTGAAACCACCATTTTTTTGTTTTCTAAAGCCCAGTGAATGGTTGGTTTGTATTTTTTTGTTAAAAATTTCATTAACCTAACCGATATGTTTTTATCGCTTTGTTTGTTCGGTTTTAAAAACATAGACGAAATAACGGGCACGTAGGTTAAACAAAATATCATAGCCCCAATTAATGCAAAACTGAAGGTTAATGCCATGGGTTTAAACATTTTGCCTTCTACACCACTTAAAGATAAAATGGGGATAAAAACGATTAAGATGATGAGTTGCCCAAAAATGGCAGAATTCATCATTTTAGAGGCGCTTTTATGGGTAATCGCATCGATTTGGTCTTGTTGTTCGACTTCAGAAAGAGATGCTAACTTAGAACTCTGACTCGTAATTTGAAAGGCAATAAATTCCACAATAATAACAGCACCATCGATAATAATTCCGAAGTCAATAGCGCCTAAACTCATTAAATTGGCGTCTATTCCAAAAATATTCATAAGGGAAATAGCAAAAAGTAAACACAATGGAATGACCGATGCTACGACCAATCCCGAGCGCAAATTACCTAAGAGCAACACCACAACAAATATGACAATGAGTGAGCCTAAAATTAAGTTTTCGGCAACGGTAAAGGTGGTTTTGCCAATAAGTTCGCTGCGTTCTAAAAAGCCGTTTATGTAAACGCCTTCGGGTAACGAACTTTGTATAGAAGCCACGCGTGCTTTAACGGCATCGATAACTTCTTTAGAATTTCCGTCTTTAAGCATCATGACCTGGCCCAGAACTTTTTCGCCTTCGCCATTACCCGTAATGGCTCCAAATCGAGTGGCGCTGCCAAAGCCTATGGTGGCTATGTCTTTTATGTAAACCGGTACACCTTCGTTTTTTACCACAATTTGTTCTATGTCGTTTAACGAATTTACCAAGCCCTCGCCACGTATAAAAAAGGCTTTATTGGTTTTTTCAATGTAACCACCACCAGCAATACTATTGTTTTTTTCTAAAGCATCAAGAATATCCATGTAATGAATATTCATAGCTTTTAACTTTTCGGGATTTATGGCAACTTCGTATTGTTTTAAATAACCGCCCCAGGTATTTACCTCGACCACACCGGGAATTCCAGATAGTTGACGCTTAACAATCCAATCTTGTATGGTACGTAAATCGGTGGCAGAATACCGGTCTTTAAATTCGGGCTTTACATCTAAAATATATTGATAGATTTCGCCCAGGCCAGTTGTTATCGGTCCCATTTCTGGCGAACCAAAACCATTAGGTATTTTTTCGCTGGCAGATTTTATTTTCTCGGCAATTAACTGCCTTGGTAAATAGGTACCTAATTGATCTTTAAATACAATAGTAACAACCGATAAACCAAATTTTGAAACCGACCGAATTTCTTCTACACCCGGTAAATTAGCCATTTCAAGCTCAATAGGGTAGGTTATAAATTGCTCGACATCTTGAGTCGATAAATTTCTTGATGTTGTTATAACCTGTACTTGGTTATTGGTAATATCGGGTACAGCACCAATGGGAATTTGGGTTAAAGAAAAAATCCCAAAACCAATAACAAACGCTGTAAAAAGTAGAATAATCAGCTTATTTTTTAAGCTGAATTTTATTATGTTTTCTAGCATAATTCAATGTAATGAAAATTAGTAAATTCTATTTAAAATATTGATTTTAAATAGTTTAAAAAGTATTCAGAAAAATTATGCTAATTTGGGAGGTTGAAAAACAGAAAGTTTTTCGTGTAAAGAAACGGGTTCTTTATAAAGAAAATTTAAAGGAATTTCTTTAACAATGGATGTGTTTAAAGAATAAGAAATATATGGCGCTAAAATAAAAGCCGTGTTTATATGACAAAGCATGTGGTGCGGATCCTTAAATGGTAAATTTTCATGACCTGTATGCTCATTTTCATGCTGAACCATTTGGTTGCCATAATGTTCTGAAAGGAAATTAAAAAAAGAATCGCCGTAAACTTCTTTATGATATTTGGCATGTTCCATAAGGGCATTGAACTTTGAAATGTCTTCAATGTTTATGTTGAAACTTTGAGTAAGAATCAAAAAAGAATATAAAACAACAATTATTTTACTCATACCAAAGACAATAGTACAAAAAAAATAAATGTCTTGATATTAATTTGAAGTTAAAAATAAGCTTTTAGCTGTACCGAGCCCGTGTGAATGGTTTGGCTTGTTTCGGTTTTTCTACCAAAATAACTAAGGTTTAAATCTAAAAACTTAGTTAGTTTTTTTTGTGCCAATAAACTCCAAGTAAAGTTTTTTCCTGGCTGTAATCCTTCAAGAATTTGGTAGGCAACAGGGGTGTTGGCATTGCCTGTAAATGCGTTTGATATATAATTAAATTCACCAATTAAAGAGTTGTTGTTTTTATTTGAAAACGTAAACGAGGTGCCGTATTTCTGTTGTTTTAAGGTTTCAAAGTTTCCAATGGTATTCTTTTTACTGGCGTGCTGGTAGTATAAATCGAAGCGAGTATTGTCGTTTAGTAGGTATGATAGCTTCGGACTTAAGCGCGTTTCATTAAAGTTGTAATTTTTACTCACAAAGTTTTCACTGATACTTTCGTTGTTTTCAAAATCGGATTGTAATGTTAGCAGCCAGCTTTCTTCAAACTTATGATTAAAATTTAATTGATGGCTTTTAAGCCCGTTTTCAATAAATCCAACCGATAAAATATTTCTGGTTTTATTAGATAAGTAAGTATATGAGGTTGTATAATGTTGTTTTCCTCTGTTAAAAAACAATACATTTCTTAAATTTAACTGAAGCCCCAGTTGCTTAGCTTCATCGGTTTTAAATGGGTTTAGGTTAAAGCTATTGCCATCGCGTTTTAACTTTCTATCAACCAAATAACTGGTTTGATTGTAAAAATGCGACCAGAATTTTTGAGTTTTGTTTTCGCTAACAGCCCATTGTGCAGGGTTAATAGTTACGGTTTGACTTAATCTGTTTTGGTGGGTTTTTATGTAAATTCTATTTGGTAGAAGCACCCGAATGTATTTGCCCTGGTCTTGAAATTGGGCAATTTCAAATTCTTCCAATTCTTGTATGCCATTGCCGTTGTAATCTATCCAAGTGTAAGTGCCTTGTCCGGGTTCTACCTCTACATAGGTAAAATCTTGTTGGGGCAGTGTACCCGAATTAGTTTCAAAAAGGGTGTTCCATTGCACCAGATTTTTAAATAATTTTTGATTGAATTGTAATCTGGAATTTATAGAACGTTCGTTATTTGCCTTAGTTTCCTCACTTTTTAATGTTCTGTAATTAGCATATAATGCTAAATTGGTTTTGGTGTTTTGAATAAGCCTAGTGTTTAAATAAAAAGTATTGGAGGTGTTTACTTTTTGTAATTGATTGTTTCGAATACTATCGTTTACACGGTTTTTATAACCTATTTCACCAAATAGTTTTGTGCTATCGCCAATGCCGTAAAAGACTTCGTAAGATTTAAATTTCTGACTTAAATTGGTGAGTGTTTGTGTGGCAATATCTTTTTGTTCGTTATCCTCGATGGCTATGTTTGTACCAACCCAACTTTTATTTAAACTGTATTGAATGTGGTTCGACGATCTTAAAAAAGTAGAAGTATTTATATTAGAACTTGCGTTTAAAAAACTAGAATACGATGTTATTCGCAATTTATTTAAAACTAAATTGGTATTAATTACATGTCTGTTACCATTAAAATTACCTGAATATCCTAAGTGTTCTAATTGATAATTAGCACTTCCTTTTTCAGGATGAAATAAATTAAAACCGGTGCGTAGCAAAGTTTGGTTACTCGAATTAAACGTTATAGTAGCACCATTAAGGTCACTTAAATTCCAATCGCGATTAAACTCGGCATTATACAACCGTTGTATGGTTTTAAAATCTTTTTGGAGATAGTCGGCATCTGCAAAAACATCCAGGTTCCATAAACTATCTTTTTTAATTATGCTTTGAGCTATTTTTAGTTTGGCCGCATAACCATCATTATTGTCATCATTTAAATTAGAAAACGTATTTAAATCATTTTTACTTCCTGCAAACTCAAAATTGATAGCTGTTTTTTCAGAAGGGTTGTATTGCCCATTTACAACTGCAATTTGAAGTTTTGTTGGGGCGATAAGCTGAATGATGGGAGCGTAATTGCCTTGAAATTCACCAGCATATTCATAAATATTACTAATAGCATTCGAGCTGCTTAAAACATAGTTTCCTTGATTGGCTCCTACTTGCGAAAAGGTTACGCGGTATAATTCGTCGTCTGGATTGTTTGAAAACACAAAAGCTTCAACACCATTTATAAGTTCTTTTTTATATAGAATACGGTTATCGTTTTGAGATTCTTTTACTTCAGAAGGCGCCACCATTAAAGTTTTGTCATCTCCGGCATTTACTAAAATTTGCACTTGTTCTTCCGATAGATTTTGTTGCAACGGTTGGTTTTTGGCATCGTTTTCAGAATACACCGAAACACCAATTTTTAATTTTTCACTTTCAATAGTTCCGCCACCGTAAGCCACCAATCGGGAGTAATTACGTTCGCTAAATTGATAATCGACGGTAATACGCATCTCCGAAGTTATGGGGTACGTAGCGTTAAAAATAATTTCGCCGGCATTATAATCTATAATATAATCTTTGTCTTCCCCGCGTTGTACAACGCTACCATTCACATAAACCGTTTCACTTCCTGATACAATAAGCACAAATAATTCGCCGTTTTGCCCCTGAAGTTTATATGGTCCTTGGTTGCCTTCTTGAGCGGTAAACTGACTTCTGGTGAATTGTCCGCGAACCAAGGCACCAGCAGCAAAAAGATTGGTTTTCGTTGTTTCGTTGCCAAGTGCCGTTTTTACAGAAAGACCTTGCACCCGTTTAGAGAAATTAGCAAAGTATGAGGTTTTATTTTCTAAATCAATATCGCCAGCGCGCACATTCCATGTGTCACTGAAAAGCTCAATAAAAACCTGGTCGAATTCATCTAATCGCTGGCTGTAGCCGCTTTCTTGTAAAGGAATATTAGCATCTTGTATAGAGGCGCGAAGGGATACTTTATCATTTAGTTTTCCCGTTATTTGAAGATCTAATTCACTTTTTAATACCGAATTTTGGTTGTTTCCAATCGTAACACCCCTGGAAATACTTCCTGAAGTTGTTAAACCATCAAACGGAATAAAATTTTTAGGCTCGCTGGGTTGCGACAGTTTATATAAGGTTTGTATGTTGTCGGTGTTATTTACAATAAGGCTTTCGTCTAATTGTTTGTAAGTACGCGTTAAAAATTCGGGATATTTTAAATAACTAATAGAAATTGAGTCTGCATCGATGGGTTTTATAAACGTTAAAATGCTTTTTGAAAAATCGACTCTGTAAAAAGACGAATCTACAATTTTATTGTTTTTTGTTTTAATTGAAAAGTAGCTCGCATTAATGCTTACGCTATCAATTGCAATGGAATCTTTTACAGCAACCGTTATTTTTTTATAGTTCGAGTTTAGGTCTTGTGACCAGGCACAAACCCCAACAAAAAAAATAAAAAGTATGGCAGTAATTCTCATCATGTACTTAAACTAAAAATAGCTTAAAATATTTTAATTATAGTTTTCGTTAAAAGACCTGTAATTTAATAGTGTAAAAGTAACGCATTATTTATTTTAGCTGAAAATCTTATTATTATTCATGAAAATAATCTCATACAACGTAAACGGTATCCGCGCAGCTATTAGTAAAGGCTTTTTAGAATGGTTAAAAAGTGCCAATCCAGATGTTATTTGTTTACAGGAAATAAAAGCTTTAAAAGAACAAATAGATGTAGATGCCTTTGCCGAAGCAGGTTATAAATACAATTATTGGTTTAGTGCTCAAAAAAAAGGGTATAGTGGTGTCGCTATTTTAAGTAAAATAGAACCCAACCATGTCGAGTATGGCACAGGAATTGATTCGATGGACTTCGAAGGCAGAAACCTGCGTGCCGATTTCGATGGCGTTTCGGTAATGAGTTTGTATTTACCATCGGGAACCAACGACGCACGCTTGGAGCACAAGTTTGAATATATGGACATGTTTCAAGACTATATAAACACCTTAAAAAAAGATATTCCAAACCTGGTTATTTGTGGCGATTACAATATTTGTCACGAAGAAATTGATATTCATAATCCTAAAATGAAAGGTGTGTCGGGGTTTTTACCTGAAGAGCGTGAATGGCTTGGTAATTTTATCGATAGCGGATTTATTGATTCCTTTCGATATTTAAACAAAGAGGTTCAAGAATTTAGTTGGTGGAGCTACCGAGCTAATTCCAGAGCAAATAACAAAGGATGGCGCTTAGATTATGCATTAGTTGCAGAGCCATTACAAGAAAAAATAAAAAGAGCCGTTATACTAACGAGCGCGGTACATAGCGACCATTGCCCAATTTTATTAGAAATTGAAAATTAATTTATAAAAGAACGAACCCTAACAACAGTAAAATGATTAAAAAAGTTTCATTAGCATTAGTAACCTTGGTTTTATTGGCATCGTGTGTGTCACCAAAAGTTTATAAAGATTTAGAAAATAAATACAATAATTTAAAAAAGGAAAACCGAAAACTAACTCAAGATAACGAAGCGCTTTTAGATGAAAAAACAGCTGCCGAAAACGAGTTAAAACAACTCAAAGCCGCATATAACGATGCTGTTGCCCAACGCGACAAATTACAAGCCGATTACGATACAACCAAAGCAAATTTAGATGCTTTAACCGCTTCATACAACGCTTTAGAGAAAAACAGCACAGCAGCTATTGCAGCAAATTCACAAAAAAATAGAGAATTATTAGCACAGCTCGATGCTAAAGAACAAGCCTTGGCCGCAGAAAATGCACGCCTTGAAAAACTTAAAAGAGAGTTAGAAGATCGCTCGAATCGTGTTGCAGAATTAGAAAAAGTTATAGCCGATAAAGACGCTGCTATGACTGCCTTAAAAGACGCTATTACAAAAGCCTTAACCGATTTTGAAGGCAAAGGTTTAACCATCGAACAACGCGATGGCAAAGTATACGTTTCTATGGAAAATAAATTATTATTTAGTTCTGGAAGTTGGGCTGTAGGCGTAGAAGGTAAACGTGCGGTACAACAACTAGGTAGTGTGCTTGGTCAAAATCCAGACATTGCTGTTTTAATTGAAGGCCACACCGACAATGTGCCCTATCAAGGCAACGGACAATTGGTTGGCAACTGGGATTTATCTACCAAACGCGCCACCGCCATCGTAAATATTTTACGTGAAAATAATAATATAAATCCTGAAAATTTAACTGCTGCCGGTCGTGGCGAGTTTGCGCCTATTGCAACAAACGACACCCCAGAAGGTCGCGCTAAAAACCGTAGAATCGAGGTGATTTTAACACCAAAATTAGACGAATTATCTAAGTTGCTAAACGAAAATTAAATGTTAGTTCTGGTGTCTTGAAATAATATTTTCAAGATATATCGCATGTGGGCTTTACACTGTAAATGCTAAGCATTCACGATTTCCAAGTTTGAAATAAAACTTATGAGTAACCGCTAACGCAAATCTTAACATAGTTTTAAACCTTTCAGTTAATTCGCTACTGAAAGGTTTTTTATCTTTATACCATCAACCATCAACCATCAATAATGAAATATACAACCATACCAAAAACCGATATAAAAGTTAGTAAAATTTGCCTTGGAACCATGACCTGGGGAAACCAGAATACCGAAGCCGAAGGACATGCCCAATTAAATTATGCATTAGAGCAAGGTGTTAATTTTATAGACACTGCCGAAATGTATCCGGTGCCAGCAAGCCCCGAAACTCAAGGAGCAACAAGTAAAATTATTGGTACATGGTTAAAAAATACAGGCCATCGAGATAAAGTCGTTATTGCAAGTAAAATAGTTGGGCGTCCAAGCGATTATACAGCACATATAAGAACTACAGGTTTGACTGGTAATTCTATTGAAGAAGCCATTAATAGCGAATTAAAACGTCTGCAAACCGATTATATAGATTTATACCAAATACATTGGCCAGAACGCGAAACGAATACCTTTGGAACCCGCGACTATAAGCATAATCCAGACGATGCCTGGACCGATAATTTTAATGAAGTGTTACATAAACTAGAGGCACAAATTAAGGCAGGTAAAATTCGTCACATTGGTATGTCTAACGAAAAAGCTTGGGGAGCCATGCGATTTTTAGAAGAATCTAAAGTACATAGTTTACCACGCATGAAAACAATTCAAAATGCATATTCGTTAATAAATAGAATTTACGAGGGTGATATGGCAGAAATTTCAATTCGCGAAAACTTAGGTTTATTGGCCTATTCTCCTATGGCATTTGGAGTACTTTCGGGTAAATACATAAAAGGCACCGCTGCCGATAATGCACGATTAAAATTATTTCCAAGATTTGCACGTTACAGCAGCGAATCCTGTACCGAAGCTACAAAACGTTATTTAAAAATTGCCGAAGACAATAACTTAACATTGGCTCAAATGAGTTTAGCTTTTGTAACCCAGCAACCTTTTGTAACCAGTAATATTATTGGTGCAACCAGTTTAGAGCAGTTAAAAGAAAATATAAATTCTATACATGTTAGCTTAAGTGAAGCTATTTTAGAACAAATAAATGCCGTGCACGCTCAAATTCCTAATCCAGCTGTATAAAAAAATTAAATGAGGTTTCTAATTTCTATACTCGTATGTTGTCAATTTATGTTCTTGTTCGCACAAGAACCAAAAACGCATGTTGAATATTATAAATCTGGAAAATTTAAATCTAAAGGAACTTATAAAAACAACCAAAAAAGCGGTTATTGGGTTTATTATAATGAAAACGAGCAGAAAACGCACGAAGGATATTTTAAAAATAAAATACCAGTTGGTTTATGGACTACTTACGATTATAACCAAGACCAATCTTTAAACGGCTATTACACCTCTGAACTCTTAAATGGAAAACCAATTGGCGAGATTTCATTTTATACGCCCAAAGGAATTTTAATATCTCAAGGACAATATAAAAAGGATATAAAAGTAGGTGCCTGGAAAAATTATGATAAAAACGGCAACTTACTTGAAAAATTAACATACATAAACGGCGTTCCAGAAGGTATTTGGTATAGTTATTATGACAACGGAAATGTAAATCAAACGGGTTTTTATGTAGATGGAAAACCTGTTGATGTATTAAAAACATTTCATGAAAATGGTGAACTTTACAAAATAGGAAGCCTTAAAGACGGTAAAATGCACGGTGTTTGGAAATTTTATGATGAAAATGGCAAGTATGTAAAATCCATAAATTATGTTTTGGGTAAGCCTATGTAAATAGAAGGTTCACCAGAAATATGAAATTTCCAAAATGTTTTTTTATTCCTGTAATGGATTGTTTAAAAATCGTCCTGATGCTTAAATGTGCGTAATACTGTAAATTCTTTTCTATAATAAATCAATTTTATATGTAAATTGTTACGCAAATAAATTGGCAACTAATTATGTAATTTTATGAAATGGCAAGGTAGAAGACAAAGCACAAATGTGGAAGATCGTAGAGGTCAAAGTGGTCCAAGACAAAGTTTTGGAGGTGTAAATCCATCATTATTAACGCCTTTAATTAAACTGCTTTTTTCCAAAGTAGGGCTGTTTATTGTCGGGATATTTTTAGTTATCTCTTTAGTGTTAGGTAAAAATCCGTTAAGCATAATTAGCAATTTATTAAGCGGAGGTGGTTTTCAAACCGAATCTTCCGAAGGGTATCAATCAACAGCAGAAGATGAAGAGTTGGCGCAATTTTGTGCTACCATTTTAGGCGATACCGAAGTTGTATGGAATAAACTTTTAAAGAATTATAGAGAGCCAACCTTGGTGCTTTTTACTGGCTCGGTGTCTTCGGCTTGTGGTGCTGCATCGAGTGCTACAGGTCCTTTTTATTGCCCAGGTGACGAAAAATTATATTTAGATTTAAGTTTTTTTGATGAAATGGCCCGCCGTATGAATGCTCCTGGCGACTTTGCCCAAGCTTACGTTATAGCTCATGAAGTTGGGCATCATATTCAAAAAATAACCGGTATTACAGATAAAATGAATCGTTTAAGAGGACAAGTAAGCCAAACAGAATACAATAAATACTCGGTTAGGTTGGAACTTCAAGCTGATTTTTTAGCTGGTGTTTGGGCACATCATTCGCAGAAAATGACAGGTATGATGGAAACCGGCGATCTGGAAGAGGCTATGAATGCTGCTAATGCTATTGGCGACGATAGATTGCAAAAACAAGCAACGGGCAGAGTGGTTCCAGATTCGTTTACACATGGCACCTCTGCGCAACGTATGCGTTGGTTTAGAAAAGGTTTTGAAACGGGCGATTTATCGCAAGGCGATACCTTTAGTGCTTCGGCGTTATAAACAATTAAATTATTATAAAACAAATTATAGTAATTGGTAAATATGTAGTAAATATCTTATTTTATTTCGATATTAATTAATTTTACAGTTTTTATTTGTTTTTATGTAAAATGACAAGATAATATTGAGTTTTTATTATAAATTTTGATGCTTTTAGAAATAAGTATTTAAAATGTAGTTTTAAGATTGACAGTGGTTTAAAGTATTTTTATAAAAGTTTTTTTATTTTTGTCTTAAAATTGTTTTAACCTAACGATCTACTCATGAAAAGAAAACTACGTGAAACTTTTCCTATTCAAATAAGTTTAATTTTAATATTTGTTTTCATATTAAATTATACCTCCGAGGCACAAAATTATGCTCTTGATTTTAATGGGATTAACCAATATGGGCAAGTGTCTCATAATGATGCTTTAAAGCCTAATCAATTTACTATTGAGGCTTGGGTAAGAGCTGACGTTTCAAATAATACTTACAAAGCAATTGTTTCAACAGGAGCTTCTTATAATAATGGGGTGAATGCTTACGGAGCTATTCTTTACAATTACAATAACCGGTGGGTTCTTGCCTATGGAAATCAAGGAGCATTTCAATACTTAACTTCAAACACTCCAGTACAAGTAGGAGTCTGGACACATGTAGCTGCGACCTATAATGGAAGCGAATTTAGGCTATATGTGAATGGAAACTTGGATCGAACCACAAATCATGGGTATAGCCCAGATAAACCAAATGGAAATGCGCTTTATATAGGGGCTGATTACACTACGGGCGGTGATTATTTTGATGGATTAATTGATTATGTGAGAATTTGGAATGCAGCACTGACCGATCAGCAAATAAGAAATAATATTTCAAGAAGCATTCCTCCAAATGAAAATAACCTAGTTGCTAATTATGAATTTAATGAGGGAAGTGGCAGCTCGTTTTCGAATAGCAGTACCAATGTCTCGGGGTTAAATGGAACTCTAGTTAATGGTCCAACTTGGGAGAGCGTACCCCGAAAAACTTTGCATCTAAAAACTGATGTAGGGCTTGCAAATAGTGGAAACAATTTAACTGGATGGCAAGATCAGGCAGGTGTTAATAATTTTACAGTAATTGGTACGCCGGGTTATGTAGCCAATGGAATAAACTTTCATCCAACGGTTTCATTTAATAATACAGATGCCCCTTCTACTTTACCTTCAAGCCGCCTGGAGGGAAATACTTCTATTCAGGTTCAATCTGCTATAGTGGTAATGAAGAGTAATTCAAATACCTCAACTTTGCTCGGAAGTACAGTACCCGGTCCAATTTATGGACCAGGATTGTTTGGTTATAGAGGAAATGAAAACCAATTAATTGGTCGAGGGGATGATATTTTTAAAGGATTCTTTAATCTAGATAGGAATGATTTTTCCATAGCATTAATTGATTTTAGTGGATTACCAGGCAAATTCTTTCTGAATAATGGAAATGAAGGTGTTTTTTCTTTTACCACCAATTTTAGAGATATCACTGTAACCCCAATGGTAGGGGGAACCAACAATAATGGAAATGCCAGCGGTTGGAATCCTT
Source organism: Siansivirga zeaxanthinifaciens CC-SAMT-1 (assembly GCF_000941055.1). Taxonomy (GTDB): domain Bacteria; phylum Bacteroidota; class Bacteroidia; order Flavobacteriales; family Flavobacteriaceae; genus Siansivirga; species Siansivirga zeaxanthinifaciens. The sequence continues at coordinate 519,143 of NZ_CP007202.1, read as the reverse complement.
TTAATGGGGAAGTGGCCGAGATCGTTACTTATCCTACTCCTTTATTAAATGATCCGTCAAATGTTCGCAGGTTAATGACCTACATGGCTATTAAATATGGCATTACTTTAAACAAAAACACCCAGACCTTAACTCATTATGAAGCCAGTAACGGAACTATACTTTGGGATGATGAGAATTATTGGAACGATGTATTTGGAATTGGCCGCGATGACGCCAGCGGATTAAATCAATCCCAATCGAACAGCATCAATACCGGTTCTGGTGACGGTACGGGTCAAAGCGGCAAAGGAAACATCGTGATCAGTGATCCTTCCACTTTGGCAGACGGGGATTTTTTGATGATAGGTCATGATAATGGGGCTTTAACTGAGCAAAGCAATGAAGTACCTGCAAGTCTGGCTGGTTCACAACGAATCGGAAGAGAATGGAAAGTGAATCATACCAATGATGTAGGAACTATTGATTTAACTTTCAATACTCTTGGTTTAACTTTTTCTGGAACTCAAGCTTCAGATTTCAAACTATTGATTGATACGGATGGCAACGGAAATTTTGAAGATGGCACTGTTACAGTACTTGATGCCAATTCTTATTCTGGAAATGTTATAACTTTTGATGCAGTTATCTTACCACAAGGTGCAGTATTTACTTTTATTACTAAAACTAGCGGAGGCCCTGGACCTGGAGTACCCGGAGCTGCTTTATGGCTTAAAGCAGATGCAGGAACCACGTCTTCATCAGGAACTTTAACATCTTGGCTAGATCAAACAGGTAATTTCACTTCTTCTATTGAAAGTAATCCGCAGATTAGAACTCAAAAAGTCAATTTCCAACCCTCAGTGGCTTTTGATGGAACCAATGACGGAGTTACCATACCTTATTCACCTGTCTTAAATTCACCAACTTTTACAATTAACATTGTAGTCTTGAGGCCGAACAACCTTTCAGGAGGCAAGGTTATAGACACATATGACAATAGTACAACCGGAGCAGGATATTCCTTAGATAATGCTTTTGATGGGGGACAACTAAAATGGAATTTTGGTCTTAAAAACGGTAGCGGTTATACACAAATTCGTGGAGGAAATACATCAATAAATCAATGGGATCTACTTACGGTTAAGTACGATGGTGCCAATGTTAATTTTTATAAAGACGGACAACTGGCAGGTACAGCACCAGTCGGTTCATACATTCAAAATACCGTAAAGCCTTTTCATATTGCCTATGGCCTTAACAGTTCTACTCCTTCCTTTTTCTTCAGGGGTGAAATTGCAGAGTTATCCTATCATTCTTCTGGTTTAAGCGATGCAGATCTAGCTAAGATTCAAAGCTATTTAGCCATTAAATATGGGATTTCCTTAGGTGATAACACTTCGGCAGTGGCTTACACCTCGGCTGCTGGAACAACTTTCTGGCCGGCCAACGCAACATATAAGTATGACATTTTGAAATAGGTAAAGACGATGGAAGTGGATTGAATCAAACACAATCCAATAGCAAAAACACAGGATCTGGAGATGGCACCGGCCAAAGCGGAAAAGGAAACATAGTTCTCAGCAATCCTTCTTCCTTGGATGATGGTGACTTTTTGATGGTAGGGCATGACAATGGTGCATTAACCGAGCAAGGGACAGACTTGCCTACTAATTATATAGGAAGTGCCCGATTAGCAAGGGAATGGAAAGTAAAACATACAGGAGATGTAGGTACAGTTGACCTTACGATTGATTTAACTGGGTTAAACTTTAGTACAAGAACTCTTGATAGTTTTCAATTATTACTAGACGCCGATGGAGATTTTTCTTCAGGAGCTACTGTTGTGCTTCCAGCTAGCTTTAGTTCTAATATATTGACATTCCCAGGGATCTCCTTGGCTGATGGGACCGTATTTACCTTGGTTACTAATACTGCCGGCCCCGGAGTTGCTGGTGCTAACCTATGGTTGAAAACAGATGGTGATGTTACAACTTCTGGTAACAACGTAACGGGTTGGACTGATCAAACAGGCATTAACACCTTTAGTGTAATTGGAACCCCCACAGTCGTTAATAATTCCGTTAATTTCAATTCGTCTATTAATTTCACCAATCAAACAGATTCTGGCTTACCTGCTAATGGATTAATAGGTGATACCGAAATTAGAGGTGTAGAGGCGTTTGGAGTATTTAAATACAAAGAACTATTTGTTCAAGGGACTATTCTGGGCAACAGATTGGCTGATGGAGGATTTTTTGCTAGTTTACTTAATACGCTGCAGGCCCGGGATAGCAATGGAAATGATCAAATATTTCAAAATTCAAACCTATCCTCTGTTTTTTCAATAAGTGCAATAGATTTATCGCCAACCCTTGCCGCGGCAAAAGTTAACGGAGCAGTCGCAAGTGTTACCCAAGATAATGGAGTTGACTTTGCCTCAGTTAATCTAACCCCTGTTATTGGCGGTGGAGCAAATGTAGGCAAGCTAAGTGGAGATTTGGTGGAATTAGTAGTTTACCCAAACTCTCTTTCAGATGTAGAAAAGAAAAAAGTCCAATCGTATTTGGCCATCAAATATGGCATCACTCTGGACCCATCCGTAACCGATTATGTGGCTTCCAGCGGAACATTGATTTGGAACAACACAGCTTATTGGAACGATGTTTTTGGAATAGGAAGAGAGGATGCTAGTGGATTAAATCAATCCCAGTCTAACAGTATCAATACGGGTTCCGGTGATGGAACCGGTCAATCTGGAAAAGGAAACATAGTTCTCAGCAATCCTTCTTCCTTGGATGATGGTGACTTTTTGATGATAGGGCATGACAATGGTGCATTAACCGAGCAAGCGACAGACTTGCCTACTAATTATAGGGGAAGTGCCCGATTAGCAAGGGAATGGAGAGTAAGTCATACCAATGATTTAGGAACAATAGATTTAACTTTCAATGCCCTTGGTTTGACTTTTACTGGCACTGGAGCTTCGGATTTTATCCTTTTGATCGATACGGATGGAGATGGAGATTTTTCAACAGGTACAGTAACTGAGGTGGCAGCAGATACTTATGCATCTGATATAATCTCTTTCTCAAATGTTACACTGCCAAATAATGCGGTTTTTACACTGCTTACTTATTTTAACAATTCCCTGTTTGTAACCTCAAATCTTTGGCTAAGAGCTAATGATGGAACTTCGCAAAATGCAGGGAATTTAAGTGGATGGGTGGATCAAACAGGTACGAATACCTTTACCATTACAGGCACACCAACCTTTGCTTCTGATGTGGTTAACTTTAATCCGGTAGTTGGCTTCAATAACACCACTAGTCAAACGGTATTGCCTACGCATCGCCTGACCGGGAATACCGAAATTTCTTACGTAGATGCCTTTGCTGTTTTCAAGCATAATAGTTCAAGTAATACAGGTACAATTCTTGGCGGAGCTACCTCAGGTACTAATTATGGGAAGGCAATTTTTGGCTCGTCACGTGATTTTCGGGTTTATGTGGGCGATGGTAGAGATGGTACCTACCAAAGTTTTGAAAATACTGATTTTGTAAATGCTTACAGTATCAACAATCTAGATGTATCCTTATCCACCTCACCCTTTGCTACTGCCAGGATAAATGGTACCACACAACCCGTAACAACAGCAACTGGAGGTGATTTTTCTAATATTTTATTGACCCCAATGATTGGGGGCACAAATAATAATGGTAATCCTTTTGGTTGGATCCCGTTTAATGGGAATCTGGCAGAAGTAATTACATTTCCTGCGGGACTTTCTCCGGTTGATAAACTTAAAGTTGAATCATACCTCGCAATTAAATATGGTATTCATCTACCAGGGTCTTATCTAGACGGCTTTGGAAATCTTATTTGGGATGCAACAGCGAATGCCTCCTATCATAATGATGTCTTCGGGATTGGCTCAGATGGGGACTCTGGATTAAACCAAACACAATCCAATAGCATGAATACCGGTAGCGGTGATGGTACCGGGCAGATTGGAAAGGGGAATATTGTTTTGAGCAACCCTTCTTCATTGGATCCCGGTGACTTCTTGCTGATCGGTCATGACAACGGTGCAATAGCAGAGCAAACCAGTGAATTGCCTTCCGGATTGACAAATGCAAAACGGATCGGACGCGAATGGAAGGTAAGTCACACCAATGATGTAGGTACAGTAAATCTGAGCCTAGATCTGTTGGGTATTTCGCTGGGAGGCAATCAGCCAAATAACTACAGATTATTGGTAGACACAGATGGAGATGGGGATTTTACTACGGGTACGGTCACGGAATTCACGCCCGATTACTTTAACGGGGTGCTACTTTTTTCAAATGTGTCACTGCCAGACAATTCAGTGTTTACACTGGTAAGTTCATTTAATGCCACCCTTTTTCAATCGCCAAATCTCTGGTTAAAAAGTGATCAGGGTGTAAGCACAAATTCCGGAAAATTAACTAACTGGGTCGATCAGAGTTTCTCCAATAATTTTTCAGTGGTAGGCACTCCTGCTGTCAATGACAGCTCATTGAATTTCAATCCAACCGTCAATTTTTTCCAACCGCAGAGTAATGGACTTCCTGACAATGGTCTATTGGGAAATACCCAAATTAGCGGGGTGGAAGCCTTTGGAGTGTTTAAGTATGAAAACTCCACTTTTGAAGGAACGGTTGTTGGAAATACAGCGGGACAAGGTGGATTTTTTGTGGGTTTATCAAATAGTCTAAAAAATCAAGATAGCAACGGCAATCAACAAGCATTCACAAATCTTAACTCGGGTACAACATTTTCTATCAGTTCCATTGATTTAAATCCTGCTTTAGCAGATGCAAGAGTAAATGGACAATCTGTCACAGTGAATCAAGACTCTGGAAACGATTTTTCATCCATTGACCTGACTCCTGCCATTGGTGGAGGGGCGACTACTGGTCGACTTAATGGAGATTTGGCCGAATTGCTTATATTTCCAAATGCTCTATCAGAATCGAATAAAGCTATAATTCAGTCCTATTTGGCCATTAAATATGGTGTCTCTCTTGATCCTTCTGTCAATGCCTATGTGGATTCAGACGGAAATCAAATCTGGACCGATACCAATTATTGGAATGATGTGTTTGGTATTGGACGAGATGATGTAAGTGGCTTAAATCAAATCCAATCCAACAGTGTTAATACCGGAAGCGGTAATGGAATAGGTCAAAGCGGCAAGGGAAATATTGTAATAATCAACCCAAGTTCTTTGGATGATAAAGCCTTTTTGATTATTGGACATGACAACGGGAGCTTACTCGAGCAACTCTCGGATCTTCCAGCCGGTTTAAATATGTTTAGATTAGGGAGAGAGTGGAAAGTTCAGCGCACAATGGACCCTGGAACTGTAGATCTAGAGTTTGATTTGAATGGACTGACAACAAGCGGAGTCACTACAAATCTCAATAATTACCGCCTTTTGATTGATAATGATGGAGATGGAGATTTCTCCACAGGTACAGTTCAGCAGATTATTCCAAATTCCTTTGTGAGTCCCAAGCTGATATTTAATGGAGTGAATTTTCCTGATGGAGCGATTTTTACCTTTGTTACCGGTGACCCAAATCCTTCATGGACTGTTACCAAATCTACGACTACCCAAGAATACAATCAAGTAGGTGACTTGATTAGTTATGAAATTGAAGTGGAGAATACTGGAAATGTGGTCATTTCCGGGGTGACCCTTACGGATCCAAACACGACTCTTTCACAAACCATTGTAGGTGACTTTCCTCAACCTGGAGTCTTGGATGTAGGTGAGACATGGACCTTCTTCGCCACGCATAGAGTCACCCAAGCAGATATCGACGCAGGTAGCTACAGCAACACCGCTACCGCTACCGGAATTCCTGCTAGCGGCACTTTGGCTCCTGGAATATCCAATACAGTTACGGTACCTGGGCCCGTTCAAAATCCATCTTGGACATTAACCAAACAAGCGTCTTCTTCAACCTTTGATGCTATAGGGGTTGGTTTGAGCTTTGAATTTGTGGCTACCAACACTGGAAATGTAAGTATTTCGGGTATTTCAATCAGTGATCCTTTGATACCCAACTTGTCACAAACGCCAATTCAAGGGACTGATACTGGAAATGATGGAATTTTAAGTCCCGGTGAGGCATGGAGATATGTAGGTGCTTATACTACGACTCAGGCTGATTTAGACCGTGGTTTTATAGAAAATACCGCAACGATTTCAGGTACAACGACTGTGGGAATATTGGCAGATGCTACTTCTAATACTGTAAGGGTCACTGCGAATAATAATCCTTCATGGACTGTTACTAAATCCACGACTACCCTAGAATACAATCAAGTAGGTGACTTGATTAGTTATGAAATTGAAGTGGAGAATACTGGAGATGTGTCCATCACCGGATTGACCCTTACCGATCCAAACACGACTCTTTCACAAACCATAGTAGGTGATTTTGCTCCATCTGGAATCTTGAATCTAGGAGAGACATGGACCTTCTTCGCCACTCATAGAGTCACCCAAGCAGATATCGACGCAGGTAGCTACAGCAACACCGCTACAGCTACCGGAATTCCTAATAACGGAACTTTGGCTCCGGGAATATCCAATACAGTTACGGTAAGGGGCCCAGATCCAAATCCTTCTTGGACATTAACCAAACGAAGTTCTTCAACATCCTTTAGTACAACTGGTTTTGGATTGCCTTATGAGTTTATAGCCACCAATACTGGGAATGTTAGTATTTCAGGAATTTCAATCAATGACCCACTAATTCCAAACTTATTACAAACCCCAATCCAAGGAACTGATATTGGGAACGATGGGATTTTAAGTCCTGGTGAGGCATGGAGATATGTAGGTGCCTATACTACGACTCAAGCGGATTTAGATCGAGGTTTTGTAGAAAATACCGCAACGATTTCTGGTACGCCAGCTGGTGGAAATTTGGCAGATGCTACTTCAAACACAGTAAGGGTCACGGCTGTTCAAAATCCATCTTGGACATTTACGAAAACAGCTCAAACTCTAAATTTCACAAACATTGGAGATGTGATGAGTTACAACCTGGTAATAGAAAACACAGGAAATGTAAGTATTTCAGGAGTGAGTGTTTCAGACCCTGGTAGCACGGTGTCTTCGACATTTACAGGGGATTCTGCTCCATTGAATGTACTGGATCCGGGAGAATCTTGGACGTACACAGCCGCTTACACAATCACTGGTGCAGAAATTTCGGCTCAGACCTATACCAATACAGCCACGGCAAACGGGAATTCTCCTGCAGGAGCCATGCCAGCTCTTCAAAGTTCAGCTACAGTAAACTTCAAAGCCTTTCCTGGTGGAATCGTGGGAAGTAATTTGTGGCTAAAAACAGATGATGGTATTTCTACTTTAGGAAGCAACTTAACTGGGTGGACAGATCAAACGGGTACAAACACTTTTTCAGTAAATGGAACCCCTACAGTCGTTAATAATTCAGTGAATTTTAATCCTATAGTTAATTTTACAAATTCAGTAGGTAATGGGCTACCAGATAATGGACTTACTGGTTCAGCTGCTATAACCGCAGTGGAGGCGTATGGCGTTTTTAAATATAAAGACTTAACAACTCAGGGAACCATTTTGGGAGGAACAATCGCAGATGAAGCGGTGTTTTCTGGTCTGTTCAATGGTTTGAAAATTGCTGATGAAAATGGAAACGACCAGTTTTTTACAAATCCCAATGCAGCAACTGCCTATTCTATCAGTAGCGTAGATGTAAGTCCTGCACTGGCAAGTGCATTTGTAAATGGAGCGGGTGCAACGGTTACACAGGATCTAGGAGGTGAATTTGCTTCGATTACCTTGGATGTCCCGGTAATTGGAGGTGGTAATAACAGGAATAAATTAAACGGGGACCTGGCAGAACTGGTTGTTTATCCTGTTCCATTGTCTGTTTCCGACCGTAATTAAGTACAATCTTACTTGGCAATCAAATATGGTATAACTTTAGACCAGTCTGTGTCAAGCTATGTAAATTCAGCAGGTAATCCAGTATGGGATAATACAACCTATTGGAACGATGTTTTTGGTATTGGAAAAGACGATGTTAGTGGCTTAAATCAATCGCAGTCTAACAGTATCAATACAGGTTCTGGAGATGGCACTGGCCAAACTGGAAAAGGAAATATTGTAATAAGCAATCCGTCATCTTTAGAAGATGGCGACTTTTTAATGATTGGTCATGACAATGGAGCATTAGTGGAACAATCTACAGACTTGCCAACGTCCTTAAGCTGTTTTTCAAGATTAGGAAGAGAATGGAAAGCAAACCATACAAATGATGTTGGAACAGTAGACTTGAGTTTAGATATTAATGGACTAACAGTAGGAGGTACCCTGAAAGAAGATTTTAGATTAGCTATCGATCAAGATGGTGACGGCAATTTTACAACGGGTACCGTAACTGTAATTACTCCAAACAGTTTAACATCTGGAGTACTGTTGTTTCAAGGTGTTACATTAAATTCTGGGGCTGTATTTACATTTGTTACAGGACCAGAGACTATTAGCCCAACCATAACATGTGTATCAGACCTAACACAACCAAGCGATGCCGGAAACTGTTCTGCAGTAGTTAATAATATAGCTCCAACAGCCAGTGATAATTGTGCAGTAACCACCCAAACTTGGACCTTAACAGGCGCTACTATAAAAAATAGTGCGACTACAGGAATAAATGATGCCAGTGGAGAGACTTTTAATCTGGGTGTTACAACAGTAACTTATACTGTAAGTGATGCAGCAGGAAACACAAATACCTGTAGTTTTGATGTTACCATAACCGACACTGAATTACCAACGATAGCCACTGTAGGAGCAGTTACTGTACCAGCCGATGCTGGTGTTTGTACGTACTCAACCAGTCAATTACCACCACCGTCAACCGATGATAATTGTGGAGTAGCGAGTGTTGTAGTGAGTCCGTCAAGTTTAGCTTTAGGAGCTCATACCGTGACTTGGACTGTAACCGATAATTCTGGTAATACAGCAACGACAACCGAAACAGTTACTGTAGTAGACACTGAATTACCAACGATAGCCACTGTGGGCGCAGTTACTGTACCAGCCGATGCCGGTGTTTGTACGTACTCAACCAGTCAATTACCACCACCATCAACCGATGATAATTGTGGAGTTGCATCAGTGGTAGGAATTCCATCGACATTAAATGCAGGTTCGAATACCGTTACCTGGATAGTTGTTGATGATTCTGGAAATCAAAACAGATCAATTCAAACAGTAATTGTAGTAGAGAATGAGCTACCAACCATATCCAATTTAGGGCCAATAACAGTGAATTCCGACCCCGGCGTTTGTACGTATGCAAGTTCACAGTTAACACCGCCAACAACGAATGATAATTGTGGTGTAGCAAGTGTAGTGGCGAGTCCATCGAGTTTGGTTTTAGGAGATAATTTAGTGACTTGGACAGTTACAGACAATGCAGGAAATGTAGCAAACTCACTTCAAACAGTTACAGTTGTAGATAATGAACGTCCAACGATAGTTATTGCAGGTCCTGTTACTGTAAGTTCCGACCCAGGTGTTTGTACGTATGCAAGTTCACAGTTAACACCACCAACAACCAACGATAATTGTGGTGTGGCGAGTGTTGTGGTAAGTCCATCGAGTTTAGCTATAGGAAATAATACAGTGACTTGGACCGTAACCGATGATTCAGGTAATACAGCAACCGCAACACAAATAGTTACAGTAGAAGATACAGAAAATCCAACCATCGCTTCAGTTGGTTCTGTTACTGTAAATGTAGATGCGGGCTTATGTACCTATGATACGAGTCAATTACCACCACCTGCAGCCGATGATAATTGTGGTGTTTTGTTTGTAATTTCAGATAAAACGACTCTAAATGTTGGAGTTAATACGTTAACATGGTATGCTTTTGATTTTGAACTTAATTTTAGCTCAACAACTCAAACGGTTATTGTAGTAGAAAACGAAGCGCCAACCATTGCGACATTAGGTCCAATAACAGTAAGCTCAGATCTTGGAGTTTGTACTTACGATAGTTCTCAATTACCACCACCAGCAACCAGTGATAATTGTGGCGTGGCAAGTGTGGTAGCGAGTCCATCAACTTTAGTTTTAGGACCCAATACAGTAACATGGACAGTTACAGATAACGCAGGAAACATAGCAAACTCCATTCAAACAGTTACAGTAGAAGATAACCAAGCGCCAACCATCGCAACGGTTAGTGCCGTTACAGTATCTGCCGATGCCGGTGTTTGTACTTATAATACGAGTCAATTACCACCACCAGCAACCAGTGATAATTGTGGTGTGGCAAGTGTTGTGGCGAGTCCATCAACTTTAGTGTTAGGTTCAAATACGGTTACATGGACAGTAACAGACAATGCTGGAAATATAAAAACGACAATACAAGGCGTCACTGTTCAAGATAACGAAGCGCCAACATTCACCTCTGTTAGTGCAATTACAGTAAGTGCCGATGCTGGAGTTTGTACCTATGCAAGTTCTCAGTTAACACCGCCATCAGTGACTGATAATTGTGGTGTCGCAGGGATACTTCGAAATCCTGGAGTTTTATCTGTAGGTATTAATACCGTAACATGGACAGCAATAGATGATTCAGGAAATCAAAAAAGCATTATTCAAACAGTTACTGTAGAAGATAATGAAGATCCAACCATTGCTTCGGCAAGTAATATAACCGTAAGCTCAGATGCTGGAACATGTACTTATGCAAGCTCACAGTTAACACCACCAACAGTGAATGATAATTGTGGCGTAGCAAGTGTGGTAGCGAGTCCATCAACTTTAGTTTTAGGACCAAATACAGTTACATGGACAGTAACCGATAATGCAGGGAATACAGCAAGCACAACCCAAACAGTTACTGTAGAAGATAATGAAGACCCAACCATCGCTGCGGCAAGTAATATAACGGTAAGCTCAGATGCTGGCACATGTACTTATGCAAGTGCACAGTTAACACCACCAACGGTGAATGATAATTGTGGCGTGGCAAGTGTGGTAGCGAGTCCATCAACTATAGTTTTAGGACCAAATACAGTTACATGGACAGTAACCGATAATGCAGGTAATACAGCAAGCACAACCCAAACAGTTACTGTAGAAGATAACGAAGACCCAACCATCGCTTCGGCAAGTAATATAACGGTAAGCTCAGATGCTGGCACATGTACGTATGCAAGTTCACAGTTAACACCACCAACAGTGAATGATAATTGTGGCGTAGCGAGTGTTGTAGCAAGCCCATCGAGTTTAGCTTTAGGTGCTAATACAGTTACATGGACAGTAACCGATAATGCAGGCAATACAGCAAGCACAACCCAAACAGTTACCGTAGAAGATAACGAAGATCCAACCATCGCTGCGGCAAGTAATATAACGGTAAGTTCTGATGCTGGCACATGTACTTATGCAAGTGCACAGTTAACACCACCAACGGTGAATGATAATTGTGGCGTAGCGAGTGTTGTAGCAAGCCCATCGAGTTTAGCTTTAGGTGCTAATACAGTTACATGGACAGTAACCGACAATGCAGGTAATACAGCAAGCACAACCCAAACAGTTACTGTAGAAGATAATCAATTACCAACAGTAAGCTGCCCTGCAAACCAAACTGTAGTAGCTGATGTAAGTGGTTTTTATACACTACCTGATTATTTTGGTACAGGAGCAGGTTCTGCAACCGATACTTGTTCGGGAACGATAGCTGTTTACAGTCAATCTCCGACTGTAGGAACACAACTTGGTATTGGTGTGTATACAATTACTTTAACAGCAGAAGATGCTAGTGGAAATATTGGTAGCTGTGATTTTGAATTAACGGTTAGTGCGCCATTAGGTTTAGAAGATTTGAATCGAGATATAAAAACGATTCAGTTGTATCCAAACCCATCAAGTAATTTAGTTTATTTAAGTAATCCATCAAGAATCAATTTGCAAGAGGTTTCTATTTACGATGTTACTGGTAGGCTTATAGAAACCATTAAGCTTAAATCTGAAGAAAAACAAGAAGTTATAGATATGTCTCATTGGGACAGTGCGATGTATCTTTTTGTGATAAAAAGTGATTTAGGACAGGTTACTAAATCTGTAGTTAAAGAATAAACTTATAATTGAATTACAAACAAAAAGCCTCAAATACATATTTGAGGCTTTTTGTTTAAATAAAGTCTTTAATTAAGTTGATATAAAATTTAATTAATATCAAAAAAAAACCCGCTGACTTTAAAAGTAGCGGGTTTTTTAATTATTTAATTTGATTACCGTCTTTATCGAAAAAGTGGTATTCTAAATATGTGTAAGCATCTCTTGGTAAAATTTTAACCCATTTTTTATGTTCTAAAAACCATTTAGAACGTGTAGATGGAAAACCTTTTGTTAAAAAGGCTGCTATAAAAGGATGTGTGTTTAAGGTCAGCTTTTTATAGTCTTTTTTAAATAGTTGTTCAAGATCGTGTGTTATTTTAGACACTATTCCTATGGGTGCCTCAACTTCAGAACCATTAATGATTTCGTCGGGGTTTTCCTCGCGCGTTTTAATATTCATTTCTGGACGTACACGTTGTCTTGTAATTTGTATCAAGCCAAATTTACTTGGCGGCAGTATCTTGTGTTTAGCTCGGTCGTTTTTCATTTCATCTCTAAAATGATTGAATAGCTTCTGCCTGTTTTCTGCGCTGGTCATGTCAATAAAATCGACTACAATAATGCCTCCCATATCTCGTAAACTTAATTGTCGGGCAATTTCGGTAGCTGCTATTAAATTAACTTCTAATGCAGTATCCTCTTGGTTGTTGGCTTTGTTAGACCGGTTTCCGCTGTTTACGTCTATTACATGCAGGGCTTCGGTGTGTTCTATTACTAGATAAGCACCTTTTGCCATGGAAACGGTTTTACCAAACGAGGTTTTAATTTGTCGTTCTATTCCAAATTTTTCAAAAATAGGAACATTAGATTGATACAATTTAACTATAGATTCTTTGTTAGGTGCAATTTCATGCACGTAATCTTTAATTTGAATGTAAAGCTCTTCATCATCTACATGAATACTAGTGAAAGTATCGTTAAATAGATCACGCAAAATAGATGAGGCTTTATTCATTTCTCCTAGTACTTTACTAGGATGATGTGCTTTATGTAGCTTTTTACACATTGCCGTCCAACGACTAAGCAAATTTTGTAAATCTTTATCTAGTTCAGCTACTTTTTTGCCTTCTGCTACTGTACGGACTATAATACCAAAACCTGGAGGCGTTATGCTTTTTACCAATCGTTTTAGACGGTCTTTTTCTTCTTTGTCTTCTATTTTTTGTGAAATAGAAATACGACTAGAAAAAGGTACTAAAACAATATATCGACCAGCAATAGAGAGCTCGGAGCTAATTCTAGGGCCTTTGGTTGATATGGGTTCTTTTACTATTTGTACTAATAGCGATTGATTTGATTTTAAGACATCGGAAATTTTACCGTCTTTATCAATATCTTTTTCAAATGGGAAATTTTTTAAAGAGAAATCTTTTAGTTTACCTGTGCTTACACTTTTTGTGAATTTTAAAAGGGAAGGAAGTTTAGGACCTAAGTCGTGATAATGCAAAAATGCATCTTTTTCGTAGCCTACATTTACAAATGCGGCATTTAGTCCAGGAACAGCTTTTCGTATTTTGGCTATAAACACATCACCAACCGAAAAGTTATTACCACCTTCGTCTTTCTGTAATTCAATAAGTTTTCCATCTTTTAATAAGGCAAAATCAACATCATCGGAACTAGATCTAATGATCAATTCTTTATCCATTTAGTTAATTTTTATCCATACACTCTAATTAAAATTGAAAAGGTAATAGTTAAAAAGTTAAAAGTGTAACACCAATAACTAGTAACTATAAACCATCAACAGTTAATTAAATTATACAGATGGATTATACATTGTTTTTATCTTTAAAATAAATTAAAGATATCACAGGATTTTTTAAATCCGTGGAGTTCATAAAGCACGAAGTGCCTAAAACATTAATGAACTCATTTCAAAGAACGTTGTTTTTAAAAAACCAAAAAAAGTAGCTATTAACTACTTTTTTGGATTATTTTTTCTTTTTGTGACGGTTAGCGCGTCTACGTTTTTTACGCTTGTGCGTTGCAACCTTATGTCTCTTACGTTTTTTACCACTTGGCATAAATAGTGTGTTTTAAATTAATAATTTATTTTAATGTTTTAATTAACGTCTACATTTGTTTTAACGCCTTCAACAAATACTTTTGCAGGCTTAAATGCAGGAATATTGTGAGCAGGTATTTTAATAGTTGTGTTTTTAGAAATGTTTCTACCAGTTTTTTCTGCTCTTGTTTTTATTATGAAACTTCCAAAACCTCTTAAGTAAACATTGTCACCATTTTCTAATGAGGTTTTTACTTCTTCCATAAAAGTTTCAACTGTTGCTTGAACATCACCTTTTTCAATCCCTAATTTCTCAGAAATTTTTGCTACTATATCAGCCTTCGTCATTTTATAATATATTTTGTTAGATTACTATTAGTTTTAAAAGGGATGCAAATATAGGAATTTAAAATTCAATATTTCAAACCTAATACATTAAAATTTAAGATTATAAACGTTTATTTTTACAAGCTCAATTTATTTGAATAATGAATTTTTCAAAAACATTAAAAACTTGGTATTCAGTTAATAAGCGCGATCTTCCTTGGAGGCAAACTACCAATCCATATCATATATGGTTGTCTGAAATTATATTACAGCAAACACAAGTTAAGCAAGGAATGCCATATTACGAGGCTTTTTTGGCCGAATTTCCGTCAGTTTTTCATTTAGCTAAGGCTTCAGAAAACGATGTTTTAAAATTATGGCAGGGACTGGGTTATTATTCCAGAGCACGAAATTTACATGCAACCGCAAAGTATGTTGCAAACGAATTGCAAGGCGTTTTTCCAAATACATATAAGGAGTTATTAAAATTAAAGGGTATTGGCGATTATACTGCCAGTGCCATAGCATCTATTTGTTTTAATGAAGCAGCTGCGGTTGTCGATGGAAATGTGTATCGGGTTTTATCCAGATATTTTGGAATCGATACGGCTATTAACTCTACTAAGGGTAACAAAGAATTTAAGCTTTTAGCTCAAGAACTTATTGATAAAAATGACCCGGCTATTTTTAATCAGGCTATAATGGAGTTTGGAGCAACTCAATGTAAGCCTCAAAGTCCAGATTGTTCTCTGTGTCCTTTTAATGCCAGTTGTTTTGCATTTAACAATAATAAAGTGGCTAGTTTTCCATTAAAAATTAAAGCAGCCAAGGCCAAGAAGAAGTATTTCAATTTTCTGGTTATTGAATCTAAAAACGAGCAAACTTTGTTAGAAAAACGAGAAGGTAAAGGCATTTGGGAAAATTTATACCAATTCCCTCTGGTGGAAACCAATAAGGATATGGATTTTGATGATTTTAATGAAATTGTAAAAAATGTCGATTTGCTTAAGAATATCGATTATCATTTATCTCTTTTTAATTCTGAAGCTATCGTTCATAAATTATCACACCAACATTTATACTCTAAATTCTGGATTGTAAAAACCGATGCATCATTGCCAAATACCATTGCTATTGAAACCGTAAAAGAATATCCTGTTCCTATTTTAATAGGTAATTTTATCGAATCGTTTTATTTTTAAACATAGCTATTTTTGCGTGCAAATTTTTATTAATTTTAAAAAAAAGGAATTCAATTCATTTATAATGATGTGCAATTCTGTAATTTTGTTCACTTAAAATATTCATATTATGGCAGGAACATTAAATAAAGTGATGCTTATCGGGCACTTAGGCGATGAAGTGAAAATGCACTATTTTGAAGGTGGTGGCTGCGTTGGGCGTTTTCCTTTGGCAACAAACGAAACCTATGTAAGTAAGCAAACGAACGAACGTGTTACCAATACCGAATGGCATAATATAGTAGTAAGAAATAAAGGTGCCGAAATTTGTGAAAAATATCTTAGCAAAGGCGATAAGGTGTATATTGAAGGTCGTCTAAAAACAAGAAAATGGCAAGATGAAGGCGGAAACGAGCGTTATTCTACAGAAATTCAATGTACAGATTTTACATTTTTATCAACTAAAAAAGAAAGCGAAGCCAATGCTTCAAATGCTGCAGCATCTCCGGTTTCTAAACCCGAAACCAAACCAGAGGCCACAAAAGCACCTGTAATAGAAGACGATGAAGATGATCTTCCGTTTTAATAAAAGTTCATTAAAAGAATAAAAAGTTTAACCAAATTTATAGTACTTGGATCCTGACCCCACGAGTTTTAAAAGTTTAATATTAACAGTAGATTATTCTGTAGTATTAGGAATTGTGTTATTGTTTGTGCTACTCTTTTGTTCTGCACTTATTTCTGGTGCCGAAGTAGCTATGTTTTCATTAACCCGAAGTGATTTAGAAAAAGGTTTAGAAAGTAAATTAAAACCTATTTTAATTATCGAAAAATTATTAGAGCGACCAAAAAAACTATTGGCTACGATATTAGTTGCTAATAATTTTATAAACATCGCCGTTGTAATTTTATTTGCTTACATAAGCAGCGATTTGTTTTCGGTAATTACCTCTCCAATCTTAAAATTCACCTTTGAAGTGGTAGTGGTTACCTTTTTAATTTTACTTTTTGGAGAAATTCTTCCTAAAATTTATGCCAGTCGTAATAACTTAAAATTTGCAACATTTATGGCGTATCCTTTACGTGTTCTAGATGTTGTTTTGTCTCCATTAAGTTTGCCAATGCGAAGTGTTACAATTGCTATTCATAATAGGTTGGGGAAACAAAAATCTAATTTAAGTGTCGATCAATTATCTCAGGCCCTAGAACTAACAAGCGAAGAGGATACTACAAAAGAAGAACACAAAATTTTACAAGGTATTGTGCAGTTTGGTAATACCGAAACCAAACAAGTTATGCGTCCGCGAATAGATATTTTTGCACTAAACATCGAACAGAAGTTTAGTGAGATTTTGCCGGAAATAATAAAAAATGGTTATTCAAGAATACCTATTTATAAAGATAACATCGACTCCATTAAAGGAATTTTATACGTTAAAGATTTACTGCCCTATATTGATAGAAAACAATTTGATTGGAATGCGTTAATTAGAGATCCGTTTTTTGTACCTGAAAACAAAAAGCTAGATGATTTAATGGCAGAGTTTCAAGAGAAAAAAGTGCATTTGGCTGTTGTAGTAGATGAATATGGTGGCACATCTGGATTAATTTCATTAGAAGATATTATTGAAGAAATTGTTGGCGATATAAGCGATGAGTTCGATGATGAAGATTTGACCTACTCGAAACTAGACGAACATAATTTTGTTTTTGAAGGAAAAACAGCTTTAAAAGATTTTTATAAAATTATTAAAATTGAAGACGAAACGGTTTTTGAAGAAAACAAAGGCGAAGCAGAAACCATTGCTGGGTTTGTTTTAGAAATTTCAGGAAGCTTTCCTAAGTTAAACAGTAAAATAAATTTTAAAAATTACGTTTTTAAAATAGAAGCTTTAGACAAAAAAAGAATCAAGCTTGTGAAATTCACCATCCTTAATGAAGCCTAATTTTTATTTATTAATACTTGTTTTAATAAGTGCATTTTCATGCTCTGAAGATTATGTGCCTAAACCTAAAGCCTATTTAAGGTTAGATTATCCTAGAGCCCAATACACCAATTTAAATACCGATTTGCCATTTACTTTTGAAAAAAACCTGCAAGCGACAAAAATTAATATCAGACAATTAAAGGCGCCAACCGAGAGCTATGGTATTAATCTGGAATATCCAACCTTAAAAGGGGTTGTTTTTATAACATACAAAGCAATAGAAGGTCGTGAAGAAAACTTAACCGATTATCTGCGCGATGCACAAAAATTTACTTTAGAGCACGCTGTTAAAGCCGATGAGATACCAGTATATCCTTTTGAAGATAGTAAGCGTAAAGTTTATGGAGTATTATCGGAAGTAAAAGGCAACGTCGCCTCACCAGTGCAATTTTATGTTACAGACAGTGAGAATCATTTTTTAACGGGCTCTCTTTATTTTAATGCAAAACCCAATTACGATTCTATTTTACCGGCCATTAATTATATGCAGAAAGATATTGGCCATATTATGGAAACGTTAAAGTGGAAAAATTAAAAAGCCTTCAAATACTTTTGAAGGCTTTTTGGTTTTTACATGTTAAAATAAGCCGTATCGCAATCCCTTTTCCTCAGCCGTTTTAATATATAAAAACTTTATTTTAAAGCATGTACTACTCTAACGATGTAATAGTTTTTATGTCTTTAACCTTGTATTGGTTTGAAACACTCACAACGGTTTGTTCTAAAGTTTCAGGGGTTACCTTAGCTACGTCGTATTCTACCATAGCAAGTTGTTTATCAAAATCGACAACAGAAGATTTTACACCTGTCATTTTAGCAATTTTATTTTCTATTGTTTTAGCACAGCCCATAGCACAGGTCATGCCTTCAATGGTAAATTCTACTTTTGCGTAAGTAGCATTCGGGTCTAAAGTTGCTTTGGCCACACTAGTAGTTGCAACTTCAATAGTTTTTACTTCTGGATTAGATTCATTTTTACAGCTTAATACCATTATGGATGTTACTGTAACGGCGAAGATTTTTTTTATGATATGCATTCTAAATAAATTTAATAGTTTACAAATTTATAAAAATAAAACGGTCTAATTTGTTATATTAACTAATCATTTTAATTGTGTTAATAGCTTGTTTTTATGTAGCTTATATTTAAAAAACAGCTTCAAAATTATTATTATTCCATAATTTTTCCGAAATTTAAAAGAAAAACACTTTAATTATGAAAAGTTTATCCCTTCCTATTAGATTCGGATTAGTAACCAGTGCGGTCCTAATTGCTTATTTTTTAGTTTTATCATTGTTTAATAACCATATTCATCCAGCATTTAGCTTTTTTAACGCTGTTATTACAACATTAGGAATCTTCGAGGTGATACGTTATAAAAAAATACAGAATTACAATGATTTTTCTTATGGAGAAGGTTTTAAAACAGGCATAATAACGGGTTTTATAGCGTCGTTTTTGTTTACTTTGTTCTTTTTATTCTACGCTACCGAGATTAACATTAATTTTCTACCAGATATGCTTCATGAAATCAAGAGTGGGTTCAATGTAGATATTGGTATGGTAAGCTTCGTTGTATTCATTATGGGGCTTGCAACAACTGTAATTGCGACCTTCACCGTTATGCAGTTTTTCAAGAAATAAAAAAATCTTTTCAAAAAGATATAAAACGTTTGTAGATTAATTAATTAGGAGTATATTTGCACTCATTTTTGAATAAAAATTAATTTAATAAAACGTTACGCTATGTACGCAATTGTAGAGATAGCAGGGCAACAATTTAAAGTTGTTAAAGACCAAAAGGTTTTTGTACACCGTTTACAAACTGAAGAAGGGAAACAAGTTTCTTTTGATAATGTTCTTCTTATTGGTGAAGGTGACAATGTAACTGTAGGCGCCCCAGCTATAGACGGAGCTCAAGTAGGAGCAAAAGTCTTAAAGCACCTTAAAGGTGATAAAGTTATAGTTTTCAAAAAGAAAAGACGTAAAGGATACCGTGTAAAAAATGGTCACCGTCAATCTTTAACTGAAATCGTAATTGAAAGTATTGCTGCTTCTGGAGCTAAGAAAGCTGCCCCAGCAAAAGCAGAAAAAGCTGCTCCTAAAGCTGAAGCTAAAAAAGCAACAGCAAAAGCAGATGATTTAAAGAAAGTTGAAGGTATTGGACCAAAAATTGCTGAAACTTTAGCAGATGCTGGTATTACTACTTTCGCAGAATTAGCTAAAACTGATGCTGCTAAAATTTCTGAAATCATTGCAGGTGTTCGTGGTAACCACGTAACAGATACTTGGCCAGCACAAGCGCAATTAGCTGCTGATGGTAAGTGGGATGAGCTTAAAAAATGGCAAGATGAATTAAATGGTGGTAAAGCTTAATTGCTAACCATTAATGTTTAACAATATAAAAACTTAAGACAATGGCTCATAAAAAAGGAGTAGGTAGTTCTAAGAATGGTAGAGAATCAGAATCGAAACGTTTAGGCGTTAAGATTTTTGGTGGTCAAGCTGCTATTGCTGGAAACATTATCGTAAGACAAAGAGGAAATACACATCACCCAGGTGAGAATGTATACTCTTCTAAAGATCATACATTACACGCATATGTTGATGGCGTTGTAAAATTTACTAAGAAAAAAGATAATAAATCTTATGTTTCTGTAATTCCTTTTGAAGGATAAGAAATAGTTTTCTTTACAATATTTTAAAAAGTCCTTGCACTACGCAAAGACTTTTTTGTTGATTATTAGGGAATTAATGCGTATCTTATAAGGGAATTAATTAATATTTCATTTAAAAAATTGAGATTATGCAACTTCCATTTAGATCTGAAATTAGAAATTCCCCATGCCATCCTACCATTAAAATTTTTTTAAGTGATGAATCTTTAGATGAAAAAATTAAAAATCATTTAGAACGTTTTGATGAAATTGATACTATTGAAATTCAAGAGAGTATAGAACAAAATAGAGCCGATGAGAGTATTACTATTTTTTTGAAGAATGATGTTGATATTGTAAAAATGAAATCGGTTATAGATTCTAGTTTATGGTGGTACTTTGAAGAGGATTTGGTAGACGACCAAGGCTAAACGGTGCAATAGCGATTGCAGCGGCATCCTTTTTTGCTATTAAAGGCAAAAAAGATATAGCGGAAAGCGCGGTGCTTTAGCAATTGCCAAAAAAAATCCCAAACAGTGTTGTCTGGGATTTAGTCCCGAAGCGTCGGGATTTTTTTTGGAATTTGAGATTCCTGCTTTCGCAGCAATAGTTAATATCTGTAGTATTCTGGTTTGTAAGGGCCTTCTACAGTAACACCAATGTATTCTGCTTGGTCTGGTTTTAACTCGGTTAATTCGACACCAATTTTTTCTAGGTGAAGCTTAGCCACTTTTTCGTCTAGGTGTTTTGGTAACATGTAAACGTTGTTTTCGTATGCTTCGCTGTTTGTCCAAAGTTCTATTTGTGCCAATGTTTGGTTTGTAAATGAGTTACTCATTACAAAACTTGGGTGACCTGTTGCGCAGCCTAGGTTAACTAAGCGGCCTTCGGCAAGTATAATAATGTCTTTACCGTTAATGGTATATTTATCTACTTGTGGTTTAATGGTGTTTTTGGTGTGACCGTAGTTTTTATTTAACCAAGCCATATCTATTTCGTTATCGAAATGCCCAATGTTACAAATAATGGTTTTGTCTTTTACGGCTTCAAAATGCTCGCTGCGTACAATATCTTTATTTCCTGTAGTGGTGATAATAATATCGGCGTTAGGAGCAACGGTTTCTAGTTTTTTAACTTCAAAACCATCCATAGCGGCTTGTAATGCACAAATAGGATCGATTTCTGTTACAGTAACAATACTGCCTGCGCCTTTAAAAGAGGCGGCTGTACCTTTACCAACATCGCCGTAACCACAAACAACAACGCGTTTTCCTGCTAACATAACATCGGTTGCACGACGTATAGCATCTACAGCACTTTCTTTACAACCGTATTTGTTGTCGAATTTAGATTTTGTAACACTGTCGTTTACGTTAATTGCTGGCATTGGTAAGGTGCCATTTTTTACACGTTCGTAAAGTCTGTGTACACCTGTTGTGGTTTCTTCGCTTAATCCTTTAATGCCTGAAACTAATTCTGGGTAACGGTCTAGTACCATATTGGTTAAATCGCCACCATCGTCAAGAATCATGTTAAGTGGTTTTCTGTCTTCGCCAAAGAAAAGGGTTTGTTCTATACACCAATCAAATTCTTCTTCGGTCATATCTTTCCAAGCATAAACCGATGTTCCTGCAGCAGCAATAGCGGCAGCAGCTTGATCTTGCGTTGAAAAAATGTTACAAGAACTCCAAGTAACTTCGGCACCTAAAGCTTGTAAGGTTTCAATTAAAACAGCTGTTTGAATGGTCATGTGAAGGCATCCTGCAATTCTGGCTCCTTTTAATGGTTGCGAATTACCGTATTCTTCACGTAAACTCATTAAACCTGGCATTTCTGCTTCGGCTAATTCAATTTCTTTGCGTCCCCAAGCTGCAAGTGATATATCTTTCACTTTATTAGCTACATAAGGAATTGTTTTTGTGCTCATATCAATTTTTTTCTTTTGTTTTTAAAACCAAAACATTCTTGTGTATAAAACTTAAATGGTTAAATTCGCTTTATAAAAATGTTTTATCTGCCTTAAGCGGTGCAAAGATAACTAATAACTTTTAGAATATTAAATGCCTCTTTATAAAACCATTACTCCAAATTCTAAAACTACTGTTAAAATATGGAAAATAACAGAGTCTTTTGATGAATTAATGCAGGCGGTTAACTTAAAACCTCAAAGTTTAAGTCGGGTTTTAGGAATGAAAAGTGAATTGCACCAACGCGGATTTTTAAGCGTTAGACATTTATTAAACGCTTTTGGATATACCGATGACGATTTGTTTTACGATGCCAATGGTAAGCCACATTTAAAGGATGGCAACCATATTTCTATAACACATTCGTTTACTTTTTCGGCTGTAATTATTAGCGATGCTATTATTGGGATTGATATAGAAAAGCAACGCGATAAAATCTCGGTTATCGCCCATAAGTTTATAGATTACGAGTTTAGCTATTTAAAACCGCATGCTCCAGATTACATAAATAAGCTTACTATTATTTGGTGTGTGAAAGAATCTTTATATAAGCTTTTTTCGACGCCGGGTTTGAGTTTTAAACAACATTGTTTGGTTATTCCTATGTCTGATAATACTAACGAAACTGTCGCTTGGATAGATTACAACAATAAAAAATACCGATATAACATTCAGTTTTTAGAGTTTGAAGGTTTTACTTGTGCTTATGCTATTGCTTAAATGAAACAGGTTTATCAAAATATACTGGATGCTGTTTTAAACAAGAAAAAGTTATTGGCAGTACTTATCGATCCCGATAAGTTTTCAATTGAAAATGTGTCTTCTTTTTTATTAAAAGTTAATGCTTCCATAGCCACTCATATTTTTGTAGGCGGTAGTATTGTAAACGATGATGCTACCGATATTTTAGTGTCTGAAATAAAAAAACACACCTCTTTGCCTATTGTTTTATTTCCAGGTGATGTTACTCAAATAACAAACCAGGCTGATGCTTTATTGTTTTTAAGCTTGTTGTCTGGAAGGAATTCTGAGTATTTAATTGGTAAACATGTAGCATCGGTTTCTAAACTTAGAAATTCGAATTTAGAGGTTATTTCCACAGGGTATATTTTAATTGAAAACGGAAAGGAAACGGCTGTACAACGGGTAACAGGAACGCTTCCGATGTCTAGAAATAACATTCAGGGTATTGTTGATACTGCTAAAGCGGGTGAATTATTAGGCATGAAAATGATTTATTTAGAAGCTGGCAGTGGAGCCACCCACCCTGTAACACCTGAAATAATTTATTTTGTGAAACAAGAAGTGCAAATTCCATTAATAGTTGGTGGTGGTATTAAAAGCAAACAACAACTGCTAGATGCTTATAAATCGGGCGCCGATATGGTGGTTATTGGAACTGCTTTTGAGGAAAATTTGTTGTTTTTTGAAGCATTAAAAAATTAATTTATTTAGAATATGACCCAAATTTTAAATTGGATTTTTTCACAATATCAAGACATACCAACACATTTAGTGGTATTAGAATTTATAGGTGTTTTTTTTGGCTTTTTAAGTGTTTGGTATTCTAAAAAAGAACATATTTTAGTTTATCCAACAGGTATTATTAGTACTGCTATCTTTGTTTATATTTTAATGGTTTATGGCCTTTTAGGCGATATGTTTATTAATGCTTATTATTTTGCCATGAGTATTTATGGCTGGTATTATTGGACAAGAAAAGATGCCAACAATAATGAGGTTCCAGTAACTACAACCAATAAAAAAGAGCATTTATGGAGTGTGTTAATTTTTGTTTTGGCTACCATATTGGTTATAATTATTTATTCTGCTAATAATAAATTTAATACCTGGACGGCCTATGTAGATACCCTTACAACAGCTATATTTTTTGTAGGGATGTGGCTCATGGCGAAAAAAAAACTAGAAAACTGGACCTATTGGATTGTTGGCGATATCATATCGGTGCCATTATATTTGTACAAAGGCTTGGTGTTTACGTCTTTTCAATATTTATTATTTACAATAATCGCAATTTATGGTTATAAAGCATGGAAAAAGAGCTTGAACAACAACAAAGCAGCTGTGTAAAAATTGTATTATTTGGACCAGAATCTACAGGAAAAACAACCTTATCTAAACAATTATCGAAGCATTATAATACGGTTTGGGTTGCCGAGTACGCCAGAGAATATCTTCAAGCAAAGTGGAATGTAAAACAAAAGACCTGCGAATTGGAAGATATTATGCCTATAGCAATAGGGCAAATGAAGTTAGAAAATAACTTGGCAAAAAAAGCCAATGCTGTTTTAATTTGCGATACCGATTTATTAGAAACCAAAGTATATTCTGAAATGTTTTATAACGGTATTTGTAATTCAACACTTAAAAAAAAGGCGTTAGAAAATACCTATGATTTGTATTTTTTAACTTATATTGACATCCCTTGGATTTCAGATGATATTAGAGATCGTCCCAATGAGCGCGAAACCATGTTTAGCGCTTTTGAAAATGAATTAATAGCGGCCAAAAGGCCATACATATTATTAAAAGGGAGTAAAGAAGAACGTTTTAAAATTGCTGTTGAAGCAATTGATAAATTATTAGAAAATAAAAAGTGATGCTTACAAAAACAATCGTATTTACGGATAAGGATCTGAATCAGATAAAAAATCATGGATTAACACTTGAAAAAGTGAATGCTCAGATCGAGTTGATTAAATCGGGAATGACCTATTCCAAATTAAAATCTGCTGCTACCACAGGAAATGGTATCTTGAAGTTTGATAAAGATCAACAACAAAATTATATTGATTTTTTTGAAGCGCATCGCAATCAGCTAGAAATAGTAAAGTTTGTACCAGCATCTGGTGCTGCAACCCGCATGTTTAAATTTTTATTTCAGTTTTTAAAAGAATACAATGTTAATGCAGATTTTGATACCTATTTAGATAAAAATATGGAAATGGCTGTATTTGTAAAAGGATTAAAAGCGTTTCCTTTTTATGAGAAATTAGAATCTAAATTAATCGAGCAAATCCCAGATTATAAAAAATTACCATTAAACGAGCAATGTCTTCATTTAGTAAAAACCATGTTAAATGCGACTGCATTAAATTATAGTTTTTATCCTAAAGGTTTGTTGCCGTTTCATAAATACGACACAGAGGTTTCAACAGCATTTCAAGAGCATTTGTTAGAAGCTACCTTGTATGCTTCATCAAATAATAAAGCTCATTTACATTTTACCGTTTCAGAGGCCCATCAATCTTTATTTGTTGAAGAATTAAATAAAATTAAAGCGACATTAGAAAGCCAAACAAACACAACTTTTAATGTGTCTTTTTCATTTCAAAGTAAATCTACCGATGCCATTACCATTACATCAAATGATGCGCTTTATAGAAATGACGACGGTAGTTTGTTATTTAGGCCCTCTGGTCATGGAGCATTAATTGAAAATTTAAATGCTTTAAATTATGACCTTATTTTTATTAAAAATATAGACAATATTGTTGTTTTTGAGCAAAACAAGCAAGTTTCTAAATACAAAAAAATGCTAGCAGGAATTTTGTTAAAAATACAAAATCAGGCTTTTAAATACCTTCACAGACTTGATGATGAGGATATCTTAGAGGATGAGATTCATAATATTGAATTATTTGTAATTAACCGAATGAACGTTCATCGAAAGAAAGGATTTAAAAAACTACCATTACAAGAGAAAGTAGCCTATTTAAAAGATAAATTAAACCGGCCTATTCGTGTTTGTGGAATGGTTAAAAATGAAGGAGAACCGGGCGGTGGACCATTTTGGATTAAGGAAGAGGACGGAAAAATTTCATTGGAGATTATTGAGTTTCCTCAAATTAATATCGATAAAAAATCTCAGAGAAAAATTGTAGCCGAAGCGACTCATTTCAATCCTACAGATTTAGTGTGTGGCGTGAGAGATTATAAAGGAAATAAATTCGATTTAACTAAATACGTCGATCACAAAGCCGCTTTTATTACCATGAAATCTCAAAATGGAACCGATATAAAAGCATTAGAATTGCCAGGTTTATGGAATGGAAGTATGGCTTACTGGAATTCTATTTTTGTTGAAATTCCTTTAGAAACTTTTAATCCGGTTAAAACGGTAAACGATTTGTTAAAACCTGCACATCAGGCCTAAACATGTTTAATAAAGACATACTTTTAAAAGAATTAACGTTTAAAGCTGTTAGAAGTTCTGGTGCTGGCGGACAGCATGTTAATAAGGTATCTTCAAAAGTAGAATTAACATTCAATTTAAAGGATTCTTTGGCTTTTTCTGAAGAGCAGCTTTTACATCTTCAAAACAAACTTCAAAATAAATTAACAAAAGAAGGTGTTTTAATGTTGCAATGCGAAGAAAGTAGAAGCCAGCATAAAAATAAAGAACTCGTTATTAAACGATTTTTAGACTTAATAGCCTCGAGTTTTAAAGTTCCTAAAAAACGAATAGCCACGAAAATTCCAAAAGCTGTTATTAGAAAACGCTTAAAAAGCAAGCGTCAAGTTGCTGATAAAAAAGCAAATAGAAAAAAGCCTGATCTCGATTAAAAAATAATTGTAATTTTTCAGGTTTCAATTGTCTTTTGTTTTTACCTTTGCAGCGTTCTCAAAAAAGGGGTGCCTATAATCGGCTGAGATCATACCCAATGAACCTAGAACAGGTAATGCTGTTTAGGGATTACAATTGAAGACTCGTAAACAATACGAACGTGGTAGTGTTTTGCGAGATTCAATAAAAAAATAATTATTAACCAGTTAAGAATAATTACCTCTTTTTATTCGATTATAAAAACATAATCGTAATGAAATCTACATTTCTTATTCTTTCTTCTAAAAGTTCTAATAACTTTTTCAGGAAATTCAGTTTTAACCTTCAAAATAAAGTAGGTAAAACTAAAAACAGTTTTCTTTTTATAACACTTGGTGTGTTATCAATTAGTGCGAGTGCACAAAACAATCAAAAAGTTCAAGATTCTACTAAAACAGAAAAACTAGATGAGGTTTTAGTAAATGCCGTTCGTGTTAACGCAAATTCACCTATTACGCATTCAAATTTAACTAAAGAAGAAATTTCAAAACGTAACTTAGGACAAGACATTCCGGTTTTAATGAATTTCTTACCGTCGGTTGTTACCACCAGTGATGCTGGTGCTGGTGTAGGGTATACAAGTATTCGCGTTCGTGGAACCGATGGAACCCGCGTTAATGTTACTATAAACGGGATACCATACAACGATCCAGAAAGTCAGGGCTCATTTTGGGTTAATTTAGGTGACTTTGCATCGTCTACCGAAAGCTTGCAATTACAACGTGGAGTGGGAAGTTCTACAAATGGTTCGGGGGCTTTTGGTGCAAGTTTAAACTTGTTAACTGATGCGTTTTCTGAGGAAGCTTCAGGCGAAATATCTAACAGTTTTGGTAGTTACAACACGCGTAAACACACGGTTAAATTAAGCACCGGTTTATTAAATAATCATTTTGAAATTTCCGGGCGTTTTTCAAAAATTTATTCCGATGGTTATGTAGACAGAGCTTTTACAGATTTAAAATCGTATTTCTTACAAGGTATATATAAAGATGACAACACCCTTATTAAAGCCTTAACGTTTGGAAATGCAGAACGCACATATCAAGCTTGGTTTGGTTTAACAGCCGATCAATTAAAGGAGAATCGCCGACAAAACCCCTATACTTACGATAATGAAACCGATAATTATTGGCAAGATCATTATCAGTTACATTGGAACGAGCGTTTAGGTAACAATTGGTCTACTACCCTTGGTTTAAATTATACAAAGGGAAAAGGGTATTTTGAGCAATACAAAACCGATGAAGCTGCAGCCAATTTTAATAATTTAATTGAAGACAATAGCGATGTTATTGTACGTCGTTGGTTAGACAATAATTTTTATGTTGTTAATGCAAATCTTACTTACAAGAAAAATGCTTTAGAAATTATATCGGGTGTTTCATATAATACGTACTCAGGCGATCACTTTGGTGAAGTTATATGGGGAAGCAATTTAGCACCTAATACCAATATTCGTGATCGTTACTACGATGGTGATGCTACAAAAAATGATTTTAGCCTATTCTCTAAAGCGACTTTTAAACTCGCCGAAAAGGTTACAGGGTTTGTAGATTTACAAGGCCGTTTTGTTACCTATAAAACCGATGGTATTAATTCAGATTTGGTAAATTTTGTTACCGATGCTAATTTTAGTTTTTTCAATCCTAAAGTAGGTTTAACTTTTAAACAGAATGATGTAAGTAGTTTCTATGCCTCATACGCTAGAGCCAACAGAGAACCTAACCGAGACGATTTTAAAGCAGGAGTTACAGAAAATGAAACTCTAAATGATGTCGAATTGGGATGGCGTTACCATAATAACAAAATAATGCTTAACTCCAATTTATATTATATGTTTTACCAAAATCAATTGGTTTTAACAGGGCAGTTAGACGATGTTGGAAGTCCTATTCGTGAAACCAGTGGCGCAAGCTATAGGTTAGGTTTGGAGTTAGATGCTGCGATTCAATTTTGTAAAGCATTTAATGTTTCTTCAAACCTTGCATTGAGTTCTAATAAAAATAAAAACTTCAATACATCAATTAACGGTGAAGTAGTTAATTTGGGTAATACCAATATTTCATTTTCTCCAGAAATTGTTATTGGTAATGCTTTAAATTTTTATCCTGCAGAGCGTTTACAACTTTCTCTTTTAAGTAAGTTTGTTGGAGAACAATACATGGGAAATATAGATAATGAAGAATCTAAATTAGATAGTTATTTTGTAAATGATTTTAATTTTAATTATGAATTAAAACCAAACAAAATTTTTAAATCGATTGTATTATCTGGTTTAGTTAATAATATTTTTAATAAAAAGTATGTTTCTAACGGGTATTTTGGTTCTTTCGATTTTTCCGATTCATCGAGTGCTACTGGCACAACCACTGGGTATTTCACAGGTTTTTATCCCCAGGCGACAACTAACTTTTTATTGGGTGCTACTTTAAAGTTTTAGTATAGTATTATTAAATAAAAAAGGCGATTCAACCGAATCGCCTTTTTTAGTTATTGAAAATTCGTATTATCGAACCCGATACTTCAACACGGTAACGAATTAAAGGGTAAGTTCCCGTGGTGCCTTCACGTCCAATACCATTTAATAAATCGTACGAATTGCCATCGTCGCAAGAACAGCTAGCAATAATACCTTCTACAGTTAGTTTCGAGCAGGTACTTAATTGATGGTTCGGATCGGTAATTTCAAACGCATTATAATTCTCTCCTCCGGCATAATAAAGTACCACACCATTAATGCCATAAGGGCTGTTTAATATTAGAGAATTTCCAGCAAATTTTAATTGACTGTATTGCGGTAAATTCGTGTTTATTAAACTACCTGTGTTGAATTCGTAGTTTGGTAAATAAGGATTTTGAGTTACGTTATCTGAGCTGCAAGATGCCAATAAAATAAAAGGAATAAGATATAATATCGATTTCATATTTTACGTTAAAAAATGGTTTACAATTTACAATAAAAAGCAATTTGATTAAATATTTTGTATATTTGTTACAAATCTCGTTTATGCGGGATTTTTTTATTTGCTGAACTATGTTCAGCTTATTTGTTATTAATAAACGATGAAGTTATGAGTAAAGTATCATACTATACACCAGAAGGGTTAAAAAAATTAAGAGACGAACTTAAGCAATTAAAAGATGTAGAACGTGTAAAAGCTTCTAAAGCTATTGCTGAAGCTAGAGATAAAGGCGATTTAAGTGAGAATGCAGAATATGATGCTGCTAAAGAAGCACAGGGCATGTTAGAAATGCGTATTTCTAAATTAGAAGATGCTTTAGCTGGTGCTCGTGTTATTGATGAGTCGCAATTAGATAATTCTAAAATATTAGTATTGTCTAAAGTGAAAATAAAAAACCAAACCAATGGTATGGAAATGAATTATACCTTGGTTGCCGATGGCGAAGCCGATTTAGCATCTGGTAAAATATCTGTTAACTCACCTATTGGAAAAGGGCTTTTAGGCAAGTCGGTTGGAGATGTTGCCGAAATAAAAGTTCCTAATGGCGTTATGAAATTTGATATTATCGAAATTTCAAGATAATTATAAGAACGAGTTTCTTATCTATTTGTTCTAAAAACTAAAAAAGATTCCTAATTTTAATTAGGAATCTTTTAAATTTATAAGTGTTTAAAATCTAAAAAATAAATAATAATGGCTTCAATTTTCACTAAAATAGTTAATGGGGAAATCCCTTGTTATAAAATTTCAGAAACAGATGATTTTTTAGCTTTTTTAGATGTGAACCCCAATAGTATTGGGCATACTTTATGCATACCTAAGAAAGAAGTCGATAAAATTTTTGATTTAGATGAAGCGACTTATACAGGCTTAATGCAGTTTTCTCGAACCATTGCAAAGGCCATTGAAAAAGCCATTCCATGCAAGCGTATTGGCATGACGGTTATTGGGCTGGAAGTGCCACATACACATGTGCATTTAATTCCGTTACATACCATGGAAGATGCACGTTTCATAAAAAAAGAAAGTTTAACTAAAGATGCTTTTATCGATATTGCTAATAAAATAAAGGCTGCATTATAAAATAAAAGCTGCAACAATTATAGCTGTAATAAGTATTGAAATAAGCGAAACGGCAATCCAGAAAGGAGTTTTAAAATAAGTAGACGCCTTTTTTAGTGTAAATGCTTTTTCCTGATATTTTAAAACACGCTCAATATCATCGGTCCAATTTACAGGATAAATCATATTATTACACGTGTTGCATATTAGTTCTTTTTTAAACTCTTTGGTAATAGATTTATAAAAGGTTGTTTCTACAATACGTTGTTTAAAAATAAGCCGTAAACCATCTTTACTGAAGCATTCAGGACAATTATTGTTTAACGAAACATCTTTTACGGTCACATAATTTTCCGTCATACTCTAAGCTCGGTTTAAGGTTATCTGGATGGTGGTGCCTTTGTCTATTTCAGAATCTAACACTTTAATTTTACCATTATGAAAATCTTCAATAATACGTCGTGTTAGCGATAAACCAAGTCCCCAACCACGTTTTTTTGTTGTGTAACCCGGCTCGAAAATTTTATTAAAATCTTTTTTTGCAATACCTTTTCCGGTATCGGAAACATGCACCTTTATCGTATTTTCTAATTGAGTTATGGAAACCGTTAGTTTACCGCGACCTTTCATGGCATCGATGGCATTTTTCACAAGGTTTTCAATAGTCCAACTATACAATTGTTTATTCATGTTTACTAAGATTTCTCCCTCAGGAACCACCAATTCAAAGTCTATTAATTTTGAAGAACGTGCTTTTAAATAATCATATGAATGAATGGTTTCTTCAATAATATCTGAAACTTCTAAAGTGGGGATCGAGCCAATTTTGCTAAAACGTTCTGTTATGGTTTGAAGTCGGTCAATATCTTTTTCCATCTCATTAATGTATGTCATGTTTACATTTTCAGACTTTAAAATTTCGGTCCAACCAATTAACGACGATAGCGGGGTGCCAATTTGATGCGCCGTTTCTTTAGCCATACCAGACCAAAGTTTGTTTTGTGTCGCATTTTTATTGCTTCTATAAAAGAAGAAAATAACAGCTCCAAAAAGAAAAACAATAAGTAATAAAGCTAATGGATAGTATTTTAGTTTATTAAGTAATGGCGAGTTGCCATAGTAAATGGTACTTACAATGCTATTGCCAAACTTAACCGGAATAGGTTTGTTTTCCGATTCAAATTCACGAATTAATTTTTGTACATATAAGGAATCACTAATTTTTTTCTCATCTAAATTATTATAACTCGCCAAACTTCCATCTTCGTTAATTACGAGCATGGGCGTTGTTTTGTTACTGTTTAGCACTTTTAAAGTGAGATCTAAATTTTCGTTGGTATCAGAATTTATTAAATCGGTTTGAGCAAACGACCAATTTTCCATTTTGGCGCGCTCTTCTTCTTTAAAATGCTGAAAAAACTCGTAAGTTTTCCACAAAATGAGGGAAACAATGGCGAATGAGGTAATAATTATAAACCAGCGTAACGCATTACTGTATTTTGTAAAAATCATTAAAAAATTAATTAATATCTAATATAATGTAAATCTGTTAATATTATTGTTCAACTTGTTAGTAAAATGGTTTTTAGTTCCAAAATAGAATAGTTACATTTGTTGAAATATGACAAATTAATGCCAGCAGTAGATCCAAAAACCCTATCATCCAGTCAATTAGATGATTGTTTATTAAGTGCTGTTGCTCCCAGGCCGATTGCTTTGGCAAGTACTGTAGATGCAAACGGAAAGGTGAATTTATCACCATTTAGTTATTTTAATGTAGTAAGTACGAATCCGCCGATTTTAATTTTTTCACCAACGCGTCGTATTCGAGATAATGCCATTAAACATACCTTAAAAAACGTTTTGGAGGTGAAAGAAGTGGTAATTAATATGGTTACTTTTGATATGGTTTATCAAATGTCCCTAACAAGTTCAGACTATGCCGAAGGTGTTAATGAATTTGAAAAAGCAGGATTCACCATGTTAAAATCAGATACAGTGAAGCCATATCGAGTAGGCGAGTCGCCTATTCAAATGGAATGTAAGGTGAATGATGTTGTGGCTTTGGGCACGCATCCGGGTGCTGGAAATATAGTAATTTGTGAAGTTGTAAAACTTCATATTGATGATGATATTTTAAACGAAGATCAAACCATAAATCAACAAAAATTAGATTTGGTTGCACGGGCTGGCGGTAGCTATTATACAAGAGCTAATAAAGGGTTTTTTAAAATACCAAGACCTTTTAAAAGCGTAAGTTTTGGAATTGATAATTTCCCCGAAGCTGTTAAAAATAGTATGGTTTTAACAGGTAACGATTTAGGGTTGTTGGCAACGGTGGAGGCTTTACCAGAAAAAAGTGAAGTGGATTATTTTATTAATGAATTAAGTGTAAAATATCCCAGTATTAAAACAAATAATGAAAGAGAAAAACAACAATTAGCTCGTAATTATTTAAGTTTTGGAGATGTTGACAGTGCATGGAAAATACTGTTAAGTTAAAGTAGAGTATAATAATTAAGATATAAATATAAAACGATGGAAGTTCAAGGAAAAATCAAAATGCTTGGTGACACTCAAACAGTAGGGAGTGGCGGATTTAGAAAAAGAGAATTAGTAGTAACTACAGAAGAGCAATACCCACAACACATTTTAGTGGAATTTGTACAAGATAAAACAGAGTTATTAAATAGTTACAAAGTTGGACAACAAGTAAAGGTAAGTATTAATTTACGTGGGCGCGAATGGGTTAATCCACAAGGTGAAACGAAATATTTTAATGCCATTCAAGGATGGAGAATAGAAGCTTTACAAAGCGAACCTGCAGGTGTGCCACCAGTAGCACCAACCGATGCTTTTGAGCCTGCGGGAGATTTAAATGATGACGATCACGACGATTTACCATTTTAATTAATTTCTAAACAGGAATTTTTTTAGATATAACCTCAATGTTTAAGTAACGTTGAGGTTTTTTATTTTTGTTATTTATTATGAACCTTCTAAAGTAAATGTCCAATCCTCATGGAATGATTACATTGAAGTGGCATATAAAAATAAATGAATAATACAGACACATGAAATATCTTACCCCAAATATGCCATTTCCAGATGTTTCTGAAGCTTCAGAAGAAGGCTTGCTTGCCGTAGGAGGTGATTTGTCTACTAAACGATTATTAGAAGCCTACAAGCAAGGCATTTTTCCTTGGTTTAGTGCAAATGAACCCATTTTATGGTGGTCTCCCGATCCGCGATTTGTTTTGTTTCCTCATAAATTAAAGGTTTCGAAAATTATGAGGCAGGTTTTAAAACATCACGATTTTAACATTACAGTAAACCAAGATTTTAAATCGGTTATAACAGCGTGTTCTAAAATAAAACGAAATGGGCAAGACGATACCTGGATAACCAAAACCATGATTACAGCCTATTTGAAACTTTATGAACTAGGTTTTGCCAAATCTGTTGAGGTATGGCAAGATAAACAATTGGTAGGCGGTCTTTATGGTGTCGATTTAGGCAATGGTGTTTTTTGTGGTGAAAGCATGTTTGCGACTGTTAGTAATGCGAGCAAAGCTGGGTTTATAACGTTTATTAAGAATTCTAATTATAAATTAATTGACTGCCAAGTCTATACCAACCATTTAAAAAGTTTGGGTGCCGAGGAAATACCTAGAAATGAATTTATTAAGTATTTATATCTTTAAAATTGCAGAACTTAATGCAAACAAATTATGTTTAGTTTTAACATTAAAAGCTTCAAGACGGTATTCTAAACCGATTTGAAGTTTTAAATTTTCAGTAAGCTGGTATCCTATTTGGGCAGTGCTACGTTGGTCTATTTCTGGCTTATCGGGTTTGCTTAAACTAAGTAAAGCTTCTAAAGAACTCAAAAAATAAGGCTCTCCAACATCTAGTTTTTCACCACTTAAAGGAAAATCTACTGCAAAACGATAACGTTGCCTAAACACAGTTTTGGTATTAAAAATGCGTTGTTCGGCTCTAAAACGGTGTCCATATCGTATGCCAAGTTTCTGCTTTTTGTAATTAAATTGTTGTGTAATTCGCACTTCATCACTACCAGTATTAAACAGGTCTCGATTGCGGTAGTATATACCAAGGCTTAAATCGTGATTAAAATTTAAAGCAATGGTTGAAAAATGAAATATATCTATTTGCTGTTGCTGGTATTGTAGGTTTTGGTTGTTGTATATAAAATATCGTGAACGGGTCGCAAAATTTAAGCTGTAGTTTTTTGATACTTTGTGGTTTAAAGCAAAAGAGGTTTCACCCAATGTCATAAAATTATTCTGTGCTTTTAATACAAAAGAACTGGTAATAAGTATAATTAAGCCAGCGAATTTAATATAGGACATAATCATAAGAGGAGGATGAAACAGGTCTGGATTTTTCAAAGGTTCCAGTATTTTTAAATGTAAACTCTTTTTGAACACGAGTTCTTTCTTCTTTTGTTTCAATTTCTGCAATAATCTCAAAATGAGTATTTATAGCATTGGGGCTATTAATAACATAGTTTATAAATTCTGGGTCGCTTTTTTCTATAGTATTTATGTACTGTTTCTGTATTTTGATAAATTTAATTTTTTTATACTCGGTATTAAAATAAGCCATAATATTTTTTAATACTGTTTCGGGAATTTGTTTTATGTTGATAACAATTTCTATGTCTTCGAGTTTTCCCAATGAATCAAACTCTATGCTGTAAATGAGCTTGTTAAGCTTAAATTTAGCTTCGTAACTACTTTTACTGCCATCGGTTTCTTTATAAAACTTAAGATATTTAACCTTGTTTTCTATAGTGTTGAAATATACAATGGCATTTTCAGGGAATTCTGAAGCTTCAATACGTTCTTCTTTCTCATTTTTAACTTGTGAGAATGACATTGAACAATAAAAAAAAATTAATAGAATATTAAACTTCTTCATATCTAAAACAATTGATTTCGTGGTCGTTAACCATACCCGTTGCTTGCATGTGAGCATACATTACGGTTGAGCCTACAAATTTAAAACCACGTTTTTTTAAATCTTTACTTATGGTATCGCTAATAGCTGTTGTAGGTGGCGCTTCTTTATAATTTTTCACGTTATTTTTAATAGGTTTTCCATCTACAAAAGCCCAAATATACTTGCTAAAACTTCCAAATTCCTCTTGAATTTTAATAAAATTTTGAGCATTGGTAATGGTAGCATGTATTTTTAATTTATTTCTAACAATACCGGTATTTTGCAAAAGACCATCAATTTTATCTTGATTGTAACGAGCTATTTTTTGGTAGTCAAAAGCATCAAAAGCTGCCCTGAAATTTTCACGTTTACGTAAAATAGTAATCCAGCTTAACCCAGCTTGAAAGGTTTCTAATATTAAAAATTCAAAAATAGTAGCATCATCATAAACAGGAACGCCCCACTCTAAATCGTGGTAAGTTTCATATAGCTTATCGCCAGCACACCAGCCACACCTGTGCTTATTCGTCATATTTTAGGAAATTTAAATTTTGCCTCATTCAAATATACTATTTAAAATAATTTAAAGTATTACTAAATAATTTGGTTTTTGTGAAAGGTTTGTACTATTACCATGACAAATATCATCTTTAATGCCCTTATTAGGAGCTAAATTTGTTAAAACTCTAATTAGTAATAAATTTTTTAAGGTTATGGATTCCATTATTAAAAGTAGTTTAAATCGCAGTATTACTTATACATATTATAGAAATTTAGTAAAACAATTAGTATCACAAAATGATACTACAGGAACCGAAAAGTCTGAAAACTTGGTGGCGTATACCAAATTGAATGATAAACGTATGAATCGTTGGGATAAAACAATTGTGATTTCTGAACCGTATCAAGCAAAAATAAAAGCATTTAATCACCCAATTACATGGTTAGTTATTGTTGAAAGTTGGTGTGGCGATGCTGCTCATGTTTTGCCAGTTTTGAATAAAATAGCTGAGTTAAACAATGTTATAAATTTAAAAATTGTTTTGCGTGATGAAAATCCTGAGTTGATGGATGCTTTTTTAACTAATGGTGCGCGCTCCATACCTAAACTAATTATTTTAGATGATAGCTCTAATGATGTTTTAAGTACTTATGGTCCTAGACCTTCTGAAGCTACTAATTTTGTAAGCCGATACAAGGCTAAATACGGAAGTTTAACTCCAGAATTTAAGGAAGATTTACAACATTGGTACAACAATGATAAGGGGCAAAATGTAATAGATGATATTACCAATTTACTTTATCAGCTTGAACTTAATTTTTGCCAATAAAATTAAATGTTATAGAGCCTAATTGGGTTTTCTTTGAAGCGTCTTCACTAAATTTTGCTTCTTTGGCATATTCTAAAGCCGCATCTGTTAAGCATTGATTTTCTGATGTTGAAGCCGAATTGATGTAGGCATCTATTACGTCGCCTTTAGCATTTACAGTAATGTTTACAACTATTTTTCCGCCTATTTCACATAAATATATGGGTGTTGGCATAAAGTAATGGGTGCGTCCAACTAACGAGTAATGCATGGTGCTTTTGGTATTAGCACCTTTGCTTTGTTGTTGTTTTAATAAGTCGTTTACTTTACTAAAAGCCGATAATTCTTCTTTTCTTATTTTTTTATCGGTGGTTGGTTTTTCGCTTAGGGTATAGTTGTTTTCACTCTCTCCGTCATTTTCACTGGCCTTAGGAGTATAATCTTCTGGGGGTGCAATGGTTTTGTAGGCCTGAGCAAAATGCTTGTTATCTTCGGTTTCGTTAAAAGCTTTGTTGGTTTCGGCTTTGGTATTATTTAATTGTTCTAAAGCTTCTAGAGCTTTTACTTCTTCTTCGGTTAATTCTTTTTCTGGCTCTATTTCGTAATAGCTTTCGGCTATTTCCTCACTGTGCTGTTTTAGGCTTAAATTAAAAACCAAAAGCATAATGGTGCCAGCTGTAAGCAGCGTAATTAATAAAGCTTTATGTTGATTTGTTAGATGCAAATCGGTTAGAATTGGAGGTTATTATATACGAAATATACGTAAAATTACCCGTTTTGGTTGTTAAGGCTACTAATAAAATCTTCAATTGTAACGGCATGGGTAACATGGAAATCGCCAATTTTAGTTCGTCTTAAAGCAGATAAATGCCCGCCCGATTGCAACGCTTTACCAAAATCGTTAGCTAAAGAACGTATGTAAGTTCCCTTGCTACAAACCACTCTAAAGTCTACCTGTAAGCCAGAAACATTAGTGATTTCAAATTCTGAAACATTTACGGTTCTTGATTTAATATCGACCGATTCGCCAGCTCTTGCAAATTCGTATAAACGTTTACCATCTTTTTTTAATGCAGAAAAAACAGGTGGAAACTGTTCGATATCACCAATAAATTGTTTGGTAGTTTCTTTAATTAATGCCTCTGTAATATGTGTTGTTGGAAAGGTTTCGTTTATTTCGGTTTCCAAATCGTAGGACGGTGTGGTGCTACCTAAAACTATGGTTCCTGTGTACTCTTTAACTTGACCTTGAAAGGTGTCTATTTCTTTAGTCATTTTACCTGTACAAATAACTAATAAACCAGATGCTAAAGGGTCTAGAGTACCCGCATGACCAACTTTTATTTTTTTAATATGTAAGGCTTGTCGAATTTCCCAACGTATTTTATTTACAGCCTGAAAGGAGGTCCAATGCAGAGGTTTGTCTATTAAAAGTACTTGTCCAGCAAGATAATCTTCGGCAGTAAGCATTACACAGTTGTTAAGCGATAAATGAAAAAGTGAATTATTAATAAAACAATCCCTAGTACGATGCGGTAGTAGCCAAATATTTTAAAGCCTTTTTTGCTTAAATAATCTATAAACGATTTTATAGCAATGAGCGCCACGACAAAGGCAATAATATTACCAATAATGAGGTAGTTAATTTGGTCGCTGCTAAGCTGAAATCCGGCTTTGTAATAATCGTATAATTTTTTAGCGGTGGCTCCAAACATGGTTGGGACGGCTAAGAAAAATGAAAATTCGGCGGCTGTTTTACGGTTTAATTTTTGTGTCATACCACCAACAATGCTGGCGCCACTTCTAGAGGTACCAGGAATCATGGCTAAACACTGAAAAAAGCCAATTTTTAAGGCTGTGGCATAACTTATTTTGGTATGCGCCTCTGGGTTTTGTTCGTCGTAAATTTCGTTGGCTTTAAACCAATCGTCTACTTTTAATAAAATAAAACCACCTATTATTAGAGATATAGCAACTGTTACTGGGCTTTCTAATAACTCATCTATAATATCGTTTAAAAGTAAGCCTAAAATAACGGCAGGTATAAAGGCGACTAATAGTTTAAAATAGAAATCTAAACTTTGAAAAAAACGTTTCCAGTAGAGTACAACAACCGAGAGGATAGCGCCCAGTTGAATAACGATGGTGAAAAGTTTTGTAAAATCGTCGCTAGCAATTTTCATGAACGACGAAGCGATAATCATATGTCCTGTTGAGGAAACGGGTAAATATTCTGTGAGGCCTTCTATTATGGCAAGGATGATAGCTTCAATGGTATTCATGCTTATTTTTTGTCTGGATTCAATAAAATAGCATATACTTGAATGCCTAAGCCTACAAGAATTAACATGGGTGCTAAGCGAATGCGTCTGAAATTAAAAATTTCTGGGTTAAAAACATTGGGATCGTCGCTACCACCGCCAGACATTAATATAAATCCTAATGCTATTATTGCTAATCCTATAAACATGAATTTATAGTTTTTTTTACCAAATACAAAAACGCTTTTTGCGGCTTCTTTTTGTTTTTTTTCTCCCATAATTATTTAAAAAATGTCGTTGTGCAAATTAAGGTTTTTATTTAAAAATGTGGTATTAACATTATTATAAATTATTTGTTGTTTTGCGTTAGGGGTTGTAGCGGCATCCTTTTTTGCCATGAAAAGCAAAAAAGATATAGCGAAAAACCCGACCCTTGTGGTAACGCCCTAATTAATAATAAAGTGCGTCTGTTTTTAGGTTTAAAAAACGTTGGGTTGCTATGTGTGTGCTAATCCAGGTAATAATAATGCCTAATGCGAAAACAAAAACAAAGAGACCCACAACTAAAATAGGGGTGTTTAATAGGCCTAATTCTGGGAATGATTTATTGATGTAATACAACACAATGGCCATTCCTATTAAGGCTAAAATGGCGCCAATAATACCAAGGCGAACGCTTTTCCAAACGAATGGACGACGTATAAATTGTTTGGTAGCTCCCACCATTTGCATGGTTTTTATGGTAAATCGTTTGGAGTAAACGGCTAAACGTATGGAGCTGTTTATTAATAAAACGGCGATGAGAGTGAAAATGCCACTTATGAGAAGCACCCAAAAACTAATTTTTTTAACGTTTTCGTTCATTAAATTTACCAAATCGTTATCGTAAGTTACTTCTTCTACGAAATTCTTGGAGCTGGCTTCGGACGAAATTTTTTCAAGATGTTCAGACGTTACGAAATCGGCTTTTAAATGCACATCGATAGAATTTTGCAACGGATTGTAACCTACGAAATCCATGAAATCTTCGCCGTTTTCGGCTTTCATGAATTCTGCTGCTTGTTCTTTAGAAACATATTCGGTAGACTTTACATATTCGGCCATGGCCAGACTTTTTTCGAGTTGTTTAATTTCAACTTCTTTGGCCGTATCTTTTAAGTAAATGGTTACTACAACTTGTTCTTTAAAGTGGTCTGAAACTTTTTTGGCATTTAAAACAAGCATGCCCAATAAGCCCAATAAAAATAATACTAAACCAATACTTAATACCACTGAAAAGTATGAAGAAATAAGTCGGCGTTTTTGGTGTTGTTCAAAAGATGAGCTCATAAAATTATTGGATTATTGCTGTAAAAATAATAAAGTATTCGGTTTCGTTAAATAATACAACGTTTAATCTTTAAAGAATGTTATTAAAGGAGCTTTTAAGTTGTTGCTTTTTCTGATTTGCTGGTAATATAAACTCCCAAAATAACTAATAAACAGCTTAATATTTTTACAATACCAATGTCTTGCGAGTATTGGTTATTCATTAAAACATAGGCAAAAATACTTACCATAATAAAACTTACCGCGGGTTGTAAATAAATGTAACTGCTGTTTACAGACGGCGATAAATAACCTAATGCAAATAAATTGAAGAGGTAGGCCAAAAAGGTGGTAAACAAAACAATATAACCAATAACTAAATAGGTGTTTAGGGTAAAGGCTTCGAAGTTTGTGTTAACTAAATCGGTAAACCCGAAAGGTAAAACATAGATAAACCCGAATAAAAACACCCAGCTAATTACGGTAATGGGGTTGTATTTTTTCATTAAAGTTTTAGCAACCACGAGGTAAAGTCCGTAACTGGAAGCATTTAAAAAAACGAGTAAGTTGCCTAGTAAAGAACTTGTGCCGTTGGCCGAATTTCCATATAAAATAAGGGTTATGGCTCCAATGCCACCAATGGTTATACCTATTATTTTGTTTTTTGTAATGCGTTCTTTAAGAATTATAAAACTAAAAATTAATACAATAACCGGTGTAATTGTCATTATAATAGACGCATCGATGGGCGATGTTAAATTAATACCGTGAAAAAACAGCAGTTGGTTTGCAGCAGCACCTAAAAGTCCACACAGCGCCAATCGTAACACATCTCTTCTCTTAATGGCTTCTTTAACAAACAATAATTTTATGAGCCAAAACAACAGGGTACAACATGCTAATCTAATAACTACAACGGCCGTAGGATTAATTTTTTCGGGCATAACACCTTTAGCAATGATATAATTTGCCCCGTAAATGATGTTAGCGCCTAATAAAGCTAAATGTGCTTTGGTTGAATTTTGCATGAAGCGAAGCGTTTTCTATGAGTGCGCGAAATTACGAATCGGTTTTTAATTGAAATCTTAAAAGCATGTT
Organism: Siansivirga zeaxanthinifaciens CC-SAMT-1; assembly: GCF_000941055.1. GTDB lineage: Bacteria > Bacteroidota > Bacteroidia > Flavobacteriales > Flavobacteriaceae > Siansivirga > Siansivirga zeaxanthinifaciens. The sequence goes on along the minus strand of NZ_CP007202.1, from coordinate 477,215 downwards.
ATATTAATTTATAGGCAATACATTTTATTAATTGCTCACAAAGGCTTTTTGTTTTCTGAAGAAACCGTAAATTTGCGCTTTTAAAAAGCAGAATAACAACAAGATGATATACGATTTCAATAAAATCGAAGCCAAATGGCAGAAATATTGGGCAGTAAACCAAACGTTTAAAGCCGAAAACCACAGCGAAAAACCAAAATATTATGTGTTAGATATGTTCCCTTACCCAAGTGGTGCTGGTTTACACGTAGGGCATCCGCTAGGTTATATTGCATCCGATATTTATGCACGTTATAAACGCCATCAAGGATTTAATGTACTGCATCCGCAGGGGTACGATAGTTTTGGATTGCCAGCCGAGCAGTATGCCATTCAAACAGGACAGCATCCTGCCATTACTACCGAAACCAATATTGCGACTTACCGCAGACAGTTAGATCAAATTGGATTTTCATTCGATTGGAGTCGTGAAGTTCGTACAAGTGACCCAAGTTATTACAAATGGACCCAATGGATTTTTATTCAGCTATTTAATTCTTGGTATAATAACAACAATGGTAAAGCTGAAGATATTTCAGAATTAATAAACATATTTGCTACAGAAGGAAATGCCCATGTAAATGCGGTATGCGATGATGATGTAGAGGCGTTTACAGCCGCAGAATGGGCTGCTTTTTCAAGCAAAAAACAACAACAAATATTACTACAATACCGATTAACGTATTTAGCCGAAACAGAAGTTAACTGGTGTCCTGCTTTAGGAACCGTTTTAGCAAACGATGAAATTGTTAATGGTGTTTCAGAACGTGGTGGTCATCCTGTAATTCGTAAAAAAATGACCCAATGGAGTATGCGTATTTCGGCTTATGCCGAACGTTTATTACAAGGGTTGGAAACCATCGATTGGACCGATTCTTTAAAGGAAAGTCAGCGTAACTGGATAGGAAAGTCGGTAGGGGCTGCAGTACGTTTTAATCTTATTGGTCACGATGCGGTTATTGATGTTTTTACAACCAGACCCGATACAATTTTTGGAGTGTCGTTCATGACATTGGCGCCAGAGCACGATTTAGTTTCTCAAATAACAACACCAGAACAAAAAGCCGAGGTAGAAGCATACATTGAAGCGACTGCAAAACGAAGCGAACGCGACCGTATGGCCGATGTTAAAACCATTTCGGGTGCCTTTACAGGAGCCTATGCCGAGCATCCTTTTACAAAACAACCTATTCCGGTTTGGATAGGCGATTACGTTTTAGCAGGCTATGGTACAGGGGCTGTTATGTCGGTGCCTTGTGGCGACCAACGTGATTACGATTTTGCGAAGCATTTTAATATTGAAATCCCTAATATTTTTGAAGGCGTCGATATTTCTAAAGAAGCTTTCGCCGATAAAGACAAAACGATTATTTCGAATTCCGATTTTCTAAACGGACTTTCATACAAAGAAGCCACCAAGAAAATAATTTCAGAATTAGAAGCATTAGGACAAGGACAAGGAAAAACCAATTACCGTTTGCGTGATGCGGTATTTAGTCGCCAACGTTATTGGGGTGAGCCTTTTCCAGTGTATTATATAGATGGAATGCCACAAATGATTGATGCAAAACATTTACCAATAAAATTACCAGAGGTTGAAAAATATTTACCAACCGAAACAGGCGAGCCACCATTAGGGAATGCCACCGTTTGGGCTTGGGACACCACTAAAAATGAAGTGGTTTCAAACGATTTAATTGATAACAAAACCGTTTTTCCTTTAGAATTAAACACCATGCCAGGTTGGGCAGGTAGTTCGTGGTATTTTAATCGTTATATGGATTCTCAAAACGATGATGCATTTGCGAGTAAAGAATCTTTAGAGTACTGGAAAGATGTCGATTTATACATAGGCGGTAGCGAGCATGCTACTGGGCATTTGTTATATTCTCGTTTTTGGCAAAAATTCTTATTCGATAAAGGTGTTGTACCCGTCGATGAGTTTGCAAAAAAACTTATAAACCAAGGTATGATTTTGGGGACGAGTGCTTTTGTTAATTTGTTAAGAGTTATAGTTGAAGACGATAAAGGAAATGCGACTAAAGAAACTCTTTTGATAACTGATGATTTAGTAGTTGAATTTTCAGATTCCAAGCAAATTTCAGATGATTACCACAATAATCTTTTATCAGAATTTAACAAGGTAATTAAAATAGAAGTTCAAAAATATTTTGCATTGGATGAAAATGGCGGAAGACAAGTAGAATCAATCAAATATAATATTAATGATATGATGAGGATTCATGCTGATGTATCATTTGTTAATGCTTCTAATGAATTAAATTTTGAAGCTTTTAAAAATTGGAGAGAAGAATTTGCTAAAGTTATTCCTATTGAAGATGGTGGAAAAATTATAGTTTCTCGCGAAGTCGAAAAAATGTCGAAATCCAAATACAACGTAGTCAATCCAGATCAAATTTGTATCGACTACGGTGCCGATAGTTTACGACTTTACGAAATGTTTTTAGGGCCATTAGAGCAATATAAACCTTGGAATACCGCAGGTATTACTGGTGTGCACGGCTTTCTTAAAAAACTATGGAAATTATATGTTGGTGAAAATGGCTTGCAAGTTACCAATGCAGAACCAACAAAAGATAGTTTAAAAACGCTTCATAAAACCATAAAAAAGGTACAGGAAGATATCGAGAATTTCTCGTTTAATACTTCGGTTTCAACATTTATGATTGCTGTTAACGAATTAACGGCTCAAAAGTGTACTTCAAAAACTATTTTAGAGCCTTTATTGGTGTTAATTTCACCTTATGCTCCACATATTGCAGAAGAATTGTGGCATCAGTTGGGCTATAATACGTCTATTTCAACAGCGCCATTCCCAGAGTTTGATGCGAGTCATTTAATAGAAAGTAGCAAAAATTATCCTATTTCGTTTAACGGGAAAACCCGATTTACGCTAGAATTTCCAATGGATATGAGTAAAGATGCTATTGAAAAAGCCGTGTTAGAACACGAAAAAACCCAAGAACAATTACAAGGGCGTACCCCTAAAAAAGTTATTGTTGTTCCTGGTAAAATTGTAAATATAGTAGGTTAATATATTTGTGTTTTAAACACAAAAAAACAATCTTTTAAAACACCTCTTACTTTTTAGTTTGGGGTGTTTTTTTTATTAAATACTTCAAATTTTATCAATCTAAAACGCATTTTATTTTATTCCTATTAAATTGGTAGTAATTGTTTAATTATTAATTTATTGTTAAAGTGGTTAATAATAATGTATATAAAACTGAAATTTGCTGAATATTATCAAATAACAAGTTTGGTTTTAAACCATTTTTAACTAACTAATTAAATTATATTCAAAATGAAAATTGGTATTCCTATTGAAATTAAAAATAATGAGAACAGAGTAGGGATGACTCCTTCTGGAGTATTCGAATTAACAAAAAGAAATCACGAAGTGTTTGTTCAAAAAAATGCTGGTTTTGGAAGTGGTTTTTTTGATAAAGATTATGTTGATGCTGGAGCAACTATTCTGGATACCATTGAAGAGGTTTACAACATTGCCGAAATGATTGTTAAGGTTAAAGAACCAATAGAAAAAGAATATAGTTTAATTAAACCAAATCAGGTTGTATTTACGTATTTCCACTTTGCATCAAGCGAGCCTTTAACCCATGCCATGATAGCTAGTAAAGCGGTTTGTATCGCTTACGAAACAGTTGAAGACGCCAATGGTGCTTTACCATTATTAATACCAATGTCTGAAGTTGCAGGTAGAATGTCTATTCAACAAGGGGCTAAATATTTAGAGAAACCAATTAAAGGACGTGGTGTTTTACTAGGCGGTGTTCCTGGTGTAGCTCCAGGTAAAGTTTTGGTATTAGGTGCAGGTGTTGTAGGTATTCAGGCAGCAAAAATGGCAGCTAGTTTAGGAGCGAATGTAACGGTTTTAGATATTAACTTACCACAATTACGTCACGTATGTAATATCATGCCTCCAAACGTTGTGACAGAATTTTCAAGTGAGTATAACATTAGAAAACATATTAAAGATGCCGATTTAATTATTGGTGGTGTATTAATTAAAGGTGCTAAAGCTCCTAAATTAATAACAAGAGATATGTTAAAAGAAATGCGTCCAGGAACTGTAATCGTTGATGTGGCAGTCGATCAAGGAGGTTGTTTTGAAACCACTAAAGCAACAACTCACGAAGATCCAACTTTTATTATTGATGATGTTGTACATTACTGTGTGGCTAATATGCCAGGTGCTGTACCTTACACTTCTACCGTTGCTTTAACAAACGTAACATTACCTTATGTTATTAAGTTAGCAAACGAAGGTTGGGAAAAAGCATGTAGCGAAAGTGCCCCATTAGCAAAAGGATTAAACATTGTTAAAGGAAACATCGTTTATAAAGAAATCGCAGAAGCTTTCGATTTAGAGTATTCAGCTTAATATAAATTTCCAATAATTTTAAAGCGGAACTTCATGTATTTGAAGTTCCGCTTTTTTTTAAATATTTTTTTAACTGACAGAATATCATTCAGAACAAATTGGCGTTATTTTTGTCATATTTATTTTAGTAATTAAAATAATAAAAAGAGAAACATGATTGGATATTATATATTATTAGGTGGTATAGCTTTAATAAGCTGGTTAGTAAGCAGCACATTAAAGCGAAAGTTTGAAAAGTATTCTAAAATACATTTAAGAAATGGCATGAGCGGTAAGGAAATTGCCGAAAAAATGCTGTCAGATAATGGTATTTACGATGTTGAGGTGATATCAACTCCTGGTCGTTTAACAGACCATTACAATCCAAAAAACAAAACTGTAAACTTAAGTGAAGCTGTTTATAACGAGCGTAATGCAGCAGCAGCAGCAGTTGCAGCACACGAATGTGGTCATGCCGTACAACATGCCAGAGCTTACGAGTGGTTAACCATGCGTTCTGCATTGGTGCCTATAGTAAGTGTTACTTCTGGAATGTCGCAGTGGGTTATTATTGGTGGTTTAATGCTTGGTGCTGCAGCCGGATTAGGCTTAGGTTATTGGGTAGCAGTAGCTGGTTTAGTTATGATGGGTTTTGCAACGTTATTTAGCTTTATAACCTTACCTGTAGAGTACGACGCAAGTAACCGCGCTTTGGCCTGGTTAAAAAGTAAAAACATGGTAACACCCGATGAATATAAAGGCTCTGAAGATGCGCTTAAATGGGCAGCCAGAACCTATTTAGTTGCAGCCATTGGTGCTTTGGCCAATTTAGTTTATTGGGGCTTTAGAGTGTTTGCTGGCGGAAGAGACTAATTTTTTAAAATATAAATGATAGCCCTGAACCTTTTCAGGGCTTTTTTGTTTCTTTACTTTTTTAATAATAGCAAATGAATAACCCAATTACATACTATAAAAAGCATTCAGAGATTTATCAAACCGAAGCACAAAAGCTTCATAAGCAAACAGCGCTTTTAAGCATTTTAAGACTATTTGTTTTTGTAACTACTGGTTTTGCAATTTATGCAACCTTCGCTTCTTGGCAGGTGGCTGTTTTTATTGGTATGCTAGGAACGGCTATATTTTTGTTTTTGCTTTCAAAATACAATGCAACAAAAGCAAAAAGAGATTTTAATAAAGCTCTTGTAGACATTAACGATGATGAAATTAAAATAGCTTCGGGAGATTTTTACAATCGTGATGCAGGTATAGAATATCAAGATCCGAAACATTTTTACAGTTTAGATATCGATTTATTTGGACGCGGATCTTTTTATCAGTTTATAAATAGAACAACCAGTGCCGAAGGCGCTTTAAAACTGGCAAATGCTTTAAAGGCGAATGATATTTATAATATTGAAGCTAGACAAGAAGCAATTAAAGAATTAAGTGAAAAACCAGAATGGCGACAACACTATCAGGCTACATCTAGCTTGGTGCATATAGAAACACCTGCAAAACAAATTATTAGTTGGGTTGTAACCCACAAACCCTTTTTACCAAAGGCCATGCGATGGATTCCTATGGTGTTTTCTATCATATCTGTTTTTTTAATGATTGGTGTTTATTTTGAAACCATAGCACCGTCGTTTGTTGGGTATTGGTTGGTTATAGGGTTGGGTCTTACGGGCTTATATCTTAAAAAAATAAATGTATTAGCTTTCAATTCAGATAAACTAAAAGACACCTTTAGGCAGTATGCATCCTTGTTGCAATTAATTGAAAAAGAAACTTTTACTTCCGAGTTGTTGAAAGAAAAGCAAAAGAAAATTCAACAGGAAGGCGAGAAAGCTTCGGCGATTTTTAAAGCGTTTTCAAATCATTTGGATGCTCTAGACAATCGAAATAATTTAATATCGGCCATTTTTGGAAACGGCTTATTTCTAACAGATTTAAGAAACAGTTATAAAATTGAATTATGGATTGCAGCACATGCCAATAAAGTAGCCGATTGGTTTGACGTGGTTTCGTTTTTTGATGCTTATAATTCATTATCAAATTTCGTATTTAACAAACCCGAATTTGTATTTCCTGAAATTAAAAATGAAGGAGCCATTATTACAGCTGAAGCTTTGGGGCACCCGCTACTAAAAACTGAAAAACGCGTGAATAGCGATGTAACTATTAACAATGAACAGTTTTTAATTGTAACCGGTGCAAATATGGCTGGTAAAAGTACCTTTTTAAGAACCATATCCTTACATATTGTTATGGCTAACATGGGGCTTCCCGTTTGTGCGAAGTCTAGTAAATATAAGCCTATAAGGTTAATTACCAGTATGCGAACTACCGATTCGTTAACCGATGATAGTTCGTATTTCTTTTCCGAATTAACCCGCCTAAAATACATTGTAGACACCATAAAAGAAGCGCCTTATTTTATTGTTTTAGATGAAATTTTAAAAGGCATAAATAGCACCGATAAAGCTATTGGCTCTCGCAAGTTTGTCGAAAAATTAGTAGCTTCAAAAGCCACGGGCATTATTGCTACCCACGATTTAAGTCTTTGTGAAATTGAAACCGAATTAGAACAAGTTAAAAACTATTATTTTGATGCCGAAATTGTTAATGACGAACTTTATTTTGATTATACACTAAAACAAGGTGTTTGTAAAAATATGAATGCCTCCTTCCTGCTTAAAAAAATGGAAATTGTATAAAAATGAATAAGTTTCGAAATTTGTTTGTTAAAAGTATTACAAAACAATAGGCGCTGGCATTAGAAATGCTTATATTATAGATAGTAAAATATCAACTAAAAATTTAAAAATGAATAACATGAAGTGGATTTATATGGTAACCTTATTTTTAATCGTGTCTTGTGGTAGTAGCGAGCGTGTTATTACTAATGATGGTAGTGTGTATAAGGTGAAAGGAGATCGTTTTTATAACAAAGGCGAAGAAGTTACAGAGCAATTAACAGATATCGAGAAGAAACGTATTAGCTCGATTTTAGAAAAGCGTTTAGAGGCCGAAAAATTAGCCGAAAATAAACAAGACGAAATAGCCAAAGCCTTAAAAGATTTAAGAGATAAAGAGCAGGAGTTGAAAGAAAAACAACGCCAACTAGAAGACCAAATAAACAGGCGACAAGAAGCTCGAGAAGATTTTTTTGAAGTAAAAAAGGAGTTAACAAGCGTTAAAAATGATTATCAAGAACTTAAAGATAAAGGCGAGTTATCTCCCAAAGAAGAGGCGAAATGGAAAAAACGTCTTAAAAAATTAGAGAAAGAGGTAAAAGAAGCCGAATTAAAAGTGAATAATTAGTTTGTACGAATGGCATCTTAGCTATAGTAAGAGTAAGTAGTTTTTAATTTTTTTTATGGAATACAAGTCCAAACTTCCAAATGTTGGAACCACAATTTTCGCAACCATGAGTGCCTTGGCGTCTCAGCATAATGCCATTAATTTATCTCAAGGGTTTCCAGATTTTAAAAGCGATAAAAAACTAATCGATTTGGTTAGTAAAGCCATGAATTCTGGTTACAATCATTATGCTCCCATGCGAGGCGATGATCAATTAAGAGCGCTTATTTCTAAAAAGTTTGAAGCGCTCTACAATACATGCTATCATCCCGAAACCGAAATTACTGTAACGGCTGGTGCTACCCAAGCTATTTTTACCATTATTACCACCTTTATTAATCCTGGCGATGAGGTGATTGTTTTTAAACCGGCTTACGATAGTTACGAACCCAATATTATTCTTAATGGAGGAGTTGTAGTGCCCATTCAAATGGATGGCGCGCAAGATTTTAAAATCGATTGGAACCATGTAAAAGCAAAAATTAATAATAAAACAAAAATGATTATTATTAATACGCCACACAATCCAACAGGAACGATTCTTTCTAAAGAAGATATGTTGCATTTGCAAGAAATTACTAAAAACACCAATATTATTGTCTTAAGTGATGAGGTTTACGAACATATGATTTTCGATGGCGAAAAGCATCAAAGTGCCTGTTTGTTTCCCGATTTAAAAGCTCGAAGTTTTGTGGTGGCTTCATTTTGTAAAACCTTTCATAATACCGGTTGGCGTGTGGGGTATTGTTGCGCTCCAAAAGTGTTAATGGACGAATTTTTAAAAGTACATCAATTTAACGTGTTTTGTATTCATCATCCCACTCAAAAGGGCATTGCCGAGTATATGAAAGAGCCAAAACATTATTTAGAATTATCAGATTTTTATCAAAAGAAAAGGGATTTATTTTTAAATTTAATCAAAGATTCTAGGTTTCAATTTACAGCATCAAAAGGCACGTATTTTCAGGTTCTAGATTACTCTGCAATCACCATGGATAACGATGTCGATTATGCTAAAAAACTAACCGTAGAATCTGGAATAGCATCCATTCCTTTATCGGTTTTTAATACGAATAATTTAGATAATAAAGTACTTCGATTTTGTTTTGCAAAAACCGAAGAAACCCTTAAAAAGGCTGCTAACATTTTAAATAGTATTTAATATGCAAGAACAACTTCATGTAGCCATAATTCAAAGCGATTTAGTTTGGGAAAACCCCAAACAAAACAGAGCTAATTTTAAAGAAAAAATAAAAAGTATTACCAAGCCTTTAGACATTATTGTTTTACCCGAAATGTTTACAACAGGCTTTACCATGAATGCTTCGGCCCTTGCCGAGACCATGACAGGTAAAACGGTAACATGGATGCAAAACATGGCAACCAAGTTTAATGCCGCTATTGTTGGAAGTATTATTATTACCGAAAACGAAAAGTTTTACAACCGCCTTTTATTTGTAACACCAGATGGCACTTTAGAATATTACGATAAGCGCCATACGTTTACCTTGGCAGGCGAAGATAAAGTGTACGATGCTGGAACGCAGCGTTACTCAACCGAATATAAAGGTTGGATTATTTGTCCGTTAATTTGTTACGACTTGCGTTTCCCTGTTTGGGCAAGAAATGTCGATAATTACGATGTGTTACTTTATGTGGCAAACTGGCCAAAAGCTCGAATTTTTGCTTGGGATACCTTGCTAAAAGCGCGCGCTATAGAAAACATGAGTTATGTGGTGGGCGTAAATCGTATTGGTTTAGACCAGGCTCAAAACGAATATTGCGGGCATTCGGCGGTTTACGACGTTACAGGGAATACCATTTCCAGTATCAAACCCAACAGAGAGCAAATTGAAATTGTCACTTTAGAGCGCTCTCATATTAATTTTTACCGCAACAAACTCCGGTTTTTAGACGATAAAGACGATTTTACTTTGCTGTTGTAAAGTTTAACGTTTGTTCGAGTCCCCAATCGGCACGAACTTCTTCTTCCATTTCAAAATGACCAACACGTTCTGGTTGTATCTTTTTAAGATAATTACCAGTATCGTACTTACCATTTCCATTGGCATCAAAAACAACCCGAATAAAATATTTACCGGCATTCAAGTTATAAAAGTCCAGTTTTTCGGGTTTTGTAGAATATTGCTCGAATTTAACTTCGCCTTTTTCGTTAGTTAACTGAAAAATTATGGGGTAAGTCGCATTATTTAACGTAAAACGCACATAACCAAAATCGGAAGCTTTTTTGGTGTTCACCGAGTAATTAAGGGTGTCTTTGTTGGTGTTATTATAGAAATCTGTAAAAGCTTCAGGTAGTATTTTTATTTTATAATTATTTTCTTCAACCTTTTTAAAATCAATAGCATAGCTGTTATTTAAAGTATCTAAAAATGTTTTAAATGCTATTTTTGTAGAATCTTTATCCATTAAACTCACTTTAGAAGCATCAAAATTAACAAATGGCACGGTACCTATAATTTTAAAAGGGTCATCTAAAGCTGCAGGAGATTCACTTTTTAGCGTTAATGTATCTTTCTTTTGATCGCGAATTTTTACCGTATAATCTTTGTTAAAATTGGCTTTAGATACATTAAAAATAAGCGAGTCGGTTTCAAATTTAGGCTTGTACCAGTAATAAAGTGTGTCGGTTTTCTCGTCTTTAGTAATTCGATATTCAAAATCGTCTGGTGTATCAGATTTTAAATTAATTGCCATCCCCTTAAAATCACCTTCAAAACCAAAACCAATTTTATTACCTCCGGCAAGGTAAGGGCGAGACGCTTTAAAATCAATTTCTTCAGAAAATAATTTCAATGTAAATAAGGAATCTGTTGGAACCGTAATAAACTCCTTATAAAAGGCAATTTCATCTGTTTTTTGTTGAAATTTATTATCGCCATTCACATCTTTTAAAGCAATAAGCAAATACTTTCCTGCTTTAATATTTTCAATAGTAAACGTCGTAACACTATCTAAGGTATTCGTTAAATATTTAGGTGTTTCTTTGTAAATAATAGAATCGTTAAAGGTTGAGTCTACTTCATATAAAGCCACATTTACAAAGGTTTTTGGCTTACGGTAGTATGCGTCTGTAATATTTCCTTTTACGGTAAGAGAATCTATGTAATCGCCAGTAGAAAATACGTAGCGATAATAAGGATACGGATTCCCTTCGTTGTTATCGGTAATGCTGTTTCCAAAGTTAAAAGCGTACGTGGTATTAGGCTGTAAAGTATCGAAAATTTTAATGGTAATGTATTTACTCGCTCCACCAAGCGGCGTAATTTCTGGTTGGGTTTTCATTGGTGGCGAAATAATAAGCTGCTTTTGGATGTCTTTTATTTTAATGTACTCATCAAAATAAATTTTAATCACTTTGCCTTTAAAATTCGTTGTAAAATTTTCTGGAACAGACGATACAATTACGGGAGGCGTTACATCTTTTGGTCCGCCATCTGGATTGCCTCGGTTTGCACAATTAACTATAATTAAGCCTATAAATGTGAGTAAAATTAAATTCGAAAGGATTTTGCGCATCGCCTAATTTAAAATTTTTACAAACCTACATAAATTTAAAGATATAACGACAAACTCTTTATGCTATTGCCATGGTAGCAACGCTAATTTTTATGTTTTTAATTTGTGTTAATGCCAAAATACAGGCCTCTAAAGTCGCCCCGGTGGTAATTATATCATCAACCAAAAGAATATGTTTGTTTTCTACATGCGCTGCATTGCCAATGGCAAACAATTCGTCGTTGTTATTCCATCGCGACAAGCGTATTTTATTTACCTGCGACTGTGTATTTGTAATTTTAACAAGCACATCGTCTCTAAACTCGGTTTGCAAAGCTTCAGCAATTTGTTGGCCAAATTTAGTAACCTGGTTATAACCACGTTTTCTTAATTTATTTTGGTGTAAAGGCACGGGTATCACCAAGTCAATATCTTTATAAGCATCTAAGTTTTTAAGCTCGCCACCCAGCCAATTACCCAAACAAACACCAACACTTTCATAGCCTTTGTACTTTAAGCCATGAATAAGCTGCTGCACGAGTCCCTTTTTTTCAAATCGAAATAAGGCAGTTGCATGTGCAATCTTTGCCCGCCCGTAAAGTACGTTTTTAACCGTTTCGTCCTGGTTAAAATGAAAATTAGTAACAGGTAAATCATGTCTGCAACTCACACAAATAGTATCCTCATTGTCTTTTAAAACATTAAGACAGGCATAACAAACTTTTGGGAAGCATAAATTAATAACCAATTCAAGCATGAAAAAACTATAATTATTTGGGCGTTACCACAAGGGTCGGGCTTTCCGCACTCGCTTTTTTCCTCCTACCGTCGTAAAAAGAGCTCAAACAATTGCTCCAATCCCTAACGCATTTAAAAATAAGTAAATTCATGCTTAATTTTTAACAAAGAATTCAATTTGTTTGTTGCGGTTTTTTATTTTTGCACCATGGCAAATCAAGACGATCAATTTAAAAAAGTAATCTCTCACGCAAAGGAGTATGGTTACGTATTTCAGAGTAGTGAAATCTACGACGGATTAAGTGCAGTTTACGACTACGCACAAAATGGTGCAGAATTAAAGAAAAACATTCGCGACTACTGGTGGAAAGCCATGGTACAAATGAATGAAAATATAGTAGGTATCGATGCCGCAATATTTATGCATCCAACCACATGGAAAGCTTCTGGGCACGTTGATGCCTTTAACGATCCATTAATTGATAATAAAGATTCTAAAAAACGCTACAGAGCCGATGTTTTAATAGAAGACTATTGTGCAAAAATTGAAGCGAAAATAGATAAAGAAGTAGAAAAAGCCGCAAAACGCTTTGGCGATGCTTTTAATAAAGAAGAATTTGTTTCAACAAATCCAAGAGTTTTAGGCTACCAAGAAAAAATTAACGAGACGCTATCGCGTATGGCAAAATCTTTAGAAAACGAAGACTTAGCCGATGTTAAAGCGCTTATTGAAGAATTAGAAATAGCCGATCCATTAACAGGCAGCAGAAACTGGACCGATGTAAAACAGTTTAACCTTATGTTTGGTACAAAACTGGGAGCTTCGGCCGAAAATGCCATGGATTTATACTTGCGTCCAGAAACAGCACAAGGTATTTTTGTTAACTTTTTAAACGTGCAAAAAACAAGCCGTTTAAAAATACCATTTGGTATTGCGCAAACAGGTAAAGCCTTTAGAAATGAAATTGTTGCGAGACAATTTATTTTTAGAATGCGTGAGTTTGAACAAATGGAAATGCAATTTTTTATTAAACCAGGTACACAAGTAGAATGGTATAATCATTGGAAAGAAACACGTTTAAAATGGCATTTATCTCTTGGTATGGGAGCAGAAAATTACCGTTTTCACGATCATGAGAAATTGGCACACTACGCCGATGCTGCTGCCGATATTGAATTTAAATTCCCATTCGGATTTAAAGAATTAGAAGGTATTCACTCACGTACCGATTTCGATTTATCGCAACACGAGAAATATTCTGGTAAAAAATTACAATATTTCGACCCAGAAGAAAATAAAAGCTATGTGCCTTACGTGTTAGAAACCTCTATTGGTTTAGACCGTATGTTCTTAGCGGTTTTCTCAAACTCTCTAGTTGAAGAAGAATTGGAAAACGGAACCACGCGAACTGTTTTAAAATTACCAAGTGTTTTAGCACCAGTAAAAGCCGCTATTTTACCATTGGTTAAAAAAGATGGTCTGCCAGAAGTTGCCAGAAAAATAGTTGAAGATTTAAAATGGGATTTCAACGTCGATTATGACGAGAAAGACGCTGTAGGACGTCGTTACAGAAGACAAGATGCTAACGGTACACCGTTTTGTATCACTGTCGATCACGACACCTTAGAAGATAACACCGTTACCATTCGTTATAGAGATACCATGGAGCAAAAACGTGTTAAAATAGACGATTTACGAGATATCATTAAGCAAGAAGTCGATGTACGTTCTTGGTTAATGAAAATGTAATACACATTTTAATAAAATATAAAACCCCCAAAGTAAACCTTGGGGGTTTTTATTTATAAATGTATTTTCTTTAAATTTTAATTTGTCTATCAATTTGTTGGTCTAACGAAATTAACGATTCGGTTCTTAAAACGCCTCTAATTGTTTGTATATCATTATTTAGCAACTGCATTAAATGGGCGTTGTTTCTAGAAAGTAGCTTTATAAAAATATTAAATTGGCCTGTAGTATAATGGCATTCTAAAACCTCAGGTATACGTTTTAGGGCTTTAACAACATCGTCATTATTAGTTGCCTGTTCTAAATATATACCCACAAAGGCCAGTGTTGAATAGCCTAAGGCTTTCTCGTTAATTATAAATTTTGAGCCTACAAGTAATTTAGATTTTTCAAGTTTTCTTAAACGTTGATGAATGGCAGCACCAGAAATGCCCACATGTCTGGCTATTTCAAGAATGGGTGTGCGAGCATCTTCTGTTAAAGCCCGAAGTATTTTTTTATCAATACCATCAATAGTAATTTGTTTTGTATCCATGAGCTTATAGCTTCAAATTAAAACTTAAAGTTAATTATTTAGTTTTAAATTGAAAGGATACTTGTAATTTTGTAATAACAATGTAAACCTTTAAAACAGATATTAATGGATAATAAAATTTTAATAACTGCAGCGATATTTGGTGTTTTATCTATTGTTTTAGGAGCTTTTGGTGCACATGCCTTAAAAGAACTCATTCCCGTGACTTCACAACAAACCTTTGAAACAGGGGTGCGTTATCAAATGTATCATGCTCTTTTTCTATTGTTTATAGGTAGTGCCAATTTGTTAACTCAAAAAACCAAAAATGTCATTTATTATTTAACGCTTATTGGCGTGGTCTTTTTCTCGGGTTCTATTTATTTTTTAGCGACAAATACTTTAACTAATTTCGATTTTAAAGTTATTGGGTTTATAACTCCAATTGGAGGTTTACTTTTAATGCTTTCTTGGTTAACATTATTTGTTAATTTCTTAAAAAATAAGTGTTAAAATAATAATAATGAATTTTATTTGACCTAATTTTGGTATTTAAATAATTTAAAGCCATAATATGGGACACTTAGATCAATTTACGAAAACGATTTCGTTAGATGCTTACGGTATAAAAAATGCCAATGTTAAATACCAATTAAGCCCAAATGAGTTGCACGATATTGCTATCGAAAAAGGACAAGCAGTAGAGGCGGCTTCTGGAGCTTTAGCTGTTAATACAGGTGAATTTACGGGGCGTTCTCCTAAAGACCGATTTATTGTTAAAGACGATATTACTAAAGACCGCGTTTGGTGGGGCGATATTAATATTCCTTTTGATGCAGATAAGTTTGATGCCTTATATAATAAGGTTACAGATTATTTATCTAACAAAGAAATTTTTGTTAGAGATTGCTATGCCTGTGCAGATGAAGATTATAAGTTAAACATTCGTGTTATTAACGAATATCCTTGGAGCAATCAATTTGCGTATAATATGTTTTTAAGACCAACCGATGAAGAATTGGAACATTTTGAATCGGAGTGGACTGTTATAAATGCTCCTGGTTTTTTGGCAAACCCCGAAACCGATGGTACACGTCAGCATAATTTTGCTATTTTAAATTTTACTAGAAAAATAGCACTTATTGGAGGTACGGGCTACACCGGTGAAATTAAAAAAGGCATTTTTTCAGCCTTAAATTTTATTCTTCCAGTATACAAAAACACACTTCCAATGCATTGCAGTGCCAATGTAGGTAAAGAGGGCGATACTGCTATTTTCTTCGGTTTGTCTGGTACAGGAAAAACCACCTTATCTACAGATCCTAATCGCAGTTTAATAGGAGATGATGAGCATGGTTGGACCTCGCGCGATTCTGTTTTTAATTTCGAGGGTGGTTGTTACGCAAAGGTTATTAATCTTTCTAGAGAAAACGAACCAGAAATATTTGATGCTATTAAAAAAGGCGCCATTTTAGAAAATGTGGTTTTAGATTCTCAAGGACATGTTAATTTTGAAGATACTTCTATTACACAAAACACACGAGTAAGTTATCCTATACATCATATTGAAAACATTCAGATGCCATCAACAGGTAAAAATCCTAAAAATATTTTCTTTTTAACTGCCGATGCTTTTGGCGTATTGCCTCCAATATCTAAATTAACGCCAAGTCAGGCTGCCTATCATTTTATTTCGGGTTATACGGCTAAAGTGGCAGGAACCGAAGCGGGTATTGTAGAACCACAGCCATCGTTTTCAGCTTGTTTTGGAGCGCCTTTTATGCCTTTGCACCCAACTAAATACGCCGAAATGTTAAGCAAAAAAATGAAAGATTCTGGGGTAAATGTTTGGTTGGTAAATACGGGTTGGACTGGCGGTCCTTATGGGGTTGGAACCCGAATGAAACTTAAATATACACGCGCCATGATTCATGCGGTTTTAAGTGGCGATTTAGGCTTGTATAGTTATGATAATTACCACATTCACTCTGTTTTTGGAGTGGCACAACCAAGAGAATGTCCGGGTGTACCAACAACAGTTTTGAGTCCGAGAGCAACATGGAATAACGATGGAGCTTACTATAAGACGGCTTTTAAATTGTCTAATGCGTTTCGAGAAAACTTTAAAAAATATGAAGCATATGCCAGTGAAGAAATTCGCCGTGGCGGTCCGCAGCGCTATGCATTTTAATTAATAAAAAAAGGGATGATTTAAATCATCCCTTTTTTGTTTTATGGTATTTAGGTTTATTTTACTTTGTTAACCTTTTCGATGTATTTCTCTAAAGCCATAGTCATAGAAGGTGTCTCTGGCGTTGGTGCAGCAATATCTACACGCAATCCTTTTTCTTCTACCGCTTTAATGGTAGTATTTCCAAAAACAGCAATACGCGTGTTATTTTGTTTAAAGTCTGGGAAATTATGGAATAAGGATTCTATTCCAGACGGACTAAAAAATACTAATATATCGTAGTAAACATCGGCTAAATCAGAAAGATCGCTAATTACAGTTTTGTAAAAAATAGCCTGTTTCCAGTTAACTCCCAAAGCATTTAAAGTGTCTGGCACTTCATCTTTAACTTTATCAGTATTTGGCAATAAAAACTTTTCGTCTTTATATTTTTTAATTAATGGAGAAAGCTCCGAAAAGGTACGTTTACCAACATAAATTTTACGCTTTCTGTAAACTACATATTTTTGAAGGTAGTAAGCAACTGCTTCAGATTGACAAAAATATTTAAGAGTATCCGGCACTTTATAACGCATTTCTTCGGCAACTCTAAAAAAGTGATCAACCGCATTTCGGCTTGTTAAAATAATGGCCGTGTAGTTGTTTAAATCAACTTTTTGTTGTCTTATTTCTTTAGCAGAAACACCTTCCACATGAATAAAAGGTCTAAAGTCTATTTTTACTTTTTGCTTTTCAATTAAATCGAAATAAGGGGAGTTTTCTATTTTAGGTTCTGGTTGAGATACTAAAATTGTTTTCACTTTCATAAGTACAAGTAGTATGTTAGGTGTCTTTAAGAAACAAACACCTTATATAAAATAACATAGGGTGCGATTTCAAGAGCGCAAAGATACAAAATAAAATAAAAAAAGTTAGCTTTTATTAAACTTTGATGCGATTTAATGGTAGTAATTAGCCCAATAATATTAACAATTAACAAAAATATAATTATGGGGTAAATTAAAATTAACGAAGGACGAAAACTATAAAGTAAAAGAGCGTTTAATGGAATTAAAACAAGGCCCAAAAAATTCTTATAAGTAATTTTTTGAAACAAGTATAAATCGGTAATTCTATCTATTTCAAACAAACTTCCAATTAAGCGTTCTAGAAGTACTTTTATTAGAATAAAAGCACCAATGCCAACGGTAATTTTAATAATATTTTCAATAGTATTAATATTTAAACCTGTTAAATTCTGATAAATTATAATAAAAAAAACAGCCGACGAGAGTAGAAGATTAAAAAATAATAAAGCCTCAAATTTGTCTAAAAACTTTTGGTCGCGCGCATAAATTTTAAGGTACTTAGAGTTTCCTAAAACATAAATAAAGTCACTAAAACGCTTAGGCTCTATTAACTTTGTAATAGCCACCGATATGAGTCCAATTACCAAAAAAATGGTAAATAATTCGTTAGATACAGTTTCCCTAAGCATGTTGTAAAATTATTATATTTATTTTACTAGAAGCTTTAATTATTAAGGAATATTTAAAATAAATAAAGTTGTAATAATGTACATTTGCTAAAAATAGTATTGATTTTAAAACCGAAGAATGACAGATGCACTTGTTATTATTCCTACCTATAACGAGATAGAGAATATTGAAGCTATAATTAAAGCTGTATTTTCACAGTCAGATGCTATTCATATTTTGGTAGTCGACGACAATTCTCCAGATTTAACAGCATTAAAGGTTAAGCAGCTTCAGGAATTGTTTCCTGAGCGGTTACATCTGGAAGTTAGAAAGGAAAAATCTGGACTAGGAACAGCGTATATTCATGGTTTTAAATGGAGTTTAAAAAACAACTATCAATATATTTTTGAAATGGACGCCGATTTTTCACACAATCCATCCGATTTACCAAAATTGTACCATGCCTGTCATGTTAATCAAGCCGATGTCGCCATAGGTTCGCGTTATGTAAAAGGCGTAAATGTTGTAAATTGGCCCATGAGTCGCGTTTTAATGTCGTATTTTGCATCGAAATATGTGCGTTTTATTACAGGAATGAATATTCATGATACTACCGCAGGGTTTGTTTGTTATAAACGCAAAGTTTTAGAAAATATCGATTTAAATCATATTAAATTTATTGGCTATGCCTTTCAAATTGAAATGAAATTTAAAGCATATTTAAAACAATTTAAAATAGAAGAAGTACCAGTAATTTTTACCGATAGAACACAAGGCGAATCAAAATTAAGTTCAGGAATTATCTCGGAAGCTATTTTTGGAGTGATTTCTATGAAATTAAAAAGTCTATTTAAAAAAGTAGATACATTATGAAACCGAAAACTACATTAATTAAAAATGCTCATATTGTAAATGAAGGTGTCATTTTAAAAGGTGATATTTTAATTGAAGATGAGTTTATTAAAGAAATTAACGAATCTATTAGTGCAAAATCTTCTGATGTTTATGTTATCGATGCCGAAGGCAAATATTTGTTTCCAGGAGCTATCGATGATCAAGTGCATTTTAGAGAACCAGGTCTAACCGAAAAAGCAACCATAGAAACCGAATCTAGAGCAGCTGTTGCAGGTGGTATTACCTCGTTTGTAGAAATGCCAAATACCAATCCGCAAACCACAACAGTAGAAAAGTTAGAAGAGAAATTTGAGATAGCATCTAAAACGTCTTACGCAAATTATTCGTTTATGTTTGGAGGAACAAACGATAATTTAGATGAAATTTTAAAGGTAGACCCTAAAACGGTAGCAGGATTAAAATTGTTTTTAGGATCATCGACAGGGAATATGTTGGTTGACGACCCAGTAGTTTTGGAGAAAATTTTCAAAAGCACCAACATGGTAATTTCAGTTCATTGTGAAGATGAAGCTACCATAAAAAAGAACTTCCAGGAACATCTGGACAAGTATGGAGAGGATATACCTATAAAATATCATCCAGTAATTAGAAGCGAAGAAGCTTGTTATTTATCATCATCTAAGGCCATTGAATTAGCAAAAAAAACGGGTGCCAGATTACATGTTTTTCATTTGTCAACTGGAAAAGAAACCAATTTGTTTTCAAATAAAATACCTCTAAAAGACAAAAAAATAACGGCCGAGGTTTGTATACATCATCTGTGGTTTTCAGATGAAGATTACGATAAAAAAGGAACCCTTATCAAATGGAATCCTGCGGTAAAAACCAAAAAAGATCGTGCTCAATTGTGGGAGGCTTTGTTAGACGATAGAATTGATGTTATTGCTACAGATCATGCGCCACATACGATAAAAGAAAAAAATAACGTTTATACCAAGGCGCCTTCTGGCGGACCACTGGTGCAGCATGCCTTACCAGCTATGTTAGAAATGTTCCATAAAGATAAAATTTCAGTAGAAAAAATAGTTGAAAAAATGTGTCATAACCCAGCTATTTTATTCGAAATTGAAAAAAGAGGCTTTATAAAAGAAGGGTATTATGCAGATTTGGTATTAATAGATTTGAATAATCCGTGGACGGTTAATAAAGAAAATATTTTATATAAATGTAAATGGTCTCCGTTTGAAGGCACTACGTTTAAGTCTAGAATTACTCATACCTTCGTAAATGGTAGTTTGGTCTATCAAAACGCTAAGGTTTCAGATGTGAAGGCTGCAAAACGATTAACTTTTAATAGATAATGTTAAAACAAACGCTATTTTATTTCTGTATTATTTTAATTATTGCTTCTTGTAATAAATATGGAGGGCCCGATAAACCCGATAATTTAATCTCAAAAAGCGATATGGTTAAAATATTAATAGATTCTAAAATTATTAGTTCTGCAACCTCTGCGAATAAAATAATACTGGAAAAACATGGCGTAAATTTAGAGACGTATGTTTTTGAAAAATATAAAATAGATAGTTTGCAATTTGCACAGAGTAATAGTTATTACGCCCATAATATTAAGGATTACGAAGAAATTTATGATAAAGTTATTGATAGTTTAGAGCGTCTTAAAGTGTATCTAAACGATTTAAAGCTAAAACTGGAAAAGGAAGAAAAGAAAAAGGAAACCGACTCGATCGACATATTAAGAGCAAAAGATTCTATAAAACGTTTTGCAATTAGAGATTCTATTTTAAAAATAGATTCACTTAAAACACAATTACATTTAAACAGAAAAGAAGCGTCTCATGAAGGGGTTTTAGTTAGTCCTGTTTCAGATAGAGATTAGCAATGTGAGCTATAGTCACCTCTATTGGAGTGAAAGAAACTTCTAAGGCTTTTGTAACTTTAACACTCGAGTAATATGTTTCTGAGGTTAAAGATTCGGCGAGATGTTTGGTAAGTATACGTCGTTTTCCTGTTAACTTATGTTTTAACCAATCTAATTTCCAAGCAAAATAAAGTAACGAAGCACTAGCTAATTTTTCAGGTTTTTTAGCATTTACAGATAGGCTTAAAGTTTGTAAAAAGCGCTTGTAAGTCCAATTTTCTGCTACAAGTATATAGCGTTGGTTTACAATATCGCTTTCTAGAAGTAATATCATAATTTTCACTACATCTTCAACAGCTATTAAACCTATGGTTCCTGAAGTAAAGTATTTAATTCCTTTTTGAGCTTTTCTAAATAAGTTTCCTGTGCCGTACTTCCAGATGCCAGCACCTAATATAACCCCAGGATTTACAATAACAGCTTGTAACCCTTCTTGAGTGCCTCGCCAAACTTCCATTTCGGCACCATATTTTGTAATCGCATAAACACTGTTATCGTCTTCGGGATTCCAAATAGAATCTTCGGTTATAAAACCATCGTTTACTTCTTTACCAAGTGTAGCAATAGAACTTACATAACATAATTTTTTAATGTTATGAAACAAACAAAAATTAACAACATTGGCTGTGCCTTCAATATTTATTTTGCGTAATTGTTTATATCTGTTGGGTTCAAACGATACTAAAGCTGCACAATGGTAGACGTAAGTTACATCTTTAAAGGCATAATCTAATTCGGTAATATTTAAAATATCGGCCTTAACCCATTCAATAGAATTAAATAGTGTTTCAAAATTCTTAGTATAGCAGGCAAACACATCTTTTGTGTTTTTAAGTTTTTGTTCGTTTCTATAAATAGCGCGAACCTTTTTGTTATTGCTAACAAGGTTAAAAAGTAAATGCGAACCAACTAAGCCTGTGCCTCCAGTAACTAAAATCATGCAACTAAAGTAAAGAATTATTCAGAATACAGGAGTAATTATTCTTTGATTTTTATCTTTGCCAAAGTTTACAATAAATAATAGAAAATGATAAAGAATTTTGTTGAAGAATTAACCTGGAGAGGTATGATTCATACCGTAATGCCAGGAGCAGAAGAACATTTAATGGAACAGATGAGAAGTGCATATGTTGGCTTCGATCCTACTGCAGATTCTTTAC
Organism: Siansivirga zeaxanthinifaciens CC-SAMT-1; assembly: GCF_000941055.1. GTDB lineage: Bacteria > Bacteroidota > Bacteroidia > Flavobacteriales > Flavobacteriaceae > Siansivirga > Siansivirga zeaxanthinifaciens. The sequence continues at coordinate 455,285 of NZ_CP007202.1, read as the reverse complement.
ATATTGGAAATTTAGTACCCATTATGCTATTGGCACATTACCAACGTTGTGGGCACAAGCCTGTGGCCTTGGTTGGTGGCGCTACAGGTATGATTGGGGATCCGTCTGGGAAATCGAACGAGCGTAATTTGTTAGACGAAAAAACCTTGCGTCACAATCAAGAATCTATTAAAAAGCAATTGGCTCACTTTTTAGATTTTGAAAGCGATGCGAGTAATGCGGCTACTTTAGTGAATAATTACGATTGGATGAAAGACTTCTCGTTTCTAGAGTTTATTCGCGATGTAGGTAAGCACATTACAGTAAATTATATGATGGCGAAAGATTCTGTAAAAAATAGAATTTCTTCAGATTCATCTGAAGGTATGAGTTTTACCGAGTTTACATATCAGTTAGTACAAGGATACGATTTTCTTCATTTATACAGAGAAAAAGATTGCTCCATTCAAATGGGAGGAAGCGACCAATGGGGAAATATTACAACGGGAACCGAGTTAATACGTCGTATTTCTGGAGGAAAAGGTTTTGCTATTACTTGTCCGTTAATAACAAAATCCGATGGGTCTAAATTTGGAAAATCTGAAGGCGGAAATGTTTGGTTAGATGCCAACAGAACATCACCTTATAAATTCTATCAATATTGGTTAAATTCAAGCGATGAGGATGCCGAAAAGTATATTAAAATATTTACTTTTTTAACCGAAGAAGAAATAAAAGCACTAGTTATTCAGCATAATGAAGCGCCGCATTTAAGAGCCTTACAAAAACGATTGGCAGAAGAAATTACAACCATGGTACATTCTAAAGATGATTTAGAAAATGCGATTAAAGCCAGCGAAATTTTATTTGGAAACTCTACTGGAGACGATTTAAAACAGCTTAACGAACAAACCTTTTTAGATGTTTTTGATGGTGTGCCACTTACCGAAATTTCAGAATCTGATATCGTATCAGGGTTAGATATTATAGCAGCATTAGCTGAAAAAGGCGGTTTTTTAAAATCGAATGGAGAAGCCAGACGTGCTTTAAAAGAGAATTCTATTTCTGTAAATAAAGAGAAGGTGCAAGAGGGCTATATGATTTCAAAAGCCGATTTAATAAACGATAAATTCGTGCTCTTGCAGCGTGGTAAAAAGAATTACTTTGTTTTAAGATTGGTATAAAATAGAAAGAGCCTGATTACAAATAAGTAACCAGGCTTTTTCAAACTAACCAACCATTAAAAATTAATCCTTCTTTTTCATTACAATAATATAGTCGATGGATTTATTTTAAACTTACAAAGATTTTTAAATAAATTATAAGACCATAAGGTTACAGCCACGAATATCCGAGTTGTCAAAGCGACCAATAACTTCAAAACAGCCATTTTTATTAACGCTACCTAAATCTTGCGTGGCAATAAAAGCGCAGGAATTTATATTGGCTAAATCAATAATATTTAATCCGCCAACCTTATTTTCTGGTAAAATGCTTAAGGCATCCTCGGTGTCTCTAACTAAAACACGCATCCAATCTGGACATTTAAAAATACCGTTTCCTTGGGAGTAAGCCTGACTCAAAAGTTCGGTCATGCCATATTCACTGTGAATTGTATTAACGCCAAAACCTACTTTTAGTTGGGCATGTAGTTCCTCTCTTATTAATTCTTTTCGTCTGCCTTTCATGCCACCAGTTTCCATAATAATAGTGTTTTTTAATTGGAAATTATAAGTTTCAACTAGGTCTAAAAGTGCAAATGAAACACCAATTAACAATACTTTTTTTCCTTCGGAATCTAATCGAATAAGTGCCTCTTTTAATTCGGAAATATTATTTAAATAAAAGCCACTTTCTTTGTGTTTAGATGTTTTTATCATGGCATCGACCATGTAAATTAACGACGAGCCCTCACGCTCTAAATACGATGGCAACAAAGCCAAAATCACAAAATCTTCAACTGGGCCATAAAACAATTCGAAACCTCGAGTAAAACTTTCTTTGTAAATACTTAAATCGGTTACTAAATGTTTGCTTGTCGCGGTTCCTGTAGTTCCAGAACTGGTAAAGGTTGCTTTAATAGTATCGTCACTGCTTAATATTTCATGCGTTTTAAAAAACTGTATGGGTAAAAAAGGAATGTCGTTTAATGTTTTAACATCACTGGTATGTATGTATAATAAATCGCAAAACGACCTGTAAATTCGGTTGTTGTTAAACTGAAATTTAAAAACTTGCAATGCTAAGTTTTCGAATTCTGTTTCGGTTTTAATATTAAAAAGCGCTTGACTGTCTATCATAATTCTAACAACAAAAGTAGCTAAAATAAAAAAGCGCTACCCAATGGAAACGCTTTAAAAATATTTAAAAAGAAGTTAAATTACTTTATCACTAATTTCTTAACCTCTGTAATATTGTTTTCGGTTATTTTTAAAATATAAACACCTCTGTTTAAGTGAGCAATATTAAGTTCTTTTCTATTAATATAGGTTGTGGAGATAAGTTTTCCTAAAATATCATAAAATTCAATTTTTTTAGTTAAATTGTTTTTGGAATTTATATAAATAACGGTTTGATTATTTGTTACCGGATTAGGATAAATACTGAGATTTTCAATGTTATTATGAGCAAAATCTTTGCCATTATTATTCTGGCTAAATCCGTTTTGGCTAGCAAAAAACAGGGTCGTAAAAAACAAGATTACAAAGTAACTTTTTTTCATAAACTTTAGTTTTTTTATTAAAAATAACAAATTTATTACAAATTTGATGCCAAAAAGTTGTTAAAGATGTTTGTTTTAGTGCTCAATTTTAAATTCATGTAATCGGTCTGTTACCTTAATGTTATTAATTTTATAATTTAGATGAAGTTGTTTTATTAGTTTTATCTTTACTTCATAAAATAGTTTAATAATTGTTTTCTAATGAAAAAAAAGGATATTAAAATATTATTAGTTGATGACGAACCAGATATTTTAGAAATAGTTGGTTATAATTTAACAAGTGAAGGCTATCAAGTAATTACCGCCGAAAACGGTCATGAGGGCGTAAAAAAAGCCAAAAAAGAACAGCCTCAATTAATTATTTTAGACGTTATGATGCCTGAAATGGATGGCATTGAAGCTTGTGAAATTATTAGAAAAAATCCAGATTTAGAAAATACACTTATAGTATTTTTAACGGCAAGAGGTGAAGATTATTCGCAGGTGGCTGGTTTCGACGCTGGTGCCGATGATTATATTACCAAACCTATAAAACCCAAAGTTTTAGTTAGTAAAGTAAAAGCACTTTTAAGACGTTTTAAAGACGAAGAAGTTTCAGATACCGTTAAAATAGGTAGTCTTATTATTAACAGAGACGAGTACAAAATTACTTCCAAAGGAAAAGAAATTGTTCTACCAAGAAAAGAATTTGAATTACTATCTTTACTAGCATCAAAACCAGGTAAAGTTTTTAAACGCGATGAAATTCTTGACACGGTTTGGGGTAACGAAGTTGTGGTTGGTGGTCGTACCATTGATGTGCATATTAGAAAATTACGTGAAAAAATAGGCGACGATAGTTTTAAAACAATAAAAGGAGTAGGCTATAAGTTTGTAGATTAATGCAACAGAAATTTAAAAAATCATATAAGTTTGCGATTAAAACATCGCTTTATATAACCATTTTTACAACGCTCTTAACGAGTGTTTTTTTATTTGGTTTTTATAAAGTAAATCTGCTTTATTTAATCGTTTTTTTTCTAGTAACCTATCTTTTTAGCTTTATGGTTATTCAGTATCGGGTAGAGCGTTTTATTTATAAACGGGTAAAAAAAATATATGATGATTTAACTCTTTTGGAATCTACTAGCATAACCAAAGGCACCATTACTACAGACATGCAAACCTTAACAGAAGAAATTGATAGGTTTGCCCGCGATAAAAAAATTGAAATAGAATCCCTTAAAGTTCGAGAGCAATACCGACGCGAGTTTTTAGGAAATGTATCTCATGAGTTAAAAACACCTTTGTTTACCGTTCAAGGATATATTTTAACGCTTTTGGATGGTGCGATGGACGACGAAAATCTACGTGAAAAGTATCTAGAACGTGCTAGTAAAGGGATAGAAAGACTGGGTTATATTGTAAAAGACTTAGATATGATTACCAAGTTGGAAGTTGGTGATTTAAGTTTAAATATAGAGGTTTTCGATATTGTAGAACTTATTAAAGGTGTTTTTGAAATGTTTGAAATGAAAGCAGCCAAAAAGAAAATAACGTTAACCTTCGATAGAGATTATCCCAATCCAATTTTTGTAAAGGCAGATAAAGAGCGCATTCAGCAAGTACTTGCTAACTTAATTGTGAATTCTATAAAATACGGACAAGAAAAAGGGACTACCGAGTTAAGTGTAGAGAATTTAATTAAAAATAAAGTTATTGTTCGTGTAACCGATAATGGTGAAGGTATCGAGAAGAAACATTTATCTCGTTTATTTGAACGTTTTTACAGAGTAGACAAAAGTGGTTCTCGAAAAGAAGGTGGCTCTGGTTTAGGACTTTCTATTGTAAAACATATTATTGAAGCTCACAACGAACGTATTTATGTAGAGAGCGACTTTGGGGTTGGTAGTGAGTTTTCATTCACTCTCGAAAAGGCTAAATAACTTTTTAAAGTCTGTATTAAAATTAATAGCTTTTAAACCTTTAAAAGTATCCATGTTTTCGAGTTTGTTTAAATTAAAATCGTCTTGAGCGCAGCTTGGTACAAGTTTCAATTCTGTTAAACGTTTAGCTAAATATTCCTGTTCAAATTGACCTGGTGTGGGAATAAAAAACGCTTTTTTGCCGAGTTTTGCTAAATCCATAACCGTGGTGTAGCCCGATCGAGAGATAATTAAAGCACTTTCGTTAATGGTTTTTTCCAACAAGCTTGAAGTCATAAAATTGTAAAACGTTATGTTATTAATAACTTCTGTGGTTTGTTCGGCCTGCATAATGCCCTTAACAAAAACTACGGTTCCTTTGTAATTTTTTAATTCTGAAATAAGTTTTTCTTCAAGAAAGGTTCGTTGTGGCTCGGGACCAGACAACAAAACAAGCATATCGTTTAAAACTGGGCCATCTTTTTTTTCAAACCTACTTAAAGCTCCTATGTATTCGGTTGGGATTTCAAATGTTTCTGGATGTCCAAGTTTACCGCTTAAATTGGGTAGTTTTTTAACATCGGGTACCCAGCAAGCATCAAATTTTCTAATAAATTCTTCATGTATTTTTGTGCTAAACCAAGTGGTTGTTCCGCTTAAAACCTTAAGTTGATGGGTAATGAAAACAGAAGGAATATGCTTGCTGTAAACTCCTAAACGATTATCGGAAATTATACCATCAATCTTATAAGTTTCAATAAGTTGTATAGTGGCTTTTTTTTCAGATTTTATCGCTTTTAAAAGCTTGGGTGCATCTTTAATAATTTTTAATTTAAAAAATTTGCCTTTTTTAGCATAGGTTACATTGTAAGAAGGTAATTCAACCGATATTAAATTTGGAAATTCCTTCTGTAAAAGTGTAAGTGCAACACCATCACTTGCGATAATAGGTTCGAAATTATGCGTTATTAAAGCGTTTATAATAGGAATACTTCGAGTGGCATGACCCAAACCCCAATTTAAAGGCGCAACTAAAATTCGTTTTTTCATAAAGAAGATGAAGCCGAAGCTTTAGAATTCAATGTTGTATTAATAAAAAAACAATCGAATGGGCGTCAAACAAGCTTTTTTAATAAATTCAAAGATAAGCATATAAATGCTCTTGTATATTTCCTTAATTTTACCAAATAATTAAAATAAAGGATATTATTCGTGGGAAGTAAGAATAAACTAAGACGATTTAGAGAAAATGAAACATTTTCAAATGTATTTCAACCAACGCGTGATGAGTTAGTAAATGAAACATATCGTTTGAAAGGACAATGGAATAAAACAGTTTTTAAAAATAATAACCCATTAGTTTTAGAATTAGGTTGCGGTAAAGGCGAATATTCTGTGGCTTTGGCCAAAAAATACCCAAATAAAAATTTTATAGGAATCGATATAAAAGGCGCGCGTTTTTGGCGTGGTGCTAAAACTGCAACCGAGGAGCAATTGCCTAATGTTGCTTTTTTACGTACCCAAATAGAATTAATTGATCATGCTTTTGCAAACGAAGAAGTCGACGAAATCTGGATCACCTTCCCAGACCCGCAAATAAAATACAAGCGCACAAAGCATCGTATGACCAATGCAACTTTTTTAAAGCGCTATAAAGCTATTTTAAAACCAGATGGTGTTGTAAACTTAAAAACCGATAGCGAATTTATGCACGGTTATACCTTAGGGTTGTTGCATGGCGCTGGTCATGAAGTTTTATATGCTAATCATAATGTTTACAAGCAAGAAGGAAGTCCCGAAGAGGTTACCAGTATTCAAACATTTTACGAATCTCAATATTTAGAACAAAATAAACCAATTACGTATATTAGGTTTAAAATTAAGTAATTGTGAATATAACCATCCTCTTTTTTTTAGGCTTAATTATAGCATTGGTAGGTGTTATACCACCCGGATTGTTAAATATGACGGCTGCTAAAATTAGCTTAAAAGAAGGCCATGTTAGGGGTGTTATGTTTTCTATTGGAGTTTGTGTAATTGTTTTGTTTCAAACAGCTATCGCTGCTATTTTTGCGAGTTATTTAAGCAATCATTCAGAGGTTGTAAAAATACTTCAACGGGTTGCTTTTGTTATTTTTGTGCTCATTACCGTTTACTTTTTGCTCATCGCCAAAAAAGAATCAAAAGAACTTAAAGAACCCCAATCTCGAAGTAAAAAGAGTCGGTTTTTTCAAGGCTTGCTCATGTCGGCAATTAACGTTTTTCCTATACCGTATCAGGCTTATATGACGGTTACCTTGGCTTCTATTGGTTGGATGGATTTTACCAAAATTAGCATTTCATCTTACGTAGCAGGTGCTGTTATGGGAACTTTCGTTATGTTGTATGTTTATATATTTTTCTTTCATAAAATTAAAGATAAACCCATTGCTTCCCAACGAAGTATGAATTATTTAATAGGAAGTATTACTGGAATTATTTCTGTTGTTACCTTAATAAACATTATTAAAGATTTATAAAAATGAAGGAGCAAACGCTTAGTTTTTTCGAGAGCGTATATGAGGTGGTTCGTTTGGTGCCTTATGGCAGAGTTACAACCTATGGAGCCATTGCAAACTATTTAGGTGCTGTAAGAAGTGCGCGTATGGTAGGTTACGCAATGAATAATTCTCACGATAAACAGGTGCCAGCACATCGTGTGGTAAATAGAAAAGGGTTGTTAACGGGTAAGCATCATTTTGAAGGCACGAATCTTATGCAGCAACTTTTAGAAAACGAAGGAATACGCGTTGAAAACAATCAAATTCAAAACTTCGAAAATTTGTTTTGGGATCCATCTAAAGCCTTGTAAATCTTTTATTTTATTGATTTTTTTTCATCGATTGCAGGTCTAAGTTTAAATTATAAAAAAACGTAATATAACCATCAATCATTTCAATAAAAGGCCTTTAAATTCTAAACAATTAGCAGTATATTTACATCCCTAGAATTAATCTAAATAAAGCATGAAGCTAAATAAAAAAGACATTCTTAAAGCGTTGGAAACCATTACGGTACCTGGTGAAGGAAAGAATATGGTAGAAAGTGGTGCTATAACTAATGTGGTCACTTTTGGAGATGAAGTTGTTGTAGATATTACCATTACAAATCCAAGTTTACAAGCAAAAAAACGTACTGAAGTAGAAATTTTAAAGACCATTCACGATCTGGTTTATGAAAAAGCAAAGATTAAAGTGAATGTAAAAGTTGATGCGCCGGAAAAACCTAAAGCGAATGTAATTAAAGGCAATCCCATTCCAGGAATACAGAATATTGTTGCTGTAGCCTCTGGTAAAGGTGGTGTTGGAAAATCTACAGTAACAGCTAATTTAGCAGTTACATTAACTAAGATGGGTTTTAAAGTTGGTGTTTTAGATGCCGATATTTACGGACCTTCGATGCCTATTATGTTCGATGTAGAAACCGAACGTCCTTTAGCGGTTACTATCGATGGAAAATCGAAAATGAAACCTGTCGAGAATTACGGAATAAAAGTATTATCTATTGGCTTTTTTACACAACCAAACCAAGCGGTTGTTTGGAGAGGACCCATGGCGGCAAAAGCTCTAAATCAAATGATTTTTGATGCCCACTGGGGGGAATTAGATTTTATGCTAATTGATTTACCACCAGGAACAGGCGATATTCACTTAAGTATCATGCAGTCTTTACCAATTACGGGTGCTGTTGTTGTTAGTACACCTCAAAATGTAGCCTTAGCCGATGCTAAAAAGGGTGTAGCCATGTTTCAGCAAGAAAGTATCGATGTGCCTGTTTTAGGAATTATTGAAAACATGGCCTACTTTACTCCAGATGAACTTCCAAATAATAAATATTATATCTTCGGCAAAGAGGGCGCCATGAATTTGGTAGAAGATTTACAAGTGCCTTTTTTAGGCGAAGTGCCTTTAGTACAAAGTATACGTGAAGCTGGTGATGTAGGAAGACCAGCAGCCTTACAAACCGCTACTGCTACCGAACAAGCTTTTGAAGCGATAACCAAACGCGTGGTTGAAGAAGTAGTGAAAAGAAACACGAATTTACCTCCAACCGAAGCTATTAAAATTACAACTATGGCAGGTTGTTCATCTGTTAAAAATAAATAAATGACCTCAGAAGAAGTTAGAATAAATGTTGAAAAAGCCTTAGATGAAATTCGTCCTTTTTTACAAAGTGATGGAGGCGATATTTCATTATTATCTATTGAAGATAATGATACTTTGGTAAAAGTACAGCTACAAGGTGCTTGCGTTGGCTGCAGCGTTAATCAAATGACACTTAAATCTGGCGTGGAAATGACTATTAAAAAGTATGTGCCTAAGATTGAGCGCGTAGTAAATATTTCAGTTTAATTTCATTTACAATTAAGCAAATAATTTTTTCATTTACGAATGCTTTCGATGTTATAATTAGTAGCTATAAATAACTTAGTAGCTACTAATTATAATTTCAATCTGAAAAATAAAACTATCTAGAATACATAAAACCTATTAAGTCTATAAGAATTATAGGGTTTAATTTGCAAATTATAAATTTAGTAGTATTTTTGCCGATATTTTTAGGCATAAAAACAAAGCAATAGGGCACAAACGCCTAATTTTATTAGAGTACAATAATGGATATTAAAATTAATATAATAGATAGAGATGGTGTTTCACACGAGGTTTTAGCACCAACAGATATGGCAATGAACTTAATGGAAGTGGTTCGTTCCTACGAATTAGCACCAGAAGGTACTATTGGTGTTTGTGGCGGAATGGCTATGTGTGCATCATGCCAATGTTATGTTTTAAGTGAGACCGAATTACCTGAAATGTCAGATGATGAAGAGGCTATGCTTTCTGAAGCTTTTAATGTAAAGGAAAACAGCCGTTTGGGTTGTCAAATTCAAATGACTCCAGAAATGAATGGGTTAGAAGTTGAATTAGCACCAGAGAGTTAAACTCTTTTTATAATTATACAAAACAAAGGCAAGCTCTTCAAAAGGCTTGCCTTTGTTTTTTAGTTAGTTTTATAACTTAATAAGGTTCTAGGACCTTCTAAAACGACTCTTACAATTTTAAGGATACCATCATCGGTAGTTTCAATGAGCCATTTTATTAAAGTAATTGCACCGTTTTCAATTTCAATCCCAGTAATACTTCTTGGGTGTACACAACTTCCATCGTTAAAAAATGCAATATCACCAGGTTCTGGAAAACGCGGACGATGGGTATGTCCCACAATGGTTATTAAATTGTTGTTTTCGGCAATCCATTTTTTTGTTCTGCGTTCAACTTTTATAAGTTCTTTATAGTTTTTTGCTGGGGTTGTTGGGTCTGAAATACCCATAACATTAAGTGGTTTCCAAAGAATTCTTACTAAAAACCGACTCCATTTCCAGAAGGTGTAATTCCACCAATCTGCTTGGTGTCCATGGGTTAAAAAAAGTTCCTGCTTGGTTTCTGTATGTTTTAATATAATACCTTCATGGTATTTTAAATTGCAAAACAATTCCACATCTTCACCTAATTTTTCATCGAAGTAAGTCGAAAGGTTTTTTTCAACATAATCCGGATTTCTATAAACCATATCGTGGTTTCCCCAAATCATGTGTAAACGTTCCTGTTCATGAAATTGTTTCATAAGCATGTATACATTCTTATGCGCTTCAAAAATGGGTTGAAACGATAGGTTTTCCCAAAGTTCATCACCATCACCAACTTCACAATATTGAAAGCCTTCGTTGTAATAATGTTTTAATGCGTGAAAATATATGTTGCGGTTATTCGCAAAATCATCGGCAAAACTATTATCGCCTCTGTGACAATCGCTAAATAATATAAACTTACTAGTGTCATTAAAATGAATGATCTTAGCGTTTTTATAGGCGTTATCGAATCTCTTTTTACTTGAAAACATAAAGTAAATTTAGCTAAAAATAGTGTAAAAATACGTTTCGTTTTAAAACGTCTTACGAATAATTTAATCGCGTTTTTTACTTCTTATTTAAAAGCATTAAAGCCTGTAATATCTAAACCTGTTATAAGTAAATGAATGTCGTGCGTACCTTCGTAGGTAATCACACTTTCTAAATTCATCATGTGTCTCATAATGCTGTATTCTCCCGTAATGCCCATGCCACCTAGCATTTGTCGAGCCTCGCGCGCAATTTGTATGGCCATATTTACATTATTTCGTTTTGCCATAGATATTTGTGCAGAACTGGCTTTGTTTTCATTTTTTAAAACACCTAAACGCCAGGTTAAAAGTTGCGCCTTGGTAATTTCTGTAATCATTTCGGCTAACTTTTTTTGTTGTAGTTGAAATTGACCAATAGGTTTTTCAAATTGCATACGCTCTTTACTGTAGCGCAGTGCCGTATCGTAACAATCCATAGCAGCACCAACAGCGCCCCAAGCGATGCCGTAACGTGCAGAATCTAAGCAACCCAATGGCGCCCCTAAACCCGATTTATTTGGTAATAAATTTTCTTTTGGCACTTTAACATTATCAAAAATAAGCTCCCCAGTAGCCGATGCTCTTAAAGACCATTTATTGTGCGTTTCTGGAGTTGAGAAACCTTCCATACCGCGCTCTACAATGAGTCCGTGAATGCGTTCGGTTTCATCTTTAGCCCAAACGACAGCAACTTGTGCAAAGGGCGCATTGCTAATCCACATTTTAGCACCATTTAAAAGATAATAATCTCCCATGTCTTTAAAATGGGTTGTCATGCCACCAGGATTACTTCCGTGGTCGGGTTCTGTTAAACCGAAACAGCCCATCCATTCGCCACTGGCCAATTTGGGCAAGTATTTTTGTCGTTGTGCCTCGTTACCATATTTCCAGATGGGATATATTACGAGCGACGATTGTACCGAAGCTGTAGAGCGCACACCAGAATCGCCACGTTCAATTTCTTGCATAATTAAGCCATACGATATTTGATCCAATCCAGCACCGCCATACTCAACAGGAATATAAGGGCCAAACGCACCAATGTCTGCCAAACCTTTTATTATTTGCGTTGGAAATTCGGCTTTTTGGGCATAGTCTTCAATAATAGGGGAGACCTCACGTTTTACCCACGTTCTGGCAGCATCACGAACCAATTTATGCTCTTCCGTGAGTAATTCGTCTAAGTTGTAATAATCTGGTGCTTCAAATAAATCTGGCTTCATTATTTTGATGTTTTGTAGAAATTTAAAATAAAATAATTAGAAATATCTATGCTTTTATGAGAAATCAATATTTTATTAGCTCAAATTTAATTAAATAATACTTGCTTATTACATTTTCAAATAGAAATCTTTCGTCAAATTAATATAGTCTTCGGTGTATTTGTGTCGTTGTGTTTCAATAATTAATTTTTCAAATTTGGTATCGCTTTCGCGGAAAGATAAGCTTATAGCGCTACGTTTTATTTCTGAATTTTCATGGCCTTGTATATGAAGTATTTTTTCTGGAAACAGTTTATAATGTGATGCTAATTGAATAAATTCTGCTGTTTCTTTAAAAGGGATAATCACCGAAAAAACACCCGCTTCCGAAAGTAATTTTGAAACACTTTCTAACAAATGATTAAAAGGCATCGCATCACTAAAACGGGCTAAATCTCTTTGTTCGTTTTCTGTTTTATAATCTTCGGTATAAAACGGCGGATTACAAATTATTAAATCGTATTGGTCTTCAATTTCTTCGACAAATTCTTCTAAAGAAGCATGATAACAAAATAAACGATCTCCCCAAGGAGATTGTTCAAAATTATCGACACATTGTTCGTAGGCGGCATCGTCAATTTCTAGGGCATCAATTATTTCGGCAGTGCTTCTTTGCGCTAACATTAATGCCAAAATACCAGTGCCTGCTCCTATATCTAAAATTGAAAATGGTTGTTCATCGATAGTTGTCCAGGCGCCTAAAATAACGGCATCGGTGCCAATTTTCATGGCGCATTGGTCTTGGTGTATTTGAAACTCTTTGAAAATGAAAGGTTTACTTGTCATTTTAGTTTGTTAAAAAATTAATAATTTTGTAGTTAATTGCTGTTAAAATATAATAAAATGTATTAAACAGTGTTAATAATATAAAAGTTGTTTAAAAAATTTGTAATATTATACTTCGAAAAGTAGTAGTTGAAAGGTGTTTTTAAACAGAAATTTAAAAATTGCTAATCTAAAATAATTGGTATGAAATATTCAGAAAAAGTCTTAGAAAAACTTTATAATTTGTTGTTACTAAATCACGAAGTTGAAAAATTGTATAATGAGGCTTTTGAATTAGTAAAAGATAGTAATTTCCGTTCTTTTTTTAAAGGTCAAGCCCTAGAAAGAAACGAATTTGGTGAAGAATTAAAAAAAGAAATTGGGAAGCTTGGCGGAAATCAAAAAGAATCATTAGCCTTTGGTAGAGCTTTTTATCTTAAAAGAATGAACTTTAAAAACTTAATTAAGTTACAGGCTGAAGACCAATTGTTAAGCGAAGTTTGTGCCATAAAAGAAGCAAGTATAAATAATTATAACGGGGTATTAATGGAAAGAAATTTGCCCTTAAGTTTATGTAAAATTTTAATAAAGCAAAGAGATCATATTCAGGTAAAACTGAATGTTTTAAAACGAGAAGAAATGTTTGTTGCTTAAATAAAATTATTAAGTTAAAAAAAGGCTAATCATTTTTGATTAGCCTTTTTTGTTTGTCTTATTATAAATACAAGTCAATTAAACCTTCGGGGGTGTTTACAACTATTGTTTTTGTGTCACGCTCTACTCTCACAATAAATTCATCATTCATTGGGATTAGAATTTCTCTTCCTTGGTTTTCAACTTCAAAAAGTGATTGCGATGTAGAATCGTTTACCCCAGTAATTTCTCCAACAATGCCATAATTTTCATCCATCATTTTAAAACCAATAATTTCATGGAAATAAAACTTGTTACCTTCTAATTTTGGTAAAAATTCCAGAGGCAAGAAAACCTCTGTTTTTATTAAAGCTTCGGCATCGGCTTCGGTTTCTACGTCTTCAAATTGTACACGAAGTAAATTAGATTTGTGTAGCTGAGAACTTTCAATAAAATAAGGTATTAAATTGTTATTGATGTCAAGAAAAAGGGCATCTAATTCTTCGTAAAGTTCGGGTTGGTCGGTGTCTAATTTTATTAATAATTCACCTTTAAAACTGTACTTTTTTACAATTTTTCCTAAATAAAAGCAATCGTCTTTTTTCATTTAAAGCCATATTTTGATTTTCGAAATTGAAAATCCAATAATTGAGTTACAAAATAATTTGCATAAAAAACTCCGATAAAATATCGGAGTTTAAAAGTATAAAAAATTTTGTTTTTTATTCTTCTTCGTTTGATGCTTCTGCTTCAGCGGCAGGAGCTTCTTCTTCAACAACCGGAGTTGCTGCAGCGATACGAGCTTCGTTAGCAGCTTTTTCAGCTTCTAAAGCTTTTGCTTTAGCTTCAGCTTGCGCTTTTGCTAAACCATCAATTTTTCCACTTACTTTGTTTGCTTTTTCATCAACCCAAGCTTGGAATTTTGCTTCAGCTTGTTCTTCTGTTAAAGCACCTTTTCTTACTCCACCAGCTAAATGGTTTTTAAGTAAAGCACCTTTGTAAGATAAAATAGCTTTAGCAGTGTCTGTTGGCTGCGCACCATTTTGTAACCAAGTTACAGCACCATCAACATTTAAATCTATACTTGCTGGGTTAGTGTTTGGATTGTAAGTTCCTAATTTTTCAAGGTATTTACCATCTCTTTTTGAACGAGCATCTGCTGCTACGATCCAGTAAAAAGGTTTCCCTTTTTTACCATGTCTTTGTAATCTAATTTTTACTGGCATAATAATTAATTAATTGAGGTTCTCGACCTCGGTTATTAATGAGGGCGCAAAGATACTATATTTTCTTTAATTAATATTATTTTATTATATTTTTTAATGTGTTGGTAATCAGTTTGTTTTTAAAAGAGTAAACAAACTGGAGTCGGTGCTTTGTAATCTTTTAAAAAGCTAAGCTTACCAGTATTCGTATCCACTTTAAAAACACTAATATTATTGCTCTTTTTGTTGGCTACAAGTAAAAAATTACCTGTAGGATCTAGGCTAAAGTTTCTAGGCCAATCGCCATGAGTAGACATGTTTTGCATTTTAGTTATTTCGCCAGTTTCTGTGTTTCTTTCAAATACCGCAATGCTGTTTTCGCCACGGTTTGAGCCATATAAAAAGCGTTCGTCTTTGCTTAAATGAATATCTGCGCAGGCATTTTTACCAGTATACTCCTCAGAAAGTGTCGATTTGTTATGAATCAATTCAAAAGCATCGTTTACTCTTTTTGCTGCCGTAATGGTGCTATTTAATTCGTTAATAATATAAATAAATTGGCCATTATTGGTTAGAACAAAGTGTCTGGGACCTGCATTTTTTTCTGTATCTAATATGGCTTCAGTTTTTAAAGTATAACTTTTGTTGTCGTTGGTTTGGTATTCAAAAACCGAATTTCTCCCCAAATCTGCCACATATAGATCGTTTTTGTAAAATTGAGCCGAATGTGCATGCGATTTTTCATTTGTTGTATTGTGGTTGAAAATCTGTGAAGCATCACTCAAAGATCCATCGTTATTAATGTCGTACAAAACAAGATTGCCGCCAACGTAATTAGAAACAGCTAGTTTGGTTCCCATTGTATTAACCGAAACATGACAAGGTGCGCCGCCAAAACTTTTTACACGATTAATAAATGTTAGCTCACCGTTTTTTTCAATTTTAAAAGACGATAAGGTTCCGTTATCATCCTCACCAACGGCATACACATATTTTTTATTAGGTGCGTAAGTAATAAAAGAAGGGTTCTTAGTTTTGGCAACAATTAGTAAGTTGTTTATCTCGCCCGTTTTTGTATTAAAGTCGATTTTATAAATACCTTCACTTTCTCCAGAAGTATACGTGCCAACATAAAGTGGTGCCATTTGGTTTTTACAATTAAAAAGCAATAAGGTTAAAATGAGTAGCAAAAACTTTAGTTTCATTGATAGAAGTTTTTTTTCAAAAGTAGTATTAAATTTCATAAAAATTCAATTATGTTAAATAGTCTTAAATAATCACAAACACTGTTAAATCGCTTGACAAACGCCTTGTTTTATCCTATATTAAAGTAAACAGTTTAATAAAAATGATTTTATAAGATTGTTTAAATGGTTTCATTAATTATTTAATTGTGTTTAATAATTAACGTAATCAATAAAGGTTGTATTCAATCTTTAAAAAATAAGAGAACAAACTCATGAAATTTAAAAATGAAAATGAATAACATGAAGTACAGCGAAAAAATTTCAAACAAGTTAAACGAATTATTAGTAAAAAACTATGATGCCGAAAAAGGGTATTTAAATGCTATTGATAATATTGATAACGACCGATTAAAAATGTTCTTTAAACGAAGAGCTTCCGAACGAAGCGAATTTGCTAAAGAATTAAGAACAGAGATTTTAAGATATGGCGAAATCCCAGAAAATTCGGGAAGTTTTAAAGGAGCAGCCCACAGAAACTGGATGAGTTTAAAATCAATGTTTAGTTCAAACAACGAAGAAGCTATCTTAGAAGAAGCCATTCGAGGCGAAGAAGCCAGCTTAGAAATTTATAATGAAATCTTAGAAGATAGAAATCTACCACCAACAATCGATTCGTTATTAACAAAGCAAAAAAACAGTCATTCAGGCCTCTATTAATACCGAAAAAGTGCATGAAGCATTAGTATCATAATTAGTAGTTTCTAGTTAAAAGAAAACGCAACTTTAACAGGTTGCGTTTTTTTTTTGTTTAAAACTCTTTAAAACTTCCTTTAAATAAAGCTGAAATTCTATGTATTTTTAATGGCTAAGTTTTCAATTTTCTAAATACTTATCAATAAGTAACTAAACAAAAAACATGTATTTAATTTTCGATACCGAAACCACCGGATTGCCCAAACGATGGGACGCTCCTATTACCGATACCGACAATTGGCCGCGTTGTATTCAAATTGCTTGGCAATTACACGATGCCATGGGGAACTGTATTGAAAGTCAAGATTATTTAGTACAACCCGACGGATTTAATATTCCTTATGATGCCGAAAAAATTCACGGTATTTCAACAGAACTTGCTCAAGAAGAAGGAATTCCATTATTAGAGGTTTTAGAGAAATTTAAAACAGCTCTTGGAAAAGCCAAATTTGTAGTTGGACAAAATGTAAAGTTCGATTTAAATATTATGGGTGCCGAGTTTGTGCGCGAAAGTATAAAAAACAACTTGCAAGAATTACCAGTTTTAGATACTTGTACCGAGCACACAGCCGAATTATGTCAGATTCCAGGCGGTCGTTACGGAAAATTTAAACTGCCAACTTTAACAGAGTTACACGAATTTTTATTTAAAGAACCTTTCGCTGAAGCCCATAATGCTACTGCCGATGTGGAAGCTACAACCCGTTGTTTTTTAGAGTTAATTCGTTTAGAAGAATTTACACAAGAGCAACTCGATGTTGCACCCGATTACTTCGAAAAATTCAAAGAAGCAAACCCTTCAGAAATACAACTTATAGGTTTAAAGCACATTAATTTAAAGCAGGAAAGTGCTAAAATTCGTGAGCAGTTAAAAAAATCGGAAGGTGTTAAAATTTCTTCAGCAGAAATAAAGCAAAACATTTCGGAGTTAGAGGAAGTTGAATTTGTTCATCTTCATAACCATTCGCAATTTTCGGTATTGCAATCGACCATGAGTGTGGCAGATATTGTTGAGGCCGCGGCAGAACACCACATGCCAGCTGTCGCTTTAACCGACCATGCTAATATGATGGGGGCTTTTCACTTTGTTAATGCCGTAGACAGGCACAACGGCAGTGTTGCTGGTAAAATAGCTGCTGCAAAAGAGCGTGGCGAAACCATTCCAGACAAACCCATCAAGCCCATTATTGGCTGTGAGTTTTTTGTTTGCGAAGATCATACAGATAAAACCAGAAAAGATAACGGTTACCAAATTGTGTTTTTAGCTAAAAATAAAAATGGTTACCATAATTTGGCAAAATTATCGTCTGAAGCCTTTGTTAATGGCTTTTATTATGTACCAAGAATCGATAAAACCCTTATAGAAAAATATAAAGACGATTTAATTGTACTTACAGGAAATTTATATGGTGAAGTGCCAAGTAAGGTTTTAAATGTAGGTGAAAATCAAGCCGAAGAAGCCTTGTTGTGGTGGAAAGCACAGTTTGGCGACGATTTGTATGTCGAGCTGATGCGCCATAACCAAGAAGATGAAAATCGTGTAAATCCAACCTTAATAGAGCTTGCCAGAAAGCACGATGTTAAGTTGGTAGCATCTAATAATACCTACTACAGAAAAAAACAGGATGCCAATGCGCACGACATTTTGTTGTGTGTAAAAGATGGTGAAAAGCAAGCAACACCTATAGGGCGCGGTCGTGGCTATCGCTATGGTATGCCTAATCAAGATTACTATTTTAAATCGGGCGAGGAAATGAAAACCTTGTTCAAGGATGTGCCTGAAGCAATTAGTAATATTCAAGAAATAATTGATAAAGTTGAAGCTTATAAATTAGCGCGTGAAGTATTATTACCAGCGTTTGATATTCCAGAGGAATTTAGGCATGAAGCCGATTTAGTCGATGGTGGTAAGCGTGGCGAAAATACTTTTTTAAGACACTTAACTTACGAAGGCGCCAAGAAACGCTATGGCGATCCTTTATCTGATGAAGTTGTTGAACGCTTAGATTTCGAATTAAGTGTTATTGAAAACACAGGGTATCCGGGTTATTTCTTAATTGTTGAAGATTTTATACGTGAAGCCAGAAATATGGATGTTTCTGTGGGACCTGGGCGTGGTTCGGCAGCAGGTTCGGTAGTAGCGTATTGTTTATGGATTACTAATATAGACCCACTTAAGTACGATTTGCTTTTTGAGAGATTCTTAAATCCAGATCGTATTAGTATGCCCGATATTGATATCGATTTCGATGATGAAGGTCGGAGTCGGGTTATGGATTACGTTATCAAAAAATACGGTAGCAATCAAGTAGCACAAATTATTACTTACGGTACCATGGCGGCTAAATCTTCTATTCGTGATACCGCACGTGTGCTCGATTTGCCTCTCTTTGATGCCGATAGAATTGCTAAATTAATTCCAACCATGTCTAAACTAAATAAAATTTTTGGTTTAAGTGAAAAGGAATTAAGCAGTAAGTTTCGTGCCGAAGATTTAGAAAAAGTTAATGAACTTTTAAACATTGCCGAAGGGTCTGGCTTAGAAGCAGAAACCTTAAATCTGGCAAGAATTCTGGAAGGTTCTGTTAGAAATACAGGTATTCATGCCTGTGGTGTTATTATTACGCCAGACGATATTACAAAATTCGTACCTGTGGCAACTGCCAAGGATTCCGATTTGTATGTTACCCAGTTCGACAACTCGATTGTAGAATCGGCAGGCTTGTTAAAAATGGACTTTTTAGGGTTAAAAACATTAACTCTTATTAAGGATACGGTTAAAATCGTTAAGGCTAGACATGGTATTTTGTTAGATCCAGACAATTTTCCTTTAGACGATGAAGAAACCTATGCGTTATTCCAGCGTGGCGAAACGGTTGGGGTGTTCCAATACGAATCCCCTGGAATGCAAAAACATCTTCGCGATTTAAAGCCCACCGTTTTTGAAGACTTAATTGCCATGAATGCCTTGTACAGACCGGGCCCGATGGAATATATTCCAAGTTTCGTTAGAAGAAAACATGGTGAAGAAGAAATCGAATACGATTTGCCAGCCATGGAGGAATACCTAAAAGAAACCTATGGTATTACGGTGTATCAAGAGCAGGTTATGCTACTGTCTCAAAGTCTTGCAGGATTTACAAAGGGTGAAGCCGATGTATTGCGTAAGGCTATGGGGAAAAAGCAAATTGCGGTTCTAGATAAAATGAAGCCTAAATTTATCGAACAGGCCAGCGCAAACGGACATGATGCCAAAGTTTTAGAAAAAGTTTGGAAAGACTGGGAGGCTTTTGCGAGTTATGCTTTTAACAAATCGCATTCTACATGTTATGCTTGGATTGCTTATCAAACCGCCTACTTAAAAGCTCATTATCCAGCAGAATATATGGCGGCAGTGCTTTCTAACAACATGAACGACATTAAACAGGTTACATTTTTTATGGAAGAATGTAAGCGTATGAAATTAGATGTGTTAGGGCCAGACGTAAACGAATCTTTTTATAAATTTTCTGTAAATAAAAACAATGCCGTTCGTTTTGGTATGGGAGCTATTAAAGGGGTTGGTCATGGTGCTGTGATGACTATTGTAGAGAACAGAAAAAAAGATGGTCCTTATAAATCGATTTTCGATTTAGCCAAACGTATCGATTTACGTGCAGCGAATAAAAAAGCATTCGAAAATTTAGCCCTAGCAGGCGGTTTCGATGGTTTTAAAGATACACATAGAGCACAGTATTTTCATGATGATGGCGATGGTATTACTTTTTTAGAGAAGGCTATACGTTATGGTAACAAACATCAGGAAAATGAAAATTCGGCGCAAGTAAGTTTGTTTGGCGATGCGAGTGATGTGCAAATTGCCGAGCCACAGGTGCCTCCTTGCGAAGACTGGGGGACTATGGAAAAATTATCTAAAGAAAAAGAGGTGGTTGGTATTTATATTTCGGGTCATCCGCTGGACGATTTTAGAATAGAAATGAATACGTTTTGTAACGCCAATATTTCCATGTTTGCCAATTTAGAGCCTTATGTAAACAGAGAATTGGTTTTTGGAGGCGTTATTACCGATGTGCAACACCGTGTTAGTAAGCAAGGTAAAGGCTGGGCCATGTTTACCATAGAAGATTATAATGATAGTTTCGAATTTAGAATTTTTGGTGAAGAGTATTTAAAATTTAGGCACTTTTTAATGAATAATAACTTTGTTTTTGTGAAATCGTTTATTCGAGAAGGTTGGGTAAATAAAGACACAGGCAAAAAAAGTGAGCCAAGATTACAATTTAATAGTTTTCAGTTGCTGCATGATGTTATGGAAAATTATGCTAAAAAGCTATCTATTCAAATTGATATCGACGATTTAAAACAGGATAAGATTCTTAAGTTAAAAGACTTAATACAAATGCATCCCGGAAACCAGTCGTTGCATTTTATTGTTTACGATAATAAAGATCAAATAAAATTAACCATGCCAAGTAGAAGGCAAAAAGTAAAAGTATCGCAAGAGTTGCTAAATGAATTACGAAATTATGATGTAGTTTTTAAGCTAAATTAAATACGTATTCGCGCAAAGGATGGGAACGGCATCCTTTTTTGAGGTACGAAAAAAAGATATAGTGGACAGCCTGGTTTATGCGCCCTAAAAATGTTAAAATAGCCTTAAGTAATATGGCTATAAGTAAAACAAATTGTTAGTTTGTTGGCTGAAGCGGTTTTTTAGTTAATTTTGTACTATAAAATTGAGTTAAGAATATAAAATATAAATATTATGGCATTAGAAATAACAGATGCAACGTTTGAGGAAACAGTCTTAAAAAGTGATAAACCTGTTTTAGTAGACTTTTGGGCTGCTTGGTGTGGACCATGTAGAATGGTAGGTCCAATTATTGAAGAAATAAGTGGCGAATACGAAGGTAAAGCTGTTGTTGGTAAAGTAGATGTTGATGCTAATCAGGAATTTGCAGCTAAATACGGTGTTAGAAACATACCTACAGTTTTAGTGTTTCAAAACGGCGAAGTTGTTGGAAGACAGGTAGGTGTAGCGCCAAAAACAGCTTATACAGAAGCGATCGATTCGTTATTGTAATATAATAAGAAAAAGAAAAGTGAAAAGGTTTGCCGTAATGGCAAACCTTTTTTTATTTTTAGATAAAAATTAAAAGAACATGAGTAGTAAAATAAAAGTTCAAGATGCTATTGATAATAAATTAATAGAGCAACGTAAAGTGTTTTTATGGGGGCAAGTAGATGACCAATCGGCAAAGCATGTTATAGATAGATTAATGTATCTGGATGCTTTAGAAACTAAAGATATTCAGTTGTATATTAACAGTCCTGGAGGTTATGTAACCTCTGGTTTTGCTATTTACGATTTTATAAAATCATTAAACAGTGAGGTTTCAACTATTTGTACTGGTTTTGCAGCATCTATGGGCTCTATAATTTTATCGGCAGGTGCTAAAGGAAAACGTTTTATACAACCGCATGCTCGAGTAATGATTCATCAGCCAAGTGGAGGCGCTCGCGGTCAGGCTAGTGATATTGAAATTACGGCGAAAGAAATTATTCTTACCAAAGAATTGAGTGCTAAGATTTTAGCAGATAATTGCGGACAGACTTTTGATAAGGTTATGAAAGATTTTAATCGCGACCATTGGATGGGCGCAGACGAATCGGTAGCTTACGGTATTGTTGATGCTGTTATTTAAAAAGCATAAAGGATAGTTTTTAAAAAAGCATGGTTTACTATGCTTTTTTTGTTTTAAACAGGGTTTATATATTTGTTTTATGAAAGTATTAGTTTTTATTTTTTGTTTGTTCTTAATGACTTCCTGTTTAAAGGAAAAACAAGAACCATCTTTGTTGGGTCCTGGCATTTCTCTGGATTTAGCTAATTATAGAAAAACTCAGGTCTCGGATGTGGTTTATGATTTGTCATTCCATATTCCTATGGAAATAACAAAACCTATTAAATCGAATTTAAACCTAAGTTTAAAAATAAATGATTTAGCGCACCCTTTGTATTTAGATTTTAATGTAGATACAACGCATGTAAAAGAGGTAAGGGCTAACGGTGTTGTCATTCCTGTTAAACATGAACAGGAGCATGTTATAATTGATACAGAGTATTTAAAAATAGGGGCTAATACCATTACTGTTTTGTTTCATGCGGGTGAGTTGTCTTTAAATAGAAATGACGATTATTTATACACCCTTTTAGTGCCCGATAGGGCAAGTACCTTGTTTCCGTGTTTCGACCAGCCAAACATAAAAGCACACTACATTTTAGATATTACGGCGCCAAAATCATGGAAGGTTTTATGCGGTTCTAAAGTAGACTTTGAAGAAGATAAAGACGAAAGCATCAGGCATAAGTTTGTAAAGTCTGATCTCATGAGTACTTATTTGTTTTCGTTTGTAGCCGGTGTGTTTAATGAAACCCATCAAGAATTAAATAATCTTAAAATGCATTTTCTTTATCGAGAAAATGATAAAGAAAAAATAGAAGCCAGTACCTATGAAATTTTTAAACTTCACAGGGAGTCTGTGGCGTTTTTAGAAGATTATACACAATATAAATTTCCGTTTCAAAAATTAGATTTTGCAGCGATACCAGGTTATCAATATGGGGGTATGGAGCATGTGGGAGCTATACAATACAGAGAGTCTTCGTTGTTTTTAGATGAAAACGCCACGCAAGACGAGAAGTTAAATCGGTGTCAATTAATTGCTCACGAAACATCGCATATGTGGTTTGGCGATTTAGTAACCATGAATTGGTTTGACGATGTTTGGTTAAAAGAAGTCTTCGCAAATTTTTTAGCCGATAAAATTTCGAATCCGGCGTTTCCAGATGTTAATCATACTTTAAACTTTATGAATGCGCATTACCCAAGCGCTTACAGTGAAGACAGAACCCAAGGCGCTACGGCTATTAAACAGCCGCTTAGCAATTTAAAAAATGCTGGAACACTTTACGGCAATATTATATATCATAAAGCGCCTATAATGATGCGACAATTAGAAACCTTACTAGGTGAGGAGCCGTTTAGAAATGGCATGCGAAATTATATTAAAAAGTTTGCAAATTCTAATGCCGACTGGAATGATTTGGTTTCTCTTTTAGATGCCGAAACAGAGTACGATTTAAAGCAATGGAGCGATGTTTGGGTGCATAAGTCTGGACGCCCTATTATAACCGATTCTATTGCATATAACAACAATACTATTGAAAGTTTTACCTTAAAACAACAGGCCGAAGATGGCAGTACAAACATTTGGCCACAAACATTTAGTCTCGGACTTGTTTACGATGATAGTGTAAAAGTGGTGTCTGTGAGTTTAAATACAGCTTCAAAAACATTAGAACACTTAAAAGGCTTACCAAAGCCCAAAACCGTTATTTATAATTATGATGCCATGGGTTATGGTGTTTTTCCAATTAAAGCTTCAGAAATAAGTTTTATACCTGCAATAAATGATGATGTTGCTAGAGGCTACAGTTATATTAATTTATATGAAAATGTTTTAACAGAGACCATCAACCCAGAGGCGGCTTTAAAAGTTTTAATTGAAGGCATTTCTAAAGAAAATGAAGAGCTTATTTTAAATAATATCTTAGGAAGCACATCGTCCATATTTTGGCATTTTATTTCATCAGAAAAAC
This sequence comes from Siansivirga zeaxanthinifaciens CC-SAMT-1, assembly GCF_000941055.1. Classification (GTDB taxonomy): domain Bacteria; phylum Bacteroidota; class Bacteroidia; order Flavobacteriales; family Flavobacteriaceae; genus Siansivirga; species Siansivirga zeaxanthinifaciens. The sequence continues at coordinate 431,233 of NZ_CP007202.1, read as the reverse complement.
GTGATGCATTTGGAAAAGTATTAGAAGAAATTTTATTAAAACGCATCCAATCTGCTGAGGTTTCGGCAAGTATGAAAAAAACATTGTTTGGTTTATTTAAAACGGTAGCTTATTCAAACCATGGTAAAGACAAGTTGTATCAAATTTGGAATAAAGATTTTACCATTAAAAATCTAAATTTAAATGAAGATGATTATACGAGTTTAGCATGTACTTTGGCATTGTATAATTATCCAGATTCGGATGCGATTTTAAACACCGCTTTACAAGCTGTTTCAAATCCCGATAGAAAAAAGCGTTTAGAATTTTTACTACCATCGTTGTCTCAAGACCCGGCGGTTCGCGATGCTTTTATGGCCTCTTTAGCCAAGCCAGAAAATCGAGAAAAAGAAAGTTGGGTAGGTTCTGCATTGTATTTTATAAACCATCCGTTACGACAACAATATTCTCAAAAGTATTTAAAAAGCAGTTTAGAATTGGTTGAAGAAGTGCAGTTAACCGGCGATATATTTTTTCCAAAAGCCTGGTTAAATGCAACCATAGGAAGTTATTCGTCGGATTATGCTTTAGAGGTTTTAGAGCAATTTTTATTAGAAAACCCCGATTTCCCCAGCGTTCTTAAAAATAAATTATTACAATCTGCCGATAATTTGTATCGTGCTAAACAAATTAGAACGACATGGCCATAGATTTACAAAACGAACTGAATAAAACAAATGGTTTTAAAAACCTAGAATTGCTTGCAAAGCAAGTGGTTGAGGGGTTTATTGCAGGAATGCATAAAAGTCCGTTTCATGGTTTTTCTGCAGAATTTGCCGAACATAAAATTTATAATCAAGGCGAAAGCACACGACATATCGATTGGAAATTATTTGCTAAAACAGATAAGCTTTATACCAAGCGATACGACGATGAAACCAATTTACGTTGCCACATTATAATTGATAATAGCAGCTCGATGCATTATCCGGAAGTGAAGCAATTTTCAATTGGAAGTTTAAATAAAATTGCCTTTTCGGCTTTAGCTTCAGCATCACTTATGGGTGTTTTAAAAAAGCAACGAGACGCGGTAGGCTTAAGCGTTTTTAGTAATAAATACGATTATTACGCACCCGAAAAAGGGAGCGAACGCCATCATCAAATGCTATTACATACATTGAGTGAATTGGTAGAAAAAAAGTCTTCTAACACAGAAACAAATACATATAAATATCTTCATGAAATTGCCGAAAAAATTCACAGGCGTTCTATGATTTTTTTATTTACCGATATGTTTCAAACAGTAGAAGAAGAAGCCAGATTGTTTGAAGCTTTACGACATTTAAAATATAATAAGCATGAAGTTATTTTATTTCATGTGTTTGATAAAGCTAAGGAGTTAAATTTTGATTTCGACAACACCCCAAAGCATTTTATAGATGTAGAAACGGGGGAGCATATCAACTTATATGCCGACAGTGTAAAAGTTGATTATAACGAACAAGTATCCCGATATTTTGAAGCTATAAAGCTAAAATGTTTGCAGTATAAAATAAAATATGTTGAGGCCGACATAAATAAAAATTTCAATAACATATTGACAACGTATATGATAGAAAGAAACAAGTTTGCCTGATTAAAATTTTTTTCAAAAAAAAATTAAAAAAGTTTTGCGCAAATGAAAAAGCAATGTATATTTGCAACCGCAATAAAGCAACGGTCTGGTAGTTCAGTTGGTTAGAATGTCGCCCTGTCACGGCGAAGGTCGCGGGTTCGAGTCCCGTCCAGACCGCCAAATTGCTAAAAGCTCTAAGAAATTAGGGCTTTTTTTGGCAATATAATGAAGTTGTGTTGTCCCAATGTTACATTGGGAAGTAGTTATACTAGATTTATCTGGTATACCAATGAAAGGCTTTCCTTTTTTCTTTCTAGAAAATCGGGATGCTTTTTTGTTTTAAGACGTTTTCAAATTTATGATGTTTAGCTTTTGGCGTGACTATTTTAGTAAAAAAGTAGAAGGTTATTTGTTTGTAGTAACTTTTTCTGATGCTTCCTGTTTTGGAGTTACAGCATACAGTAAAGCAGAGGCGCTTGAATTTGTAATTGATAAAATTTACCACAACCAAACCATTCCTAGTGGCGAAAGTGTTAAAGCGATTAGTTGGCAAGAGGCACGTTCTAGATTTGCTACGGTAAAAAGAAAATCAATGCGATCTAAAGGTATTTGGTATCCACTACATATAAATTGCAAATAACATTTAAAATGTATTTATGGTTTCTAAAGACCTTTTAAATATGCAGATTAAATATCAAAATATATTAATAACAAGTGCCGACATCATGTGTCGCAATTAAATATGTATTTACCAACTACATTTGTAATGTAATTAATAGGTAATAATTAATTTATTGTTTTTAAGTTTGGTTTGGTTAGTTTGAAGCTACAAATAAGCAGTAAATAGCTTTTTTGTAGCTTTTTTTTATAAAATTTTGATGCTTTTAAAAAAGTATTTAAAATGTAGTTTTAAGATTTACAGAGGTTTAAAGTATATTGACAAAAGTTTTTTTTATTTTTACTTCTAAAATTGTTTTAACCTAACGATCTACTCATGAAGAGAAAACTACGTCTAACTTTTCCTATTCAAATAAGTTTATTAATAATATTTTTTTTTAATGGCTTTGTTTCGATATATGCACAAATTTTCAATAAAGCAAGAATTATCATTTTAAAAGGATTAATTCTTTTTGTACTTGCACTGTTTGTGCAGCGTGTAGATGGCCAAAATAGAGTCATTTTAAATACTTCCTTCGAAACGGGATTTCTACAAAATTTTAGTCAATATAAAATTCTTGCTTCTCAAGGGTCAAGCACACCCGAAGTTGATGGATGGTATAGCAATCATCCCGTTTTTAATGGTATTCAGACTCCTATTGAAGTTTGGCGCTCCGGCTTTAACGGAGTTAATGCTCAGGATGGAAATTATTTTGTAGAATTGAATGTGCTTCAGCCTACCCGACTTTACCAAATTATTTATTTGGTAAATGGAGAAACTATACAATGGAGCTTACATCACAGAAAAACACCGTCTTTAAGCGCTACGCAACAAGTAGAAGTAAACCTTTATGATCAAACGGGGACATCTAAACTATACGTTATTGGTAGCCATACTGCTACTAGCTCTTCCTCATGGGATGCTGCAAGCGGTAGTTACGTTTTCACTGGGCCCACAGGGATATACCAATTAGGGTTTGAGAGTGCTCAACCAAGCAGTGGCGATATAGGCAATCTATTGGATAATATTTCCATTGAAATAAAACCCTTAGTTGAATTTATTGAGAGCTCAAATCGCATCGTAGAAAGCAATGGGTCTTACAGACCTAATTTCCAAGTTAATGGTAAAGTCAATAATGTTTCGAGTATAACTTTTTCAGTTGTTGGAGGTAATGCGGTTGAGGGAGTTGATTATACTTTCCCAAATAAAACAATCACAATTAACCCAGGAATCTATTCTAAATCTAATGCGATTCCAATTGGGCTTACATTAATAAATAATAGCGCAGATACGGGGGAACGTACGTTAACACTTAGAATAAGTTCTGTTACTGGAGAGCTTGCCAATTTAGATTCTGATGGGAATGGTTATAAAGGAGATTTAACTATTACTATTGTTGATGATGATTTGGGATTTTCATTACCCAATCTCTGGTTTAAGGCAAATCAGGGCGTTACGCCAGGAGCCACTTTTACTTGGGCTAATCAAGGAATTCTTGCATTTGATGCAACTCAGGCATCCGCTTCTTCACAACCTACCTTGGTAACCTCAGGGGCCAATCAAATTAATTTTAATCCTAGCTTATCATTTGATGGCACAAGTGATTGGTTGGAAACTGCTACCATTTCAGATGTGATAGGCACAAGTGGAGGTAGCGAACAATCTACCCAATTTGCAGTATATCGAAGAACTAATACAAGCCAGGATAACAATAATCCGGTATATCAATTTGGTAATGCCGATGTCCAAGGAGAAACAAGAATCATGCTTGGTAATGCCAATGGCATGTATCATCAACGAATGCAACGCTATAAGGGTACCCTTTCAGCTGGTGAGGTAGCCCTAATTGACATGACCGCTGTCTCATCTGCCAGTTCTCAAACACTTAGCTACCAAAAAAATGGAGACGGTTCTGCCGTATCTTCTTTTGGAAGTTATGGCAATGAGCAAATAAACAGATCGTTTAAAATTGGCGGAAGAACCAATAAGGATTTTGCAGCTGTGGACATAGCCGAGATTTTGGTTTTTCCTACGACATTAAGCAGTGCAGATCGTAATAAAATTCAATCTTACCTGGCTCTTAAGTATGGGATTTCCTTAGGTGATAATACTTCGGCAGTGGCTTACACCTCGTCTAATGGAACGACTTTGTGGCCAGCCAACGCAACATATAAGTATGACATTTTTGGAATAGGAAAAGACGATGGAAGTCGCTTGAACCAAACGTAATCCAACAGTATCAACACCGGTTCTGGCGATGGCACTGGGCAAAGTGGCAAAGGTAATATAGTTATTAGCAATCCTTCTTCTTTGGGTAATGGTGACTTTTTGATGATGGGTCATAATACTGGGGCATTAACCGAACAAACAGCAGAAGTTCCCGCCAGTTTACCTGGCGCAAAGCGTATAGGCAGGGAATGGCTGATTAAACGTACTGGTGATGTTGGTACCGTTGATTTATCTTTTGACGTAACAGGATTAACCCTTAGTGGTTCTCTGTTCATTGATTTTAAGCTCTTGATAGATGCCGATGGTGATTTTAGTTCGGGCGCAACAATAATAAATGCAAGCAGTTTTGCTGGCGGCAAAGTCTCTTTTACTGGTGTAACCTTACCCGATGCAAACTATATCACTTTTGTAACTGATGTTCCGTTGTTTTTGAGCTCAAACCTTTGGCTAAAAGGTAACCAAGGTGTAACCAATAGCGGTAGTAATCTGGCAGGTTGGGTAGACCAAACAGGCATAAATACCTTTACTGTCTCTGGAAATCCTCAAACGGGTGTTTCTAAAATAAACTTCAATAATGCCATTGATTTTGATGGTGCTGGTGATTACCTAACAGGAAACGCAGCTATTACTTTTCAGAATGTTTATGCAGTAATTAAACGAGAAAATACAGGTGACTTAACAGTACTGAGTGCTTCTTCAGGCTCTGCCAACCGAGGCTATGTTATGAAAAGCAATAACATGAGTACGGGAAATAATGATGGGTCTAATTATTTTAGATCTGTTGGAACCTTAGGAACAGACAAAGCAAGGATAGGTCATGTTGAAATTGTTGCCGGCCAACCTGCAACCAATCAAAAATCATATATTGATGGGCAACAGTTTAATACTGTATCCCTAGTAGGTTCAGGTAACTTTGTAAACTATTCAGATGTACCCTATGTTGGCCGCTCACAAGATAATGCACAACCCGATTATTTTAATGGCAAAATTGCTGAGATCATTATGTATCCTGCAGCCCATACGTCTAGGGAAAGATCCAAAATACAATCTTATCTAGCCATTAAATATGGCATTTCCTTGGATCCTTCAGCATCAGCTTATCTATCTTCGTCTGAGGCGCTAATTTGGACTGATTTGACCTATTGGAATGATGTATTTGGTATTGGTAAAGACGATGCCTCTAGCTTGAACCAAACGCAATCCAACAGCATCAATACCGGAAGTGGGGACGGAACAGGACAAAGCGGAAAAGGTAATATTATAATAAGCAACCCATCCTCTTTAAATAATGGTGATTTTTTGATGATAGGTCATGATAATGGAGCGTTAACCGAACAAGCGACAGACTTGCCAACTAATTATATAGGAGCTGCCCGATTAGCAAGAGAATGGAAAGTGAAGCATACTGGAGATGTTGGAACTGTTGATTTGAAAATTGATTTAACTGGTTTGAATTTAAGTGGAGTGCCTTTGAATAATTTCCAATTATTATTAGACGCCGATGGCGATTTTTCATCAGGAGCCACTGCGGTTATTCCAGCTAGCTTCAGTTCTAATATATTGACATTTACAAGTATTTCATTAATCGATGGTACCGTATTTGCCTTGGTTACCAAAACTGCCGGACCAGGTGTAGCAGGTGCCAGTCTCTGGTTAAAAACAGATGATGGAATTACTGCCTCAGGAAGCAATTTAACTGGGTGGACAGATCAAACGGGTACAAACACTTTTTCATTAAATGGAACTCCTACAGTCGTTAACAATTCCGTGAATTTTAATCCTATAGTTAATTTTACAAATCCAACAAGTCCTGGAGTACCTGTTAATGGATTAATTGGTGATACCGAAATTAGCGGCGTAGAAGCATTTGGAGTTTTTAAGTATAAGGATATTGTTAATCAAGGAACTATCGTAGGAAATACAACAGGAGATGGTGGATTTTTTGCTGGTCTACTTAACGTGATGAAAAATCGTGATACCAATGGAAATGACCAAACATTTGCCAATGCTAATCTTTCGACTGTTTTTTCAATAAGTAATATAGATTTATCACCAACTCTTGCACAAGCAACAGTTAATGGTTTAGCAGCAAGTGTTACACAAGAAAAAGGTGTTGATTTTGCTTCTGTTAATTTAACGCCAGCCATTGGTGGAGGCGCTAATGTTGGTGGTTTAAATGGAGATTTGGCTGAATTAGTTGTGTACTCAAAATCATTATCTGCCTTAGAAAAGCAGAAAGTTCAATCTTATTTAGCAGTTAAATATGGAATAACCCTCGACCAATCAATTTCCAGTTATGTAAGCTCCAATGGAACAGTAATATGGGATAATACTTCCTATTGGAATGATGTTTTTGGCATAGGAAGAGAAGATGCTTCTGGACTAAATCAAACACAATCGAACAGTATAAACTCAGGTTCTGGAGATGGAACTGGTCAATCTGGAAAAGGAAATATTGTAATAAGCAATCCGTCATCTTTAGAAGATGGAGACTTTTTACTTATTGGACACGACAATGGTGCCTTGACTGAACAAGTAACAGATTTACCAGCTGACTATGCAGGTAGAACCAGACTAACCAGAGAATGGAAAGTGAAGCATACTGGAGATGTTGGAACAGTTGATTTGAAAATTGATCTAACTGGTTTGAATTTAAGTGGAGTACCCTTAAATAATTTTCAATTATTATTAGACGCCGATGGCGATTTTTCATCAGGAGCCACTGCGGTTATTCCGGCTAGCTTCAGTTCTAATATATTGACATTTACAGGTATTTCATTAACCGATGGTACCGTATTTGCCTTGGTTACCAAAACTGCCGGGCCAGGTGTTGCAGGCGCCAGTCTCTGGTTAAAAACAGATGCTGGACTTACAAGTTCTGGTAGCAACTTAACCGGATGGACTGATCAAGTAGGTATTAACACCTTTAATGTGAATGGAAGCCCTGAAGTTGTAGATAATAACATCAATTTTAATCCTTCTGTATATTTTGCAAATGCTCCAGGTAGTGGACTACCTGAGATTGGATTGATTGGTAACACCGAAATTATTGGCGTAGAGGCATTTGGCATTTTTAGACATGCAGACCTAGTCAACCAAGGAACTATCTTAGGGAACTCAACGGGTGAGGGAGGATTCTTTTCAAGCACATTAGGAATTATATCAACTGGAGATAGTAATGGAAATGATCAAACATTTGAAAACCCAAATGTAGGACTAGAATTTTCAATAGTAACCATCGATGTGTCACCCACCCTTGCTGATGCAAAAATTGATGGCTTAGCCGCAAGTGTTACTCAGGACAGTGGAACTGACTTTTCATCTGTTAGTTTAATACCTGTTATTGGTGGAGGATCTCTTATGACTAAGTTAAATGGCGAGTTAGTAGAATTAATTGTTTACCCAAGTTCTTTATCTGCAATAGATAAGAGGAAAGTTCAATCGTATTTGGCTATTAAATATGGTATAAGTCTTGATCAGTCAGTTACTAGTTATATGAGTTCAAGTGGAACAGTAATTTGGAATAATACAACCTATTGGAACGATGTTTTTGGTATTGGAAAAGACGATGTTAGTGGCTTAAATCAATCGCAGTCTAACAGTATCAATACAGGTTCTGGAGATGGCACTGGCCAAACTGGAAAAGGAAATATTGTAATAAGCAATCCGTCATCTTTAGAAGATGGCGACTTTTTAATGATTGGTCATGACAATGGAGCATTAGTGGAACAATCAACAGACTTACCTACGTCTTTAAGCTGTTTTTCAAGAATTCGAAGAGAATGGAAAGTAAACCATACAAATGACGTTGGAACAGTAGACTTGAGTTTCGATATTAAAGGACTAACAGTAGGAGGCACCCTAAAAGAAGATTTTAGGTTAGTTATCGATCAAGATGGTGATGGCAATTTTACAACGGGTACCGTAACTGTAATTACTCCAAACAGTTTAACATCTGGAGTACTGTTGTTTCAAGGTGTTACATTAAATTCTGGGGCTGTATTTACATTTGTTACAGGACCAGAGACTATTAGTCCAACCATAACATGTGTATCAGACCTAACACAACCAAGCGATGCCGGAAACTGTTCTGCAGTAGTTAATAATATAGCTCCAACAGCCAGTGATAATTGTGCAGTAACCACCCAAACGTGGACCTTAACAGGCGCTACTGTAAAAAACAGTGCGACCACAGGAATAAATGATGCCAGTGGAGAGACTTTTAATCTGGGTGTTACAACAGTAACTTATACTGTAAGTGATGCAGCAGGAAACACAAATAGCTGTAGTTTTGATGTTACCATAACCGATACTGAATTACCAACCATCGCAACGGCTAGTAATATAACCGTAAGTTCAGATACTGGTACATGTACTTATGCAAGTTCACAATTAACCCCACCAACAACCGATGATAATTGTGGAGTAGCGAGTGTTGTAGCAAGTCCATCAAGTTTGGCTATAGGAACGAATACCGTAACTTGGACTGTAACCGATAATTCAGGAAATACAGCAACGACAACCCAAACAGTTACTGTAGAAGATACTGAATTACCAACCATCGCAACGGCTAGTAATATAACCGTAAGTTCAGATACTGGTACATGTACTTATGCAAGTTCACAATTAACCCCACCAACAGTGAATGATAATTGTGGTGTAGCGAGTGTTGTAGCAAGCCCGTCAAGTTTAGCTATAGGAACGAATACAGTAACATGGACTGTTACCGATAATTCTGGTAATACAGCCACTACAACCCAAACAGTTACTGTAGAAGATAATCAACTACCAACGATAGCCACTGTGGGAGCAGTTACTGTACCTGCCGATGCTGGTGTTTGTACATATTCAACCAGTCAATTACCACCACCGTCAACCGATGATAATTGTGGAGTAGCGAGTGTTGTAGTGAGTCCGTCAAGTTTAGCTTTAGGAGCTCATACCGTGACTTGGACTGTAACCGATAATTCTGGTAATACAGCAACGACAACCGAAACAGTTACTGTAGTAGACACTGAATTACCAACGATAGCCACTGTGGGCGCAGTTACTGTACCAGCCGATGCCGGTGTTTGTACGTACTCAACCAGTCAATTACCACCACCATCAACCGATGATAATTGTGGAGTTGCATCAGTGGTAGGAATTCCATCGACATTAAATGCAGGTTCGAATACCGTTACCTGGATAGTTGTTGATGATTCTGGAAATCAAAACAGATCAATTCAAACAGTAATTGTAGTAGAGAATGAGCTACCAACCATATCCAATTTAGGGCCAATAACAGTGAATTCCGACCCCGGCGTTTGTACGTATGCAAGTTCACAGTTAACACCGCCAACAACGAATGATAATTGTGGTGTAGCAAGTGTAGTGGCGAGTCCATCGAGTTTGGTTTTAGGAGATAATTTAGTGACTTGGACAGTTACAGACAATGCAGGAAATGTAGCAAACTCACTTCAAACAGTTACAGTTGTAGATAATGAACGTCCAACGATAGTTATTGCAGGTCCTGTTACTGTAAGTTCCGACCCAGGTGTTTGTACGTATGCAAGTTCACAGTTAACACCACCAACAACCAACGATAATTGTGGTGTGGCGAGTGTTGTGGTAAGTCCATCGAGTTTAGCTATAGGAAATAATACAGTGACTTGGACCGTAACCGATGATTCAGGTAATACAGCAACCGCAACACAAATAGTTACAGTAGAAGATACAGAAAATCCAACCATCGCTTCAGTTGGTTCTGTTACTGTAAATGTAGATGCGGGCTTATGTACCTATGATACGAGTCAATTACCACCACCTGCAGCCGATGATAATTGTGGTGTTTTGTTTGTAATTTCAGATAAAACGACTCTAAATGTTGGAGTTAATACGTTAACATGGTATGCTTTTGATTTTGAACTTAATTTTAGCTCAACAACTCAAACGGTTATTGTAGTAGAAAACGAAGCGCCAACCATTGCGACATTAGGTCCAATAACAGTAAGCTCAGATCTTGGAGTTTGTACTTACGATAGTTCTCAATTACCACCACCAGCAACCAGTGATAATTGTGGCGTGGCAAGTGTGGTAGCGAGTCCATCAACTTTAGTTTTAGGACCCAATACAGTAACATGGACAGTTACAGATAACGCAGGAAACATAGCAAACTCCATTCAAACAGTTACAGTAGAAGATAACCAAGCGCCAACCATCGCAACGGTTAGTGCCGTTACAGTATCTGCCGATGCCGGTGTTTGTACTTATAATACGAGTCAATTACCACCACCAGCAACCAGTGATAATTGTGGTGTGGCAAGTGTTGTGGCGAGTCCATCAACTTTAGTGTTAGGTTCAAATACGGTTACATGGACAGTAACAGACAATGCTGGAAATATAAAAACGACAATACAAGGCGTCACTGTTCAAGATAACGAAGCGCCAACATTCACCTCTGTTAGTGCAATTACAGTAAGTGCCGATGCTGGAGTTTGTACCTATGCAAGTTCTCAGTTAACACCGCCATCAGTGACTGATAATTGTGGTGTCGCAGGGATACTTCGAAATCCTGGAGTTTTATCTGTAGGTATTAATACCGTAACATGGACAGCAATAGATGATTCAGGAAATCAAAAAAGCATTATTCAAACAGTTACTGTAGAAGATAATGAAGATCCAACCATTGCTTCGGCAAGTAATATAACCGTAAGCTCAGATGCTGGAACATGTACTTATGCAAGCTCACAGTTAACACCACCAACAGTGAATGATAATTGTGGCGTAGCAAGTGTGGTAGCGAGTCCATCAACTTTAGTTTTAGGACCAAATACAGTTACATGGACAGTAACCGATAATGCAGGGAATACAGCAAGCACAACCCAAACAGTTACTGTAGAAGATAATGAAGACCCAACCATCGCTGCGGCAAGTAATATAACGGTAAGCTCAGATGCTGGCACATGTACTTATGCAAGTGCACAGTTAACACCACCAACGGTGAATGATAATTGTGGCGTGGCAAGTGTGGTAGCGAGTCCATCAACTATAGTTTTAGGACCAAATACAGTTACATGGACAGTAACCGATAATGCAGGTAATACAGCAAGCACAACCCAAACAGTTACTGTAGAAGATAACGAAGACCCAACCATCGCTTCGGCAAGTAATATAACGGTAAGCTCAGATGCTGGCACATGTACGTATGCAAGTTCACAGTTAACACCACCAACAGTGAATGATAATTGTGGCGTAGCGAGTGTTGTAGCAAGCCCATCGAGTTTAGCTTTAGGTGCTAATACAGTTACATGGACAGTAACCGATAATGCAGGCAATACAGCAAGCACAACCCAAACAGTTACCGTAGAAGATAACGAAGATCCAACCATCGCTGCGGCAAGTAATATAACGGTAAGTTCTGATGCTGGCACATGTACTTATGCAAGTGCACAGTTAACACCACCAACGGTGAATGATAATTGTGGCGTAGCGAGTGTTGTAGCAAGCCCATCGAGTTTAGCTTTAGGTGCTAATACAGTTACATGGACAGTAACCGACAATGCAGGTAATACAGCAAGCACAACCCAAACAGTTACTGTAGAAGATAATCAATTACCAACAGTAAGCTGCCCTGCAAACCAAACTGTAGTAGCTGATGTAAGTGGTTTTTATACACTACCTGATTATTTTGGTACAGGAGCAGGTTCTGCAACCGATACTTGTTCGGGAACGATAGCTGTTTACAGTCAATCTCCGACTGTAGGAACACAACTTGGTATTGGTGTGTATACAATTACTTTAACAGCAGAAGATGCTAGTGGAAATATTGGTAGCTGTGATTTTGAATTAACGGTTAGTGCGCCATTAGGTTTAGAAGATTTGAATCGAGATATAAAAACGATTCAGTTGTATCCAAACCCATCAAGTAATTTAGTTTATTTAAGTAATCCATCAAGAATCAATTTGCAAGAGGTTTCTATTTACGATGTTACTGGTAGGCTTATAGAAACCGTTAAGCTTAAATCTGAAGAGAAACAAGAAGTTATAGATATGTCTCATTGGGACAGTGCGATGTATCTTTTTGTGATAAAAAGTGATTTAGGACAGGTTACTAAATCTGTAGTTAAAGAATAAACTTATAATTGAATTACAAAACAAAAAGCCTCAAATACATGTTTGAGGCTTTTTGTTTAAATAAACGTTAATAAAATTATTTTTTTATGAGTTTGTCAATAATGGTTTCAACACCTTCTTCGGAATTGCTTTTAGTTGAAAACTGCGCTATTTTTTTAACATCTGGATGGGCATTTCCCATAGCATAACTAAAATAACCTAATTCTAACATTTGTAAATCATTATTATAATCTCCAAAAACCATGGTTTCGTCTTTTGTTATACCCATTTGTTTTTGCAGAATTTTTAATGCATACCCTTTATTGGCCTCGGCATGTGAGATGTCTAACCAATTTTGGCTAGATACTATAACTTGTAAATCTTTTTTTAAAATCGAAGCTTTTGGTAAAATATGCATTTCAGAAGAGGTATGATGGTAAACTGCAATTTTTAAGAAATCATCATTTTCAACTTTTGTTAAATCTTCAACAATGCTATATTCTTTGTAGTATTTACTAAATTTTGAAATAAATTCTGTGTCGGTTGTTTCTATGTAGGCTGAATTTCTTCCACATAAAACAATATATGCGCCATCAATTTCGCGCAATAGTTTAATGGAAGCCGAAACCATATGGTGTGGTAAACGCAATAATACTTGTTCAATATTATTAAGTTTCAGGATGCCTCCATTTTCGGCAATGATTGAAATGTAATCTTTTATAGGATTTAATTTATCTAAAATGCTTTGGTATTGGCGGCCACTTGCTGCTACAAAATGAATATTTTGTTTTTGTAATTCATTAAACTGATAGAAAAAACGGGTACTTACTTCACTTTCAGGATTTAGCAATGTGCCATCCATGTCGGAAACAACTAGTTTTACTTTAGAAAAATCCATATTAAACAATTAAGCCACAAAAATAATATTATTCAATAAATTAAATGTTAACTCATAATTAATCTAATAACTTTTGTTTAATTCTTATTTATATTTATTAAAACTTATTATTTACTAAACATTTTGCAATTGGGATTTTTGTAAATTGCAAGACTTTCATTAACAAAAAGAATATATGGTTACATTAAAACAGTTGGCAAAAGAGTTAAATGTTTCAATTTCTACAGTTTCAAAAGCATTAAATAATAGCGTTGAAATTGGAGAAGAAACTGTTAAGCGCGTAAAAGAGTTAGCTGAATTATATAATTATAAGCCAAATAAAGTAGCTTTAAGTTTAAAGCAAAATAAAACAAAGACTATAGGTGTAATAATACCTGACATTTTGAACCATTTTTTAGCTAAGGTTTTATTTGGTATTGAAAGAGAGGCTACCAAATATGGCTATAACATTATTACTTGTATTTCAAATGAATCTTTAGAAAAAGAAAAAGATGGTTTGCAACTTTTAGCAAATGGCAGTGTAGATGGTTTTATTTTATCGGTGGCACAAGAAACCCAGATAAAAAATGAAATTGAACATTTTAAGCGTACTATTTCTCAAGGCTTACCCATTGTTATGTTTGATAGGGTAGCTCATGATGTGTTGTGCGATAAGGTTATTGTGGATGATTTTGACGCTACGTATAATGCAACGTTAGGTTTGATTGCCGAAAAACGAAAACACATTGCATTTATTAGTACAATAGATAGTTTAAGTGTTGGTAAATTACGAGCACGTGGATATAATAAAGCATTAATTGAGAATGGAAATTATGAGCCATATGTATTGTCAATAAAAAAGAAAGACGATAGTCAAAAAAAGATTTTATCCTTTTTAAAGAAAAATCCTCAAATTGATGGTGTTATTTCAGCCGATAGTTCTTCAGGTATTATTGCCCTTAATACAGCCATAAAGCTTGGTAGAAAAGTTCCAAAAGATATTTCTGTTATAGGATATGCAAGTAAATCAGATAGTTATCATACCATTCCCAAGCTTACAACAATAAGGCAACATGCAAAAGAAATAGGAGCTAGCGCTGCACAAATGCTAATAAATAGGTTACAAAATAAAACAACTCAAGAAGATGTTAAAACAATTATTGTTAAAACGAGTGTTATTAAAAGTAAATCTACGCTTTAATTTCTTCTGTTTTTTATAAAATCATTCGCATTTAAACTGTTCATCGGTAAAATAACGCATTTTATCGTTATTTTTTTTGTTTATTGTTTTCTTTATTATAAATTAGCAAAGCTTTAAGGGCGCAAAATATCATTCCCTAAGTCCATAAAAGCAACATTAATCCATTTAGTAACCTTTAGGTTGCATTCCCTCAAAAATATTTTATTGCAAGTCTGTATACTTTTGTGTATTAGATTTTTAAGTTAATTATCCATTTTTTCCCTCAACCGAGATTTTAATTTTTTAAAGTCTCTGTAACATTTTTGTTTAAACAATTAGAAAAAATAGTATAACCTAAAAATCAATAATCATGAAAACCCTAAAAATCACCTTAATCTTAGCTGTAATTTTTGCATCATTAGCATCTTGTACTAAACAAGATTTAAATGAAGACGATTTATTAAATACGAGAGAAGTAAGCGCTCCTTTTACAGGAGGTCAAATTGATGAAAGATAATTTTATTTAAGCTTTATAAATACTAAGCCCTTATTTTTAATAGAATAAGGGCTTTTTTCATTTATAAATGTAAAAAATTATAGATACATTTGAGTTATACTAATATATAACCATTGAATCTAAGAGTTTTAATTATAACAGCATTGTTACTAGGGTTTCATTTATCTTGGTCTCAAGATAATGTGAAAGCTAAATTAGATAGCTTTGAAGTTTATATAAAGCGAGCTAAAAATAAAACAGAATTTGATTATAATAAACGGTTTGCTTATGCTAATAAAGCAAAGTATTTAGCACAAAATTTAAAGTTAGACACGCTCATTGTAAAAAGTAATATAGTTGTGTCTGAGATGCATTTAGAACGAGGTTTAAACAACTTATTTTTAAAAACCAGTAAAGATAATTTAAGATTTTCTGAGAAGTTAAAAGATTCCGTCTCGATAGCAGAGATTAATCAGAAATTAGGCGACTATTTTTATAATATTCAATTAACCGATAGCGCCTATTTTTATTATCATAATTCAGAAAAAATATATAGATCATTAAATGATGATTTTAATACAGCAACGCTTTTGCTCTACATTGCTATAATTCAAAAAAATGAAAAAGATTATACAGGTAGTGAAATTACATCAACCGAAGGTATTAAGTTTTTAGAGGGGTTAAAAAAAACCGATGCCGTTGTTAAAAAAAAGGCTTATTTATTCAATAATTTAGGTAATATTTTCGATCAACTTGAGCAGTATGAGGAATCTATAAAATACCATAAGAAAGCCTTAGAATTAAAGAAAACATTAGATGGTAATAATAAACTAAGTATCGATGTTTCTACAAACAATTTAGCGCTTGCCTATAAAAATTCTGGTAATTACCAGTTGGCACTTTCACATTACAAACAATTACTGGCCGATTCAAACTTAAAAACAGATCATCCCAATATGTATGCGCTGGTATTAGATAACTACGCTCATACTATGTATTTATCGGGTAACAGCGAGCAACTGCCAGATCTTTATTTAGAGGCTCTCAACGTAAGTAATAGTGTTGAAAATAAAGGATACAATTCAATTATAATAAACCAACATTTAGCCGAGTATTATAATGATATAGGTAATAAGGATTCTGCAAAATTGTATGCCTATGCCGCCAAAGAAATTTCAGAAAAATATCATAACGACGATTTGTTAAAATCCCTTCTTTTACTATCTAAAATAGAACAAGGCGAAGCCGCCGCAAATCATTTAAGAGCTTATGTAAAGTTAAATGATAGCTTACAAAAAAATGAACGCAATATTCGAAACAAGTTTGCTCGAATTCGTTTTGAAACCAACCAATTAGAAGAAGAAAATGTACAAATAGCTAAAGAACGCTTATGGTTATTAATAATATCTGTGGTGTTAATTGTTTCTTCTTTTTTACTTTATTTAGTTATAACACAACGTAACAGGAATAAAGAGTTGCAATTTATTCAGCAACAACAAAAAACAAATGAAGAAATTTATAACCTCATGCTTTCTCAAAACGAAAAGATTGAAGAAGCGCGTACCAATGAGAAAAAACGAATTTCACAAGAATTACACGATGGTGTTTTAGGACGTTTATTTGGAACGCGATTAAGTTTAGATAGTCTAAACATGAATACAAGCCCTGAGGCAATTAAGACAAGAAGTGAATATATCGATGGACTAAAAACTATCGAGCAGGATATTAGAAAAGTTTCTCATGAATTAAATACCGATTTTGTTTCAGGTTCTGGTTTTATCGATATTATTAGAACCCTTGTCGAAAGTCAAACAATAGCCTACAAGTTAAATTATAAATTAGAATATGAAGATGTTATAAATTGGGATGATATTTCCAACAAAACCAAAATTCATATTTATAGAATTATACAAGAAACTCTGCATAATATTTATAAACATGCCAAAGCAACACATGTAAATATTAGTTTTAAATTAAATAAAAATGTAATTTGCTTAACCATACATGATAATGGCTCTGGATTTGATGTAAATAAAATAAAATCTGGTATAGGATTGAAAAATATGAAATCTAGAATGAAAGAGATAAAAGGAGAAATTAAAATATCATCGACAATTAATGAAGGAACAACCGTAGAAATTGAAGCCCCAATAAAACTAACCTAATACAGTATTATGATTGAAAAATTGAGAATATTAATGATAGACGATCACCCAATGATTATTGAGGGGTATCAAAACACATTATTATTTACAAAAAAACAAAACCAAGAACTTCTTATCGATATAGCCAACAATTGTGATCAAGCTATAAAACTTATAGATAAGGCCTTAGAAAATAATTTTAATTATAATGTTCTATTTGTTGATATAAGTTTGCCGCCTTCAACAGACGGTTTAATGACTTCTGGTGAAGATATTGCCGTTTATGTTCGTAAAGTTCTCCCAGAGGCTAAAATTATAATTTTAACTATGTTTAATGAGTCTTTCCGTATTCATAATATTATAAAAACTATTGGTCCGGAAGGGTTTTTAATTAAAAGTGATCTAACATCTAGCGAATTAGCAAGTGCATTTCAAGCGGTGCTAAATAATCCTCCTTTTTACAGTGGAACCGTAAATAGTATTATGAGAAAAATGTCTAACAGCGATGTGGTTATAGATGAAAAAAATAGAAAAATTTTACATTTATTATCTCAAGGTATCAAGACAAAAAATTTGGTTTCTCATTTAGATATTTCGTTAAGTGCTATTGAAAAAAGAAAAAAACAATTAAGAGAAATATTTGATGTTCAAGATGGTGAAGATGAGACTTTGTTAAATGAAGCTAGAAAAAAAGGTTTTGTTTAAGGTTTAGCTTACAATTATTTAAAAAACTGTTAAAGTTTAATAAAATTAGCTTTTTTATTTTTGCTCGTAGTATTAGTTTTTATAGGGGTTTTGAGTATATCTTCTCTTCAGTTACGGTTTTCCCGCACTTATAATTCAAAACAAATTATTAACTTTGTCCTATCAACACTTCAAGATTAATTAATCCCTCAATTTTTTTTGTTGATAATAGCAATTTACATGCCCTGTGGAGGTGAGAGACCCACAGGGCTTCTTCTTTTATGTTAAGTTTATAACTAAAAAATTAATTATTCTTAACCAACAAATGAAACAAGCTTAAAAGATATAAGAGAACAGCATGTGAATTATTTTTGAATTTAAATAGACAAATGTAAAAGCAGTATTTTTTTCAAGTTAGTGAATAAATAAATTTATTATTTTTAATATAATGTTTAAAACCGAAGCGCAAACTTCGGTTTTTCAGCTTTTTAATATCTTAAAAACCAAAAAAATCGTACTTTTCCACCTTAGTTTTAATCTATGAAGCAATTTTACGTTTTAATATTAGTTTTAATTTTTACTTCATGTAATTATTTCAACGTAAAAAAAACATCTACTGAAGCTATTTTAAAAGAAGAATTGCAAACTTTTAACTGGAATGAAGTAGATGATTATCCTTCTTTTTCTGTTTGTGACTCTACAAATGGGAATATCGAAAAAAAAGACTGTTTTTCGAGCGTATTAACAAGTTACATTCTAGAGGCCTTAAAAAAAGATTCTATTATAGTAACACAAGATATAAACGATACGATTAATTTAGAATTTCAAATATCGGAATTAGGTATTTTAAAACTTAAAAGTGCTAAAATTGATAGTGTTACTTCCGAAGAAATTCCAAATCTCGAAACCCTTATTCGATCTGGTTTAGACTCTTTGCCCAAAATTTACCCGGCCATTAAACGCGGCCAACAAGTAACCACCGAATTTAAATTACCTATTGTAATAAAAGTAGATTAACTTTTAAACGCGCGTCCTTTCCAGGTATATCCCGAAAAAATAGATTGTATAGCTACATAGCTACTAAAAAACGGATATAATAGAAATCCGAAAACATAAAATTTCAAAACACTATTTTGATTAAAAAATGCGCAGGTTTTATATATTAAAAGTAAATCGATACTAAACTTAATCATGAAAATATAAACAGTTGTTTTTGTTTTAAAAAGCCCTAAAAGCACCAATATAATTAAACATACTATAAGCGTATTCATAAGCAAAACAATAAGTCCGGTGAGTTTTCCAAACATGTTTTTATATGCACTGGTTTTGCTCGCCCAACGAATACGTTGCTGAATTAAATGATGCCAACTTGCCTGCGATTGGGTTAAAACAACGGCATCGTTACATTTTAAATAATGAACTTGGTCTGGGTATTGTTTAGCAATTTTTTCTAATAGAAAAACATCATCGCCACTGGCGGTATTTGTGTTGCCTTCAAAACCATGAACTTCATTAAAAATAGTTTTTTGGTAAGCGAAATTGGCGCCATTGCATAAAAAAGGTTTTTTAATACCAAAACCTCCTATAGTCGCTCCTTGCAAACTTAAAATATCTAATAATTGAAAGGTATTTAAAAAGTTGTTTTTAATAGTATAAGTAACAGGCGCAGCTAAACATAGAACCTTATTTTTTTGAATATACGCATTGAAACTATGCAGCCATTTTTGCGAAAACAAACAGTCGGCATCGGTGGTTATTATCCATTGGTTTTTCGAATGATTTAATGCTTTGCTTATGGCATCTTTTTTTGGAGCATTCGATTTGTAGTTGTTATTTAAAATAGCATAATCTATTGAAGAGTCGATGTTGTTTTCTATAATTTCAACCGAATCATCTTCAGAAGCATCATTAACAAAAATAATTTCAAAAAGGTCTTTTGGGTAATCCAGTAAATTAATAGAAGCTATGAGTTTGGGTAAATTTTCAGCTTCATTTCTAAATGGAATGATAACAGAAAAGGATGTCTCGGCTTCTAATGCCTTTAATTTGAATGTTTTAATTTTTTCAAATCCAAAAACAAAACTTCCTATTAAAACAAGGTAGATTAAACTAATGGTGATGCTAAGTAAAATCATATATCAATTTTGTTTTTTTCTGAATTAAAATTAAGTACAAAATAGCTTCCAATAACACTAGGAAGCGCAAAATTTAAAAGCCACATAGTGGTTGTTACAACTAGTATAAATACAGGATTTACGCCCAGAAACTTAAATAAATACACTCCAACACTCCCTTTTATAACCAAATCGAAAATATTAATGGTAGGGATTATGGATGCAATTAAATACATACTCGATATAGGAATAATTGCCGTGAAATAAGACAATTTTACATCTAAAATATGAAGTAGAAAATAAAATTGAAATGTAAATAATGTATAACGTACTAGAGAAAACCATATAACAAGTAAGAAGTTTTTTTTGGGGTAATTTAAAAGGAATTGTTTCAATTTTTCAATTGAAAAACCCTTCAGTTTTAATTTGTTTTTTTTTAAAAATAGCCTTGTTAAAACAATTAGTAATAAACCAATAATTAAAAATAAAGCAGGCTTATAAAAGTTAATTTTAATAGCATAATGTATAGAAAACATAACAAGTCCTATGCTGCCAAAAACCGTGGTGATAAGCATTTGAGACATGTTACCTAGAAAGTTTAAAAGAAGGATGCGTTTTCTGCTCTCTTTGTTGTAGTACAAAACTTTAGCCCCATATTCTCCAATGCGGTTGGGCGTTATAATGGAAATCGTTAAAGCACTTAAGCTTTGTTTCATGGCATCTTTAAACCCTAAAGCATGCCATGGTTTTACTAAATTTTGCCACTTTAAAATTTCCAAAATCCAGTTAAAAGAAGTCAGTAAAAGAATAATTAGGCTGTTTTTTAATGAAAAAACATCGTTTTTTATTAAAAGGTTAATTAAATCTGAAAAGTTTAATTCCTTGTTATTTATTAGTTTGTTGTAAATAAAATAAAAAGCGACGATAACAATACTTATTTTAATAAGTACAAAAAAGAATTGTTTAGTTTTGTGTGGAATCGTCTGCATCATAAATATGTCGCAAAATAAATCATAAATAAGCGATATTGGTGTTTTAGTACCGATTTTAAATAACATGGCTAAAGAAAAAATTATTTTAGGAATAGATCCTGGTACAACTATTATGGGTTTCGGACTCATAAAAGTGGTTGGAAAAACCATGACTTTTTTACAGTTAAACGAACTTGACTTAAAAAAGTACGACGACCATTATTTAAAACTGAAATTAATTTTTGAACGAACCATTGAGTTAATAGACACACATCATCCCGACGAAATAGCCATTGAAGCGCCATTTTTTGGGAAAAATGTGCAAAGTATGCTTAAGTTAGGTCGCGCCCAGGGTGTTGCCATGGCAGCTGGTTTAAGTCGGGAGATTCCTATTACAGAATATTCTCCAAAAAAAATTAAAATGGCCATTACCGGAAATGGTAATGCTACCAAAGAGCAAGTGGCGAAAATGCTTCAAAGTTTATTGGGGTTAAAAACAATTCCTAAAAATCTCGATGCTACCGATGGTTTAGCAGCGGCTGTTTGTCATTTTTACAACGATGGCAGAGTAGAAATTGGCAAAAGTTATACTGGTTGGAGTGCCTTTATAAAACAAAACGAAGATCGGATTAAAAAGTAATGGCAGGTATTTACATTCATATTCCGTTTTGCAAACAAGCATGTTATTACTGCGATTTTCATTTTTCAACGTCATTAAAAAAGAAAAACCAAATGGTTCAGGCCTTGGTTCGGGAAATTGAATTAAGAGCACCTGAATTTAAAGACATTTCCGTTGAAACTATTTATTTTGGTGGTGGTACGCCGTCGTTACTGTCAATTGAAGCCTTGCAACTCCTTATTGGTGCTGTTTACAAAAACTACAAAGTTATTGAAACTCCTGAAATTACTCTGGAAGCCAATCCAGATGATTTGGTAGCAGCCCAAGGGGAATCGCGAACCATTTTTGAAAAATATAAATCTATTGGTATTAATCGCTTAAGTATTGGGATTCAATCGTTTTTTGAAGAAGATTTAAAACTCATGAATCGTGCACACAATGCCAACGAAGCTAAACAATGTTTAAAGGATGCTTCAGAGTATTTCGAAAACATTTCGGTAGATTTAATTTATGGTATTCCGGGTGCTTCCAACGAAAAATGGTTTCAAAATATTCAAACGGCTTTAGCATTTAATATTCCGCATATATCCAGTTATGCTTTAACAGTCGAGCCCAACACCGCATTAGAGCGCTTTATAAAAAAAGGAGTTATAGAAAATGTAGATGATGCTCTTGCCGAACAACAATTTCAATTGCTTGTTAAAACTTTAGAAGCTTCAGGTTTTATGCATTACGAACTTTCTAATTTTGGTAAACCCAATTATTTTAGTAAAAACAACACCGCTTATTGGTTAGGGAAACCTTACATAGGAATTGGTCCTTCGGCGCATTCTTACAACGGACGTATTCGGGGTTGGAATGTTAGAAATAATTCAAAATACATAAATGCTTTAAACGACAATGTATTACCCATAGAAACCGAAACCTTATCTGTTACCGATAGATATAACGAATATATTATGACAGGTTTACGAACTATTTGGGGCGTTTCTTTAGATAAAATTGAAACTGAATTTGGTGTTTTATATAAAAAATATGCATTAGAGCAGGCAAGCAATCATTTAAATAACGATTTATTGTATATTAAGGACAATAAATTACACGTAACCAAAAAAGGTAAATTTTTAAGTGATGGCATTGCTTCAGACCTTTTTAAAATTAATTTAAAGTGATTGCAACAATACAATATAACTCCAGAAAATATCAAATAGATTTAACTCAGGCTATCGATATTTCAATTCCATTAAAAGGTTCTAAAGATAATGTGAACGTATGGTATGTTGGGTCTCCAAAAATTGAGCCCGTTACTTTCGACGATGATTGGGTAGGTAGTGTCGAGGCAGGTGCGTGTATAAATTTTAATGATATATATTTTAATCCGCATGCGCATGGCACACACACCGAATGTGTCGGGCATATTACCAATAAGGTGCATTCTGTAAATCAGTATTTAAAACAATTTTTCTTTTTAGCTGAATTAGTTACCATACCGCCAGAAAAAATTGATGATGATTTTGTAATTACAAAACGACAAATACAGTTTGCATTAGGCAATAAAAAACGGGATGCCATAGTAATTAGAACCCTGCCTAATACCAGACAGAAATTAACCAGGCAGTATTCTAACACCAATCCGCCTTATTTAGCAGAAGATGCCACCCATTTATTAAAAGAAAAAGGCATTAAACATTTACTAATTGATTTACCGAGTGTCGATAAAGAAAAAGACGATGGTGAATTATTATCTCATCATGCATTTTGGAATACTTCGGGAGCTATAAGAATGGATGCCACCATAACCGAACTAATATTTGTTCCCAATAATATTGATGATGGCACCTATTTTTTAAATATTCAAATAGCGCCCTTCGAAAATGATGCTTCACCCAGTAAACCCATTTTGTATAAAATTATTGAAGAATAGTTATTAAGTAAGTTTTATTGAAACAGAAATAAAATGGACATAGAACAACTCAGACAATATTGCTTAAAAAAGCCGGCGGTTACAGAAACCTTTCCTTTTGATGCCGATACTTTAGTATTTAAAGTATTGGGTAAAATGTTTGCTTTGTTTCCACTTGAAAAATGGGAAGCAGGCGAGGGGTGGGTTAATTTAAAATGCGACCCAGAATATGCTTTAGAGTTGCGAGCCGAATACGAATCGATTCAACCAGGATGGCACATGAATAAAGCTAACTGGAATTCTGTTTTAATTTATAAAGGCGAATTACAAACTAAGTTTGTTTTAGAATTAATAGACCATAGCTATGATATGGTTGTAAAAGCAATGCCTAAAAAACTAAGAAACGAGCTGTTGTGATTTTTTAATTTAATTAATTAATTTTCAATTAATTAAATACTTTTCGTATATTAGATAAACAATTTTCTTCCCTATAGTTATAAAGTAGCGTTTTCTAGTTGGAATTTCCCCAAAGGTTTCAGTATTAGAATAATAGATTTTAAATTTTAACACCTATTATACTAACCTTAATTTTTTAATTATGAAAACCACCAACCAATTTTTTGCAGCAATACTATGCATGTTATTGCTATTCAGTACCACTATTATTTCAGCACAAGAAGCAGAACCAGTTGCTAAATTTATCTCGGCAACAACCATGCACTGGAATATGAATAACGAAGATTTCGAAATGGATGCATGGAAATCTTTAGAAAAAGAATATCTAGAAAAAGTAACTAATAAAAATGAGTATTTAATTGCTTCCTCATTTTTTTTACACCAAATGACACCCGATAATACAGAGCTTATTCACGTAAGAGTTTATGGTTCTTGGGAAGACATTGAAAAGGCAGCCAACCGCGATGCCGAACTCGAAAAAGAAGCTTGGCCCGATAAAGCCGAAAGGGATGCATTTATGAAAAAGCAACAAGCTTATTACTCACGCCAGCATTCAGATGAATTGTATTCGGTGTTGCCTTTAGTAAAGCATGTTCCAAAATCGAACACAAAAGATTTAATTTGTTATGTTCGAAAAACACATTTTGCCTATCCAGATAATCCGAAAGCAGGTGAGTTTAAAGATATTATGACCGAGCGTTTTAATGTTTTAGTAAAAAACAATCCTTTAATTATTGGTTATTACTCACACAGACATGCTTGGGGTAGTGATGGCACTGAAATGATGGAATCTTTCTTTGTAGATTCTTTGGCAGACTTAGATAAAATGTTTGATAGTTATCCCGAATTAATGAAAAAAGCATGGCCTGATGAAGCCGTTAGAAAAGAAAAAGGAGAAATTTTTAATAAATATTTTACTGGTGTACACGGCGATTTTGTGTATAAACAAGTAAAAGAACTTACCAAATAGCTTTATTATATTTTAAAAAAGCGCTTGAAAAAAGCGCTTTTTTTATTTTCAGGAATTAGGAAGCTAAACCTCTAGTATAAATTTTTAGTGTATTATTGCACCTTTAAATAAACAATAATGAGTGTTATTCAAACATTGAAAGAAAGAAGCAATTCAACTTGCGAATTATGTACAGCTACCAACGATTTATCCCAATACACCATTCCACCATCGTTAAATGAGAATGTTGATAATGATATTTTGGTTTGTAAAACCTGCTTAGACCAAATTGAAGGCAAAGTAGAAATGGATGCAAACCACTGGAGATGTTTAAACGATAGCATGTGGAGTGAGTTTGTTGCCGTTCAAATAATGGCATGGAGAATGTTACAACGTTTACGAAGCGAAGGCTGGCCAAAAGATTTGCTGGACATGATGTATTTAGATGATGAGGCCTTGGCTTTAGCGCGTGCAACCGGCGAAGACAAAGATGATAGCGAGAAAATTATTCACCGAGATGTAAATGGTGTTATTCTTGAAAATGGCGATTCGGTTGTATTGGTAAAAGATTTAAAAGTGAAAGGCTCCAGTATGGTTGCTAAACAAGGAACGCCTGTTAGAAATATTCGTTTAGATCACGAAAATGCAGAATACATTGAAGGTAAAGTAGACGGACAACAAATAGTAATAATTACTAAATACGTAAAGAAAACATAACTAAACACAAAAGGCTTATCAATTTCGATAAGCCTTTTTTAATTTATAAGGTTTGTTAAGCAGAAGTATCGGCAATAAGGTAGTATCTCACAAAGTGTGTAAAGTTAAAAATATCGAGGGTTGCAACCCTCGATATTTTTTTGTTTAATTTTAAAATTTACACACTTATGAAGAAAGAAGATTTTCTAAACGACGATTTTTTAAAACAGTTTAAAACAGGAGACGAACTGACCTCCTTTCTAAAATCCATTCAAAAGCGAGGTATTGAAAAGATGCTAGAAGGGGAACTTGATGCTCATTTAGACTATGAGAAGCATCAGCAATCCGATAATAGCAATACCCGTAACGGCTATGGGTCTAAAAAGATAAAAACAGCTTTAGGAGAGACTAATATTAAAGTTCCCAGAGACCGGGACGCTTCTTTTAACCCTATGCTGGTTCCTAAACGCACTAACATGGTTGATGGCATAGAAAACGTCATTATCAGCCTTTATGCCAAGGGTATGAGTAATTCTGATATTGAAGAGCAAATCCGAGAAGTTTACGATTTTGATGTATCCACATCTACCATATCACGTATCACAGATAAAGTTACCAATGATATTGTTGCTTGGCAAAACAGACCTCTGGAGCCCGTATATTTAATTACTTGGATGGATGGCATCGTATTTAAGGTTCGGGAGAACTCCAAAGTCATTAACAAAACCATGTACATCGCCGTAGGACTGCGTAGAGATGGTAAAAAGGAAGTCTTAGGGCTTTGGTTGGGGAAGAATGAATCGGCAGCCTTTTGGATGAGTGTACTAACCGATATGAAAGCCAGAGGCGTTCAGGATTTGCTTATCACGGCCACAGATAATCTTAACGGTTTTACCGACACCATTAAAAACGTTTTTCCTGAATCTAAAACCCAAATCTGCGTGGTACACCAGATTCGTAATGCTTGTCGGTATGTTGTTTGGAAAGACAAGAAAGAATTTACAAAGGACATGAAAAGCATCTACGATGCACCCACCAAAAGTGCAGCAAAAGCCGCCCTAGAAGACTTTGCTCAGAAATGGGAACACAAGTACTCTTACGCTATTAAAAGCTGGAGAGATAACTGGGAAGAACTTACCGCTTTCTATGAATTTCCTTTAGAAATTAGAAAAATCATTTACACTACGAACCTTATTGAAAACCTTAATGGAAAAATCAGAAAATACACTAAAAACAAGCTCTCATTCCCAACAGATGAAGCTGTTATGAAGTCCACTTTTTTAGCCCTTAGAGAGGCTACCAAAAAATGGTCGATGCCTATTAGGAACTGGGGCATTATTTTAAACCAGTTTTTAACTATATTTGAAAAAAGGGTTCAACTTTAAAAAAGTTAAACCCTCGATTTTTAACTTACACACTTTACGGGATAGTGTCGGCAATAATTTTCCATTCGCCATCAATACGTTTTAGAATTATCATAAAAATACCTGTAGCATTGCCAATGTCTCTTTTTAAATGAAATTCGCCCATAACGTAATAAGCGTCATCATTTATTTTAGAAATGGCATTTAGTTTAAAGTTTAATTTTCCTGTGTGGTCTTTTGTTGGATACGCTTTCTTATAACGATTTAATGTGTTTTCCCAACCATAAGTAATGCCGTTGCTACCATAAAATTTTAGCGAATCGTTTTTCCAGTAGCCTTCCATAAACTCATCAATATTGTTTTTAGACCAAGCCAGTCGTTGCGACTTTAATAACGATTTAATTTCTTTAATATCTTTTTCGTTATTGGTTTGGGCAAAATTATTAATGGCAAACAGAAAACAAAGAAACACAAGTATTTTTTTCATTAAAAAGCGATTTTAAGTTTTAAGTCTATGAAAGTACAAAGAATGCTCTTAAAAATAAAAACTTATTTACACAGTTGCTACGAAAGCCTAAAGTACTTTGCTTTGTTTTTCTAGAAAGGCATCTGCCTGAAGCTGCATGAGTGTTTTTGCTTTTTTTCGTTTATAATTATACAGCTCGTCTTCGTTTTCAAGGTCTTTGTAAATTCGGTCATTTATAGCAAAATCGGTTTTTAATAAAGCCTCTCTTTGGTTTTTATTTTGAAGTACGTTTGTTTTAACAGCGGTTTCTTGGTCTTCTAACTTAAAATCGTAGGCACTTTTAGGTGCTAATAATTTAGCGATAATAGGCGATGTTTCAATAGCTAAAAACAATAAGAAAATAAAAAATGAAGGTAGCCATGGTAGTTTTTCTAATGCATTTATACGCGCCATTAAGCCATCGAAACTATCAATAATGGGTTGTGTTTTGTCAATTTGTGTGTTGTAGGTAGCTTTAAGTTTAGCGATATCAGATTCTAGGGAGCTTATTTTAGATTTGTTATCGGTTTTTAATTGTTGCAATTCGGCTAGGGCGGCGTCGTGTTTTTCTCTTTTTTCACTGTAAACAGGTCCTTTGCCAATTCGCTTGGTGCCGGCAGTTCCTTCGGCTTCATTTATATAAATATCATAAAGCGCATTCACTTCTGTCTCTTTTGTTGCGATTTGATTTTCTAAGGCTTTTATATTGTTTTCTAGTGCCTCGATATTAGGATTAAATTGTTCTGCAATGTCATTTTTATTAGCGAGTGTTAATTCATTTTTTTGCTCAAGAAGCACTTGGTTTATTTCCTTTTCGAAAATTTTTAGTTCTAAAGGCTTCGAAATAACTATGGCAATAATTACCGCAAGAATAATTCGTGGCGAGGCTTGTAAAAATTCATCTAAAAAACTCCCGGTTTTTTTAATGGTTGAAACAATATATCGGTCTAAATTAAAAATGAGTAAACCCCATATAACTCCGAAAAAAATAGAAGTATAGAGATTATCGAAAACGGTAAAGAGTGCATAGCTGGCAGCTATAAACGCCATGAGGGCAGTAAAAAAAACGGTGGCGCCAACCCCAGTATATTTATTTTGTTCACCTTTTGAACATTGTTCTAAAATATCGGTGTCTGCACCCGAGCAAATTATGAAGAATTGCTTTAACATAATAATTGATTTTGATTGATGATTGACTCTTAGAACGTTAAAGCGTGTTATTTGTTACATAAAATCCCAAAAAAGCTAATTAGTTTTTTGTCTAGACCTGTAGCTCTCAATTACTACCGTAGCCAAAATTAAAGATCCGCCAATAAAGGTATTTAGGTTAGGTATTTCATTAAGGAAAACAATGGCAATTAGAATTCCAAAAATTGGCTGAGTGCTACTTATAATACTTGCAGTACTTACCGAGAAATGTTTAAAACTACTTACAATCATGGTATGCCCAATGGCGGTTGTTAGTAATGCAAGCGCTATGATGTAAGGGAATTCTGTTGAAATATTTGAAACATCAAATAAAAAAGGAGCAGGTAATAATACGAGACTTAAAATAATAAGTTGATGCATCATAATACTCATTCCAGAATATCGACTTATTAATTTTTTGGAAATGATATTTCGCAACGCATAGAGTAAAGCCGATATAACACCAAATATAATGGCACTAAAGGAAGAACTTTCTAAACTAAATTCTGGTGCTAAAATATAAAGTCCTATTAAAACCATAATACTTAAAAAAATATACATCGGGTCGAATTTAACCTTAATAAATAGCGGTTCAATTAAAGCCGTTAACATAGGGTAGGTAAATAACGACAGCATGCCAATAGCTACGTTAGAGAGCTTTAGTGCATAGAAATAGGTTATCCAATGGGCGCCAAAAAATAAAGCGCTTATTGTTATTGTTAGAAAGTCTTTCTTAGATGAAATTTTCAAATTTACTTTTTTAACATAGCAAAAAATATATAAGAATAACCCACCTATTATGCAACGGCACCATATTATGAGTGGAGGATCTAAATCTATAAACTTACCTAAGGGTCCAGATGTGCTACCAAAAAGAGTGGCAATTAAAAGAAATATTAAATTTTTGGTGTATTGGTTTTTCATTTCATGGTTTTAGTAACACCAAAATTTATTTAGAAAGCTCGGTAAAATATTTATAAAATAACGGAATGGTTTCGATGCCTTTTAAGTAATTAAATATGCCGAAATGTTCGTTTGGTGAATGTATGGCGTCGCTGTCTAAACCAAAGCCCATTAAAATGGTTTTGCTTTTTAGTTCTTGTTCGAAAAGGGATACAATAGGTATGCTGCCGCCGCCACGTTGTGGTATTGGGGTTTTGCCAAAGGTATCTTGGTAGGCTTTACTTGCTGCTTGATACCCAATGTTATCTATGGGCGTTACATAACCTTGTCCACCATGGTGAGGTGTTACTTTAACAGTTACGCCTTGGGGTGCTATGTTAGTAAAATGTTTAGTAAAAAGTTCGGTAATATTTTTCCAATCCTGATTTGGCACTAAGCGCATCGAAATTTTAGCGTATGCTTTACTTGCAATAACTGTTTTGGCACCTTCACCGGTATAACCACCCCAAATACCATTGACATCGAGAGTTGGGCGAATGGAATTTCGTTCGTTGGTTGTGTATCCGGTTTCGCCATAAACGGCGTTTATGTTTAGTGCTTTTTTGTAAGCTTCTAAATTAAAAGGTGCTTTGGCCATTTCGGCGCGTTCTTCTGGTGATAGCTCTTCAACTTCATCATAAAATCCAGGAATGGTTATATGATTGTTTTCGTCGTGAAGTGAAGCAATCATTTTTGCCAGAATATTAATAGGGTTGGCAACCGCACCACCATATAAACCTGAATGTAAATCGCGATTAGGACCTGTTACTTCTAATTCTACATAACTTAGGCCACGCAAACCGGTAGTAATTGATGGAACATCGTTAGCTATCATTCCGGTATCGGAAATCAGGATAACATCATTTTTAAGTTTTTCCTGATTATTTTTAACGAAAATAGCAAGGTTGGAACTGCCAACTTCTTCTTCGCCTTCTATCATGAATTTAACGTTACATGGTAATTGGTTGGTATTAATCATGTACTCGAAAGCTTTAACGTGCATATACATTTGTCCTTTATCGTCGCAGGCACCACGAGCAAAAATAGCCCCTTCAGGATGTTTGTCGGTTGTTTTTATAACCGGTTCAAAAGGAGGCGAATCCCAAAGGTTTATTGGGTCTGGTGGTTGTACATCGTAATGGCCGTAAACTAAAACAGTGGGTAGTTTTTTATCTATGGTTTTTTCACCATAAACAATGGGGTAGCCCTGTGTTTCGCATATTTCAACTGTGTCGCAACCGGCTTGTTCCAGACTTGTTTTAACGGCTTGTGCTGTGTTTAAAACATCGTTTTTGTATGCCGAATCGGCGCTAATTGATGGAATTTTAAGTAATTCTAAAAGTTCCTGAATAAAGCGTTCTTTATTATTGTTTATGTATTCTTTTATGTTACTCATCGTATTTTTTTAATATTCTTTCAAAAGTATAAAAAAAAGAATGTTTTTTTAAGGGTTGAGGGTTTGCAATTTAAAAATCTTGTTTATATTTGCACATCTTTAGCGGGCGTGGTGGAATTGGTAGACACGCTAGACTTAGGATCTAGTGCCGCGAGGTGTGGGAGTTCGAGTCTCCCCGCCCGCACTGTAAAGGAAAAGTTTCTCATTATTTTGAGAGGCTTTTTTGTTTTTAAAATATCTTTTTTAACAGTATTCTTCAGAAATATAATTTATCGTTTTAAGCTTTTGGGAAGATTAACAATTGTAATAAGTTGACATATTTATTTATCTCTTTTTATCAACTATACCCTTGTTTTTGATTGGACTTAAAATTATCTAAGTAATTTTTACTTGAAATAGGAAAACTTTCAACTATAAATATATACCTAATAGTTTAAATTATAGCTGCTTTCAAAAAATGTAAATATGTTGAAATTAGAATTTAATCTCTTAAAGTTTAAAGTTTAGTATTAATATGAATGTGAAAACCAAAGAATTTAGTTTATTTAATTTAATTAACAATTACTAAGGCTTTCATTAATCCTATGTTGTAAAATTATGAAGGTTGTTACTCTAATTTGTTGCCCATAATACAGTCGTAAGCAAAGATTCCAACTATTATTATAATAACTAATGATACAATTTTTAACATAATAAATATTAAGTCTTGTTGAAAAAAAAGGCAAAACACTTATGCATTTTGCCTTGCCCTAATCATATCCTAGTAAAACTTACCTATAGGTATTTAACAAAATTAGAAAGGTTTATAGATTAAAAAATTATATTTTTATTAGATGTTACTTAATTGTAATAATCGCTGAATATTTGGTTTAATTGGATTTTAATTATTTATTTTGTCTTATTGCATTTTTATTATTCAAAAATCTATGATAAAAATGAGCTAGTATTTTTAATATTTTTTTATAAGAATTGAAACCTAATTCAAGTTGGATAATAACTGATTTTAGCCGTAAAACTTATTTCAATTCTAATGTACCAGGTGGGATATTTGTTTTTAACACAAATTCTACAAATATTGATGCTAAAAAAACTGATGTTTTATATTTTGGGGGGGGGAGATGGTTCGACTTACAAAACACTAAAAGTAACCAAATTTCGATATCAATTTTATGCCAATTAATATTTAGTAATATAAATGATTACCTATAAAAATATATTAAGTTCTTGATGCTTTGTTTCTAAAGAAAATATTATAGTCATTGGTGTGAATTTAACGGCTTCTATTATCAATAATGGGATTTTTGTTTTAAGTAATCCAGTAAGTGTAGTATTAATTATTATACCAGGAATACAAAATACATTCGAAATAATTTACATATTTTTAGTAAATGATGCAAATGGTCACAGTTTTTTACACATTAACAGTTGATAGATGCAATTTTAAATTTACTCATACCTTTAATAGTTTGTCCTACGGCACATCATCAAACATCAATAATTCAGTTTGCTAAAATTGATTACAAATTTCTATTAAGGTTGAAAGCCTGAACGAAAACAGTTCGAGAACTATTGTTGCTATAAGTATTCAATCTAAAAATGATACTTTTTTTTATTCCCAATATACCTTAAGCGATATTGTGTTTTAATACAAGTTTTGTTTTAGAATAAAAAAATACATTAGAAATAGTATAAATAATATTTAAGTGCAATCAGCATTAATATTGAAAAATATGCTAAATATTATGTTTCAAATTGATTAATAACATATTAATATGAACAAAATAAAAATGAGTCTTCTAACTTGTTATAGTAATTTATAAGGTCAAAATATATAATTAATTGTTTTTTCTTGTCGGAAGAGTTATCTGAGAAAAAATTAGATATTATCTTTTGAGATGCGATTTCTTGAAGGTTTTTGTTGAGTGATTTATAGTTTTTAAGAATTAAAGGCTTCTCAATAAGGTTTAATTCGAATACGCGACGTAAAGCATTAAAAGTGTTATTAACTCCTAATTTTGTGATAAGTTCCTCTTCTATAATTTTTAGAGAATGATTAAATTCACTTGTATTTGTCTTTCGCTGCTTCAAAAAGATAATTATTTTGTATTTAAAAAAAACAGTATCTTCTATGCATAGCGAACTTAGATTGTCTTGAGTTGTATTTTCTGAAAATAACTGATATATTTCATTCAAATAGTCATTAAAAATTTGACTTTTTATATCATTATCACCTGAATTTAAACCTTCAATTAAAATTCCGGAATACTTTAAAGCCGTTTTTTTTACCTCTTCTTTAACTAAATCATATCGCTGTAAAGATCCTTGTTTTAAAGACAAATATATCATTTCATATAAGTCATTGGTTTTGTATTTAATTTTCAGATTGTTTATAATAATCTTATAAGTAGCTTCGTCTATATCTAAAAATCTTTGTATGTCTGAACCAGAATATCCAATAGCATATATTTTTAAAACCGCAGTTTCTAAAAAAATTAAATTTAATTTTTTAAAATTAAATTCTAATTCTTGTTTTACTGTTTTCATTCGTTAAACTTTTATTTGGTTTTTACAAGGAATTACAATTCACTAATAATTAAGAAAGCTTTTAACATCAAAAAGTTTCCTGTTAGAAATAGGTACAATAAGGTTTTCTTTTAAAACACAATACTGTCTGCCTGTGTCTTTAATTATGCTTGATAAGTATGCAACGTTAACTATAAAACTGTTATGAATTCTTAGAAAGTCTAAATCTTGAAAAAGTTTTTCGTAGTGACCAAGATTCTTACAAACGATAATAGATTCCTCTTTTTCTAGATGCAGTATGGTATACCTGCCAGAAGATTTTAGGTAAATAATCTTGTTTACTTCGAGTACTTTTATTTTTTTTTGCGAATTAACTGCAATATACTTTGGAACGCTAAATACACTATTATTCATATGCAATCATTTTTGGGGTAGCACTTTAATACATTTATTGTTATTTGTTTCAAATAACAATCACAAAAAAGATTTATGGGAAGAGGTTAAATTGCGTAAATGAAACTTAGGCAATATATTGTTAGTTATTAGCTTTACAAAAATAAATGGTTTATGTTAAAAAAAACCAAAAATTAAAAAACGAGTTATTTAATACAATATTCGATGTAATATTTAAATAATCGGTATAATTTTAATATTAATGTATTTTTTTGTGTTTTAAGATTGATTTACCTGAAAAACTTAATAGTGGCAAATAGGCTATATATAAACTTTGTTTGCTATTATACACATGTGTTTTATTATAAATGTTTCGTTTTTATTAATTAAATAAAGTATTAATATGTTTAATATGATGTAGCTAAAATAACAGCTAGTAGTGTAGATAATTTTTAATGTAAGTAAATCTCCTGTTTGAAATAGGTACAATCAATTTTTCATTTAAAACACAATACTGCCCCCCAGCATCTTTAAATATGCTTTTTAAATATGCTATATTTATAAGAAAACGGTTGTGTATTCTTAAAAAATCCAATTCATTAAAAAGTTTTTCGTAATGCCCTATGTTTTTACACGCTGTTATAGAATTACCTGCTTCTAAATTTATAATAGTGTAATTTCCAGAGGACTCTAAATAAATAATTTTATTAATCTCAATTACCTTAATTTCCTTTGTAGAATTAACAGCAATGTATTTAGGAATATTAGAATTATTATTTCTCATTAAAAGTTATTTTGTGAAAATAAGTATATTCATTTTTTTTTTTTAGAAAAGTCAACTAGTTTTTTACGCTAACAGTTATGTTAACAAAAACTTATTATACATGTACTTTTGAAGGTAATTTTCTAAATTATCCAGTAAAATTACAATAAATAATTGCAATTAGAATGGTTAGGAGTATTGTTTTCGATTATAAGACAAAAATATAATAAAAATTTATTTTTGTCCTATTTTTGTCTTAGCTTTATAAAAAATTTTACCTACTTTCTCTAAGTAAAATCAAATTTCTTAATTTTTATCAATCTAAACGAATGATAAAAGTTGTTTTTAATTTTGATTTATGATAAAAACAAAAAACACTACCCTATTTTACCATCATTTTTATTACTTATTATTCGATAACCAAGACCCATCTCAATTGGAACTAGATGTTTTTGAGAAATTTGCCATTGTTTTAGGTATAGAACCTGTAATTGAATAAAAATATATTTTCCTTTACAATGACTCATCATTTTCTTTTGAGTTTAAACTTGAGTTTTTGTACACCCTATTTGAAACCGTTTTGCTTAATTTTGATAACAATAAAGAATCTAATAATATTTTACAAAAGTATTGTGTAAAAATTGGGTTTTTTAATAATAATATAGAAGATTTTTCTGGCTTTTTAACTGAATCTGTTCTTAACAATAAATCATTTCAGCAGTTACTCGAAGAAATTAGGCTTTAAAAATAAATGTATGGTTTAATTAATTATTACTATTAATCATTATTTTAAGCTAGAATATCACAATTTTTTTAATAACATTTCGTAATAATGGAATCTTATTTCTTAAAATTAAATAAAATTAATAAAGATTTTTCAAGAGTGTCTTTTTTTTGTTTTAATTAACGTCTTCAGATGATTTTTTTTTTACATTTTATGTTGTCTTGATCCTCATAATAAAATTTTTATAATTATTCTTTTAAATTTTGATTTTTGGTTAATTCAAATGTTGATTAATTCAATGCCTAGATTATGGTTTTAGCTATGTGATTTGATTTGTGATTTTTTATACAATTTATGTATATGCAAATTTTATGATATTTGATAGAGTAATCTTTTTCTTTATTTTAATGTGTTTTTAATGCGTTTCAATTTTCTAACATGATACTACAGGACAGGATTTTATTTATGTTTAAATACCTTGCCATAATCTAATTTAAAGAAAATTTATTATAAAGACTTTTACTTAAAACACATTTTGTACGAAGTAATAATTGATGGCATTATGATTGTTTTTAATTTAATATTTTAATTCTTTAGATTTAAAAAGAAACAAGTATTTTAGCATACAAAAGCAACAATATGAATTTATTCAACTTAACAGGTAAACGCGCTTTAGTAACAGGAGGAACACATGGCTTGGGAATGGCTATGGCCGAAGGTTTAGCCAATGCAGGTGCAGAACTTATAATAACAGGCACTACACCTTCAAAAATGGAAGATGCCTTAAATTATTACAAAGAAAAAGGATATAAAGTAAGTGGTTACTTATTTGATGTAACCAACGAAATAGCAGCCAAAGAGCATTTAGATATCATAGCCAAAGAAATAGGCGACATACATATTTTAGTAAATAATGCGGGTATCATAAAAAGGGAGCTTGCCATAACGATGCCTGTTGAAGATTTTAGGCGTGTAATTGATGTCGATTTAGTTGGACCTTTTATTATGTCCCAATTGATTGCAAAGCAAATGATTGAGCGTAGAGAAGGAAAAATAATAAATATTTGTTCTATGATGAGTGAGTTAGGTAGAAATAGTGTTTCTGCATATGCAGCCGCAAAAGGTGGTTTGAAAATGCTAACTCAAAATTTAGCAACAGAATGGGCTAAATTTAATATACAAGTTAACGGTATTGGTCCGGGTTACTTTGCGACTAGTCAAACAGCGCCCATTCGTGTTGATGGTCATCCTTTTAATGATTTTATAGTTAGCCGTACACCAGCAGCTCGATGGGGAAATCCAGAAGATTTGGCTGGAGCAGCCGTTTTTTTAGCTTCAAAAGCAAGCGATTTTGTTAATGGTCAAGTTGTTTATGTTGATGGAGGTATCTTAGCGACTATTGGAAAACCTTCAAATGAAGATTAATATTTTATAAAAATAAAATGAGTACAAAATTTATTCACGACAATTTTTTACTGGAAAACAAATATGCAGAGGAATTATATCATAATTACTCTAAAAACCAACCTATAATAGATTATCATAACCATTTATCACCTCAGTTAATTGCAGAGGATAAAATTTTTGATAATATAACTCAAGTTTGGATAAACGGAGACCATTATAAATGGCGTGCCATGCGCACCTTAGGAATTAATGAGCGATTTGTTACAGGTAACGCCTCCGATAAAGATAAATTTTTAAACTGGGCAAAAACCGTTCCTTATACCATGCGTAACCCTTTGTATCATTGGACGCATTTAGAGTTAGCTCGTTATTTTGATGTGTACGATTTATTAAACGAAACATCTGCAGAGAAAATCTATGATGAGGTGTCTGCAAAAGTAAACTCTAAAGAATATAGTACACAAAATTTACTTCGTAAAGTTAATGCCGAATATGTTTGTACTACCGAAGATCCAACCGATACCTTACAATATCACCAACAAATTAGAAAAGATAATTTAGATATTAAAGTTGGTACCTCATTTAGACCAGACAAAGCTATTTTAATATCTAATGATGGTTATAATAGTTATATTGATTCCCTTGGAAAGTCAGCAAACACTGAAATTAATACTTACGACGATTTATGTGATGCCCTTAAGAAACGAATAGACTTTTTCGATAAAAACGGATGTAGTGTTTGTGATCACGGATTAGATCAGATTTATTTTGAGACATTCACTGAAAGTGAAATTAAAGCTATCTTTAAAAAGAAACGCGAAAACCAAGCGATTACTTCAGAGGAGGCTTTAAAATTTCAAAGTGCTATTTTAATTTTCTTAGCAGAAACATATCATGAGTATGGCTGGGTGCAACAATTTCACCTAGGAGCTTTAAGAAATAATAATGCACGTATGCATCGAATTTTAGGGCCCGATACTGGTTGGGATTCTATAGGAGATTATCCACAAGCTCAAAAATTATCAGCATTCTTAAACACTTTAGATTCTAAAGATAAATTAACAAGAACTATTATATACAACTTAAACCCTGCCGATAATGAGGTTATGGCTACCATGATTGGTAATTTTAACGATGGTAGTGTGAAAGGTAAAGTACAGTTTGGTTCTGGCTGGTGGTTTTTAGATCAAAAAGACGGTATGATAAAACAAATGAATGCCTTATCTAATATGGGGTTAATTAGTTGTTTTATAGGGATGTTAACCGATTCTAGAAGCTTTTTGTCATTCCCAAGACATGAGTATTTTAGACGTATTCTTTGTAATCTTTTAGGAGATGAAATTAAAAGAGGCGAATTACCAAACGATATGGAATGGATTGGTAAAATGGTCTCAGATATAAGCTATAACAATGCTAAAGATTATTTTAAAGTTTAAATAAAACAACAACTAAATAAATCATGATATAATAGGTATATTTAGTACCTATTTAACAAACTAATTAAACATGAATAAAACACAGAAGATAGGAAACTATCGCTTTAGAATTTTAGGACTATTAATGTTCGCTACTACTATAAACTACTTTGATAGGAGTATTATAGGAGTACTTTATCCTACACTTCAAAAATTATTTGGATGGACAAATAGTGATTATGCAGGTATAATAATATGGTTTCAAATAGCATATGCTATAGGTATGCTTGCAATGGGGGGTATTATAGATCGTTTGGGTACTAAAAAAGGATATACATTAGCCATTGGAACATGGAGTTTTTTTGGTGTACTTCACGCTTTCGTTCAACCAGGATTTAGTATTTTAGGTTTTTCTATCGCTCGGTTTGGTCTAGGAATAGGAGAATCAGGAAATTTTCCAGCAGCTCAAAAAACGGTAGCAGAATGGTTTCCAAAAAAGGATAGAGCATATGCGACGGGACTTTACAATGCTGCAACTAGCATTGGTGCTATAGCAGCGCCATTTGTAATTGGTTGGATAGTTAATGAGGATGGTAAAAACTGGCAAATCCCTTTTTTAATTACAGGAGCTCTAAGTGCAATTTGGGTTTTTCTTTGGTTTCGTTTTTATAAAAAACCAGAAGTTCATCCTAGTTTATCTAAACAAGAATTACTTTACATTCAAAGCGATTCAGTCGTAGAAAATGAAGACAAATTACCATGGACAATGGTATTCTTTAAACGAGAAACTTGGGCTTTTGCTATTGCTAAAATGACAGATGCTGTATGGTGGTTCTATCTTTTTTGGGGTGCTAAATATTTATCTGTAACCTTTAATGTAGACGTTAAAAGTATTGGGGTTCCATTTTTTGTTATTTATGCTATGGCCGATGGAGGTAGTATTTTTGGAGGTTATCTTTCTGGACTATTTATAAGAAAAGGATGGTCAATAAATAAAGCTAGAAAAATCACTTTATTAATTTGTGCCTTGATAATACTGCCTGTTGCAATTGTTGCAATAACACAAAATAAATGGTTAGCGGTTTTCTTAATAGGTCTCGGAGCAGCAGGACATCAAGCTTGGTCTGCTAATATTTTTACCTTAGCTTCAGATGTATTCCCTAAAAAGGCAGTTGCTTCAGTTACAGGTATTGGAGGTATGTCTGGTGCTGTTGCTGGAATTATATCATCATTTCTTTTAGGTAAAGCATTGGATTCTGCCGGAAATACAGGGTTTTTCTGGGCTTTTCTAGTTGCGGGTTCTTGTTATTTAATTATTCTTGGGTTAGTACATTTATTAATGCCAAAAATGACACCATTAGATGAAAACCTAAAATATATAGAAAATTAATTAACTGATGTTTGCTTTCTAATGTTTTAATATTTTAATTAAAATATTAAAATTTTGTAGAAGTAATTTTTATAATTAAGATATCAAAAACTAAACAACATAGCATATTTAAATGCTGTAATTACTGCTATTAAAACAATTATAGAGTTTTAGTAAGCATGTTAAATTAACATCATGGACTTTTGTAACTTTTATAAAAGTGTATAAAAGTCAAGTTAAAGTTTTATAGAAAAGTAAAAGTGTTGCTACCTTATTTATTTTTATAAATATGTAGTTTTTGAAAAATATGAAAATTATGAATTTGTAGTTTTAACAGTATGATTAGGTCTAATTTATTTAGCTCCCTATAGGGTCTAAATACAGTTTCCAAGTTTATTTCCAGTAACATTTTAGACACTTTTATACGAAAGATTCAGTAATTAATTTAGAGAACTCTAGTGTATTGACTATTGTTATTGAATTAATTTGTCATAATCTAAAACACAATAATATAAAGTATTAAAATTCTTTATTTATAATCTTAGGAATGATAATACGAGGCATCAATTAGTTGTGTTTATTAAGTTGACTGAATTTCTATAATCCGAAAATGAGTCTGAATTATTTACTTAAAAATTATAATTCAAGAATTTAACATTCTTACTAGCAATTATATGCAAAAATTCTAATGGTCGAGCATGGTATAAAAGCATGCTTACCGAACAAATTTTTAAATTATAATTGAAGAAAATTACTTTTTGAAAAAATAAATTTGATAAAAAAATAAGAATATATTGATATAATTAACCATCTCGATTCTTGAGATATAAGTGAAGTTTTGGGAGCAAATAATAAAAAAATTAATAAGTGTTTTTTATACACTTTTTTTGTATTTTATTTTATATTTGCAAATATAAGTTTCTATCTCACTTTAAGAAAGTAATTATAAATTTATTTAAAAAGATTAACAATCAGGCAAATTAAATATTAACCACAATTAAAAATGAACAAAAAATTAGA
The DNA here is from genome assembly GCF_000941055.1 of Siansivirga zeaxanthinifaciens CC-SAMT-1. GTDB lineage: Bacteria > Bacteroidota > Bacteroidia > Flavobacteriales > Flavobacteriaceae > Siansivirga > Siansivirga zeaxanthinifaciens. The sequence goes on along the minus strand of NZ_CP007202.1, from coordinate 390,560 downwards.
TCAACAAGCGGCAGATAATATTAGAGCATTAGCTGTGGCAATGGTAGAAAAAGCAAATTCAGGTCACCCTGGTGGTCCTATGGGTGGTGCAGACTTTATGCACATTTTATACTCAGAGTTTTTTAATTTCGATCCAACAGATATGACATGGCCATTTAGAGATCGTTTCTTTATGGATGCAGGTCATTTGTCTACTTTAATGTACGCTCAATATTATTTATTAGGAAACTATGAAAAGAATGATGTTGCTAATTTTAGACAGTGGGGTTCAATAACTCCTGGTCACCCAGAAGTAGATGTTGCTAGAGGTATTGAAAACACCTCGGGACCACTAGGTCAAGGTCACACTATGGGTGTAGGAGCTGCCATTGGAGCGAAATTTTTACAAGCTCGATTTGGTGATTGGATGAATCATAAAATTTATGGTTTTATTTCTGATGGTGGTGTTCAAGAAGAAATTTCACAAGGTGCTGGTAGAATAGCGGGCCACTTAGGATTGAATAACTTTATTATGTTTTTCGATTCTAATGATATTCAGTTATCAACTTCTACAGATGAAGTAACTACCGAAGATACCGCTATGAAATATGAAGCTTGGGGATGGAAAGTTATAACGATTGATGGTCATAATCACGATGAAATTAGAAAAGCACTTACCGAAGCCAACAATGAAACTGAAAAACCAACCTTAATTATTGGTAAAACCATTATGGGTAAAGGTTGTGTAACTGCCGATGGCGCTATATTTGAAGGTGAATGCGAATTACACGGGCAACCCATTGGTCATACAGGAGCAGATTATACTAAAACTTTATTGAATTTAGGCGCAAATCCAGAAGCTCCTTTCGATATTTACCCAGAAGTTGAAGCTTATTATAAAGACATATTAATAACCAAAACAGCAAACGCTGCAACTAAAAAAGCTGAAATAGCATCTTGGAGAGCTGCAAACAATGCATTAGCCGATAAATTAGATTTCTTCTTATCTGGAGAATTACCAGAATTAGATTTTGAATCGATTGAGCATAAACCAAACTTAGCATCTAGAGCTGCTTCGTCTGGAGTTCTGGCTTATTTAGCAGGTAAAGTAGAAAACATGATTGTGTCTTCTGCCGATTTATCTAACAGTGATAAAACAGATGGTTTCCTAAAGAAAACGTATGCTCTTAAAAAAGGTGATTTCACAGGGTCATTTTTACAGGCAGGTGTTGCCGAATTAACCATGGCTTGTATTGCTAACGGTTTAGCATTGCACGGAGGTATTATTCCTGTGGTTGCAACATTCTTTGTGTTTTCAGATTATATGAAACCAGCCATTCGTTTAAGTGGTATTCAAGAATTAGGCGTTAAGTATGTATGGACACATGATGCGTTCCGTGTAGGTGAAGATGGTCCAACACACCAACCAGTGGAGCAGGAAGCACAAATTCGTTTACTTGAAAAACTTAAAAATCACAAAGGAAACCCTAGTTTCTTAGCGTTACGTCCTGCCGATTCTGCCGAAACAAGTGTCGCTTGGAAAATGGCTTTAGAAAATAAAAATACACCTACCGGTTTAATTCTTTCAAGACAAAATATAAAAGATTTACCAGCTAAAGGAGCGTCTAGATACAGCGATGCTTTGGCTGCCGAAAAAGGTGGATACTTAGTAAAAGAAGTTGAAAATCCAGATGTTGTGCTTATTGCAAACGGATCGGAAGTTGCAACCTTAGTGGCTGCCGCCGAAATTTTAGAAGCAGAAAATGGATTAAAAGTGAATATTGCTTCTGTAATTTCAGAAGGGGTATTTAGATTACAGTCTAAAGCGTATCAAAATAGTGTAATTCCTAAAAACAAACCATTATTTGGTTTAACAGCAGGTTTACCAATAAACTTAGAAGGTTTAGTGGGTGATAACGGCAAAGTTTTCGGATTAGATCATTTTGGTTACTCGGCACCAGCTTCTGTTTTAGATGATAAATTCGGATTTACAGGAGAGAAAGTGAGTAAACAAGTATTAGAATATTTAAAAACAGTATAAAACAAACGATATGAAATTTTTTATTGATACAGCAAACCTTAATGATATTGCAGAAGCTCAAGCTTTAGGGGTATTGGATGGTGTAACAACAAACCCTTCTTTAATGGCTAAAGAAGGTATTACTGGGGCCGATAATATTTTAGCACACTATGTTAAAATATGTGAGTTGGTAGAAGGCGATGTAAGTGCAGAAGTTATTTCTACAGATTTTGAAGGTATGGTTAAAGAAGGTGAAGCATTAGCAGCTTTACATCCTCAAATTGTAGTTAAATTACCTTTAATTGCCGATGGTATTAAAGCTTGTAAATATTTTTCAGATAAAGGTATTAGAACCAATGTAACCTTGGTGTTTTCTCCAGGGCAAGCATTATTAGCAGCTAAAGCTGGGGCAACTTATGTATCGCCTTTTATTGGTCGCTTAGATGATATTTCAACCGATGGTTTAAATTTAATTTCTGAAATTAGAATGATATATGATAACTACGGTTTTCAAACGCAAATTTTAGCTGCATCAGTGCGTCATACCATGCATATTATTGATTGTGCTAAATTAGGTTCAGATGTTATGACAGGCCCATTATCAGCTATTAAAGGGTTATTAAAACACCCGTTAACTGATAGTGGTTTAGCTCAATTTTTATTAGATTATCAAAAAGGAAATAAGTAGTCTTAATTAATTATTTGTTGAGTTTAGAGTATTTGTAAATATGTCAATATATCACAAAGAATATCGGGAATTACAACAAATAAAATTAGCAGTAGACTGTATAATTTTTGGTTTTAATAATAACAAATTAGAATTATTGTTAATACGTCGGGGGTTTGAGCCCGAAATAGGAAAATGGTCTCTTATTGGTAGTTTTGTTGGAAAAAATGAAGATTTAGACAATGCCGCCAATAGAATTCTATATGATTTATCTGGTTTAGAAAATATTTATATGGAACAGGTAAAGGCCTTCGGAAACGCAAAAAGAGATCCGTCTGGACATGTAGTTTCCATTACCTACAGTGCTATGGTTCTAAAATCTAAGTATTGCGAAGAAAAGATTAATCAACACGATGCTAATTGGTTTCCTATTGATGATTTACCAGAAATGGTTTTCGATCATAATGATATGGTAGATTGTGCAATTAGTAGATTAAGACGTAGGGTTAGAAATTTTCCAATTGCTTTTAATTTATTACCCCAAAAATTTACATTACCACAACTACAATCATTGTATGAGGGTATATTAAATGAACCTATCGATAAACGTAATTTTCGTCGCAAAGTAGCGCAGATGGAATATTTGGTTAAGTTAGAAGAAAAAGACATGTCTGAGTCTAGAAAAGGAGCTTATTACTATCGATTCGATGAAGATTTATATAAATTAAAGCAAAATTTTAATTTATGATAAAACAAAAAAAAACAACTTTTTACAGTTGTTTTTTTTGTTTTAAATTTCATGAGTTTACAGATAACACTTATGCTAAATGTTTTGTATCATTCATATGGAATTTCAATAAATTAAAAAACGATACATAAATTAGTAACTTCATTAATACGAAGTAATACCATTAGAATAAATTTTGGCTTAGATTTCGAAATAGCCTTAATTTTAATTATTGCTATGAATTGAAAATTATTATGTCGTACATTATTATGCGGGTTTAGAGTAGGGTTTTGAGCCTTCAAAAGTAAATTCCGTCAGTTTCCATTTAATTTTTTAAGGTTTTTAGCGCATAATTAAATCTGTATGTTTTTAAATATTTCACTTGTGTTGTGTTCAATAGCATAGAATCTAATTAAGTAGGCAAATATAAAATTAGAAAACCACGCCTTATTTCTTAATTGTAGTCATTTTTACTTTAACCTGTAATATTTGCTACTGTACTTACGTTTAACTTATTTGCTATAAATCTAACTTATGCGAAATTAAACTTTAAAAGTTAAGAACTAAAAGCTTAGTTACTTGGAAAATCTATTATTAATGTTTTACTAAAATTAAGTCTTGCAGTTTTAATAGTGCCTAAAAACACCTCTAATGAACTAGCTTGAAATTGGATAAATAGAAAAAGAACAACAAACGAAAATAAGAATCTAAAAGGCGGTATTTCTTTAATTGATTTAGAATGTAAATAGCCAAAAGTTTTTTAGTTTATAAATGAAAGCTTTTTGGTTTAAGAGTAAAAAAAACAGCCAATCGTGTTATTATTAATCATGTTCCTTTATAAGATGCTATTGTATTACGAAGAATTGAAAAAAAAATCATTATTTATTATGCAAGTTATGGCAGATGTTTTAAATTTCCCCATTAAACTAACAAAGGCTGAATATGATTATGCTTACAAGCTTATGTTGTGATGAATGGAGGTGTTTATTTCGATATGGAAATAATGATGAACACCATGATGAGTTCGTTTAAAAAAAAGTATGAATTTATATAACTTAACGTTAAAACCTATAAAAGATATAAACAAGCTATTGCGAGGAAGTTCCATAATGGCTTGTAATATTATAAATAAATCAAGATGCAACTAAATTAAAAGTGGCATTAAAAATAAACATTACGCCTGTAAACATTTTAAATAATTCTGTTTCGGACAAAGATGCTAAAACCAATTTAAACTAAATTTTAAACTTAAATTAAATAAATTATGAGTATTTTATCTTTCGTTGCTTTTACTTTACTAGTTGCAGTTATTGCATGGTGGTCTACAAGAAAAACAGATGAGAATTCGTCTGACGGTTATTTTCTTGGAGGTAGAAGTCTTACTGGTCCTGTAATAGCAGGTTCTTTACTTTTAACAAATTTATCTACAGAACAAATTGTAGGTATGAATGGCGTATCGTTTAGAGATGGTATTCCAATTATGGCTTACGAGGTTATTGCTGCAATCGCCATGGTTTTTACGGCATTTGTATTGCTTCCAAAGTATTTAAAAGGGGGTATAGCTACGATTCCACAATTTTTAGAAAGACGTTACGATAAAAGTACTAAAACCATAGTATCCTTATTGTTTTTATTGGGATATGCCATATCCATGTTACCAACCGTTTTATATTCTGGTGCGTTAGCAATTAATACCATGTTTGATGTTCCAGAAATGTTAGGAACAGGTCCTGTAACAACACTTTGGATAACCGTTTGGGCTATTGGTTTGATTGGTAGTATATATGCTATATTTGGAGGTTTAAAAGCTGTAGCTGTATCCGACTCTATTAATGCCATTGGTTTAATTGTAGGTGGGTCCTTAATTCCTATTTTTGGTTTAATGAAAATTGGAGATGGCAATATTTTTAAAGGTTTAAACAGATTAACAACAGAGCTTCCTGAAAAGTTTAATATTATTGGTGGCCCAGATTCAGATGTGCCTTTTTGGACACTTTTCACAGGAATGATTATTGTAAACTTTTATTATTGGGGAACCAACCAAGCCATTATACAAAGAGCATTAGGTGCTAAAAATTTAAAGGAGGGTCAAAAAGGACTTTTGTTAGCCGCTTTTATTAAAATTTTAGGTCCCTTCATAGTTGTATTACCAGGTGTTATAGCCTTCTATATTTTTAAAGGTGATTTAGCAAATCCAGATGAAGCTTATCCAATGGTTGTAAAGGCCGTTTTACCTGTAGCGTTTATTGGGTTCTTTGCAGCCGTGCTTTTTGGGGCTATTTTAAGTTCCTTTAATAGTGCTTTAAATAGTTCTGTTACTTTATTTGGTTTAGATTTTTACAAAGAATACATAAACAGTGAAGCATCAGAAAAACAAGTGGTTAAAGCTGGTAAAATATTTGGTATTGTACTTGCTATTTTTTCTATGGCTATAGCGCCTTTATTATACGGTGTAGAAGGTGGTATTTTCACTTATCTCCAACAATTAAATGGAACACATAGTGTGCCAATTTTAGCCATTATTATTGTTGGTATTTTCTCTAAACGCGTATCTGCTAAAGCAGCTAATATTTCAATATTATTTAGTGTTGTAACTTATTTAACAACCCTTTATGTTATTAAACCAAACATTAGTTTCTTGCATTTAATGGGTATTCTTTTTGTTTTAACTATTATAATCATGTTCGTAATTAGTAAATTTTACCCTAGAGAAACAGATTACGACCAAGAGTATACTAAACAAGTTGATATTACACCTTGGAAATACATGAAACCAGTTGGTATAGCAGTTTGTGCAGCTGTAGTAGCACTATATATTTATTTATCATAGTAACATTTTATAGATAAAAACGATTATTTAAAAGAAGCAAATTTTAACCTGTAACCGGTTACCATTTTTTTTGTAAAAAAATTTTAAAATAGGTTACTATATATTCAAAAAGAAATAGGCTTCTAAACATAATTTCAATTAATATCATTTAAAAAGCGGTTGTACTAAGTATAGCCGCTTTTTTATTTAAACCATGTTATATTTTCGAGTTTACAATAACTTACTTATTTATTAGTATTTTTGTATTAGAAATAAAGGCAGCATGTTAAATCATAATCACATAGAATCACCAATGCGTATTCAAATTAGTTTTAATAAACTATTTGAAAAGTATGCGTTATATCTTAAAAGTGACGATGCGTTTTTAGCAAATAAAGCTGCTCGAATTTTAGAACTTAAAAGTAAGTTTCCGTTTTTTAGTGAAGGTATTTCAGATTTTTCTTTGTTAGAAACATATCAAAATGAAATAGAAATTATTCTTCAAGATTGTTTTAATGATGTACTAACTTATAACGAAATTAAAACAGCTTCGGTACCATTTCAAAACATTATATTTAATGCATCAGAGCGTTTTAAAAGCATTATTAAAAATGCAGGAGAAGGGTTTGTGTTGAATATAAAAAACATGCCCTTAGATGATACTTACATTATGGCATGTACCATTATTTTAAGATTTTGTTACGGTTATGATTTAAATTTTAAACGGCCACTTATTTACGAAATACCAGATGATAAAGGTATTATGCGCTATTATAAAATCCTTTATAATGCCGATTTTTGCGAAATTACTCCAACCGAAAAAGCAATTCAAATAACAGAAGAAGATTATGAAATGTTATTGGATAATTTTCATGATGTCGACCTATGGAAAGCTAAATTTCCAGTAGATAGTTATATATTTAAAGGCTTTGTGATTTCTAATATTTTTGATGTTACCGACGACCAATCTATCTCCAATATTAAATCGACTTTAATATCTAAAAAAGCAATTGGTCAAGATGGTTTTTCTAATAGCCTTCACGATGAATTTCGGTCTTTTTTAGGCATCGATAACCTTAAAATAGGATTTTCATTTTACGATAAAGAATCTAACGGCTTCGAGCACGTATATGGCTCGAATATGCGAAGTTATTTATTAAACGGTTTAGACCAACTTAACTGCGAAGATGCCTTATGCGGCGAATCTTATAAAAAACTTTTAAAAGAAAAGAGTTATCACTCGGTGTCTTATGTAAGTAAGTTATATCATCGTTATAAAGAAAATGCCCCGCCTCAAATCCAGTCATTATACAAACAAGGGGTAGAGAGTGTGGTGTTAGCACCCATAGCAAATGCATCTGGACTTTTGGGTGTTTTAGAAATCGTTTCAGAAAAACCAAAAGTGCTAAACAGCATTAGCGCTAATAAATTGGTTGATGTCATGCCGTTTATTATATCGGCTGTAGAACGTTCTATAAATGAAGAAGAAAATCTTATAGAAGCTATTATTCAGCAAGAATGTACTTCCATACACCCAAGTGTTTACTGGAAATTTAGAAAAGCAGCCAAGAAATTTTTATTAGATAAACAAGTCTTAGGTAGTAATGCCAACTTTAGTAAACTTGTTTTTAAAGATGTGTATCCGTTGTTCGGACAGATAGATGTTAAAGGCTCTTCCGATGCCAGAAATCAGGCGACTCAAAAAGATTTAGTGCTTCAATTAACCTTAGTTGAGAAAATTATTCAGGGCATACCAGAACATTTAAATTTGCCTATTTATAATCAGATTTTATTTCAGGTACAAGCCTTTAAAAAAGATATTAAAACAGAATTTAAGGTTGATAGTGAACAAGTAGTTAATGCGTTTTTTAAATCGGAAATCAAACCACTATTTCAATTTTTAGCAAAAAAGGATGCGAAACTAGAAGAAGCTGTGAACGATTATTTTAGTAAAATTGATGAAGCTTTAGATATCGTATACTATTATCGTAAAAACTACGACGATACCATTGCCTTAATAAATAAAAACATGGCAGCGCTGCTTGATAAGAAGCAATTAGAAGCCCAACAAATGTACCCGCACTTTTTTGAACGTTTTAAAACCGATGGTGTCGAACACAACATGTACATCGGTGAGTCTATTACTAAAGAAGAAAGTTTTAATATGATTTATTTATATAATTTAAGACTTTGGCAGCTTCAGGTAATGTGCGAAATGGAAAATGCCTACTATAATAATCAAGATAAATACCCTTTGTCTCTCGATGTGACTTCTATGATATTAGTGTTCAACCAGCCATTATCTATTCGATTTAGAATGGATGAAAAACAATTTGATGTCGATGGTACTTACAATGCCCGATACGAAGTTGTTAAAAAACGAGTTGATAAAGCTTTTATTAAAGGTACCGAAGAACGTGTTACCGAAAAAGGAAAACTTAGTATTGTGTTTTCTCAAAAAGAAGACGGACAGGAATACATGCGTTATATAAAGTTTTTACAATCTAAAAACACCTTAAGTGACGATGTTGAGGTTGTAGAACTGGAAGATTTACAAGGGGTTACAGGTTTAAAGGCTATTAAAGTAAGTATTATTTATAAAAACACCGATGCCAATAATAGCAAAGAATTTTATACCTACAACGATTTAATGAACGAAATTAAAGCTTAACGAAATAAGTCGTTTCATTAAGCTTTTTTACAGGTTGTATCATCGATGTTTCATCGGGAAGCATATCTTCTATTCGGGCGTGTTTACTTAATTTAAAAGACACTCCAAAAGCAATTACCGATATAATCATACCTACCATAAAAATGGTGTAAGTCGTTCTTAAAATTCGATATTTTCGGTCTAAAACTTTTCCTAAAAAATATAAATCTTTAGTAAGCGAATTATAAACATATTCTTTGTCTTTAAGTAACTCGTTTATGGCGTTTTGGTACTGTTCTAATTTCATTTTATGAAAGTTTCCAAAAAAAGTTAAATTCACGCGCTTTTGGTCTATATCTTCCTGGGTAAATTCACCTCTTGTAATATTGGGTCTGGTGGCAATAATAGATAATACCATAGAAATAACACTGGAGATGGTGAAAATTAAGGTAGGTATTATTAAATAATCGTTCGAAGGATTATCAAGTTTAGAAATAAGATTAGAAAGCACCAACGAAATAATAATGGCATTAACCGAGAGTAAAATATTAGCTTTTGTATCGGCAATATCACTCAATTTTATATGATTTTTTAACGCCACTCTATAAAATGTTTGAATACCACGCTCGGGACTTTCATTTTTGTACTGTGCCTTGTATTTTGCTTTTAAATCTTCGGTTTTAAGTTTTAATTTTTGCTTTTGTCGCGCTTTTATTAGCTTCGATAGGTTTTTTTCTTTTCTAGATTGCCAGTTTTTTAGAGCATATTCTGTATAAAACTGATGCGTTTTCGACAGCATTTTAATATTTTCTTCCTGCCATTCGGTAGGAGTATATTTTGCAATGCCTTGTATTTCTAATTCTTTTCTTAAAAACTCACTAGTTTCCTTAAAATATTTTTTCCCAAAATGAGAGCTGTCTGCATCACGCATAATTTTTTCCAGCTCATTTTTAGGTTCGCTAGATAATTTCGTTGCCATAATGCAATTGGCAACACTTTTTATAATGTTTTTATCGACTTCTTCATCGGTTAAAAATTCCTTTGCAATTTCAACACTAGCTTCTTCATGGTTTTCGGTTGTTTTGGTGTAGCCTGTATCATGAAGTAATGCCGAAAGTCTCAGTATTTTAGCATCTTCTTCATTTATTTCTGAATTTTCAATGATTTCATTTAAACTTTTATAAACACGTTCGGTGTGTGTGAAATTATGATATAAAAACGAGTTTGGCAGTTCATCTTTAATTAAATCAAATACAAAAGACTCGGTTTTTTTTACAATATCGGGCATACTTTAAATTTTAAATACAAGATTACAAATTACTAAAAAAATATAAGAAGCTCGGGAAGTGTTAATTTTTATTAAAAATAAGGAAATGCCTTAAATATCGACTATTTTAGAGCTACAATAAATAAAAATTGCTAATTAAAACAAAAAAGAAAACAATATGCTTACATGGAAAAATGTCATGGCTTTTGCCGTTAACGGAAATCCGGAGCCAGAGAGTCGTGTCGATAAAACGGATGCAGAGTGGAAAGAAATTTTAACAACAGAGCAGTACAGAATTACACGTAGAAAAGGCACCGAAGCGCCAGGAACTGGAGCACTTTGTAGTGTTTATGATGCTGGTAAATATAACTGTGTTTGTTGCGGAACACCGTTGTTCGATTCTACCATAAAATTTAGTTCAGGAACGGGTTGGCCAAGTTTTACACAACCCATAAAAGAGAACGCTATTAAATACGAAAAAGACGTTTCGTTTGGAATGGTGCGTGTTGAGGTTATGTGTAATACCTGCGATGCGCATTTAGGCCATGTGTTTCCCGATGGGCCCGAGCCTAGCGGGCTGCGTTATTGTATAAATTCAGCGTCAATGGTTTTAGATAAGGAGGCTATAAATGAAAACTAAAAATTTACAAACCGCTGTTTTTGGTGGTGGCTGTTTTTGGTGTACAGAAGCCGTTTTTCAGGAAATTAAAGGTGTTGAAAAAGTGGTATCTGGCTATTCGGGAGGAAATGCGCCGGGAAAACCAACATACCGAGAAATTTGTTCGGGCTTAACAGGACATGCCGAAGTGGTACAAATCACCTTTGATGCTAATACAATTTCTTATACCGATATACTGGTTATATTTTTAACCACACACGACCCAACAACGTTAAACCGACAAGGTGCCGATGTTGGTACACAATACCGGTCTGTTATTTTTTATTTAAACGACAATCAGAAACTAATAGCCGAGAGCGTGGTTGAAGACATGGCGCATTATTTTGATAATCCTATTGTAACCGAAATAAGTCCGTTAAAGATTTTTTATGAAGCCGAAGATTATCATCAAAACTATTATAAAAACAATGCAACAGCAGGGTATTGTAGTTTTGTAATTTCGCCGAAACTATCTAAATTAAGGCAACTACATGCCGATAAATTAAAATAATGAAGTTACAAGTAAACGACATATTTAATAAAGAACTTCCAGCAGATGCTGTTACAGATAATTCAAGAAGACAGGTAGAACATGCCTGTTTTTCTTTTGTTACGCCAAAGCAAACCGCCTATCCAGAAATGCTTCATGTGTCTCCCGAAATGTTAGAACAGTTTGGGCTTTCAGAAGCAGATTCTAAAAGTGAATCGTTTCTAAATGTTTTTACTGGCAATACGGTTTATCCGGGCACCAAGCCTTATGCTATGTGTTATGGTGGACATCAATTTGGTAATTGGGCAGGGCAATTAGGGGATGGTCGTGCTATTAATTTATTTGAAGTTAATCACAACAACAACCAATGGGTGTTACAATTAAAAGGTGCTGGAGAAACACCTTATTCTCGTACGGCCGATGGTCTTGCTGTGTTGCGATCTTCTATAAGAGAATATTTATGTAGCGAGGCAATGCATCATTTAGGCGTGCCAACTACCAGAGCCTTATCGTTAGCTTTAACGGGCGATATGGTGTTGCGCGATGTCATGTACAACGGTAATCCAGCTTACGAAAAAGGCGCTTTGGTTTGTCGCGTGTCTCCTTCATTTTTGCGCTTTGGTAATTATGAGATTTTTGCTGCCCGACAAGATGTAAGCTTGCTTAAAACGTTGGTCGATTTTACTATAAAACATCATTTTCCTCATTTAGGGCAACCTTCAAAAGACACCTATTTAAAGTTTTTTAATGAGGTTACACAGCGTACTTTAAGGATGATTATTCATTGGCAACGCGTAGGTTTTGTTCATGGTGTTATGAATACCGATAACATGTCTATTTTAGGTTTAACCATCGATTATGGACCTTATGGCTGGTTAGAAGGTTTCGATTATGGCTGGACGCCTAATACAACCGACAGACAACACAAGCGTTACAGATATGGCAATCAGCCTAACATTGGTCTTTGGAATTTGTACAAATTAGCCAATGCCCTGTATCCATTAATAGAAGAAGTAGAACCTTTAGAAGCGATTCTGGATGCATTTAAAGTAAACTTTGAAACCGAATCTTTAACCATGATGCGCAATAAGTTAGGTTTGCAGATGGATGACGTTTTTGATGCTTCTTTAATTCAACAATTAGAAGATTGTTTGCTTTTAGCAGAAACCGATATGACTATTTTCTTTAGAAATTTGGCCAAATTTGAAAAAGAGGATGCATCAGCTGGATTTAATATTATTAAGGATGCTTTTTATAATATGGAAACAGTTTCAGAAGACATAAAACAAAAATGGAACGATTGGTTTGCACGATATGCCTCCAGATTAGAATTGGAAACGCTTTCAAATTCTGAAAGAAAAAAACATATGAATTTGGTTAACCCCAAATATGTGCTTCGAAATTATATGGCTCAATTAGCTATAGATGAAGCCGATAAAGGAAATTATAGTTTAATTGATGAACTTTTTCAGCTTTTAAAACAACCGTATTCCGAACAGCCAGAAAACGAAAAATGGTTTGCTAAACGACCAGAATGGGCCCGGAATAAGGTGGGTTGTTCGATGTTATCTTGCAGCTCTTAAAATTTCCTTTGTATCTTTATAAAAATTCTACAATTATTGAATGCGTTACACTTTTAAATTTATTTCATCTTTTTTCATCGTTTTAATTATTAACGCTTGCGCCAGTTATAAAGCGCAATATGCAAGCGAAGACCTCAAACAAAATCAATTTCCAGATAAAGAAATTGATAGGGTTTTCTATTTAATTGGCGATGGTGGATTGTCTGTAAACGGGGAATTATCGGATGGATTAAAAGCTTTTAAAACCTATATATCTAACAAAAATACAAAAGACGATTATGCGCTGTTTCTAGGAGATAATATTTATCCGTCTGGAATGCCAGATAAAGACGCAAAAGGTCGAACCAAAGCAGAAAACGGATTAAATGCGCAAATAACCTCGGTAGACGAATTTAAAGGCAAAACTATTTTTATTCCGGGTAATCACGATTGGTATTCGAAAGGATTAAAAGGGTTAAAACGCCAGGAAAAGTATATCGAAGATGCTTTAGGGAAAAACACGTTTCTCCCAGAAGATGGCTGTCCGTTAAAAAGTGTCGTTGTTAGCGAAAGCATTCAGTTAATTATAATAGATACCCAGTGGTATCTAGAAAACTGGAATCACAATCCAACAATAAACGACGATTGCGAAATAAAAACCAGAGAACGTATGTTTCTGGAAGTAGAGGGCGAGTTAAAGAAAGCACAGAATAAAACGGTGATTTTTGCCATGCATCACCCCATGTATACAAACGGTATTCATGGTGGATATTACGACGCAAAAAAGCATTTGTACCCAACCCAAAGTAAGATACCCCTTCCCGGATTAGCATCGTTATTGGCGCAAGTTAGAACTCAAGGAGGCGTGTCTATTCAAGACAGATACAACGAACGTTACAACGAGTTAATGAGTCGTTTGGAAACAATTAGTTTAGATGCTGGTAATGTGGTTTTTGTTTCGGGGCACGAACACAATTTACAATACATTGAAAACAAAACAATCAAGCAAATAGTTTCAGGAGCTGGGTCTAAAACATCGGCCGTGAGCCTTGGTAAAAATGGGTTGTTTGCCTATGGTAATCAGGGGTTTTCAGAATTAGTTGTGTTTAAAGATGGGAGCAGTTGGGTTAAAATTTTTGGAGCTAAACAGGCCAAACCTACCTTGTTGTTTCAGAAAGAAATAATCCCCGTAAAACAAACGTTTGATGTTTCTACCTTACCCGATACTTTTCCGCCAGCGGTAGAAGTTTCAATTTATTCAAAAGAAGAAACCAATAAAACAGATTTTTTCGAATCGGTTTGGGGGAATCATTATCGCGATGTGTATAGTACCAAAGTAAAAGCGCCAGTTGCAACGTTAGATACTTTGTATGGCGGTTTGGAAGTTGTTAGAAAAGGGGGAGGACACCAAACAAGGTCTTTGCGTTTAAAAACCAAAGATGGCAGAGAGTTAAATATGCGAGCACTTCGTAAAAGTGCCACACAATATTTACAGGCTGTTTTGTTTAAAGATACTTACATTCAAAATGAATTTGAAAAAACAGCGGTCGAAGGCCTTATTCTCGATTTCTACACCGCGGCTCACCCGTATGCGTTTGCCGTAGTGCCCGATTTATCGAATGCTGCTAAAATTTTTCATACCAATCCTAAGTTATATTTTATTCCTAAACACAAAGCTTTGGGTAAGTTTAATGATGAATATGGCGGTGAATTATACATGATTGAAGAGCGTCCTGAAGACAACTATGTCGATGAACGAAATTTTGGATTTCCAGATGATATTGAAAGCACCCACGATATTATTGAAAAAGTTCGTAAAGACGAAAAATATAAAATTAATGAGGGCGATTTTATAAGAGCTCGATTGTTCGATATGTTAATTGGCGATTGGGACAGGCATCAAGACCAGTGGCGTTGGGCGCAGTTTGATGCTGAAAATGGTGATAAAATTTACAGTCCGATACCTCGCGACCGCGACCAGGTGTTTTCTAATTTCGACGGTGCTTTGCTGGATGTTATGAAAATTATTTCCGGTTCTACCAAACAGCTTCAGGTGTATGACGACACCCTAAATGATATCGGTTGGATGAATAGCGCTGGAATTAAATTAGACCGTGTTCTTATTCAAAAATCATCTAAAGACGATTGGATAGAACAGGCCGTTTTTTTACAAAAACAAATTACAGATGCTGTTATAGATAAAGCCTTTACAAAAGTGCCCGAAGCTGTTCAGGATAAAACCCTACTGGAAATTAAAGCCAATTTAAAAGGCCGCCGAACTAATTTAGTTGATATTGCAAACCGTTATTATAATTATTTAAATGCCTTGGTTATTTTAACTGGTACCGATAAAGATGATTATGTAGAAGTAACAAGAACGGGCGATAAGGAAACCCATGTTAAAATATCACGAATTAAAGATGGTGAAAAAGGGGAAGTTTTAGTCGATAAAACTTTTAATCGCGATGTTACTAAAGAAATTTGGATTTATGGTTTAGATGATAAAGATGTTTTTGAAGTTACGGGAAAAGCAAATAATTTAATTTACACCCGATTAATTGGCGGACAAGAAAACGACACCTACATAATTAAAAATGGTAGACGCATTAAGGTTTACGATCATAAATCTAAAAAGAATACAATTCAAGAAAATCATGGTGCTCAAATAAAATTAACCGATGTTTATAATTTAAATCTTTTCGATTTTCAAAAGAACATCACAAAAAACAATACCATGACACCAAGCATTGGGTTTAATCCAGACGATGGTGTTCAAGTAGGTGCTTCCTTTGTTAAAACGGTAAAGGGTTTTCAACGCAATCCGTTTTCGCATCAACACCGATTTAAAGGCGGATATTTTTTCGCTACCAGTGGTTTTGCTTTTAGTTACAATGGCGAATTTGCTAATATATATCAAGACTGGAATTTAGATGTTGTTGCAAAATTCACTTCAGAAAATTTTACAAATAACTTTTTTGGTTACGGTAATGAAACTGTAAATAAAGATGATGTTTTAGATTTAGACTATAATCGTGTAAAAACTGGGATTTTTGAGGTGAATATTGGTATGGTTAAAAAAGGAAATTTTGGTAGCGATTATGGCGTTAGAACCATTTTTGAAGGTATAGAAATCCAGAAAACCGATGGGCGTTTTATTTCAGAATTTGCTCCGGTTATTAATGAAGAATTTTATAAAAGACGTTTTTTTGGTGGTTTAGAAGCACAATACAATTACGAGAGTTTCGACGATAAGTTAACGCCAAGTCGAGGTATGGTTTTTCAGTTTCATGTAGGAGGAAAAACCGAATTTAAAGACACAAAAAACACTTATGCCTATATAAATTCTAACTTTGGGTTTTATAATAGTTTATCAAAAAACAGAAAGCTGGTATTAAAAACCGATGTGCGCAGTCAGTTGCGTTTTGGCGACGATTTAATTTTTTATCAAGCGGCAAATATTGGTGGCGATAATGGTTTAAGAGGTTACAGAACCCAGCGCTTTACAGGTAGAAATGCTTTAACAGGTAGTGCCGATGTGCGTTATAGTTTTCCGTCGTTTAAAACGAATATTTTGCCACTTCAAATTGGAGTTTTTGGTGGCGCAGATGTTGGTAGAGTTTGGTATGCGGGCGATTTTTCTAATAAATGGCACAACGATTACGGTGGCGGTTTTTGGGTAACAGCCGCCGATAGCTTATCGGGTACTTTTAACTTGTTTAACAGTGTAGAAGGTTGGCGCTTCTCGTTTGGCTTCGGATTAAATTTTTAATTTATAAATCGAAACTATAAACGTTATTGCCTTCGGTTCCGTTTTTTTCATCGGTTATTAAAACGGTTTTGTTGTTTTTAAAGCAAATCCCTTCTTTTTGAGAATCGTGATCGAATTTAAGTGCTTCAACCGTTCCTTTAAAAAAAGCATCGGGCTCAAAATTTGAAAGTTTCCAGAGTTTATCATGGTTAAGTAAAACAACCGTTTTGCCATCGGCGCTAATATCGGCCGATGTAATTTTGTTGTGTTTGCCATCTAAATTAAAATCGGTTACCAATTCGGCAACATGGTAGCCAATTTGGTTGGGTACTTTAATTAAATAGCAGGATTTTGTTTCTTTAGAAAAAATATAAAAATAACCATCCAGCAGAAAAAATGCTTCAAAGTCTTTCGATTTTACATCGTCTGGCAGCTTGAAATTAATAATATCGGCCGTAGTATGGTCTTTAATATGAGCTGGATTTTTTACTTTATAAATGCTAAACTTTTTTCGTTTTTCATTGTTGTTTCCAAAGTCGCCAATGTAAATATTTCCCATCGCGTCCGATGTTAAATCTTCCCAATCTTCGTTTATTACATTACTAATATCAATATTTTTTACAATACCACCATCTTTATTCAACCCATACAAATTGTTTTGATTTCCAGCATCTTCAATTACCCAAAGCAACTTAGAATTTGGTATAATTTCAGCCGTCGAAACTTCTTTAAGACCGTTGGAAATATCGGCAACAACTTTTAGTTTTCCGGTGTTGCATGAAAAGAATATAAGCGATAAAACTGCAAGTTTTTTAATTTTAAGAGGCATTGAATTAAATTTTAATCAAGATACAGACATTATAAAACACTTTAAAATTTTAAATCTTAAACTATTTATAAAATATATGGCAAGCTATTTTTGAATTTAATAGCTTTATACTTTCATAGTAAAAAGTATAAAAAATGACTTCTGTAAACGATTTATTAGACCTTTTAATTTTAGATAATATTAATGAAAACGAGTTTAAAGGTTTTAGTAAAACTATTGGTAATGCTTATGTTTTTGGAGGTCAGGTTTTGGCGCAAGCAATTAATGCGGCTTCTAGAACCATTCATAACGGACGTATTTTGCATTCGCTGCATGCTTATTTTTTAGAAGCCGGACAATTAGATATTCCAATTATTTACAATGTAAGTGTGTTACGTGATGGCGGAAGTTTTTCGGTAAGGCGCGTAACTGCCAGTCAGAATGGAACGGTTATTTTTATTTTATCGGCCTCATTTCATAAGGAAGAAGAAGGTTACGATCATCAAATTAAAATGAAAACGAATTTAAAACAACCAGAAGAATTGTTAAGCTGGACCGATATATTAAGACAATTTGAAGATTTTTTACCGCGAAAGCTTAAAGCTTTTTTTGAAATTGACCGTCCTATAGATTTTAAACCTGTTACTGTTGCCAATCCTTTAGAACCAAAAGATTTACCACCAGTAAGCGATGTGTGGTTTAAATTAAGAGGCGATATTGAAAATTTAAGTTTAGCAACCAAGCAACAAATTTTAACTTATATATCCGACTATAATATTTTGGTGTCTGCTTTAAATCCGCATGCAAGTAAAGCCAATTGGGGCAATACACAAACGGCCAGTTTAGATCATTCCATGTGGTTTTTCAGAGATTTCGATTTTAACGATTGGTTGTTGTTTTCTATCGAGTCTCCCAATGCCACAGGCGCACGAGGTTTTGCACGAGGTAATATTTTTACCCGCGATGGCAAACTAATCGCATCGGTAGCCCAAGAAGGTTTAATGCGACCAAAAAAGTAGTATGAAAACTAAAATACTTAAAATGGGACATCGAGGCGCTATGGCGTATGTTGCCGAAAATACTTTAGAATCGATAAAAAAGGCTTTAAGTTATCATGTGGATGGTGTTGAGGTCGATGTGCATGTGTGTGCTTCAGGTGAGTTGGTGGTTTTTCATGATTTTACTTTAGATAGAATAACCAACGGAACTGGTGAAATTTCAAAATATACGCTTTCAGAATTAAAAAAATTACGTGTAAAACATGAGTTTGAAATCCCTACGTTAAATGAGGTTTTAGATTTGTTAGATGCGAAATACATTATAAATATTGAGTTAAAAGGAAAAAACACGGCTTTAAAAACTTGTGAAACCATTCATTATTATATTAAAGAAAAAGGCTGGTCTTACAGTCAGTTTTTAGTATCCAGTTTTCAGCATCACGAGTTGGAAGCTGTTTTTGCATGCGATAAAAAAATACCTTTGGGGGTTTTAACTAAAGCCAGTGTTGCCGAGGCTATCGAATTTGCTGAAACTATAAAGGCTTCGGCCATTCATCCTAATGTAGCTTTGTTAACTTCAGAAAACGTTAAAACAGCTCAAAAAAAAGGGTATAAAGTGAATACATGGACAGTAAACGACAGTGAAACCATAGAACGAGTGAAGGCCTATGGTGTCGATGCTATTATATCAGATTACCCAGATAGATTATGATAAAAAAAGATGTGCTAATTGTTGGTGGTGGTGCCGCAGGTTTTTTCGCTGCTATTAATATAGCAGAGCAAAATCCAGGGTTGAAAGTTGCCATTTTAGAAAAAGCCAAAGAAGGTTTGCAGAAGGTTAAAATTTCTGGTGGTGGGCGATGCAACGTAACCCATGCAGAATTTATACCTAAGGAGTTAATTAAAAATTATCCGCGAGGCGAAAAGGAATTGTTAGGGCCATTTCATCAGTTCATGACCGGCGATACCATCGAGTGGTTTGAAAGCAGAGGCGTAGAACTTAAAATTGAAGAAGACGGACGTATGTTTCCTTTGAGCAATTCGTCTCAAACCATTGTCGATTGTTTTTTAAATGAAGCCGAAAAGCATCAGGTAGAGATTTTGTATAATCATGGTGTGAATGCGATAAAAAAAGCTGAAAATTTGTGGGTGGTTGAAACAACTCAAGGCGATTTTGTTGCAGATAAATTAGTTGTCGCGACAGGTAGTAGTCCGAAAATGTGGAAACTTTTAGAAGGCTTAAATCATACGGTTATTCAGCCCGTTCCGTCTTTGTTTACATTCGATATAAAAGACGAGCGTATCAAAGATATTCCGGGCGTTGTTGCGCAACAAGTAGAAATTAAAGTTCTGGAAACCGATTTGTATAGCGAAGGCCCCTTGTTAATTACGCATGTTGGTATGAGTGCGCCCGCGATTTTAAAATTATCGGCTTATGGCGCTCTAGAATTGGCAAAACGAAACTATAATTTTCAAATAGAGATTAATTTTATTAAACATACGTTTGACGATTGTTTAGATGTTTTAAAGGTTTTAAAACACGAGTTAGCTAAGAAAACCGTTTTTAAATCTACGCAATTCGATTTGCCAAAACGCTTGTGGCATAAGTTGGTATTGGCTTCTTTTATGACCGAAGATACGCGTTGGGCAGATATGAATAAACAGCAGTTAGAAACTTTAGCCGGGCAACTTACTCAAGCCGTGTTTCATGTTACTGGAAAAAGCACGTTTAAAGATGAATTTGTAACTGCAGGAGGTATCGATCTAAAAGAAATTAATTTTAAAACCTTTGAAAGTAAGCTTCATGAAAACTTATTTTTTGCAGGTGAAGTTTTAAATATTGATGCCATTACAGGAGGTTTCAACTTTCAAAATGCATGGACAGGGGCGTTTATTGTGGCTAAGGCCGTTTCAAACTAAACCCTAAATAATTGCCATCCAAAAAACTATAAACTACTATCTTTGCAAGCAGATTTAAAATAACAATGACCGAAAAACAATTTATTTCTAAACCCTTTTCAAAAATTATTGAAAACGGAAGTGTTAGCTGGGAATCGCCCAGTAATATTGCTTTAATTAAGTATTGGGGTAAAAAGAAAGATCAAATTCCAGAAAATCCATCCATCAGTTTTACGCTTAACAATTGTAAAACCATTACAACCTTAACATATTCAAAAAAAGAAGATACCTCAAAATTTGAGTTTGATGTGTTTTTAGATGGAGAAAAAAAGGATAGTTTCAAATCTAAAATTGAAATATTTTTTAAGCGCATTGAAGCGTATTTACCATTTTTAAAAGATTATTATTTTAAAATAGATACGAAAAATACCTTTCCTCATAGTTCTGGTATTGCTTCATCGGCAAGTGGTATGAGTGCTTTGGCATTGTGTTTAATGAGTATTGAAAAGGAGTTAGTTGATGTAACCTTGAGCGCAGCCAAAAGGTCTTTTAACAATGATTATTTCACGAAAAAAGCCTCGTTTTTAGCGCGTTTAGGTTCGGGAAGTGCCTGTAGAAGCATTGAAGGCGATCTAATTGTTTGGGGTGCTAATAAAACAGTGGCAGAGGCTAGCGATTTGTATGGCGTGAAATATCCACATGAAGTTCACGATAATTTTAAAGCGTATCAAGACACTATTTTGTTAGTCGACAAAGGCGAAAAGCAGGTTAGTAGTACGGTTGGACATAATTTAATGCATGGGCATCCTTTTGCACAAAATCGTTTTAAGCAAGCCCATGATAATTTTGAAGTATTAAAACCTATTTTACAATCGGGCGACTTAAATAAGTTTATTGCATTAATTGAAAGTGAGGCCTTAACATTACATGCCATGATGATGACAAGTATGCCTTATTTCATTTTAATGAAACCAAATACACTCGAAATTATTAATAAAATATGGCAGTTTAGAGAATCGACGGGTTTACATGTAGGTTTTACTTTAGATGCAGGTGCCAATGTACACGTGCTGTATCCTAAAAATGAAAGTGCTGAAATTTTGGAATTTATTAAAAATGAGTTAGTTGCGTATTGTCAGAATGGTCATTATATTTGCGACGAAATTGGTTTTGGAGCAAATCAATTAAAAATGAATAATTAATAATTAAAAATGTTTTTAAATTTAGTTATTAATGAAACAAAATATTGTTAAAGAAAAAAGCTTTAAATTTGCTGTATAAATTGTAAATTTATATAGAGAATTGGCTTACAATCAAAAAGAGTATGTCATGTCCAAGCAGTTATTAAAATCAGTGACATCGATTGGAGCTAATATTAGGGAAGCTGAATTTGCACAAAGTAAGCTTGATTTTATTAACAAAATGTCTATTAGTTTAAAAGAAGCAAATGAAACAATTTATTGGTTAGATCTTCTTTTTGAAACAAAATTTATAGATAAAAAAACTTTTGATAATTATAAGTCTAAATCTGAAGAGATGATAAAATTATTAGTTAGTATTGTTAAGTCAGCCAAAGAATAATTTTTCATTTTAAATTATTAATTTTTCATTCTAAATATGAAAGGACCACTATTTTATTCAAAAATATTACTCTTTGGAGAATATGGAATCATCAAAGATTCCAAAGGTTTATCGATACCTTATAATTTTTATAACGGTGCTTTAAAAAGAAGTGAAAATCCTTCGGAAGCAGCTATAAAATCAAATGAAAGTTTAAAAAGATTTGCTACGTATTTGGCCGATATTAATCCAGATTTAGTGGTTTTCGATTTAGAGGCATTAAACAGCGATATCGAAGCGGGTATGTACTTCGATTCTTCGATACCACAAGGTTATGGTGTTGGAAGTAGCGGTGCTTTAGTTGCTGCGATTTACGATAAATATGCTCAAAATAAAATTACCGTTTTAGAGAATTTAACAAGAGATAAATTGTTAACTCTAAAAACAATTTTTTCTGAAATGGAATCTTTTTTCCACGGAAAATCTTCAGGTTTAGACCCTTTAAATAGTTATTTAAGCATTCCTATTCTTATAAATTCTAAAGATAATATTGAAGCCACCGGTATTCCATCTCAAAAAGCAGATGGTAAAGGCGCTGTGTTTTTAATTGATAGTGGTATTATTGGCGAAACGGCTCCTATGGTTAGCTTGTTCATGGAAAACATGAAGCAGGAAGGCTTTCGTAATATGCTTAAAGACCAATTTATAAAACACACCGATGCTTGTGTGGAAGATTTTTTAAAGGGCGATATCAAATCGTTATTTAAAAACACAAAGCGTTTGTCTAAAGTGGTCCTAAATAACTTTAAACCTATGATACCACAACAGTTTCATGAACTTTGGAAAAAAGGTATTGAAACTAACGAATACTATTTGAAATTATGTGGATCTGGTGGCGGAGGCTATATTTTAGGCTTTACCGAAGATATCGAAAAGGTTAAAAAATCGCTTAAAGATTATAAACTAGAGGTAGTTTACAGTTTCTAAATCTCCAAACTTTGGAGGTTTTTTTAGTACACACTAAATCGTAGTTTTATGTTATCCAGAAAGCAAAAACATATTTTACTTAAGTTTTTTAGTATGTTTTCTGTGGTGCGTGGTTATAATATTTTAGTTATAATCATAGCTCAATATTTAACTTCTATTTTTATACTTGCTCATAAGCTTCCATTGCGGGAGGTTGTTTTAGACCCTAATTTATTAATGCTTGTTCTGGCTTCGGCAGCTACTATTGCGGGAGGTTACATTATTAATAATTTTTATGATTCGGAGAAAGACTTAATCAATCGTCCCATTAAATCGCGGTTAGATAAGTTAATAAGTCAGAATACAAAATTGTCTTTCTATTTTGTGCTTAATTTTTTGGCAGCAATCATGGCGAGTTACGTATCATTTAAGGCGGTGCTGTTTTTTTCTGTATATATTTTTGGTATTTGGTTTTATTCGCATAAGTTAAAAAAGCTACCGTTTATAGGTAATCTCACATCGGCTGTATTAACAATTACCCCATTTTTTGCTATATTTTTATATTTCAAAAACTTTGAACAGGTCATTTTTGTGCATGCTATATTTTTGTTTTTAATAATAAGCATGCGAGAACTAACAAAAGATTTGGAGAATTTACGAGGCGATTTGGTGCAAAATTATCACACCATTCCTGTGGTTTACGGAGAAAGTCTATCGAAAAAAATGCTTGTTTTATTATCTATTTTAGCATTAATACCTATTTATTTATTGCTAACATACTATGAAATTGGCTATATGTATTGGTATTTTTATTTGTGTATAGTCTTGCTTTTATTGTTTTTGTTCGTGTTATATAAATCGGAAACCAAACTCCATTACATCATACTTCATAATATTTTGAAATTTATTATTGTGGCTGGTGTATTTTGTATTTTATTAATAGACGTGAATGTCTTTATTAACAGGTTGTTTTAGTTAATTATAAAACCTATTAATAGTAATTTATAATATATCTTTGCAAAAAAATAAAGTAATGAGTAGAAATCAGGGAACCAGTGGAAAAGGGAAACCTTCAGGAAGAGGGCAGCAAAACGATGGTGGTAAAAATTATAGCAGAAGCAATAATTCCAAAACTAAAAGTTTTGCAAGAGGAAATGCGCCTATTAAAAAAGCAGTAACTACTCAGAAATCATCCAATCCAGATGAAATTAGATTAAACAAATACGTGGCTAATTCTGGCTTGTGCTCACGTCGTGAGGCCGATGTGCATATTGCAACAGGTCTGGTTACCGTTAACGGTAAAGTTATTACCGAAATGGGTTATAAAGTTAAAATTGGAGACGAAGTTCGTTACGATGGTTCACGCATCAACCCAGAGAAAAAAGCATACGTTTTATTAAATAAACCAAAAGGGTTTGCAACAACCACCAGCGAAGGTAAAGGAAGAACCGTAATGGATTTGGTGGCTAATGCAACATCTTCAAGAATTAAACCTATTGGTCGTCTGGGTAGAAATTCTAAGGGCTTACTGTTATTTACTAACGATGAAGAGATAGCGAAAAAATTCACCAATTCTAAACATGGTGTGCCTAGATTATTTCATATTGAACTTGATAAGAATTTAAAGTTAGAAGATTTAAAGAAAATACAAGAAGGATTTAAAATTGAAGGAAAATTATTTTCGGTTGAAGAAATAAGTTATATCGATGGCGCTTCAAAAAAAGAAATTGGTTTAAAAATTAAAAATACGGGTAACACCTTAGTGCGAACTATTTTTGATTATTTAAAATACGAAATAGTAAACTTAGATTGCGTTGCCATTGGGCATTTAACAAAAAAAGATATTCCGCGTGGTAGCTGGAAACACCTAACAGAGCAAGAGTTAAATACGCTTAAAATGCTGTAATTACTAGGTTTCAAAATTTAATGAGCTATAATACGACCAAATAACCTGGTTTTTATTGTAGCTTTTTTTAGTTTTAGCGGGTTTTAGTAATTGAAAAAACATCTGTTTTATTCATAAATAAAACAGATTAAAAACCACTGTCAGCCTCGTTTTGTGGGTAATAAATAGCCCTCATTTTAGGCTTAAAAAAAAATTCAAAAAAAAAATTCAAAAAAGGATAAAATTAAAATTTTTATATTTCATTTGTAACGTAATATGCTGAACAAATTGAAACGTGTTTTTGTGTTCGGGCTTTTGGAAAATTGGAAGTTATTTTCAAGAGCAGCTTATAGAAAAAGTAACCGAATTTTAAAGCTTACTTCTGCTTACAACATTGCTGCTAGTCAGCATATTTATGGCTTTGTACCTACTACACAAAGTCAAATCCAAATTTGATTAGTAGAGATTATAATTTGATTAGAGACACAGGTTTCTTAACTTTAAAAAAAATAATTTCAACTATTGCATCAAAAAATAAATAATGAATACGAAATACATTGATTTAATTAATCAGTCTTTTTATTTTCCACAGGAAGAATTTACTTTAAATGATAAATACTTAGAATTTCATGGTATTGACCTTATGGGATTGGTAGAAGAGTATGGAGCGCCTTTAAAATTTACCTATCTTCCTCAAATTTCTAACAACATCAATCGTGCAAAAGGTTGGTTTGAAAAAGCTATAAAAGCCAATAAATACAAAGGGAAATACAATTATTGTTACTGTACAAAAAGCTCGCATTTTAAACATGTGCTAGATGAAGCTTTAAAAAATGATATTCATATAGAAACCTCTTCAGCGTTTGATATTGATATTGTTGAAAGTTTAAAAGCCGAAGGTAAAATAACAGACAAAACCTTCGTTATTAGTAATGGTTTTAAAAGAGATCAATACATTAAAAATATTGGAAGATTAATTAATAACGGTCATAAAAATTGCATTCCAATTATTGACAATTATGAAGAAATCGATTTGCTTTCTCAAGAAATTAAAGGCAAATTTAACATTGGAATTCGTATTGCATCCGAAGAAGAACCAAAATTTGAGTTTTATACTTCACGATTAGGTATTGGTTATAAAAACATTCTGCCTTTTTACAGAAGCCAGATTAAAGAAAATAAAAAGGTTAAGCTTAAAATGCTTCACTTCTTTATAAATACAGGTATTCGCGACAATGCTTATTATTGGAACGAACTTACTAAATGTTTAAAAGTATATACTAGTTTAAAACGTATTTGCCCTAGTTTAGATAGTTTAAATATTGGCGGCGGATTTCCTATAAAAAACTCTTTAGCTTTCGATTTTGACTATGAATATATGGTTAGTGAAATTGTTAACCAGATTAAATTAGTTTGTGAAGAGGAAGAAGTGGCTGTTCCCAATATTTTTACCGAGTTTGGTGGTTTTACAGTAGGCGAAAGTGGCGGTGCTATTTACGAGGTATTATACCAAAAACAACAAAACGACCGTGAAAAATGGAATATGATTAACTCATCATTCATTACAACTTTGCCAGATACTTGGGCTATTAACAAACGTTTTGTAATGCTGCCGGTAAATAGATGGAATGAAAGTTACGAACGTGTTTTACTAGGTGGATTAACCTGCGATAGTGACGATTATTACAACAGTGAACAGCATATGAATGCTATTTACTTACCAAAATATAATAAAGAAAAGCCTTTATACATAGGGTTTTTTAATACGGGTGCGTATCAAGAGACCATTGGTGGTTTTGGAGGCTTACAACACTGTTTAATTCCATCGCCAAAACATATTTTAATTGATAGAGATGCCGATGGCAACATAACAACTAAACTATTTAGTGAACAACAAAAAAGTGAAGACTTACTTAAAATTTTAGGTTATGCAGACTAAGACATATGCTAATATCCCGGAAGAGTTTGGGAAATTAGAAAGTGCCAAAATAGTTTTAATTCCGGTGTCTTACGACAGCGAAAGTGTAGCGCAAAAGGGCAGTGTTAACGGTCCAGAAGCTTTTCTTAAGGCTTCAAGAAAAATGGAACTTTACGATATCGAAACTGATACCGAAGTTTATAAGCAAGGAGTATATTTAGTTGATGAATTAGAATATAACTCTGCCGAAGCTATGGTTGATGCAGTGCATCAAGCCACAAAAACCCACATTAAAAAAAATAAATTTGTAACTGTTTTTGGTAGTGAGCATACAGTTTCAATTGGAACCATTCGTGCTTTCAATGAAATGTACCCTAGTTTAACAGTATTAAATATTGGAGCACACGCCAATGTGCGTAAAAGCTACAAAGGCAGTACATTAAACTATGCTTGTGCACTGCATGAAGCTAGTCAGAATACCAATTTAATTCAGGTTGGTGTACGTTCTATGAGCGCTAAAGAGAAAACCATTTTAGATGTTGAAAAAACATTTTTTGCTCATGAAATGGCTCTGGATGATAGTTGGAGTGATGCAGCTATAGATCAAATGACAGATAATGTGTTTATCAATTTTAATTTAAACGCTCTAGATATTTCTATATTTCCAAACACAGCAGCTCCATTACCAGGAGGTTTGTTTTGGTACGAAACTTTAGAGTTTCTTAAACAAGTATTTGCAGAGAAAAATGTTGTAGGTTTTGATATGGTTGAGCTTTGCCCAAATGCCAATCAAAAATCTTCAGATTTTCTTGCAGCAAAATTGTATTATAAAATGTTAAGTTATAAATTTATGGACCAAGAAGTAGGTGACGATTATGACAATACCTACGAAAATGCAAAACAAAAAAATAACGCAACAAAATTTAACGAAGACGATGAGTACTAAAGGCCCTATTTCTCAATTTATTGAAAAAAACTATTTACACTTTAACGCAGCAGCTTTAGTTGATGCAGCTAAAGGGTATGAAACTCATTTGCTCGAAGGCGGAAAAATGATGGTTACCCTAGCTGGAGCTATGAGTACTGCCGAATTAGGCAAATCTTTAGCAGAAATGATTCGTCAAGATAAAATTCATATTATTTCATGTACTGGTGCAAACCTTGAAGAGGATATTATGAATTTAGTAGCGCATAATTCTTATAAGAGAGTCCCTAATTACCGCGATTTATCACCGCAAGAAGAATGGGATTTATTAGAAAATCATTACAACCGTGTTACCGATACTTGTATTCCAGAGGAAGAAGCATTCAGACGTTTACAATCGCATTTGTATGATATCTGGAATAAAGCAGATAAATCGGGAGAACGTTATTTCCCGCATGAGTTTATGTATCAAATGCTAAACTCTGGAGTTTTAGAGCAGTACTATGAAATAGATCCTAAAGATTCATGGATGATTGCTGCTGCCGAAAAAAACCTACCAATTGTAGTTCCAGGTTGGGAAGACAGTACCATGGGTAATATTTTTGCATCCTACTGTATAAAAGGCGAATTTAAAGCTTCAACAACAAAAAGTGGTATCGAATACATGATGTGGTTAGCAGACTGGTATCCTAAAAACTCAGCTGGTAAAGGTGTAGGCTTTTTCCAAATAGGAGGCGGTATTGCTGGCGATTTCCCAATTTGCGTAGTGCCTATGTTGTATCAAGATATGGAAATGCACGATATACCGTTTTGGAGCTATTTTTGTCAAATTAGCGACTCAACTACAAGTTACGGCTCTTATTCTGGCGCCGTGCCTAACGAAAAAATTACCTGGGGTAAACTAGATATAGATACTCCTAAATATATAATTGAAAGTGATGCAACTATTGTAGCACCACTTGTTTTTGCTTACTTATTAGACCAATAACCAACCCAAATACAAAATGTTACGCAAAATTGTAGATTACAAAAAATTGAACGAAGATATTTTAAATCTTTTAGTAGAAAAGTTTCCTGATGGTTACGATGAAACAGACATCATTTCATTTAGAAACGCCCAAAACGAAATCATTGAAGCTGTAGAAGTTCGTACCGATGATACCATTTACTTAGTAAAAGTTGGTAAACGTCTTGTTCAGGCAATGGAAGACTTTGGAGACGATGATGGTGATGATGTAGCTGATGATTCGGTAGATTTTGAAGAAGTAAAGGTTGAAGACGCCGATGCAGACGATGACGACGACGATGACGATCCAACGGATATTCCAGACGTTGCAGATGATGAAGACGGTGAAGACGATGAAGATTAATTAAATTATATAAAATGAGAACAGCTGTTTTTAAGTCTTACATAAAAGGTTATTACACGTTTTGGTTTGAAAATGGAGAAGAGTTGGTGTTTGAGGAAGTACATCCAAGAGTATTAAAACAATTCGATTTAAAAAATGATAAAAGTCTAATCGATAAAACTTTTAAAATCGTTTTTGTTGAAGATTTTGAAGATGACGATGAAGAAATTGTTATTTATAGGGTAGAAAGTTTAAAGCCCATATAAAGTAAATTTTAATCATCTTTTATTTTAGTTTTAAGTAGTAAAATATTTAAAATTATAAATTGAGATTCCTAGTTATTGTTCTAGGGTTAGAATTTTTTGCGAAATATATTTATTATGAAAGCTGCTTTTTAGCGGCTTTTTTTATAACCATTTCCCAAATTAAATAGCCGTAAACAATGCTGTATTCCAGTCCAATAATCCATAGGTTTTCAGACTTGTCGGAACTATCTACATTCAAATAAGACAAGTAACTTAATATAACAACAAAACTCCAAACTAGCGGAAATTTATATTCCGTAAAAATTGATAATATTAAAAGTGTTGCTATATACCATGGGTGTACAGTGGTCGACATGAAAAAATAAAAAGATAATACCAAAAGCATACTTGTTATTAAATCTTTGGTTGTATCGTTTTTTCTTAAAAGCGCTATGGCTAATGTAAAAATAACAGTTAATACAGAAATCCCTTTACCAATAATAGCAATTTCATTATATCCTCTAAAGGTATAGCCAATAGATCGGGCCAAGTAGTAAATACTCGCATTAAATTCAAAGGTAGTAAACCATAAACCAACGGTTTTATAATAGTTTGTAATAAATTCATTCGAGTAAAATGGTATAAAAACAGCTATGGTAGTTAATATTGTAAGGGTGTAAAAAACAAATAGGCGTTTATAATCCCAATGCTGTTTGTTTTTTGAAAACCATTTTAAAAATAAAGGTAGTAATATAATGGGGATTAATTTGGTAGAAATTGATAAGGCAAAAACAACGGAAGCCCATTGCCATTTTTTTTGATGCAGTAAATACAAACTCCAAATTAAAAAGAAGATCATCACGCCTTCAAAATGTAAATTACCTGTAAGCTCTATAATAATAAACGGATTTAGGATGTACCAAAAAATATAATGTTCAGGTAAATTCAGTTTATTAAGTAATTTTTTTCCAAAATATAGTGTACCAAAATCAGCAGCAATAATCAAAAATCTCAAAACAACTACAGAACCTAATATACTTTTATTAGCCAGTAATGCCGCTATAAAAAAACAGAGTTGGTTTATTGGAGGATAATTGGTGAAATGGCTGGCATTAAGCGAGCCCATACCTTCAAATAAAATTTGTGCCTGAGATACCGGTAATGTTTGCGCGTTAATAAAGCTTTCTACATTATATAAGTAGGGATTAAAACCTTGCAGAAGCATTCTTCCATCCCAAATAAAACGATAGAAATCTTGAGATAAATTGGGAATGGCTAAAATGAAAATAGCTCTAAAACTAAAAGCAATATAGGTAAGTGCTTTAATATTGTTTTTTAGTTCTTGTATGAGTTTGTAAAACAAAAAAAACAAGGCGCCATATAAAGTAACAAGATTAATGTAATCTGTTCTAATAAGATTGTAAGCAAAAGTAAAATAGCATGCTATGCTAGCTAGCACAAATATTAGGCTAGTTTTTTGGTTTTTTAAAAACGTATTGATTGTTAACATAAGGTAAATATACTTTAATTGAATTTAGATTTTGTATTGGTAGTAATAATCAATTTTAAATTACAAAACCAACTATTACGTTGTAGTTAATAACTACAAAAAATTGTTCTAATTACATGACATTCATCATGAAAATTCCTAGGTCATTCTCCTAATTTTGATAGACTTAAAAGAATAAACTAACATAAATTAAGCGTTATGAATATTTCTCATATAGAACATATCGGTATTGCTGTCGATAATTTAGAAGAAGCCATTACATATTATGAAAACGTTTTAGGAATGAAATGTTATGCCATAGAAGAGGTTGTCGATCAAAAAGTGAAGACAGCCTTTTTTTTGGTAGGTACTACAAAAATTGAATTATTAGAAAGTACTACTCCCGATGGCCCTATAGGCAAATTTATTGCTAAAAAAGGGCAAGGTATTCACCACATTGCCTTCGCTGTAAACGATACAGATGAAGCATTAAAAATGGCAGAAGAAAGTGGTGTTACTTTAATTGATAAACAAGCAAGAAAAGGCGCCGAGGGTTTAAATATTGGTTTTCTTCATCCGAAATCAACTTTGGGTGTTCTTACCGAGTTGTGCTCAAAAAATTAAAGTGATTAAAGTGAAATAATTGTCTAAATAAATAACTTATGGCAAATCAAGTTAAAATTAACGAACTCATTGAAAAAAGAGCAAAAGCTAAATTAGGTGGTGGAGAAAAACGAATCGATTCGCAACACGCTAAGGGTAAGTTAACGGCTCGCGAAAGAATTGAAATTCTTTTAGATGATAACAGCTTTGAGGAGTTCGATATGTTTGTTACGCACAGAACTAAATCTTTCGGATTAGATAAAGAAATTTATCTCTCGGATGGGGTGGTTACTGGGCACGGTACTATCGATGGCAGAATTGTTTACATTTTTGCTCAGGATTTTACAGTTTTTGGGGGTTCCCTTTCTGAAACGTATGCCTTAAAAATTTGTAAAATTATGGACATGGCCATGAAAATTGGTGTCCCCGTAATCGGACTTAACGATAGTGGAGGTGCCCGTATTCAAGAAGGTGTAAGGTCTCTGGCGGGTTATGCCGAGATTTTTCAAAGAAATATTATGGCTTCAGGTGTTATTCCTCAAATTTCATCCATTTTAGGTCCTTGTGCAGGTGGGGCTGTATATTCACCAGCACTTACAGATTTTACTATCATGACCGATCAAACAAGTAGGTCCTAAAGTTGTTAAATCGGTTACGGGTGAAGTTGTAACAACCGAGCAACTGGGAGGAGCAACCATACATTCTACAAAATCTGGAGTGTCTCATTTTTTAGCCGAAAATGATGAGGAAAATTTATTGCTAATACGAAAATTATTAAGCTACCTTCCATCTAATAATCTTGAAGAACCACCTAGCGTATCGACTTCCGATCCAATCGACCGACTCGATGATGTTTTAAATACCATAATTCCGGAAAATGCGAATCAGGCTTACGATATTGTTGATGTTATTTCAATTTTAACCGATAACAGCGAATTTTTAGAAGTTCATAGAAATTATGCTAAAAATATTGTTGTCGGGTTTGCAAGATTTAACGGGCGTTCTGTTGGTATTGTTGCCAATCAGCCAAAATTTTATGCTGGAGTTTTAGATTGTGAAGCTTCAAGAAAAGCTGCCCGGTTTGTTCGTTTTTGCGATGCCTTTAATATACCCATAGTAACTTTAGTTGATGTGCCAGGATTTTTACCAGGCACAGGTCAGGAGTACGCTGGGATCATTCTTCATGGAGCTAAATTGCTTTTTGCTTACGGAGAAGCTACGGTACCAAAAGTAACCATAACATTACGAAAATCTTATGGAGGTGCACACGATGTGATGAGCTGTAAACAGTTGCGTGGCGATTTAAACTACGCTTGGCCAACGGCAGAAATTGCCGTTATGGGTGCCAAAGGCGCGGTGGAAGTTTTAGAAGGTTCTAACATTAGAAAAATAGAAGATGCCAACGAAAAACTTCATTTTATAGAAGAAAAAGAAAACGAATACAACACCAAATTTGCGAACCCATATGTGGCTGCTAAATATGGTTTTATAGACGACGTTATCGAGCCAAGAAATACAAGATTCAGAATCATTAGAGCCTTAGAGTTACTGGCAAATAAAAAAGAGGTAAATCCACCTAAAAAACATTCAAACATTCCTTTATAATGACACATTTATTATTATATACCGATGCTATAAGTGAGGGGTACATTATTTTAATTACGGGTTTAATCATTGTTTTTGGGGGATTAATTCTGTTAACAGTTTTCTTTAAATATGGTTTGCCAATAATGCTTTATGTCTATAAAATCATTACCAAAGGACCCGATAAAAAAGTAAAAGAGATTTCACCAAAAGTAAATCAGGCTTTTACAGGCGAAATGGCAGCAGCTATTTCGGTAGCCATACACATGTATTTAAAGGAGCAGCACGACGATGAGAATGCTATTTTAACCATAAAACAGGCCAGAAAAATGTATTCACCTTGGAGTTCTAAAATTTACAGTGCCTACGGTAACAGATTTTAACCATAATCATTTTTTTGCAACCATAAAGCAGTAGTTAACATGAAAAATTTCACATTTAAAATAAACGAAAACAGCTACAGTGTTAAAATTGTTTCACACGAAAGCAACACCATTGATCTTGAAGTTAACGGAACCTCTTATTCTGTTAAAATGAAAGAAGAAATTAAAACCTTAAAAACACCAACATTAGTTCGTAAACCGTCCACAGCAGCGGCCGTAGAACCCGTAAAAGTGAATCCTTCATCTTCTAAAACAAAAATAATAGCTCCTATACCTGGTAATATTTTATCAATTCATGTGAATGTTGGAGATAAGATAAAAACCAACGATTTGCTATTAGTACTTGAAGCCATGAAAATGGAAAACAGTATTGTTTCTGAGTATTCGGGCGTAGTTTCTGCGATTCATGTTAAAGTGGGGCAACAAGTTTTGCAAGGTGAATTAATGATAGAACTGGAATAAAAAGCATACGTCTTTCATTAAAATCAAGATGTTTGGTTTTTTGTAAGGATTAAAATTGAAGCATATGAAGAAAATAATATTAATATTTGGAGTCCTATCGCTACTTGTTTTTATAAGACCTGTATTGGGCTTAAATGCAAAGGCGACCCACACAACCGAAACAACAACCCTTACAGTTTCAGACAATACGGTAGGAGAGAGCTTTGTTTCTGAAGCTTTCAATGGCATTAAACAATTTTACAGTTTCACTGGGTTTGCAAACGCTCAATCTGGTAATTTGATTATGATTTTGGTTGGTATCATTTTTATATATCTGGGAATAAAATTTGATTACGAACCCTTGTTGTTAATTCCTATCGGAATAGGTGTTATTATAGGCAATATTCCGTTTGTAGTTGGAAATCAAACGGGTATTTACGAAGCAGGTTCGGTTTTAAATTATCTGTATTTTGGCGTTGTAAAAGGTATTTATCCGCCACTTATATTCTTGGGTATTGGTGCCATGACCGATTTCTCGTCACTCATTGCAAACCCAAAACTAATGCTTTTAGGTGCTGCTGCTCAAATTGGTGTATTTGCGACTTTTTTAGGAGCGCTTTATTTAGGTTTTAATCTGCCAGAAGCTGGTGCTATTGGTATTATTGGAGGAGCCGATGGGCCAACAGCCATTTTTTTATCATCTAAACTAGCCAACGGCATTAACATTTTACCCGATGGTACTACGGTTAAAAATTTAATTGGTCCTATTGCCATAGCTGCTTATTCATACATGGCATTGGTACCAGTTATTCAACCGCCAATTATGAAATTGCTAACAACCAAAAAGGAGCGTTTAATTAGAATGAAACCTCCAAGAGCAGTTTCGCAAAAAGAAAAAATGATTTTTCCTGTGGTGGCGCTTTTACTAACCACGTTTATTTCGCCAAGTGCCTTGCCTTTGTTAGGGATGTTGTTCTTTGGTAATTTATTAAAAGAATCTGGCCGTACAGAACGTCTTGCCGATACAGCACGTACAAAACTTATAGACATTGTTACGATTTTATTAGGAGTGACTGTTGGGGCTTCTACTCAAGCCGATATTTTCATCACGAAAGATTCTATGATGATTTTTGCTCTGGGTGCCATATCCTTTGTTATCGCCACTATGGGAGGTTTGTTGTTTGCTAAATTCATGAATTTATTTTTAAAAGGCGATGATAAATTGAACCCGCTTATCGGGGCAGCGGGTGTTTCGGCAGTGCCAGATAGTGCTCGTGTAGTTCATGCTGTGGGTTTAAAAGCCGACCCACAGAATTATTTATTAATGCATGCCATGGCACCAAATGTAGCAGGGGTTATTGGCTCTGCAATTGCAGCGGGTATTATTTTAAGTTTTTTAGGATAACCGTGATTTATAAAACAAAATGAGATAAAAATTAAAATGTAACGATATGAATTTACCAAATAAAATGACAGCCGAAGCTGCTGTTAAACTAATAAAATCTGGTGATCGTGTATTAATTCAAGGCGGTTCGGCAACACCTCAAACACTTATTAAAGCCATGGTAGCTAGAGCTCCAGAATTAAAAGGTGTTAAGATTGTTCACTTGCATACCGAAGGCGCTTGTGGTTATATCGCACCAGAGTTAAGAGAAAGTTTTCATACAAGTGCCTTTTTTATAGGAGGCAATATTAGAAAAATGATTGGTGACACCGCCGACTATATTCCTATTTTTTTAAGTGATATTCCTAGTTTATTCCGTCAGGGTTATATGAGTTTAGATGTGGTTTTGGTAAATGTTTCGCCACCAGATCAACACGGATTTTGCTCCTTGGGTGTTTCGGTAGATATTGTTATTTCAGGGATTGAGCAAGGTAAAACTATTATCGCTCAAATTAATCCCAAAATGCCACGAACCTTTGGCGATGCCATCGTTCATATAAACAAGTTTGATGCTTGCGTGGAGGTTGATGAAGAAATTTACGAAATGAAATTTGTTGCACCTTCTGCCGAAGAACAAGCTATTGGTAAAAATATTGCAGGGATTATCGATGATGGCGCAACGCTTCAAATGGGCATCGGAGGTATTCCAAATGCGGTGTTATCGTATTTAATGAATCATAAAAACTTGGGGGTGCATACCGAAATGTTTTCGGAGGGTATTGTAGATTTAGTTGAAAAAGGCATTGTAAATGGTTCTCAAAAAAAGGTCAATCCATATAAAATAGTTTCAGGTTTTGCCATGGGAACCCGACGTTTATATGATTTTATGGATGATAATCCAGAGATTGAAATGCTCGACATTGCCTATGTAAACGATACTTCTATTATAAGACAAAATCCTAAAGTAACGGCTATTAACTCGGCTATTGAAATAGATATCACCGGACAAATCTGTGCCGATTCTATAGGGACAAAAATGTTTTCTGGCGTTGGTGGTCAAATGGATTTTATGCGTGGAGCAGCCTTATCGGAAGGTGGAAAGCCCATTATCGCAGTAACATCAACAACGCTTAAAGGCGTTTCTAAAATTGTACCAACGCTTAAAGAGGGTGCAGGTGTTGTAACAACGCGGGCTCATGCCAGATTTGTTGTAACCGAATATGGTGTTGCCGAATTGTTTGGAAAAACCCTAAGACAACGTGCAGAATCTTTGCGAGATATCGCCCATCCAGACCATCGCGAAACTATAGATCAGGCTATTTTTAAGCGTTTTGGTCATAGTTTAATCATGATTTAATTTTAAGTTAAACCTAACATTATCCTAATGAATACTAATAACGACAAACTTTTTTCAGACTTTAGTCCTGCAACCAAACAGGAATGGATAGAAAAAGTAAATACAGATTTAAAAGGTGAAGATTTTAACAGAAAATTAGTTTGGAAAAACTTAAACGATTTAAATTTTCAACCTTTTTACGATGCGAACGATGCTTTAAATTATGTAACCAAAACTGGGGTAAATGCTTCCAATTTGATTAATTATATAGGCATCGATGTAACAACGGCATCTCAAGGAAATAAAGAAGCGCTTCAGGCTATAAATGAGGGTGTTACCGGACTTGTTTTTAAAGTAGATACAAACATTTCTGTTGTTGAACTTCTTGAACATATTAATATAAATTCTATTGCTGTTTCCTTTAAATTAGGAAATAATGCCTTAAAATTTGCTATCGATTTTTTTGCTTATGTAGAGCAAAATATTACGGAAAGCGCCCATTTAAAAGGGTTTATAGATTTAGGGCTTATTTCTAATTACCTAACAACAGGTGGTTTAATGCATCCTTTTTTGAAGTTATTGAAAGCTTAATTAAACTTTCTAAAGATTATATAAACTATAAAACAGTAACAATTTCTGGAACTGCGTTTTTGGATTCTGGTTCGAATCAGGTTCAAGAAATAGCCTATACATTAAATGCGTTGGTTTTTGTTCTCGAACAGTTATCCGATAGAGGCATGGATATTGAGCCCATATTTAATCATTTACATATAGAATTGGCTGTAGGTTCAGAATATTTTATCGAAATAGCCAAGTTTAGAGCGCTTAACAGTTTGTTGCATGCCGTATCTAAAACGTATGGAGTGACCGATTTTAAACACACCGTAACAGCAAAAACCTCTATTTGGAGCAAGTCTGTTACCGATGCTCATACCAATTTATTACGAGCTACCACCGAGGCCATGTCTGCAATTTTAGGAAATGTAGATGGTGTTTTAATTGATGCTTACGACAACGAATTTAACGCGCCATCGCCATTTTCTAAAAGAATTGCAGGTAATATTTCAACCATTTTAAAAGAAGAGTCTTACTTCGGAAAAGTAGCTAACCCCGTTGATGGTGCTTACTATATTGAAGAGGCAACAACGAAAATTTCA
The DNA here is from genome assembly GCF_000941055.1 of Siansivirga zeaxanthinifaciens CC-SAMT-1. Taxonomy (GTDB): domain Bacteria; phylum Bacteroidota; class Bacteroidia; order Flavobacteriales; family Flavobacteriaceae; genus Siansivirga; species Siansivirga zeaxanthinifaciens. The sequence goes on along the minus strand of NZ_CP007202.1, from coordinate 353,053 downwards.
GAAAAGGCCTTAGCACTTTTTAAATCAATTGAAGCACTTGGTGGATTTTACAATGCTTTTGAAAACGAGATCATTCAACAGCAAATTGCAGAAATTCGTCAGGAAAAAATAAAACGAATGAGTCAGCGACGTTTACCTATGGTTGGGGTGAATAAATATCCAAATCTTATGGAGAAAATTTCAGCAACTATGTTATCTGAAGGCGCTAAACCACAAACCAAAGTACTCGTTCCAAGGCGTGCTTCGTTAGAAATTGAAGCCATTAGAAAAACTACCGAAGTTTTAGTAGAAGAAATTAACAAACGACCTATTGTAGAACTTGCAAGTTTTGGTAACTTAACCATGAGAAAAGCCCGAGCCGCTTTTTCTTATGATTTTTTAGGTGTTTCTGGTTTCGAAGTATGGCAGGAAAAGAATTATGAAAGTGCCCAGACAGCTGCTAAAGTGAGTGCGACATCAAATTCGGATGTTGTTGTAATATGCAGTTCAGATCCAGATTACGAAGCAAGTGCTTTAACATTTGTGCAGACTTTTAGGTCACATAACTCAGAAAAAGTACTTTTGTTAGCAGGTAATCCTGTTAATATATTGGATGCGTTGAAAGCAGCAGGTTTAGATGATTGTATTCATATGAAATCGGATGTCATACAAACCATAGCGAAAATTCAGAAAAAAGTTCAAAAAAACATTAAAGCGTTAGAAGTATGAGACGGGATTTTTCAAATCTAGAATTAGATACAGTAACAAAACAGGAAACGATAATTTCAGATAATCAAGATGTTTGGAACACTCCAGAAGGCATACCTGTTAAAAAATATTTTTCAAAACACGATATAGAAAATGCCGAGCATTTAAATTTCGCAGCTGGATTGCCACCTTTTACAAGAGGGCCTTACAGTACCATGTATGTTACACGACCTTGGACCATTCGACAATACGCTGGCTTTTCAACTGCCGAAGAGTCGAATGCTTTTTACAGAAGAAATTTAGCAGCCGGACAAAAAGGGCTTTCAGTGGCATTCGATTTGGCAACCCACCGTGGTTACGATTCCGATCATCCACGCGTTACAGGCGATGTTGGTAAAGCCGGTGTTGCTATAGATTCCATATTAGATATGGAAATTCTGTTCGACCAGATTCCACTAGATAAAATGTCGGTTTCTATGACCATGAACGGGGCCGTTTTACCTATTATGGCCTTTTATATTGCTGCGGCAAAAAAACAAGGAGTTGCTTTAAACGAACTTAGCGGAACCATACAAAATGATATTTTAAAAGAATTCATGGTGCGTAACACGTACATTTATCCGCCCTTACCTTCCATGCGAATTATTGGTGATATTTTCGAATATACCACTAATTACATGCCAAAATTCAACTCCATTTCTATTAGTGGCTACCACATGCAGGAAGCCGGTGCTACCGCCGATATTGAGTTAGCGTACACCTTAGCCGATGGTATGGAATACATTCGAAGGGGGTTAGATTCTGGATTAAAAATTGATGAGTTTGCACCCAGATTATCATTTTTCTGGGCTGTAGGAATGAATCATTTTATGGAAATTGCTAAAATGCGTGCCGCGCGCATGCTTTGGGCAAAAATTGTAAAACAATTCAATCCTAAAAATCCGAAATCGATGGCTTTGCGTACACATAGTCAAACTTCCGGATGGAGTTTAAGTGAGCAAGATCCCTTTAATAATGTAGCCCGAACCTGTATTGAAGCCATGGCTGCTGGTTTAGGCGGTACCCAATCGTTACACACCAACGCCTTAGATGAAGCCATCGCCTTACCAACAGATTTTTCGGCAAGAATTGCACGAAATACCCAAATTTATATTCAAGAAGAAACCCAGATAACTAAATCTGTCGATCCTTGGGCTGGCTCTTATTATGTTGAATATTTAACTCAGGAAATTGCTAAAAAGGCATGGAAACTTATTGAAGAAGTTGAAGCTTTAGGAGGCATGGCAAAAGCCATAGAAACTGGAGTGCCTAAAATGCGAATTGAAGAAGCTTCTGCTAGAAAACAAGCGCGTTTAGATTCTGGACAAGACATTTTAGTAGGGGTAAATAAATTTAAAACAAAAGAAAAATCGAATATTGAAATTTTAGAAGTCGATAATTCGGTGGTTAGGTTATCTCAAATCGAGCGATTAAAAAAATTAAGAGCAAACAGAGATCAAGGAGTTGTTGATGCTAAATTAAAGGCATTAACCGATTGTGCCGAAACAGGACATGGTAATTTATTGGAATTAGCTGTTGAAGCTGCCGAAAATTTTGCAACTTTAGGAGAAATATCGGATGCTTTAGAGGTGCATTTTGGTCGCCATAAAGCCGATAATAAGTTAATTAGTGGTGTTTATAGTAAAGAGGTGAAAAACGATAAAACATTTGAAAAAGCTCAAAAATTAGCCGATACTTTTGCAGAAATTGAAGGTAGAAGACCCCGTGTTATGGTGGCTAAAATGGGACAAGACGGACACGATAGAGGCGCTAAAGTTGTGGCATCGAGTTTTGCAGATTTAGGCTTCGATGTCGATATGGGACCTTTGTTTCAAACCCCCGAAGAGGTTGCAAAACAAGCTGTTGAAAACGATGTGCATTTTGTGGGCGCTTCCAGTTTGGCGGCAGGACATAAAACATTAATTCCGCAGTTAATTGAAGCTTTAAAAGATTTAGGCAGACCCGATATTTTAGTATTTGCTGGTGGCGTTATTCCAGAACAAGATTACAATTATTTATTAGAACGTCATGTTGTTGCAATATTTAGTCCGGGTACCGTTATTTCTGAGGCTGCTATTAAAATAATGGAAAAATATTTGGAGCAAGATTAAAAATAATACGAGTATTTTAAAATGCATAAAAAAAGCAATACTTTAAAAGTGTTGCTTTTTTATTTAAAATGGTCCTTAAAAACCGACATAATATCTTCGGCTGCTTTTACTGGAGAAATTTCAGAAGTTACAATAGCGTTTTCTAATTTAGAGAGTTTGGTTTTTACCACATCACTGCCGTAGAAAAGTTGTTTTAAAGCATCATTTATGTTGTTATACATCCAGGTAATTTTTTGGTTATTTCGGTTAGATTCAAAATAACCATTTTTAACAACTAAACTTTTGTATTTTTTAACTTCTTCCCAAACCACATCGATACCTGTATGGTTAATTGACGATGCTTTGGTAACCACCGGTAACCATCCCGAATCAGATTGCGGGAAAATATGAAGCGCATTTTGATACTGTAATCGAGCAATCTCACTCGATGCCATATTATTGCCATCGGCTTTATTAATTACTACCATATCGGCCATTTCCATAATGCCTTTTTTTATACCCTGAAGTTCATCTCCAGCACCAGCAAGCATAAGCAATAAAAAGAAATCGGTCATTCCATGAACAGCCGTTTCCGATTGTCCCACACCAACAGTTTCAATTAAAATAACATCATATCCGGCGGCTTCACAAAGTAGCATACTCTCGGCAGTTTTGTTAGCAACACCGCCTAGGGTGTCGCCCGAGGCAGAAGGGCGAATATATGCGTTTTCTAAATGGCTTAGTTCTTCCATACGCGTTTTATCGCCTAAAATGCTGCCTTTCGAGCGTTGGCTACTGGGGTCGATAGATAAAATAGCGACTTTTTTGCCTTCATTGATAAGGTGTTTGCCAAATGCTTCAATAAAAGTGCTTTTGCCTACGCCAGGAACCCCTGTAATACCTATGCGAATGGAATTTCCTGAAGCTGGTAGTATGGCTTGAATTATTTCTTTTGCAAGGATTTTATCGGTTTCAAGATTACTTTCAATAACGGTGATGGCTCTGGATAAAATAACGCGATCTCCTTTTAAAACACCATCGATATACGTTTGTGGTGTTAGTCTGTTTTTAGGTTTGTATTGTGGCATTTTCTGTTAAAATTGCATACCTTAAAGATACGTATAATGTGAAAAAAAGCCATGTAAATTAAGAGTTTTATAGTTTGAAATTCATTATAAACAGCATAAAGACCACCTTGTTTTTTAAATGGCTTTTTTGGTCTGAGAGTTTTTTAATTTAAGTCTCCTTTTTTTTCTTGAAAACAAAAACAACCCTTTAATACTAACAATTAAGTAATACTTATTAAGGTATACATTATTTGCTTAAAAAAAACTTATTTTTACTTCATTCCACCATGAAAAAAGAGTTTAAACGACTTTTTAAATAGAATTTTCATTGGGTGATTCTTTAAAGCATCCAATTTTTTTAAAATAATATTATGAAGCAAAAAGGTAAAGAAGCAGAGAGATTAGCAGTATCCGATACCTATAGACATTGGAAAAAATGGGGACCATATTTGGCTGAAAGACAATGGGGGACGGTGCGCGAAGATTACAGTCAGTATGGCGAAGCCTGGGAGTTTATAGATCACGAAAAGGCGCGCAGTAATGCCTATCGTTGGGGCGAAGAGGGTATTGGTGGTTTTTGCGATTCTCTAGAAATACTTTGCTTGGCACCTGCTTTTTGGAATGGAAAAGATCCTATTTTAAAAGAGCGTTTGTTTGGTTTAACAAATAATCAAGGAAACCATGGTGAAGATGTTAAAGAGCTTTATTTTCATTTGATTTCAACACCTACGCATTCCTATGCGAAATATTTGTATAAATATCCGCAAAATGAATTTCCTTATTCCGATTTGGTTAATAACAACCGCAGAAGTCGTGAGGAATTTGAATATGAGTTATTAGACACCGGAGCTTTTAAAAACAATGCCTATTTTGATTGTTTTATTGAATACGCTAAAGCCGATGTAGATGATATTTTAATGAAAGTCACCGTGGTGAATCGTGGTAATAAAGCGGCCGATATTCATGTACTTCCGCATTTGTGGTTTAGAAATTTTTGGAAACATAACAAGCGATTTTCTAGGCCTAATATGAAATCTATTAGCGATCATTCTGTGCAATCCAGAAGTATTAGAAACGGCCGATACTATTTTTATCATGAGGATGGCGAGCAATTATTTTGTGAAAACGAAACAAATAACAAGCGTATTTATAACATGCCAAACGATGTCGATTATGTGAAAGATGGTATTAACGACCATGTTATTGCAGGAAAACCGACTGTAAATCCCGATAAAAACGGATCGAAAATGGCGGTATGGTATAAGCTTAGTTTGCAGCCAGGAGAAGAAAAAAGTGTGCGTTTGCGATTAAGCAAAAGTAAATTAGAGCATCCTTGGAATGATTTTGACGCTATTTTTAACGAACGCCTTCAAGATTGCGACGATTTTTATAACGAAACATTAAAAGAAAACCTGCCAGAAACGCATCATGGTATTGCAAAAAGTGCTTTTTCGGGGCTTTTATGGACCAAACAATTTTATTATTACGATGTGTTTAAGTGGTTGTTTGGTGGCCCAGGAGAACCTGCCCCCAGCCGAACAAATCTTAGAAATTATAATTGGCAACATCTTACCAACAGGCATATTATTTCTATGCCAGATAAGTGGGAATATCCATGGTACGCTGCTTGGGATTTAGCATTTCATATGGCTTCCTTTGTTGAGATAGACCCCTATTTTGCAAAAGAACAGTTGTTACTGGTTTTGCAAGAAAGCTATATGAATCCTAATGGGCAAATTCCGGCTTACGAGTGGAATTTTAGCGATGTAAACCCTCCCGTACATTCCTATGCGGTTTGGAGTGTTTTCGAAAAAGATAAAAATTATACAGGAAAAGGTGATATTGCTTTTTTAGAAAAGGCGTTTCAAAAACTGCTCATTAATTTTACTTGGTGGGTAAACCAAAAAGATAAAAACGGAACAGACCTTTTTGAAGGTGGTTTTCTTGGTTTAGATAATATTGGTGTTTTCGATAGAAACCATATGCCGCCCGGAATTACCCGAATGCAACAGGCCGATGCCACCAGCTGGATGGCTATGTTTACTTTAAACATGCTTCGAATGTCTTTGGAATTGGCAAAAACCAATAAAATATACGAAGAAGCAGCCGCTAAATTTTTCAGACACTTTTTAAATATTGCTTGGGCCATGCACCATATTGGTAAAAAAGATATTTCATTATGGGATGATGAAGATAACTTTTATTACGATGTGGTTGAAATGGAAAATGGTACAACCAACCGAATGAAAGTAAGATCGTTGGTTGGTATAATCCCTATGTTTGCTGTTGAAATTATACACAAGGATTTATTTGAAGAGTTAAAAGAATTTAGAATTCGCGCTAACGAAATTATTAGAACCAGACCAGATTTAGCTTCGTTAATTTCTAATTTAGATAATACCAATGAAGAAGGGAATTATTTGTTCTCTATTATGCGTGGTTTTAGATTGGAACATTTACTGAAGCGACTGTTGGCTGAAGATGAGTTTTTATCGGATTACGGGATTAGATCGTTGTCTAAATATCATGAAAAACACCCGTTTGTTTTTGAGCATCATGGGCGTCATCAAATTCAGTATGAGCCTGGAGAAAGTCGCTCGGGGATGTTTGGTGGAAATTCCAACTGGCGTGGTCCTATCTGGTTGCCTTTAAATTATATGATTATTCAGTCGTTGCGTAAATATTATACTTTTTATGGCGATTCGTATGTTTACGAGTTTCCAACAGGTTCTAGCAATAAACTTAATTTGAAACAAATAGCTAACGAGCTTTCTAAGCGTTTAATTAAATTGTTTGAAAGTAATGAAGATGGTAAGTTTCAGTACCATGCAGATGATAGCGATAAGATGTTTAGTAAAGATCCGCATTTTAAAGATTTACATCTTTTTTATGAATTCTTTGATGGCGACAATGGTAAAGGTTTAGGGGCATCGCATCAAACGGGATGGACGGCTTTAATTGCTAATTTAATTATGGAATTAGACGAAGACTAGTATTTGTTAATAATACGGATTTTTAGTTTTAGAATGCCTCTGGCAAGTACCTGCGTTAGCGATTGGAGTGGCATCCTTTTTTGAGGTACGAGAAAAAGATATAACGAAAAGCGCGACCTTACTTGGTTATTTTCAAACCAAGTAAGGTCGCGCCCTTAAAATTATTATAAGAAAGCTTTTATTAGCTTATACTTTTGAAGTGATTGATTTTACAAATACGTAGCCAAATCCTAAAAATAGCATAAGGTGAAATGGAAATAACCCGAAATCGCCTCCTTGGTTACCTACTATAAATGCACTGTACATACCGAATGCGAAGTATAGCATTAAGATGCCTTCGAATATAACGTGTACCGATATGGTTTTTTTGATGTATTTGTTTTTCTTCCAGCTATCTTTTATAGAATTGATGTTGAATTTTGGAGTTCTTACAAATTCACTTTTCTTACCCCAATGGCCTTCTAATACGGCAATGGAATTGTGGAGTGAAAAGCCCATAGCTATTGAGAAAAACACGAAAAACATACCAATGTATCGTATAAAGTTTTTTATACCACTACCATAGGTGTTTTTGTACATAAACCAATAGCATATAAAGAATATGATGGTGCTTATTACAAAGAAACTCATTATATAAAAGTAGGGTTTTAAATGGGTGTACTCGTTTTTAATGTAAAGCATTGGGATACTTAGTATACCAACAATTAATACGTTTAAAAACATGGTACTGTTTAATAAGTGTAATAACCCGTGTACTTTTGTTTTAGTAGAGATGTTTTCGTTTTTAAGAACACGCCACATCATTTTTTTGAAGTTTTCTGCGCCTCCTTTATTCCATCTAAATTGTTGCGAACGTGCTGCACTAATTACTATTGGTAATTCGGCAGGTGTTTGTACGTTTTCTAGATATTTAAATTTCCAGTTTTTTAATTGGGCACGGTAGCTTAAATCTAAATCTTCGGTTAGGGTATCGCCTTCCCAGTTTCCTGCATCGATAATACAGGTTTTACGCCATACACCAGCAGTGCCGTTAAAGTTAATAAAATGTCCTTTGCTGTTACGACCCACTTGTTCTAGTGTAAAATGTGCATCAAGGGCAAAAGCTTGAATTTTAGTAAGCAGAGAATAATTGCGGTTTAAATGTCCCCAACGGGTTTGTACAACGCCAATGTTTTCGTCTTTAAAATATGGAATGGTGCGTTTTAACCAATCGGTTTCTGGAAGGAAATCGGAGTCGAAAATGGCAATAAATTCGCCTTTGGCAATTTTTAATCCTTCTTTTAAAGCACCAGCTTTAAAGCCTGTACGGTCGGTACGTGTTATGTGTTTAATGTCTAAGCCATTGGCTGCAAGTGCTTCTACATGGGCACGTGTAGATTCTACAGTTTCGTCTGTAGAGTCATCTAAAACTTGTATTTCTAACTTGTCGTGTGGATAATCAATTTTAGCAATGTTATCAAGTAAGCGTTCCATAACGTACATTTCGTTGTACACAGGAAGCTGAATGGTAACAAAAGGAACCTCTTCGGGGTTCGAAAAATCGAATGATTCACTATTATCTTGCTTTCTTTTAGAAGATAAATAGTTAAAAAGAAGATTTAATTGCGCTAATGCATACATGAATATAAGTAATAGTGCAATGGTGTAAATAATGATAATTGTTGTTTCTAGAATCATTTTTTAAAACTGTATTTGAAAATCCAACTTAAGATTTTTACGCCTGCAAATATACTACCTTTTATGGTTCCTGAAACTTTTGAGACACCAATTCTATCTCTATAATTTACAGGAACTTCTGTATACGACAATTTATGTTTTAAAACCTTTAGTTGCATCTCTACTGTCCATCCGTAAGTCTTATCTATCATATTGATTTTTAATAACTTATCGTATTTAATTGCTCTAAATGGTCCTAGGTCGGTAAATTTTGCGCCGTAAAAAATACGCATTAATTTTGTTGCTAACCAATTACCAAATATTTGCGGAATGGTCATAGAACCTTTTTCTCGCAGGTTTTTAACGCGAGCTCCAACGACAAAATCTATATTTTTATCAATAATTGGGGCAATAATTTTTGTTAATTCTTCTGGATAATCGCTGTAGTCTCCATCTAAAAATACAATAATATTTGGTTTTATTGGTTGGTTGGCTATGTAGTTAAGACCTTTAAGGCAGGCATAACCATACCCTCTTTTTTCCTCGTTTAATACAGTGGCGCCTGCTTTTTTTGCATGTTCCTCTGTTTTGTCGTTAGAATTATTGTTAACAACAATAATTTCATCAACTATTTTAGGAATATCTTTTATAACAAGTGCAATTGAATCTGCTTCATTATAGGCAGGTATAATAACTTTAATTAGAGTCATTTAAGGTCGCTTAGTTTGTTTTCTCTTGCAAAAGAGGTAAAGTTAGTCCATTCTTTCAATTTTTTCCCAGCTTTATATTTAGCAGCTGAAATTATTTTTTCGTTCTCATACATCAAACAATATCCGTTTTTTTGATCGTTTTCTAACTGGCATTTGTGGTTTATTTTTTCCATAGTATCATAAAAAAGCCACCAGTTATTTTTTTTACCGTTCGTATAGTGACCTTCAGATTCTAAACTACCATTTTGATAATAAAAATACCAATATTTTACAGGTTTGTTTTGATGAAAATGTCCTTCTTTTTGAATAACACCGTTGGTGTAGTAAAATTTCCAGTAATCTTCTTTTGCTCCGTTCACAAGCCACCCTTCAGATTTTATAGTACCATTTTCATAATATGATTTTTCATAGGTTTTTTTTGCTGAAAGATTTGTAATAGTAGTCAATAGACTAATAAACATGATGATAATTTGCATTTTATTTTTTATTTACAAAGTCCATTAAATTAACATCGTTACCTAATAAAATTTCTGTTGGGTTGATGCGTCCTTTCATAGAATCGTTTTCTAATTTTAAAACACCACGAGGGCATACAGCAGAACAAATGCCACAACCCACACAACTAGAACGCACAATGTTTTCTCCTTTTTGAGCATAGTGTCTTACATCTATTCCCATTTCACAACTGTTAGAGCAATTTCCACAAGAAATACATTGGCCGCCATTAGTTGTAATTCTAAATTTTGAAAACAACCTTTGTTGGAAACCTAGAATGGCAGCCATTGGGCAACCAAAACGACACCATGAGCGACTGCCTAAAATGGGATAGAAACCAGTACCAATAACACCCGAAAAAATAGAGCCAATGTATAAACCATAAGCAGATCTTAAAGCGCTGCCTTTTACAAAGAAAACATGCTCTGTAGTTCCTGTAAAATGCATTATTAGTAATAGCCCTATGGTCGCGAAAAAACCAATGGCCCCATATTTAGCATCTTTACCCAATTCTTGTCTTTTAAAGAACATAACACCAGCAAAAACTAATGTTAAAAAACCAATAACTAAAGCGATGAATACACCTTTTGTTAGCCAGAAATCATTTTTCTCATTACCTAGATACGTGTATACCATAGCGGTTGTCATTACCACAGAAAAGACCAATACTGCATGGATTAACCAACGCTCTAATTTCCAAGCAGACATTTTTTTTGATGATAACTGCCTAAAGGAATCGCCCGCAGTTTCGGCTAAACCACCACAACCACAAACCCAAGAGCAATACCAACGCTTACCAAATTTATATGTTAAAATGGGTGTGATTACAAATATGGAAATAATACCAAATAAAATTAAAGCTAAACCAATGTTGCCGTTAGAAAGAAAGCCTTTTACAGACCACTCATCAAAAATATAATAGTTAAGTGGCCATATACTTTTTAAATCGTAGTATGGTAAACTATTATTCATAACATACATAAATTCGGGAATAAGGAAAGCAAACCCTAATTGAAAAAACATCACCGAAATAGTACGTATTTGTTGGTAGCGGTTGTGCCTATATTTTAATATGAATTTATAGCCAAAAGCTAAAATTGCAACGGTGTATAGGGTTCCGTAAACAAACCATTGGCTTGCTGGTCTGCCGCTTAATAATTTACTTAAAGGGTCGAATAATCCAATTAACCCCGAATTTTCTGTGCCGTTTGTTCCCAATCCTAAATATTTGGGAAAGAAATATAGTATAATGTAAAAGGTAGTTAGAATAATACCAACAATCCAACCCCAAATACCTCGTGAGGAAATGGATTTAAACCAAACACCATCATTTTTAATGCCTTCTAACTTGGTTAAATAGGCATCTCTAGAATATACAATAATTCCAACAGAAATTAATCCTAATGATAGACTTAGAAATAGTGCCTTGTTTGGAAAGTTAGTATTAAAAAGGGCTAGTGTTAAAATGAACAACCCTATAACACCTATGGCAAGTGCTACTTTTTGTTTGTTTGAAATATCTACAGCATCTGGTTTTGCCAGAGACATGCTATGGTTTAATTTATTACTCATCGTTATGCTATTTGAAGTCTGTTATTGTAAAATGAAAGAATATCTTTTTCGTGGTGTTTGTAAAATTCGGGGTCGAAGTTTGCCTCGCCTAAATGGTTCATAACATAATCAACATCTCGTTTTTCTGTTAACCATGTATCAAAAACCTCATGGCGCATCCTAATGCCAAAAGTATTGATGCCTAAAAACAATTTTGTTTTTTTATCGTAGCATACGGTTATGCATTTAGTGTCGTCATGATGTTTCCAATGGGAATGAGCTTCGTTTTCACGAGGTTTTGCAAATACCCATCCATAAGTTTGATACTCAATATCTAAAAATTTCGCAGAATTAAACCAATGCCCTGGTTTATATTCAATACGGTTTCCACAAATGGTTTGGGCAACCGTTTCGCCCATCATACGTCCAGTGTACCAAACGGCTTCAATGGGTCTGCGTTGGTCTATGCCTTCGTGTTGTTCGGCACAATCGCCAATAGCAAAAATATCAGGAATGTTAGTTTCTAAATAGCGATTTACTTTTACGCCTCTTCCAATTTCAATATTCGAATTTTTAATAAAATCGATATTTGGGGTTACTCCTGCGGTTAATCCAACAACATCGCAAGGTAATTCTTCGCCAGTTTCTTCTATAATTACAGATTTTACTTTGCCGTTTTCATCAGAAATAATCTCTTTTAAATTGGTCGATAAACGCAAGTCTATGTGATGATTTTTAATATGTCTGTTTATCATTTCGCTTTCACCTTTTGGTAAAACGCCATTCCAAAAGCTGTCTTCTCTAACTAAAAAAGTAACAGGAATTTTTCTGGAATTTAGCATTTCTGCGAGTTCTATACCTATTAAACCACCACCAACAATGACAGCACGTTTACATACTTTATTGTTTGGAGCGTATTTTTCAAGATTTTCTAAATCTTGTTTGTGGTACATGCCCATAACACCGTCTAAATCTTGCCCCGGCCAACCAAATTTATTGGGTTTGCTTCCTGTTGCAATAATTAGCTTGTCGTATGTAAGCGTCTCGTTATTTGCGAATAAAAGTGTTTTTGATTTTGTTTCGATCTGTTTAACATAACCCTTTTTAAGATTGATTCTGTTTTTCTCCCAAAACCAATTCTCATAAGGTTGGGTGTGCTCAAATTTCATGTGTCCCATGTATATGTACATGAGAGCTGTACGAGAGAAAAAATAATCAGTCTCTGCTGAAATGATGGTAATTTTTTTGTCGGAAAGTTTTCTAATATGTCTTGCAGCAGTGACGCCAGAAATTCCGTTGCCTATAATCACGATGTGTTCTTCCATAAATTTTGGTTGTTATGTGTTATTAGGTCGAAACTAAAGATAAGAACTTAATACAGCGCTTTAATTTAGAACAAATTTAAATTGCTTATTTTTTGTAAGGAATTGTTTAGTACTGAGACGCGAAAAATCTTTTATTTTTTTTGAAAGTTTATTGAAATTGAGTAGACCTAATGGGAAGTTAATAAGAATTAAAAATATTTAAAAAAATGAAAAAAATTAAAATTACCATAGTATTGTTGTTTATAACTATAGCCATTCAGGCACAAGATATAAATATGTTTTTTAGTAAAGCCGATGCTTTTTTTAACTCACATGTATCTAACGGTAAAGTGGCTTACGATAAAATCATTGATAAACCTGAAGCACTTAATGAGGCTTTAAAATTAGCCAAAACTATTTCAGTAGATAAAAGCGATACGAAAAACTACCAAGCATTCTGGATTAATGCCTATAACCTATCTGTAATTAAAGGGTTGATAGATTTATATCCCATAAAATCACCTTTAGATAAACCAGGTTTTTTCGATAAAATAACCCATAATTTAGCAGGTGTGAATATAACCTTAAATGATATTGAACATAAATTGTTGAGAGCACAATTTAATGACGCCCGTTTTCATTTTGTTTTAGTTTGCGGAGCCGTTGGCTGCCCACCACTTATTAATAAAGCATATTTGCCAAATACCCTAGAGGCACAATTAGAAGGCCAAACAAAAAAGGCTATAAACGGAGATTTTATAAAAGTAAATGATAAGAAAAACCGTGTAGAAGTATCTCAAATAATGGAATGGTATAAAGAAGATTTTACAATGAAAGGCAAAGATGAAATTGACTTCATTAACAAATACAGAACAGAAAAATTGGAAGGTAAATGGAAGGTAAGTTACTTCCCTTACAATTGGACAATTAATAAACAATAACATCAAATTTTTAAAAACGAAATAATAAACCAAAAATCAAAACAATGAAAAAAATAATAGTAATAGCGTTGGCATTAGTAGCGATATCGTTTAACGGATTTTCGCAAGAAGAAGCACAAGAGGAACGAAGTGTAATTCAAACCTATACCCCATCAATTCTTCTTAAAAAAGGACAGTGGGATATAAAATGGTTTAATAATATATACACTGAAACTTCAGATTTATTTGGCAATCAAGAAGGGACACAGAAACGAGATATACCTAGAAATACATTTTTTACATCTTCAGTTGATATATTTACTGGAATTTCAAACAATAATAGGTTAAACATAGGGCTTTTGTTTGAGGTAAGATCTAATGCTATTGGTGGGAGAAAAACACTAGATGTGTTTTCATTTGATGGCGAGAGAGGAACAGCGCGTTCAGGTTTAACATCGTTTGCACCAGCAATTAAATTTAATCCAATTAAAAGTGTAGGTAATTTTACCATTCAAACCGCATTTCATATTCCATTAATAGATAATGAAACTGAAGATGGGGTGTTTTTAGACCAAGATGGTTTTATATTTCAAAACCGTTTTTTCTATGATTATAGTTTTGCAGGTGGTGATTGGCAATTTTTTACTGAGTTAAATACAGAGTATAATTTTGGAGAGCAAGAAAGTTTTGCATACAATAGTTTACGTTTAACTCCTGGGGTGTTTTTAAGTTATTTTCCAAGTTCTAAATTTACAGTATTAGGATTAGCACAACATATAGAGCTTATCTCTTTTGGTGCTAACGACGCAGGCGCCAACGATTTTAGTCAAAGTGCTACAATTCTTGGTGGTGGCGCAAAATATCAATTAACAAATGCACTAAATGTGGAGTTTCTGTACTCTAACTTTCTGTTTGGAAAAAAGACAGGATTAGGCCAAACATTTAACGTAGGTCTAAGAGCATTATTTTAATGATAAATGGTAAATTAGGAGTTTGCTAATTACATGTCAACATGAAAAGAATCAAATTCCTAATAATTATCTCAATCATTCTTGTAAGCTCTTGTAAAGCCCAGTTAAAAAAAATAAATGGTGTTAGCTTCGTGGCATCCAGGGAGCAAATAAATGAAAAACACGTTAAACCATTGATCGACATCCATGCAAATTATGCAGCTGTAATGCCCTTTGGTTTTATTAGAAATTTAGAGCATCCAGATATTGTTTTTAATACAGACAGACAATGGTTTGGTGAAACTCGAGAAGGTGCGAAACAATACATTGAAACTCTTAAAAAAAAACATATCAAAATTATGCTAAAACCACAAATCTGGGTTTGGCACGGCGAGTTTACAGGGAATATTAAAATGCAAAGTGAAGCCAATTGGAAAATTTTAGAAGATTCTTATACTCGTTTTATTTTGGAATTTGCTGCATTGGCAGGTCAAACCAACGCAGATATTTTTTGCATCGGAACCGAATTAGAAACATTTGTGAACAATAGACCAGAATACTGGTTTGATTTGATAAATAAAATAAAATTGGTTTATCATGGTAAGTTAACCTATGCAGCCAACTGGAACGAGTTTAATAGTACACCGTTTTGGAACGAATTGGATTATGTTGGTATTGATGCTTATTTCCCAGTTAGTACAAGTAAAACACCAACTTTGGAAGAGTGTCTTAAGGGTTGGAAATCGCACAAAAATGATATAATTCAAACTTATAAAACCTATAATAAACCTATTTTATTTACCGAATATGGCTACCGAAGTGTAGACTATTCTGGAAAACAACCTTGGGAAAGTAATCGAGATATGGATCAAGTTAATCTTGAAGCCCAAAACAATACCACCCAAGCTTTGTTTGAAACATTTTGGGATGAAGATTGGTTTGCTGGGGGTTTTGTTTGGAAATGGTTTATTAATCATGACGAAGTTGGTGGTGAACAAAATTTCATGTTTACACCACAAAACAAACCAGCCGAGGCTATAATAAAAACATACTATGAAACTCATAAATAAAATAAGTTACATCTTTATAGTGTTAATGATTTTATCTTGTTCAAATTCAGATGAAGCAATTGCTCCAACAAGTTTAAAATCATATTTAAATTCGAATCGTTTTGAAAAAGGTGCTGTGATAGCTTGTTCGGCTAGCGATATGGAAACAGCCAATGTTTTAACCTTTTTCTACCCAGTACTTAATGCCGTAAATGCCCGACTTTACGAAACTACTTCTGTTAACGTCAACCCGTTAGATTTTGAAAATTACACACAAGTATTTCTTGAAAGTGAGCCTATTTTTAATGGTTATTTAAGACGATTTTCTCAAGAATCTTCAGTAGAAAAATGGCTTATAGTTACTTTCGAGCTTGAAAATGAAATAAAGGTTTCCAATCCAATACGGTCCAAGCAATTTTCCAAGCCCACACGGTGGCAAGATATAGTTAGTATAAACCAATCTCAAGTAGGGATGCCCCTATTTTCTTGGCCCGATAATCCGTTTGGCGATAATGCCATTTATTTTCAGATAGTTTCAGATGGTAACGATAATTTATTGTCTGGCACTTATACCAACCAAAACCAATTTCAATATTACAAATTGGATAATGTAGTTTTAAATATTACTAGAGAAACACCACCTATACTTCAACTAAATACTTCCTATAATTTTACTTTAATGGATGTTAGTTTAGATAATTGGGTAAATGCAGTTACCCTTAACAAGAGCTTTGTAAAACAATGAAATATATAAAAGTAATCGCATTCTTATTGTTTATAACTTTATCAAATGCACAGGAAAATAGAGTTACTCAAGTTATAATTAATGGCAATAAAAGAACTAAAACTCCTTTTTTAAAAAAATTAGCGTTTGTAAAATCAGGAAGCATCTTAGATACTACAAGAATAGCATCTGATGTTAGACGATTAAAACTATTGCCATCGGTAGCAAATGTTGAATATAGTTTGGAAAATAAAGAAGATGGCTATCATTTAACCTATACAATTGTAGAAAATTTTGCTATTATTCCTGGGTTTAACATTGCTACCGATAATAATAATGAGTTGGCTTATAGATTTTCAGTTTTCGATTTTAATTTTCTAGGAAGAAACCAATTAATAGGCGGATATTATAGTAGGGATGTCTTCAATTCTTATGGAGCTTTTTGGGAAGCACCTAACTTGTTTTCTCGCAAGTTTGGTATTGGTGCAAACTATCAAAATATAGTATCGCAAGAGCCGGTTTTTTTTGATAATAACCAAGATGTAAACTATAAGTTTAGTACAAAAGCTTTTCAGATTAGTTTGATGTACGAACCAAATTTCAATAATCGTTTTGAGTTGGGTTTAAATATTTCTAATGAAGATTATAAGTTTTTAGAAGGCAATTTACCTCAAGGAACGCCATCTGAA
This sequence comes from Siansivirga zeaxanthinifaciens CC-SAMT-1, assembly GCF_000941055.1. Lineage (GTDB taxonomy): Bacteria > Bacteroidota > Bacteroidia > Flavobacteriales > Flavobacteriaceae > Siansivirga > Siansivirga zeaxanthinifaciens. Next base: position 336,129 of record NZ_CP007202.1, on the reverse strand, counting down.
TTAGGTGCAAATAAAGTGGCTATAGTTGGTGAATATGAATACAATAATATCAATATTTTTTATCAATATCTTGAAGGCTTTAGAAGTCTTTTTACCTACAGATTTGTTACAGGATCTACTGGTCAGAACGATTTGTTAACTAATTTTTTTATAGGCAGAAACGACTTTGAATATTTTAAGCGAATAGGTGCAAAAGGTAACTGGGCCAATAGATTAAGATTAGCTTACGCTTCCAACGACGATACACCATTTGCTCCTTTTGCGGTAGATAATCAATTAAACCTTAGAGGCGTTGGTAATACCATAGATCGGGGAACAGCTTCTATTGTTTTAAATACAGAGTATAGGCATACCTTGTACGAAAAAGGTTGGTTTGTACTACAGAGTAATGCCTTTTTAGACGCTGGTACATGGCGAAACCCTAGTGGAAATTTAAATGAGCTTATAGATGGTAGTACCTTGCGTGTTTACCCGGGTTTGGGTATTAGGTTTATACATAAACGCATATTTAATGCAGTTTTTAGAATAGATTATGGTATTGGAATAGGCGATAAAGCTACAAATGGAATTGTTTTTGGTATAGGACAATATTTTTAAAAATATTATATTATTTTTAAGCTATGTAAAATAGCCCCATATATGCCAAAAAAAATTATTGCTATTCTCTTTTTTACTTTTTGTCTTTTGGCTTTTGGGCAGAGTAAAAAAATAGTTTATGACCTAAAAATACAAGGTAATAAAAAAGTTAAAACAAGTTTTATAAAAATGATATCCGACATTAAAGCGGGTACTGTTTTAGATTCAACGTTGCTAGAAAATGATATAATTCGTTTAAAACGCTTACCATCTGTATCTCATGCATATTATCAAGTATTTCATTCAGAGGGAGATAAGTACAACGTGTTTTATAATATTGAAGAAAATTTTACTTTAATTCCTTCGGCAAATATTTTTACCACAAATGATGATGAGTTCGCCTACCGTTTAGGACTAAGCGAATTTAATTTTTTAGGGAGAAGCATCATCTTGGGAGGTTTTTATCAAAAAGATATTTACGATAGTTATGCCATAAACTTAAGAGCTCCTTTTTTGTTTTCTAAATCGCTTGGATTAGCTATAAATTATCAAGATTTAACGACTCTTGAGCCTGTTTTTTTTGATAACTCTTCATCAAATTATAAGTACAACAACACATCTTATGAAGTTCTCGGGCTTTATCAATTTGACTTTAATAACAGGTTAGAATTGGGTCTGAATTATTTTGTTGAAGATTATCAATATAAGTCTGGAGCCACAAACCCTAATGTACCTCTAGAATTAAATGTGCATAAATGGTTAGCAAAAGGTATTTATGAGTTTAATAATTTAGATTACAATTATCAATATATTTCTGGTTTTAGGAGTTTATTTAATTTCCAATATGTAACATCAACCGATGTGATATTGCCAGATTTTTTTATAGGATGGAACGATTTTTTTTATTTTAAGCGTATAGGTAGAAAGGGTAATTGGGCCAACAGGTTGCGCTTAGGACTATCAAGTAATGATGAAACACCCTTTGCGCCATTTTCTGTAGATAATAATTTAAACATTCGTGGCGTTGGAAATATTATCGACAGGGGGACTGGTGTTGTTGTACTTAATACTGAATATCGACACACATTAATCGATAAAAACTGGTTTGTATTACAAGGCAACGTTTTTGTAGATTCGGGTTCATGGAGAAATCCTGGAGGTGATTTTGGAGATTTTGGAAAATCTCAAAATGTTAGAATATATCCGGGCTTAGGTATCCGATTTATCCACAAAAAAATATATAATGCCATTTTTAGATTAGATTATGGCTATGGTATCACACCAAACGCCACCCAAGGCTTTGTTTTTGGAATTGGACAATATTTTTAATCTAAAATTAATATTGTAAAGTCTATTTCTATACAGAAACTTTTAGCTTTGTGAAAAATAGTAGTTTTATGAGTACCTATGCAATTGGTGATATTCACGGAGGATTAAAAGCTTTAGTTCAAGTTTTAAATAAGTTAGAAGTTAAAGATGACGATACTCTTATTTTTATGGGCGATTATGTCGATGGATGGAGCGAAGCGGCACAAGTAATTGAGTTTTTAATAGAACTTTCTGAAACTATTAATTGTATTTTTATAAAGGGAAATCATGATGTTTGGTGTGAAAACTGGTTGAAAACCGGCCAGGTAAACCAAACGTGGTACATGCATGGTGGTAAAGAAACCATGGACAGTTATATGCGTTTTTCAAAAGAACAACGCGCGACCCATTTAGAGTTTTTTGAGAATTTACAACTAACTTATTTAGACGATAAAAACAGGTTGTTTCTTCACGCAGGATTTACCTCGCCTCATGGTATTGAAAAAGAGGTTTATAAAGAAACTTTTTATTTCGACAGAACGCTTTGGGAAATGGCTTTAGCCCTAGATAAAAGCATTGAAAACGACTCTGTTTTGTACCCAAACCGATTGAAACATTACAACGAAATTTATATTGGTCATACACCTACCATAAACTTTAATTCTTTCGAGCCTATGAATGCAGCCAATGTATGGAATGTAGACACGGGCGCTACTTTTTTTGGAAGATTAACAGGAATGAATATCGATACGAAAGCCTTTGTTCAGAGCGATATTGTTAAAGATTTATATCCAAACGAAAAGGGACGAAATAAAAGCTAGCAAATATGTTTTTTATAATAGGAATGTAAGCTTATAGGATTTTCTCCTAACCATTTTTTAAAGTGAATAACCAGAAAATGATATTGCAACTTCCAAACACCAATTTTTTCATACAATCTAGCCGAAGTTTTAAGTTTAGAATTAATAACTGTAAAACACTTTCTTTTATATAATTCGTTTATTAAAACAGAATCTTCACAAATAATATAATGTTCGTTGTAACCACCAACAGAGTTAAATAGTTTTTTGGTAATAAATAAACTTTGGTCGCCGCCTCTACAAATACGCCAGTTAAATTGTGTAAACCAACCACAGAATTTTAGCCACCAATGCGTGCTGTTAAATTCCATTCTAAAACAACCCGCTACATTTCCAGTTTTTATGTTTTTAATAATAAGTTTATCAAAATTTTTGGGAGGAAACGAATCGGCGTGCAGAAAATAAAGAATATTTCCTGTAGCATGTTTCGCGCCAACATTCATTTGTTTAGCACGCCCTTTTTCTGAACCGATAAGTGCGACCTCTTTGTACTGTTTAACTATATTTTGAGAGCCATCGGTACTGCCACCATCAACAACAATAATTTCCGATTGAATATGCATTGATGTATTACAAATAATATAATTTAATAGCGTTTCAATGCCTTCAGCTTCATTGAGAATAGGTATGATGATTGAAATTTTATTCATTCAAATTCCAATTGTAATCTTTATAATTTATTTTAGCTTTAGAAGCTATTTTGATATCAGAATATTTATTTAGAAAATCTATTATAGAACCATCTTGCTTAAAATCTTTTGAAAACCATTGAAAGATTTTAGAAATTTGCACATTGTTTTCTTGAATATTATTTCTACTAGAATCAGTTAAAAATGCTTTGGTAGCTTCTGTAAGTTGTGTTTCTAATTTCGATGCTTCAAACGCTTCATTTTGTAATTTTGGACAAGATACCGATGCGCAAACAATGGCAAAGTGTATACGAGGTTCATTCATTTTTCTTAGAATCTCATGTTCTATATCATTTAAGTTAAACCATTTTTCTCCAAATTTCCATAAACGTTGTTCCCAAGGATTATTTATGTCTTTAATACTATTTAAAGGGTAATTTTGTAAAATTAAATCGATGGTTAATGCATTATATGCATTAATCCAATAAGATAGTTTCTCTTCTTTATTAAGCGATTTTAAATGATCGTTGTTGTAGCTTAAATTTAAATCATGTATGTAATCGAGTAGCTTTTTATGTTCTGTCTTAAATGATTTATAATTTACAATACCATCTTCAGACACATGTTTTTGTAATAAGTCATCCCAAAGTACATGGATTGAAATAAAGGGTTTTGTTAGTACTTGATTAAACTCTGTAGTATCATCTATTATGATTTTTTCTTCTTTTTCATTATTCATTGAGGAGGGTTTATTCAAGGATATAGAACTTAACTCCAAAACGCTATCATTAATTTTTTGAGATTGAGTTTCTTTATTATGTGATTTATTAATGATGGTTTTACTTCCAGAACAGGATAAAATAAAACTGATTATTGTTAAAAATAAAATATTCTTCATTTCTTAGTTAATGGATAAAGTTCTTGATTAATAAAGTCTTTCGGGAATGCTTCGTCACCTTCAAATCCCAATTCAATATCGCGACCACTGTATGGAATGTAATTGGTTTTAAATATGTAATCCCAAATGCTTAGTGTTAAACCATAATTCATACCATACTTTAAATGCTTAGGTAATTGTTTGGCATGGTGCCAGATATGCATTTTAGGATTGTTTAAAATGTATTTTAAAAAGCCATAATTCCATCCTAGATTAGCATGATTTAAATGTCCAATGGTAATGTTGAAAAAGTGAACAATGGCAATATCCTGTGCGCTATAATTAGCAATTAAGGCTAACGGTATATAGCGCAACGAGTTGTAAACAACAGGCTCCATCCAATGGTAGCGTAAATGAGCTGCAAATCCCATTTCTTTAACGCTGTGGTGTACTTTATGGAAATTCCAAAGAAATGGCACACGATGCAATAATCGGTGGGTATTCCATTGAAAAAAATCGTTAACAATAAATAAAATAAACAGACCTAACCATTTTGGTAAATCGTTGGCATTAAATAATTGAAGATTGGAAAGTGATAAGCCTATAGTATTTAAGATGTCGTTAAAAAATACAGCAGCAGTGTTTGATAGCGCTATTAAAACAATTAAGTTAAGTATGAAGAAATTAAAAAACATGTAAAAAGTATCTAGCCAGAAATCTTTCCTGAAAACCGATTGGTTTTTTCGCCATGGAAAAAGAATTTCTAAACCCCAAACCACGAGCGAAATAATAATTAAACCATAAAAATAATTATCCCAGTGGTTCACCGAAATTAACTCGTGTTTTAAGTAATTCCAATAACCACTATAAGAATTTTTTATAATGTCTAAATATTTATCCATTTAAATAACTTTTACAATAGAATACTTGTTTTTATTTTTAACAACAGCCTCCGCCATCATAATGATAAGTAGATTCACTAATAAATATATCATTTCTGTTAAGCGCTGCCAAAGCTCCAGCGGTTTTATCGCAAATGGCTAATGGCTGGTTTTTTAATAAAACATGCCCAAGTTTATCGTCAAAATAATCTTGGTCGCCATAATAAATCGCGGCTTTTCCGGTAAAAATACATGGTCCATCTGCTGGCATGGGGTCTTTTATGGCTGCTACTTCAATAGACTCAATATAGATTAGTTCGTCTGTTGGATAGTTTTTTGGGTCGAGAATTCTGTAGGGTTTTCTAGCGCGAATTTCTATAGTGCCAAATCCTGCATCGGTAAGTGCTTTTACATATTCTGCAATGGGTAAACTACCACTCAGGCACAAAGCACGTAAGCGTTCGTCGTTGCGAAGTGTTTCATTCATGGGTTGCTCGCAAGTGGGATCGCTCATTACCAGTTTACCATGAGGTTTAAGTACTCGATACATTTCGGCAATGGCTTGTTTTAAATCGTCTGCCTTAAAAATGTTAAACAAGCAGTTTTGAGCGGCCACATCAATACTGTTATCGTCCACAGGAAGATGCATAGCATCTCCTTTTTTAAGAGCAACAAAATCACTTTTAAACCAATCGTTTTGAGCTTCGGCTTCGATGAAGTTTTTTCTAGATGCCTCAAGCATTTCATCGACAACATCTATACCAATAACCCCATCTTTTTGTCGTGAAAAATAAGCGAATTGTAATAATTCCATACCGCCACCAACACCAACATATAAAATTTTAGGATTATTGGTTAAATCGCGTGCATGCACCGTACTACCGCACCCGTAATTCATTTCTTGCATTATTTTTGGAATTTTTAATCCTGGTAATTCCCAAATGGGGTTGGTGGTACAGCATAAACCCACATCGGGAGTTAATGCTGCTTCTTTGTATACGTTGTGTGTAGTTTCTAGATAACTCATAATTTTATTTTTTACTTGTTAAACAAGTTGAATGTTTGTTCTGCGTTGCGTTAGGGATTGAAGTGAAAAGCCCACAGTGACCCCGTTGTTTCGGGGGAACGCGGACTTGTAGCGAAAAGCCCGACCCTTAGGTAACGCCCAAATTATAGCGATTTTATTAGTTCTTTAAACAAGGTTATCATGTTTGGCTCTGCTTTGGCTGCCATTTCGATAATCTCGGCAATGTTTACAGGCTTTAGATTATTTGGGTCGCATTCATCGGTTAAAACTGACACAGCAGCCACTTTTAAATTTAAATGATTTGCGACAATAATTTCTGGAACGGTACTCATGCCAACGGCATCGGCTCCCATAATTTTTAGCATGCGATATTCGGCACGGGTTTCTAATTGCGGACCAACAACACTGGCGTAAACGCCTTCGTGTAATGTGATGTTGTTTGCTTTTGCTATGGCTTTAAATTTTGTATTGATTTCTGCATTGTAAGGAGCACTCATATCTGTAAAACGTTCACCAAGTAATTCTACACCTTTAAATGCTAAGGGTGAACTGCCTTGAAGGTTTATGTGGTCTTCGATAAGCATGAGTTCGCCTTTTTTGAAATTTAAATTAATAGCGCCTGCGGCATTAGAAACTAAAAGTGTTTTAATACCCAGTTTCTCCATAATACGCACCGGATAGGTAACATCTTGCAGTGTGTAGCCTTCGTAAACGTGAAAACGACCTTGCATAACAACCACCTTTTTGCCTTCTAAAATACCGTAAATGAGTTTGCCTTTATGTAACTCGACGGTTGCTGTTGGAAAGTTGGGAATATGATTGTAGCTTGCTTCGGTAATAATTTCTATTTCGTTTAATAATTGCCCAAGTCCGGTACCTAAAATAATGCCAATTTCGGGGTTTTCGAAGCCTTTGTTTTGTAAGTAACTTGTAGTTTCTTCTATTTGTTTAATCATTACGAATGTAAAAAATTTAGTGTTTTTATCTACTTAAATATAGAAGATAACAACCAAACTGGTTTAATTAATCTGTATTTTTTTTGAAACTTTACCTCTTCTACTCGATATGGATAAAATATGTAAACCCGATTTTAAAGTTGATACATTTATATTTGAATTGGTTCTCGTGATTTGACTGTAAACTTTTTTCCCTAAAATGTTATAAATTTCTACAAATATTTCTTCAGAAATTGGACTTTTTATTTGAATGTCATTCTGAACAGGATTTGGGTAAATAGTAAAGTCGTTAAATGCAGAATTATCGGTACTCAATATAGCGCAATTTGATGAGTTAAAGGAATTAAACGAACTTAAATCCCAAAAGGCATTAAATTGCAAACAATAAAAGAATACTCTGTCGTATTCTGATATCACCACACCGTTAGGGATGGCAACAGTGAAAGATTTTTGGCCATTTGGAGAAATAACGGGGTTACAACCTGAACAAGCTACCAATCCAAATTCTATTCTTTCTAGATTTGCTATTCGTGATTGTGCTAAAGCGGTATTAGAAGCACCGTTAGATTTTACAAGATAAGCCCTTACATCTGGTCCAGAAGCTGTAGAAAAATTACTTCCCAAATTTAAAGTTAAGGTATTGTTTGTGTTTAGTGTTATGCTTACATCTCCAGTAATAGCATATCCGGATGTTGTATTATTACCAAAATTTGTTGCACTAACTGTACATTGGGCAAAAATGATTTGTTGCAACATTAACAATAGGGTAAGGGAAAGTAATTTTTTTTTCATTATTAGTTGTTTAATTACTTAGGGTAAGTCGTCTTATAGAAAGAATCATTTCATTGGTTTGTGATATTAATTTGAAGATTTTTTATTTTTTCTTGTAAATCTATATTCGATTGATAAAATTTTGATGCAATCAAATCTTCAAAAGTATCAATGTCATTTAATGTTTCTAAAGTAGTAAAAGTAACTAGGTTTTCTTTTAACTCATGGAGTGTTTCTTGTAGTAAATTGGTTTGGCTCCAGGGCTTGTTATCAAAGACAGCGTTGTGCATTTTTGATAAGCCAACTAAATAATAACCGCCATCTTCGGCTGGACCAAAAACAACATCGTTTTCTTTTAAAGCCTCTAACCCTTTATTTATATGACTTGCCATAATATCTGGTAAGTCTGAACCTATTAAAACAATACGTTTATAGCCATCTTGAAAGCCTTTTTTGAACGCGTTTTTCATACGTTCGCCTAAATCGATGCCGTTTTGAACAAATTTATTATGATCTTTCCATTGATTTTCAACTACAGATTCAGAAAAATAAATATGTTTGTCTGCTAATAGTGAGGTTGTAGCATTTTCTGTTACTTTAACGAGTTCTGTATAAACCTCAAAAGCACCTTGGTTGCCAATGGTTTTAGCTAAGCGGGTTTTTACTTTTCCTAGTTTTATGTTTTTTACAAAAACAATAACGAGTTCTTTATTCATAAACTTTTATACCTTTTTTAAGCCATTTGCTCCATTCTTTTGAGAATGCATGTACGCTGTCGGTTTCTTTTTCATTTAAATTATAAACTGGCAAATCGTTGTTTTTCCATTCAAAAATACCACCATATAAATTTTCAACATGTTTGTAACCAGCTTTTTTAAGACTGTCTGCGATGGCCTCCGAACGAATACCTAACGAACAATAAATTACAATTTTGGTGTTTTTATTGGGGATTATTTTTTTAACGCTATCTATTTTAAATTTATCATAACCCACATGAATGGCGTTTTTTAAATGACTTGTTTTATACTCTTTTAATTCTCTAGAATCTAGAATTACGGCGTTAGTTTTTGGCATTGCCAATTCTTGCACTGTTATGTAAGGCACGCTGTTATCGTTGTATTGTTTTAATAGTTTATCTATCGATTTTTGAGCAAACGAAGTAAAGGATTGAATTAATATTAAGAGGAAAACAGTTTTTTTCATAGCAACTTAGTCTAATAAATTTAAGAAAATTACAATTGGATGCCAAAACCTTGTAAGCCACTTTCAATAGCTGGTAAAATTTCGGTATTGTCCCAAATACCTGTTAGTATTGTTCTGGCGTATTCTTCAGGTAATAATCCATTTTGCATCAGGTTATTTGTTAATTTATAATTGTAATTTAAAGTATGATGTTTATATTCTAAAAGGCCTTTTTTATCATTTAAAATAGCATACCAAACTAACGGTGTTCCATCGTTTGCAGGCATGCCAATAACACCAGGGTTTAGCCAAAGTTTATCGCTTTTTGAGTCGTAAAAGGGCAATCCACAGTGCCCTCCAATAATAACATCGTAATTATTAACCTCAAAATTGGGCGCTTTTATATCCCAGGGTGTTGATTTAAATATGAATTCTGAGGTATTAAAATACGAACCATGAACTACTAATACTTTTTTTTCAGCATAGTTAAAAGTTACATGGTCTGGTAATGTTTTAATAAAATCTATTGAATCTTTAGAGAGCTGACTCTGCGCATAAGGATACCATTGTTGAGAAAATCCGTCGCATCTCGATCCTTTTCTAAAATCGCATCCGCAATCTTCTGCGCCCTCGCGAAGTTGAATTTCAACGTTACCCGCAATACTTTTAGGATTCCAAATTTTAAATAGTTGTACCGTTTGTTCGGGTTGTGCACAATAACCAACAATATCGCCCGTGCAAATACAATTTTCTGGAGCAATATTTTCTTTTTCTGCAAGTTGTTTCATAGCTTCTAAAGCTTGTAAATTGCTGTATACACCTCCAAAAAGCAGGATTTTACCTGATAGGTTTCCCAGATAATCTATTTTTTTATCCATGATGGTATAAAATATATAATAATACAACTTATAATGCCCCAAATGTTCACCCAAAGTAAATCGGCGTATTTCCCATTTGTAAATATGAGTGATTTTGGGAATATTTCTAAAACTAAAATAAGACCAAAAATCAAGCCGCAGGCCACGCTTAAATAAAAACTAATTTTAGGTGCTTTGGTATTCCAAAATAAAAATACAGGTGTTAAGCCAATAACCATGGTGCCCGAAATGGTGGTTGCTGATAAAATTTCGGCATCTAAAAACACTGGTAGAGTTCCTAAAATAGCTATGGCTACCATAGATGCTCTGCCAAACGTTAAGTTTTTACCCATATTTAAATCGATTGCTAGAAGTTTTGAAAATGACGAAAATGTAGAGTCTAAAGTTGATGCTGCCGAGGTAATCATTATAAAATTTATGACCAAAAGTATTACCACTCCAAAGGCTTTGCCAACTTCTACAGCAACCTGCCCTTGCAGGCCTTGGGTTTGAGCGTAAACGCCAACAACACTAAAAAGAACAATGCTAAAAGCTCCTAAAAGGCTAGCCAATAAAAAACTTGTACGTGTTACTTTTGGAGAACTTATAAAAGCTCTGTCTGTTAAAACAGGGTCGTGAAATGGATAGCTAAAGGACTGTATGATGGCTGCAAAAAACAAATTTAAACCCAACTCAAAACTCCAAGTTCCAGAGGTTACAACATCTTTAGTTGAAAAATTATCTACAGAAAAGATATGATATAAGATGATGATTAATAATACTGAAAATAATCCCATTTGAATCACATCGGTAAAAATAGAACTACTTAAACCTCCTTTTAAAGCATACGCTAAAGTTAGTAGTGTAAATATAATAATGGACCAATAGTACGGTTTGCTGCCTTGAGTGCCAAAAAAACTGCCAATAACCATGGTATTGCTCCAAACTTCATTGAATAACCTAATGGCAATTAAAATAGAAAATAATGCCATAGCACCTTTTCCAAATTTTGTTGTTAAAAATTGATGAATGCCATTAAAGCCGCCTTTGCTTCGTAATTGGAACAGTATGATGCCCGCAACAGCAAAAGACAAATAATATCCTGCATAAGCCACACCGCCAACAATGCCAAAATCTAAACCAAGATTGGCGGCATTGGTAATGCTTTTAGCAAAAATCCACGAAATTATTAAGCTTCCTGTTAATACAAAAGTATTTGGTGCCTTAAGCCTTTTTGTGGCTTTAAAGAATTGATTTTTAGATTTTGCGTAAGGAGAAATTAAAAAGAGTATTAAACTCGATACAATTATTAAACTCCATTGCCAGTTTATTAATTCCATAATGTTTATTCATCCCACCAAACAGGGCTATCGATACTATTGTTATTTGTGTTACTAGCTGCCCGATTATAGTTTTCTGCATTTAAAGTAGCTTCTTCTGCAGGATAAGGCATACGCACTGGAATTACATTGTTATTTAAACTTGCAGAAATAGTTCTTAATTCTGGATAACCTGTGCGTCTGTATTCTACCCAACCTTCATAGCCGTTAATAATATTTGCAATCCATTTTTGGGTTATTATTTGTTGTAATGGTGTTTTGTTAGGGGCGTTAAAAGCTGCGCCGTTAGTTAAGTAATCTGGTGGTAAATCAGTTTTCCAATACTCGAAAGCTAATGCGACACCAGTTTCATAAAGTTGTTGGGCATCAGCGGTAATCAAGTTTTTTATAGCAGCTTCCGCGAAAGCGAAATGTACTTCCCAAGCGGTAATAAAATTAGCGTCTAAAGTAGAGGTGTCTTCTCTAAAAGGGGTTCCAGCCAAAGAATAATTAGCTAATGTTACAGACGTAGATGTAGCGTCTATACCATTTAATAAACCATTAAATTCATTAGAATTTGAATTAGAAAAGGGTCTGAATAAGGTATTTATTCTTGTGTCGTTTAAACTGGTAAGAATGTCTTTCATAGTTTCAGAAAGTACAAAATTGTTAAAATCTCCAATTCGTAATTGAGCTAATCTGAAGCTGTTTGGTTCTGAATTAGTAAAATCGAAAATCGCATTTTGACTATTGGTTTTTATATAATTCCCTTCATTAAAAATAGACTGTAAATCTGATGAAACATCTACTTTGCCAGAAATACGCACTAAATATTTAACCTTTAATGAATTTGCAAATCGTACCCAAGCTTGTAAATCGCCATTAAATAAAATATCGCCTTCAAGTGGTATGGCATCATTGTAGTTTTCAATGGCTTCAATGCCTTTATTTAAGTTGTCCAAAATACCGCCTTCATTTAGGTAAATGTCTTCTTGAGCATCATACACAGGTGTTACCGTTTTGTTGGTGCCATCAAAAGCTTCAAAATAAGGAACATCACCAAATAAATCGGTTAATCCCGCTGCCATATAAGCTTTTAGAATAAGCGCCGGACCTTCATATACTTTTAATGCATTAACCGTTCTGGATTGACTTAGAATAATTTCATTATCGCGCAAATTGGTATAAAACACTGGCCAAGGGTTGCCACCTAATTGAGGTGATTTTAGGGCGTGTCTGTCAAATAAATTAAAATCTAATGCAGTACGGTGTTGTGCTAATAAATCGCCAGCTACAAACCCTTCGTAACTCATTTCTTCCCCAAAATTATAAATGACTTGGCGCAACAATAAACTAGGTTGTACCGAAACCGGAGCATTAGGGTTTGTATTAATCGCTTCAAAGTCTTTTGTACAACTTATAGTAACAAGACTTAAAATGCTTAGTATGTATAATATGTTTTTCATAAATATATTTTTATTTCTGTGAAAACAGAAATTTTCTTAAAAATTAAAACCTGCTTTAAAACCGAAACTACGCGTGGTAGCGTAACTTAAATCTTCAACACCACTTACAAAACCATTGCCTTGCACAGCTATTTGCTCGGGGTCAAAATGTGGGTTTTCTGTAATGGCAAATAAGTTGTTTCCTGTTAGAGATAGACTTAAGTTGGCATCTTTATTTAAGCCTAAAAAGCCTTGTTTCAACTTGAAATTATAACCAATAGAAAACTGACGTAACTTTAAAAAAGAAGCATCATAAATATTGTTTTCTTCGTGGTTTCTATCGTAAAATTGTCTGTAAAAACTTTCTGCAGAAACAGCTACTGTATTAGGTTGTCCTGAATTAATGTTAACGCCAGGTGCAACAATGCCCGTTTCTGGTCTAAAAGCAGTTTCGGCCAATTGCCCACCAACATTGCCTAAAGCGCGGGTTCGAGATACAATTTCTCCGCCCTGTCTCCAATCAAACAAGAAACTAAAATTCCAATTTTTGTAATTGAAATTATTTTGCCATCCTAATGTAAAATCAGGGTTATAATTTCCTAGTTTTTTCAAATTATTATCGGCGATTAAGCGTCCGTTATCGTCTACTAAAAATGCGCCATTTTCATTTTTAGAATAGCCTGTTCCATAAAAATCGCCAATACGACCGCCTTCTTCAACCTGAAACCAAACGGTTTGGTTAGCGCTATCGTAAATTCTACTAAAAGCCAAGGTTAAGCGCCCATCGTTTTGTGGTAAGTTCTCTATAGTCGAGCGGTTTGTAGCAAAGTTGAATGTGCTGTTCCATTTGAAATTTTCATTTTTTAGAGGCGTTACACCCAAAATAATTTCAACACCCTGAGTATTAACTTTAACTCCGTTAATTACTTGTTGGTTATACCCTGAAGAAATAGCAATAGGTAATGAAATAATTTGGTCTTTAGTTGTAGCATTGTAATATGTAACATCAAAACTTAAACGGTCTTTAAAAAAACGTAAGTCGGCACCCAACTCATAACTTGTAGTTTGTTCGGGTTTTAAATTGGCGTTAGGAATAAAGTTTTGGTTGCTAAAAGTTGGTTGTCCGTTAAAGGGTGTTTGCGATACAAAAGCACCCGAGGTTTGGTATGCCCCCGTATCATTTCCAACCTGAGCGATATTGGCGCGTAATTTTGCAAATGAAAAAACACTTGGTAATTTGGTTACATTCGATAAAATAAAACTTGCAGAAGCCGATGGATAGAAAAATGATGCACCATCTACCGAAAACGGAGTTGCTAATGCACTAGACCAATCATTTCTTGCAGTAACATCTAAAAACAAATAGTTTTTGTAACCTAATTTTGCAATTCCATAAAACGAGTTGATACGTTTTTCGCTTTCAAATTGAAAAATCTCAATAGGTGAGGCGGCATTATTTAAACTAAATATGCCTGGTTGTGCTAGGTTTACAGTTTGAGATTGTTTTGTTGAAGCTGTTTGGTTTAAACGGTTTCCACCTAGCGACACATCAACAGAAAAATCGCCAAAAGTATTGTTGTAATTAACTAAGAAATCGGTGTTTACTTCTCTGTAAGTTACATCATGCTCTGCATAACCACCATTTTTAAAACGATTACTACTAAAGTTGCGTATAAATTGTCTGGTTTCGCTACTGTAATCCATACCTGTTCTAATATGGGCACTAATGTGTTTTGTAATTTGCTGTTGTAGTTGAATGTTTCCAAAAATTCTATCGCGGTTAAAAGAATTTCTGTTTTCTAGTAGAATGAAATAAGGGTTGTCAAAAAACGTATAATTGAAAGAATATTGCTGAATCCCTTCTAAACCAGGCTGCCAATACGCTTTTAAATTATTAATATTTAAAGAACGAGGTCCCCAAGCAACGAGCGAATAATTAACGTTTTCGCTACCATAACCGTTTGAAGGTCTGTTATCACTATTAGAGTTTACATAACTAATAGAAGTAGTAACCTCTGTTTTGTCTGAAGGTTTGAAATTTAGTTTTGCACTCACAGTTTGCCTGTCTAAATTTACACCCGGAATAATAGATTCGCTTCTTAAATCTGTGAACGATAAGCGATAATTACCCGTATCAAAACCATTGGAAATAGCTATGTTGTTTATGGTGGTTACACCTGTTTCATAAAAATCTTTTAAGTTATCTGGGTTTGATAAAAACGGTGTTGGCGTAATTGGTAAACCGTTGTAAAGTGATGTGTCGCCACCTCTAACAAATGAGCCATTAGGCAATTGCACAGGACTATCAAATTGGGGTATTAAATTACCAACATCTAACCGAGGCCCCCAGGAATAGGTGATATTATCACTAACGCCACCCCCAAGACCATCTACAAATTCAAAAACACCAGATTGCCCTTGGCCGTATTCGTTTTGAAATTCTGGAAGTTTAAAAGCAGAGTCTTTAGTTATCGCGGTGTTAACACTCACGCTAAATCCTTTGTTTTTACTGCCATCTTTTGTTTTAATAACAATGACTCCGTTTGATGCTCTGGTGCCATAAAGTGCCGCAGCACTCGCCCCTTTTAATACCGTAACCGATTCTATATCATCTGGGTTCACTTCCATAGCGCCGTTTCCAAAATCTATTTCTTGAAACCCAGCTGCAGCTTCGTTAGTAAAATTGAAAACCGTTTCGTTGTTAATAGGGATGCCATCAACAACAAAAAGCGGATTATTATTTGAAAATGAGGCTTCTCCACGAATGGTTATTTTAGAAGAAGACCCAACGCCTGTGGCGCCTTGTGTGACAGTTACGCCTGCCAATTTTCCTTGAAGGTTATCCAAGAAATTAACGGTTTTTACTTCGGTTAAACTTTCAGACTTTATAGCTTGTACGGCATAGCCTAACTCTTTAGTTTCTCGCTTTAATCCTAATGCGGTTATAACCACTTCATCGAGAGCAGCGGCATCTTCTACTAACGAAATATTTATGGTTGTTTTATTTCCAACAGTAATGAGTTGGCTTTTGTAACCTAAAAAGGAAAATTTTAGTTGACTTGTTTCCGATGCAACATCAATAGAATAGTATCCATTTTCATCGGTAATGGTTCCGTTTGTATGGTTAGTTATAGTAACAAAAGTTAAAGGCGTGTTATCTTTAGAATCTGTAACTCGACCAGTAATTGTAATTTGAGCATGACTTAAACCAAATATAGTTAGCATCAAGCATAATATAATGTGCTTCATTTATACGATAAAAAAAATTAATAAGTGTGTCTGAAATCAATCAGATTTAAAGGGTTTTATAAATGAAGAAATGCAGGTGAACCTTTATTTAATTGAAGGTTTAATATGAAGTTTTTAATACTGATAAAATGAAAAAAGATGATGGTTTTTACACTTAAAAACGATTGCAGTAAAAGTGTTTTTAAAGTTTTTGAAAGGGTTTTAAAACTATCGAGAACCAGTTTAATATCTGAAGCAGTATCAATATCTGTTAAGACTTCTAGATAAGTGATATTTATTTTTTTAGAAGCTTTTAATTTGGAAATACTTCTGTTTAATTTAGAGGTTTGCCAGGGTAATTTTAAAAAGGTTTCTTTGTTAAATTGCGATTTTTTGAGTCCCATTAAATAGAAACCTCCATCGGTTGATGGTCCTAAAACAATGCTGTGTTTTTGAAGTTTTTCAACCGTTTTTAAAATGTGTTTTGTGGTTAGGTGTGGCGTATCATTTCCTATAGTAATAACCGTATTAAAACCCAAATCGAAAACAGATTGAATAGCATTTGTAAAACGCTCTCCAAAAGAATTACCAATTTGTTGTTTTTCAGAAAAATGAAAATAAGGCAAGCCTGTTTTTTTTGCAATATTTATGGTCTGCTTGTTTAGGGTTTCAAACAAACTTTTGCTAGAAAATGATTTTGAAGTAATCTCTTTCTCGGCTGAATTAGCAAAAATTAATATGGCGGTTTTACTTTCTTTCATGTTTTATGCAACAACACCTTGGCAACTACTTCCGGCACCGGCAGTACAACCATAACAATGTTGAGATATTACAATATTTCTACCTTCTAATAAGTTTTCATTATATTCTGAAATATGCTGAGACTTCCCATTTACTGGCAGGTTAAGCATTTGATTAAAATCGCAATCAAACAAATAACCATCCCAACTTACTGATAGTGTATTGGTACACATCACATTGGCTACAGCTGCAGGGTTGTAAGCTTCAACCAGCGCATACATATAATCTTCATAATTTTCTGAAGCGATTAGGTAATCTAGAAATCGTGCTATGGGTAAATTTGTAATGGCAAATAGATTATGAAATTGAATATCAAAATCTTCTTTAAGAGCCTTTTTAAAATCTTTTTCCATCGCCATTTGATTGCCTGGTAAAAAGGCACCCGATGGATTGTAAACCAAGTCTAAACGTAAGTCGCTATTTGGCATACCGTATCCAACGGCATTTAATTCTTGTAATGCTTTAATAGATTTATCGAAAACACCATCACCACGCTGTTTGTCGGTTTTTCCACGAGTCCAGTGTGGCATGGAACTTACTACATGTACGTTGTGTTTTTTAAAGAACTCTGGTAAATCGTAATATTTTTTATTGGCTCTTATTATGGTAAGGTTAGAACGTACAATAAAATCTTTTATTCCTGCTTTTGAGGCTTCTTCAACAAACCACCTGAAATTGGGATTCATTTCTGGTGCGCCACCTGTTAAATCTAGGGTGTGAGCCCCAGTGTTTTTAATAACCTCTAGGCATTGCATCATGGTTTCTCGGGTCATGATTTCTTTACGGTCTGGACCGGCATCTACATGGCAATGTTCGCAAACTTGATTACACATGTAACCTACATTTATTTGAAGAATTTCTAGTTTTTTTGCTTTAAGCGGAAATTGATTTGTTTCTGAAATTTTATTTTTAAAGGTTGGTAATTCGCCAGTTTTAAAAATGCCGTTAGATAGAATTTCAAGTTGTCTATTACTTTTTGCTAAATCGCTATCGCGTTTGTGTAGGGATTTTGTTATCATTAATTGTATTTTACTAAACTAAAGTTCTTACGATAAATTTGGAGTTATGGTTTTGCGTTAGGGATTGAACGGTTTGTTTGAGCTCCCCGAAGCTAGGAGGGAGCGAGTAGTGAAAGCCCGACCCTTGTGGTAACGCCCGGGTATTAACCGTCTAACTTATTTACTTTGTTCATCATTTGCACACCATGTACTAATGTGGCACCGCTTTTTATAGCTGCGCCAACGTGAATGGCTTCCATCATTTCTTCTTTTGTTACACCGCGTTGTAAACCGTCTTTTGTGTAAGCGTCTATACAGTATGGGCATTGCTCTGTATGTGCAACGGCTAAGGCAATTAGAGATTTTTCGCGTGCGGTAAGGGCGCCTTCTTCAAAAACTTTACCGTAATATTCAAAGAATTTGTTTCCTAATTCTTCACTCCATTCTGTGATTTTTCCAAATTTCCTGAGATCTGCGGGGTCGTAGTATGTTTTTTGCATGAAATTTTATATTTTTTGTAAATATAAATCTATTTGAATAAAGTCGGAAAATTTAGCAATACATAACACATGCCGCTGGAAATTATTTATAATACCAATGGCATGTGTTGTAATCAATAGATTATCAATTGATTGAGGTTTAAAATTTAATGAAAGATTTATTCTTTGATGATGTTTCTAGAAATTACAATTTTTTGAATTTCTGAAGTGCCTTCGTAAATCTGTGTAATTTTGGCGTCGCGCATGAGGCGTTCTACATGGTAATCTTTAACAAAACCATTACCACCATGAATTTGTACGGCTTCAACGGTATGCTCCATCGCCACTTTTGAGACGTATAATTTTGCCATGGCACTCGATACATCGTAGTTGTTTCCTTGGTCTTTATCCCAAGCCGCTTTCATAACCAAATGGCGTGCGGCTTCGATGTCGGTATACATATCGGCCAATTTAAAGGCTATGGCTTGGTGGTTGCAAATTTCGGTTCCAAAAGCTTTTCGTTCTTTTGAGTATTTTAAAGCCAGTTCGTAAGCGCCAGCGGCAATTCCTAAAGCTTGAGCAGCAATTCCAATACGGCCTCCCGAAAGCGTTTTCATTGCAAAACGAAACCCCGAGCCATCTTCGCCAATACGATTTTCTTTTGGCACTTTTACATCGTTAAATTGTAGTGTATGGGTGTCGCTGCCGCGGATACCTAATTTGTTTTCTTTTGGACCAATATGGAAACCTTCCATGTCTTTTTCAATAATAAAAGCATTGATGCCATGCGATCCTTTATGTTTATCGGTTTGAGCAATTACTAAATAAACATCGGCACGACCACCGTTTGTAATCCAGTTTTTTGTTCCATTAAGTAGGTAATAATCGCCTTTGTCTATAGCAGAGGTTTTTTGCGAAGTAGCGTCACTTCCGGCTTCTGGTTCGCTTAGGCAAAAGGCGCCAACAAATTCGCCTGTGGCAAGTTTTGTTAAATATTTTTGTTTTTGAGTTTCGGTGCCATAAGCTTCGAGTCCGTAGCAAACCAAAGAATTATTTACCGATACAATCACTGATGCCGAAGCATCTATTTTAGAAAGTTCTTCCATAATAAGCACATACGAAATGGTATCCAAACCACTACCGCCATATTTTGGGTCTACCATAATGCCCATAAAACCCAAATCGCCCATTTTTTTTACGAGATCTTTTGGGAAGTGTTGTGTTTCGTCGCGTTCAATAACGCCAGGCAGTAATTCGGTTTGAGCAAAATCGCGCGCTGCGTCGCGAATCATTATATGTTCTTCTGAAAGATGGAAATTCATAATTTGGAACGTAAAAATTTATTAAAATCGCAATATTTATATGTAAATATAACATTTTGATAATATAATTATGGATAAGTATTGTTAATTTTACGCTTCATGGAACATAGAGAATATAGCGTGGTTGGTGTTATGTCGGGAACTTCTTTAGATGGCATAGACTTGGTTTATGTAACATTTAAATATGAAGAATCTTGGTCTTTTAAAATAATATATGCAGAAACATTTGCTTACCCATTGGCTTGGGTTAATGTTTTAAGAGGCTTAGTGTTTAACACTTTAGAAGCATTGAAACAAATAGATTTCGATTACACGAAGTTTTTGGCAAAGGTTATAAATTCTTTTATTGAAAAATATAATTTAACAAATATTGATGCTGTTTGTTCGCATGGTCATACTGCGTTGCATCGACCAGAAAACGGACTTACATATCAGATTGGAAACCTGCCCGAACTGGCAACCTGGTTAAACCGGAAAGTAGTTTGCGATTTTAGAGTTCAGGATGTTGCGCTAGGTGGACAGGGTGCGCCTTTAGTACCCATAGGAGATGAGTTGCTTTTTTCGGAATTTGACTATTGTTTAAATTTGGGTGGATTTGCAAATATTTCAACTAAAATAAATGAGGAACGTATTGCTTACGATATTTGTCCGGTAAACATTGTTTTAAATAAATATGTTAATGTATTGGGTTTCGATTTTGATGATGCTGGGAAAATTGCTTCAACGGGTGTTGTAAATAATGAGTTGCTTGCAAAACTTAATGCCTTGCAGTTTTATAAGGAATCTTTTCCAAAATCGTTGGGATTGGAATGGGTTGATAAAAATATTTTTCCTTTAATCGATAGTTTTAAATTAGAAGTAAAAGATATTTTAAAAACTTTTGTAGCGCATATTGCACATCAAATCGCATTAGAAGTAAACACAAAAACAAGAGGATCTTTATTAATTACAGGGGGTGGTGTTTATAATTTATATTTAATAGATAGGATTAAAAGCTTGATTAATAGTGATGTAGTAATTCCTCAAGGTGAAACTATTGAATTTAAAGAGGCTTTAATTTTTGGTTTTTTGGGTGTTTTAAAGTTAAGAAACGAAATTAATTGCCTTAAAAGTGTTACCGGAGCAAGCAGAAATCATAGCTCGGGTATTGTATATTTCCCTTAAAAATAATCTAAATTTAATCTTTATAGGATTTTTAGTTTTTTATATTTGTTGAACTAATTATTTATTTCAATTCAAATATTAGTTACAATTTAAAATCAAATCTTAAAAAAACAGATAGGTGTTATGGTCTTAAATTTAAACAAGACTTCACGCCACATTTAATTTAAAAATTATGGAAACAGCAATTATTTTAGTGTTTGTAATAGGCTATCTAGCTATAACTTTTGAGCATAATATAAAAATAGACAAACTCATTCCAGCTTTGGTAATGATGGCTATTTGTTGGGCTTTGGTAGCTTTGGGTATTGATGCGTTTCCAAATTGGTTCGATTCGGCAAAACACGCCTTGTTAGAAGGGTTTGGTTTGTTATCTCACGATGAAAAAATGCATTTAATGGAAGAAACATTACTGCATCATTTAGGGAAAACAGCCGAAATATTAGTATTCCTTCTTGG
This sequence comes from Siansivirga zeaxanthinifaciens CC-SAMT-1, assembly GCF_000941055.1. GTDB lineage: Bacteria > Bacteroidota > Bacteroidia > Flavobacteriales > Flavobacteriaceae > Siansivirga > Siansivirga zeaxanthinifaciens. The sequence continues at coordinate 314,993 of NZ_CP007202.1, read as the reverse complement.
AGCTATGACCATTGTTGAAATAATAGATTACTTTGATGGTTTCTCAACCATTAAAGACTTTGTAAAAACTAAAAAGAAAACAAAAATATTGTGGATTTTTTCCATTTTAGCTTTCATTTTATCAGCAATTATCGATAACCTTACTGCTACGATTGTATTAATTTCTATTCTTCAAAAAATAGTAAAAGACAGAGATGTTCGTTTGTATTACGCAGGTTTAATTATTATTGCAGCGAATGCAGGAGGTGCTTGGTCTCCTATTGGCGATGTTACTACAACCATGCTTTGGATAGGAAATAAAGTAACTACAGGGCATTTAGTAGGATATTTATTTATACCATCGTTTTTATGTATGGCAATTCCATCGTTTATAGCGTCTTTTATGCCGGTATTTAAAGGTGATTTAGAAGTTGAAGAAGTTGAAGAAACAAAAAAATCTAAGTTTAGTGCAACCATGTTATATCTTGGTTTAGGTGCTATTGTATTTGTGCCTATTTTTAAAATGGTAACACATTTACCTCCGTATATGGGGATGATGCTATCTTTAGGGGTTGTGGCTATTTTTGCTGAAATTTATAGTAGTTCTAAATTTAGTCTGACCGAATTTGATGCCGATGAAAGTGATGCTCATGCAAGCCATAGTCCGGTACACCATTCGTTATCAAAAATTGAATTACCTAGTATATTATTTTTCTTAGGAATTTTAATGGCTGTAGCAGCTTTAGAGTCTTTAGGGATTTTATTTGGTTTCGCCGAGTCTCTGCCAGCATCGATGCCTATGCTAGGAACCGAAATTCATACAGGTGAAGGGGTATCCGATTTAGTTGTTTTATTATTAGGCGTTGGTTCTGCTGTAATTGATAACGTGCCTTTAGTAGCTGCAAGTTTGGGAATGTTCCATGAAGCTACAGACAACGAACTTTGGCATTTTATTGCCTTTTCTGCAGGAACAGGAGGAAGTATGTTAATTATTGGCTCTGCAGCTGGTGTTGTAGCTATGGGAATGGAAAAAATAGATTTTTTCTGGTACCTAAAAAAGATTTCTTGGTTAGCCCTAATAGGTTTCTTGGTAGGCTCTGCAGCTTTTATGGTAACCAGAACTTTATTCTAATAAATACTTTAATACAAAAACGAACGTTATACACTTGTTAGATATATCATAATTTATGCTAAATATACTTTTACAAAGTCAAGAAGAAGGAACTGCACTATTAACGGATGCCGAACCAGTAGAAAAAACACTTTCAATTATTGAACTTATTAGTAGTGGTGGCGTTGCCGGACAAGTAATTATAGCGCTTCTTTTTTTAATGTTAGTAGGAGCCATTTATATTTATTTTGAAAGATTGTTTGCTATTAAAGCGGCTTCTAAAATAGATTCTAATTTCATGAATCAAATAAAAGACCATGTATCAAATGGTAAAATAGATTCGGCTCAATTGTTATGTGCACAAGTTAATTCGCCTGTTTCCAGATTAATTAATAAAGGGATTTCAAGAATAGGAAAACCACTAGCCGACATCAATACAGCTATTGAAAATGCAGGTCGTTTAGAAGTTTATAGTCTGGAGAAAAACGTTAGTATTCTTGCAACGATATCTGGAGCAGCCCCTATGATTGGGTTTCTGGGTACGGTTATCGGGATGATACTATCTATTTTTGAAATAGCTAATTCAGGCGGTCAAATAGATATTAAATTATTGGCCGATGGGTTGTATACAGCCATGACAACCACGGTTGCCGGTTTAATTGTAGGTATTGTTGCGTATATGGCATATAACCATTTGGTGGTTAAAACAGATAAAGTAGTGTATCAAATGGAAGCAAATTCTGTAGAGTTTCTAGATCACTTAAACGAGCCAACCTAATATGAATTTAAAAGGAAGAAATAAAATCACGCCAGAATTCAGTATGGCATCTATGACAGATATTGTATTTCTGTTGTTGATTTTCTTTATGTTGGCATCTACCTTGGTAACAACCAATGCGATTGATATTTTATTGCCAAAAGCCAGTGGAAAAACCGAGAATAAAAAATCGGTTGCCGTAAGCATCAAAAAAGATTTAACATACTACATCGATCAAAAACGGGTAGGCGAAAGTGTTTTAGAAACAGAATTGTTAGCAGCTCTGTCTTCAGAAGAGAAACCTACCATTGTTTTAAGAGCCGAGAAATCGGTACCTGTTGATAATGTGGTAAAGGTTATGGATATTGCCAATAGAAATAAATTTAAAGTTATTTTGGCTGTTAAGCCTAATTAGGTTATTTAATAAAAGAATTCCCTCTGCATAATGAAATACCTTGAAACCAAACACGAACGTAATTCTGCAAAACTAACGTTATTAATTTCGGTTATAATTTTGTTGTTATTGTTTGTTGTTGGAGCACCCTATATGGACCCGCCAGAGGAATATGGCATTGCTGTAAATTTTGGAACTACAGAATTTGGAAAAGGTGATAATCAGCCATTAAAACCTATAAAATCGGAGCCCTTAGATATTGATGAGCCTCCAGTACCCGAAGCTACAAAAGTAGAACCAACTAAAGCATCTCAAACAAAAGAAGAGGTTTTAACTGCAGATAATGCCGAAAGTATTGCCATAAAAAAACAGAAAGAAGCTGAAGCTAAAGCAAAAGCACTTGCCGATGCTAAAGCTAAGGCTGAAGCCGATAGACTTGCTAAAGAAAAGCGCGAACAAGAAGATAAAAAGCGAAAATTAGATGCTTTAATTGGTGGTGTAAGTAAATCTGATGGTTCTGCAACAGGTAGTGAAGGAAACGATAATAAATCGGGGGATAAAGGCCAATTAGATGGCGATCCCTATGCGCCTAGTTATTTTGGTTCTGGTGGCTCGGGTAATGGTGGTGTTGGCTATGGTTTAAATGGTCGTGGTCGTGCAACTTATAAAACACTTAAACAAGATTGTAACGAATCTGGTTTGGTTATAGTTAGAATTGTTGTTAATCGCAGTGGAAACGTTATTGAAGCTGTTCCTGGTGTTAGAGGCACTACAAACACAGCAGATTGTTTAATGAAACCAGCAAGGGAAATAGCCTTATCTCATAAATGGCCTGCAGACAATAATGCGCCCGAAAAGCAAATTGGTTTTGTGAAAGTAAATTTCAAAATCGGACAGTAGTATGACTTATCAAGATACATTAGATTGGATGTTTACTCAGCTTCCAATGTATCAAAAACAAGGGAGTTCGGCTCTTAAGAAAGACCTTTCCAATACTTTAAAGTTAGCCGAGCATCTTAATTTTCCTGAAAGAAAGTTTAAATCCATTCATGTAGCAGGAACCAATGGAAAGGGTTCTACAAGTCATATGCTTGCTTCCATTTTGCATGAAGCAGGTTATAATGTAGGATTATATACTTCACCTCATTTAAAAGATTTTAGAGAGCGTATAAAAATTAACGGGACTGTAATTGGTAAACAATTTGTTATCGGGTTTATTAAGCGCAATAAAGCGTTTTTTGAGGCTAATAGTTTATCTTTTTTTGAAATGACTGTTGGTATGGCATTCGATTATTTTGCTAAAGAACAGGTCGATATTGCTGTTATTGAAGTTGGTTTGGGTGGTCGATTAGATTCTACAAATATTATTACACCTGAAGTTTCCGTAATTACGAATATAGGTTTAGATCATACTCAGTTTCTAGGAACAACTTTAGAAGCTATTGCTTTTGAAAAAGGAGGTATCATAAAACCAAACGTTCCTGTTGTTATTGGTGAAACTCAAATAGAAACCGAACAAGTTTTTATAGATTTGGCATTAAAGCATAATTGCAAGATTACTTTTGCCGATCAAGTATCCAAACCGCCATATGAATCAGATTTAACAGGAAATTATCAATCTAAAAACATTCAAACGGTATTACAAAGTGTAAGAGAGTTACAGTTGTTAGGGTATGATATTTCAGAAATTCATATAAAAACAGGGTTGTTACATGTGGTTAAAAATACCGGTTTAATGGGTAGATGGCAGGTAATTAATGAACAACCAAAAGCTGTTTGCGATACAGGGCATAACCGTGACGGACTAAAATACGTTATGGAACAATTAAAAAATGAATCGTTTGATGCTTTACACATTGTTTTTGGAGTTGTAAATGATAAAGATTTAAATTCAATTGTAGATTTGTTACCTGTTAATGCAACTTATTATTTTTGTAAACCAGATATTCCTAGAGGTCTTGATGCTGAAAAATTAAAAGAATTTTTAAAACCTTATGGTTTATTAGGAGACGTCTATAATTCAGTTAATGAGGCTTATAAGAATGCCTTAGATAAAGCAAAACCAAACGATTTTGTTTTTGTTGGCGGTAGTACGTTTGTGGTTGCAGAAATTATTTAATTTTTTTCAAAAAAAGTCTTTGCATATTGAAAAACTAACTTATATTTGCACTCGCAATTATAAGGGCGACTAGCTCAGTTGGTTCAGAGCACTTGGTTTACACCCAAGGGGTCAGGGGTTCGAATCCCTTGTCGCCCACAAAAAATCCTAAAGTATCCATCTTTAGGATTTTTTCTTTACTAAGGTTTTATTAAAATAAAATCTTTAAAGTTTTTGAGAATTGAAAAACTAGTTTATATTTGCACACCCATAATAAGGGCGACTAGCTCAGTTGGTTCAGAGCACTTGGTTTACACCCAAGGGGTCAGGGGTTCGAATCCCTTGTCGCCCACAAAAAAATCCTAAAGCATATCGCTTTAGGATTTTTTTTTAAATCGTATTTTATTATTCATCTTCTGTTTAATCGAATTGCTTTAGCGGTGTTATTAGCTTTTTATGGTTTCTATTTTGTATAATAGTTTCATCTTATTATATTGAATGAGTTAATTATTGTTACCCAAAATATAGCTTATGAACCTAACCGAAATTAAAAACGTTTACAAAGAAGTTTTCGAAGCCTACGAGCACCCTTCAATAGAAACGCATATTAAAAAAATTATTGAGTTAGATGCTTATTTGCCATACAGTAGTACCTTTTTCTGTATCACTAATACTCAAAATTTATCTTTCGAATACATAAGTAAAAACATGACATCTTGTTTGGGTTTAGATGCTGCTGTAATGAGTGAGTTGGGTATGAATTATTTTTGGGAACGTATGCATCCTAATGATGTAGAACCTTGGCTTCAGGCTTTAAACGAGCTTATGGCATTTACTTTAAGTGAGATTTCGGTAGCTAATCGCTCTAGAATGAGTTATTCCTGGAATTACCGAATAAAAAATTCTAAAGGGGTATACGTGAATGTTATTCAAAATACGACACCTCTGGAGTTTGATATAAATAATAAACCAATTATAGGTTTGGCTCATTATACCGTTTTAGATTCTAAAATTAATTTACAAGTATCTGCTACCGCTAAATTTTTAAATGATAATAAAGAATATGAAACCCTTTTTTTTAAAAATTTTTCTCAGAAATTATTGTCAGATGGCGTAAGTAATAGGGAACGCGATGTTATTAGACTTTTGGTTTTAAATTATTCGAGTAAAGACATTGCCGAAAAATTAAATATTAGTGCAAATACAGTGGATACTCATCGAAGAAATATTTTAAAGAAATTAAATATTTCTTCTACTGGCGAGTTAATTGGTATGATGAAAACCAACGATTACTTCATTTTTTAACATAATAGCTTTAAAAATACTCAAATTGAGTATTGCTCTTTACTTAATTAACCCTTTACTTTGTAGAGCTATTAATTAGTTCTTAGGGAATTAAAAATGCCTATTTAAACATTTATATTGTGGTAATAGGCATTTTTTTATAATAAATCTAAAATCCTCTCCATGGCCATTCCTCTGGATCCTTTAATTAATAAGGTGCTATTAACAACCGATGTCATATTAAAATTCTTTTCAAAATCTTCAAAAGTTTTGAATTTTAGACTGTTTTTGGTTTGTGTTTTATTGAAATTTTCTCCTATTAAAATAGTTTGATTAATACTTGTGCTTTCTATTAAATCTGCGATACTTTGATGCTCTAATTCGGCTTCTTTACCTAATTCGAACATGTCTCCTAAAAAGGCTATTTTGTTATTGTCTTTAAGTTTTTCAAAATTTAAAATAGCAGCTCGCATACTTGTTGGGTTTGCGTTGTAGGCGTCTAAAATTATTTCATTCGAGTTTTTTTTAATAACCTGAGACCTATTATTGGTTGGTATATACGATTCAATAGCATTTTTTATAGAAGCTTCTTCAACCTTAAAATAATTTGCAATAGTTATGGCTGCAGCAATATTACTAAAGTTGTATTCGCCAATTAAATTACTTTGAATGGTTGTATTATTATATTTAACCTTTACTGTTGGTTGGGCATCAATGAATGTTATTTTGCAATCTGCATTTATGTTATCTCCAAAAATATATCTGTTTGAATGACTTGTTTTGTCTACTTGAATAGGGTCATTTCCATTAACAAATATGGTTTTATTATTATTTATTAAGAAATCGTACATCTCACTTTTGCCTTTTATAACACCTTCAACACCACCAAAACCTTCCAGGTGTGCTTTACCAAAGTTTGTGATGTATCCGTAGTCGGGCTTTGCTATATTGCATAAAAATTCAATTTCTTTTTGATGGTTAGCTCCCATTTCTACAATGCCCATTTCGGTACTTTCATTCATTGATAAAAGTGTTAAAGGAACGCCGATATGATTGTTTAAATTTCCAATGGTTGCTTTTGTGTTGTACTTTTGAGATAATGTGGTATTTATAAGTTCTTTTGTGGTTGTTTTTCCATTACTGCCTGTTAATGCTACAATTGGAATATTTAGATAATTTCTATGATAAGTAGCCAATTCTTGAAGCGCCTTTAAGGCATCTTTAACTAAGATTGTGTTTGGTATATGTGAAAAGGATTCTTCATCTATTATGGCGAATTTAGCACCATTTCGAAGCGCTTTCTCGGCGTAGCTATTACCGTTGAAGTTTTCGCCCTTAAGAGCAAAAAATAAATCGTTTTTATGAATTTTACGAGTGTCGGTACAAACCGAATTACATTGTAAAAATATCTCGTGAATTTTTTCTATAGTCAATTTTTTTATATTTTTTTTTAGTAAAAATAAATGTATAAAAAAAGTCCTAACTAAAAGTTAGGACTTTAAATTTATTTAATTAAAAACGGTTAGTTTTTTGTTTTGTGTTTAGCTTTACTTTTAGAACCTACTCGAGACATAGCACATCTAAAACCAATATAATCGGTTGCCATATCTTGAGGGAAGTAACGTCTTTGAGCTGGGTCTAACCAATACTCTCTGTCTTTCCAAGAGCCTCCTTTGTAAACTCTAACTTCATCGTTAATTAACGAGTTTCTGTCGTTATCTTTGTCGTATTCTCTAACAATGTTTCCTAAAGAATCTCTAGTTATCGTGTGTTTAGGAGAGTTGTACATTAGATTTGTGTTGTCTGCGTCGCCTTCTTCATCTTCATTAAAGCTTTCGAAGTTACGAGACGAACGTTTGTCACCATCTCTAAAGTTTATTTGATTACTCTTATCAAAGTTTGTACGCAAATAAGTTTCGTTTTCATCTACAGGTACTTGTAAAATTTCTCCTGGTAGATTTCTTGCAACTACTTTACCATTCGATAGTGTATCATAAACAATATCATCGATAGTAACAACTTTAACAGAGCCATCTTCGTTAATAGCATTTTTGGTGTAAACATTTCCCCTGTAGTAGTTAAAATCATTAAATTCATCATCTACTATAGGTCTGTAAACGTCTGCTACCCATTCGGCAACATTTCCAGCCATATCATACAAACCGTAATCATTAGGAGCGTAAGATTTAACAGCATTAGTAATATCAGCACCATCATCAGACCATCCTGCGATTCCACCATAATCTCCTTTACCTTGTTTGAAATTAGCTAATTGATCTCCTCTAATTTTACGTTTTCCTGAACGTGTGTATTGTCCGTCCCATGGATATTTCTTACGTCCACGGTATAAATTATAACTTCTTATTTCACTTAAACCTAATGCAGCATATTCCCATTCTGTTTCGGTAGGGAGTCTGTATTTTGGTGTAATTATACCAGTTTCTCTGGTGGCATAAATATTAGTTTCGTTTCCGTCTGCGTCTGTTTGAACATTTCTTCGTCCTCGACCTCTAGAGTCTCCATTAATAATTTCTTCGTTACCACCATAAGTTAACGTTGGTGCATTAATGTAAGTATCTGTATTAAAAGTAGCATCGGCACTTACATCGGTAATTTTGGCATCACGTTTTAAATAACCAGCTTTTTCTAAGTTGTGTTCATTAACTCTATCGGTTCTCCAGTTTGCAAATTCAACGGCTTGAATCCAGCTAACACCAACTACAGGATATTCACCATAACCTGGGTGACGTAAGTAATTTTCTGTCATAACTTCATTATAGCCCAATCTGTTTCTCCAAACTAGGGTATCTGGAAGTGCGCCATGATAAATAGCTCTAAAGTTTTCGTCTGATGGTGGATAAACACGCTTGATCCAATCTAAATACTCCATATACATAGCGTTGGTAACCTCTGTTTCATCCATGTAAAACGACTGTACGTGTTGCTGAGTTGGCGTGTTATTCCAATCATGCATAACATCGTCTTGTACTCTACCTTTAGTAAAAGTACCACCTTCAATGAAAACTAAGCCAGGTGAAGTTTCTTGTTCTTTGTAATCTGTATTGTATTGAAACCCTCCTTCACGAGAGTTTATTTGCCAACCGGTTGCTCTAGAACTATTCTTTGAGCTAGAAGATTTTTTACAGCTAGTAAAGGCTAAAGTTAAAGCCAAAGCTATAAAAACTTTTAATGCTAATACTTTTTTCATATCCATACGTTTAAGTAAGCTAATAGTGTTTTGGTGGTGCAATATAAGAATTAAACCTTATACTACAAGCAATTATTTACATTTTGACTAAAAAAAACTGCATTTCATCTTATTTTTTGGCATTACAACGATGTTTTTTGCTTGTCTTGATTGTCTTTTGTGACATATTAACGTATGATTAAATAATTTATTATTGTATTTTTGTGCGTATTATTAAAATTTCAAGATTTTTAAATAATATCAAGCCCTAATTTGCGTTACATCAACAATGAAAAACAAGTATATTTTTTTATTATTTTTTTTAACCTGTGGTTTTGCTTTTGGCCAACAGAAGAGTTATAGTATAGATTGGCAAACATCTAAAAAAATCGCTTTTGAAGGATTTTCGGTAGAAGTACCCTCATTTTCTGATGCGCATTTTTCTTTTGATTTTGATTCGGGTCTTAATTTTATCGATCAATGGGAAACACGTTCTTATGTTAATGAATCATCAGTAAAAATTACCAATATTATATTTTCGAATATCTCTGAATCTTCATTAAAAGACTTATCAAAGGAAGTCATTCCAAACGAATTAAAATTTAGTTTAAAAAATTCTTTAGCCAGAGAAAAACAGTATGCTTTTTTTCAAATATCACCAATTATAAAAGGCGAAAATGGTGTTTATAAAAAACTGGTGTCGTTTACTTTAAGTTATTCTGAAGGAGGCATTTCTTTTCAGAAAAAGAATAAGTTTACTAATAAAACATTCGGAACACAAGCCTTAAGTAATTCGGTTTTAAGCACTGGTGAATGGTTTCGTTTTTACGTAGACACTACAGGGGTGTTTAAATTGTCGAAATCATTTTTACAGCGTTTGGGTGTAAATGTTAACAATGTAGATCCTAGAAACATAAAGTTATTTGGTAATGGTGGTCGTATGATTCCGTATGCAAATTCAGAACCTTATCCGTTTGATGTGCAGGAAAACGCCATAAAATTTGTTGGTGAAAACGATGGTGTTTTCGATAATGAAGATTATATTTTATTTTACGCTCAAGGACCCAATGGATTTGATGCAGTAAGTAATACAAACATAAACTGCTACACAGATAAAACATACTATTATATAAATGTAAGTGGTGGCTTAGGAAAGCGCATACAGCCTTTTTCTCAGCCAAGTGGGCCCGTAGATCTTGTAATTAACACTTTTCAAGAATATAAATTTCATGAAAAAGATGATTATAATCTTGGTTTTTTAGGACGACGTTGGTTTGGCGATCGTTTTGATGTAGAATCCAATAAAACCTTTGAGTTCGATTTTCCAGATTTAGTAACATCAATTCCAGTTTCAATTAAAGTATTTGTAGCAACAACAGCCTCTTCATTATCTACAATACAATTAACCGTTAATGATAGTCCGCTAGCAAATTTAACAATGATAGGTGTTGTCAAGCCTAATTTAGCAACAGAAGCTTCTTACAGCCGATTGATAGATGTTAATAGTTCCAAAATTTCTGTTGGTTTAAATTACGATAATCAGGGAAATCCGAGTTCTCTGGCTTATTTAGATTATATTTCAATAGAAGCCACAAGAGCTTTAAAGTTTTATAACAAACAGTTTGAATTTAAAAATAGAGATGTAATTTCGACATCGGGTATTGGAGAATATACCATTGAGAATGCCTCGAAACTTTCTGAAATTTGGGATGTTACAGATATTTATAACATATCTAATCTTGAAAATAATGAAGGCGTTTCAAGTTTAAGATTCAAATCTAATTTAGGGGTTTCAAAAACGTATTTGGCCGTTTCGCCAAACGATTATTTCGAGCCTAAATTCGATTCCAAAACAACGCTAAATAATCAAAACATAAAAGGTACTGTTTTTTTAAACAATCAAGGAGAATTTGAAGATATCGATTATTTAATCATTGCTCCAGATAACATGTTGAGTCAAGCAGAACGCTTAGCCACAATAAATAAAAATCAATACAATTTAAATGTTAAGGTTTTAGGTTTAGATGAAATTTACAATGAATTTAGCACTGGTAATCAAGATATTGGTGCTATAAGAAATTTTGTAAAATATGTTTACGATCATGCAAGTACACCGGAAAAGCGTGTAAAATATTTATGTTTATTTGGAGATGTATCTTTTGATTATAAGGATAGAATAAATAATAACACGAATATTTTACCTTCTTGGTATTCCTATAATAGTTTTAATGAAGCAACTTCATTTGTTACTGATGATTTTTATGGTATGATGGATCAAAATGAAGGAAATATGTCTACAAGTGATAAACTAGATATTGCTGTAGGAAGAATAATTGTCGATTCTCCAAATTTAGCAAAAGATTTGGTTGATAAAATAGAATCATATTACAATAAAGATGCCTTAGGAAGTTGGCGTAATAAATTTGTTGTTGTTTCTGATGATGTTGATGAAGATTGGGAAGGTATTTTACAGCAAACAACTGATAATGTTGGTAATTTAGTGTCAAATAATAAAGCATTCATGAACGTAATTAAAATTCATTCGGATGCTTTTAAACAAGAGTTTTCAGCAGGTGGTGAACGCTACCCGAAGGTAACTACAGAATTTGTAAATGCTATAAATAGTGGAGCGTTGGTAGTTAATTATTTTGGGCATGGTGGTGAAGATGGTTTGGCCGAAGAACGTATATTTTTAAAAACAGATATTGAAGGATTAAGAAACTTCAACAAGCTAAATTGTTTTGTAGCTGTAACATGTGAATTTACAAAGTTTGATAATCCGTTTAGACCTACAGCAGGAGAATTTACCTATTGGAATAAAAAAGCCGGGGCTGTAGGTTTAATTACTACGACCAGACAGATTTTTGTAAATTTTGCTATAATATTTAATAATTTATTGGGACAATATCTATTTTCATATAGTAATGACGATTCCTATGACGATTATGAATATCCAACCATGGCTGAAGCATTGAGGTTAACAAAAATTAACCCATTAATTTCTGGTCAAAGCCAAAGACGATTGATATTTTTTATTGGAGATCCAGCTATGAAATTAGCTTTTTCAAAACCTAATATCAAATTAACAAAGATAAATGAAGTGCCTATAGCGCAGTATAATGATACTATTAAGGCTTTAAGTTATGTTAAGTTAGCAGGCGAAGTTACCGATCTTTCAGGAAATTTGCTTACCAATTACAATGGTACCTTGTCTACAACTATTTTCGATAAAGAAATTCAAAGAGAGACTCTAGCTAATGATAATGTCCGACTAAACGGTCAAATTGTAAAGTTAAAGTTTAAAACGCTTGGAGAGGTTATTTTTAGAGGTCAAGCATCGGTTAAAAATGGGCAATTTGAATTTGATTTTATTGTACCAAAAGACATTGGAATTCCCGTAGGATTTGGAAAAGTTAGTTTTTATTCAAAAAACGAAACACTTACAGAAAATCAAACCGGAGCGAATATAAATACAATCAAAATAGGTGGTTTAAATGAAGATGCTCCCGAGGATAATGTCGGACCAGTGATAGCGCTCTACATGAATGATGAGAATTTTGTGTCTGGTGGAATCACAAACGAATCTCCAACTTTATTAGTGAAGTTAGAAGATTTAAACGGAATTAATACCGCAAGTGGTATTGGTCATGATATTGTCGCAATTTTAGATGGCGATGAAACAAATCCTTTTATTTTAAACGATTATTATCAAACCGAAGTCGACGATTATAAAAAAGGAATCGTTAGTTATCCGTTTAGAGATTTAAGTCCGGGACTTCATACGCTAACGATTAAAGCCTGGGATGTTTACAATAATTCTTCAACAGCCGAAATTCAATTTATTGTTTACGATCAAGATCAAGAGCTGGTAATAAATAATGTGTTAAACTACCCAAATCCGTTTGTAAATTATACAGAATTTTGGTTCAATCACAATAGTTCAGAGCCTTTAGACGTTTCTATACAGATATTCACTGTTTCTGGTAAACTTGTAAGAACGCTAAACGGACAAACCACAGGCGGCGGTATTGTTAATAGTTCGTTGTCTCGAGATATTGTTTGGGATGGAAGAGATGATTTTGGAGATAAAATAGGAAAAGGAGTTTATATTTATAAATTAACCGTTCAATCTAACATCTTAAATAAAAAAGTAGAAAAAATAGAGAAACTTGTAATCCTATAATAAAGGTATATATTTGTTAAATTAAAATTAATTCATGAAAAACCAACTTTTACTAATTTTAGCAATAACATTTGCTTTAAAAATAACAGCGCAAAATCCTACAGTTATCATTCCTAATAATGATAAAAGAGTTATAACCACAGGTATTCCTTTTGTTTTAATAGCTTCAGATGCACGTGCAGCAGCCATGGGAGATATGGGGGTAGCAACATCGGTTGATGCCTATTCACAACAATGGAACTCATCAAAATATGCTTTTTCCGAAACTAAATCGGGTATAGGTGTAAGTTATACGCCTTACTTAAGTAAGTTGGTGAATGATATTTTCTTAGGAAATGTAACTTATTTTAACAGACTAGATGAACGTAGTGCTTTTGGAGCCAGTTTACGTTATTTTTCATTAGGGGATATTGAATTTAGAAACGATGAATTCTCTGAAGCCTTAATACAACGTCCAAATGAGTTGACTATTGATGCGTCTTATGCTTTAAGATTATCAGATCAATTTGCAATGTCTGTAGCAATGCGCTATTTAAGATCTAATTTGAGGTTAACAGGGGTTGATGGCGATGCTACACCTGCAAGCACATTTGGTGTAGATATCTCGGGATATTATCAAAGTGAAGAAGAGGCTTATGCCGATTTTAACGGACGTTGGAGAATGGGTTTTGCACTTCAAAATATTGGTCCGAAGTTTAAATATGACCAAGGTGGCGAAGATAATTTTCAACCAACTAATTTGCGTTTAGGTGCTGGTTTCGATTTTATTTTCGATCAATATAATAAAGTATCGGTTACCGCCGAAGTTGCGAAATTATTAGTGCCTACGCCTCCAAAATTAGGTGATGAATATGAATATACCGACGATAATAATGATGGTGTGTATACAGAAGGAGAAGATACTCTAGGAACCAAAACAAGATCGGATGTTCTTATAGCAGGAAAATCGCAAGATGTTAGTTTTTTATCGGGTATTTTTCAATCTTTTGGAGATGCACCCGATGGCTTTAGTGAAGAGTTAAAAGAATTCACTTGGGCATTGGGAGCAGAGTATGTTTACCAAGATTCTTTTGCCTTTAGAGCAGGTTACTTTAATGAAAGTGAAGATAAAGGCGCTAGAAAATTTCTGTCGTTAGGAGCAGGATTTAAAGCTAATATTGTAAACATTGATTTGTCTTATTTGTTCTCGGCATCTAAAGTGCAGAGTCCTTTAGAAAATACCTTAAGATTCTCGTTAACCTTTAATATTGGAGCTGGAGAATATCGTGAGTATTAGTATAAAATAACTAATCAACTTATAAGAAAAACTATTGCTACTAGCAATAGTTTTTTTTGTCTAAAAACGTTTGTAAACGACCGTAATTTTATGAAAGAAATAAAGATAGAATCTAAATTATACGAATACGAAAGCTTAAACGAGTTGCCAGATGAAGTAAAGTCTTTAATGATGGATGCTTTTGAAGCAAGAGATAAGGCCTATGCTCCATATTCTAATTTCTTTGTTGGGGCGGCAATACTTTTAGATAATGGCGAAATAATAACAGGCAATAATCAAGAAAATGCGGCTTTTCCCTCGGGCTTATGTGCCGAACGTACGGCTATTTATTACGCAGGATCAAAATATCCTAATGCTAAAATTTTAAAATTGGCTATTTCAGCCGCCTCACAAAATCAAAAAACCACGAGTCCAATTCCACCATGCGGGGCATGCCGTCAGGCTATCGCAGAATATGAAGTCAAACAAAAAACACCTATTGAAATTTATTTTATGGGAGTTCAAGGAAAAGTTTTAAAATCAAATTCAATTGCCACTTTACTGCCGTTCATTTTTGATAAGTCTTCACTGTGATTTGTTTTTAAGTTTATAATGATTTCTTATATGATCAATTAGATTAATAGGTATTTCATCAAAAAAAACATTAAAAACAATAATTATTCAATACTGTTTCGAAACACTTTTTGATTTCATATTTTTTTCATTTTAATTAATTTAACATTTTCCAAATAGAGAGCAATGTATTACTTTTGTATTTCGCTTAAGTAAAACCTATATATTAGTCGATGCAAAAAATCACAAAAGAGGTTTACCTCAAATGGTACGAAGACATGTTATTCTGGAGAAAATTTGAAGACAAATTAGCTGCAGTATACATACAACAAAAAGTAAGAGGATTTCTTCACTTATATAACGGTCAAGAAGCAGTATTGGCAGGGGCTTTACATGCTATGGACTTGACAAAAGATAAAATGATTACAGCTTATCGTAATCACGTGCAACCTATCGGTATGGGAGTAGATCCTAGACGTGTTATGGCAGAACTTTATGGAAAAGCTACAGGAACATCTCATGGTATGGGAGGTTCTATGCATATTTTCTCTAAAGAGTTTCGTTTTTACGGAGGCCATGGTATTGTTGGAGGTCAAATTCCATTAGGTGCTGGTATGGCTTTTGGTGATAAATATCATGGTAGCGATGCGGTAACTCTATGCTGTTTTGGAGATGGTGCTGCTCGTCAGGGTTCGTTACACGAATCTTTCAATTTAGCAATGTTATGGAAACTTCCTGTTGTATTCGTATGTGAGAATAACGGTTATGCTATGGGAACTTCTGTAGAGCGTACCGCAAATCATACAGAAATATGGAAATTAGGTTTAGGGTATGAAATGCCTTGCGGACCTGTAGACGGCATGAATCCTGTGAAAGTTGCTGAAGCTTTTGATGAAGCAATACAGCGAGCACGTCGTGGAGAAGGCCCTACATTTTTAGAGCTTAAAACGTATCGTTATAGAGGTCACTCAATGAGTGATGCACAGCACTATAGAACAAAAGAAGAGGTTGAAGAATATAAAAAGATAGACCCAATTACTCAAGTTAAAGACATTCTTCTTGAAAAGAATTATGCAACAGAAGAAGATATTAAAGTAATTGATAATCGTGTTAAAGACCTAGTGTCAGAATGTGAAAAGTTTGCAGAGGAATCGCCATTCCCGGAAAAACAACAACTTTACGATATGGTTTACGAACAACAAGATTATCCATTTATTCAACACAAATTATAAACTATGGCAATTGTAGTAAATATGCCGCGTTTAAGCGATACCATGGAAGAGGGAACCGTTGCGGCTTGGTTAAAAAAAGTAGGAGATAAGATAGAAGAAGGTGATATACTTGCCGAAATAGAAACAGATAAAGCTACCATGGAGTTCGAATCTTTTAACGAAGGAACCTTACTTCATATTGGTGTTCAAGAGGGTGAAACAACAAAAGTTGATGAGCTTTTAGCTATAATTGGTGAAGAAGGAGAAGATATTTCAGATTTATTAAATGGCGGTGGCGCACCTAAAGAAGAGAAAAAGGAAGCATCTAAAGAAGCTTCTCAATCAACTTCAGAGGAAGCAACTATCCAAGAAGAAGCGTCTAATGCATCTCCTGAGTTACCTGAAGGTGTCATTGTTGTTACCATGCCTCGTTTAAGTGATACCATGGAAGAAGGAACGGTGGCAACTTGGTTGAAAAAAGTTGGTGATACCGTATCAGAAGGCGATATTTTAGCTGAAATTGAAACAGATAAAGCGACGATGGAATTTGAATCATTCCAGTCGGGTACTTTATTACATATTGGCTTAGATGAAGGTGAGTCTGCAAAAGTAGATGCTTTATTGGCCATTATTGGCCCTGCAGGAACAGATGTTTCAGATGTAGCAAAAAACTTTTCTAATACAGCCCCTGCAAAAAAAGAGGAAGCTCCTGTTAAAAAAGAAGCTCCTAAAGCAGAAACTCCTAAAGCGCCTGTAAAAGCAGAGGCTCCTAAAGCTACTAAACCAGCAAAAGGAAATTCTGGAGACCGCATTTTTGTATCGCCTTTAGCTAAAAAAATAGCAGAGGAAAAAGGTATTAACTTATCTCAAGTACAAGGGTCTGGCGAAAATGGTCGCATTGTTAAGTCTGATGTAGAAAATTATGTGCCTGCGCAAGGTGCTGCAGCAGTTGGTAAATTTGTACCTGCTGGTCAAGAAGATTTCGAAGATGTTACAAACTCACAAATGCGTAAAGCTATTGCAAAAGCTTTAACCAATTCTAAATTTTCTGCACCACATTATTATTTAACAGTAGAATTTGATATGGAAAATGCCATTGCTTTCCGAAATCAATTCAACTCAATTCCAGACACTAAAATATCATATAACGATATGGTTGTGAAGGCTTGTGCCTTAGCATTAAAAAAACATCCGCAAGTAAACTCGCAATGGTTTGCAGACAAAATGCGTTTAAATAACCATGTTCATATTGGTGTAGCAGTAGCTGTTCCAGATGGATTGGTTGTGCCAGTTGTTAAGTTTGCAAATGAACAAACATTACCTCAAATAGGTGCTGCGGTTAAAGATCTTGCAGGAAAAGCTAGAAACAAAAAATTAACACCTGCAGAAATGGAAGGTAGTACATTTACAGTTTCTAACTTAGGAATGTTTGGTATAGAAACCTTTACATCTATTATCAATCAACCAAATTCAGCGATACTTTCTGTGGGGAATATTATTGAAAAACCAGTGGTTAAAAACGGACAAATTGTTGTTGGTAACACCATGAAGTTATCTTTAGCGTGCGACCACAGAACGATTGATGGAGCAACCGGAGCACAATTCCTTCAAACATTAAAAGGATATATTGAAAATCCAATTACAATGTTGGTGTAATTGAATATTCATTTAACATATAAAAACCTGTTTCATTTGTTTGAAGCAGGTTTTTTTTATCTTTAAACTTTAATTCTTCTATGATAAAAAATATTATAATAACAGGAACCAGTCGCGGTATTGGTTTTGAGTTGGTTAAGCTATTTTCAAATGCAGGGCATCATGTTTTAGCGCTTTCGCGGAATGAAAAACCTATTACCAGTTTAAAACTTAAAAATGTAACGTCGTTTTCTTTCGATTTGGGTGATGCCGATGCCTACAAACAAGTAGAAAGTTTTATTAGCAGCAATTGGAAACAAGTTGATGTTTTAATTAACAATGCAGGGATGTTACTTAACAAACCATTTTCTGAGATTACAATAACCGATTTTGAAACCGTTTATAAAACCAACGTTTTTGGTGTTGCCGAACTCACAAGAATTGTTTTACCATTTATGAAAGCACAAAGTCATGTGGTAACTATTAGTTCTATGGGTGGAGTTCAAGGAAGTATGAAATTCCCTGGTTTAGCAGCCTATAGCTCGAGTAAAGCGGCAGTAATTACCTTAACCGAATTGTTGGCCGAAGAATACAAAGCATCTGGTATATCTTTTAATGTATTAGCTTTAGGTGCCGTACAAACCGAAATGCTAGAAGAAGCCTTTCCTGGTTATAAAGCGTCAACTTCAGCCTTAGAAATGGCACAATATATTTTCGACTTTTCCTTAAACGGAAACAAATATTATAACGGTAAACTGTTGCAGGTTTCTAATTCTACACCTTAAAATTATGAAAAAATACAAATGCATCATTTTCGATTGTGATGGCGTTTTAGTAGATACAGAGGTAACAAGTAATCAATTATTAGTCGCTATGGCTAATAAATATGGTGCGAATATCGACTTAGATTATGCCATGAAGCATTTTAAAGGAAGTCATTTTGACGATTGTTTGTCTATTATTAAAACCTTGGTAACCGAAGATGTTCCTCAATCATTTGAAACCGAATATAGAACCGAATTAGATAAACAATTTAAAGCCACAGTAAAACCAATAAAAGGTGTTAAAGAAGTTATTGAAAATTTAAACATTCCTTTTTGTGTTGCCTCTAGTGGTACCGATGAAAAAATTAGACTCAATCTAGGTCTAGTTGGATTGTTACCCTATTTTGAGGGCAAAATATTTAGTTGTTATACAATTAAAAAATGGAAACCAGAACCCGATGTGTTTTTATTAGCAGCAAAAACTATGGGTTACAAGCCAGATGAATGTTTGGTTATAGAAGATAGTAAATTAGGTGTTTTAGGAGCTAAAAATGGCGGATTTGATGTTTATGGTTATACAGAACACGATTATTATAACGATCTAGAATCTCTAGCAACAAAGACATTCAACAATATGACGGATTTACTTCAAATGCTTTAAAATTTTTAATCGATTATATCCATATAAATTATTCTTGTTTTATGGTATTTTTAAATAGTAAAATATTGATTTTTTAGATATGTGCTTTGTTTTTTATAAGCGTTATTAATACTTTAATTATCCAATTTTTTTCATTTTTTTTTAAATAGCAGTTTTTCTTGTGTGAAATATTTTAATTTTGTATTGTAATGCAGAAAAATCTTCAAGATTTTATTCCAGGTGAAGCCATTAATCAAGTTTTAAAACTTTTAGAACATGATAATTTGGCTGTTAAGATAAAAAACGAACGCAAAACCAGACATGGAGATTATAGGCGTTTACCAAATGGAAAGCATCAAATAACCATAAATTCTAATTTAAATGCATACCGTTTTTTGATAACTTTAATTCATGAAATAGCTCATTTTGAAGCTTTTAAAAATTACGGTAAATTTATAAAACCTCACGGTGTAGAATGGAAACATACCTTTAAGAATTTAATGTTGCCATTTCTAAATCCGCAGGTTTTTCCAAATAATTTGTTACCTTTATTAGCAAAACATTTTAAAAATCCTAAGGCATCAAGCGATTCTGATGCTAATTTAGCCCTTGCTTTAAAACAATTTGATGAACCAAATGATAAAACATTCATTTTTGAAGTTCCTACCGGTAGTGTTTTTAAATTATATAATGGAAAAATATTCGAAATGGGACAAAAACGCGTCAAACGTTTTGAATGTAAAGAGATAAAAACAGGGAGGCTATATTTATTTAATCCCAATGCAGAAGTTGAATTAATAACAAATATTGATGAATAAAAATTATTACGCCATATTAATGGCAGGAGGAGTAGGTTCCAGATTTTGGCCTGTAAGTACACAGGAATTTCCAAAACAATTTCACGATATGTTGGGAACCGGAGACACCTTAATACAAAAAACATTTAAAAGACTGGCTCACTTAATACCAAAAGAAAATATTTTCATTTTAACCAATGAAATTTATAACGATTTGGTTTTAGAACAGTTGCCAGAAGTAACACAACGTCAAGTTGTTTTAGAGCCAGCAATGCGAAATACAGCGCCTTGTATATTATATGCTTCGTTAAAAATTCAAAAGGAAAATCCTGATGCTGTAATGATTGTAGCGCCAAGCGATCACTGGATAGAAGATGAAGTTACATTTACCAAGAATGTACAGCAAGCTTTCGATTTTTGTTCAGATAACAATGCCTTAATGACCCTAGGTATTCAGCCAACATTTCCTAATACCGGATATGGTTATATTGAGTTTGATAAAGACACAACTAACAACATTAAATCGGTAAATCAATTTAGAGAAAAACCAGATTACGAAACCGCAAAATCATTTATCGAGCAGGGTAATTTTCTCTGGAATGCAGGTATTTTTATGTGGAGCGTTAAAACGGTTGTCGATGCTTTTAAAAGTAATCAGCCAGATTTATTTGCTTTATTTGAAAACGGAATATCGGCTTATAACACCGATTTAGAAACCGAATTTATTAAAGAAAATTATCCGAAAGCCGAAAATATTTCAGTGGATTATGCCATAATGGAAACCTCTAAAAATGTATTTGTAATTGGCGCAGAGTTCGATTGGAACGATTTGGGAACTTGGGGAAGTCTTTACGATAAATTAGGTAAAGACCAAAACGATAATGCCGTTGTAAACGCCAGAACGTTGGTAGAAGACGCTTCAGGAAATATGATTCGCACTAAAAACAATAAAATAGTAGTCTTAGATGGGATTAACGATTATATTATTGTAGATAAAGAAGATGTGCTATTAATTTATCCTAAAACCAAAGAACAAGACATTAAAAAAGTACTTCAAAAAGTAAAGGATAAATTCGGAGAAAACTACGGATAATTCTAATCTATAGTATTTTTTTAAAGGAAGAGCATGGGCTAATCGCTATTTATTTTGATTAACTCATGCTTTTATTTTATATATTAGTGAATTAGTGTTTCTATTAAATTAAAGAAAATGGAAGAAAGTAAATTTGATTTTTCTGAAGAAGAAAACAAAAAAGATAAATCGGTTGAAGATTCTAAGCAAGCCGTAAAAAAGGATGCTCAGGGTTTGTTTCTAAGTGTGAAGCGATTTTTTAGTGAATTACTAGATTTTCGAGACGATACAGATCGTGATGCAACTATCGAGGCCATAAAAGGCGATATTCCTTTTAAAGGTGCTACTGCCTGGATTTTAATTTGTTCCATTTTTGTTGCATCTATTGGTTTAAATGCTAATTCTACGGCAGTGGTTATTGGTGCCATGTTAATTTCGCCTCTAATGGGCCCTATTTTAGGTGTGGGGATGTCTATAGGAATAAACGATATAGATACGTTAAAGCGATCGTTAATAAACTTAGCAATTATGATTGCTTTAAGTTTACTAACGGCTTTTTTATTCTTTTGGTTATTTCCTTTAAGTGAAGATACTTCCGAACTTTTAGGGCGAGTTCAACCCGACATTAGAGATGTTTTAATTGCCTTTTTTGGTGGTTTGGCTTTAATTATAGCCAGAACAAAACGAGGTACCATCGCATCGGTAATTTTTGGTGTCGCCATTGCTACAGCTTTAATGCCACCACTTTGTACTGCTGGGTATGGTTTGGCTAAAGGAAACTTTGAGTATTTCTTAGGGGCCATGTACTTATTTACTATTAACACCATTTTTATCGCTTTGGCAACTTTTATTGTATTGAAAGTTTTGCGTTTCCCCATGCTTAAATACGTAAATTCTAAAAAGCGACAATTTATTTCAAGATTAGCTACATTACTTGCTATCGTAGTTATGATTCCTGCGGTTTGGACATTTTTAAGTGTTTTAAATGAAAGTAATTTTAACAGAGACGCCAAAGCTTTTGTAGATAATGAGTTGAGTGTTTTACCGCATTTTGAGTACATCAAAAAGAACGCTATTTACAATTATATTGATAAAAACAAGCAAACCATCGAGCTTAATACCTTTGGTTTAGATGAAATACCAGAATCTACCATTAGTCTTATTAAAAATCGTATGGATGATTATGGTGCTTTATCAAATTGCGATTTAATTATTAATCAGAATAAATCTAAAAACCTAGACAACTTCAAGTATATGACCGAGCTAAGAACAAGAGATTCGTTAGATTTATTGTCTCAAAGTCAGAAGGTTGCTTATCTTGAAAATAAAGTAAAACAACTCTCTAAGCTAGAGAAAAACTATATTCCTTTTGAAGAATTAACTAAAGAAGTAAAAATTAATTACGAGACCATCGAAAAGATTTCATTTGCTCATGTTATTACGTCTAATTTTAATAAAATGGATACTTTAACTGTGTTTACAGTAAAATGGAATGATTCTTTAGCCAATGAAAAGGTTAAGGTTAAAGATCAAGAAAAACTCGAGCAGTGGTTAAAATTAAAATTGAAACTAGATACTTTAGAAGTTAAGCGTATTAATTAGCTATTTTCATCTATATACATTTTACGAACTTTTTTAAATAAGTTGGAAGAATAAACAAAATCGGTAACGGCTTCGTTATCGGTTTTGAAAATGGTTTCTTTGGAGCCTTCCCACTCTTTTAACCCATTTTTTAAGAAAACAATTTTTTCACCAATTTCCATAACCGAATTCATATCGTGTGAATTAATTACAGTAATAATTTGGTATTCGTCTGTTATTTCTTGGATTAAATTATCAATAACAATAGATGTTTTTGGGTCTAAACCAGAGTTAGGTTCATCACAAAATAAATACTTTGGGTTGTTAACTATAGCACGTGCAATAGCAACCCGTTTTTGCATTCCTCCTGAAGCTTCACTAGGCATTTTGTTGTGTGCATTGTCTAGATTTACACGTTTTAAAACAAAATTTACACGATCTTCCATCTCGCTTTTACTTTGTTTAGTAAACATTTTTAAGGGAAACATAACGTTTTGCGCAATAGTCATAGAATCAAACAAAGCACTGCCTTGAAACACCATGCCAATTTTAGCTCTTAAATTACGTTTTTCGTCTTCAGTAAGATTAAAAAACACATTACCATCATAAGCAATAGAGCCAGATTCGTAATTAAATAAACCCAACAAACACTTTAAAAACACCGTTTTACCCGAGCCACTTTGTCCAATAATGAGGTTTGTTTTTCCTTTCTCAAAAGTGGTGCTTATACCTTTTAATATTTCAACACCATTAAACGATTTATGTAAATCTTTAACTTCAATCATTAGCTTAAAAGCATTTGGGTTAGTAAAAAGTTTAAAAGGATAATGGTTACACTTGTCCAAACAAACGAGGTTGTACTTGCTTTACCTACTTCTAAAGCACCACCTTTCATATAATACCCATAAAATGATGGGATGGTAGCTAAAATAAAAGCAAAAACAAAGGTTTTTATAAAGGCGTACGTAATGTGAAATGGAATAAAATCTGTTTGAATACCTACAATATAATCTTCCATGGTACCAAAACCACCAAAATAACAAGCAGCCATACCACCAAGGATGCCTAAAAACATACCTACAGCAATTGCAAAAGGGTATAAGAGTAAGGCAATAGTTTTAGGAAAAATAAGGTAATTTAAAGAGTTAATACCCATAACTTCTAAAGCATCTATTTGTTCGGTAACACGCATGGTTCCTATGCTGGAAGTTATAAAGGATCCTACTTTTCCAGCCATAATTACAGAGGTAAACGTAGGTGCAAATTCTAATACAATAGATTGCCTGGTGGCGAAGCCAACTAAGTATTTAGGAATTAGTGGGTTGCTAATATTTAAAGCCGTTTGTATTGTAATAACACCACCAACGAAAAAAGATATAAAAGCAACAATACCTAGCGATCCAATAATTAAATCGTCTATATCTTTTAGAATTAATGTTTTCATCACAGACCATTTCGTAGGCTTACGAAACATCTCTACAATCATTAAAAAATAAGCTCCAATATTATGTAAATAAGTCATATAAAAATTTATACTGCTAAAGTAAAAAAAGTAAGTGGTATTTAACTTTAATTTTAAATTAAGATGTATTAAAATATTTAATTTTGGCAAAAAATTATAATATGTTTAAAAATCTCCTTAGTGCTTTAATATCCCTAGTTTTATTTTCATCAATTAAAGCTCAAAGTCAAACTAACATTAATGCTTCAAATGAACTAGAAGCCAATCGGCCAAAGTTGGTTGTTGGTATAGTAGTAGACCAAATGAGATATGATTATTTAACGCGATTTATCTCGAAATATGGAGAAGGAGGTTTTAAACGAATGATGAATGAAGGTTTTAATTGCAAAAATAATCATTTTAACTATGTGCCAACTTACACTGGTCCCGGGCACGCATCTGTTTACACAGGAACAACACCAAAATATCATGGTGTAATTGCCAACGATTGGTACGATAAAGTATCTAAATCTATGGTGTATTGTGCTGGTGATAGTGCTGTTCAATCTGTTGGAACTACATCAAACGCCGGACAAATGTCTCCGCACCGCATGAAAACAACAACCTTTGCAGACGAAAACCGACTGTTTACACAAATGCGAGGTAAAACAATAGGTATATCTATTAAAGATCGAGGCGCTATTTTACCTGCAGGTCATACCGCAAATGCTGCTTATTGGTTTTATGGAAAAGATAAAGGCCACTTTATTACAAGTACATTTTACAGAAATGATTTGCCTGAATGGGTAACCGATTTTAATAATTCAAACATCGCCGAATCGTATTTAAAACCTTGGTATACATGTTATAATATTGAAACATACACAGAAAGTGGAAGCGATTTAAATAATTTTGAAAAAGGTTTTAATGGAAAAGATATAGCAACGTTTCCTTACGATTTGAAGGATTTAGCACCTAAAAATTCAGGGTTCGATATTATTAAGTCTACGGCTTACGGAAATAGTATTGTTACCGATTTTGCTATTGCAGCTCTAAAAGGGGAGCAGCTTGGAGCCGATAATATTACCGATGTTTTAGCGGTTAGTTTTTCAAGTACAGATTACGTAGGGCACAATTTTGGTGTGAATTCAAAAGAAATTGAAGATACGTATATTCGTCTCGACAAAGACTTAGAACGTTTTTTCGAGGCTTTAGATAATCAGGTTGGAAAAGGTAATTATACAGCGTTTTTAACTGCCGATCATGCGGCTGTCGATGTTCCTGCGTATTTACAAAGCCTAAAAATCCCAGCCGGTTATATAGACTCCAAAGCAGAGAAACAGCGCATAAAAGATTTTGTACAAGCAAAATTTGGAGACGAAGATTTGGTTGAGAATATTAGTAATAATCAAGTGTTTTTAAATCGTACAAAACTCAATAAATTGAAATTAAATTTAGAGGATGTTCAAGATGCAATAGTGAATGAAATTATCACTTACCCTAACATCGATAAAGCTTACTCTGCAAAAACCATGACATCTCATTATTTCGATACAGGTTTAGAAGCTTTGTTGCAAAAAGGATATAATCAAAAGCGTTCTGGAGATGTGGTTTATGTTTACGAAACCGCCTATATATCTTACGGTAAAACGGGGTCTACTCATGGGTCTGGTTTCGATTATGATACGCATGTGCCTTTGTTATTCTTCGGAAAAGGAATAAAACACGGAAGCACATTAAAATTCACTGAAATTACCGATATTGCACCTACCATGTCTGCATTATTAAATATTAGTTTTCCTAGTGCCGTAATTGGTAAACCTTTAGATTTTATTTTAGAATAGTAGTTTGAATAAAAGAAAAATATATCCCATCCTCGTTTTAATTTTAGTTGTAGCTGTTTATGGTTATGAGCATTTTTTAAAAACAGAAGAAGCAACAATTATTATTTCTGAAGGTAAAAAAACAAAAGAAAATACAAACGAATTTTTTTTGCCAACCAGTACAACCGGACAAATAGTGCATCATAAAGGTTATTCGTTATCTTACAGTGAGCCACACGAACAGGCAGAATGGGTAGCCTACGAACTTAAAAAATCGCAACTTTCTAACACTAATTTTGATAGACCTTATTTTGAAATAGATAAAGCTGTTAAAACAGGAGCTGCCGATTGGAAAAATTATAAAAACTCTGGTTTCGATCGCGGTCATTTATGTCCTGCCGGCGACAGACGCTATAGTAAAGAAGCTCACGATGAAACATTTTTAACCAGTAATATTAGTCCGCAAGAACATAATTTTAACGCAGGTATATGGAATAACCTCGAGCAAAAAGTACGTTATTGGGCCAGTAAATATGATGGTGTTTTTGTAGTTACTGGCGGTGTTTTAAAAGGCAACATGGAAACTATTGGTTACGAAAGGGTTGCTGTACCTAATCAATTTTATAAAGTTTTAATCGATACTAATTCTGGAAAAACAAAAATGATAGCTTTTTTGATGCCACACGAAAATTCTAACAAACCTCTGTATGAATTTGTGGTTTCTGTTGATACTATCGAGACATTAACGGGTATCGATTTTTTTCCAGAACTCGATGATGCTCTTGAAAATAAATTAGAAGCTTCAAATAGTTATAAAGACTGGAGTTTTTAGATTTTAATTTTTTTAAGACAATAGTATTGTTGTAAAGATTATTCCGTCTATTTTTTAATTTGCTGCATGATGTAAGCAGATCTACTAGAACTAATACAACAACCTTGATGAATATTTAAACTATCGTTTGAAGCACTCGGTACGATGCAGTTTTTTTTATTTGGGCTTTCAGCCAACTTTATAACAGCAGGTTCTTTGGGTTTATTGGTTAAATAAAATATCCCGATAAGAAAACAGAATATGAGTAAGAATACTTTCATGATTTAAATATAGAATTTTTATTCATTGGTTTTCAATTTCGACTTTAATTTCTAAGATATCTATATTTATTTTAATGTATTTAACATCCCTTTCCAACGCAGATTTCTAATAAATTTACCTTCTTCTTCATTAACTAAAAAAGGTGTTTTGTTTTTTTTAGCTTTAAAATAGCCTGCTAAATAATCTATAAATAAACTAAAACTTTTTTTCTTGTAAGCTAGTTTTACAGATGATATAAAAGTAATTATAAAGCCGTAACGCATTTTATACATGGACTCACCTTGCAAATATTTTGAAGCTTTGTTATAGCTAATTCCTGTTGGTTTTAAATGTTTAATGTGAAGCGTTTCATCGGTTAAGATATCCCAGCCATAGTATTTGGCTAGTAACTCATCGACCGTATCCCAACCCATAGAAGGTTTTAGTTTTCCAATTTGTAAAAAACAGGCTTTTCTGTAAGCTTTTAAAGCACCACGAATGTGGTCTTTTTTGGTTAAGTTTTCAAGTAGCCACTCGCCATTTTTTTCAATGTAGCAAAAGCCAGCTACCATACCCAGTTTTTCATGGCTATTGAAATGAAGTGCGAGTTCTTCTAAATAGTTATTAGGAAAAATTAAATCGGCATCAAACTTACAAATAATATCATAGTTGTCGTCTAAAGTATCAAGGCCTTTATAAAAGGCGTTAATTATTTTAGAACCCGGCAAGTGTTTATTTGAAGATTTAGAATTTACTAATGAAATCCATGGGTGTTGCGCAATATAGGTGTTTACAATTTCTTCAGTTTTATCTGTTGAATTGTCATTTACAATAACTAATTGCTTTGGTTTTAGCGTTTGTTTAACCAAAGAATCTAGAGTTAATCCGATAGAATCTTGTTCGTTATGGGCTGGTATGATGATGTAGAAATTCAGACTTGAAATTTTAAAAATTTAAAGTTAAACTCTTTCGGCGTAAACAATGTAATATCTGGGTGTAAACCAACGTAAAATAGGACGGATGCCAAATTTTTTTGTTGGGTTGGTCCATTTTTGACTATCTATAATCTTCCAGCCAGTTTTTTCTAATAACCAATCAAATTGCCAGTCTTCAAACTCGTGATAATGTCTGTCGAGCATATCGGTTTTACTCCTGTATGCAGAAGAAAACCATAATTTTAGAGGGACACTAGCGACTAATTTGTTAGACTTAATCGATTTTAGAACCGTAAAAGGCGATAATAAATGTTCGAAAATTTCAAAAGCAGTTACTACGTCTGTAGGGGCGTTTTCAATTGTTGATACATCTACATCCAGATCTTCTCCTTTTGTGTTTATAACAGAATAACCATGTGCTTTCATGATTTCAGAAAACGGATTTTCAACACCTAAGTCTAAAATGGTTTCAGAATTTGAAATATGTTTTTTTAGAAATTGAATAGTATGTTTAAACCGTTTGTTCGGAAATGTGTTTTCGTACATGTTTGTTTTTTCCGCGAAAGCGTATGTTTAATATTGGTAAACAATTGCGTTAATGTGCATGCCAGCACCTACGCTTGCAAATATAACAACATCACCTTTATTAAGACTATGATTTTCTATTTTGTTATTTCTAACTAAGTCGAAAAGTGTTGGTACTGTTGCTACCGAACTGTTTCCAAGTTTTTGTATGCTCATAGGCATAATATTTTCTGGGATTTCTGTTCTGTATAACCTGTAAAAACGTTTAAGAATGGCTTCATCCATTTTTTCGTTGGCTTGATGAATAAAAATCTTTTTAACCTCTTTAATATTTTTACCACTAGTATCTAAACAGGTTTTCATGGCTTGTGGGACTTTGTTTAAAGCGAACTCGTAAATTTTACGTCCCTCCATTTTAATGTACCTGGTATCTTTGTTTAATTCTGGATTATTAGAATTTCCAAAATGTAAAAAATAAGCTTCGTCGGAGGTGTAACTAGCAGTTTCATGCGCTAGAATACCACCTTCGTCATTGGTAGCTTCAATAATGGTTGCGCCAGCACCATCAGAAAAAATCATGGAATCTCGATCGTGTTTATCTACCACTCTAGAAAGTGTTTCGGTTCCAATAACTAAACATCTTTTAGCTAATCCTGCCTTTATGAAGGCCTTTGCTTGAATCACACCTTCAATCCAGCCTGGACATCCAAAGAGAATGTCGTACGCCACACATTTAGGATTATTAATGCGAAGGTTGTGTTTTATTCTTGATGCTAACGAGGGTAACATATCACTCTGTATGGTGCCGTGTTTAACATCACCAAAGTTATGAGCAACAATAATGTAATCTAGTGTTTCGGGGTCTATATTGGCATTGTTTATGGCGTTTTCTGCTGCAAATGCACCTAAATCTGAGGAGTTTAAATGGTTTTTAGCATACCGACGTTCAGCAATACCTGTAATAGCTTTAAATTTCTCTATTATAACTTCGTTCGGGGAGTTAATGGGGGAGCCATCGTTGTTTAAAAATTGATGGTTTGAGAAAGCGTCATTTTTTTCTATGGTGTCTGGAATATAGCATCCAGTACCTGTTATTTTAATATTCATAAAAAAGAAATTGCCTTTTATTGTTTAGAGGTACACTAAGGTATCTAATATTAATAAAAGGCAATTTTAAAGTTTAATTATTTTACGATGTTCAAAGGGCGTTTTAAGCCTCGGCATAAGCCTCAATTGGTATACAAGAACAAATTAAATTACGATCTCCGTAGGCATCATCAACACGTCTTACCGTTGGCCAGAATTTGTTTTCTCTAACATATTCTAACGGGAAAGCAGCAGCTTCTCTAGAGTATGGAAACAACCACTCATCACTGGTAATCATGTTTAAGGTATGCGGTGCGTTTTTAAGCACATTATTTTCATCGTCTTTTGTAACGCTGTCAATTTCTTTTTTAATTGAAATCATGGCATCACAGAAACGATCTATTTCTGCTTTACTTTCACTTTCGGTAGGTTCAATCATTAAAGTGCCTGCAACAGGGAACGAAACCGTTGGTGCATGAAAACCATAATCCATTAATCGTTTTGCTATATCGGTTACTTCGATGCCGTTGGCTTTAAATGGTCGGCAATCAACAATCATTTCGTGTGCTGCACGACCACGCTCTCCAGAGTATAAAGTGTCAAAACTTCCTTGTAAACGTTCTTTAATGTAATTGGCATTTAAGATGGCAACTTTAGTTGATGCTGTTAGGCCTTCTGCTCCAAGCATTTTAATATAACCATAAGATATTAAACAAGCTAATGCCGAGCCATAAGGAGCCGCAGAAATAGCTGTTATGGCTTTTTCTCCACCAACTTTTACTAATGGATTTCCTGGTAAAAAAGGCACTAATTGTTTAGCCACACAAATAGGACCAACTCCTGGACCACCACCACCATGAGGAATGGCAAATGTTTTGTGTAAGTTTAAATGACAAACGTCGGCACCAATATTTCCTGGATTGGTTAACCCTACTTGAGCATTCATGTTAGCGCCATCCATATAAACTTGTCCGCCATTATCATGAATAATTTGAGTTATTTCTTTTATAGCAGATTCGTAAACACCATGTGTAGATGGGTAAGTTACCATTAAACAAGATAAATTATCTTTATGTAAAAGGGCTTTTTCACGTAAATCATCTACATCAATATTACCTTCTTCGGTAGATTTTGTTACAATAACTTTCATACCAGCCATAACTGCACTCGCAGGATTTGTTCCGTGAGCCGATGAAGGAATTAAGCAAATGTTTCTATGAAAATCGCCACGCGACTCGTGATAGGCTTTAATTACCATTAATCCGGCAAACTCGCCCTGCGCACCAGAGTTTGGTTGTAAAGAGGTTGCAGCAAAACCAGTGATTTCTGTTAATTGATCTTCTAGTTCTTTTAAAACTTTTAAGTAGCCTTTGGCTTGTTTTAAAGGTGCAAATGGATGAATATTTCCCCATTGTGGGTTGCTTAAAGGTAGCATTTCTGAAGCCGCATTTAATTTCATAGTACAAGACCCTAAGGAAATCATGGAATGATTTAATGCTAAATCTTTGCGCTCTAACAATTTAATGTAGCGCATTAATTCTGTTTCAGAGTGGTAAGTATTAAAAACATCAAGCGTTAAAAAATCTGATTGTCTTTGTAAATTTTCTGAAATGTTTACAGTTTCAGACAGGTTTGAAATTTTAATAGTTTCTTTATTGGCAGCTTCAGCAAAAATTGAAATTAATTCATTAACATCATTTAATAAGGTGGTTTGATTTACTGAAATGGTAACCGTATTAGAATCTGGATAGTATAAATTAACCTTTTTCTTTTCTGCTATTTTTTTAATCTTTTTAGCATCTGCTTTTATTTGAATGGTATCAAAAAAGTTGTCATTCACCTGTTTGTAACCGAGGCTTTCTAAAGCTTCGGCAACCGTAGTGGCCGATTTATGTACTTTATTGGCAATAAATTTTAAGCCTTTAGGTCCGTGATAAACGGCGTACATACTAGCCATAACAGCTAAAAGTACTTGCGCAGTACAAATGTTAGAAGTAGCCTTGTCTCTTTTAATATGTTGCTCACGTGTTTGTAAAGCCATACGTAAAGCTCTGTTGCCATTGGCATCTTTTGTTACGCCAATAATACGTCCTGGTAAATCACGTTTATAGGCCTCTTTAGTTGCGAAAAATGCTGCGTGTGGACCGCCATAGCCCATAGGAATTCCGAAACGTTGCGTTGTTCCAACAACCACATCGGCACCAAATTTACCGGGAGCTTCCAGTTTTACTAAACTCAATATATCGGCAGCAACAGCCACTTTTATTTGAGATGCATTTGCTTTTGCTATAAATGTTTTAATGTCTGTTATTTGGCCATCTTTACCTGGATATTGTAAAATAGCACCAAAAAAATCTTTTGAAAAGTCGAAAGTATCTTCATTTCCAATGACAAGTTCGATACCAATAGGATTGGCTCTTGTTTGTAATAAAGAGAGTGTTTGAGGTAAAATGTTTTTTGAAACAAAGAATTTGTTAACATCGGCTTTCTTTTGGTCGCGATCACGAACGGCAAAAAGCAGGGTCATAGCTTCTGCAGCAGCGGTACTCTCGTCTAAAAGTGAAGCATTTGCAATTTCCATACCTGTTAACTCAATAACCATTGTTTGGAAATTTAAAAGCGCTTCTAAACGGCCTTGCGCTATTTCTGCCTGGTAAGGTGTATAAGCCGTGTACCATCCTGGGTTTTCAAGAATATTTCTTTGAATAACGGCAGGCATGATGTTTGGATGATAACCAAGACCTATGTATGTTTTGTAGGTTTTATTTTTTTTAGATAATTTTTGAATATGAAGCAAGTACTCGTACTCGGTCATTGGTGCATCTAAATTTAATTCATTTTTTAAACGAATATCATTTGGAATGGTTTCATAAATTAATTCATCTAAAGAATTTAAACCTATGGTTTGTAACATTTTTTCCTGATCTTCTTCTCGAGGACCAATATGGCGTAAAGCAAAAGCGTTTGTATTCATAAAGGCATTTTTTATTGAATAATTTGCAAAATTAAGTAATAATAATTGCTTTTTGTTGCATAATATGGAAAGTTTTTAACTTAAAGGATGGCTTATTAACAGATTGCTTATTTTTGTTTTATGAAGTGTTTTTTTTCTTGTTTAAATTTTTATATAAACAGTAGTATTCACGTGGCTTTAGCTGTGGTTTCGTTAACGTGGATTACCATGATTGAACATACCATTTCTACAGACTATAATGTGCTTTGTTTTGTATTTTTTGGAGGAATTTCGGGTTATAATTTTGTTAAATATTTTGGGCTTGCAAAATTTCACCACAGAAGTTTAGCAAATTGGATAAAATACATTCAGGTTTTTTCGTTTTTCAGTTTTTTGGCGATGTTAATTTTTGCCTTTAAACTACAGGTTTATACTCTGTTATGTATTTCTGCTTTGGGGTTGATTACGTTTTTCTATGTCATTCCTTTTTTGCCAAAGCGTTTTTTTAGAGATAATAAGCACAATTTAAGAAGTATAGGTGGACTAAAAGTGTATTTAATTGGTTTGGTGTGGAGTGGTGTAACGGTATTTATTCCCATAATAAATAATAATCACCCCATAGACGCCGATGTTTTTATAACGGCACTGCAGCGTTATGTTTTTATTATCATTTTAATGTTGCCTTTTGAAATACGAGATTTAAAATACGATAGTTTAAGACTTTCTACTATTCCTCAAAAAATAGGCGTTAAAAACACAAAAATAATGGGTATAGTTTTACTAATGTTATTTGCTTTGATAGAGTTTTTTAAAGACGAAATAACATTAATACATACCTTTGTACTTTGTGTTGTTAGTTTAATAACACTAATTTTTTTGATTTTTTCTAAAACAAATCGAGGTAAATATTATACAGCTTTTTGGGTAGAAGGATTGCCTATTTTATGGCTTATTTTACTGTTAATATTTTACTAGTTAGAAACTTCTTTAATAGCCGCATCTAACTTCTCTTTCATTGATTCTTTAAATTTTTTATCTAAAGACTGTATGTTCGATTTCTCTATGCAATCTGTTAGTTTAAAGTTGTTTCTGGAATATTTTCTACAAGTTTTACAGTAAATTAAATGTAATTGGAGTTTAAATTTTTCCAAAAAAGAAGATTCTTTATATTGAGTTTTGTCACATATGTGAGTCGCCTCATCACATTGAAACATAAACTTTAATTTATTTCCCATGATTAAAACCAATTTTCTTTTAAACAATCTGCCATGGCAGTTCGGGCTCTATGAATAATTACCCATAGGTTAGACGCAGTAATATTTAGTTCATTACAAATATCTTCTGTTTCAATTCCTTCAATAGTTTTCATCTTAAAAATGACGGCTTGTTTTTTTGGTAATTTAGTTAAACAATTAAAAATAGCTTCACCAAGTTCATTATTTACCATGGTGTCTTCGGCTGTTTTATCAAATGGATCTGATACATTTTCTTCTAACCAATCGCCTTCACTTTCGTTATTTTCGTTGTAAGTTATTCGAATTTCTGCTTTACCTTTTTTTGAATTCGTTTTGCGATAGTGGTCTATGATTTTACGTTTTAATATAGAAATAAGCCATGTACGTTCACTGGCCTCTCCTTTAAAGTTTTTCATAGATTTTAAACCTGCAAAAAAAGTTTCTTGTACCAAATCTTCTGCAATTTCCTTATCGTTTACACGGACGATTGTGTAATTGAAAAGGTAATCTGAATATAAATCGATCCAATTATTAGGATTAATTAGATTGTTTGACATTATTAGATTCGTTTTATGTTTTTCAAAAGTAGGATAAAAAAGCGAATATTTTACTTTTAAATTAACCCGGCACGTTTTAATAACGCTTCCGGCTTTGGTTCTTTTCCGCGAAAGCGTTTGTATAAAACCATAGGATCTTCTGTGCCCCCTTGCGATAATACAAAGTTTTTAAATTTTGTTGCAATCTCTTTATTAAAAATACCAGATTCTTTAAAATATTCGAACGCATCGGCATCTAAAACTTCGGCCCATTTATAACTGTAATAACCTGACGAGTAGCCACCTTGAAAAATATGTGAGAATGAGGTGCTCATGCAATTTTTGGCAACATCTGGGTAAAGTTTGGTGCCTTCGAACGCTTCATTTTCATGGATTTTTACAGAAGTTATTGTTTCTGGGTTTTCGAGCGCATGCCAACTCATATCTAAAAGTCCAAAACTAATTTGACGCAGGGTTTGCATACCTTCATGAAACGTTGCAGACTCTTTTATTTTATTAACAAGGTCCATAGGAATTACTTCGCCTGTTTGGTAATGTTTAGCAAAAAGTTCTAAAGCTTCTTTCTCGAAACACCAGTTTTCCATAACCTGACTTGGTAATTCTACAAAGTCCCAAAATACGCTAGTTCCAGATAAACTCGGGTAGGTTGTGTTTGCA
Source organism: Siansivirga zeaxanthinifaciens CC-SAMT-1 (assembly GCF_000941055.1). Classification (GTDB taxonomy): domain Bacteria; phylum Bacteroidota; class Bacteroidia; order Flavobacteriales; family Flavobacteriaceae; genus Siansivirga; species Siansivirga zeaxanthinifaciens. The sequence goes on along the minus strand of NZ_CP007202.1, from coordinate 280,188 downwards.
AGCATGCCGTGTAGGGCATGACCAAATTCGTGAAATAAGGTTGTTACTTCGTTAAACGTTAACAAAGATGGCTTACTTTTGGTAGGTTTTGTAAAGTTACAAACAATGGAAATGTGTGGACGATCGTTTACACCATCTTTTACATATTGTGGTTTGAAAGATGTCATCCATGCACCATTTCTTTTGCCTGGTCTTGGGAAAAAATCGGCGTAAAAAATGGCAATTAAATCGCCGTTATTATCGGTTACTTTATAGGTTAGTACCTCTTCGTGGTATTTGTCTATGTTGTTTATTTCTTCAAAATTTAAGTCAAATAGCTTGTTTGCTATAGTAAAAGCTCCGTTTATAACATTTTCTAATTTAAAATACGGTTTTAATAACTCATCATCTAAATTGAATAATTTTTGTTTCAATTTTTCTGAATAGTACGAGGCATCCCATTTTTCCAGATGGTCAATACCATCTAATTCTTTTGCGAAATTTTGAAGATTTTTAAATTCATTAATGGCCGCTGGCTTGGCTTTTTCTAATAATTCATTTAAAAAGTTTTCAACGTTTTGAGGTGTTTTAGCCATACGCTCTTCTAAAACAAAATGCGCATGGGTTTTGTAACCCAAAAGATTGGCGCGATCGTGTCTTAGTTTTACAATTTCTAAAACTATGTTCTGGTTATCTAACGCATCGTTATTAAAGCCTTTGCTGCCAGCAGCTAAGGTTATTTTTTTACGAAGTTCTCTATTATCTGCATAAGTTACAAAGGGTATGTAGCTCGGGTAATCGAGTGTGAAAAGCCAGCCTTCTTTATTTTTGCTTTCTGCTAATTGTTTAGCAGCTTCAATAGTACCTTCTGGTAAGCCAGCTAAATCGTCGTTGTTTGTAACAAGCATTTCAAATTTATTAGTTTCAGCTAAAACATTCTCACCAAATTTTAAGGTTAACTGACTCAGTTTTTTGTCGATGGCTCGTAGTTTCTCTTTTTTGTCTTCTGGTAAATTAGCCCCATTTCTAGAAAAACCTTTGTATTTTTTATCTAATAATGTTTTCTGTTCGGTAGTAAGCTCTAAAGTATCTTTAGCATCGTAAACAGCTTTAACGCGTTTAAATAAAGCTTCGTTTAGTGTAATGTCGTTACTAAATTCAGAAAGTAATGGAGAAACTTCCTGTGCTATTTTTTGAATCGTATCGTTGGTTTCGGCCGAGTTTAAATTAAAAAATATACTTGAAATTCTATCTAATTGTTCTCCTGAAAAATCTAAAGCTTCAATGGTATTTTTAAAATTAGGTGCTTCCGTGTTGTTAATTATAGCATCAATTTCAGCTTTGGCTTCCTTAATAGCTTCTTTAAAAGCAGGTAGGAAGTCATTATAGTTGATTTCTGAAAATGGTGCAGTATTATAAGGAGTTTGGAATTTTTTTAAAAGAATGTTTGTCATTTTTGTAATAATAATGTTAAAAATGAAATTTTATTATGCATACATAATATTAATTTTCTATTTTTGCGCAGTTAATTTTAGAGTGACTAACTCAAGTAAATTATTAATAGCCATAAAAACCTCGAATTCTTTCGGGGTTTTTATTTTAAGTCTTTTGCCGATTCGTAAACTTTCTCTTTTAAACTTTCTTTAAAAGCAACAATTTTAGCTAACACATTTAAATCGTTAGATCCTATTATTTGAGCGGCTAAAATCCCCGCGTTTTTAGCGCCGTTTAATGCCACTGTAGCAACCGGAACACCTCCAGGCATTTGCAGAATAGAAAGTACCGAGTCCCAGCCATCAATAGAATTACTACTTTTTACAGGAACACCAATTACAGGTAGTGGCGATAAAGAAGCTACCATGCCCGGTAAATGCGCAGCGCCACCAGCACCAGCAATTATTACAGAGATGCCTCTTAAGTGTGCATTTTTGCCATAATCAAATAATTTCTCTGGAGTACGGTGAGCCGAAACAATATCTACTTCAACTTCAATATCAAACTCTTTTAAAATATCTATTGCGTCTTGCATTACTGGCAAGTCACTTTTACTACCCATTATTACGCCTACTTTTTGCATCTTTATTCGCTTATTACTTTAATTGTTTTTTTTACTTGTTCTGCTACCTTTCTAGCTTCGTTTAAGTCTTCGTTTACAATGGTTACATGGCCCATTTTCCTGAAAGGTCTCGTTTGTTTTTTTCCGTATATGTGTGGGGTTACACCATTTAAATTCATAATGGCATCAATGTTTTGGTAAACAACATTGCCGCTAAAACCTTCTGCACCTACTAAGTTTACCATTACGCCGCCCACCTTACTATCGGTGCGACCAAGAGGTAAATTTAAAATAGCTCGTAAATGTTGTTCAAATTGCGAGGTATAGCTTGCCTCAATAGTTTGATGACCCGAATTGTGAGGGCGTGGCGCCACTTCGTTTATTAAAATAGTATCGTCTTGTGTTAGAAACATTTCAACAGCTAAAAGCCCAACATGGTTAAAGGCTTCCGATGTTTTTAATGCCACATCAATGGCTTTTTTTGCAATAGCATCTGGAATTCTAGCAGGACAAATTACATATTCCACTTGGTTAGCTTCGGGGTGAAATTCCATTTCTACAACAGGAAATGTTTTAGTCTCTCCAGAAACATTTCTAGCCACAATAACGGCTAATTCATTTTTAAAAGGCACCAAAGTTTCTGCGATGCATTCTACATTTGGTAAACCATCTAAATCTGCAACCGATTTTACAATCTTAACACCGGTGCCGTCGTATCCAAACTGGGTCGATTTCCAAACAAAAGGCAAACTTAATCCGCCATGATTTAAAGCATCTTCAATTTCAGAAGTATAAGCAAAACGAGAAAAAGGCGCAGTTGGTAAATTATGATCTACATAAAATAACTTTTGTTTAGCCTTGTTTTGTATCGTTTTTAAGGTTTTAGACGAAGGATATACTTTAACACCTGCTTTTTCTAAAGCTTCTAAAGCATTGGTATTTACATTTTCAATCTCGTAGGTAAGTACATCTACTTGCTTCCCAAAATTGTAAACAGCATCGTAATCCATTAAATCACCTAAATGAAATTCGTTACTGGCAATTTTACAAGGCGCCTCGTTGCTAGCGTCTAACACACAGGTATATATGTCGAATTTTCGCGTATCGTTTAAAAGCATTTTGCCTAATTGACCTCCACCAAGAATTCCTAGTTTAAAATCTGAAGAAAAATAATTCATTGTTTGTTTTTAAAAGAATGTATTCGATTTTATCGGTAAATATATCGCAAAAATACACTTAAATATTAATTACGCCTTAAATCCGAATTCAAAAAATGGTTATTACTTAATCTATTGATTATCTTTGCTGCTTTATAAAAATTATTTAAAGTGATAAAGCTACACGACAAATATTTTAAGCCGTTTATTTCTTCCGAAGAAATAGATGCTGCTTTAACACGTTTGGCAGTGCAAATAGCCCAGGATATTGGAGACGAAATACCCGTTTTTGTTGGTATTTTAAACGGGTCTTTTATGGTGGTAAGCGACTTTGTAAAAAAGTATCCAAAGCCTTGCGAAGTTACTTTTATAAAGCTGGCATCGTACGAGGGTGTTAAATCTACAGAAGACATTCAACGTCTTATAGGTTTAACCCAAGATTTATCTAACCGTACGGTAATAATTCTGGAAGATATTATTGATACCGGAAATACCCTAGCCGAAGTTCATAGAATTTTTAAAAACGAATCGGTAAAAACATTAAAAATAGCCACCCTTTTTTACAAACCAACGGCTTATAAAAAAGATTTTAAACTGCATTATATTGGCATTGAAATACCCAACAAATTTATTGTAGGTTTCGGCTTAGACTATAATGGTCTTGGAAGAAATTTACCAGAAATATATCAAATTAAACAAACACAATACATGACAAACTTAGTACTATTTGGTCCTCCAGGAGCAGGAAAAGGAACCCAAGCAGAATTTTTAAAAGAAAAGTATAAATTAGTTCACATCTCTACAGGCGATGTGTTTAGATACAATATTAAAAATGAAACCGCTTTAGGCATGTTAGCCAAATCTTATATGGATAAAGGCGAACTGGTTCCAGACCAAGTAACTATTGATATGCTTGAAGCCGAAGTAGAAAAAAATTCGACTGCAAAAGGATTTATTTTCGATGGTTTTCCAAGAACCCATGCGCAAGCAGAAGCTTTAGATAAATTAATGGATAGCAAAGACTCTCAAATAAACGCCATGATTGCGCTAGAAGTAGACGACGAAATTTTGGTAGAACGTTTAATAGGTAGAGGAAAAACAAGTGGTAGAGCAGACGATGCCGACGAGTCTATTATTAGAAATCGTATCACAGAATACTATAACAAAACAGCTATTTTAAAAGATTATTACTCTGCACAAAACAAATACTATGGCGTAGACGGTGTAGGTACTATCGAAGCTATTACCGAGCGTTTAAGCGCAGTAATCGACAAAATATAACAAATTAAACACAATAAAATTAATTTGAGTAAGTACAAGAGTGAGTAACTTTTTACTTTTTCACTTTTCACTTATAACTTAAAAAAATGACAGAAGGTAATTTCGTAGACTACGTAAAAATGTATGTGAGCTCGGGCAAAGGAGGTCAAGGATCGGCGCATTTACATCGCGAAAAATATATTGCCAAAGGCGGTCCCGATGGCGGCGATGGCGGTCGTGGAGGTCACGTTATTATAAAAGGGAACAGCAACCTGTGGACCCTTCTGCATTTAAAATTTAAAAAACATTTTAGAGCTGGCCATGGGGAGCATGGAAGTAGCGGAAGAAGTTTTGGTGCCGACGGCGAAGATGTCTACATCGATGTGCCGCTAGGAACGGTTGTGCGCGATACCGAAACCGATGAGATAATTTTTGAAATCACCGAAGACGGCGAAGAAAAAATTATAGCAAAAGGTGGTAAGGGCGGACTAGGAAACTGGCATTTTAAAACATCTACCAACCAAACGCCACGATACGCACAACCTGGCATGCCGCTCGAAGAACGCCACATTACACTCGAGTTAAAACTCCTGGCCGATGTTGGGTTAGTAGGCTTTCCAAACGCAGGAAAATCAACATTACTATCTGTTATCACATCAGCAAAACCAAAAATTGCCGATTACGAATTCACAACCCTAAAACCCAATTTAGGAATAGTAGAATACCGCGATTTTCAAACCTTTGTAATGGCCGATATACCTGGAATTATCGAAGGAGCCGCCGAAGGCAAAGGCCTTGGGTATTACTTTTTACGTCACATCGAGCGAAACTCCATACTCTTGTTTTTAATTCCAGCCGATGCGCCAGATATCAAAAAACAATACGATATTTTGTTAGACGAGTTGCGTCGCTACAACCCAGAAATGCTCGATAAAGACCGAATTATAGCCATTTCAAAATGCGATATGCTCGACGACGAATTAAAAGCCGAACTAAAAGAACAACTCGATAACGAACTCCCAATTCCTTATACGTTCATTTCTTCGGTGGCACAACAAGGCATCACAGAGCTCAAAGATATCCTCTGGAAAATGTTAAATTAAACCATTAGGGCGTTACCTAAAGGTCGGGCTGTACGCTATATCTTTTTAAACAGTTGGTACATATTTAAAAACCAGTTTATTTAAAAAGATATAGTTATCAGTTTAATGTTAGGCTTTCAAGTTTAAAAAGGATGCCGCTCCCATCCCTAACGCAATTCCCAACTAAAATCATGTTATTGGAATAATTTTTGATTAATTTTAAATAATCAAATACCTATTTCTATCATGAAGTCATTCGTTTTTCTATTACCTGTACTTTTTATAGTAGCCTGCGCACCCATTCGAGTAAACTACGATTACGAGCGCGGTACCAACTTTTCAGCATACAAAACCTATAATTATTATGCCAACATGCAAACGGGTTTAAGCGAACTAGATACTAAACGCTTGTTAGATGCATTAGATGCTCAAATGGCAGAAAAAGGATTTACACTTGCCGATACTCCCGATTTTTTTATAGATATAAAAAGTGCCGAATTTCAAAACCCCCAACGACAAACCGTAGGTGTAGGTTTAGGTGGTGGCGGTGGCAATATGGGAGGCGGCATATCCATAGGTTTACCCATTGGTCAAGCCGAAATTAATCGTCAAATAACCATCGATTTTGTAGACGAAAATAAGAAGCAACTCTTTTGGCAAGCCGTAAGCGAATCGACGTTTTCACCCAATGCAACTCCCGAAAAGCGCGAGGCACAATTGCAAGCTGTGGTAGCAAAAGTGTTGGCACAATATCCTCCAAAACCATAAAACTTCAATTTTTATAATTATCATAACATTATAAATTCGTTATTATTTTTCTTGTTTTGTAGTTTTACACAAAAGCGAAAAACTATGAAAGATTTAAAAAATAAAGTAGCCCTTATAACCGGCGGCTCAAAAGGAATAGGATATGGTATTGCTCAGGCTTTACTAAACGAAGGCGTAAATGTTGTTATAACCAGTAGAAGTGAAACTTCGGCACAAAAAGCGGCTAACGCATTAAATGAGAATACGACTAAAGGTGCCAAAGCATTAGGTGTTAAAGCCGATGTGAGAAACTACGAAAGTCAGCAACAAGCTGTCGCTAAAGCTTTAGAGCATTTTAATCAATTAGATATTGTTGTAGCCAATGCAGGCTTAGGGCATTTTGCAAGCATCGAAGATTTAACCATAGAACAATGGCAAGATACCATTGATACTAATCTTACAGGGGTATTTTATTCTATAAAAGCGAGTGTAGAAGCCTTAAAGCAAACCAAAGGTTATTTTATTAGTATCTCCAGTTTAGCGGGTGCTAATTTTTTTGCTAATGGCTCAGCTTATAATGCTAGTAAATTTGGTGTAACAGGATTTACTCAAGCGGTTATGCTCGATTTACGTAAACGCGATATAAAGGTAAGCACCATCATGCCAGGATCGGTCGCTACGTATTTTAACGACCATACACCAACCGAAAATGATGCATGGAAAATTCAAATTGAAGATATAGGCGAATTAGTTGTCGATTTAGTAAAAATGAATCCGAGAACACTACCAAGTAAAATTGAAGTAAGGCCAACAATGCCTCCGAGTAAATAAAACAAAATCCCACGACAGTGGGATTTTTTAGTTTAAATAACTGCTTAGTTTTTTACTATTTTCTTACTTGCAATGAGTGTGTTTTCAGAAAAGATATTGGTAATGTAAATACCTTTGCTAAACTTACTAATATCTAGTTTTATAGTTTCCATATTAGATAGTGTTTTGCTCGTTAATTTCTTGCCATCTAAACTAATAACTTCTAATGTTAGATTTTTATTAAGCGAATTTTTTGTTTTTATGTTTATGAAATCGCTGGAAGGATTGGGGTATAATTTTATTTCAAAATTATTTACTTCACTAACAAGATCTAATCCTAAGGTTGAGTTGTCTATGGTCCAGGTTACAGAATATGCATGAATCGTTTCGTGGTTATCAACGCGTAACAAAGCGGTGTCATCTTCAACAACAACAGTAAGTGTATTAATGCCCGTAGTTAAGTCAGTTTCAGTAATGGAAACATCATCAACGTTTACTCCAAAATCCGAGCCGTTTAAAGTCCACTGGCTTGCTAAGGTGTTAGGTACGGGTTTTATTAAATTTAAATGAAAATTAATAGGAAACGTTGTATTATTTAAATTGTTAGAAATTGGGGTGTAAGACTCAAGGGCAGGAACCAGTTCGTGAATTCTTTCCACAATAGCTTCTTTGCAAACCGGACAAAACGTTTTTTCAATAGACCTCATTTTACAATTTTGGTGCGGTCTGTACCAACTAGCTGCAAGTCCTGAAGTATCATATTGATAAACACCTACGCCATTGGTGCCTATCCAGTTTTTCCATTTTACCAAAGCAGGATTGCTTTCTTGAGTCATATTAGCAGCTTCAGCCGCCAAGGCATCATCAATAGGGAAATATTCGTCTTTTAAATTAAAAAGTGAATGTCCAATTTCATGAACTGCCACATCGGGACCATAAAAACCTGTATAGGTCATTACAAATTCGCCACCGCTTCCGCCGTATTCGTTGGTGTTTACTAAAATAACTGCCTGATCGTAATCTGGAATATTATCCATTAAAACACTCGTAATTTTAGATTTTGTATCGTTTGCAGAGTTGCCGTCTAATTCGTAATACAACAAGCGGTGAAACCCAAAAGAATCGAAAGTGGCATTAAAATAAGTGTCTGCAATTTTCACTGGAATGGCAGGTTCTGTAACATCTGTTCCCGTTCCTGGGTGGTCGGCACCACTTTGGTTTGAAGGAACTTTTATAATGAAAACATTAAAGTAATTCGTGTAATTTGAGAAAGGAGCAGAGCTAAACATTCTATTAATAAACGTTGTTGCATCGGTTTTAAATTTTGGTAATTCTGCTGCGGTATACCCATCGCTTAAAAGCACTAAGTTGATACGCTTGTTATTATCGCCCGAATTTTTTAAAGTTTCTTTAGGGAAAACCTGCGCATAACTAAAAAACGTATATGTAAAGAATAATAATAAAAAAGTAGGTTTCATTATTAATTTAGTGTTGTGGTTATTAATGGTTTGGTGCTCTGTAAACTGTCTATGACTTCTTTAATAGCTATAAATTTTGTTTCGGTATGCAAAGGTAATTTAAAAGATAACGTCGTGTTTTTCAAGCGCATTATCTTAGAGTCAAAGATAAGCGAATCATTTAGGTATTCAATGGTTTTAAAAAGTGGATTTTTTATGAATATAAAATCGGTTGGGATTGAATCTTTATTCAATTGAATGCATTTTAAATCGCCAATTTCAGGATGATCTGTAAACATAAAACTTGAGTTTTTAAAAGAGCCTTCTACAATGTTATAACTTACAAATTGCATGTTTTTTTGATGCGCATCATTTTGGGAAACCTTGTAGTTTAGGAAAATAAGTTTTGGGTTTGTAACAGGTTCTGTTTGTTTATCTATAACTACCTTTTTTGAAGCGCAGGCGCATAGTATTGCTGTAAAAACTGCAAGACATAGATATTTTCGAATTTTGATAACCAACCTAATCACTATTTATTTTTAATACAAAGATAAGCTAATATACTAGTCTGCCTGAATACGAATACCCTCACTATGGCTACTAAATTCTGGTGCATACATGCTTTGAATGGTTGTAATGCCATTGCTCATATTTCCAGCATTATTTACACGTAAATCGTATTCAAAAACAAAAACACCTTTAGGTAAATAGTCGAAAAAGAAATTTGTTGATGCATCTTTAGTGGCTTCATAATAACCTAAACCATCTTGCCACTTGTACTTCGATAATACATTTACGGGCTCTAAGCCAGAGGCGCGCATATCTTTCATATGAACGAATTCCATGGTGCGGTCACTTCTTAATTCAATACGAACGGTTACCAAATCGCCAACTTTTAATTCGGTTTTATCGGTGATTTCAGATATTTGTTGCCCCATATCAGTATTGGTTTTTAGAAATAATTTCTTCTTGAGTTGAAGCGGTGTTTCGGCTGAAGTTATTTTATCTAAATCTTCAAAATACTGCCAATATAAGCTTCCCCAGGCAATGCCGTTTCCTTTTTTAGTTAAGGTCACTTCACTCATATCTGGTTTAATTTCAGAAGTATTCCAAGCGGTTTTAAAATAGCCCGTACCAGCTTCAACTTTAACATTCTCTAATTTAGAAGGGTTTATTTGTTTTCCGCCTACAACCACATCAATAGCATCTGTAACAGACAACCAATCGCTGCCTTGAAGTAATAAAGCATAGGCAGCTTCGGTAGTCGCTTTGGTTGTTTTCCATTGGTTTGTTTGTTTGTTTGTTAGCAACCAGATTTTTAAATTATCGATGGTTTCGGTGTCGTTTTCAATTTCAGAAAAGGCTTCTATTAAAAGCGCTTGTGTTTCAATAGGTGCTTGATACCAATACCATGAATTGGTGTTTTCTTTCCAATACATGCCTAATTCGTTACTGGTAATGCTGTTTTCTTTTAAAGCTTTTAAAATTTTGGCAGACATGATTTTATCTCCCATTCTTTCAGAAATTAAAGCCATTAAACCTTTAGCGTATAACGAACGACTTGACCAGTATTTCTGAATTTGAGTTTGGTAATAGGCTATAATAGTTTCGACTTCTTTCGATGTTTTTACATTCGGAAAGAAGCTTCGCATATACAAGTAATGTAATTGCGTATGGGTTAAATGATCTTTGGATAAGTCGGCTTTTTCATCGTATTTAGTAAGGTTTTTATATTCTTTAATGAATTCGCTATCTAAAAAATGAATGGCTTTTTCTATCATTTTTGAATTTTCCGGATTGCTAACGCCCAGTTTTTCTAAATGCCCAAAACCAGAAACAATATGTTGTGTGATGTATCTGTTTACTTGTCCGCCCTGAAACCAAGCCCAAGCACCAGAATCCATTTGGTTATTTTCTAGTTTTAATATAGATGCTTGTAATTCATTTTTCAATTTGTTTAAATTGAATAACATAGCGATGCGTTTTTTCTGTTCGGTTTCGCTTTGCGTATCGCGTAACCAAGGTGTTTCTTGAATTAAAATAGATTTTAAATCTTCATTTTTTTCAAGATTACTAATTAAAGCCTCTTGAGTTGCCCACTGATTAAAAACTTCTTGAATTCTAGGGTTTTTGTTTACAATATAACTAGCCAGGGCGTTGGCATAATAACGCGAAAAGGTTTGCTCGTTACATTGGTAAGGATATTCCATTAAATAGGGTAGTGCTTGTATGGCATACCACGCCGGGTTGGAGGTAACCTCTAATGTTAATTTATGGTTTTTAAGGCTTTTTGAGGTGTTGTTTTTTAACTTGTTTAAAGTGAATGTTTTACTTTCGTTACTTTGCACCCACATAGGAAGCGTTTCGGTTATCAACATTCTATTACTTAAAACAGGTAAGGCGTTTTGTTCGCCATCGCTAAAAGTATTAGATTTTGCAATAATTTTATATTGAACAGCGTCTACACCAGCGGGAATACGTATGCTCCAGGATACTTGGGTGTTTCCTTTGGCTTCAACAGAAAAAGTTTTGTTGTTTTCTGAATTTTCTAATTCCTGGTCGATTGTTTTACCTGAAACAGCATCGGTTAACATTAAAATAGCATGACCCGAAAGCGGTTTATCTGTTAAGTTTGCAATTTTCGAGCTGATAGTTATTTGGTCGCCCTCGCGTAAAAAACGGGGTGCATTAGGTATTACCATAAGCTCTTTTTGAGTAACAGTAGTTAGGGTTTTAGTTGCGCTCTCCAAGGCTTTAGTATGTGCTAATAATTGCAATTTCCATTGTGTTAATGCCTCTGGCGTGGTAAAATTAAAACTAACATGGCCTTGGTTGTCGGTTTGTAGTTGCGGAAAGAAAAAAGCAGTTTCTTGCAAGTTTTTACGAATTTGAACCTTGTCGAAGTTTGGTTTTTCTTGCTTAGATTCAGCATCTTTCTCTAATTTTGGTGCAGCTCCCACCATTACAACTTCATTTAAAATAGCACCGTCCTCATTTTGCTCTTCAACAGCTACACCAGCTATAGCGCCGTTTAAGGATTTTGAAACACTTGAATATCCACGAATTCTAATGATTTGATTAAAAAATGTAAATCCAAACCAATTAAATGCATCATATTTTTGGGAGCTATAATTGGTGCGATTATTTTCAAAATAGACTCTAAAGTTTTGTGTTCCAAAACTCTGATTGGCATTGCTTTGTATGTTTGAATAATAAAGCGGATTTTCAATAGGATTAAAATCCCAAGAATTTGCAGTAAACTGGTCTAAAGACGCATCGTACATACTTGCTAATAATTCGGCAGAAACTTTTTCTCCTTGCGGACCTTTAATTTTGAAACGCCATGTCTCATTCGTACCAGGCTGCAATTTATCTCGAAACGTGGTCGTTTCAATTTCTAAATCGGTTTTAGGGTAAGGGACAGAAATAACTTCGGTACCCGATTTAAAACTATTAAATGCAGCGAAGCTATAATTAACAGCAAATCCACCAATGTCTTCTGTAGTTACAGGAATACTAATTGTTTTTTTGTTATTGTTTAATTGAATAATTTCTGTTTTTACAATTTTTTTATTTTTCTCGATGGTAGCTGTAACAAATAAATTATTGGCTGCCGATGCAAATGTTAATATGGCTGTTTCACCTGCTTTGTAACTGGCCTGGTTAGTTGTTATGCTAAACAGCTGGTTGTCGGCAATTGTAGTGTCATCCTCGCTGTAAAGCGTTGTTTTGATTTCATCTTTAACTAATTGGTTAAATTTATCTTTACTTTCTAAAGTGATGAGGTATACCCCTGATTGCCATTTTTTTATATTTCCTAAATCGACTGTTTTAGATGTTTCTGTATTGAACGATTTTTCGAAAACTAAAGCGCCTTTTTTCCAGTTATTAGAATCATGCTCGTTGTTATAAGCATCGTGCGGGAATAAGTTTTTAAAAGTTTCTTCGGAATATTCCTGATAATCTGGAGCTTCCCAAGGGCGTTGTCTTAAAACGGTTTTTGGTGCTTGTAATTTGTATATTTTAACAACACCTGATGCTGCTACAAATTCGCCATTTAAGTTTTTAGTTTCTATGGTTAATTTGTGGTCTTTTTTGCTTTTATCGATTTTGTTGTCAATAGTCATATTGGCTGTTAGTGCATGGTAGCCAACGTTTACCAGCGTTGTGGCGCTTCGGGTTTCTCCGTTTAAATCGGTAACATCTGCGGTGATTTCATAATTAAAAACAGGCAAAGTAGTTTTATCGATACTGTTATCGGGAATGGACTTAAAAGTGATTTCAAACTCACCGTTATTGTTGGTTTTAGTTTCGCCAAGTGCGATTTCTTGTGGTTCGTTATTAAACCACGGGCGATACCAAAAGTACCAATTTGGGTATTGTACTTTTCTGTGTACCCGATACACTACTTTGGCATCGGTAATATTACTACCGGCATAAGCTAAGGCTGTTCCTTTAATAGTAACAGAATCGTTTACCTTAAATGTTTCGGTAACAGGCGTGAATTTGGTTTCAAATTTAGGGCGTTTGTATTCTTCAACAGAGAAACTAAAATCGGTTGAATAAATAAATTCAGTCTCCGAACCAAAGTCGATATAATATTCGCCCGGTAAACCGGAACTTGGTAAAATAAACGATCCTGAAACAGACCCAAAAGCATTGGTAATAAATGTTGCGTGGTTTATTTCCTGTCCGTTGGCATCATAAAGCGTGGCATACATTTCATGATTTGCGATGACTTCAGACTTGTCATTGGCCTTTTTTAAAATAATTCCTTTAAAAAAAACGGTTTGTCCGGGTCTGTAAATACGTCGGTCTGTAAACAAAAATGCTTTGTAAACAACCTCTTTTTCTTGAGGTTCGTAGGATTGAAAAACATAATATCGGCTAAAATAAGCAGTGTCATTTCCGTGGGTTACTTTGCTTGTAATGGTTCTGTATCTGTCTTTTGTTTTTTCTATTTTTATTTCCCCATTAACATTTGTGGTGCATAATTCGGTTTGCTGTGTGTTGTTTTGGCTTTCATTAATAGTTAATTCTACACGGGCATTTTTTATAGGTTCACCAGTGTTTCTATCTATAATTTGAAAGATTTTGTAATCATCGGTCTCATATTCTACAAACGCTAAATTGGTAACTTGAACGCTGCTAAAGGCAAATGTTTCGTTGCTATTTTTTGTAGTAGCAACTATTAAAAAAGTACCATTGTCAAGTTTAGGTAGAGTTACCTCTGTGCTATGGTTTTGGTAATCGTTGTCGTTTCGAAGTTTACTTTCCCAAGTTTTGGTTAGGTTTAAATTCTTAATAAATGCCAGTTGTTCCTTTTTTTTGTAGAGTTTTTTTAATTTTTCAAGAGCTTTTATTGAAATTTTATAGACTTTAAAATCAATTGTTTCTATGTTTTTATAACTAATTAATAAGCGGCTATTTTGCTGGATAGGCAAGAAATCTTCGGAGGTTATTTGAAGATTTGGTTGCATTATTTGTTGCTTTAAAAAAGTGCATTTTTCGGCACCCTTACTTTTAGGAAATTTATTAGTTGTAATTTCGCAAATATCTAGTGCTTCTTTAGCTTTCCAGCGATTCACTTCGTTTGTTTTTGGCTCGTATTGTTTACTTTGATTGTAAAGAATAGACGCTATTTCGAAATCGTATAAAGCTGAAACTTCATGCGCTTTTACCAGATTACTTTCCGTTTTTAATGTTTGAAGAAAAATGGTTTCTTTATCATTAAAAGTCGCATGGGTGTTTATAAATTTTAATCTTGAAATGTTAACATCGCTTAATGCGTAGGGTGAAGCATCCTTTAAATGAAAACGAATTAATTTTTGATAAATTTTTAGTGCATTTAGTTGTAATGAAGTAGTGTCTTTTGAAGCTATTTCTAATTTCGAAAATGTCTGGGCATCCCTTAAAAATTCTGGATTGTCAATTTCAAATTTAAAAGCTGGTTTGGTAATATGGGTTTCGTTGGTTTTGTAAAACTCTAAAGCCTCATGACTTAAAAAATCGAACAAAGTTGGTCTGTAAATTCGAGAATCTTTTTCGCTAACAAGCAAAGCATCATAGGTGTTTATAGGTGCTTGTTGTAGCATCAATTCATTTTCTAGCGATAATTGGTAATGCTTATGAATTTCATTAAAAAGTGTTTGTAAATCCCAAGTTCTAAAATCGGTTTCGTCTAATTGGTTTTCAGTTTGGGTTCGGTTGTAAAACTTCCATCGGTTTTCATTGAAATATTGCCAATACATGTTTGCTAACAAACTTTCTAAAATGTTTTTTGTTGGCGATGCGCTTAATTTAATTTTTAAAATCGGTTATAATTTTAAGTTGGGCATCTTCTTCTAAAATAAGTGCAAACTTGCTTTTAAAAAGCATCGTTTTAATAAGTTGTGGGTCGTTTTTGTCTTTTAAAGCCAATTTAGAAATATCTTCAACAACTTTTAAAGCAGATTTTGTATAGGAATCACGTTCTAATTGCTCCACACGCTTCCATAGATTTTGATAATCTGGAGCTTGAGAATACGAATGGTATGATAAAATAGAGAAAATAAGAATGGATGTAAACTTTTTCATTAATAAGTTGTTTGTTATGGTTTCTTCAAAAGTTATTCCAAAATAGAAAATGAATTACAATAAATTTAATAGCTTGAAGTTAGTTATTAAAGAATTCAATAGAAAGTTTAAATTTACATTTCATATATTAGTTGATTATGAAAATAGTTTACTTTATTTTATTTCTCCCAGCATTTTTTTTCGGTCAGGTTAAACTTGATGCGGTTAAAACCCTTATTGCTGCATCAGAATTTAATAAAGCAGAGGCTTTTTTACATCAATTTTTGACATCGAATCCCAATAACATGGAGGCTATAGAATTATTGGGCGACGTATATGGTCATCAAAAAAAATGGGATCATGCCATTTTAAATTACAAGAAACTAGTTGATTACCAACCTAACCATGCCAATTACCACTACAAATACGGTGGTGCATTGGGGATGAAAGCCCTTTCGGTAAATAAATTAAAAGCCTTAAGTATTATTGATGATGTTAAAGCAGCTTTTTTAAAAGCGGCAGAACTCGATAAAAACCACATAGATACCCGTTGGGCTTTGGTAGAATTGTACATGAAATTGCCAGGTTTTTTGGGCGGAAGTAAAAGTAAAGCCTTGGAGTTTGCCAATCAACTTGAAAAATTATCGCTTGTAGATGGTTACTTAGCTAAAGGCTACATTTATGAAACTGATAACGAACCGGAAATTGCAGAGAATTATTATAAAAAAGCAATAACTGTTGGTGGTTCAATGACTTGCTACGATAAGCTAACACAATTTTATATTGGTCAAAAACAGCACGAAAAAGCTATTGAAAATCTTAGGGCTGCATATAAAGTACACAAAACCAAGGCCGTTTTAAATCAAATTCAAGAATTAGAGAAAAATCTTTAATACAGGTTTTTTTATGGTTTTGTCTTATTTTAAAGTTTGTTTTATTTAAACGAATGTATCAAACTTCATAAATAATTTATCGAGATTTAGTATCAAAAAAAGTATATTTGAATCATTCAAAATAGATACATGAACGTACATTTTATAGCCATTGGAGGCTCTGCAATGCATAATTTAGCCTTGGCATTACACAACAAAGGATACAAAGTAACTGGAAGTGATGATGAAATTTTTGAGCCATCAAAATCACGATTAGCGAATAAGGGTTTGTTACCAGAAACCTATGGTTGGTTTCCAGAAAAAATAACATCTCATCTTGATGCTATAGTTTTAGGAATGCATGCCAAGCAAGATAACCCCGAGTTGTTAAAAGCTCAGGAATTAGGTCTTAAAATATACTCGTATCCAGAATTTTTGTACGAACAATCAAAACATAAAACACGTGTAGTTATTGGTGGTAGTCATGGTAAAACAACCATTACTTCCATGATTTTACATGTTATGCATTATCACGATCGCGATGTAGATTATATGGTTGGTGCCCAGTTGGAAGGTTTTGATGTGATGGTGAAACTTACCGAAGAGAATGATTTTATTGTTTTAGAAGGTGATGAATATTTAAGTTCACCTATAGACCGCCGACCAAAATTTCATTTATACAAACCCAATATTGCCTTGTTAAGTGGTATCGCCTGGGATCACATCAATGTGTTTCCTACCTTCGATAATTACGTAGAGCAGTTTCAAATTTTTGTTGATAGTATTGTAACGGGCGGAAGCATCAATTATAACGAAGAAGATCCCGAAGTAAAACGTGTTGTTGAGGCAAGCACTAACCCCATTAGAAAAATTCCATATCAAACACCTGCTTATACCGTTGAAAACGGACAAACTCTTCTGGAAACCGCAGAAGGTCCTATGCCTATTGAAGTTTTCGGTAAACATAATTTAAACAATCTCGCAGGCGCAAAATGGATTTGTCAGCATATGGGAATTGATGAAGACGATTTCTATGAAGCCATATCAACCTTTAAAGGTGCTAGTAAACGTCTTGAAAAAATAGCTGAAAGCAAAACAAGTGTTGCCTACAAAGATTTTGCACATTCCCCAAGTAAAGTTGATGCAACAACCAAAGCAGTTAAAGAGCAGTATAGCGACCGAACTTTAATAGCCTGTTTAGAATTACACACTTACAGTAGTTTAAATGCCGAATTTTTAAAAGAATATAAAGGCGCATTAGATGCTGCCGATGTCGCTGTTGTGTTTTACTCGCCACATGCCGTTGAAATTAAAAAGCTTAAAGAAGTAACGCAAGAGCAGATTGCGAGTGCTTTTGAACGGGACGACCTCATAATTTATACCAATCCAGACGATTTTAAACAGTTTCTGTTTTCGCAAGATTTTGATAATAAAGCCTTGCTGTTAATGAGCTCTGGGAATTACGGTGGTTTAGATTTTGAAGCTCTTAAAAATTTAATGTCTTGAGATATTTAATTATTTGAGTTACTTGAATTTTGATTCGGCATATTTTTTATATGAATATCGCGCTGCGGAAATGGTATCTCAACACCTTCAGCTTTAAAATAATTATAGATGGCTATTGAAACATCACTTTTGGCAATGAGGCCAATTTCAAAAGGCACCCAAAAACGCAACATAAAATTTAACGAACTATCACCAAAATCGGTAAAAAGGGCTTGTGGTTCTGGGAATTTTAAAACGCCCTCAACACTTAAAGCTGCTTTTGTTAATAATTCTAAAACTTGATTGGGATCTGAATCGTAGGAGGTTCCAATAATAATTTCAATTCTTTTTGTACTATCCGATAGTGTCCAGTTTATCAAATTATTAGACATTAAATTGTAGTTTGGCACGATAACTTCGGCACCATCGAAGGTTTTTATTTTAGATGATCGAACGCCAATTTTATTCACTTTTCCTATTAAATTATTAACTTCTATAGTATCACCTTGAAGAATGGGTCTTTCAAAAACTAAAATTAATCCGGCTACAAAGTTTGAAATAATAGTTTGCAGTCCAAACCCAATACCAATACCCATAGCACCTGCCAGGATGTTAAATTTACTTAAGTCTAAGCCCAGCGATGATAATGCAAATACAAAACCAAAGGCAACAATAATGTATCGAATAACCAAAGAAATCGCTGCAGGAATCCCTTTTGGTAAACGCAGGAATCGTAAAACGCCTTCTCCGTCATCAATTAGAAAAGCAATTAAACTTGTTAGGAGGTACGATAAAACAAGTATCGTTATAAAAGACAAAATAGCCCCGAGTGTAAAAGTTATGGTGCCTAATTTATAAGGCTCGGTAAGTAAGTCGCTTAGATAGTCTCTAATTGGTCTCAATAAATCGACCATACCTAAGAAAAAGAGCAGCCAAAGTACAAATACAACAATTCTTATAATTTTTAATAGTTTAATCTCAAGCGCTTGTTTGTAAATTAAATCAACTTGAGATTTAACGCTAAAGTGTCTATGAATTAAACTGGTAGAAATACCTTCTGAAATTAATAACAAACTGTAAAAAATAATAGAAATTACACCAATATGAGACGATATTTTTAATGTAATATCTGTTAAATTAGTGTAACCAAGCACGTTGGAAACAATGGCTAGAAATCCTAAAACATAAATTATGGGACTTAATTTGATAAGTAGGTTACTTAATTTACTGAAATTTAATAATTCAACTTTATTAATTTTTTTAGTGAAAAAGTATATGGTAAATACAATTGAAATAGCTTCAATTAATAAGTAAATTCTATAAAATCCGGAATGAAACCAAATATAGGTTTTTGCTGAATCTAATATGTAAAGTAAGATGATTACATAAAAAATGTTTTTAAATCGCTCGTTAACCAGAGACCTTATAACATACGAAGCAGAAATTAATAAAAGCAGGATGAGTAAATTCTCGAAAAGTTTGGGAGTACTTTTAAAAAATAGTGCAGCAATAAGTAATGATAAAAAAATGAAACTTGCTTTTGTATGTTTTAAAATGATATCTTTTGAAATTATCAAGTTGGTTTCATCGTCTACAAATTCATATTTTTCAAATCCTTTTTTTAGATAATTTATTACGAAGAAAAGAAAAACAACAAGGGTAAAATATAAGTAAAACGAGTGCTTGTTGGTGCTTATAAAATTTAAACTTTCTTCGCCACTGGCTTTTAAAGAGTCCGATTTATCTTCATCTGATAATACTTTGCTTTTAGCAAAAGAAGTTTTCCAGATAGGCGGATGTCTTAAATAAAATAGATTGTAGGTTTCTGAGTTTTTAAGCGCTAAAATGCCTTCCATAACTTCAGAAATTAACTCGATTTTTAAATTAATTTTAGTCTCGAGTTTGAGCGCTAAATTATTATCATTTAAAATTTGAGTTTTTAAATTATCGATTTTTTTTCTGAGTTCTAAAATACCTTTTAAAACCTCGGTAGGTGCATTTTCGTTTTCGGCATTTTTATATGTTAAATCCCAAATATTATCGTTTAAAGTGATGGTTTCTAACAAACGAGAGTTTCTAGACTCGTAATCGTTTATTTCGTTTTCCCAATCTTTTAAATAACTTTTATAGCCATTCCATTTTGTGTACAGATTATCAATTTTTTGACGGTTCGGATTTGCCGCCATAAAATTATCTGTATATTTTTTTTGATTATCTAAAAACGATGCATAGCCAGTAAAAAGCGAATCTATTTTATAAATATTTCTATTTACAAGAAGCTTTCTTTCGGTAATTTTTAAGTCGGCACTCGTTTTTTCAATGTTTTGAATAATCTCAATAGTTGGTATAGCCTTGGGAGCAGACATCATTAAAGAATCTGAAATGGTTAAACCATTATCGGTTTCTTGAGCATTACCAAACAAAACAGAAAAAATGATCAAGAAGAAAAGTATCGATTTTAAAAGGATACTTAACTTATTTAGAGCCTTATTAGTAATAGAATGCATAGTTTGGGTTTACTTGTAAAATTATACTTAAAAAATAAATAATTACCGTTTACTTATTTAGTACAAACTAAAAATTGTATTTCAATTCACTAAATATAAACAAAAAACGCCTCTCTAATAATTTAGAGAGGCGTTTAATTTTTGAGTTAGTTTATAATATTAAATTAAAAATTAATTTTAATATTTAATTCTGCTCTTCTGTTTAATGCTTTACCTTCGGCAGTGTTATTTGGAGCTACTGGTTTTTCTTCACCAAAACCAGCTTGTTCAATAGCGCTACTTGATAATCCTTTTGAAACAAGATATTCAGCTACATTTGAAGCTCTTTTTAAAGATAGTTTTTTGTTGTAAGAATCACTACCAGTGTTATCTGCATATCCTTCAACAGTAATGTTGTATTTAGAAGTTTCTTTTAAAGAAGAAACGATATCATCTAATACCACTTTAGCGTTGTTAGAAACTTCAGCACTATCAAGATCGAAATAAATCGTTTTGTTTGTAGGTACTACTGGTTTAGTTTCTGTTTTTACAACAACCTCTTCTTTTACAGGTGCAGGACAACCGTTATTGTCACCTTTTACGTTTGGACATTTGTCTAAATTATCTGGAATGCCGTCGTTATCTGAATCTGGACAACCACCAAACTCTTTAGGACCGCTTACAGTTGGACAAAGATCAAATTCATTTGGTACACCATCGCCGTCATCATCGTTACTAACTTCTGCAACCTCTTCATTAACTTTTCCTAATTTGAAAACAACGCCAAAGCTGTGTTGCCAATGCTTAGTAAGAAATTCTTCAAACGAATGTTTGTAAGTAGTTTCTAAACTGAAACCTACATTTTTTGCAGCCCAGAATTTAAGACCTAACGATCCGTTTAATGTTCCAGCACCAACAAAATTATTACCTCCAGTACCATTAGAGTTATAAGTTCCTTCTTTAATCCAAGTGTAACCACCACCAATACCAATGAATGGTTCTAATTTTGGAGATTTTTCTAGGTTAGCGAAACTGTAGTTAATCATACCGTCTAAACCGTAATACTCTAATTTGTTTACAAAAGCTGAACTTTGGGTTGCTGTTTCACCCCATTTTGAAAGTTTGTTGTAAGACCCTCTGGCACTAATAGAAAAATTACTACCTAAATACTTTGAAACTTTTACGGTTGGAATTCCAATATTCCAGTGGTCTGTCCAGTTAAAAAATTCATCAAAATATTCTCCTTGTGGTGAGTTTTCTCCAACAGGATAAACATCAACAGCGTTAACGCCTACTTCGATAGCCCATGGATTATCTTTTGTTTGAGCATAAGAGATTGCTCCAATAAATAACAAAAATAATCCTAATACAATTTTTTTGTTCATAGTTTTTAAAATCAATGGTTAAATTAAAATTTGGTGCAAAAGTAGATATACATCTTTAAATAATGAACAAAAATATTTATTATTTCTTACAAAAATTATTATTTGTAAGTAATTGAAAATTAACAAAATAGGTAATTATTGAATGTTTTTTATTAATTTTTAATGAAAATAAAAACATAAAATGCTTTTGTTTTCATCTAGTTAAAGGATTATTAATAGTAGGATAAATTATTTATTGTTTTTGATACTCATTTTTATATGAGTTTTTCTCTAAAAAAGGCTATGGTTCTTTCCCAAGCCAAGTTTGCTGCAGCATCATCGTATCTTGGTGTCGTATTATTGTGAAATCCATGATTAACGTTGTCGTAAAAATATACTGTATGTTCTACATTGTTTTCTTTTAATGCTTTTTCGTAATCTGGCCAACCTGCATTGACTCTGGTGTCTAAACCAGCATATTGTATAAGTAAAGCCGATTTAATTTGAGAGGTTTCTTCGGCGCTTGGCTGTCCGCCATAAAAAGGTACGCTGGCTTTTAAATTCGGAATTTTTACCGCCATAATATTAGCAATCCATCCGCCAAAGCAAAATCCAACCACTCCAATATGACCATTGCAATTTTCATGTTGCGATAAATAAGTATAGGCAGCAATAAAATCTTCTAACATCTCATTTTTATCGCGTTGGCGTTGTAATTCTCTGCCATCATCGTCATTTCCGGGGTAACCACCTAGCGGTGTTAAGGCATCTGGAGCCAAGGATATAAATTGTTCGAGAGCCGCACGTCTTCCAACATCTTCAATGTATGGGTTGAGGCCTCGGTTTTCATGCACAACAATAATTCCGGGTAGTTTATTTGTTGTGTTTTTAGGTTTCGATAATAATCCTTTAATTGTTCCACCACCTTTGGGAGATTCGTAATGTATATAAGAAGAATCTATATTTGGGTCATTTGGCTTAACAAGAAGGGTGTCTTTGTAATTAGGAGTAATAAAACTCAAAAGCGCTCCAACAGTAATGCCACCCACTGCATAAAGTGAAAGGTTTTCAATAAATTTTCTTCGGTCTATTTTATTGTGTGCGTAATCATCGTATAAATCAAAAACGTCTTGACTGATATCTTCCTTGTTAAGTGGTTTCATAATAATTTGTTTTAAATGATTTTATTTAAAAAGTGTTCCATGCTTTCTGTGTTTGCACGAATTAACTCAGCTTTAGCGTTTTTAATATCTTCTGTTTTTTTGTCTTGCGAGAGTTTAAATTTTCCTTCCCAAGAATTAATGGTTATTTCAAACATATTAATATAATCTAAAGCACCTAACATGCGCGGATTATCTGGTTCTAAAACGTATTTATGCAATGGTGCTTCTAAAAATTCGGTCATTTTTATAATGGAATGTTTCAAGACTTCTTTGCTTTCTATCGCTTTTACTGTGCCGGTTAGATGGACTTTTATATAATTCCATGTGGGTAGTTGGTTAGTGGTGTAAATGCTTGGCGAGATATAACATTGCGGTCCCGAGAAAATAACAGTTATGGGATTGTTATTTTTTAAAAAAGCTGCTTGGGGGTTAAATTTATCTATATGGCCAATAAGTTTGCCAGCTTCGTTATAAATTAAAGGCAAATGTGTAATAAAGGGAATGTTTTGGTTAACAGAAATAATAGTCGCTAAAGGATAATGCTTAATTACTTCTATCATGTGATTGATATTGTTATCCTGATGCTGTTTTGGTGGATATGTGCTCATATTACTAAACTCCAAATTGTCTGAAATGATGATCTAAATGTTTGTAAAATGATTTGCCCCATTGTTCTGAATTAAATTTCCCAAAGTACGGATGAACCTTCGATGGTTTGAAAAAAGCTTCAGATTGACTTATTTGTTCAATTTTAGATTTTAGTAGGTTCTTTTGTGCTTCGAAAGCACTGTTGTCTATGTGTTCAATAAATTCTTTAGCAGTTGGCAAGCCTTGTTTCCAGGGTTTGTCGTTATATAGACTGGGGCTTACCATTTTAAATAATAACCTCATTACAATGTTTGGTTTTTCGATTGTTACTTCCTGTAAGGCGACTTCAAATGGTTTTCTGCAGTGGGAAAGCATTTCGGTAACATTCATTTTACCCCATTTCGCCTTGTTTTGGCTGGTAAGATTGTTTAATCTGTTTGTAATTTCCTGGTAAGCGTCTTTTTCAAAAATTGATTTCATGAATAATTTATTTTTTCCTTTATAAAGTTACATTTTTTTATATTTGAAAAATGAAAGAAAAATCAACATCATTCTCCATAAAAAACTGGTCTCAAGACGATCGCCCGAGGGAAAAATTATTAGCCAAAGGAAAATCAACTTTAACCGATGCCGAATTAGTAGCCATATTAATTGGTTCGGGAAACCGCAACGAAAGTGCCGTAACTTTATGCAAACGAATTTTGGCCAGTGTCGATAATAATTTAAATGCCCTTAGTAAGCTATCGGTTAAACAACTCATGACATTTAATGGTATAGGTGAAGCAAAGGCAATTAGCATTGTTGCTGCACTCGAGTTGGGACGCAGAAGGCGCGGGGAGGAGGCGCTAGAAAAGAAAAAAATAACATCAAGCTCGGCGGTATTCGAACTTATGCAACCCGTTATTGGCGAGTTAGAACATGAAGAGTTCTGGATAATTTATTTAAATAATTCGAATAAAGTAATTCAAAAAAATCAATTGAGTAAAGGCGGTATTACTGGCACTTTAGTCGATGTGCGTTTGGTTTTAAAAATAGCTTTAGAGGTAGGAGCGACGGGTTTAATTCTGTCTCATAATCATCCTTCGGGGACACTAAAACCCAGTGAAGCCGATAAGCAAATTACGCAAAAGCTTAAAAATGCTGCACAAAGTTTAGATATTAAAGTGCTAGACCACTTAATTATAACAGAAAATGCATACTTTAGTTTTGCCGATGAAGGCCTTATGTAATCTGTTATTTTTTTAAGATTAAAGCACTGTCTAATAGTATGTTGTTAGTTTATACCCATAAAATCTCACCCCGTTTAAAATATGTTTTTAAGCATATATGTACTCGTGTTCTTGGGTTTGACGTTGCTTTTACCACAAAAATAGAAGACTTTATTGCGCACGACAGTTTAAAAATGTCGTACACAAAGCAACCGCTTAGTCATGAGTTTTTTGTTAAAAGTCACGATATATTATTTGAGCAAGGTTTAAACGATATAGAAATAAATGTTTTAAAATGGGAGGATACAAAATGTTTCTTTTTTAACGGCGATAAAAGTGCGTTACCCTTCGATATTTTTGCGGCGTCTTTTTATATGTTATCCAGGTATGAAGAATATTTGCCTCATGTAAAAGACGAGTACGGCCGATTTGTAGCCACCGAAAGTTTAGCTTTTAAAAAAGGATTTTTACAGCAACCCGTTGTCGATATCTGGGCCTATAAGTTTAAAGAAGCCTTAAGTTTACAATTTCCAGAGTACGAATTCTCAAAAAAAGAGTATAGCATAAAACCAATTATAGATGTGCCAAGCGCTTTTCATTTTAAAAGTAAAGGCATCATGAGAACATTTGGAGGCACTATAAAAGATTTTTTCAAGCTAAAATTTAAGAGTTTATACAACAGGTATATGGTGCTTTTTGGTTTAAAGCATGACCCCTACGACACGTTTAAATATCTTATAAACAAGCAAAAACAAAGTAAATTTAAGTTTTTGTTTTTCTTTTTAATTGGCGATTTTTCTACTTACGATAAGGGTATTAACCCTAATAATAAGCATTTAATCTCCTTAATAAAACACGTGGCCGATTACAGCGATGTTGGTCTAAAGGCTTCCTATTTTGCTTTAGAAAATTTATTGGTTTTAAAGAAAGAAAAACTTAAAATGGAAGAAATAATTAACATTCCATTAAAGGCATCAAGACAGTCGTTTTCTAAACTTAATTTGCCCGAGTCTTACAGAAATTTAATAGAATTAGAAATTCAGGAAGATTACACAATGGGTTACGTTAATCAAATAGGGTTTCGAGCCGGATCTTGTACGCCCTTTTTATTTTACGATTTAGATTACGAAATTCAAACCCCGTTAAAAATCCATTCGTATCATATTATGGATTATAGTTTGCTTAAAACAAATTCAATGTTAGATAAGAAAAAAGTGCTGCTGGATGTTATAAATGAAGTTAAAAAAGTAAATGGCGAGTTTATTCCCGTATTTCATAATTATACCTTTAGCGACATAGAACGCTGGAAAGGATTTAAAGAATTGTTTAATATAATTTTAGATTCTGTTGATGAAAATTAATGGTATAACAGATGTGTTTTTCGATTTAGACCACACACTTTGGGATTTCGATAAAAATTCGGCATTAACTTTTAGTAAGATTTTTAATTTAAATAATATTCAGGTTGATTTAGCTGAATTTTTAAAGCATTACAACGAAATTAACTTTAATTATTGGAAGCTATATCGTGATGAAAAAATAGCAAAAGAAAAATTACGTTTCGGACGATTGAACGACACATTTACAGCCATAAACCATAAAGTTGAAGAAGCTACTTTTTATAAATTATCTGAAGATTATATAACTTATTTAACAGATAACAATTACTTGTTTGAAAACACCATAGAAATATTAAATTATTTAAGCGATAGATACCATTTGCATATTTTGTCTAATGGGTTTGAAGAGGTACAGAACAAGAAATTATTAAAATCTAATATTCATCATTATTTTAAAACCATTGTAAACGGGGAAACCTTTGGCGTAAAGAAACCCAACCCTAAAATATTTTATTATGCTATTGAGAAAGCCCAAACTACTGCCGATAAAAGTGTTATGATTGGAGATGGTTTTGAAGCAGATATTCTTGGAGCTATTGATGTAGGCATGGAAGTGGTATATTTTGATGAGTTTAAAAAATCTAACCACGCTAATATTAGAACCATTAATAATTTAATTGAACTAAAAAACTACTTATAAATAGTAAGTTTATTGTTTAAAAAAAAATAAATTTAACAACATATAGTATATTTACAGTATACGCCAAGTTAAAAAATAAATACCAATGAAAGCTAGAATATTATCTGTTCTTATTGCCGTGCTTGTTGCAAGCAGTGTTTTTTCACAAAACAGTTTAGATAAATACAAATACGTCATTGTTCCGAATAAATTTGATTTTTTTAAGGAAAGAAATCAGTATCGATTAAATGAATTCACTAAGTTTTTATTTAATAAATATGGTTTTATCGCAGTTATGGAAGGTAGCGAATACCCTAAAGATTTAGCAAACAATAGATGTATTGCACTAAAGTCTGATGTATTAAAAGATTCGGGATTGTTTAAAACAAAATTGGCAGTAGAACTTAAAGATTGTAATGATGTAGTTGTTTTTACTGGTGCATATGGTTCGAGCAGAGAGAAAGAATATGATAAGGCTTACACCGAAGCATTGCGAAACGCATTTCAATCGGTTGAAGCTTTAAATCATAAATACGATGCTAATGCTGCGACACAGCCGGAAACCACCAACGATAGCGAAACAAATACTGAAGTTGTTACAGAAATCGCTAAATTAAAAGAGGAATTAAAAACCTTAAAAGAAGAAAAACAAACCGAAGTTGTAGAGACTGCAAAACCTAAAGTTGTTGAAGTAGTTAAAGTAACTAAAGCAAAAACCGAGGAAACTACCAAAGCGCTACCAATTCCTTCGGGTATATTATATGCTCAAGCAATAGAAAACGGATTTCAATTGGTAGACAGTACACCAAAAGTGGTTTATAAAATTAGAAAAACGGGTATTGATGGCGTTTATATGGTAGAAAATAATAATGCCACTATATATAAAAAAGGTGCCGATTGGATTATAGAATATTATGAGAATAATGTTTTAAAGCAGGATGTACTTAATATTAAATTCTAATGTTTCTATAAAACCTAAGATTGCGTTAGGGATTGAAGCGGCATCCTTTTTTTGAGGCACGATAAAAAAGATATAGCGAAAAGCCCGACCCTTGGGTAACGCCCTAATAATTGTATTTATCTTTCCAGCGTTCTTTTAAAAATGTTCTGTGGGCTTCTTCGCGCGCATTTTTTCCCGGTTCGTAAAAGGTGGTGTTTTTTATAAGGTCTGGCAAAAACTCCTGATTGGCAAAATTGTTTTCGTAATTGTGTGCATACTTGTAATTATCGCCATAACCGAGTTCTTTCATTAGCTTGGTGGGCGCATTCCTAATTTCTAAAGGCACCGATAAATCGCCTGTTTCTCGAACAACCTGTTGTGCTTTACCAATTGCCATATAGGCGGCGTTGCTTTTGGGCGAACATGCTAAATACGTGGCACACTGACTTAATATAATTCGAGATTCTGGGTAGCCAATGGCCGTTACCGCTTGAAATGCGTTGTTGGCAATAACCAAGGCCGTTGGGTTGGCGTTGCCTATATCTTCGCTGGCTAAAATGAGTAAACGGCGGGCAATAAATTTAACATCTTCGCCGCCTTCAATCATTCGTGCCAACCAGTAAACCGCTCCGTTGGGGTCGCTGCCACGAATGGACTTAATAAATGCCGAAATAATGTCGTAATGTTGTTCGCCTGTTTTATCGTATCTGGCGGTGTTGTTTTGTATTTTCTCTAGCACACTCGTATCGGTAATAACGACATGGTCTGAGCCTTCAGAATTAACAATAAGCTCAAAAATATTTAAAAGCTTTCTGGCATCGCCACCAGAAAGGCGCAATAGGGCATTGGTTTCTTGGAGCGTTATATTTTTTTTAGACAGATAAACGTCGTTTTTTATAGCTCGGTTTAAAAGCGTTTCTAAATCGGTTTTATCGAAGGCATTTAAAATATAAACCTGACAACGCGAAAGGAGTGCCGGTATTACTTCGAAACTTGGGTTTTCGGTGGTAGCGCCAATAAGTGTAATCCAACCTTTTTCTACGGCTTGCAGGAGCGAGTCTTGTTGCGATTTACTAAACCTATGAATTTCATCGATAAATAAAATGGGGTTTTTAACCGTAAATAAGCCGCCGCTTTGCTTTGCTTTATCAATAACATCGCGAATATCCTTCACACCCGAATTAATGGCGCTTAGCGTGTAAAATGGGCGTCCAGACTCGGTTGCAATAATATTTGCGAGTGTAGTTTTTCCTATACCTGGTGGTCCCCAGAAAATCATAGACGGAATTAAACCCTGTTTTATATGTTGGGTTAGCGTACCATTTTTACCAACCAAATGCGATTGGCTAATATAGTCGTCTAAGGTTTTAGGTCGTAATCGTTCTGCTAAAGGTTCGTTCACATTCATAAACGTAAAATTAAATGAAATTATTTAAGTATGGGCGTGTCCTTGCAAAAAAGCAAGGTCGGGTTTTACGCTGTATCTTTTTTTCGTGCCTCAAAAAAGGATGCCGCTTCAACCCCTCACGCGGTGCGTGTCTGCCAATTTATCAGTAGCTATGAAATTGGTTAGCTATTTGCTATCTTTATTACTATGAAAAACCAAGAACATTTTAAATTCTCACTGGGCGTAGTTGCTTATCCGTTGTTTTCGGTGCTTTTTTTATGGATGGTTTTTTGGTTTCAAGTTCGGTTTGGATATCATTTTAGTAAATATGGTATTTATCCTCAAACTTTAAAAGGATTGCGGGGCGTTTTTTTTAGTCCGTTTATTCATGGAAGTTTACAGCATTTATATCATAACAGTATCCCTTTATTGGTATTAGGGATGTCCCTTTTTTACTTTTATCGCGCCATCGCTTGGAAAGTAATATGTTATGGTATTTTGCTATCTGGTTTTTTAACGTGGTGTATTGGCAGGCCTTCCTTTCATATTGGTGCCAGCGGCCTAGTTTATGTTTTGGTAAGTTTTATTTTTTTTAAAGGTGTTTTTGCAAAGCATTACCGTTTAATTGCTTTATCGCTTTTAGTTGTTTTTTTATACGGAAGTATGATTTGGTATACTTTACCCATAGAACGCGGTATTTCCTGGGAAGGGCATATGTCTGGGTTAATAACCGGTTTGTTATTTGCGTTTATTTTTAGATCCCAAATTGCTAAACCCAAAAAATTTGAATGGGAACATAAAGATTTTAATGAAGATAACGACCCTTTTCTAAAACACTTCGATGAAAATGGAAATTTTATAGAATTACCAGAACCAGAAGTAGAGGAGGAGCAACCTACCGTAATTTATACTTATAAAGAAAATAAAGATTAAAGACGTTGCCTTACAGCCTCGTAAAGAAAGGCTCCACAAGCCACCGATACGTTTAAAGATTCTATATCGCCCAATAATGGCAATTTAGCTTTAGCATCAACTACCTTTAAAATAGAAGGGTTTATACCACGATCTTCAGACCCCATAATGATGGCACAAGGTTCTTTAAAAGAAACATCGTAAAGTGTGTCGTTTGTTTTCTCTGTAGCTGCTATTACTTTTATATCTGATGCTTGCATGAAAAAAACAGCGTCTTTTATGTGATCTACTTTACAAATTGGCACTTTAAAAACAGCTCCAGCACTTGTTTTAATAGTATCACCATTAACAGGAGCGCCGCCCTTTTTTTGTATTATAATACCATTTACACCGGTACATTCTGCAGTACGGATAATTGCTCCAAAGTTACGCACATCACTTAGTTGATCTAACAAAAGGAATAATGGTGTTTTGCCAGATTCAACAACTTCGGTTACTAAAGTTTCTAAATCGTGAAAAGCAATAGGCGAAATTTGAGCCACAGCCCCTTGGTGATTCCCTTTGGTAAGTCTGTTTAATTTCTCGACAGGAACATAAGATGAATTAATAGATTTTTGACGCAGCACAAATTCTAACTCCGAGAACAATTCGCCTTTTAGTCCTTTTTGAAGGAATACTTTATCTATAATTTCACCAGCATTAATAGCTTCTATTATGGCTCTAATACCAAATATTTGTGTTTGATCTTGCATGGGGTAAAGGTATAAAAAAAGAGGTTGATAAATCAACCTCTTTTATTTATAAAAATTTTGTAATTCTATTTAGTTACTAATAGTAAATACTCTTGATGTTCCGAAACCAAAATCACCAACAATTTCTACTAATTTATTTCCACTATTTAATATTGATGCACTACCGTTTGCTGGAAATGATAGTCCATCGCCGAAATCATCATTTATAGTAAATGTATAAGTTCCTGGAGCTAAACAAAAAGTAGAAGAAGCATTTGCTTGGCCTTCAGCATAGGTTCCTAGTGCTGCAGAATACAATACTGTATCAGAGCTATCTTTAATTTCCCAACTTGTTTCATTTCCATAACCATCAAAAATAATATTTAATACAGTCTCTGGATAAGGACAAATTTGTTTAAGATTAATTTCAAGTGTGTTACTTGTTAATAAACCTTCTTCAGATACAAAATCTAATGCTAAAATATCATTGCCAGATGGATTTATATTAGGTCCAACTAAATCAACATTAAATGTTCCAATGTTAGAGTTCGCAGGAACAGTAACAGTTGAAGGAACAGTATAGGCAGATGCATTAGCTGTCGTTAATCTTGTATTTACAACAATATTAAATGTGCGATCTGATTCTGAAGTATTTGACGTAGCAATTTTTAATTCTTCAGTAACATTTGCACTAGGATTTACACCTAATAAAGGTTTAGCTTCAAATCCCACATAGTTTATTTCTAATATTGTAGGAGTATCATCATTTTTTTCACAGTTTGTTAATAAAACAAGAGTGAATATAGCCGAAAAGAGCAAAAATAATTTTTTCATAATTATTGAGTTTTATTTTATTATAATTTTTTTTGTGTATTTTGAAGTTTGATTTGAAATATTTAAAAAATAAATACCTTTTGATAATTTTGATGTGTTTATTGAATACCTATTTCCTTTAGGATCTTTCACTAAATCATCGAATACCAAATTTCCTAATACGTTATATACTGTAATTCTGGTATTTTTTTCCAAATTTTCTTTGAAATCAATATACAGTTTATCGGTCGTAGGTATTGGCCAAATCGCAGTTTCAATTAGATTGTTTTTATCATCAGTACCCAATGTCAAGTTTGCTCCTGTAATTATCAACGAAAAGGTCTGGGCTCCATCTTTTAACGAACCTTTATGAGATACAGTTAAAGCGTAGTTACCAGCAGTAGGGTTTGTAATATCTATCCTTTCAATATTATCTACATTGTTATCACCTTTTATCGCTGCACCTGCAACATTTGCACTATTTAATTTCCAAGGTAAAAAAACGATATTATTAGTATCCTCTAACCTTAAATCTAGATCATTTTCTAACCTAGGAGAAAGTACATTATTAGGGCTCGATGATATATCCCCTGGAGGATCTGTCCAACAAATAGATGCTCGTAATTCAACACCAGAATCAGCAAAGAACTCATATGTATAAGTATCCCCATTATTAATTGTAATTTCTCTAATTAAAGCGGTTCCTTCATTATTACCCTTTATAATCAATGCTGCATCTTCAGCATTTAATAGACCCCAACCAAAAATACCATCAGGTCCTTTTCTGGTGTTGTCATCAATTGCTGTGTGGCATACAAGACCCTTTAAGGTAGATGCTCTCATGTAGTTAGAATTAAGCTGATTATAATACTCTTGTAATAATAGTAATGAGCCAGCAACATTAGGAGAGGCCATTGATGTACCAGAAAATGTACTGTAATCTGAATCATTAGCGTCTGTACTTGAGTAAACGTTTGTTCCATCTCCAGCAATATCTGGTTTAACTCGGAAATCATCTGTTGGTCCTTGACTACTATTGCTGTTAATTGCTAGTATGGTTAGTGCTCCAGTTGTTGCATTTAGTATAGGATTAGCATTAGCTACTACTAGATTATTTTTAGCAGTTTTATTTTGAGTTAATTTATCGAATCCTGGAGCAAGACCTCCAGTGTACGTTTCAATTCCCTCATTTCCTGCAGAATTAACAGCTAAATAGTAAGGTGCATTATATGCAACATCATCCCATATTCTTGCATCAGAAGTATAAGATCCAATATTTTGAGCAGATATTTGTTGGTTACCTGACGAGAATATTGGTACTCCATATGAATGATTAGAAATTAGCAATCCGTTTGCTGCTTCATTTAAAGCCTCACTATCATCTAGTATCCAATCATAAGATCTCAAGGTAGCTTTTGGAGCCATTCCTTTAGCTTTAGGATCTGCACCTTTGGCTACAAGAGTACCTGCCACATGTGTAGCATGGTCGCTAATTGGTCCAAAAAAAGCACCTGGAAATTCTGGGTATACAACTCTAGATTTTGGGATGGTTTGATCATCTTTAAATTCATTGTGCGTACCACGCACACTTTCTTCATCCCAAACGCCAATATTCATGTTTAACCCTTCTAGATTTAATCCTAAACCACCACCTGTATGTAATTTGTCAGTCTTAGTTGCCTTGGCACTATTTAAATTGTGAGTAGTTATATAAACTGGCTTTCCATCAACAATATCATTAATCATATATGTTTTACCATTTATTTTCATTTTATATGATATTTGATCGTTATTCTTGAGAAAAGTAGAAACTCTCAACTCTTTCAATTTATTTTTCTCATTTATTACTGATTTTAGATTTTGAATTTTATCTAAATTATAATTAGATATAATCTTATCCTTCTCAGCTTTGGTTTGAGAAAATATATTAAAAGTTGTTAAACTTATGACAAGGCAAAAAAGACAAACTTTGTTATTCATTGTTAAATCCTGCATAGTTATCGTTTAAATCTATTTCATCTTCAGGTATTTTTAAGAAGAATAGATTGCTATCAGCAGGTACCGTTAATCTTACACGATGTTTTGTACCTCTAATAATTGGTAGATTGTAACGCTTAGCGTCAAACCATTGAGGTCCAAATTCACCATAAAACTCTTTTTTGCGTTCTAGTAATATTTCATCTAACAAGTCTTGCCCTGTTTTAAGTGATTTTACAGCATTTGGATCTCGTGCAGATTGTAAGGCAAAAAGTAAATTTTGTGCTTGTTCTGTATTTCCTAGGTGGTATTGTGCCTCGGCATCAAATAATACCATTTCTGATTTTCTGATTAATGGAATATCAGATGAGAAAGTAAATGCATATTTTGTAGTAATATATTGTCTCCAAGGTTCAGTTGCAGAAACGCCATAAATGTCGAAAAACAAGTTACGAACATCTGTAGTAGAAAATTTCTCAACAAAATCTGGGTCAATATAACTTGCAGAATAACTCAATGTTAGGTGGTCCATCATAGGCGCAGCATGACCCCAAAAGAAATTTGTTTCATCTGATCCATTTTGAAACAATGCCCATAACCATTCTTGATCTTGCATATCACTGAAACCATTGCCCCAATTTGATGATTGTACTGCAGCTGTGGCATTACCACCATACGCAGCTCTTGCTAAAGATGAAACTTTACCCCAATCATCTTGAGTTACAGATAATACTCTGGTTAAAACTGCTTGTGCCACAGCTTTATTTATAAAACTTTTACCAGGTCTTGAAGTAGGTAAATCTGCTATAGCGTCTTCTAAATCTTGTATTACTTGATTGTAAATAACGCTCATTGGTACAGGAGGATTTCCTCCCACTGTCTCTAATGTGGTGGGTTCAGTGTAAAGAGGGATTCTTTCTACACTACGATCATTGTTGTAATTTGGACAAAATTCAAGCAACAATTCAAACATATGTAACCCTCTAAAAAATTTCCCTTTTGCTATGAATTCTTTTTTATCGCTTTCAGATAGAGTAGGGCTATTTTCAACACCCGCAATTAAAGTATTAGCAAAATTTACATTTTCATAATTGAAACTCCAAGAAAAATTGGTACGTCTAAAGTTAGGCTCTCTGTTTTCGTGACCATAATCAAATCGATACCATGATACTCCTTGTATGATATCGTTTCCTTTTACGGCTCTTGCAAAGTACATAGCATAGATACCTCCTGCATCTACTGATCCATATTGTCCTTTATAATTTGCTAAAATACCATTAACAAATGTTTGAGCATTGTTTCTATTTGCAAAAATTATGTTATCAGTAACACCCGAAGTGTCAGTAGGTTCATCAACAAATTCTTCGCTACAAGAACTTAAACTTGCAATAAGTACTACCATTGTAAGAAATACAAAAGGTAGTTTCCATGAATTTTTAATATTTATATTTTTCATAACTTTTTTTTTATAGTTTTATAAGTGCACCAAATGTAAGTGTTCTTTGTAATGGCGATCTGTTATTTGTTAATCCATTAAATGCTTGTTCTGGATCAATACCTTTATGTGATTGCCAAGTAACTAAGTTATCTCCTTGTATATATAATCTAAACTGCTTTAGCCCTAAACGATCTAAATCTTTTTGAGGTAGATTATAACCAATAGTTAATGCTTTTAATCTTAAATAATCGTTTTTAAATAAATAACGGGTAGATTGAGAAGCAAAATTGTTTTGTGCTTGTGTTAGTCTAGGGATATTAGTGATGTCGCCAGGTTGAGACCAAGCTTTAAAATTGTCTGGGTGAGCAGAACCTCCTACAGCTGGATTGATTAATCCACTGTAATCTGTATCTAGTAAATATGCTCCAGAACTAAAATTAAATAAAGCATAGATATCAAACTGCTTGTATCTGAAAGTAGTATTTAAACCTCCTTGAATGTCTGGTAACGATTCTTTACCTGTTTCATATCGAGTAGCAATATCGTATTGGTTAGTAACATCTCTACCAATTACATCTCCATTAGTATCAGTAACATCTATATACCAAAGTGCATCCCCTGTAGCTGGGTCTACTCCTGCCCATTCTCTTAAGTAAAATTCAAATAATGAATTTCCTGGTTCCCATAATTTTGTTCCTTGTATTTGTCTATCAGAAAACGGAGAAATTTGCTTGATTTCGTTTTTTAACAGAGCAAAATTTCCGCCTAAACTCCAAGTTACATTTTCTTGATCTATAATATTACTGTTTAGGGTAACTTCCCAACCGCTATTGTTAATAATACCTGCATTTGCTCTAACTACAGGCACTCCAGGCGAAGGTGTTGCAGTAATATCTTGAATAAGATCAACACTTTCTCTATTAAAATACTCAACCGATCCTGAAAGGGCACCGTTAAATATTGTGAAATCTAAACCGTAATTTGATGTTCTTGCCGTTTCCCATTTTAATGCAGGGTCTGGTAATGTTCCGGCAGGTAAGTTACTTCCTTGTCCTTCAACAGGAGAAATGGTAACATTATTAAAGTTAGCACCACCAAATAAGAAACTTGTAGGGAAAAAGCCCCCTGGAATATTAATATTTCCTAGTTCTCCAATAGAAGCTCTAAGTTTTAAATTATTTATCCAACTTACATTTTTTAAGAAGCTTTCATTAGAAACAACCCAAGAACCACCAACAGAGAAGAAATCTCCAGTTCTAAATTGCTCTTCAAATTGAGAAGATTTATCTTCACGGTAACTACCTTCAATAAAATATTTTCTATCAAAATTATAAGACAATCTACCTAAATAACTTGTAATTCTTTGTTCTTGTCTAAAGCCTCCAAATGATTCGGCAACTGTACCATTTCCAAGCTCTTGTTGTCCTGGTAAAAATCCTGTAGAAGAAGCGCTAAAAGTATCTGTAGCATTTGTGTTAGCTTCATAAATAGCATCAAAGGAAACAGAATGTTTGCCAAAACTCTTAGAATAGTTTAATGCCTGAATAGCATTTAATGTTGAAGTAATATTTCTGGTTTTAGAAACCCTTCCTTGAACTGATGATGCCGCTCCAATTTCATCATCATCAAATGAATGGCTGTCAAACACAAAGTTTTCGTAATTAAAAGTTGTTCTAAATGTGAAATCGTTTAAAAAGTTTACTTCAGCATAAGTAGATCCAACAAGATTGGTACGAATTCTTTTTTCAGTACCAAGTAATATAGAAGCTAATATATTTTCTCCAACAATACCTGGTCTAATATTATTAACTGGTTGACCAACCGGTCTGCCATTTCCATTACCCAAATCATAGATTAAACCACCATTAGCATCTCTAATTACATTACCATTAGCATCTCTAACATAAATAGGGTATACGCTACTGTTGTTGTAAATCCAAGAAATAGCTTGGGTTGTGCTTCCTGATGTTTGATCTGGATTATTTGAATTTGATCTAGAATAACCCAATGTTATTCCTGTTTTTAACCAATCATTTACTTCTGTATCTATAGCTGCTCTTGTAGCTATTCTTTCGAAATCTGATTTAATTACAGGTCCATCTTCGTTAAGATAATCAAAAGAGAAGAAATAATTAGACTTTTCACCACCACCAGATACACTTAAAGTATGATTTATTCTAGGAACATTTCTTCTTAGAACACTTTCTTCCCAATCTGTGTCCCATAATAGATTTGCACCAGAAACTAAATTACCATCAGTGTCAATCGGATTATTTACTCCAAATGGATTGTATCCTATGAAAGGCACTAGTCCATTACTTGCATTTAAAGCTGCATCTACAGGAGATTGCCCTAAACCATAAAGGTTGTCGTTTCTTAATGAAGTCCACATTAACTTCATATATTCTTCAGGATTTACAAGATCATGTATACCAACAGAAGGGTTGGATAATCCATACTGAGTTCTTAAACTTATTTCAGCACCCGAATTTCTTTTACCTCTTTTTGTTGTTATTATTACTACTCCATTAGCTGCTCTAGATCCATATAAAGAGGCAGAACCCGCATCTTTTAAAACAGAAATAGATTCAATTTGGTCTTGACTTATGGTATTGATATTTCCATTAAAAGGAGCACCATCAACTACAATTAATGGACTATTATTACCATTGAAACTTCCAAATCCCCTAATCACAAATTCAGGATTAGTACCTGGTTGTCCACCAGCAGTAATCAAGTTAACACCTGCAACAGTACCTTGTAAAGCCCTTAGCGGTGAAGTAACTTGCTGATTACTTATTGTTTCTGCTTTTATTACGTCAATAGCACCAACAATAGATTCCCTTGTTTGTGTTCCATAGGCAACAACAACAACCTCTTCCAGAGCGGCTGCATCTTCTGCCATAGTTACATTAATTGAATTAGACGTTCCAACAGCAATCTCTTTGGTTGAGTATCCAACAAAACTAAAAACAAGAGTTGCACCTTGTTTTGCCTTAATTGAGTATCTACCATCGAAATCTGTTGAAGTACCAGATGTGGTACCTTTTACTAAGACAGTTGCTCCTGGAAGCGGTAAACCCGATGGGTCTGATACCGTACCTGAAATAGTCTTTTCTTGTGCGAAAGTTAATTGCACCACAAACGCTAGTAGTAGCGTTAGAATTCCACTAAACTTTGTTTTCATTTTTAAATTATTTGAATTAGTCAATCTCAAAAATCAAAATAAAAAGTTAATTAAACAATAAAATTAGGTTAAATTTTAATTTTTATATCAAAATCTACCAATTTCGTAATAATTGATTAAAAATAAGTGACCAAACTTATATGAATCTTAGAATTGGATAGTTTAAATTTAGAATTCTCATTTTTGCCATTTGCATAGTTAAATTTTAGTAGGCCTGCATTGGTTCGAATACCAAATCCAAATCCGTAACCATATAATTTTTCTTCTATATTGGTAAGTTTGTTCTGATAGTAGGCGAAATCTATTATGCTATGTAAATATATATTGTTATCAATTTGATAACGATATTCGGTATTTATTAAACCATACATAGAGGCAAACAAACTGTTTTCCTCAAAACCACGTATGGAATTTATTCCTCCAAAACGTATTAATTCATTTTCTAAATAGTTTTTAGAATTTAAATTATTGGCATTACCCCTTATGTAAATACTATTCTTATCGTTTAAATTGAAAATCTTAAACGCATCTATAATTAGTAATATCTGATTTTCCGATTCTTGGGAAATGGACCTTTTACCAAAGTTAGTTTCTAACAATAATTTGCTTTTTATTGGAAATAATAAATTTGAAAATTGAGGTTGAATAAATTCATATCCTACGTTTGTGTAAAAGGTTTTGTAATCTAAAATGGAGTTTGTGGTATTGGTAGATAAAAGATTGTTCGATTCGGTTAATTGTATGCCAGTATAAATTTTATGTTTTGAGTTTACTTGGTAAAAAGCTTTTACAGATTGATTAACGGTTGTAAAGGACGTGTCTCTTTTAAAAATTCTCAATAAAAAATCGATACCAATGGGCGATTTAAATAAGTAGGGAAGTGTTAGGTTGCTTTCGAAAGTTTTTTGTGCATTTTCATCGCTTTTATAAAGTAACCTGAAAGATTCTCCGTAATTTAAATTATTGTTAAGACTTAAATTTAAGTAACCGTCAAAATCTAATTTATTAGTTTGTTCATTTGTTCCAAAACCTAAAAAACCATCAAAAGTATTACTTGTATTTTTTTTTATATATAAGTATAGGGTTGTTGAATCTTTGGTAAATAAAACTTCAGGCGGCTTAATTTCATTTGCAAATCTTAAATTTCTTAGTTGTTCTGTTTTTTCTTGGATGCGTTTTAAGTCGAAAACCTGTTTTGGTTTAATCTTTAAATAATGTTTTAAAAAGCTTTTAGGAAATTTATCATAACCTTTTACTATAATATTGTCAATCGTTCTCTGGTCACTTTTCGATTCTACCACTAAAGTAGCAGATAAAGATGAAGCAGCATCTGGTTTAAAATCTGATAATTTAAGTTTTAGAAAGGGTTGTCCTTGTTCTGATAGTTTTTGATTTATTAAAACAAGTGCAGCTTCAACATTCTCGATATTTAAAGTAAAATAATTTAAATTTACTTCGCCAGACACCATTTTTAATATTTTTTCGCTAACCGTAGATGTGTTGTAATAAATATGTATGGTCTTGTATCTTCTTTTTAAAACTATTTTACAGTTAAAAGAAGAGTCGTTTGTTTTCTTAATAAATTCAACATCACTTTCAATGTATCCTATTTTTTGAAGTTTTGCGTTTAGTAAGTAAACTTCATTGTTTATAGATTCGAAATCTTTATGATTCGCATTGTAACCAACAGAATCAATCTTAGCTGTTTTTAATTCAGTTTCACCATAAACAGTAAGCTTTAAGTTTTGGGAAAACAAACCCATTGAAAAAAGCATACATATAATATGATATAAAAATGATTTTTTTTGCACAGCTAAAGAATAATTTTTGTTGTAAATCTAACGCAAAACATAGTCTTGTAATATGGCTATTGAAAATAATTTTAAATTCTATTGAAAATTAATGAATTAGGATTTGAATTTTTAATTTTAATTACTACCTTTGCAGCCCTCTTAAAAGAGGATTATTAAATTTATTATATAATTTATATGCCAACAATTCAACAATTAGTACGAATAGGAAGAGCCAAAATAACCAAGAAGAGTAAATCGGCTGCTTTAGATTCGTGTCCACAGAGACGTGGGGTTTGTACGCGTGTTTACACAACAACACCTAAAAAACCTAACTCAGCAATGCGTAAAGTTGCAAGGGTAAGGTTAACAAATGGTAATGAAGTAAATGCATACATCCCAGGTGAGGGTCACAATCTACAAGAGCACTCGATAGTATTGGTTAGAGGTGGAAGGGTAAAAGATTTACCAGGAGTTAGATATCACATCGTTCGTGGTGCCTTAGACACAGCAGGTGTTGCAGGTAGAACACAACGTAGATCTAAGTATGGTGCAAAACGCCCTAAGAAGTAATTAAAAAACTTTAAGAAGAAGACATGAGAAAAAGAGCAGCAAAAAAGAGACCGCTTTTACCAGATCCGCGTTTTAACGATCAGTTAGTAACTCGTTTCGTTAATATGATGATGTGGGATGGTAAGAAGTCTGTGGCTTTTAAAGTATTCTATGATGCAATTGATATCGTAGAATCAAAAAAGACTGACGAAGAAAAAACTGCATTAGAAACATGGAAAGATGCTTTATCTAACGTTATGCCTCACGTAGAAGTACGTAGTCGTCGTGTTGGAGGTGCTACATTCCAAATCCCAATGCAAATTCGTCCAGATCGTAAAGTTTCTACAGCTATGAAATGGCTTATTAGCTATTCTCGTAAAAGAAACGAAAAATCTATGGCGTTACGTTTAGCATCTGAAATTTTAGCAGCAGCTAAAGAAGAAGGCGCAGCGGTTAAGAAAAGAGTTGATACTCACAAAATGGCAGAAGCTAATAAAGCATTCTCTCACTTTAGATTTTAATAAGAAATGGCAAGAGATTTAAAATATACAAGAAATATTGGTATTGCTGCTCACATTGATGCTGGTAAAACAACAACAACAGAGCGTATACTATATTATACAGGAGTTTCTCATAAAATTGGTGAGGTGCATGATGGTGCTGCAACCATGGACTGGATGGAGCAAGAACAAGAGCGTGGTATCACTATCACATCTGCTGCTACAACATGTACTTGGCAGTTTCCTTTAGAAAACGCACAACCAACTTCAGAAACTAAAGGATATCATTTTAATATTATCGATACTCCTGGTCACGTTGACTTTACCGTAGAGGTAAACCGTTCTTTACGTGTATTAGATGGTTTAGTATTCTTATTTAGTGCAGTTGATGGTGTTGAGCCACAATCTGAAACTAACTGGAGACTTGCAGATAACTACAAAGTACCACGTATTGGATTTGTTAACAAGATGGACCGTCAAGGTGCTAACTTCTTAGCAGTATGTCAGCAAGTAAAAGACATGTTAAAATCGAATGCAGTGCCAATCGTATTAAACATTGGTGATGAAATAGATTTTAAAGGTATTGTAGATTTAGTAAAAAATAGAGCTATCATTTGGCACGATGAAACTCAAGGGGCAACTTTTGATGAAATCGAAATTCCAGATGATATGAAGGAAGAAGCTCGTAAATACCGTGCTATGTTAATTGAAGAGGTAGCTACGTATGACGAGAACTTACTAGAGAAATTCATGGAAGATGAAGACTCTATTACAGAAGAAGAAGTGCACGCTGCACTTAGAGCTGCTGTAATGGATATGGCTATCATACCAATGATTTGTGGTTCTTCATTTAAGAATAAAGGTGTGCAGTTTTTATTAGATGCTGTATGTCGTTATTTACCTTCTCCATTAGATAGAGATAATATTGTAGGAATCAATCCAGATACCGAAAAAGAAGAAACTCGTAAGCCAGATGTAAATGCACCATTCGCTGCATTAGCATTTAAAATTGCTACCGATCCTTTCGTAGGTCGTTTAGCTTTCTTTAGAGCATATTCAGGTCGTTTAGATGCAGGTTCATACATTTTAAATAACCGTTCAGGTAAAAAAGAACGTATATCACGTATTTATCAAATGCACTCTAATAAACAAAATGCTATCGATTTTATTGAAGCAGGAGATATTGGAGCAGCGGTAGGTTTTAAAGATATCAAGACTGGTGATACTATGTCTGATGAAAAACATCCTATCGTTTTAGAGTCTATGAACTTCCCTGATCCCGTTATTGGTATCGCGGTTGAGCCTAAGACTAAAGCAGACGTTGATAAATTAGGTATGGCTTTATCTAAATTAGCTGAAGAAGATCCAACCTTTACAGTAAGAACTGACGAAGCTTCAGGACAGACTATTATTTCTGGAATGGGTGAGCTTCACTTAGATAT
Source organism: Siansivirga zeaxanthinifaciens CC-SAMT-1 (assembly GCF_000941055.1). Classification (GTDB taxonomy): domain Bacteria; phylum Bacteroidota; class Bacteroidia; order Flavobacteriales; family Flavobacteriaceae; genus Siansivirga; species Siansivirga zeaxanthinifaciens. Next base: position 238,231 of record NZ_CP007202.1, on the reverse strand, counting down.
TATCGTAGACCGTTTACGTCGCGAATTTAAAGTAGAAGTTAATCAAGGAGCTCCACAAGTTGAGTACAAAGAAGCTATTACTCGTAAAGCTGAACACAGAGAAGTTTACAAAAAACAATCTGGTGGTCGTGGTAAATTCGCAGATATCGTATTTACTTTAGAACCAGCTGAAGAAGGTAAAGTAGGTTTAGAATTTGTTTCTGAAATTAAAGGTGGTAACGTTCCTAAAGAATTTATACCAGCTATTGAAAAAGGATTCAAAATGGCTATGGTTAACGGTCCATTAGCAGGTTACGAAGTTGATGCTATGAAAGTAACATTAACAGATGGATCTTACCACGATGTGGATTCGGATCAATTATCATTCGAATTAGCTGCTAAATTAGGATTTAAAGCTGCTGCTAAAGCTGCTAAAGCTGTAATAATGGAGCCAATCATGAAACTTGAGGTTATTACTCCTGAAGAAAACATGGGTGACATTGTTGGAGATTTAAACAGAAGAAGAGGTCAAGTAAGTGACATGGGTGATAGAGCTGGTGCAAAAACTGTAAAAGCTACTGTGCCATTATCTGAAATGTTTGGTTATGTAACAACATTAAGAACATTATCTTCAGGACGTGCAACATCAACTATGGAATTTTCACATTATGCTGAGACTCCTTCAAACATATCTGAAGAAGTTATTAAAGCGGCTAAAGGCGTTGAAGCTTAAAATCTAAGAAAATGAGTCAAAAAATCAGAATAAAATTAAAATCATACGATCACAATTTGGTAGATAAATCTGCCGATAAGATTGTTAAAACAGTAAAAAGTACTGGAGCTGTAGTAACAGGACCAATTCCATTACCTACAAACAAGAAAATATTTACTGTATTACGTTCACCTCACGTAAATAAGAAGTCTAGAGAACAATTTCAATTAAGCTCTTATAAGAGATTATTAGATATTTATTCTTCATCTTCTAAAACAATTGATGCTTTAATGAAACTTGAATTGCCAAGTGGTGTTGAAGTAGAGATTAAAGTTTAAGTAATCGTAAACATGTCCTTAACGACGGTTAGGGAAAAACGGAAAAATACAATTCAAGGCTGAGATGTATTTTCAGCCTTGAGTTTTAAATAAAGAATAGTAACAATTAATAATTAATAAATATGTCTGGGTTAATAGGAAAAAAAATCGGTATGACCAGCATTTTCGATGAAAATGGAAAAAACATTCCATGTACAGTAATTGAAGCTGGGCCATGTATCGTTACCCAAGTCAGAACTGAAGAAGTTGATGGTTATAATGCCGTTCAACTTGGTTTCGATGACGCGACAGAAAAAAGTGCTACTAAAGCTGACATAGGTCACGCTAAAAAAGCAGGAACTTCTGTAAAACGCAAAATCGTAGAATTCAAAGGTTTTGGTGAGGAGTACAAATTAGGTGATGCTATCACAGTAGAACATTTCATCGAAGGTGAATTTGTTGATATCTCTGGTACATCAAAAGGTAAAGGATTTCAAGGTGTTGTAAAACGTCATGGTTTTGGTGGTGTAGGTCAAGCGACTCACGGTCAACATAACCGTTTAAGAGCACCAGGATCTATTGGAGCTGCGTCTTATCCTGCAAGAGTATTCAAAGGCATGAAAATGGCTGGAAGAATGGGTGGTGACTCAGTAAAAGTTGAAAATTTAAGAGTTTTAAAAGTAGTAGCAGATAAAAATCTACTAGTTGTTAAAGGTTGCGTACCTGGACATAAAAATTCTTATGTAATTATTAGAAAATAATGAAAGTAGCAGTTTTAGATATAAACGGAAAAGATACAGGAAGACAGGTTGACCTATCTCAAGATGTATTTGCTATTGAGCCTAATAATCATGCAGTATACTTGGATGTTAAACAATATTTAGCAAACCAAAGACAAGGAACTCACAAATCGAAAGAAAGAGCTGAGATTTCTGGAAGTACTCGTAAGATTAAAAAACAAAAAGGAACTGGTACAGCTAGAGCTGGTAGTATCAAGTCTGGTGTTTTTAAAGGTGGTGGACGTATGTTTGGTCCTAGACCAAGAAATTATAGCTTCAAGCTTAACAAGAATGTTAAACGTTTAGCTCGTAAATCAGCCTTAAGTATTAAAGCGGGAGAACAATCAATTACAGTTTTAGAAGATTTCAACTTTGAGACTCCAAAAACTAAGAATTTTACCGCTGTGCTAAAAGCCTTAAACTTAGAGAATAAAAAATCTTTATTTGTGTTGGGTGGGTCAAATAATAATGTATATTTGTCATCGCGCAATTTAAAAGGCTCAGAAGTTATAACTTCTTCAGAATTAAGTACTTACAAAATACTTAATGCGGGACAAGTAGTTCTTTTAGAAGGTGCTTTAGAAGGAATTGAATCAAATTTAAGTAAATAGAAACAATGAGTATCTTAATTAAACCTATAATCACAGAAAAAGCGACAGCAAATAGCGAGTTAAATAACTGCTATACATTCGCAGTGAAAACTAAGGCGAACAAGGTAGAAATTAAAAAAGCGGTTGAAGCTGCTTATGGTGTTTCTGTTGAAAAAGTTCGTACTATAAATGTCCGTCCAGATAGAAGAACCCGTTTTACAAAAACAGGTATTCAACATGGTAAAACAAATGCTGTTAAAAAAGCAATTGTACAACTGGCGGAAGGTGAAATGATTGATTTATACAGTAACATGTAATTAGACAAAAATGTCAGTAAGAAAATTAAAACCAATCACACCAGGACAGCGATTTAGAGTAGTAAATGGATTTGACGCCATTACTACTGATAAGCCGGAGAAAAGTTTATTAGCTCCGAATAAAAAGTCTGGTGGTAGAAACAGTCAAGGAAAAATGACCATGCGCTACATAGGTGGTGGTCATAAAAAGAAGTATCGTATTATCGATTTCAAAAGAGACAAAGCGGGAATCCCAGCTGAAGTTAAATCTATTGAATACGATCCAAACAGAACCGCTTTTATTGCTTTATTGAATTATCAAGATGGTGAGAAAAGATATATCATTGCTCAAAATGGTTTACAAGTAGGTCAAACTGTTGTTTCAGGAGATAATGTAGCTCCAGAAATAGGTAATGCAATGCCACTAAGTCAAATTCCTTTAGGAACTATTATTTCTTGTGTAGAGTTACGTCCAGGTCAAGGTGCTGTTATGGCTCGTAGTGCTGGTGCTTTTGCTCAGTTAATGGCAAGAGATGGTAAGTTTGCAACAATTAAATTACCTTCAGGTGAAACTAGATTAATTTTAGTTAATTGTTTAGCGACTGTAGGAGTTGTTTCTAATTCAGATCATCAGTTATTAGTATCTGGTAAAGCAGGTAGAACAAGATGGTTAGGTAGAAGACCACGTACTAGACCGGTAGTAATGAATCCAGTAGATCACCCAATGGGTGGTGGTGAAGGTAAATCTTCAGGTGGACACCCTCGTTCTAGAAACGGTATTCCTGCTAAAGGATATAGAACTCGTTCTAAAAAGAATGCAAGTAATAAATATATTGTAGAACGTAGAAAGAAATAAGACATGGCAAGATCATTAAAAAAAGGACCTTACGTTCATTATAAATTAGAGAAAAAAGTAGCTGATAATGTTGAGGCTAACAAAAAAACAGTAATCAAAACTTGGTCAAGAGCAAGTATGATTACTCCAGATTTTGTTGGACAAACCATAGCAGTACACAATGGCCGTCAATTTGTACCAGTATATGTAACAGAAAACATGGTAGGTCATAAATTAGGAGAATTTTCACCAACACGTTCATTCCGTGGACATGCAGGTGCTAAAAACAAAGGTAAAAAGTAGTAAGCTATGGGAAGTCGTAAAAAACAAATGGCAGCCGCTATTAAGGAAGGAAAAAAGCAAGTTGCTTTTGCTAAACTTAATAACTGTCCTACATCACCAAGAAAAATGCGTTTAGTAGCCGATTTAGTAAGAGGTGAAAAAGTAGAGAAAGCACTTAATATCTTAAAATTCAACCAGAAAGAAGCTTCTGGTCGTTTAGAGAAATTGTTATTGTCTGCAATTGCAAACTGGCAATCTAAAAACGAAGAGGCTAGCATTGAAGATGCTGAATTGGTTGTAAAAGAAATTAGAGTAGATGGCGGATCAATGTTAAAAAGATTACGTCCAGCACCACAAGGTCGTGCACACAGAATAAGAAAACGTTCTAACCACGTAACAATCGTTGTTGGAGCTAATAATAACACACAAAGCTAGGATAGAAGTATGGGACAAAAAACAAATCCAATCGGAAATCGCTTAGGTATTATCAGAGGATGGGAATCTAACTGGTACGGAGGTAATGATTATGGAGATAAGCTTGCCGAAGACGATAAGATTAGAAAATACGTACATGTACGTTTATCTAAAGCTAGTGTAAGTAGAGTAATTATTGAGCGTACGCTTAAACTTGTAACCGTTACTATCACAACGGCTCGTCCAGGTATCATTATTGGTAAAGGCGGTCAAGAGGTAGACAAGTTAAAAGAAGAGCTTAAAAAAATTACTGGAAAAGAAGTTCAGATTAACATCTTTGAAATTAAAAGACCTGAACTTGATGCATTTTTAGTAGGATCTAGTATTGCTCGTCAAATTGAAAACAGAATTTCATACAGACGTGCAATTAAGATGGCTATCGCTGCTACAATGCGTATGAATGCTGAAGGAATTAAAGTTCAAATTAGTGGACGTTTAAATGGTGCTGAAATGGCACGTTCTGAACACTACAAAGAAGGACGTATTCCTTTATCAACCTTCAGAGCCGATATTGATTATGCTTTAGTTGAAGCACACACTACTTATGGTAGATTAGGTGTAAAAGTATGGATCATGAAAGGTGAAGTATATGGTAAAAGAGAACTTTCTCCGCTTGTTGGTTTAGCCAAAAAGCAAGGAAAAGGTAATGCCGGAAGTCGCGGTGGAAATAATTCCAAACCTCGTCGTAGAAAGTAATTTTTTATAAAGTAAAGAAAAATGTTACAGCCTAAAAGAACAAAATTTCGTAAGCAACAAAAAGGACGTATGAAAGGTCTCTCTCAAAGAGGACATCAACTTTCAAACGGTACTTTTGGTATAAAATCGTTAGACTCGAATTTTTTAACATCACGTCAAATTGAAGCAGCTCGTATTGCCGCTACACGTTACATGAAAAGAGAAGGGCAACTTTGGATTAAAATATTTCCAGACAAGCCAATTACAAAAAAGCCTCTTGAAGTACGTATGGGTAAAGGTAAAGGTGCCGTTGAGTATTGGGTAGCTGTTATTAAACCAGGTAGAGTGTTATTTGAAATAGGAGGAGTATCTCTAGATATCGCTAAAGAAGCGTTACGTTTAGCAGCTCAAAAATTACCTGTTCAAACTAAGTTTATAATTGCTCGCGATTACGAAGCATAATTTATTTGATATTATGAAACAATCAGAAATTAAAGAATTATCAGTAGCCGAGTTACAAGAGAAACTAGGTGAAGTTAAAAAGAGTTATTCAGACCTAAAATTAGCTCATGCAATATCTCCTTTAGAAAATCCAATTCAATTACGTACAATAAGACGTACCGTAGCAAGAATTGCGACAGAATTAACTAAAAGAGAATTACAATAATTCTGCTAAAAGATGGAAACAAGAAATTTAAGAAAAGAACGTATAGGAGTTGTTACAAGTAACAAAATGCAGAAGTCAATTGTGGTTTCTGAAGTTAAAAAAGTAAAACACCCTATGTATGGTAAGTTCGTGTTAAAAACAAAAAAATATGTTGCACACGACGAAACAAACGATTGTAACATTGGAGATACTGTAAGAATCATGGAAACAAGACCTTTAAGTAAATCTAAATGTTGGAGATTAGTTGAAATCATAGAAAGAGCTAAATAATTATGGTACAGCAAGAATCAAGATTAAAAGTAGCAGACAACACTGGAGCAAAAGAAGTATTAACAATACGTGTTCTAGGTGGTACTAAAAGAAGATACGCATCAGTAGGAGACAAAATTGTTGTTTCTGTAAAAGACGCTACACCAAACGGAAACGTTAAAAAAGGTGCAGTTTCAACAGCTGTTGTTGTTCGTACTGTAAAAGAAGTAAGAAGACCAGATGGATCTTATATTAGATTCGATGATAATGCTTGTGTGCTTTTAAATCCTGCGGGAGAAATGAGAGGTACACGTGTATTTGGTCCTGTTGCTAGAGAGCTTCGTGATAAACAATTCATGAAAATTGTATCATTAGCACCTGAAGTGCTTTAATACATTAAATTAAGATGACAAAGCTTAAAATAAAAACTGGAGATACTGTTAGAGTAATTGCTGGAGATCATAAAGGATCTGAAGGTAAAGTACAAAAAGTATTGATAGATAAGAACAAAGCGATTGTTGAGGGTATTAACATGGTTAAGAAACATACTAAACCAAGTGCACAAAACCCTCAAGGTGGAATCGTAGAGAAAGAAGCACCAATTCACATTTCTAACTTATCATTGTTAACCTCTAAAGGAGAAACAACAAGAGTAGGTTACAAAATGGAAGGTGATAAGAAAGTGAGATTTTCAACAAAATCTAATGAAGTAATATAGTTATGGCATATTCACCGAGACTAAAAGAAGAGTATAAAAGCAAAGTAATTGCTGCTCTTACAGAAGAATTTGGATATAAAAATGTAATGCAAGTTCCTAAACTACAAAAGATAGTAATATCTAAAGGTGTAGGAGCTGCTGTTGCAGACAAAAAGTTAATCGACTATGCAGTTGAAGAATTAACTACTATATCTGGACAAAAAGCTATAGCAACTATATCTAAAAAAGACGTTGCATCTTTCAAATTACGTAAAGGTATGCCAATTGGAGCAAAAGTAACTTTACGCGGAGAAAGAATGTATGAATTTTTAGATCGTTTAGTAACTTCAGCTTTACCACGAGTTAGAGATTTTAGCGGTATTAAAGCTTCAGGTTTTGATGGAAGAGGTAATTACAATTTAGGTATTACTGAACAAATCATTTTCCCTGAGATAAATATCGATAAAGTTAACAAAATCTCAGGAATGGATATTACATTTGTAACTTCTGCCGAAACAGATAAAGAAGCAAAATCATTATTAACCGAATTAGGATTACCTTTTCAAAAGAACTAAGTTATGGCTAAAGAATCAATGAAAGCCCGCGAGGTAAAAAGAGCTAAAACAGTAGCTAAATATGCTGAAAAACGTAAAGCTTTAAAAGAAGCTGGAGATTATGAAGCATTACAAAAGTTACCAAAAAATGCTTCTCCAATTCGTCAACATAATAGATGTAAATTAACAGGAAGACCTAGAGGTTACATGAGAACATTTGGTATCTCACGTGTTACTTTTAGAGAAATGGCTAACCAAGGCCTTATTCCTGGTGTAAGAAAAGCAAGTTGGTAATATTATTTTAATAATCAGATTTAAGGTTCAACAAAAAGTTGAAAACCAAAGTCACAAAATCAATTCATTATGTACACAGATCCAATAGCGGATTATTTGACAAGAATTAGAAATGCAGTGCGTGCTAACCACAGAGTGGTTGAGATCCCAGCATCTAATCTTAAAAAAGACATCACAAAAATATTATTCGAACAAGGATATATTTTAAGTTACAAGTTTGATGATTCTACAGTACAAGGAACTATTAAAATAGCTCTTAAGTACAACAAAGAAACAAAAGAGCCTGTAATTAAAAAGATTGAAAGAATAAGTAAACCAGGTTTACGTAAGTATGCAAGTTCTAAAGAACTACCTAGAATTCTTAATGGTCTTGGTATTGCTATCGTTTCTACTTCTCATGGAGTAATGACGGGCAAACAAGCCAAAAGAGATAACGTAGGTGGAGAAGTTTTATGTTACGTTTACTAAAAAGATAAGAAATGTCAAGAATAGGTAATAACCCAGTAGTAATTCCACAAGGCGTTACAGTTGATATAAAAGACGGAGTAGTTACAGTAAAAGGAAAATTAGGAGAATTATCTCAAAATTTTGATTCTGTAGATATTAAAGTTGAAGATGGAAATGTGATGGTAACACGTTCTTCAGATACTAAAGATCAAAAAGCTAAACATGGTTTATATAGATCATTAATGCGTAACATGATTGAAGGTGTATCTAAAGGATGGACTAAACAATTAGAGTTGGTAGGTGTTGGATATAGAGCAAGTAACCAAGGTCAAAAACTTGAGTTAGCTTTAGGTTTCTCTCACGCAATAGTTTTAGAATTAGCTCCAGAAGTTAATGTTGAAACTGTTTCAGAGAAAGGTAAAAATCCAATTATAAAACTAACTTCTCATGATAAACAACTTGTAGGTCAAGTAGCTGCAAAGATACGTGGTTTTAGAAGACCAGAGCCTTACAAAGGAAAAGGTATCAAGTTTGTTGGTGAAGTTTTAAGAAGAAAAGCAGGTAAATCAGCTTAATAATTTAGTTATGGCATTGACAAAATACGAAAGAAGAATAAGAATTAAAAGCAGAATTCGCAAGATAGTTTCAGGTACTGCAACTAGACCAAGATTAGCTGTTTTTAGAAGCAATAAAGAAATTTATGCTCAAATTGTAGATGACGTAACTGGTGTTACCATTAGTGCAGCATCTTCAAAAGATAAAGAAATTAGTTCTGTTAAAGCAACTAAAGTTGAAGTAGCCAAATTAGTAGGTAAGGCAATTGCTGAAAAAGCTATGAAGGCAGGTATCGAAACTATCGCTTTTGATAGAGGTGGTTATTTATACCATGGAAGAGTAAAATCATTAGCTGAAGGAGCTAGAGAAGCAGGACTTAAATTCTAAGAAATTATGTATCGTAAATACAAAAGCGCAGAGTTAGTAAAACCAAGCGGATTAGATCTTAAAGATCGTTTGGTTGGTGTACAAAGAGTTACAAAAGTAACTAAAGGTGGTAGAGCATTTGGTTTTTCGGCAATCGTTGTGGTTGGTGATGAGGCTGGTGTTGTAGGTCAAGGTTTAGGTAAATCTAAAGACGTAGCAAGCGCAATAGCAAAAGCTGTTGAAGATGCTAAAAAGAATTTAGTAAGAATACCTATTCTTAAAGGGACTTTACCACACGAACAAAAAGGTAAATATGGTGGAGCTAGAGTAAATATTATTCCAGCTGCTCCTGGTACAGGTGTTATTGCAGGTGGTGCTGTTAGAACAGTACTTGAGGCCGTAGGTGTACATGATGTATTATCTAAATCTCAAGGTTCATCTAACCCTCATAACGTAGTTAAAGCAACTTTCGATGCTTTATTACAATTAAGAGATGCTAATGCAATTGCTCGTGATAGAGGAATTACACTTGAACAAGTATTTAAAGCTTAAAATAAAAGAGATGGCAAAAATTAAAGTAACAAAAGTTAAAAGCGATATCAATAAACCGCTTAGACAAAAAAGAATACTTGAATCTCTTGGTTTAAAAAAGATTGGTCAAGTTGTAGAGCACGATGCCACATCAAGTGTACTTGGTATGGTTGCTAAAGTTTCACATTTAGTTTCTGTTGAAGAAACAAAATAATATAAAACTGAAAATGGATTTAAGTAATTTAAAACCTGCAGAAGGTTCAGTAAAAAATCAAGGAAAAAGAATAGGTAGAGGACAAGGTTCTGGAAAAGGTGGTACTGCTACACGCGGACACAAAGGAGCTAAATCACGTTCTGGTTATTCTAAAAAGGTTGGTTTTGAAGGAGGTCAAATGCCACTTCAAAGACGTGTGCCTAAATTTGGTTTTACAAATATTAATCGTGTAGAATATCAAGGTATTAACTTAGATACTCTTCAATTATTAGTAGACGATAAGAAAATTTCAGATACAGTAGATTTTGAAATCCTTTTCAATAATGGTTTAATTGGGAAAAATGACCTAGTTAAAATTTTAGGAAGAGGTGAGTTAAAAGCTAAGTTAAAAGTATCTGCACATAAATTTACTGCTACTGCTAAGGCCGCAATTGAAGCAGCTGGAGGAGAAGTAGTAACATTATAAGACCGTATTATAAGTATGAAATTTATAGAATCGTTAAAGAATGTTTGGAAAATCGAGGAACTAAGAAATAGAATCATTGTAACTCTTGGTCTATTGTTAGTTTATCGTTTTGGTGCTCAAGTTGTTTTGCCAGGTATTGATGCTTCTCAGTTAGCTGGGTTAGCAGATAGTACAGATAGTGGGATATTAGGTTTACTTAATGCCTTTACTGGTGGAGCTTTTGCAAATGCTTCTGTATTTGCTTTGGGCATTATGCCTTACATTTCTGCTTCTATTGTGGTTCAATTAATGGGAATTGCTATTCCTTATTTACAAAAACTACAAAAAGAAGGCGCTAGTGGTCAAAAGAAAATAAATCAAATTACGCGTTGGTTAACTATAGCGATTTGTTTATTACAAGCACCAGGTTATTTAGCTAGCTTACCAGCTTTAGGAATTCCTCAAAGTGCATTTTTATTAGGAACTGGATTCTTATTTTATTTCTCTTCAGTTACAATTCTTGTTACAGGAACTATTTTTGCAATGTGGTTAGGAGAGCGTATTACCGATAAAGGTATAGGTAATGGTATTTCACTATTAATTATGGTGGGTATTATTGCCAGACTTCCTGCAGCGTTCCTTCAAAATGCAGCTACAAGATTAGAAGGTAATAATGTAATGCTTATTCTTTTTGAATTAGTATTATGGTTTGCAATTATACTGGGCGCTATACTTTTAGTAATGGCTGTTAGAAAAATTGCAGTTCAATATGCTAGAAGAACCGCAAGCGGTGGGTACGAGAAAAGTTTAGAAGCTGGTTCCAGACAATATATTCCTTTAAAGCTTAATGCTTCGGGAGTTATGCCAATCATATTTGCTCAAGCAATTATGTTTGTACCAAGTTTAATAGGTGGATCTTCATTTTTAAAAGAAACAACTGCAGGTGCTTGGATGCAAACTAATTTCGCCGATATATTTGGTTTTTGGTATAATTTATTATCTGCACTATTAATTATTGTTTTCACGTATTTCTATACGGCAATTACAGTGCCTACTAATAAAATGGCTGATGATTTAAAACGTAGTGGAGGTTTTATTCCTGGGATTCGTCCGGGAGCAGAAACTTCAGAATATTTAGATAAAATAATGTCTCAAATTACCTTACCAGGTTCTATATTTTTAGCACTTATTGCTGTGTTCCCAGCGTTTATTGTTAAGCTTATGGGCGTGCAACAAGGATGGGCTTTATTTTTCGGTGGTACTTCATTAATAATTTTAGTTGGGGTAGCAATAGATACTATGCAACAAGTAAATTCTTATTTGTTAAATAGACACTACGATGGCTTGATGAAAACCGGTAAAAATAGAAAAGCAGTAGCTTAATTATTATACTATGGCAAAACAAGCAGCAATTGAGCAAGACGGAACTATTATAGAAGCATTATCAAATGCTATGTTTCGTGTTGAATTAGAAAATGGTCACATTGTGACTGCACACATCTCTGGTAAGATGCGTATGCATTACATTAAGCTTTTACCTGGAGATAAAGTAAAATTAGAAATGAGCCCATACGATTTAAGTAAGGCTCGAATAACTTATAGATACTAATACGAATACGATGAAAGTTAGAGCATCCGTTAAAAAAAGAAGTGCCGATTGTAAAATCGTGCGTAGAAAAGGTAGACTTTACGTGATAAACAAAAAGAATCCTAGATTTAAACAAAGACAAGGGTAATTATGGCAAGAATTGCAGGTGTAGACATACCAAAAAACAAAAGAGGAGTTATTTCTTTAACCTATATCTACGGAATAGGAAGAAGTAGAGCAAAAGAAATATTAGCACAGGCTAATGTTGACGAAAGTATTAAAGTTCAAGACTGGAACGACGACCAAATTGCTGGTATTCGTGAAGCTGTTGGTACTTTTACAATCGAAGGCGAATTACGTTCTGAAACCCAATTAAACATTAAACGTTTAATGGATATTGGATGTTACAGAGGTATTCGTCATAGATCTGGACTTCCGTTAAGAGGTCAGCGTACTAAAAACAACTCTAGAACTAGAAAAGGTAGAAGAAAAACTGTTGCTAATAAGAAAAAAGCAACTAAATAATTAACGTCATTAGTATTTAGCTGCTAGATGAATCTGTTTGAAATGTAAAAGTTTAGGATTCTATCACTAACAACTAACAACTAGAAACTAAAACAATATGGCAAAGTCAAATACAAAAAATACTAAAAAGCGTAAAGTTATAGTAGATTCTGTAGGAGAAGCACACGTAACAGCTTCTTTTAACAACATCATTATTTCATTAACCAACAAAAAAGGAGATGTAATCTCTTGGTCATCTGCTGGTAAAATGGGATTTAGAGGTTCTAAGAAAAACACACCTTACGCTGCTCAATTAGCTGCAGAAGATGCTTCTGCTGTTGCTCTTGAAGCTGGTTTAAAAAAGGTAAAAGTATACGTTAAGGGTCCAGGAAATGGTAGAGAATCTGCTATTAGATCTATTCACAACGCTGGAATCGAAGTAACAGAAATTATCGATGTTACTCCACTTCCACACAATGGATGTAGACCTCCAAAACGTAGAAGAGTATAATTTACATAAATTTTTTTATATGTAAATTTGCAAACTGAAAAAAAAATAATTTAACAAGTATAAACAAAGAGGATACGATTATCGAAGGATAAGATTAAGACCTTAATTCATAATCCCTCTTAAAAAAACAATTAAAATGGCAAGATATACTGGTCCTAAAACTAAAATCGCCCGTAAATTCGGAGAAGCAATTTTCGGAGACGATAAATCTTTTGAAAAAAGAAATTACCCACCTGGGCAACACGGTAACGCTAGACGTCGTGGTAAAAAATCTGAGTACGCAATCCAATTAATGGAGAAGCAAAAAGCTAAATATACTTATGGTATTTTAGAAAGACAATTTAGAGGTTTATTTAAAAAAGCTAGAGCTGCACAAGGTATTACTGGTGAGGTTCTTTTACAATTATGTGAATCTAGATTGGACAATGTAGTTTTTAGAATGGGAATTGCTCCTACTAGAAGTGGTGCAAGACAATTAGTTTCTCACAGACACATTACAGTAAATGGTGAGTTGGTAAATATTCCTTCTTACCAATTAAAAGCTGGTGATGTTGTTGCTGTAAGAGAAAAATCTAAATCTTTAGAAACTATAGCAAAATCATTATCAAATTCATCTCAAGTATACGAATGGATTACTTGGAACGACGATACTAAACAAGGTACTTATGTTTCTGTACCAGCTAGAATTCAAATTCCAGAAAACATCAACGAGCAATTCATCGTCGAGTTATATTCTAAATAATAAATTATTAACATTGGTATTTGGCCAAAGGGTTCATAAGTACTTCTTCAAACTTTTAAACCGCGCAACCAAGTAACAATTAAAACGAAGAAATAAATGGCAGTATTTAATTTTCAAAAACCAGACAAGGTAATCATGATTGATTCTACTGATTTCGAAGGAAAATTCGAATTCAGACCTTTAGAACCAGGTTATGGTTTAACAGTAGGTAATGCATTAAGAAGAGTATTATTATCCTCTTTGGAAGGTTTTGCTATTACATCAGTAAGAATAGAAGGAGTAGATCATGAGTTTTCAGCCATATCTGGAGTTGTAGAAGACGTTACAGAAATTATTCTTAATCTGAAACAAGCTCGTTTTAAAAGACAAATTGAAGATATTGATAACGAATCAATTTCAATTTCAATTTCAGGACAAGAGCAAATTACGGCTGGAGATTTTCAAAAATTTATCTCAGGATTTCAAGTATTAAATACAGAATTAGTTATCTGTAATTTAGATCCTAAGGTTAATTTTAATATGGAAATTACCATTGAAAAAGGTAGAGGCTATGTTCCTGCTGAAGAAAACAAAAAAGCGGCAGCACCAATAGGAACTATTTTTACCGATTCTATTTACACGCCAATTAAAAACGTTAAATATAGTATTGAAAACTATCGTGTAGAGCAAAAAACTGATTATGAAAAATTAGTTTTTGAAATCATTACAGATGGTTCAATTACACCACAAGATGCTTTAACTGAAGCAGCTAAAACCTTAATTCATCACTTCATGTTATTCTCTGATGAGCGTATCACTTTAGAAGCCGATGAAATTGCTCAAACTGAAACATATGATGAAGAATCTTTACATATGAGACAGTTGCTTAAAACAAAGTTAATCGATATGGACTTATCTGTTCGTGCACTTAACTGTTTAAAAGCGGCAGAAGTTGATACTCTAGGAGACTTAGTATCATTTAACAAAAATGATTTAATGAAATTCAGAAACTTTGGTAAAAAATCTTTAACTGAGCTTGAAGAGCTTGTAAATGTTAAAGGTTTAAATTTCGGAATGGATTTAAGCAAATATAAATTAGATAAAGATTAATCACTTTATATTTTGCTCCTCAATAGTGGGTTGTAGCAAGATAAAGGTTTAAAACAAATGTCATGAGACACGGAAAAAAAGTAAATCACTTAAGCAGACAAACTGCTCATAGAAAATCAATGTTAGCTAATATGGCTTGTTCTTTAATAGAGCACAAGCGTATTAACACTACAGTTGCTAAAGCAAAAGCTTTAAAATTATTTGTAGAGCCATTGATTACTAAATCTAAAGAAGATACAACTCATAACAGACGTATCGTTATGTCTAGAATTAGACAAAAAGATGCTGTTACAGAATTGTTTAGAGATGTAGCTGCTAAGGTTGCTAATCGTCCAGGAGGTTACACTAGAATTATTAAATTAGGTAATCGTTTAGGTGATAATGCCGATATGGCAATGATAGAGCTTGTAGATTACAACGAGCTTTATAATGCTGGTAAAGTAGAAAAGAAAACAACTCGTAGAAGTAGAAGAGGTGGTTCTAAACCAGCTGCGGCACCTGTTGTAGATACTAAAGCTACTAACGAAGAGGAATAAATGTTAATAAGCATTTTAAATATAAAGGATAAACTATTTTAGTTTATCTTTTTTTTTATGCAATTTTGCAAAACTTTTATTGAATACATGAAATATCAAAAGAGACAAAAAGCCATCATTTTATTAGCCGATGGTACTATTTTTTACGGTAAAGCAGTTGGAAATAAACAAGGAACTGCATTTGGAGAAGTTTGTTTTAACACAGGAATGACTGGGTATCAGGAAATATTTACCGATCCCTCTTATTTCGGTCAGTTAATGGTTACTACCAATGCTCACATTGGAAATTACGGTACTAATAGCGACGAAATAGAGTCAGATTCTGTTAAAATTGCGGGTTTAATTTGTAAAAACTTTAGTTACGATTACTCCAGAGATGATGCAGACAAATCTTTAGAAGATTTCTTAAATGAAAATAATCTTTTAGCAATTTCTGATGTTGATACACGTGCTTTAGTAAGCTATATTCGTGATAATGGTGCCATGAATGCCGTTATTTCTACAGATGTAGATAATATTGAAGATTTAAAAAAGCAGCTTTCAGAAGTTCCTAATATGGAAGGTTTAGAGTTAGCTTCTAAAGTTTCTACCAAAGAGCCTTATTTCTTTGGTGATGAAAATGCAACGTATAAAGTTTCAGCTTTAGATATAGGTATCAAGAAAAATATTCTTAGAAATATTGCTAAGCGCGATGTTTATATTAAGGTTTTTCCTTATAATTCTACTTTCTCAGATCTTGAGTCATTTAATCCTGATGGATACTTTTTATCTAATGGACCTGGCGATCCAGAGCCTTTAGTTGATGCTCAAAATGTAGCTAAGGAGATTATTAAAAGAGACTTGCCTTTATTTGGTATATGTTTAGGACATCAGGTTATAGCTTTAGCCAATGGCGTTTCAACCTATAAAATGCATAATGGACATAGAGGTATTAATCATCCTGTAAAAAATATTAAAACTGGAAAAGGTGAAATCACTTCTCAAAATCATGGCTTTGCTGTTAAACGCGAAGAGGCAGAGGCACATACAGATTTAGAAATTACTCATGTTCATTTAAATGATAATACGGTTGCTGGTTTAGCAATGAAGAGTAAAAATTGTTTTTCGGTGCAATATCACCCAGAAGCAAGTCCTGGACCACATGATTCGGAGTATCTATTCGATCAATTTATTGAGAATATTAAAAATAAATAGTAAAAAAGCCTTTGAAAAATTAATTTTTAAAGGCTTTTTGTTTACTAAAACGATATAGAAGTTTTTTTAATAAAATCTTTGATATCTATTAAGATTAAACAAGATTAAAACGTAAATTTGAAATAATTAAAGTTAAAAAATAATCAATTATGAGTGTAATAATTAATATCCACGCAAGACAAATTTTAGATTCAAGAGGTAATCCTACGGTAGAAGTAGATGTTATAACAGAAAATGATATATTAGGAAGAGCAGCAGTTCCATCTGGTGCTTCAACAGGAGAGCATGAAGCTGTAGAATTAAGAGATGGTGGTAAAGCTTACATGGGAAAAGGTGTTTTAAAGGCGGTTGATAATGTAAATTCAATTATTGCACCAGAATTATTAGGAGTTTCAGTTTTCGAACAAAACTTAATCGATCAAATAATGATTGATTTAGATGGAACAAAAAACAAATCAAAGTTAGGAGCTAATGCAATTCTTGGTGTTTCATTAGCGGTAGCAAAAGCAGCTGCAGCTGAGTTAAACATGCCATTATATCGTTATGTTGGTGGGGTTTCTGCTAATACATTGCCAGTTCCAATGATGAATATTATCAATGGAGGTTCTCATAGTGATGCTCCTATTGCTTTTCAAGAATTCATGATTATGCCTGTTAAAGCAAAAAACTTTACACATGCTATGCAAATGGGTACAGAGATTTTTCACAATCTTAAAAAAGTATTACACGATAGAAATTTAAGTACTGCTGTAGGTGATGAAGGAGGTTTTGCTCCTAATTTAGCTGGAGGAACAGAAGATGCTATAGATTCTATTAAAACAGCTGTTGAGAACGCAGGATATAAATTTGGTGATGAAGTTATGATTGCTTTAGATTGTGCTTCTGCTGAGTTTTATGTAAACGGAAAATACGATTATTCTAAATTTGAAGGTGAAACTGGAAAAGTTAGAACATCTGAAGAACAAGCTGAATATTTAGCTGAGTTATGTGCTAAATATCCAATTATTTCTATCGAAGATGGTATGGATGAAAATGACTGGGAAGGATGGAAATTATTAACTGAAAAAATTGGAGATAAAGTTCAGTTAGTTGGCGATGATTTATTCGTTACCAATGTAGAGCGTTTATCAAGAGGTATAGAGCAGGGTATTGCAAATTCAATATTAATTAAAGTAAATCAAATAGGTTCTTTAACAGAAACTATCGCAGCTGTTAATATGGCTAAAAATGCGAGTTATACTTCTGTTATGTCTCACCGTTCTGGAGAAACTGAAGATAATACTATTGCAGATTTAGCAGTAGCTTTAAACTGCGGTCAAATAAAAACAGGTTCTGCTTCTCGTAGTGATCGTATGGCTAAATACAATCAATTACTTCGTATAGAAGAAGAATTAGGTGAAGTTGCTTATTTCCCTCAAGAAAAAGCTTTTAAAATAAAATAAGCACAAAAATATTTTTTGTAAAAGCGGTTATTTTTTTAATAATCGCTTTTTTTTATACCCAATATTAAATAAAATGTTAATTGATTAAATCTTTGTTTCAAGTGCTTCCTATCTACATAGATATTTTGTAAATTAGCTTTCCAAATAATAAAACAATAATCTCAATTTAACTTATGGCTAATACTGCTACGATTGATATAAACGGTCAAAAACACGAATTACCTTTAGTAGAAGGAACAGAAAATGAACTTGCTATAGATATTTCAAACTTTAGAAGTTTATCTAAAGGTGTAATTACAATAGATCCAGGATTTAAAAATACAGGTTCTTGTGAAAGTGGTATTACTTTTTTAGATGGAGAAAAAGGGATTTTAAGATACAGAGGCTACTCTATAGAAGAATTGGCTGAGAAAGCAGATTTTCTTGAAGTTGCCTATTTATTAATTTTTGGTGAACTTCCAACAAAAGAGCAAAACGATAAGTTTCATGAAGACATTAAAGCCCAGGCTGTCGTTGATGAGGATGTTAAGAAAATTCTAGAAGCCTTCCCAAAATCTGCACACCCCATGGGTGTTATTGCATCTTTAACAAGTGCCTTAACTGCCTTTAACCCTTCTTCTGTAAATGTAAATTCAGAAGAAGATATGTATAAGTCTGTGGTTAAAATTTTAGGTAAATTTCCTGTTTTAGTAGCATGGACTTACCGTAAAAAATTAGGTCTACCATTAGACTACGGAGACGATTCTTTAGGGTATGTTGAAAATATTTTAAAAATGATGTTTAGAAAGCCTAATGGTGAATACAAACAAAACAAAATACTAGTAGATGCACTAGATAAACTTTTAATATTACACGCAGATCACGAACAAAACTGTTCAACATCTACAGTAAGAATTGTTGGTTCATCTCACGCCGGATTATTTGCTTCTATATCAGCAGGGATTTCAGCTTTATGGGGTCCCCTTCACGGTGGTGCTAACCAAGCGGTATTAGAAATGTTAGAAGCTATTAAAGATGATGATGGTGATACTAAAAAATACATGGCAAAAGCTAAGGATAAAGAAGATCCTTTCCGTTTAATGGGCTTTGGACACCGTGTTTATAAAAACTTCGATCCTCGTGCAAAAATAATTAAGAAAGCTGCAGATGAAGTTTTAGGAGACTTAGGAATTGAAGATCCTATTTTAGATATCGCTAAAGGTTTAGAAAAAGAAGCTTTAGAAGATTCGTATTTCGTAGATAGAAAACTGTATCCTAACGTAGATTTCTATTCAGGTATTATTTACAGAGGTATGGGCATTCCTACCGATATGTTTACAGTTATGTTTGCATTAGGTAGACTACCGGGTTGGATTGCACAATGGAGAGAAATGCGTTTAAGAAAAGAACCAATTGGTAGACCAAGACAAATTTATATTGGTGCTACAGAAAGAAAATTTGTTCCTATCGAAGATCGAAAAAAATAAGATTTATTTAACAGTTAATAAAAAAGCTTCATAATAATTAATTATGAAGCTTTTTTATATTTGTAAGATGCTAAAACTAAATATAAAAAACGAAACATCACGCTTAAGAGCTGTAGTTTTGGGCACAGCTCATAGCAATGGTCCTACACCAAAAGTTTCAGAATGTTACGACCCAAAAAGCATCGAGCATGTATTGGCTGGTACATATCCTAAAGAAAGCGATATGATTCTGGAAATGGAAGAAGTGTACAACGTATTCCAGAAATACGGTGTTAAAGTTTTTACGCCTGATATTATTGAAAATTGTAACCAAATATTCTCTAGGGACATTGCTTTTGTTATTGAAAACAAAATCATTAAAGCTAATATTCTTCCAGACAGAGAAAAAGAATTTGAAGCTATAGCTAAAGTTTGGAATCAGGTTGAGGAAGAAAACAGAATAATTTTACCTCCTGAATGTCATGTTGAAGGTGGTGATGTCATGCCATGGAATGATTATATATTTGTTGGCACCTATTCAGGTGAAGATTATCCCGAATTAATTACAGCAAGAACCAATTTAGATGCAGTTATTGCTTTACAGGAATTATTCCCCAATAAAATTGTAAAATCATTCGAATTAAGAAAATCTAATACCAACGCAAAAGAAAACGCATTGCATTTAGATTGTTGTTTTCAACCTATTGGAACTAATAAAGCCATTTTACATAAAAATGGGTTTTTAATAGAACGCGAATATGACTGGTTGGTAAATTTTTTCGGAAAAGAAAATATATTTGAAATTACTAAAGACGAAATGTACAACATGTACAGTAACGTGTTTTCAATTTCAGAGGACGTAATTATTTCTGAGAAAGGCTTTACTAGATTAAACAAATGGTTAGTAGAACAGGGCTTTACAGTTGAAGAAGTTTCATATAGTGAAATCTCTAAACAAGAAGGCTTGTTAAGATGTTCTACCATGCCATTAATAAGAGATTAATTTTATTCTAAAAAACATATAATGCAACAAACGACCAATACAATTTTGATGATTCGCCCGATAAATTTCAGGATGAACGAGCAAACCGCTGTAAATAATTATTACCAAAAAGTATTAAATAATTTGTTGCCAAACGAAGTGAATAAAAAAGCTCAGCAAGAATTTGATGCATTTGTAGATAAACTTCGTAAGATTGGAGTTCAAGTTATTGTAGTAAATGATTCGGATGAATTTGATACTCCAGACTCCATTTTTCCAAATAATTGGGTATCCTTTCATCAAAATGGAAATGTAGGGTTGTATCCTATGTTTGCAGAAAACAGACGATTAGAACGCAGAGAAGATGTTTTAGAGGCTATAGAAAACGAAGGATTTGTTATTAACGATATTATTGATTACACCAGTGCAGAAGACGACAATGTTTTTCTTGAAGGAACAGGAAGCGTTTTACTAGATCGCACAAACCGAAAAGCTTATTGTGCCTTATCTCCTAGGGCCGATGAAGATTTATTTATAGAATTTTGTGAAGATTTTGAATTTATGCCTGTTATATTTTCTGCCTATCAAACAGTAAATAATTCGCGTAAAGCCATTTATCATACAAATGTTATGATGTGTTTGGGGGAAACATTTGCAGTTATTTGTTTAAGTAGTATTGATGATAAAAAGGAACGTAAAAATGTTATAAAGCATTTAAAGGACGATGGAAAAGAAATCATTGACATTACAGAAGATCAAGTAAATAATTTCGCTGGTAACATGTTGCAGGTTCGTGGCGATAATGATACGCGTTACTTGGTAATGAGTCAGGCTGCCTATGTTTCTTTAACACCAGCACAAATAGAAAGACTTCAAAAGCATACAAAAATAATTTACAGTTCTTTAGATACCATCGAAGCATGCGGTGGAGGGAGCGCACGTTGTATGATGGCAGAAGTGTTTTTACCTAAAGCTTAGTTTTATTTTTTAGATTTCGGTAATTGAACATAGAAAGAACTACCAACATTTTCGGTGCTTTCTACCCAAATTTTACCATTGTTCAATTCTATTAATTCATTACAAATAGATAAGCCTAAACCAGTTCCTTTTTCATTGTTAGTGCCTAATGTGGTAAACGAGCTGTTCTTAAAAAGTTTCGAGATATTTTCTTTTGAAATTCCAATACCGGTGTCTGATATGCAAACGATGCAATTGCCATTACTTATATGGTTTGTAATAGTAATGGTATCACCTCTTTTACAGAATTTTAAAGCATTAGCTAATAAATTTTGAACGACTATTTCAAACATACTTTTATCGGCATAGGCAAAATCTCTAAACGAATGATCTTTTAACTCAATGCCTTTACTTTCTGCACGTTGTTCAATTAGTTTTACTTTATCTACAAATACTTCTTGTACATCAAAAAGTTCGGGTTTAGCAACAAGTGATTGCATTTGCGATTTAGACCAGTTTAGTAAATTATAAAGTAGTAAAGAGGCATTGTTAGCGTTTTCACTTAATTCAGGAATTAAATTGTCGAACTCCTCGCGCGACAGAGAGCCTTCTCTTAATAAATTAATAAAACCATTTATTGAAGAAAGCGAATCTTTTAAATCGTGTGAAACTATAGAGAATAGTTTGTCTTTTACATTATTAACATTTTCTAGATGCTTTGTTTGTTCTAAAAATGCTTCATTTTGTAATTCTATTTTTAAGTTTTTTTCTTCTAATTCTTGAGTGTATTTAATATTATTATTTCGTTTTAAATAAATTAAAACTAAAAAGGTAGAAACCACAGCTAATGCAGCTAATAAAACATAAAGAATAATTTTAAATTTATCAGAGTCATCATCTCCTGTAGCTTCAAATGGTTTTGTTGGATCTGGATTTAAGGCTTCATTAGAGTTAAAGTCTGAATTTAATTCTAAATCAGAATCAGAAATTACAGGGGCTTTTATTTGATTTTCCTTGTCTAATTCTGTTTTCAACTTATAATATTCGCTTTGCCAAATATAAGCTCTGTTAAACTTTCCTTTGGTAGAATCTAAATCCTTCATGGATTTATAATATCTCAAAAGCTCAGGTTTGTTTTTTAAGTTTTTGGCAATAGAACCTGCTTCAGACAATTGTAGTTCGGCAAGAACAAGTCTTTTTTGTTTTAAGTAAAGTTCTCCTAATCCGTTTAATGCAAATAAAATTCCGGGTTTATTATTATCTGCTCTGCTAATTTTTAATCCTTTAAGGAAATAATTTTCAGATTTTTGATAATCGTTAAACTTTAAATATTGGTTGGCTAAATTTGTATAAATATGTCCGCTTATAGAATCGTTATCAGTTGTTTCTAATACTTTTTCGTAATATTCTATAGCTTTTCTGTATTCTTTGTTAAACGAATATAATTCTGCTATTCTACTATTTGTTTGCGAAATCCCCTTAAAATCGTTTAGTTCTTCTTGAATTTCAAGAGTTTTTAAATTAAATTCAATGGCTTTATCGTATGCTTTAATATTAGTATAAGCTTCGGCAAGATTTTCGTAGGCTAAACAAAGATCTTTTTTAAGATTTTGTCTTTTTAATTCTTTTATGGCAGCAAGCGAATATTGTAGTCCTTTTGTGAAGTTACCTCTCTTAATTTCAATTAAACCAATACTGTTGTTAACTTTGGCAACATTTAAAGAATCGTTTAATGTAACAAACAAAGCTTTAGCCTGCATGTATCCACTAACGGCATTAATATAATCACCTTTTTTAGCATAAATTAAGGCTTTATAATAACTAATTTCAGCAAGACCTTTCGAGTAATTTAGTTTTTTTGATAATTTTTCGCTCTCAATAAGATATTTTATAGCCTTATCAAAATCGTTAATTTCATATAACGATTTAACCAGTTTAAGTGAAATTTCAACTTTTAGAGAGTCTTGAGTTTGAAAAGCTAATTCAATAGATAAGTTATCTATCTCTTTAGTTTGCGAGAAACCAAGAAAAATAGATAAAAAAATAATTGAAGTAATTAATCTCCTCATAAATTACAAAATTACAACTTTATGTATAAAGCAATAATAAAAGTAGTCTTAATTGAGGGAAAAAAAGAATGCTTTTTAGTGTTGAAATATTATAAAATGTGGTATTCCCGAAAAATCGAAAATACACTACGACAAAAGTTATAAAATCCATTATAATAATCTAATTTCTGCGTTTTAAAGCCAATAAATTAGACGAAAGGAACGGCTTTAAAAGCTAAAATATCGACGAATAGATAAAAGGCAAAATTCATAGAAAAACGGTAAGTTTTTATTTAAAGTCCTTCGAATTTATCGATTGAAGTCTTTTATTAAAATTAAATTTTACAGTTAAGCTTTAATAAAAGTTTTATCTTTGCTCACCTAAAAAAGAGACGATAAATGAATCTTCAAGACATAATATCTAACCAAGTAAAACAAGCTGTTTTAACGACGTTTAATGTAAATCTCGAATCTGTAGAATTTCAGGCTACAAGAAAAGAATTTGAAGGCGATATAACTGTTGTGATTTTCCCAATGCTACGTTTTGTTAAAGGTAATCCTGTTCAAATAGGCGAGGTTATTGGAAATTATCTTCTTGAAAATGTAGACGAGGTAAGTGCTTTTAATGTTGTGAAGGGCTTTTTAAATATTGTTATAGCCGATACTTATTATATCAAATTTTTTAACAAAATAAAAAATGATGATTTGTATGGTTTCGTTTCACCAAACCCAAACGAAAAAGCCATTATGGTCGAGTATTCTTCACCCAATACAAACAAACCGTTGCATTTAGGTCATGTAAGAAACAATCTTTTGGGGTATAGTGTAGCCGAAATTTTAAAGGCTTCAGGCAAGAAGGTTTATAAAACCCAAATCATTAACGATCGGGGTATTCACATATGTAAAAGTATGTTAGCGTGGAAGCTTTTTGGTAATAATGAAACTCCTGAAACCACCGGTTTAAAGGGTGATAAATTGGTTGGAAATTACTATGTTAAGTTCGATCAAGAATATAAAAAAGAAATAGAAACGCTTAAAGCTTCAGGTTTAAGTGAAGAAGAAGCAAAAAAATCGGCTCCTTTACTGTTACAAGCGCAAGATATGTTGTTAAAGTGGGAGGCAGGAGATGAAGAAATCGTAGCGTTGTGGGAGACAATGAATGGTTGGGTTTATAAAGGATTTAATGAAACCTATAAAAATTTAGGTGTCGATTTCGATACATTGTATTATGAAAGTAATACGTATTTGTTAGGAAAAGAATTTGTTGCCGAAGGTTTAAAATCGGGTGTATTTGAAAAGGAAGCCGATGGTTCTGTATGGTGCGATTTAACAAGTGATGGTCTCGATAAAAAAATAGTTCAACGTGCCGATGGTACGGCTGTTTACATGACACAAGATATAGGTACTGCCATACAAAGAATTAAGGATTTTCCAGATGTAGGCGGTATGGTTTACACTGTTGGTAATGAACAAGACTACCATTTTCAAGTATTATTTTTAATTCTTAAGAAATTAGGTTTTGAATGGGCAGAAAATTTATACCATTTAAGTTATGGTATGGTAGATTTGCCAAGCGGAAAAATGAAAAGCCGTGAAGGAACCGTTGTTGATGCAGATGATTTAATTGATGAAATGGCTAAGACTGCTGGAGAGATTTCAGAAGAATTAGGCAAACTTGATGGTTACACTACTCAAGAAAAACAAGCGTTGTATAAAACTATTGGTTTGGGTGCTTTGAAATATTACATCTTAAAAGTAGACCCTAAGAAACGTATTTTGTTTGACCCAAAAGAATCTATAGATTTTCAAGGTAATACAGGGCCGTTTATTCAATATACGTATGCAAGAATTCAAGCCATTTTACGTAAGGCAGAATTTGATGTTTCTCAGGATATCGCAATCAATTTAAATCCAAAAGAAAAAGCCTTGTTGAAGCAATTAGAAATGTTTCCAGAAGTAATTCAAAATGCAGCCAATCAACACAGTCCTGCACTAGTAGCTAATTACACTTACGATTTAGTAAAAGAATTTAATTCATTTTATCAAAACGTATCTATTTTGGGAGCCGATATTGAAAATGAAAAAATATTTAGAGTGCAGCTTTCTAAGAAAGTCGCTTTAACAATTAAAAATGCTTTTAGCGTTCTGGGAATTCAAGTCCCAGATAGAATGTAGATAGATTGTAAAAAGAAAGATAAATAATTATTTACCGTAAAGGAAATACTTGTTAACCAAATCGATATATAATCTTTTTGCTTCGTCCTGACTTAAGTTTTTTACTTGAAACAAGGCGTTGGTTTTAAAAGCATTTATAATGGCCTTTTTACTGCTTGGTCGGCTGTAATCGTTTGTAGCTTTTTTGTAATAGGCATACAAATTTAAAAGCACATCAGCAGGAAAAGGATCGGTGTAGTCGTTAACCCTTTTTACGGCATCTTGAAATTCTATTTCTAATTCTTCACTATTCATTAAGCTCTGCAATAATACTTTCTCCACCTCTTACTTTTTGATTTAATGCTACTTTAATTTTAGTATCTAAAGGTAAAAATAAATCTACTCTCGAACCGAATTTTATAAATCCACTATCTGTTCCTTGAACAACCGCGTCGCCTACTTTAGCATAATTTACAATTCGTTTTGCTAAGGCACCAGCTATTTGTCTAAACAAAACTTTACCGTAAGTTTCGTTTTCTACAACAACGGTGGTTCTTTCGTTTTCTTCGCTTGCTTTTGGATGCCAAGCTACTAGAAATTTACCAGGGTGATATTTGCTAAATATAACATTTCCACCAATAGGATAACGTGTTACATGAACGTTTATTGGAGACATAAACACGCTCACTTGAAGTCTTTTTTCATTAAAAAATTCTTTTTCAAAAACTTCTTCAATAACAACAACTTTACCATCTACGGGAGAGACAACTTGTTTTTCATTTAAAACAGTGTTTCTTTTTGGGTTTCTAAAAAACTGAAGGATTATTATTAAAAATGCTACAATTAGAAGTAACAGCAACATTCGAAGCCAATAAACGCCAACGAAATTGTCGACTAACAAAGCACTTATAACAACAAAAATAAAAGTAATAACGATTATTTTATAACCTTCTTTATGAAACATATTTAATAATTCTTAAAAATAAATAGATAAATGGTGCGGCAAATATAATGCTGTCTAATCGATCTAATAAACCGCCATGTCCTGGCATTATTGCTCCACTATCTTTAACGTTTGCTTGTCGTTTAAACTTAGATTCAATTAAGTCTCCTAAAGTGCCGAAAACACTTATAATGATGCTTAAAATAAGCCAATTTGTAAAGGTTAAACTGGGTGCAAAGGTACTAATAAAATAACTAGCTACGCATGAAAAAAATAAACCTCCTAAAAAACCTTCAACCGTTTTCTTTGGTGATATTTTTTCGAAAAGCTTCTGTTTTCCAAAATTTTTACCTACTAAGTAAGCAAACGAATCGTTTACCCAAATTAAAATAAAACAACTTAGTAAAATATTAGCATCGTAAACGGTATTGTAATCGGCAATTAAAATTAGAAATACAAAGGAAGTGGTTATATAGAATGTAGTTAATATAAAACGTTTCGTGCTAAATAAAGGGATAATGCTTTGTGAGAATAAATCTTTAATTAGAAAGAGTTCTACAAAAATCGATAAAACCATTAAAATTTGTTTTATTTCATCAATACCTTTTACATATTGAGGATTAATAATCCAATACGAAAATGCAGTATATATTATTACAAATATAAAGTAGGGGGTGTTGCTCTTTAATTGAATTAGTTTTTTAAATTCAATAAGACTAATAATACCAAAAATAAAAAATAATATAATTAATGGTAATTTGTATTGAATACAAACAATAAGCAGTAAGACGTACAAGGCGCCAGAAAAGGAACGTATTAAAGTTTCTTTCATTCTAAAGGTCTTCTAATAGAAGTAAGTATAAGTTTTTTAAACTACTACCGTACTTTAAAAAGTTATTATCGTCATTAGATTTAAAATGCTTAATGGTCGTAATATTGGTAGGTATTTTTTGCTTATTATTTCTGTTGATGCCTCTAAGACCTTCGCTTATGCTTTCAACAATTTGGCTTGTTGTGGAAAAAACAATAAAGTTTTCAGGTAATTCCGGTAATTTTTTCTCAAATATCTGATTGGAACAGATAAATAAAGACCCGTCACTAGCGATTAAATTTTCACAAGTAGTTAGAAAAAATGACGATTCGGCTATACTTTGGGTAGGAGTGAAGTTTGAATTTTTAAATTTCTCCTTAAGGTTGGTATCAATAATATAACCTTTTTTGTTATCCCATTGATTTTCAATTAAGATATTTTCAAGATTTTCAAAAACTTCGTTTAAATTTTCACAGTATAAAAACTTACCACCATTAGCTTTAAAGTTTATTGTAAACCTTTCATCTATTGGTAATTTAATTTCAGGCATGTATTTGCCTCTATCTGTAGACTTTAGTTCTTCTTTTGAATCATCATTTTTAGAACCAAAAATTTTTCTAAAAAGACTCATTTAGTTAGCTGCTATTAACACTATATTTTTAGATTTTATCAAATATAAAAAATCTTAAATTAACCATCACGCTAATTTAAGATTTTTACATAAAGCTTATCAAAATTGAATAAAATATTAGCTTTTAGGCTGATCTATTTCTTCTTTTACAAAGGCGCGTTCTCCAAATATTTTCTCAAGATTATCCTTGAAAATAACTTCTTTTTCTAGAAGCACTTCTGCCAGTTCTGTAAGTTTGTCTTTGTTTTCTTCAAGTAATTTAATCGCTCTTTGGTATTGCGTTTCAATAATTGAAGATATTTCTTGGTCAATTAACTCTGCTGTTTGTTCGCTATATGGTTTAGAAAAACCATATTCGTTTTGACCACTAGAATCGTAATAAGTTAAATTTCCAATTTTATCGCTTAGGCCATAAACTGTAACCATTGCTCTGGCTTGTTTAGTAACTTTTTCTAAATCGCTTAATGCTCCAGTAGAAATTTTATTAAAAATTACTTTTTCGGCAGCACGACCACCAAGCGCTGCACACATTTCGTCTAGCATTTGTTCTGGTCTAACTATTAAACGTTCTTCTGGTAAATACCAAGCAGCACCTAACGATCGACCTCTAGGTACAATGGTTACTTTAACCAATGGCGCAGCGTGTTCTAACATCCAGCTCACAGTTGCATGTCCAGCTTCGTGATATGCGACTGCTTTTTTCTCGCTAGGGGTAATTATTTTATTTTTCTTTTCTAAACCTCCAATAATTCTATCTACGGCATCAAGGAAATCTTGTTTGTCTACAGCTTTTTTGCCATTTCTAGCGGCAATTAAAGCAGCTTCATTACAAACATTTGCAATATCTGCACCAGAGAATCCTGGCGTTTGTCTTGATAGAAAATCTAAATCTAAATCTTTGGTTTTTTTAAGAGGTCTTAAATGAACTTCAAATATTTCTTTACGTTCTCTAATGTCTGGTAAATCAACAAAAATTTGTCTGTCGAAACGACCGGCACGCATTAAGGCTTTATCTAAAATATCGGCTCTGTTGGTTGCTGCCATCACGATAACATTTGTGTTGGTGCCAAATCCATCCATTTCAGTTAGTAATTGATTTAAGGTGTTTTCGCGTTCGTCGTTACTTCCAGACATAGCGTTTTTACCTCTGGCACGACCAATCGCATCAATTTCATCAATAAAAATAATAGATGGTGATTTTTCTTTAGCTTGTTTAAATAAATCTCTAACACGAGAAGCTCCTACACCAACAAACATTTCAACAAAATCGGAGCCCGATAATGAAAAGAACGGTACTTTAGCTTCACCAGCAACGGCACGTGCTAATAAAGTTTTACCAGTTCCTGGAGGGCCTACTAATAAAGCGCCTTTAGGTATTTTTCCACCTAAGGTTGTATATTTTTCAGGGTATCTTAAAAAGTCTACAATTTCTTGTACTTCTTCTTTAGCACCTTCTAAACCAGCCACATCTTTAAAAGTGGTTTTAACCTCGGTATTTTGGTCGAATAATTTGGCTTTAGATTTTCCGATGTTAAAAATCTGACCGCCAGCACCACCGCCAGCACCACCAGACATGCGTCGCATGATAAAAATCCAAACACCAATTAAGAGTATAAAAGGAAGAATTCCCATTAATAAATTACCCCAATCGTTGGTTTCTGTTTCAAATTCTACATGCGCTTTTTTTTCTAAAGTGCTGTTAGCCTCTTCTAATTTGTTTTCAAAGTTTTGAAGATCACCAAACTCAAAACTATAGTTTGGTAATTTGGTAGCAGAAGGAATAAAAGATGTTGGTTTAGATTTTTTATGAATATCTTTTTCTTGAGCTTCAGAAGTTAAATAAACCTTGGCAACACGCGTGTTTTTTATAATGTCTACTTTTTCAACATCGCCATCTTTCAAGAATTTAAAAAATTCTGATGGGGTTGTTTTATTGCCATTTTCGTAGGCACTATTTCCAAATAATTGAAAACCTAAAAATAAAGCTATTAAAATGCCATAAATCCAGTATGGACTAAATTTCGGTTTGTTTTCTTTTATATTTTTTTGATTCTTCGCCATGTTTTTTAATAACTCGTTTCTATAACTGTTGTTTTAGCATCTCCCCAAAGACTTTCAATATCGTAATACTGTCTTATGTGCTTTTGGAATACGTGCACCACGACATTTACATAATCAATTAAAACCCACTCGGCATTGTCAATACCTTCGGTATGCCATGGATTGTCTTTAAGTTCTTTGCTTACTTTTTTCTGTACTGAATTGACTATAGCGTTAACTTGTGTGTTTGAAGTTCCTTCACAAATTATAAAGTAATCGCAAACCGTATTTTCAATTTCTCTTAAATCTAGGATGTTAATTTCTTTTCCTTTAACATCTTCTATTCCACTTATTATAACAGATATTAACTGGTCTGCACTTGTATTTTTTTTCGCCATTAAATTTTTTTAATTTTTGCAAAGTTATTATTTTTTTAGTTCTTTATGCCTTAAAAAAAGCATAAGATTTTCATTGTCAATAATAACTATTAAATGCATATAATCAAACTTAATGCCATCGATTCTACTAATAGTTATTTAAAGAAACTTTCTGCCCAAGAAGCTTTAGATGATTTCACAATTGTCATGACCGAAGCACAACTAGAAGGGCGTGGGCAAATGGGGTCTGTTTGGACCTCGAAGTCGTCTAAAAATCTAACCTTCAGTGTGTATAAAAAATTTTCAGGACTAGAATTTCAGCATGTTTTTTATATTAGTATAGCTACTTCTTTGGCGCTTGTTAAGACTCTTCAATTTTTTTCTATACCTAAATTGGCAATTAAATGGCCAAACGACATTTTGGCAGAGAATAAGAAGATTTGCGGTATTTTAATTGAAAATATAATGCGAAATCAAACAGTTTCTAATTCTATTATTGGAATGGGGCTGAATGTGAATCAAACAGAATTTGAAAACTTACCCAAAGCATCATCTTTAAAACTTATTACAGGTGATGTTTATAATATTGATGAGTTAGCGATTTTAATTGTAAATAATTTGAAGATTTATTTCAACAAGTTAAATGAAGGTCAATTTGAAGATTTAAAATTGCAATACGAAGATTTACTTTTTAGAAAAAATAAACCTTCAACATTTAAAGATGCCGAAGGTTTGATGTTTTCTGGAATTATAAAAGGCGTTTCTAATTATGGAAATCTTCAAGTTTTATTAGAAGATGATATCATTAAAGAATTTAGTTTAAAAGAAATTACGCTGATATATTAAATAGCTTTTGGAATGCTGTTAGCAAGTGTTTCTATAAATTTGGTAATGGGGCCTTTAATCATCATCGCCATCATAGGGTTGAAATCACCATTAAATTTTAGTTGAACATCACTTGTAGCATCTTCTTTCTGAGTAATTTCGCCAACTAACGAAAAGTCAATTTTTCCTCCTGCAGCACCAAGAACAATTTTATTAGGCGGTATTAATTCCTTCTTTTTTAATGTAATCTCTGGCATTCCTTTCAAGGCAAAAATGAATGTATCTTCACTAAGCACTTCAAATTTGCTAATGTTTTCGGGCATTAAAGCTTCAAAATTTTTAACATCGGCTAAAAAATTAAAAACTTCTTCAGGAGATTTACTTACGTTTATGGTTGGTGATTCTAAATTCATCTTATTATGTTGTTTTATGTTAATTTATAATTTGTGACATTCAATTTTAAATTAACATATCAATTAGCGTTCCATTCGCTTGGGTTTGTATTCCATTCCGATAAGGTTTGCAATTCTTTCTCAGAAATGTAATTAGTATCTAAAGCCTGTTCTAATAAACTATCGTAGTTACTTAAGGTTTGAAGCAAAATATTTTCTTCGGCAAAATTTTTAGCAGCTACATCAAAACCATAGGTAAAAATTGCTATCATGCCTTTTACATTAACACCGGCTTGTTTTAAAGCTCGCACGGCATTTAAGCTGCTATTTCCTGTACTAATTAAATCTTCAACCACTACCACATTTTGTCCACTTTCAAGAAAACCTTCAATTTGGTTTTTTCTTCCATGGCCTTTGGCATCTGGTCTAACATAAATAAAAGGTAATCCCATATATTCTGCAACAAGCATCCCAATGCCAATAGCTCCGGTAGCAACACCTGCTATAACATCTGGTTTTCCATATTGCTTTTCAATTTGTTTTGCCATGGTCTCTCGTATGTAATTTCGAATTGGTGGAAACGATAATACAATACGGTTGTCACAATAAATAGGTGACTTCCATCCAGAAGCCCAAGTAAAGGGCTCCTTTGGGCTAAGCTTTATAGCGTTAACTTGCAATAAAACTTCAGCTGTTTTTCTTGCGGTGTGTTTATTAAATATCATGATACAAAAATAATCATAAAATTATGTTTTGCATTATAGAAGTATGCGAATAAAAATATTTTTTTTAACAATGTTTGGTTTGTGCCTAAAAATGATATTTTTACAGGGTGAGAATTTTTAAATTAAGTTATGTATAAAGTTTTTGTTGGAGATAAACCTATTGTTTTAACTAATGTTGTAGAGGAGGAAACGAATTTTAAGAACTATTACATAGGCGATGTTAAAATATCGAAGGTTATTAAAAAACTAAATACAAAAAAGATTGCAGAGGTAAGATTAATTCATAAAAACCCTGATAAACTTTTAAAAAAGTTTTTAAAATTATTACCCAATGTCGTTGCTGGTGGTGGTAAAGTTTATAATGATAAGAATGAAATTTTATTTATCTACAGAAACGATAAATGGGATCTGCCCAAAGGTAAAACAGAAGGCAAGGAAACTATTGAAACCACAGCCATTAGGGAAGTTACAGAAGAAACAGGTGTTAATGGCCTGGAAATAATTAAACCCTTGCAAACAACCTACCATATTTTTAAACGAAACAGACGTTATAAAATAAAGATAACCTATTGGTTTGAAATGAAGTCGACTTTTAAAGGCGATTTGTATGCTCAAGAAGAAGAGGGTATTACAAAAGTGGCATGGCTTGGTCCTGAACAAGTTAAAGAGGCTATGGAAAATTCATATGCGAATATTAAACTTTTAATTTAGCATAGAAACTTTTATAAAAACCTGAAAAATCTAGCAGCAAACTTAATCTAAATTAAAGCTAAGACTTTTTTTTGTTCAATTATTTGTCTCGATAATTTCAACTGAAGCTTTATTTAATGTAATCGAAAATAAACATTCTAACGTTCGTATTTTTGAAGAAAGAAAATCTGCTTTAAAATGGTTAAAATCTTATGCAAATAAAGAATAAGTTACTTTTTAATAAAACGTTTGAGTGCCGTAAATCCTGAAAAAAAACCATTCTACCTTGTGACTCAGTATATAAATTGTAAATTTGCGCTTTCAAAAAAAGAAGCATGACTCAATTTTTTAAGAAGTTCACAAACAACCCAAAAAACGATATTTTAAGCGGCATAACAGTATCTCTGGCTATGATACCCGAAGTTGTTGCTTTCGCATTTGTGGCTCAAATCGATCCTTTAGTAGCGCTTTCAGGAGCTTTTATCATAGGGTTAATTACAGCTATTTTTGGAGGAAGACCCGGATTAATTTCTGGTGCTGCTGGTGCGGTAGCAGTGGTGTTTGTTCATTTAATATCTGAGGGACATGCTAAAGGCATGCTTTTCGAAACGCCTATCGAAAACATGGGTTATTTCTATTTGTTAGCCACTGTTATATTAATGGGGGTTTTTCAAATTTGTGCAGGTGTTTTTAAACTTGGGCGTTTTGTGCGTTTAATTCCTCATCCGGTTATGTTAGGTTTCGTAAATGGTTTAGCTATTGTTATTTTCCTGGCACAAGTTCGCATGTTTTCTCATAAAAAATTAGAAACCACCATCGAGGGTGTTAAAGAATATATTAATATACCTATGGTAGGCAAAGAACTTTATATTATGATAGGGTTGGTGCTTTTTACCATGGGCGTTATCTGGTTGTTACCAAAAATAACAACCAAATTACCAGCAGCATTAACAGCTATTTTAATAACAACAGCCATCGTAGTTTTTGGTGGTTTAGATGTTAGTACGGTGGGCTCTTATATTATAGAAGGTGGAGGAAACGGACTAAAAGGAGAGTTTCCAACTCCTAATTTAGAGCTTTGGCAAAACCTACCTTTTAATTTCGATACCTTAAAATTCATTTTACCTTATGCTTTTCTGGCGGCTTCTGTTGGTTTAATAGAATCGTTAATGACCATGAATTTGGTTGATGAATTAACAGAGACCAGAGGAAATGGTAACCGGGAGTGTGTTGCACAAGGCGCTGGAAATATTTTAAGTGGCTTGTTTGGTGGTACAGGAGGTTGTGGTATGATTGGGCAAACCGTTATTAATATTAACGCTGGTGGTCGTGGTAGATTATCTGGTATCATGATGGCCGTAACACTTTTAACCTTCATTTTGTTTACCGATAAATACATAGAGCAAGTGCCTATTGCTGCTTTAGTGGGGGTTATGTTTATGATGGTTATTGAAACATTTGCATGGTCTAGTTTTCGAATTATGAAAAAAATACCAAAATCGGATGCATTTGTTTTGGTTATCGTATCGGCTGTAACAGTGTTTTACGATTTAGCTATTGCCGTTTTTATTGGTGTTATTATTTCGGCATTAGTGTTTGCCTGGGAAAACGCCAAGAAAATTAGAGCTAGAAAACGTTTTTCTGACGACGGAAAAACAAAAACTTACGAAATTTGGGGGCCGCTTTTCTTTGGTTCTATTCAGGCTTTTAACGAGAAATTCGACATTAAAAACGATCCCGATAACATTATAATAGATTTTATCGAATCCCGCGTTAGCGACCATTCTGCTTTAGAAGCCATATTTAATTTAGTTAATAAGTATGAAGCTGAAGGGAAAACAATTAAGCTAAAACATTTAAGTCCGGAGTGTAAAGAGTTACTCTACAAAGCATCGCCAAAATTTGAGGAGGTTATTGTTGAAGCTATAAACGATCCGAGATACCATTTAGCAGAAAACCCAGAAGCCTTTACAAAACCCTTATCTGAATATAAGTTATAAAAGTTATTTAGGCTTTTAAGTTATTTTACTCTAACACTTTCAGGTACAAACTTCGTGTAGTCGCCGTTGTTTTTTATAACATCGCGCACAATCGACGAAGATATAAACGATGTTTTTGCCGAGGTTAGTAAAAATACTGTTTCAATTGTCGATAAGCGTCTGTTGGCATGGGCAATGGCTTTTTCAAACTCAAAATCGGCAGGATTGCGTAAACCACGTAATATAAATTCAGCGTGAACCGATTTGCAAAAATCGACCGTTAAACCTTCATAAGTAACTACTTTTACTTTGGATTCATTGGCAAAAGCTTCTTCTATAAAGGTTTTACGTTCATCTAGCGAGAACATGTATTTTTTTTCAGAATTAACACCAATGGCAACAATCACTTCATCAAAAAGTGTAACACCACGTTTAATAATGTCGTAATGTCCCAAAGTTATTGGGTCGAAAGATCCCGGAAATATGGCGCGTTTCATTTTATTTAATTTCAATTTAACAGATTCACTTAGTACGGTGTAATACAAAGATACTATTTCTAAATAGCATCGACTTGAAGTTCCTCCTTTTAATACTTATTTTAAAGCTTCTTGAATCGCATTATCAAACAAATCAACCAAAGTTATTCCTGCCGCCGCTGCTTGCTGAGGTAAAATACTAGCTCTTGTTAATCCGGGAATGGTATTAACTTCCAATAAATGGGGTTCTCCATTTTTAAAAATATACTCGCTTCGGCTAAAACCTTTCATTTTTAAAACTTCATATACTTTTTTGGCAATGCTGCTTACTTTTGCTTCCTCTTTAGGGGTTAATCTTGCCGGGGTTATTTCCTGAGATTTCCCCAAATATTTCGCTTCATAATCAAAAAAATCATTTTCGCTCACAATTTCGGTAATAGGTAGCACTTTTGTTTCGCCTTTATAGGTAATAACACCCACAGAAACTTCGGTGCCATCTAAAAAAGATTCTATAATAATTTCGTCGTCTTCCTTAAAAGCCGTTTCAATAGCTTTTTGCAGGTCTTCTTTTTTATGCGCTTTACTCACTCCAAAACTACTTCCAGCTTTGTTTGCTTTTACAAAACACGGTAAACCTACCTGTTCAATTATAGCATCTTCATTAATAACATCACCTAAATTTAGAAAATAAGATACGGCCGTTTTTATACCATAAGGTTTTAAAACACTTAAGCAATCTCTTTTATTAAAAGTAATGCTGGCCTGATACATATCGCAGCTGGTGTGCGGGATGCCAAGCAATTTAAAATAGCCTTGCATGTAGCCATCTTCTCCGGGCGAACCATGAATGGCATTAAAAACACAGTCGAAGCTTATTTTTTTATGGTCTATGGTTACAGAAAAATCGTTTTTATCAATAGGGAATTCGGTGTTATTAGCATCTACATACACCCATTTCTCTTTAAAAATATGAATACGGTATGCGTTGTATTTAGAGGGGTCTAGTGTTTCGTAAACCACATTTCCACTGGTTAAAGAGATTTGATATTCACTAGAATATCCACCCATGATAATGGCGATATTTTTTTTCATTAAGTACTTAAATTAAATTTAATAGTTTTTTAAAGATTTTAAATACGCAGATGGTCATCTAAAAGAAACAATAATACGTATCTAATATTAGTTAAGCTAAAATATCACTTAAATTGCGAAAGAAAAAACAGTTCTGTTTTTATATATTTGCCTAATATAAAATTCAATACATGAGTATTATTAAATTCCTTTCCAGCAAAGTTTTTTTAAAACAAATTTTGTTAGCTGCATTAGCCATTGTATTACTAACTTTTATTCTTTTAAAGTGGTTAAACATTACTACAAATCATGGTAGTTTTGAAATTGTTCCCGATTTAAAAGGAAAATCGCTAAGTGTTGCTACCATGGAGGTGGAAGAAAATAATTTAGTTTTACAAGTTCAAGATTCTGCGAATTACAATCCCGATTACCCGAAGTTTTCGGTCATCGATCAAGAGCCTGCTGCTGGAAATCAGGTTAAAGATGGCAGAAAAATATACATAACATTAAACCCATCTGGATACAGAAAAATTCTGGTTCCCGATTTAAAAGAACGTACCTTTAGACAAGCAAAACCAACATTAGAAGCCTTAGGTTTTAAAATTGGCAAATTAAAATATGTCGATAATATAGCCAAAGACATGGTTTTAAAAATGGAACACAAAGGTAAAGCCATTAGCCCGGGCGAAAAATTACCAAAAACATCGGTTATAGACCTGGTGTTGGGCAATGGAAACAGACCCTAATTATGGAAAACTACACACCAGATAATTTCGACGAAGAAAGCGACCTGTACGAGCATTTTGCTTTTACAGTCGATAAGGGGCAAAACCCACTTCGAATCGATAAATACTTAATGAATTTCGTTGAAAATGCTACCAGAAATAAAATTCAGGCAGCAGCCAAAAACGGAAGTATTTTTGTAAATAACACCCCCGTAAAATCTAATTACAAGGTTAAGCCCTACGATAAAATACGCGTGTTATTTACTCATCCGCCACACGAAAATTTGTTGGTTGGCGAAAATATTCCTTTAGATGTTGTTTACGAAGACAACGATTTGTTGGTTGTAAATAAACCAGCAGGCATGGTTGTGCATCCAGGACACGGCAACTACTCGGGCACTTTAATAAATGCTTTAATTTACAGATTTGATAATTTACCAAATAACTCCAGCGAACGCCCGGGCTTGGTCCATCGCATCGATAAAGATACTAGCGGACTTTTAGTGGTTGCAAAAACCGAGCAAGCCATGACGCATCTATCATTGCAATTTGCCGAAAAAACCAGCGAGCGCGAATATGTTGCCATTGTTTGGGGAAATATTGAAGAAGACGAAGGAACCGTAGAAGGCAACATTGGCCGACACCCAAAAAACAGACTCCAAAACACCGTTTTTCTGGGCGACGAAGCCGACAAAGGCAAACCCGCCATAACCCATTATAAGGTCCTCGAACGCTTGGGGTACGTAACCTTGGTGTCCTGTAAACTAGAAACCGGCCGTACCCACCAAATTCGTGTGCACATGAAACACATTGGGCACACCCTATTTAACGACGAACGTTACGGCGGCGAAAAAGTGCTCAAAGGAACCACCTTTACCAAGTACAAACAATTCGTAGAAAATTGCTTTAAAATATTACCCCGTCAGGCACTACACGCTAAAACTCTAGGTTTCGAACACCCTCGAACCGGCGAGTTTTTAAAATTCGAGGCGCCCATACCAGACGATATACAACAATGTATCGAAAAGTGGCGTAATTATGCCAAGCACCAAGAATTAGAAGATTAACTTTTCTTGGGCGTTACCATAGCCTTCGTTAGCTCTACGGCTATGGTCGAGCTTTTCGTTACAATCTTTTTTTCGTACCTCAAAAAAGGATTTTCACTGCAATCTCTAACGCGGGTGTTTGCAAAGTTTTGTTTTTTGATTTAAAAGATAGACCTGTTTTTTAGACTATTAATTACTTGGATAAAGCTTTAATGACTCTTTCTTCATTTATAACTATATCCCTAAATAAAACATGAGGAAACTCTTGATATTTTGATGTTTTAAAAGCATCATGAATTTTTGATAATGTAGAGGCCGTTAAAAGAGACAGATTCATTTCAGTATCCATCTCACAGTCATAGATAAAATCATCACTAAATTCTGGTGCAACAAGTAAAATTTTTACAATTCTTAAATTGTTTTTTAATGCTAAGTTTTGATACGATTTTAGTTGTCTCGAAACGGTACTAAACTTATTATATCCTTTTTCTTTAATAGTTTTACACTCTACTATTATAATTTCATTATTCCCTAAATTGAGAATTATATCCATCATATCTTTTTGAGTGTTTAATTCACTTTTAAATGCTTCATCAACATTAAATCCTAATGATTTAAAAATAATTTTAGTTAATTCTTCAAATTTTAAACCGAGCTCACTTTCTTTAACAAGAATTCCATTTTCCTTTAATATGTTTAAGTTTCTATATCCAACATTTTCATAATTTTCCAGATACAAATTTTCTACATCTTTGTAATGTTCAAGTATGTTTAAAATATCATCACCACGTTGTTTAATACCATGATTCTTTATGAATTTCGTTAAGTCAGGTTTTTCAATTAAATCTAATATATCTCTTGGTTTAATATTATAGTCAAGTAAAAAATCGGCACTCAAAACATATTCATCTTGTAACTCAAATTGTACTTTCAAGTCTTTGTTTAATTTAGGTAAAGATTCATTTAATTCTTTCAACATTTTATCAAAACCATCAATTGAAATTCCTACTTTTTCATCCTTTTCTACATTTTCAAAATGTTCAATGAGACTACTTATTTTGTCTTCTAAAGTGCTTCCTTTCAAATTATTTATATTCAATCCTTTTTCACAAAGCTCGTTTAAGGTTTTCTTTTTTTCAGTTAAAGTTATTCCAGGTTTATATATTTCGTTTGAAAGTAAATCTGTAAATGAAATACCTTCTTTTATAATTTCTTCAACTTTTTGAGACAATGGTAATTTTCTATCAATATTATGCTCCTTGGCTATTTGGTTTATAATTGGCTCTCTAAGTAATTTTAAAGTTCTTCGATAGAATTTTTCAGCAACTTCTTTTTTTCTAACAGTTCGTAAAAGTCTTACCATTTCATCTGCAACATAAATTGTATTTTCTTTTTTAGAGAAGAATACAACACCAAGGTTTTTTAAATTGTTAATTACATCTTGTATGTCAGATTTTTTAATTGGTAATATTGTATAATTTATTAGTTTGACATCTTCTTGAGATAAACCGAGCTGTTTTGATAAAGTTAAAATAATAGACAACTCATCTGAAGTTATTTTTGCCTCTCTATTATTTGTTTCATCATTGTTATATGCAGTAGATAAACATGCTTTATAAATTCTAAAATCCCTTTTTCTAGATTCACTTAATTCTGATTTTTCATTTTCTAATTCACTGTTTAGATTCTTTATTTTACTTTTTAAATTTTTTATTTCAGTTTCATACAATCTTGAAAACCAATCTTGTTTCATAATACAATTACCATCTCGGATAATTATATCTATTAGAATATCTAGTTGAGAACTAGCTTCTTGAAATTCAGAATATACATGTTCGGTAAATTCATCAGAAATTAAATTAAAAATATTGGAGATATTTAAGTTGTCAACAGATTTAAGACCTTTGTCAGTAGAACTTAAAATCTTCTCGATTTCTTTACTATTCTTAGGTTTTTTGGAAATTATATTATCAATTATTTTTATGAAGGCATTTTTTTCAAGTGAACCTAACTTGTCTAATATCTTTTCTAATTTCATAATTTCTTGTTTGAATTTTTTATTTATAATTTCAAAAAATAAATTTAGTAAATTTTCTGATAAAACAAGCTATCACTTCAATCTATAATAGTATTGCAAATAATTCTTATTATTGGTTTTAAAAAACTACGACTAGTTGTAAATTTGGTTAGTTAAAAAAAAGTATTCAAATGAAGTTAGTATTATCGCCAGCAAAGTCACTCGATTTCGAAACATCGTTACCAGTTTCTCAACATTCAGAAGCACAGTTTTTAAATCAATCAGAAAAACTAAATAAACTTCTTAAGAAAAAATCGTCTAAAGATTTATCGAAACTCATGAGCATTTCCGATGCCTTAGCACAATTAAACTATGAGCGTAATCAAGATTGGAGTTTACCCTTTACTAACGATAATGCAAGACCTGCCATTTATGCCTTTAGTGGCGATGTGTATAAAGGTTTAGATGCTTATACTATAGCAGAAGATAAAATTGAAACCGCTCAAAATACCGTTCGAATTTTATCTGGACTCTACGGTTTACTAAAACCATTAGATTTAATACAACCGTACCGTTTAGAAATGGGAACAAAACTAACCGTTGGAAAAAATAAAAACCTTTACGAATTCTGGAAAAAAGACATCACTAAAGCCTTAAACGAAAGTTTAGCAGACGGTGAGGTGTTTTTAAATTTAGCAAGTAACGAGTATTTTAAAGCTGTCGATACAAAAGCATTAAAAGTACCCGTTATTAATGCCGATTTTAAAGATTTTAAAAATGGCGAGTATAAAATAATTTCCTTTTTTGCCAAAGAAGCCCGCGGACTTATGGCGCGTTTTATAATTGATACCAATGCCAAAACCGTAGACGATTTAAAGGCTTTTAATTATGGTGGCTATGGTTTTAGCGAACAAATGTCTAAAGACAATAATCTTGTTTTTACAAGATAGTAGGCTACATTTTGTGTGATAATCTTTATACATTATTGTTTTATTTTACGGCATAATTCTTTAGCTTTATAAAAAAACAATACCATGTTTTATTATCTAACCGTAGCCCTTCAAGTTTACTGTTTTTATCATATTTACAAAAATGGAAATCCGTATTACTGGTATTTTATAGTCTTTCTTATGCCAGGCATTGGGGCTGCCTTGTATTTAATTTTACAGGTGTTTAGTAAGCGTGATGCCAATAAAATACAAGAAGGATTGGTAGCTATAGTAAACCCAACTAAAAAAATTAACGATTTAGAAAAACGTTTACAGTTTTCAGATACCTACCAAAACCGTGTCGATTTAGCCGATGCGTATTTAGCAAATAAAAATTACCAAAAAGCCATTGAACAATATTTAGAAGCTTTGAAAGATAAAGCCCAAAATAAATATTATGTGGTTAACAAATTGGTTGAAGCGTATTATTACACCCAAGATTATAACGAAGTTATAAAACACGCCACCAGTATTAAAGATGAGCACGATTTTAAAAAATCGAGAGCGCAGTTTATACTAGGACTTGCACAAGACAAACTGGGTGATTTTGAAGCAGCCGAAAATAATTTAAGACAAATAAACATTCGCTACTCTTTTTACGAAGAGCGTCTGGTGCTGGCAAAATTTTTAATAACGCATAACAAAATTCAAGATGCTAAAGAAATTTTAGAAGATGTTGTTTTAGAATCTCAAAACATGACCCAAACCAACAAGCGTTTATATCGGGCAACGGTTCAAGAGGCTAATAAAGTGTTAGCCGATATTCAATAACCTCTATGCTCCGGTTTCATTTATAAAAACAAATAAAACGCCAGCTTCAAATGAAATTTTAATGCGGTCGTTAATAGCGGTGTTTCTAGTTCCAATGCGGTTTCCAAAAGATAAATCTTCTTTATTTAAAGGATATTGAAGTCCTTCGGTAAAAATATTAGTAGCAAAAGGAAATGGAATTAAGGAGACTGTTTTGCCTTTGCAATTATGTAATTCTGTGACATTATTTGCCAGGAAATAATATCCGTAATTATCAAAAAAAGTAAGTTTTAATTTGTCTTTCCATTGTATGGCTGTGTGCAAATTACCTAAAAAATGATCTTGTTCTTCGCCACTGGCACCAAACACGTGAATATTTTCATAATCACGTTCAAATAAAATCTGAAGTATTTTATCAAAATCTGTAAAATCCTGATTTGGTGTGTTAATAACTTCTATATTTTCTGGTAGTTGTTTTGCCGAGTCAAAATCGCCGCTTATAAAATGTGGGGTAATTTGGTGGGTTTCCAAAAACGAATAAGCACCGTCTGTGGCACAAACAATATCGTAATTTGTTAAATCTGGGAGCGATTTTGGGGGCTCGCCGTTTAATAATAGAAAAACATTTTTTACACTCATTGCCACAAAAATACAAAAGAACCTCTTAGTAAATTCATAGATTATTTGATTTACTTCATAATTTTAACGTAAATTAAAATCTCCAAAAATGGGCTTTTTTAAATAAATGTCGTTTACGAATAAATTAGCTGTACCTTTGGTGCTTAATTTAAAAGAGGTGATATGTAAAAATAATGTTCATCTCAAGTGACCTTTAGTGGTCTTACCAAATAATTTATATGTCATTTAATTCACTAGGCTTATCTCAAGCCTTGCTAAAAGCGATTAGCAAAAAGGGATACACTACTCCAAGTCCTATACAACAAAAAGCCATTCCAGCAGTATTACAAGGAAAAGATGTTTTAGCTTCGGCACAAACAGGCACAGGAAAAACCGCTGGTTTTACATTGCCATTATTACATTTATTATCTGAAAATCCTAAAGAGAAATTCAGACCAATTCGTGCTTTAATTTTAACTCCAACACGAGAATTGGCGGCGCAAGTATATGCCAATGTTAAAGAATATAGCGAGTTTTTAAATTTGCGAAGTGCTGTTATTTTTGGTGGTGTTAATCAGAAACCACAAGCAGCAACCATCCGTCAGGGTATAGATGTTTTAGTAGCAACACCAGGGCGTTTATTAGATTTAGAAACCCAAGGATTAATATCGTTAAAACGGGTAGAAATTTTTGTTTTAGATGAAGCCGACCGTATGCTAGATATGGGGTTTTTACGCGACATTCAACGTGTTATAAAATTAATGCCAGAGAAACGTCAGAATTTAATGTTTTCGGCTACGTTTTCACCAGATATTAAAAAGTTGGCGCATGGTATTTTAAACCATTCGGTACAAGTTGAAGCAACTCCCGAAAACACAACGGTCGATGCTATTTCTCAAAAAGTATATCGTGTCGCCAAAGGCCTGAAAACGAACCTAATTATTAAGTTAATTTCAGATGGTAATTGGAAACAAGTTTTAGTCTTTACCCGAACAAAACATGGTGCTAATAAGCTTTGCGAAAAAATGGTAAAAGCGGGCATTACAGCAGCTGCCATTCATGGAAATAAAAGTCAGGGTGCACGAACAAAGGCTTTAAGCGGATTCAAATCTGGAGCCGTTCGCGTTTTAGTAGCGACCGATATTGCAGCTCGTGGTTTAGATATACCTTTACTGCCGCATGTTATTAATTTTGAATTGCCTAACATTTCTGAAGATTATGTGCATAGAATTGGTAGAACAGGTAGAGCAGGAGCTAGTGGCGAAGCCATTTCTTTGGTAAGCGCCGATGAAACTACGTTTTTAAGAGATATTGAAAAGTTGGTGGGAATTAAAATTCCAGTCGATATCTTAGAAGGTTTCGAACCAGATCCAAACGCATCAACCGAGCCAGAAAAAATGCAACAGCGTGGTGCTAGAAACAACAGACCTAGAAATAATGATAGGTCTACTAGTAGTAGTTCAACTCAAAAGAAAGATAGCGCCAGAAGGCCTAACCGA
The DNA here is from genome assembly GCF_000941055.1 of Siansivirga zeaxanthinifaciens CC-SAMT-1. GTDB lineage: Bacteria > Bacteroidota > Bacteroidia > Flavobacteriales > Flavobacteriaceae > Siansivirga > Siansivirga zeaxanthinifaciens. Next base: position 194,477 of record NZ_CP007202.1, on the reverse strand, counting down.
AATAACGATAGCCGAAGAAGCGATAGAAGAAATTAGAAATTTTTAAGATGGAATTGCAACCTAATAATCCGTTACATGGTATTAAGCTGGAACAAATTTTAAACGATTTGGTCGCACATTACGGTTGGGAATATATGGGGTATGCGGTTAAAATTAATTGTTTTAATAGCAATCCTACTATCAAATCTAGTTTGAAATTTTTACGAAGAACCCCTTGGGCAAGAGCAAAAGTTGAGGCTTTGTATTTAAAAATGCTAAAAAATAAAACCAATAAATAAGAAAAAAGGCTCTAATAATGGTAGTATCTCACAAAGTGTGTAAAGTTAAAAATATCGAGGGTTGCAACCCTCGATATTTTTTTGTTTAATTTTAAAATTTACACACTTATGAAGAAAGAAGATTTTCTAAACGACGATTTTTTAAAACAGTTTAAAACAGGAGACGAACTGACCTCCTTTCTAAAATCCATTCAAAAGCGAGGTATTGAAAAGATGCTAGAAGGGGAACTTGATGCTCATTTAGACTATGAGAAGCATCAGCAATCCGATAATAGCAATACCCGTAACGGCTATGGGTCTAAAAAGATAAAAACAGCTTTAGGAGAGACTAATATTAAAGTTCCCAGAGACCGGGACGCTTCTTTTAACCCTATGCTGGTTCCTAAACGCACTAACATGGTTGATGGCATAGAAAACGTCATTATCAGCCTTTATGCCAAGGGTATGAGTAATTCTGATATTGAAGAGCAAATCCGAGAAGTTTACGATTTTGATGTATCCACATCTACCATATCACGTATCACAGATAAAGTTACCAATGATATTGTTGCTTGGCAAAACAGACCTCTGGAGCCCGTATATTTAATTACTTGGATGGATGGCATCGTATTTAAGGTTCGGGAGAACTCCAAAGTCATTAACAAAACCATGTACATCGCCGTAGGACTGCGTAGAGATGGTAAAAAGGAAGTCTTAGGGCTTTGGTTGGGGAAGAATGAATCGGCAGCCTTTTGGATGAGTGTACTAACCGATATGAAAGCCAGAGGCGTTCAGGATTTGCTTATCACGGCCACAGATAATCTTAACGGTTTTACCGACACCATTAAAAACGTTTTTCCTGAATCTAAAACCCAAATCTGCGTGGTACACCAGATTCGTAATGCTTGTCGGTATGTTGTTTGGAAAGACAAGAAAGAATTTACAAAGGACATGAAAAGCATCTACGATGCACCCACCAAAAGTGCAGCAAAAGCCGCCCTAGAAGACTTTGCTCAGAAATGGGAACACAAGTACTCTTACGCTATTAAAAGCTGGAGAGATAACTGGGAAGAACTTACCGCTTTCTATGAATTTCCTTTAGAAATTAGAAAAATCATTTACACTACGAACCTTATTGAAAACCTTAATGGAAAAATCAGAAAATACACTAAAAACAAGCTCTCATTCCCAACAGATGAAGCTGTTATGAAGTCCACTTTTTTAGCCCTTAGAGAGGCTACCAAAAAATGGTCGATGCCTATTAGGAACTGGGGCATTATTTTAAACCAGTTTTTAACTATATTTGAAAAAAGGGTTCAACTTTAAAAAAGTTAAACCCTCGATTTTTAACTTACACACTTTACGGGATAGTGTCCTAATAATTTATTAGAGCCTTTTTAAATTTAATTTTCTTCTTCCATATCTTCAGTCTCAGCTTTTTTCTTTTTCATAGCTTTAACTTTGTCTTTTCCTTTCGCTAATCCTAATTTAAATTCTTCCATGGTTACAGAACCATTAGAATCTGCATCCATTTTAGAATACATAGCTTCTAGTTTTTCAACAGGAATTTCTCTTTTTCGCTTTTTGTTTTTAAACTCTTCTAAGCTTATGTTTCCGTCTTTGTTAGCGTCTAAACGTTTAAACATTTTTTCCGGATCTGGCTTTTTCTGGTCGTCTTGTGCCATAGCTGTTTGAGAAAAAGCGAACGATACTAAAGCAAATGCAATTAATTTTAATGGTGATACTTTCATGTTCTTATTTATTAGAGTTGTTTTTAAATTGTTTTTATTTACTCTAAGACTATTTAATTAATGAAAGGTTTAACGTATTCGTTTAAAATTATTTACAGACTTTTAATACCTTCATAAACAACAATGGCAACGGCATTTGCTAAATTTAAGCTTCTAACATGTTCGCTGTATAAAGGAATTTTATAAAGTTGATTCGCATGTTTTTCTGTGAGTGATTTTGGTAACCCCACCGATTCTTTGCCAAAAACCAAAAACATATCATCTTCAAAAGGTATATCCCAATGGTTTTTTGTGCCATGGCTGGAAAGAAATGCCATTTTTTTGTCTTTGTTTATACTGAAAAATGCTTCTATATTATCATAATAAATCACTTCTAGGTGTTTCCAATAATCTAATCCAGCTCGTTTTAAGCGCGTATCGTCAATTTCGAAACCAAAAGGTTTTACTAAATGTAAACGCGACCCAGAAGCCAAACTTAATCTGCCAATATTCCCTGTGTTATTAGGTATTTCGGGTTCGATTAAAACAATGTTTAAAGGCATTATTTTTTAAATATTTTTAAAATAATTATTACAATTAATAAAAGAAATGGCAATCCATGCAGCAAGGTATCGAACCAATCCATGGCGGTCATTCCTTTTGCGCCGCCGGCAATCCATCGTAATTTACCAACAATATGGGGTTCTGGTTTAAATGGTGCTAGACCTAGCGTAAGGCAAAGCAGTAAAATAAGTTTCCAGTTTTTTAGTAATTCCATGGATTTTCTTGAAACATTAACGTTTTCTAAGTTCGAAAATATCTTTGCGTCTGTCTTTTAAATTCTTCACACTACCAAATTGATTCAGTTCTCGCAGTAAATCGATATCGACATCGGCAATTAAAATCATTTCGGTGTTTTGTGTGGCTTCGGCTTTAACGCCGTTGGTTGGAAAAGCAAAATCGCAAGGGGTAAACACCATAGATTGCGCAAATTGAATGTCCATGTTTTGAACTTTTGGTAAGTTACCAACACTACCAGCTATGGCTACGTAGCATTCGTTTTCTATAGCTCGTGCTTGTGCACAATGGCGTACTCTTGAGAAGCCGTTTTGAGTATCGGTAAGAAAGGGAACAAATAAAATATCCATACCTTCATCGGCTAACAAGCGGCTTAGTTCTGGAAATTCAGAATCGTAACAAATTAAAACACCAATTTTACCACAGTCGGTGTCGAAAGCTTCCAGTTTGTTTCCGCCAACCATACCCCAAACTTTCGCTTCATCGGGTGTTACGTGTAGTTTTTCGTAACGTTCCATACTACCATCGCGACGGCATAAATATCCCACATTATAAAGCTTGTCGCCAACCATTTCGGGCATGCTTCCTGTGATAATATTTATGTTGTAAGAGATGGCTAATTTTGAAAAGCGTTTCGCTATTTCGGCGGTGTGTTTTGCTAATTCACGAATCGCTTCAGGCGTCGATAAATGATTTTTATCGGCCATTAAAGGCGCATTGAAAAACTCGGGAAACAAAGCAAAATCGCTACGGTAACCAGAAACGGCATCTACGAAAAATTCGGCTTGTTGCATAAGTTCATCTAAATCGGTATACAAACGCATTTGCCATTGAATTAACCCTAAGCGTACTATTTTTTTTATGGTAGTCGCTTTTTTGTTTACTTTTTCGTAGTAAATATTATCCCATTCTAAAAGTACCGCATAATCTTGCGAATCGGCATCACCTTCTAAATAATTTTTCAAAATTCGAGTGGGATGAAAGTCGTTTGAAATTTGAAAGTTTAATACCGGGTCGTGTATTTCTTTACTTTTAACCCTATCTATGTATTCTTTGGGCGATAATTTATCGGCGTAATTTTTATAGTTAGGTATGCGTCCTCCAAAGGCTAAGCCTTTTAAATTTAAACGTTCGCAAAGTTCTTTTCTGTAATCGTAAAGGCGTCTGCCCAAACGTAAGCCACGAAACTCGGGTTTTATAAAAACTTCAATACCATAAATAACATCGCCGTCGTTGGTATGGGTACTAAAAGTATAATTACCTGTTATTTCTTTGTACGTGTGAAAATCGTCAAATTTATCGTAATCGACTATAATGGATAAGGCGCAACCCGCAATTTGATTATTTACTTTTATAACCACTTGGCCGTCTGGAAACTCATCAATTAATGTTTTTATTTGATGCTCTCTCCAATAGGCATCTGGCATCGTGGTATAAGAGGCGATCATGGCTTGTTTTAACTCTTCATAATCGTTTAAGCTTAAATAGGTCAACTCGATATTTTCAATTTCTTTCATGTGCAATTTTTATGTTTTTGGAAGTTTTTAATATAAAAGATTTCAGCAGAAATTCAAAATTATTTGACTCCGGTGATTATGAAAACTACTAATTTATTTTACCAAATAAGTTAATTTCATGGTAATTGAAGCTGTTTTTTCTTTTGATGAAGTGTTGTAAGCGCCACCCCAAGAATAATCTTCGTTAGAGTTTTGTCCGGTGATTTGAAATATCCCCATTTGAGCAGAAGACAAATCGCCTATAACAGCTCCCGAATTTTCTGAAATACTTTTTGCACGTAAACGCGCATTTTCGGTAGCTCTGGATACCATTTCTATTTTTAAATCTTCAAGTTTTGTGTAGTAATATCTTGGAGCCATCGAGTAAAGTTGAATGCCTTTGTTTAAAAGTTCTGTAACTTCTCTGGAGATTTTTTCAACCTTTTCAACTTCTTTTGATTTTATTTGAACGGTTTGACTTAGGGTGTAATCTGTAAATTCCTGCCCCATGTATTTGCCTTCCGAGCTGTAATTTTGTTTCATGTTTTTACTCGTTTCAACCGCACTAAAAACAATAACATTTTCATCTAATCCTTTCGATTTGAAATATTCTGAAATGATATCTTTATCATTTTTCAAATCTAAATAAGCCTGTTGTAAATCTTTGTTTACCTGCGAAAATTTGGCTTCCCAAACAATTAAGTCTGATGAAAAATTTGTTTCTCCCAATCCCGTAACCGTAATGGTTCCAACTTTTTTGTTTCTGTTAATAACCGCATGGCCCAGAATAACAGATGCGATAACGATAGCTAAAGCAAAAACAATGGCATTTAAATGTTTTTTCATGATGAAAGGAATTAAAGATTAAATTATAGATGTAACGAAGGAATCTATTTTATCTACAGAATTATTTGTTAGGAATTTTATAAAAGCACTTCCAATAATAGCACCTTTGGCATATTTAGTTGCTTGAACAAACGTTTCGTTATCATTAATACCAAAACCTATAATCTGAGGGTTTTTAAGATTCATATGAGATATACGTTCAAAATATGCTGTTTGGTCGTCTCCAAACCCCGATTGGCTACCTGTTACACTGGCGCTACTTACCATGTAAATAAATCCGTTTGAAATAGAATCTATAAAATTGATACGTTCAACAGATGTTTGCGGCGTAATTAAAAACACGTTTATTAAGCCATATTTTTCAAAAATAGCTTTGTATTGGTCGTTATAAACATCGACAGGTAAATCGGGGATAATTAACCCGTCAATACCAATTTCTTGACATTTTTTACAAAAAGCTTCTACACCATATTGAAGCATGGGGTTAAAATATCCCATAATTATTAAAGGAATAGTCACTGTTTTTCTAACATCTTTTAATTGATTGAAAAGGGTTTCTGTGGTCATGCCATTTTTTAAAGCTGCTGTAGAACTCTCTTGAATGGTAGGGCCATCGGCCAACGGATCGCTAAAAGGCAAGCCAATTTCTATCATATCTACACCGCTTTTTTCCAGATTTTGAATGATTGTAAGCGTGTCGTTTAAGCTTGGGTAACCAGCTGTAAAGTATATGGATAGTAATTTTTTATTTTCTTGTAATTTTTGGTTTATTCTGTTCATTCTAAATAAAATTTTTTCATTCCCTCGAAGGAGGGAATCTTTTATTATTTTTTAAATATATTCAGTAAGATCTTTCCAATCAGGGTTTAATCCGTTAATTAAATTAATCTTCCATTCACGATTCCACTTTTTTATTTGCCTTTCTCTTTTGATTGAATTATTAACATATTTGGTCGTTTCAAAATAGACTAGCTTATCAACATTATATTTTCCTGTAAATGTTTTAAGACTATTGTTTTTATGTTGGGATATTCTTGTTTTTAATTGTTTTGTTCGACCAACGTATAAAACGGTGTGGTTTTTATTTGTTAATATGTAAACATAATGCACATCCATCATTAAATTTTGAGATTTCCGCCTACGCGGAAATGAAAAAATAAAATTTAGAGTTTAAAATAATCGATATAAGTATTTAAATCTTTATCGCCACGACCAGACAAACTCACTACCACCACATCGTTTGGTTTAAATGTTTTATGGTTGAAAATGGCTAGTGCATGCGAGGTTTCGATTGCAGGAATGATGCCTTCTAATTTTGAAAGTTCCAAACCAGCTTCCATAGCATCGCTATCGGTTATAGACATAAATTCGGCACGACCTGTTTTAGATAAATGCGCATGCATAGGACCTACACCTGGATAATCTAACCCAGCCGAAATAGAGTAGGGCTCGGTTATTTGTCCGTCGGTTGTTTGCATTAATAAAGTTTTACAACCGTGGATAATGCCTTCTTTACCAAGTACAGAGGTTGCAGCACTTTCGCCAGAATCGACACCTAAACCTGCGGCTTCTACAGCTATAATACCAACTTCTGGTTCGTGAAGAAAATGGTAATAGGTTCCGGCTGCGTTACTACCACCACCAATACAAGCTACTACATAATCGGGATTCTCACGACCTTCTTGTTCTTTTAACTGCCATTTTATTTCTTCTGAAATTACAGCCTGAAAACGTGTTACCATGTCTGGGTATGGGTGCGGACCAATAGCCGATCCTATAATATAATGCGTGTTAACAGGGTTGTTAATCCAATCGCGAATGGCTTCGTTGGTGGCGTCTTTAAGAGTGCGACTTCCTGATTTTGCAGGAACTACTGTCGCACCAAGCATTTTCATTCTTGCTACGTTTGGTGCTTGCCTTGCAATATCAATTTCGCCCATGTATACAATACACTCTAAGCCCATTAAAGCACAAACCGTAGCCGTTGCAACACCATGTTGTCCGGCGCCAGTTTCGGCAATGATTCGGGTTTTGCCTAAACGTTTTGCCATTAAAATTTGGCCAATGGTATTGTTTATTTTATGCGCTCCAGTATGATTTAAATCTTCGCGTTTTAAATATATTTTGGTATTGTATTTTTCTGAAAGACGTTTAGCAAAATACAATGGCGAGGGGCGCCCTACGTAGTCTTTTAAAAGTTGGTCGAATTCCTTTTTAAAGTCGGGTTCGGCCATAACTTCTAAATATTTCTGGCGTAATTCTTCTACATTTGGATAGAGCATTTCTGGGATGTATGCACCTCCAAATTCTCCATAATACCCTTTTTCGTTTACGTTGTAATTCATGGTTTTATTACTCAGTTTATTTATAAACTCTGTTAATAGTTCTATGTTTTTTAGTCCGGGAGCTGTTTCAAATTTACTGTTTACATCTAAAGCATAACAGTATTTTGATGCCGGATTGTTTTTAAATTTTTTAATGGCTTCAATTTCATTAATACCAATACCGCCACTTAAAAAGAATGGTTTTGTTGATGGATACTTATTTAAAACATTCCAATCGAAAGTATAACCATTGCCTCCAGGTAATTTTCCTTTGGTATCAAATAAATAATAATCGCAAACCGATTCGTATGGTTTTAAAGTTTCAAAATTAAAGGTGTCTTTAATAGAGAAAACTTTAATGATTTCTATGTTTTTATTTTGAAGCGTTTTGCAATAATCGGGAGATTCTTCGCCATGTAATTGCACCGCATTTAGTTGATGTTTTTGAATGTTTTTAATAACGATGTCTAAATCTTCGTTTACAAAAACACCGACTTTTTTTATGGCATTTGAAATTTCGGGGATGTTTGTATTGAAACATCTTGCCGATTTTTCATAAAATATGAAGCCCAAATAGTCTGGCTGCAGTGCTGCAACCTGTTCTATATTGTCTGGATATTTCATGCCGCAAATTTTGAGTTTCATGCTTCTAAATCTTTTATAAATTGCATTGCACTTTTGCCGGCATCATTTGTTTTCATGAAGTTTTCACCTATTAAAAAACCTTGATAACCGTAGGGTTTTAATTCTTTTATGGCTTCAACGTTGCTAATACCACTTTCTGATACTTTTACAAAATCGTCTGGTATTTGTGTGCTTAAAATTTTGCTGGTTTCCAGACTAACATCGAAGGTTTTTAGGTTTCTGTTATTAACGCCTAACATGTCTAAACTGGGCATGATGGATTTTTGTAATTCTTCTTCGTTGTGAACTTCTAACAAGACATCTAAATGTAAGCTTTTCGCAAACTCTGAAAAACGCTTAATTTCTTCTCTTGTTAAAATCGCAGCGATTAGCAAAATAACATCGGCACCGTAAGCACGCGCTTCCAGTAATTGGTATTCATCTATAATAAATTCTTTACGTAAAAGTGGTAAGTTACAACTCGCTCGAGCCGTTAGTAAATCGTCTAACGAACCACCAAAGTATTTAGCATCGGTTAAAACCGACATACCACAAACACCTGCTTGTTCGTATCCGGTGGCAACATCTTGAACGTTTAGCGATTGATTTATAACAGATTTAGAAGGGGAACGCCTTTTGTGTTCTGCTATAATGCCTGTGCTACTGTTTTTTAATTTGTTAGCCAAAGAGATGGTTTCTCTTTCGAATAAAACAGATTGTTCCAGTTGATTTGTAAGTATTAACGATTTTCTTAAATTAACTTCAACACGTTTATCGGCTACTATTTTATCTAATATGTTCATTTTACGGATAAAAATAATCTATTTACTTAATTGAATGAGTGTGTTTAAACTGGCTTTTGCTTTTCCAGAAAACAAAGATTCTTTGGCCATTTCAAACCCCTCTTGATGTGAAACTTGTTTTACGGTTGCTATGGCTAATCCGGCGTTGGTACAAACAACATTATTTTGGGCTTCTGTACCTTGGCCATTAATTATATTTGTAAATATGGTTGCAGCATCTTTAATGGAGTTGCCACCAAAAATAGCCTCTTGTTTTACTTTTGAAAGGCCCAAATCTTCTGGAGAAAATAAGGTTTCGGTGTGGTTAGAAACTATTTTGGCTTTTCCTGTTAGCGAAATTTCATCGTAACCATCAAGGGCATAAACAATATTATAGTTGGTATCGGTATTTTGATATAAAAAACTATACAAGCGCAACAATTCTAAATTAAAAACGCCCAGCAATTGGTTTTTAGGAAACGAAGGGTTTACCATAGGCCCTAGCATATTAAAAAAGGTTTTAACACCAAGTTCTTTACGAATAGGAGCTACATGTTTCATGGCTGGATGAAATAAAGGTGCGTGTAAAATACAGATGCCAGCTTTATCCATACAGGTTTTTAAAAAATCTTCGTTATTAGAGAATTTTACCCCTAAATGTTCCATAACATTTGATGAACCAGAGGTTGAAGACACGCCATAATTACCATGTTTGGACACGTGAACACCAGCGCCTGCCGTTATAAACGACGCCAGCGTTGAGATGTTGAATGTGTTTTTACCATCGCCACCCGTACCAACAATGTCTATAGCGTTAAACTCGCTTAGGTTTATTGGTATACAAAGTTCTAACAAGGCATCTCTAAAGCCACGTAATTCTTCGATGGTTATGTTTCGCATCATAAAAACACTTAAGAAACATACCATTTGACTTTGGTTGTAAAGTCCATTGGATATGTTTACCAAAACTTGTTTAGCCTCTTCGCTAGATAAGGTTTCGTGGTTTATGAGTCTGTTTAATAAATCTTTCATTTTAACTTTCTATCCAGTTTTTTAGTATTTGTTTTCCGTTGGGTGTTAAAACCGATTCTGGGTGGTATTGAACGCCTCTAACATCGTAAACTTTATGTCTTAAAGACATAACTTGTCCGTTAACATCAAACGATGTGGCTTCCAGACTTTCTGGTAAATCTGGGCTTACTACCCAAGAGTGGTAACGCCCCACTTCTATGTTTTTATCCATGTTTTTAAAAAGTGGCTCGTCGTCTACACAAATAGTAACGTTGGTGGCTACGCCATGGTACACATCTTCTAAATTTATTAGAGAACCCCCAAAAACTTCGCCAATGGCTTGTTGCCCTAAACACACGCCTAAAATACTTTTTGTTGGTGCATAGGTTTTAATAATTGCTTTTAATAAACCTGCTTCGTCTGGAATACCTGGCCCGGGAGAGAGGACTATTTTATCGAAGGGTTTTACATCGTCTAATGTTAGTTTGTCGTTTCTGTAAACGGTTACCTCGCAATTTAAATCTTCCAGATAATGTACCAGATTGTATGTGAAACTGTCGTAATTGTCGATAACTAATATTTTTTTCATTTCTTTATTTTTTGTGCAACGAATACACTAATATTTTCTTGTTTTTGCTTCGTTTTTAAAAAGCTTGTTTTTTGGTGCGTTAGGGATTGAGCCTTTGTTGGAGCTCCTCGCAGAGAGCGACTGGCTAAAGCCCGACCCTTGTGGTAACGCCTTTATTTTAAATATCTTCTGCCAAGGTTATTGCTTTTGTTAAGGCGCCTAATTTGTTATAAACTTCTTGTAATTCGCTTTCGGCATTGGATTTGGATACCATACCTGCGCCGGCTTGCCAGTTTAGTTTGTAATCTTTACTTAGGAAGGTACGTATCATGATGGCGTGGTTAAAATTGCCCTCGAAATCCATAAAACCAATGGCGCCGCCATAGTAGGAGCGGCTGGTTTTTTCGTACTGCTCTATAAGTTGCATGGCGCGGTGTTTTGGTGCGCCACTTAATGTGCCTGCGGGAAAGGTGTCTGCCACAACCTGCATGGTTGAGGTGTTTTTATGTTTTAGCCCTGTAACTTTGCTTACCAAGTGGATAACGTGCGAGAAAAACTGAACTTCGCGGTAGGTGTTTACGACCACCTGGCTGCCATGGCGACTTAAATCGTTGCGAGCCAAATCGACTAGCATGACATGTTCGGCGTTTTCTTTATCGTCTTTTTTTAGTTTCTCGGCTAATTCGGCATCGAGCATATCATCGCCAGTACGTTTAAATGTTCCTGCAATGGGGTGAATTTCTGCCATACCATTAGAAACTATTAGTTGTGCTTCGGGAGAGCTACCAAAAATTTTGAAGCTTCCGTAGTCGAAATAAAATAGGTATGGCGATGGGTTTATGCTACGTAAGGCGCGGTACACATTAAAATCGTCGCCTTTAAATTGTTGCGAAAAGCGGCGCGATAAAACCAGTTGAAATACATCGCCTCGGGCACAGTGTTTTTTGGCGCGTTCTACTTGCTCACGGAATTCTTCGTCGGTTGCATTTGATGTAATGTCGCCGTTTGTTTTGAAATTGTACTCGGCAAATGCTTTTACGTTTATTAAATCGTCTACCTCGTGAATATTATTTTCGGTGCCTTCGTAGCAATGTGCAAAAATATAAGCTTCGTTTTTAAAGTGATTTACAGCAATAATATTTTGGTAAACCGAGTAGTAAACTTCTGGGATTTCAATAGAATCGTCTTTTTTACTTATTTCGACATCTTCGAAATATTTAACCGCGTCGTAAGCCGTGTAACCAAAAATACCATTATTTATAAATTTAAATTCTTGGTCTGAACTTACATTAAAACGTTTTGTGAATTTGTGAATTTCTTCGGCAACATTAATGTCTTTATCGATTGCTACGTTGGTTGTACTGCCATCGGGAAAGGTTTGTGTTATTTTTTCGTTTTCAACTTTTATGGATGCAATGGGGTTGAAACAGATGTACGAAAAGTTTTTGTGATTTCTGTGGTAGTCGCCACTTTCAAGCAAAATACTGTTTGGGTATTTGTCTCTAATTTTATAATAAACAGCCACCGGTGTGATGGTGTCTGCAAGGATTCTTTTGTAATATGTATGTAAATTGTACTTAGTCATTGTTCTGAATTTGTTCAGTTTTTGTTATTAAAAAAAAGGCTTGTCGTGAATGACAAGCCTTTTTATGATATTTTAATTTTTAAATATACAAGGTTTACTTCACGAACGTAAGTTTGAAAAGCTCCACCACCAAGTATTATTTAAAATTGTTTTCAATGTGTCTTAATTTTTTGTTGTTCAAATATAAACATGTAAATATAATTACACAATGTTTTTATTTGATTTTTATTTAAAAGATTGTTAAACTAAAGGTTAACTATAAAGTATTAATTAAATTTATAGGTAAATTGAATTTTTAATAATAATGAAAGAAATTATAATAGGAAAGATGAAGTATGCTTTATTGCTTAGTTTGTTGTTTTTAATGTATGGTTGTAAAAACGAAAACACTAAAACGGCCCTACTAGATGAAAAAAGTATTGATAATACCAGTACGACCGATTTTAATTTAGAGGTATACGACTTTGAAGGATTTAAAAAGTTTTTAAATAGAAAAGACGATACCGTATATATTTTAAACTTTTGGGCAACTTGGTGTGCGCCCTGTGTTAAAGAACTCCCTGCTTTTGAAGCGTTACTACATAAATACCAAAACGAAAATCTTGAAGTTATTCTGGTAAGTTTAGATTTTCCTAACCAATACAATACCAAGTTAATTCCTTTTATAGAGGAGCATGATTTAAAAAGTAAGATTGTAGCTTTAAATGATGTCGATATGGATACTTGGATTCCCAAAGTAAATCCCAACTGGTCGGGCTCTATTCCAGCAACACTCATTTATAAAAATAACAAACAAACGTTTTTTGAGCAATCTTTTACGTTTGAAACATTAGAAAAAGAATTGAAACATTTTATTAAATAAATTATTATGAAAAAAACATTTCAAATTATTTCAGCAGCTTGTATTGTTTTATGCATTAGTGCATTTACGGTAGCAAATAAAACAATAAATGAAGGCTACAAAATAGGCGATATCGCCGAAAATTTTTCTTTAAAAAATATCGATGGCAAAACAGTATCGCTTACAGACTATAAAAAATCTAAAGGTGTAATTGTTGTATTTACATGTAATACTTGTCCTTTTGCAGTTGCTTACGAAGATAGAATTATCGATTTAGATAAGAAATATGCTAAAAAAGGCTTTCCAGTAGTTGCCATAATGCCCAACAATACAAGCATAAAACCAGGTGATAATTTACAAGCCATGCAAGAACGTGCAGCAAGTAAAGGCTTTACTTTTCCTTATTTAATAGATGAAAGTCAGGATGTGTTTCCAAAATATGGCGCCACAAAAACACCACATGTTTTTTTATTAGAAAACACAAAAAAAGGATTTGAAGTGAAATACATTGGAGCTATCGATGATAATTATCAAGACCCAACAGCGGTTAAAACAAAGTATGTTGAAAATGCGGTTGATGCCCTTTTAGAAAGAAAACAAATAGAGCAAACAGAAACCAAGGCGATTGGTTGTTCTATAAAAGTTTAACACATTAGTTTGCGATAAAATTTTGAAAAAAATCTAAGGTGTAAACTTTAGATTTTTTTTCGTCTATAAATATTATAAATGCTAATTTTGTATCAATAAATAATAAAAACAATGGAAGATTTAACACAAGAAGAATGGGCTTCGCAATTAGCAAGCGATGATAATGCTGTAGTATTAGATGTAAGAACCGATGCTGAGGTTGCAGAGGGTATTATACCCAATGCCATTCATATAGATATTTTTAAAGGTCAAGGTTTTATTTATGCTGTAGAAGAGTTAGATAAATCTAAAAATTACTATGTGTATTGCCGTTCGGGAAATAGAAGCGGACAAGCCTGTTCTATTATGAATCAATTAGGTTTTGAAAACACGTATAATTTAGAAGGCGGCATGATGCAATGGACGGGTGATGTTGTTGAAAAAGAATAGTCCCATGCGAAATGTATTTCTAGTCATATTATGTTCTTTAAATTTCACTTTGCTTTGCTGTAAAGATCTTTCAGCGCAAGAAGGTATAATAACTGTCTCGGTAACTAAATTTGATGGCCTTTTAAAGGATAGCGATTCCATTCAACTTATAGATGTTAGAACGCCAGAAGAGTTTAACGCCTATCATTTGCCAAAAGCAAAAAATATAAATGTTATGTCTGAAACCTTTGTTAGCGATATTGAGCTTTTAGATAAAAGCAAACCTGTTTATGTTTATTGCCGTTCTGGAAAGCGAAGTTCTAAAGGGGCTCAACTAATGCATGAAGCAGGTTTTTTAGAAATTTATAATCTCGATGGTGGCATTTTAGAATGGGAAGCTCATAACCTAGCAATTGAAAAATAAACCTTAAAAAAGGTTGTTAGTCGATTGTAAAAATTATACTTTTTAATTTTAACTAATTTTTGGGCGCTTTAACTTTTTTATTCTTACATAACTAGCCTTTTTTTTATCTTTATGTAAAGTTTAATGGTTTAAGTGAAAATTAAACTTTTAAAAGGATGAATATAAACTTTTATTAAAGTCTTATGAAAAATGGTTTCGTTATTTTAGGTATTCTGGTGTTATTGTTTATGAGCATGTATGGTTATGCTTATTTATCTGTTTTTTTTGAAAAACAAAGAGAGAAAAAAAGATTAAAACTTGAATTAGAGGTCGAAAAACTTAGGCAAGAAGCCATAGAAAAACGAGAGCAAGAAAGATTAGAAAAAGTAGAGAAATTCAAGAAACGACAAGAAGAAATTCAGCATGAGTTAATGCTTCTGGCTAAACGTAAAGAACAACAAAAATCGAGTTAAATTTTATAGATAGCAAATAAACAAAGCCCAAATAAATTATTTATTTGGGCTTTGTTGTTTAAGCAATAAAAAGTTTGAAAAATTAAACTAATTAATAGTATTCGATGGGTCAGAATTTCTAAAACAGCGTTCTTTACCTAAAAAATTCGGGTCGCCATGTTTTTCAGACCAAAAGCCATCTAAAACATCGTTAGATAAACAACGGTAAACCACCACACCTTTAAACGTTGTGTCGTTTTCACCTTTATAATAGAAATTTATTACCAAGATATTGTCTTTAAAGAAACCCGTTCCAAACTGCTCTTGGGTATTATTAATTAACCATTTAGCAATAACACGTTTGTTCCTATCCAACGAAAGCGACAAAATGCCTTTGTAGTTATACGAGTCGGCATCCTGGTTGCTGCCAATTACCTTGTATGTTCCTGGTAAGTTATCTAAAGTCATTGTGTAATTTGTTAAACCTTAAAAACAGTCATATCACGATTAAATATAATTTATAAATTAAAGCCTCAATTATTTTAAAATAATTGAGGCTTATTATTGTGGAGTCGGAGAGAATCGAACTCTCGTCCAAACAAGTAACCAAAGGGCTTTCTACACGTTTATTCTTTTCTTGTGTTTTCGATTATAAACTGGTTAAAGACAACCTATTTATAACTTATCTTTTTAAGTTTCGAAAGAGCATCAAAGCGCTACTCCATCTATGTTAACATTTACGATGCCTCAAAAAAGAACGCCGTTAACCAAGGCTTTCTGGAGACATTTAGCTCGCACACCTTGTGTGCCGAGGCTTATCTTACTGTAAATTCAGATTAAGCAGCTAAAGCGTAGTTATTCTCGCCGTTTAAAGTTTGACTTAGCCTTTTACGTGTATCAAAGTCCTTACACGACGTGCTTACCGTTCAATTAATCTCGCTGTCAAAACCAGTCGACCCCATGTATTTCTGCCAAGGCAGGAATCTTATAAATTGAAAACGTAATATCTCTATTTTAGCGTTACCCTATCGGGTCAGGCTCTCGGCAGTCGCTTTTTTTGAGAAAAACAAAAAAGAGCTCCAACAATGCCTCCATCCTTAACGCGGCTGCAAAGGTATCAAAAACTTTGCAATTCAATAGAAAACTATCAACTTAACTACAAAATTTATACCAAAGCAAACCATTGGCAGTCGTTTTAATTATTAAACAAAAGGAGTTATGTAAATATCAATTTATTAAAGTTTACAGCTAACCACCAACTTTTTAATACCAATACATCTTTCAAGGTAATTAGGTTCAATGATGAATATTATAATTTTGTGTGTAATTGTTTCATTTTCAAATAAATATACCTATATTGTAAGTTAATACTAACCATAATTTAAATTAATATGAAAATTACTTGTACCATGTTGTGCTTGGCTTTATTATTTATAGGATGTAAAGAAGCACCAGACAATTCAGCTAATGAATTATTTATTAAAAATTCAGAAACAGCTTTAAAATCTATGCTAGATTGGCAGAACGAAACCCCCGATTATTCTATTTATGCCGACAATGCCATTGCTTACAACACCTATTTTGGTGCCGAGGTCGATTCTGTAATGATTCAGAGTGAAGATACCAAGATGAAAGACAAAGCATTTTTAGATAAATACGATTTCGAATTGTTAACCAATCCACCGGTGTTTTTACCAGGTGTAAACGCTGAAACAAAATTACCAGATGGTTCGGTGCGTTATTATGGTGCATGGAAAGTAACTTTACCAGCAACAGATTCAACCGAAGCCAAGTCTGGAGTGCTTAGAATTTATGAATCTTTCGATTTTGACGAAAATGGTAAAATTGCTATACAACAGGGGTATGGCGATTTTTCAGGTTTAATGATGTTTTTAAATGAGTAAACTCGTATTTATATAGAATATAAAAACACCTTTAAAAGGTGGTTTTATAATTTTTATGCGAAATTCAATAATTAAGTAAAACAAAAAGGCATTGTAAATACAATGCCTTTTAATATTTATAATAGACAGAATTAAATATTAAAAATGCCACCAAAAGCTATAACACGTTCTAAATAAGTAAAATGTTGAGAGGCACTTTCTGCAATATCACTGGTTGTTCTAATATCGGGCATGTCTATATAGCCACCTTTCAAGTCGAGTTGTAAAAAGAAATGTTTGTAAAACGTTAAATTTAATCCAGCATGAAGAGACATTCCAAAACCAGCTAAATGAAATTCGTCGTATCGCTCTTTTTGCATGAAGGTTGTATTTGTTTTTGGATATAAAATACCGCTGGCCACCCCTTCTGTGATATTAATTTGAAACTTATCGATGTTAGGTAAATTAAACAAATTTGAAATATCGTCGTATCTAGAAAACTCAGCATACACGTAATTCAATCCGTTTGTGTGTTCAAACATCAAAAAATCTTCAGAAACCATAAAATCTTGATTATTATAAGTGCCGTTATAAATGGATCCCGCTTCAGAAGCTGGTAAATTAATGTTTCCGTTTAAGGTTCTGGTTTTGTTACGTTGCATAACATATTTCATATGGTCTATTCCCAAAGAAACAGTGTATTTATTAGAGATAAAATATCCTACTTTTACGTTAGTTTGTGGTATGGTAATTCGAGTGGGGTTAATATAATCGATGTGCCAACCTTTTCGTTTGTCTCTGGCAGTAGCATCTTTAATAGTAAAATCGTAATTTTCACCCTTAAATCGTATGTTAGATTTAGAGAAATTCTCTCGGTTTCCGCCCCAGCTTACAAAAAACTTTCCTTTATTTGAGGCTGTGTATTTTGTGGTTTTTAAATCTTGTGAAAAAGTTATGGCACTAACGAAACAAGCTATTAAACAAATAGCTTTTGAAGTGTAATAATTCATTTATGGTTATAAATTAAAGAGCGTTTATTGTTTTTCTAATGGCTACTAAGTTGATAAGTAATTTTTCTAGATTATCTAAATGTAGCATATTAGCGCCATCACTTTTAGCATTGGCTGGGTCGAAATGTGTTTCTATAAATAAACCATCAACATTATTTACAATTCCAGCACGCGCAATGGTTTCTATCATATTGGGTCTGCCTCCGGTAACGCCGGTGCTTTGGTTTGGTTGTTGTAAAGAGTGGGTAACATCTAATATGGTTGGAGCGTATTGGCGCATGGTTGGAATGCCTCTAAAATCTACAATCATATCTTGATAGCCAAACATGGTGCCTCGGTCTGTAATCCAAGCTTTGTTATTGCCCGAATCTTTTACTTTTTGTACGGCATGCTTCATGGCTTCCGGACTCATAAATTGTCCTTTTTTAAGGTTTACAACTTTTCCTGTTTCGGCAGCAGCCACAACTAAATCTGTTTGGCGAACCAAAAAGGCAGGTATTTGTAAAACATCAACATATTGCGCAGCCAGTGCAGCATCCGATATTTCGTGAATATCTGTTACCGTTGGAACATCAAAAGTTTCTGAAACTTTTTTTAATATTTTAAGGGCTTTTTCGTCGCCAATTCCAGTAAAACTATCAACTCTACTGCGGTTTGCCTTTTTAAAACTTCCTTTAAAAATGTATGGAATTTCTAATTTATTAGTAATGTTAACTACTTTTTCGGCAATTCGTAGAGCCATCTCTTCGCCTTCAATAGCACAAGGGCCACAAAGCAGAAAAAAATTATTGGATTGTGTATGTTTTAACTTTGGGATATCTTGAAGATTCATTCAATTTTAATTTCAAATTTATCCCACAAAGATACGTATTAAAAGCTTCTTTTTAGACTATTTTTAATAATCCATAATGCCATTAATAAATTCCCAAAAACAAACAATCCGCCTTTAACAATAAGTCTTTTAGATTCGAATATAAAGTTTATAACATCATTAATATCTAAAAGGTAAACGAATATTAAATAAGAAGACAAACAAACAAAGGTAATGCCGAACGTAAAATTTAATGTTTTGTTAGGCTTTATTATTTGCCAAAGAAATGGAATGCCAAATAGCAGAATAGGATAGGCTGTAATACCTTCTGTTCTATTAACAAGGGTAAACCAGTACGCCGATACGATTATAAAATATAAATATGGGATTGTATTAGAATATTTATTAAGATTTTTCATTTTTCAAATGGGGATTTTGTTACTAATTTAATTTTTACAAAAGCAGGAATTAAACTTCTTTGTTGCTATTATTCAGTAATTTAACGAAATTTGATATTGAAAATTATCTTAAGATTAAATTATAACATTATATTAACTAATTAAGAAAATATGGTGTACCTTTGCACGCTTAAAATAAGGCACTATTATGGCTAAAATTAAAAACATTGCAATTATTGCACACGTTGACCACGGTAAAACGACGTTGGTTGATAAAATTATGTATCACTGTCAATTATTCAGAGAAAACGAAAATACAGGTGATTTAATTCTAGATAATAACGATTTAGAACGCGAAAGAGGAATTACTATTACTTCTAAAAACGTTTCAGTTATATACAAAGAAACTAAGATTAATATTATTGACACGCCAGGTCACGCCGATTTTGGTGGAGAAGTAGAGCGTGTACTTAATATGGCCGATGGTGTTTTATTGCTAGTAGATGCTTTTGAAGGGCCAATGCCACAAACCCGTTTCGTATTACAAAAAGCGATTGATTTAGGTTTGAAACCTTGCGTGGTAGTAAATAAAGTTGATAAAGAAAACTGTACTCCAGAAGAGGTGCACGAAAAAGTTTTCGATTTAATGTTTGAATTAGGAGCAGAAGAGTGGCAGTTAGATTTCCCTACCGTTTATGGTTCGGCTAAAAATAACTGGATGAGTGACGACTGGAGAAATCAAACAGAAAACATCGAGCCATTATTAGATATGGTTATCGAACACATACCTTCGCCTAAGTTCGACCAAGGTACAACTCAAATGTTAATTACATCATTAGACTTTTCATCATTTACAGGACGAATTGCTATTGGTCGTTTAACAAGAGGTGCTCTTAAGGTTGGACAAAACATTTCTTTAGTAAAGCGTAATGGTGCTATTGTAAAAAATAAAATTAAAGAGCTTCATATTTTTGAAGGTTTAGGTCGTGTTAAAGTAGAAGAAGTTCAAACAGGAGACATATGTGCCATTGTAGGTCTTGAAGGTTTTGAAATAGGCGATACGGTTGCCGATTTTGAAAATCCAGAAGGTTTGAAAACGATTGCTATCGATGAGCCAACCATGAGTATGTTGTTTACCATTAACGATTCTCCTTTCTTTGGTAAAGATGGAAAGTTTGTAACATCGCGCCACATAAAAGATCGTTTAACAAAAGAATTAGAAAAAAACTTAGCACTTCGTGTTAAAGAAACCGATAGTGCCGATAAATTTTTAGTTTTTGGTCGTGGTGTTTTACACTTATCTGTTTTAATTGAAACCATGCGTCGTGAAGGTTACGAATTGCAAATTGGACAGCCTCAAGTAATCATTAAAGAAATTGATGGTGTTAAATGTGAGCCTGTTGAAGAAATGACAATCGATTTACCAGAAGCCGTTAGTGGTAAAGCGGTAGAATTAGTAACACTTCGTAAAGGCGAAATGTTAAGCATGGAAGCTAAAGGTGACCGTATGGTTATTGAATTTATGGTGCCTTCAAGAGGTATTATAGGTTTGCGTAACCAGTTATTAACGGCTACTGCTGGTGAGGCGATCATGGCACACCGTTTTAAAGAATATCAACCGCTAAAAGGTGGCATTCCAGAGCGTCAAAATGGCTCTTTAGTGTCTATGGAAAAAGGTCAAGCGATTCCTTATTCTATTGATAAATTACAGGATCGTGGTAAATTCTTTGTAGATCCAGGAGAGGATATTTACGAAGGTCAGGTTATTGGGGAAAATTCAAGACAAGACGATATGACTGTAAATATTACAAAAACTAAAAAATTAAGTAACGTACGTTCTTCGGGTGCAGATGATAAAGCAAGAATTGTTCCTGCAATTAAATTCTCGTTAGAAGAAGCTTTAGAATATATTCAAAAAGATGAGTATGTAGAGGTTACACCAAATTTCTTACGTATTCGTAAAATACATTTATCAGAAACTGATAGAAAAAGAAATAAAATATAATTTTTAAATAATTTTTAAATTTTAAGAGGAACCTACACGGGTTCCTCTTTTTTTATACATTTAATAAAAAAACATAAATGACAATTTTTGAAATTTCAATAACAGAGTGGATTGGTTATTTAGCAACAACCATCGTTTTAATATCGTTTTTAATGAAAAATGTTACCCACTTGCGCATCGTTAATTCCATTGGTTGTTTGGTTTTTGTGTTTTATGCGTTTATGTTGAACCCTTTGTCAATACCTATAATTATTACAAATTCTGTAATTTTTTGTATCAATATTTATTACATATTAAAAAAATAATTTTTAATGAATTAAATTCTTACATTTTTGATTTAGGTTTGGGTTTTTAAGTAAAATGATTTTGTATATTTGACTGTTTAAGATTACTTTAGGTTTTGCAATCTAATTAATTTTGCCCTTTTCAATTTTTGAATAACCTACAACCCCATATTAATTGAAAAAATTAATAGATTATATAAACAACTACGTTTTAGTAAAAGTAACTTCTTTACAAACAGCCTCTCTTTTAACAAGATTGATAGCTGGCTTATTAACTTCAAAGGCGATTGCTTTTTTTATTGGCCCTGTAGGTTTTGCTATTATTGGGAATTTACAAAACTTTGTTAGCGCGTTTCAAACCATCTCTATTTTTGGTTCTTACAAGGCCGTTGTAAAATATATTTCAGAATTTCAAGAAGATTTGCTGGAACTAAGTAAAGTGCTGTCTACCGCCTTTTATACTGGGTTTGTGTCAACAATTTTAGTCTCATTTTTCTGTTATTTCAATGCCGATTTTCTTAATGATTTAATTTTTCCGATTTATAATGATTACTCTTATGTAATAAAAGTGTTTGCAATTGTATTGCCATTTTATGCATTAAACATGTTCTCGTTTTCTATAATGAATGGATTTTCAAAGTATAAAATTCTTATCGTAATAAATATTATTGGGCAGGTTTTAAGTGCATCTATAGCAGTATTATTAATCTATCAAAATAAAATAGATGGAGCTTTAATTGCGGTAGTTATTGCCGAATCTTTAATATTTCTAATCACCTTGGTAGGTATTATAAATAGACGCAGCTTAGTCTCGCTTATAAAAGTATCAAACTTTAGCTCTAATCTTTTAGGTAAAATGAGCTCTTACTCCATAATGGCATTATTTACTTCGGTTTTACTACCTATTTGTGCACTTGCCATAAGAATGTATATTATTGATAATGTGAGTTATAAAGATGCAGGTTTCTGGGAAGTAATGACGCGTATTTCAAAGTATTACCTCATGCTAGTTAGTTCACTAATGGCACTTTATATTTTACCTCGATTTTCTGAAATCGATGATGTTAAAGAGTTTAGGAAGGAAGTTTTTAGTTTTTATAAAACCATAATCCCCGTTTTATTAATTGGTTTCTTATTTATATATGTTTTTAGATCTTACATTGTAAGTTTTATTTTTACAGATAATTTTGAGCCTGTTGAAGGGTTATTTATTTGGCAAATACTAGGCGACTTTGTTAAAGTGCTTTCAACCGTTATTGCATACCAGTTTTTAGCAAAAAAAATGTTCTGGCATTACATACTAACCGAAGCGTTTTTAGTTGTTATTTTATATGCAACCAGTATCTACTTTATCGATTTGTTTAATAGTGTTGAAGGTGCGGTTATTGCACATTTTGTGAGCTATGTTATGTATTATTGTATTATATTGCTCATATTTAGCAGCTCGCTCTTTGGAGTTGTGAATGAAAAGTAATTGTGTTTTTTGTATTATTATGAGACAAATTAGTATCTGTTATTAATAATCTTTTATCTAAAATTAGCTATTTTTTATAATAATTTACAGGGTGATTATATGGTTGAGTTTTTAAACCTGCAAAAGATTAATTCAAAGTTTGAAGGAATTTTCAAAAATGAATTTGAGATGTTTCTAAACAATGGGAAGTATATTTTATCTGACCATGTATTAAACTTTGAAAAAGAATTTGCACATTTTTGCGGAAGTAAATATTGTATAGGAACTAGTAATGGATTAGATGCTTTACAATTAATTTTTGAAGCTTACAAGTTGTTAGGTAAATTATCGGTTGGTGATGAAGTTATTGTGCCGGCAAACACATACATAGCATCTGTTTTAGCTATTGCTAATACCGGCTTAATACCTGTATTGGTAGAGCCAGAAATTAATTCATATAATATTGATGTTAAAAAGATAACCGAAAAATTAACATTAAAAACCAAAGCAATTATGGGAGTTCATTTGTATGGACAATTATATAATGTTTCTGCTTTGAAAAATATTTGTGAAACTAATAATTTAATTCTTATAGAGGATGCAGCTCAAGCACATGGTGCAATTTTTAACGGAGAAAAATCGGGTAACCTTTCTGACGCAGCAGCTTTTAGTTTTTATCCTACCAAAAATTTAGGTGCTTTAGGTGATGCAGGCGCAGTTACAACAAATAATGAGTCGTTGGCTACTGTAATTAGTAAATTAAGAAACTATGGGAGGAAAACATCTTTTGAAAACGATTTTAAGGGTTACAATTGCAGGCTTGATGAGTTACAAGCCATGTTTTTAAGAGTTAAGCTAAAATATCTTGATGAAGAAAATGAGAAGCGAAAATCAATCGCAAAGATTTATTATGAAAACATAAAAACAAACAAAATTTTGTTGCCTGAATGCAAAGATTTTAATCAACATGTGTTTCACTTGTTTGTTGTAAGAAGTGATAGAAGAGAAGAGTTTAGAAGATATTTATTAGAAAATAGTATTGAAACTCAAATACATTACGTTACCCCAATCCATCATCAAAAGGCCTTTAAAGAATTTAGCTCTTTAAATTTACCAATAACAACTGTTCTACATCAAGAAGTTTTGAGTTTACCTTTAAACCCATCTCTAGAAGAAAGGGAAATTTCATTAGTTGTTGATTTGGTTTCTAAATTCAGATAAGATTTGAATAAGGATAAAAAATTATACCAACAAATTCTAAAAGTTACATTTCTCTTAGGGAGTGTTCAATTTTTTAATATCATTTTATCAATTATAAAATCCAAAATTACCGCATTATTAATTGGAGTAGCTGGGTTTGGAGTTTTTGGATTATTAAGCACTACATTAAATTTAATTTCGGGATTTAGTAAATTAGGAATTGATGTAAGTGCTGTAAAGGAAATAGCAGTTGCTAATAATGAATTAAAAAAAGATCGGTTATCTAATTTAATAAACACAACAATCCATTTATCTTGGGTATTGGGTGTTTTAGGGGCTTTAATTTGCTTAGTGCTCTCTAATTGGTTAAGCTTTATAACCTTTGGAAATGATAACTACACATCATATTTTATAGTAATATCGCTTGCAGTACTATTTAATCAGCTTTTAAGCGCTAATTTAGCTATTTTACAAGGTTTAAAATACATAAAAAAACTTGCGGCTGTTACTTTATTTTCAAGTTTGTTTAGTTTAATTCCAACAGTAATTATCTATTATACTATAGGAGAAAAAGGGATTCCTTGGGTTATTTTAATTACATCAATAATAGGTTTTTTAATCTCTAAATTTTTTATAAAAAAAGTAAAAATTAAAAAAACCAGGTTTTTTTTTAATCAACTTTTTAAAGATGGAAGGACAATGATTTTATTGGGGATAATTATAAGTATAGCTAATTTGTACGAGATTTTGGTTGGATATCTAATACAAATATATATTGCAAATTTTCGAAATGTTACCGAAGTTGGGCTTTACAGTGCGGGCTTTACTGTTCTAAATTCTTATGTAGTTGTTTTTCTGTACGTTTTAAGTAAAGATTATTTTCCAAGAATTTCTGAAGTTTCTAATGATAATATAGCGATAAAAAAAATGTTGAATAGTCAAGTAGCTATTGCTATTTTGTTGCTCACACCCCTTGTGGTTTTATTCATGGTGTTTAACCCTATAATAATTAAAATACTATACACAAAAGAGTTTATGCCTATACAAGGAATGATAACTTATGGTGTAATGTCTATTTTATTTAAGGTTATTTCATGGTCTTTAGGATTTATCATTTTAGCAAAAGGGAATTCAAAATTATACCTAAGTTCAGAATTAATATCTAATTCTTTACTATTTGTGTTTGTTGTTTTTGGCTATAAGTTTTTTGGTTTAACAGGTGTTGGAATAGGGTATTCATTATATCACATTATCGATTTAGTTATAATCAACTTTATAATATTTAAAAAGTATAAAATTCATTTTCATTTAAATGTTAAATTACTTTTCTATATATGTCTTGGTCAATGTTTAATAATGTTGTTTTTAATTCAGATAGAAAATAGTTTGTTAAAATATATTTTAATGTCCATAGGTATCTTGTTTTCATTAATTATTAGCATTAAAAAGATTAATAATTTTATATCTTTCAAAGAAATTATTAATAATAAATTAAAATTTTAGAATTTGGAAATTAGTAATTCAAAAATTATAAATATTCCTGGGAATGAAGATGTTAGGGGGGCTTTGTCTTTTGTTCAAAAAGATATTTTGCCATTTGATGTAAAAAGAGTTTACTATATATATAATATTCCAGAAAATGTTACTAGAGGTGGGCATGCTCATATCGAGCAAAACGAATTCTTAATAGCTTTAAAAGGAAGTTTTAATGTTGAAATATGTGATGTACACGGTAATAAAAAACTTTTTACATTAAATAAACCAAATGAAGGGTTGCTAATTCCAAAAATGATTTGGAGAGAGCTAACTAATTTTAAAGCTGACTCCATATGTTTAGTTTTAGCTTCTAATATATATATAGAAGAAGATTATATTAGGGATTATGATGGTTTCATGAATTTCAAATAGGTTTTTTTATATACTAAAACAATTTTAAGTAAAAGAGGATATTGACTTGCTAAATAATATATGATATCTCTAAATGACTTCTTTTTTATTGAATTAAAACTTTTTTTACCTAGTTTTTTTTGAGAGTTTTTCCCACAATTAAACAGTAATTGTTTGTAATGTAATTCCAAATAAGATTCATTTAATTCTTCGGGAAACTTATATTTTAATTTAAAATAATTAAATAAGTTTAACATTTGTTCACTTAAAAAGAATAATTTATCAAAAGACTTTGTATTAGAATATGATGCAGAATGGAGTCTGTAAATATGTAAAGATTCATTAATTCTTTCAAAATCACAATTCATTACCATATCAACTAAAACAGGATAATCTTCAATCGTTATTTTTTTATCAATAAAATATTCGAAGTCTACAAATTTGTACATAAGGTCTTTTCTAAAGCAAATACCAACCGGAATAACTTGACCTAATAGCATTCTTTTTTTATATTCTTTTTTTGTAGCTACAATGTTTTTTTTATTCCAAAATTTTATTAGAGCATTTTCTTCACTAATGTAGCAGTCAAATCCAGAATCTACAAAACCTAAGTTAGAATTGTTTTTCAAAACATGAGCAAGTTTCTCTAATGCAAATTCATCCTTAACAATATCATCACCATCAAAATTAAAAACAAATTCACCAGAACACCTGTCTAATGTTGTTTTGAAATTATTAAGAATGCCTAATTGTGATTTATTCTGTTGTATATTAAATAGATAAGGATGTTTTTTTGCATATTCACTTATAATTTTAAAGGTTAGGTCAGTTGAACAGTCGTCACCAACAACTATTTCATATTTAAAAGAGGTTTTTTGCTTTATTAAAGAATCTAAAGTTTCTTTAATGTATTTTTCATTATTGTAAGCAATTAGTAAAACCGAAAGTTGGTACATGAATAAATTTTTTAAATGATAAAAGAGAGCTATTAATTAGTAAAGTTATAAGCTTTTTTTAATTTTATATACATTGTAATTTTTTTAATGAAATTAAATTTTATTTAAGTAGATAGTTTTTTGAAATATGAGTAAAAAAGTGTGTATTATTTCTGATAGTCTTAGTTTTGGAGGTGCAGAAAAGGTTGCGGCAAATATGTCAATCTCATTAAGTAAAAAAGGCTATGAAATTCACATAGTGTCAATGACAGATTTTATTGATTATCAATTTGAAGGAGCGCTTTATAACTTTGGATTAGTAAAAAAATCAAATAACAAACTTCTGTCCCTTTTAAAATTTAAAAAGTATTTTTCCTTAAATAAATTTGATGTCATTATAGATCATAGAGTTAGAAATAAATATTTAAAGGAAATAGTGTTTTCTAAGTTTATTTTTAAAAATGAAACTATAATTTATTGTGTACATAATTACGATTTATCCTATTATTTTTCATTCTTAAAATTTCCTTGGGCTTCATTATTTCCGCATGTTAAAAATAGAATGTTTGTTTCGGTTTGTAATGAAATTAAAAATAAATTAGAAAATAAATTATTTTTAAAAAGCACCGTAGTTTATAATTATACCATACCTAATAAGTATAGTTCGGACAAAAAAGTATATGATTATGATTATATTATAGGGGTTGGAAGATTAACTAAAATAAAACAGTTTGATAAATTGATTAAGAATTTTTCAAAATCTCATTTGCCAAATAGTAACGTTAAGCTAGTTATTTTAGGAAGTGGAAGTGAGAAATTAAATTTAGAGTTGTTAATTTCGGAACTATCTATGGGTAAACATGTAGAGTTAATACCTTTTACTAAAAACCCAAATGAATTAATAAGTAATGCTAAAGCTTTGGTTCTTACTAGTAAAATTGAAGGTTTTCCAATGGTATTGGTGGAATCTTTATTTTTAAATACACCAGTTATTGCGTTTAATTGCAAAAGCGGGCCTAGTGAGATTATACAAAATTATATTAATGGTTTATTGGTAGATAACCAGAATGAACAGCAACTAACACTGGCGCTCAATAAATTGCTAGATAACCATTTTTACAATAATTTAGAACAAAATACTCACAAAGACTTAGATCGATTTTCTGAGGATGTAGTTACTAATAAATGGATAGATATTCTAGAAAACCAACATAAATTTTTTTAGTAAAATAAAAAGCCTTTGTAGGTAGATAAAATTTTATCCTTTTTATTAAGAATAAATTTTTTGGATTTACTTTAGCCTTATAGAATTTTACCAACTCATAATTCAGTTCCATTTTATATAAGATTACCATTCTATAATAAACATAATCAATAAATTTTGTCAAATCTTTGTTGTTTTTGTAAATCTTTAAATATGCCTCATAATTAGGTATTCTTCTTTCAAAATTAGGATTGGGTCTAGTTAGTTGTTCTTCAATACCTATTCTGTAATATATTTTTGGTTGGTTATAATAGACTAATCGATACTTGTTAAAACATCTAATATAAAAATCGTCTTCCTCACCATAATTAATGGTTTCATCAAAATATCCAACTACTTCAAATACAGTTTTTTTTATAACTAAAGAACTAGGTCCCATGATATTTTTTTGAAGGCTAAAATAGTTTTCTATTAAATTAATATTATGCTCTTCAAAATTTGTAACATTTAAAATAGGATTTGTTTTTGAATTTAAAAGTTTAACATTAGTAGCAAAAACAAAATCTTTTTTTTGTGCTTGAATCAATTTAAAGTTTGTCTCTAAATAGTCTTTCATCCATAAATCATCAGCATCCAAAAGCGCAATAAAATTTGAAAGCGCATTTTTAATTCCAGTATTTCTGCTATAACATAAACCTTTGTTTTTTTGATTTATAATTTTTATTCTAGCATCTTTAAATTCCTGTACAATTTTTAAACTACCATCTGTGCTGCCGTCATTAATAATTATAATTTCAAAATCCTCAAAAGTCTGGTTAAGTACACTATTTAAAGTATGCTTTATATATTTCTCTTTATTATATAATGGAATAATTACTGAAAAAAAAGGCATTATTTTTTTAAATTTATATAGCTAAAGTAACTTATTCTAAAGAGATTAAAAACAAATAGGGACGGGTTTTTAGAAGTTAAATTATGAGTTAAAAACTTGTTGAATAGTTTGTAAAAAAGTGATAAAAGATAGTTTAGTTTAATTTTTTCTGTTTTTTTAAAAAGTTTTAAAAAAGTAATAAACTTATAATCAATTAAATTGTTTTTGTATATGAAATTTAAATTTTCTAATGCTTTTTCCGTTTTTTTTAAATAAACTTCGTTAAGGTCTATGTCGCCATGCAAAACTGGATTGTCGATATGTAAAACAGAGGTTTTAATCACACTAATTTTGTATGCAAAAACAGTGTCCTCATGCCCGTATTGAATAATATTTTCTTCAAATTTAATTTTATTAAACAGCGTTTTTTTTATTAGCGTATTGTTGAATAGTACAGATTTATAGATGTTTTTTTTTCTATTTAAATCGGTTTGATCTTCAATATATTTGCCATATTTCCAACGTAATGTTCTGTTGACTTCTGCTTTCTCTGGATGTATTCTGCCGCCATAAATTACTTGGTTGTTGCTTTTTAAAGCCTCAACATAATTCATTATAAAATAAGAATTTGGTAAAATAGAATCCCCATCTATAAACAATAAGTTTTCAAATTTTGAAGCTTCGGCAAGTAAATTTCTGTTATTGCTTAAACCAACATTTTTTTTGTTTTCTAAAAATTTCGAATGTTGTAGCTTATTTATTTTATTGTTTTCATTGTTTATATCGGATTTAGATCCATCATCAAAACAAATAATTTCAAATTCAATATTTGCATCAAGGGCTTGTTTTTCTAATTCACTAGCTAGTGGGTAAACATTATAATTATATGTAGGGATTAGAATGGATAGCATTTTTATTTTTTCTGGTAAATTCCAAAGACAAAATTACTTGGATTGTTTTTTAAATATTCGTCCTCAAAATTATAGAGTTTGTTCAATACTAATTCTTTATCCTCAGTTAAGTATGTAAAATGATGTGCAATATCTTTAAGAACCGGCATTAAAATATTACCACCATAATTAGCTTCGTAAATTGTATTGTAATTCTTGTGAATGTTTGGTAAAATATTTGCCGATTCGATACATTCTGAGGGATCTGCGATAATCATTCTTAAAATACCAGAGCCAGAAACTTTATTTTTTAATAAATTTAAGTTGAATCTTTTTCTGTATTCTTTTGGTATTATTTTTAATGCTTGGTTAATAGCAGTTATTTGTTTTTTTGGGAATTGAAGTCTATTAGGTCCCACATATTCATCAATTATTAGAAAGCCGTTTTCTTTTAAAGAATTATTTATTTGCAGGCCTACTAAGCTTTCAATGTTTTTAAAGTGATGTAAAGAAGCTCTAAAATATACGATATCATATTTTTTTATTGGAAATTGAAAATCATTTACATTTTTTACTTTAAACTCAATATTATCTAGTTCGTTTAAGTCCGCTATTTCTTTTGCTTTTTTTAGCGGAATGTCGGAAATATCGATGCATGTAATTAATTTCAAAGCTTTGTGTTTTGCAAACTTTAGCTCGGTTTCACAATTCCCACTACCTAAAGAAAGCATACTTAAATTTTGCGCCTCATTTAAGTAGTTTTCTATTGTGAAATCTATAAAATCTAGTTTTTTATTTCCAGTAACTAATAAATTCCAACGCTCTTTTATAGATGGGATATCCCACCAATTAGAAGTTTTTATTGTATTATGATTAAAGGCTGTTTTAGCTCTTTTTAATTGATTGAAATTAAATTTTGAAGTTATAAAACTTAAACCTCTTTGGTGAAGTTTTATGTAGGTGTCAATAATGTCGTCACTCGTAATTAGTCTCATAACTTACTCGCAATTAAAACAGTTTCTGGCGAAATAAATCCATGATAGAAGTCATCTTTATTTTCATTGAAGTGTTTAATTTTAACCTTAAATAAATGTTGTGTTAATCTGTTTTTTAGGCCTTCAATTGAATAAATTCGAACATGATCGTTTTGTCCAAAATGTTTTTCGCGCTCCTTGGGGTTAACAATAGTGTCGTCTTCATAAATATCGCCTTCTTTAAAAGGGGTTTGAATAAAAACTTTACCTCCAGGTTTTAAAACTCTATAGAGTTCTTTCATAGCTTTTTTGTCGGCGGTAATATGTTCAAGTATATGATAACAGATTATATAATCAAATTTGTCATCTTCTTGATTTATGTTGGTAATGTCAAATTTGTAATCGGCTAAAAATTCATTTTCAAAATCGGTGCTAAAGTAAGTTATTTGTCCATCCTTCTTAAGAGTTCTATATAAACAGCGTGTTGGCGAAAAATGCAAAATATTGCCTTTTATCCCTTCATTGTTTATAATTTGATATAATCTTCGGGTTCTTGATAAACTTCCACAGTAGGGACAAAGCAAGTCGTATCCGTTTAAGTTTATAAAACGACTAATTTTGTGATTACAAATGTTGCATTCATGGTTTTTCCCATTAAAAAAAATGCCATAAAAACGTCTTAAAAATAATTCGTTTTCAAAGAGTAATTTTTTAGGAATAATAGATTTAGCTATGTTTTTTATGGAATTGTACATGTTACCCCTTTCTCTGCACGACTTCATAAATCTGGCTATCATCACATTTTAGTGTTTTGCTTGGGTATTTTAGCAATAAAGCATAATCGTGCGTAGCCATTAAAATGGTGTTACCGTTTTTATTAATATCTTGAAGCACCTCCATCACTTCGATACTTGTTTGTGGGTCTAAATTTCCAGTAGGTTCGTCGGCTAAAATAAGCTCAGGATTGTTAAGTAGAGCTCTGGCAATGGCAATACGTTGTTGTTCTCCACCAGATAACTCATGAGGATATTTAAAACCTTTCGTTTTCATATCTACTTTCGTTAAAACCTCTTCTACACGGCTATTCATTTCGGTTTTATCTTTCCATCCGGTAGCCTTTAAAACAAATAATAAGTTATCGTTAACGGTTCTGTCTATTAAAAGTTTAAAATCTTGAAATACAACACCCAGCTTTCGTCTTAAAAAAGGAATGTCTTTTTCTTTTAAATTTTTTAAATCGTAATCTACAATATGGCCTTCGCCTTTGGTTAAAGGTAAATCGCCATAAAGCGTTTTCATAAAACTACTTTTTCCAGTGCCTGTTTTTCCTATTAAATATACAAACTCCCCTTTGTTTATTTCAACATTAACATTAGACAGTACTAAACTATCACCTTGAAAAATGGAGGCTTCTTTTAATTCTAAAATAGGATTCGACATAAATAAAATTTAATTTTTTTTAAAGTGTTGTAAATGTAAAATATAAAAGTTGAAAGTTAAAAAATAGGAGATAAAAGTTTTTTGCTTGTTTGTAAGTGGTAGCCGGTGTATTTATAAATTTTAAGGCATGGTTTATAATTATAGCACGATTGTTGCGTTATAAAATCTATATTAAATTATCTTTGATTTTAAATTAAAAATAAATCGTTAATGACTTTAAAAAACAGTGTTTCCTTCTTGTTAGCCATAAGTTTTAGTTATCTGGTAATGGCTCAGAAATCTGCCACTTACACTAATAATTTAGTAACGTATAAAAAAGCGTTGTCGCTATATAATAATAAGCAATATCAAGCATCTCAAACCTTGTTTGCTTCCGTTAAAAAATCAACTAACGAAACCACGTTACAATCAGATTGCGCCTATTATATCGCTAATTGTGCGGTGCGTTTAAATCAGCAAAATGCCGATAAATTAGTTGAAGATTTTGTAAATGATTATCCAACAAGCACCAAGAGAAATACCGCATTTATCGATGTTGCCGATTATTATTTTGTAAACGGAAAATATGCTTATGCCAGAAAATGGTACGATAAAGTAGATGAATATGCTCTGAGCCGAAGTGAAAAGGAAAAATTCAACTTCAATAATGGGTATTCTGCTTTTTCAGCAAAGCAATACAATGATGCTAAAAAATATCTTTCTCGGGTTGAAAACTCTAAAACCTATGGGTCGCAGGCCAAATATTACATTGGTTATATGGCTTATGAAGGCGACGATTATAATAAAGCTAACCAATATTTCGACCAAGTAAGCAATCAAGAACGTTACAAAGAAAAACTATCGTATTATCAAGCCGATTTAAATTTCAAACTAGGAAATTTTGAAAAAGCAATCGATTTAGCCAAAGCTAGATTAAAAGATAGTGATGCATCAGAAGTATCGGAGCTATCTAAAATTATAGGTGAAAGTTATTTCAACTTAGAAAAATATGCCGAAGCTATTCCGTATTTACAGGCTTATAAGGGCAATCGTGGTAAATGGAATAATACCGATTTTTATCAATTGGGATACGCTTATTACAAACAAAATAATTTCGAAAAAGCCATTTCAGAATTCAATAAAATTATTGATGGAAAAAATAGCATTGCTCAAAATGCTTATTACCATTTGGGTGAAAGTTATATCGAATTAAACAAAAAACAAGAGGCTTTAAATGCCTTTAGAAATGCCTCTCAAATGGATTTCGATTTAAAAATTCAGGAAGATGCTTACTTAAATTATGCAAAAATTAGTTACGACATAGGAAATCCGTACCAGTCGGCACCACAAGTATTAACGGGCTATCTGGAAAAATACCCGAAATCGACTCATAAAAGTGAGATTGAATCCCTTTTAATTGATTCTTATATCACTTCAAAAAATTACAAAGAAGCTTTAAAACTGTTAGATGGCAAAAATAGCTACGAAAATAAAGCAGCATACCAAAAAGTGGCTTTTTACAGAGGATTAGAATTGTATAACGAAGCCGATTATCTAGAAGCTTTAAAACTTTTTGATGCTTCTTTAAAAAATGCTATCGACAATCGTTTTGTGGCTAGAGCTACGTTTTGGAAGGCAGAATCAGATTATAATCTTACCAATTTCGACGATGCTTTAGTTGGGTTTAAACAATTTCAACAACAAACAGCTTCCAACGAAACGCCAGAGTACCAGAATTTAGATTATCATTTGGCTTATACTTATTTTAAGTTGAAAAATTATGCGCCAGCAACTCAGGCATTCAATGATTTTATATCGAAAAACAAAGCAGATAAGGTGCGATTAAACGATGCATATTTGCGTTTGGGTGATGCTTATTTTGTTTCAAGCGAATATAGAAATGCCATTAAAGCATACGAGAAAGCCATTGCTTTAAATGAAATAGATTCTGATTATGCATTTTTTCAAAAAGCAATAAGCGCCGGGTATATAGGTGAAGATGCTAAGAAAATTAAAGAACTGGAACAGTTTATTTCAGAATATCAAAAATCGAAACTTCGTGATGATGCTATGTTCGAATTAGGTAATTCTTATGTAAAAGCAAACCAAATTGAAAAAGCAAATCAGGTTTATAATCGTTTAGAGTCAGAATATAAAATGAGTTCTTTTGTCCCAAAAGCCTTATTGCGTCAAGGATTAGTATATTATAATGGAAATCAAAACGAGAAAGCGCTTACCATTTTCAAAAAGGTAGCAAGTAACTATGCGGGTTCGCCTGAAGCTGTTCAGTCTGTAGCAACAGCACGTTTAATTTATATCGATTTAGGCCGTGTAAATGAGTATGCTTCTTGGGTTAAAACCTTAGATTATGTAGAAGTTACCGACGCCGATTTAGATAATGCCACTTACGAAGCCGCAGAAAAACAATATTTAGATAACAATACAGATAAAGCCATCAAGCAGTTTAATGGCTATTTAAATAGTTTTCCTAACGGAATTCATGCTTTAAATGCGCATTTTTATGTGGCGCAACTATATTTCAAAAAGGGACTTACCGAAAATGCAGCACCACATTACGAATATGTTGTAAATGCTTCTAGAAGCGAGTTTACAGAAGAATCGTTATCGCGATTAGCACAGTTTTACTTAGATTCTAAAAGTTGGAAAAAAGCCATGCCTTTACTGACGCGTTTAGAAACCGAAGCTAATTATCCGCAAAATATTGTGTTTGCTCAGTCTAATTTAATGAAAGCCAATTACCAGTTAGAAGTTTACGACACAGCTGTATTGTATGCAGAAAAAGTGCTTTCAAACGCTAAGTTAGACAATAAAATAAAGAGCGATGCCCATATAATTATAGCGCGCTCGGCTTTTAAAACAGGAAATGAAACAAAAGCAAAAGCTGCTTATGCTCAAGTTGAAACAATTGCAACGGGCGAAGTAGCTGCCGAAGCTTTATATTACAACGCATATTTTAAAAACAAAGAAGGCAAATTTGAAACATCCAACACCACGGTACAGAAATTAGCCAAAGATTTTTCTGGATATAAATATTATAGTGCTAAAGGATTGGTTTTAATGGCTAAGAATTTTTATGCTTTAAAAGATGCTTTTCAAGCGACTTATATTTTAGAAAGTGTTATCGATAATTTTAAAGAATTCGATGATGTTGTTACCGAAGCTAAAGATGTTTTAACTAAAATAAAAGCTGAAGAAGCCAAAACAAATGCCTCTATTTTACCCGATGGTAATTAGTGTAACCATGATTTAAGAAATTGAAATCTATTTAAAATTTTAAATAAAAAAATATGCGCAAGCACATAAAAAATATAATTCTAGCCGTTTTTTCTTTAAGTGTAACCTTAGTGTTTTCTCAGAAGAAACTAAACGACACCATTAATACAGGAGTCATCGATGTTGTAAAACCATATTCGCCAACCATTTCTGATGCTTTTAAAGTTAAAGAAGTACCAAGTATAGATGATGCAACAACCGACACAAAAAAGGAGGTGAAGTACAATATTTTCTCTTTTCCAGTAGCATCTACTTTTACACCTGCAAAAGGTAAGGCAGCGGTTGTAGAAAAAGAAAAACCAGATAAGTTATTCGATAATTATGCAACTTTAGGCGTTGGTACTTATAAAACAATTTTAGGAGAGGTTTATTTAAATCATGCCCTAAGCAGAAACGAAAGTGTTGGTGGTTACGTGAGTCATCATTCATCGGCGGGTGGTATTGAAGGTTTGTCTTTCGATGATAATTTTTCAGACTCTAAAATAAATTTAAACTATACAACCCGATTACGCGATTTATCTTGGAATGTCGAAGGTGGTTTTCAGCATCAAGTTTTCAATTGGTATGGGGTGCCTCAATCACAAATTACCGATGCTCAAGCAAACATAAGCGATGTAAGTCATGCGTTTTATAATGCCTATGTGGGTGGCGATATTACTTTCGAAGATACCTACATAAAAACAGCCAATGTGCTTTTTAGACGTTTTGGCGACAATCAAGGTTCTGGTGAAAACAGATTGGTTCTAAACGGTGAAGTAGATGTGCCGCTTGGAGATGAAGAAATCTCAACCAAAGTTGTTATCGATTATTTAGGTGGTAGTTTCGATACTAATTATAGTGAAACAAATGCACTAGATTATGGTAATATTAAATTAGGAATTACATCTACCTATCAGTTAAAACAAGACGATTTAACAGTTAATTTAGGGGCTTCTGTAAATTATTTAAACGATAGAGTATCTGGTAAAAGTAGTGTTTATATTTATCCTAATATTTCGGCAACTTACAGAGTTGCTAGTGATTTGGTAATTGCATATGCTGGTATTGAGGGCGATCTAATTCAGAATTCTTACTACGATTTTGCTTCAGAAAACACCTTTGTATCGCCAACTTTAGACATTATGCCAACCGATCAGGTTTATAATGCGTATGCCGGTATAAAAGGAAAGTTATCTAGCAATATGAGTTATAATATTGCCGGACATTATGTTTCAGATAAAAATAAAGCCTTGTTTATAAATAACGACATCACTAAAACATCGCAAAGTTATACCTACGGAAATTCGTTTGGAGTTGTGTATGATAACGTAGATACCTTCGGTTTTTCTGGTGAATTAAACGTTGATGTAAACCGAAATTTTAAATTGGGTTTAAAGGCTGAATATTTTAGTTATTCAACAGATTCTCAAGCCGAAGCATGGAATTTACCAGACATTACAGGGTCTTTGTTTGTAGACTATCAAATAGATACACATTGGTTTGCGGGTGCTAATTTATTTTACGTGGGAGAACGTAAAGATCAGTTTTTCTTAAACGATCCTACTATTGCTGCAACGCCATTTACCGTTACTTTAGATAGTTATTTTGATGCGAATGCACATGTTGGTTATCATATAAACGAACAGTTTTCGGTATTTGCAAAAGCTAATAATATTGCCAATCAAGGTTACCAACGTTGGCAGAATTTTCCGGTACAAAGCATTCAGTTTTTAGCGGGGGCAACTTACAAGTTCGATTTTTAATTTAGTCCATTCGATTTTATAAAAAAAGCTTCTGTTTATGCAGAAGCTTTTTTGTTGTGTATTAGCTAAGTCTTGCCAAGTAATCGAAATGCTTGCCTTCGGCAATTAATTCGCAGTTTAGTCCAACCGACTCGCAAGCAAATTCTAAATTGTTGAAATCTAAATACAACCATTTCATAGCCGTTTCTTCTTCGCCTTTATAACTAAGGAAATAATCGAGTTCGCCATAATAATTGGCGTTTGTATCAATCCAAAAACCACCATCTTCATCTTCGTACATGTATTTTATATCGGAAGAATCTATTAAAATTTGACCACCCTCATTTAAAAGCGTTTTTAAATGTTTTAAATATTTTGAAACTTGTGATAGTTCCTGAAAAATTCCAGTACCATTCATTAGCAGTAGAATTGTATCGAAGGTTTCGGTTTCGTCTAAAATATTTTTTATTTCAGCATGTAAAACACCACGGTTTTTAGCAACTTCAATGGCTCCTTTAGAAATGTCTATAGCTTTAACTTTTAACCCCTGTTTCTGTAAATATAAGCTATGGCTTCCGGCACCGCATCCAACATCTAAAACACATCCTTTTGCTAATTTTAAAGCCCTTTTTTCTAGTTTAGGCATCGATTTAAAATCACGAAATAAGTAGGGTAGTGGTAGTTCATCATCATCCGAAATGTTTGTAGAAGTAATAATATCTTCGGTGTAATTACCATAGTGGTAATCTAGTAAAGCCGTTCCAAAAAGGTCTTTCATTAATAATGCCATTTTTTCGTTTCCTGTTAGAAGGAAATCTTATAATAAATATATTATTTTTGCACCATGCAAGACATTATAAATAATCTTCCAAAGTTTGCCAAAGATAAGCATAACGAGAATAAAAAATTCTTCGCTAAGTTAAAAAGTAAGCCGCCTAAAGACTTAGATTATATTATGCAAGATTTGCATGAGCAGGAATTTAAGCGCACCGATTGTTTAGAGTGTGCTAATTGTTGCAAAACAACAGGCCCTTTATTTACCGATAAAGACATTGATAGAATTTCAAAATTTTTCCGATTAAAACCACAGCAATTTATAGCCCAATATTTGCGTATTGATGAAGAAAACGATTATGTTCTACAAAGTGTTCCTTGCACGTTTTTAGGTGCCGATAATTACTGTTCTATCTACGATGTGCGTCCAAAAGCCTGCCGAGAATTTCCACATACCGACAGAAAAAAGTTTCAGCAAATATCGAATCTAACAATTAAAAATGTAGCTATTTGTCCCGCAGCCTTTAACATTGTTGAGGCTATGAAAAAAAGAATTAAATAAGTTTCGGTTTTACGGCTGTTCTACGAGTTGTTCTGCTGGTTGTTCTGCAGGCTGTTCTAAAAATATAGCTTCTAATGCTGTTCCAAAAGCTTTCATGCTTACACCCGTTAAATTTGTTAAAACAGAAATAACAATGCCTTCTTCTGGGTAAACCAATAAAATAGAAGAAGCGCCCACACCACCACCTGTATGATACAGTCGAGGTGTCTCGTTTATCGATTTTTCTACCGATAGCCCCATACCGTAACCGGTTCTGTAGCCGTTGTTTAATCGTTGCGAGGTGGTAACTTGAGCCATTGCAGCTTCAGAGAGTATTTTTGGGTTTATAAGTTCGTTTCCAAATTTAACAATGTCTTCTGAAGTTGATAAAAATCCGCCGCCCGCAACTTTATATTCATTAGAAACCGGATTTGCTAATCGGATTCTTCTTAACGATGATAGTTTATAAAATTTGGTTTGGTTTGATACGGTCATGTTAGTAAATTCCATAGACGATTTATACATTTTTAACGGCTTAAAAATGTTATCTGTAACATAATCATTAAAATATGAGTTAGAAGCCTTTTGCATAATAGCGCTTAATAAAACAAACCCTAAAGACGAGTAATGGTATTTAGTGCCTGGTTTAAATAATAACGAGTCATTTTTAAATAACGACAGCCCTTCGTTAATGGTCATTTTTTCGTTTAAGGCATATTCGTTGTTATCTTTATAATGTCTAATTCCAGCAATATTGCCCGCCAATTGCCTTACGGTAAAGTCGTATTCTTTTTTCGGGTAATCGGGTAAGTAATAATAAATACTTTTGTCTAAATCTATGATGTTATCTTCAGCCATTTTAGCTAAAGCTACGCCGGTTATACTTTTAGAAATGCTGGCAATTCGAAATACGGTTTTGTTAGGAATAACTTCTGTTCTGGGTTTAAAACTCGAATAACCAAAACCTTCAGACCAAATTAAATTACCGTTTTCGGAAATGGAAATGGCCATCCCCGGAATATGTTGCTTTCTTAAAAATTTTTTAGCTAAGCGTTTGGCTTTTCTAATTTTTACTTCACTGGTATTTTCAATATTTTGCGAAAAACCATAACCTCCTATAAGTAGCAGGAGAAAAGTAATAATTTTTTTCATTCGTGTTTTTAGTTGTAAATTAAGTATTTAGACCGTATTTCTTTAAAGGCGTTTAGTCCGGGAGCCCAACTTTTTTTAATATTTTCCTGGCTTGTTCCAGATTCTATTTGTTCTAATAATGTTTTTGTTCCAGCTAATTTTATAAAGAAACTCGTGAAGAACGTTTTTTTATCTGCGGTATTATTATAAGCTTCAATAAGCCATTGTAAATTTAAGCCATTCAGGTTTTCGGTTTGTGTTAAATCTTTACCATAACATAATTTGCCTTCATGTTTAGGGTGTTTGGCACCTTCATTTGGTTTTGGTGTGTAACTAAATTTATAAATATTTTTATTTAAAAACGGACTCCCAAAAACTTGAAATTGGGTTTCGGTGCCACGACCTGCATTAACATTGGTGCTTTCAAAAAAACATAAACTAGGGTATAAATTAATAGCCTTGTCGTTTGGTAAATTGGGGCTCGGTTTTATAGGTAAACTATAAGGCGTGTTATGGTTGTAGTTTTTTACGGGAATAATATCTAATTTACATTGCATACCCTTATTTAACCAGTGTTCTCCATTAATCATTTTAGCATACTCTCCAATAGTCATGCCATGTACAACAGGAATAGGGTGCATACCAACAAAACTTTTGTACTGAGGTTCCAATATGGGGCCATCAATGTAATGGCCGTTGGGATTTGGTCTATCTAAAATTAAAACAGGAATATTAGCTTCGGCACAGGCTTCCATTACATAATGCAACGTAGAAATATAGGTGTAAAACCGCGCGCCAACATCTTGTATATCAAAAATAATAAGGTCTATATCTTTAAGTTGCTCGGGTTTGGGCTTTTTGTTATTTCCGTAAAGCGAAATAATAGGCACTCCAGTTTTAACATCAATACCATCTTTAATATGTTCGCCGGCATCGGCCGTTCCTCTAAAACCATGTTCCGGAGCATAAACTTTTGTAATGTTTACTTTTAGAGCTAAAAGCGAATCTACCAGATGGGTGTAACTTTCGTCAGATTTAAAAATAACCGATGTTTGATTACCCACAATACCCACACGTTTACCTTTTAAAATCGGTAAATAGCGTTCGGTTTGGTTGGCGCCCACAACAATTGAAGCCGCTGTTGTTTGCTGGGTATTGGTAGCGACCGATTTCTTTTCTATTAAAACTTCTTTTTTAGAAGCGTTTGCGCAAGAAATCATTGCCAAAACAAATAATAAAACTGTATTTTTGAAAACATTAAACT
This sequence comes from Siansivirga zeaxanthinifaciens CC-SAMT-1, assembly GCF_000941055.1. GTDB lineage: Bacteria > Bacteroidota > Bacteroidia > Flavobacteriales > Flavobacteriaceae > Siansivirga > Siansivirga zeaxanthinifaciens. Next base: position 153,755 of record NZ_CP007202.1, on the reverse strand, counting down.
GCATAGTATATTTTGAATTACGAGTTTTTTTTAGCTAAACGTATTATTGGTAGCAAAGCGTATAAAAGTAGTGTATCGGCACCAATAATAAAAATTGGTATCGCAGCAATTGCAATAGGTATTGTTGTTATGATGATTGCTATTGCAACAGGTATAGGTTTACAACAAAAAATAAGAGATAAAGTAGTCGCTTTTAATGGTGATATTACTATTTCTAATTACGACAGTAATAATTCACAGGAAAGTATTTTTCCAATTTCTAAAAACCAAGAATTTTACCCAAATTTTAAATCTGTTTCAGGAGTCAAACACATACAGGCGGTGGCCGCTAAATTTGGAGTAATCCGCACAGAAACAGATTTTGAAGGCGCTTATTTAAAAGGTGTTGGTGCCGATTATAACTGGACCTATTTTCAGGAATTTCTGGTGGCGGGCTCTTTACCAGATTTTACAAAAAAGCGTACCGAAGATGTTTTAATCTCACAATATCTGGCCAACCGTTTACATTTTAAAGTAAACGATAAATTTCAAATGGTCTTTCCAAAAGACGATGTAGAAAAGCTGCCAAACATCATTACCTATCAAATAAAAGGTATTTACAATTCTGGATTTCAAGATTTAGACGCTCAATATCTTATTGGCGATATTCGACACATACAACGAATAAATAAGTGGGATGAAGACCAAATAGGAAACTTCGAAGTTTACATAAACGATTTCAGTCAAGTTCAAAACACAGCCGAAGCTATTTACAGAAACACGCCATCTACGCTAAACACCCAAGCAATAACCGAAAAATATGCTTCTATTTTCGAGTGGATAAATATTTTCGATAAAAATATTTACGGCATTATTGGCATCATGATTTTAGTTGCAGGAATAAACATGATAACAGCCCTGTTGGTTTTAATCCTCGAGCGCACCCAAATGATTGGAATTTTAAAAGCTTTAGGAAGTAACAACTGGAGCGTTCGCAAACTGTTTTTGTACAACGCCGGTTACCTCATTCTACTTGGCTTGTTCTGGGGTAATATTATAGGTTTGGGACTGCTTTTTGCACAAAAATATTTTAAATTATTCCCACTCGATCCCAGTGTGTATTACGTTACCGAAGCCCCCGTTTACATTAGTTTAAGCTACATTATAGCCTTAAATATTGGCACGTTGGTACTCTGTTTAATTATGCTTTTAGTGCCCTCTTACATTATCACTAAAATTTCACCGGTAAAAGCCATGCGTTTCGAGTAGATTTTGGGCGTTACCCCACGGCTTCCATGTTATTTCAGCCATGCGGTCGGGCTTTACGTTACAATCTTTTTAAAGCCCATTGCTATATTCAAGTTTGTTGTGTTTTAGCTAATTATACCTTTTTTAAAAGGCTATTACGAGTGGCTTTAAAAAGGATTTTCACTGCAATCCCTAACGCAAACTAAGCCAACGTCATTACAAGAGCTCAACACTTTCAATCTCTAAACAAAAGGTCTCTTCCTTTTTATTACCAATTAAAAAAGCAACTTCTGCTATGTAATTACCTGGGTAGTTGTTCATATCTAAATCTTTTCCCCGAAAGGTTGGTTTTAAATTATCAAAAGGAATTTCAATAGTTTCCCATGCCCCCGAAGTATTAAATCTTAAAACATAACTATGGGTGTCTTCTTTATCGGTTTTCACTCGAAATTGATAGGTTTTACCATCACCTTTAATACGTAATGAAAAGGTGTTGAATTTAGAAACATCTTTTCTCTCTAAATGGCAGCGCACCATCGAAAAACCACCATTATTTTCCAACGATACTTTACCTGTAAAAACGCCAAAACCTGTGTCGTTTAAACTAAAGTTGCTATTAGAAACACCACCCATAACAGTATCGCTTACAACATTCCAGTTACTTAGGTCTTGGGTCTCATTAAAGTTTAATAGCATCATGGTTTTTTAAAATTTTTAGGTTTAATTTATCGGTTTTTAAGAGCTTTAATAGCTTTTTTAAAATTTAATATAATGTTTGCTCTGGCATCGGTATCATCTAAATAATCTGGAATCTTACCATGCGATATCGTAGTTAAATTATTAGAAACATCACTGCTGTAAACAAAGGTAGATGACAAATTTTCAAGACTTGTAGTACTAATTAACGGACTAGAAGCATCCATAACTAAAGCGTTAAAAGGGGTGCCGACTTTAAAGAAATCGGTGTTAAAATTATTCATGGCTTTTCGTCCAGCTAGTGTTGCCATATTAATAGCAAACAAACCACTGTCGTTTATAGACTCTGAAGCGTAGGTTTTTCGTTTGTGAGTAATTAAACGTTGTCCGTAATCTAAAATTCTAAGTTCCTCCAACGGGTTTAACCCTACATGGCTATCGGTGCCAATACTCCATTGCCCTCCAGCTTCCTGAAACTGGTGCAACGGAAATAAACCATCGCCTAAATTGCCTTCGGTACTTGGGCAAAGCACAACATGCGCTTTACTATTTGCAATACCAACAGTTTCTTTGTCTGTTAAATGCGTGGCATGTACCAAATGAAATCTTTCATTTAAATCCATGTTTTCTAACAACCACTCAACAGGACGCTTACCAAGGTAGTTTATAGAGTCTTCAATTTCCTTAAGTTGCTCCGAAACGTGAATATGAAATGGAATATCTTGCGGTCCCGATGTTGCGACCGCTTTAATAGCTTCGGTTTCTACCCCACGCATCGAATGAATCCCAACACCTATATTGGCATGTTCGTAATATTTACAAACATCTTTGCTGGCTTCCCATAATTTTAAATAAGCATCAACAGTTGGCGAAATAAAACGGCGTTGCCTGTCGTTGGGTGCTTGTCCAAAACCCCCTTTTTGGTAAAAAATAGGAACTAAGGTAATTCCAATACCTGCTGTTTTCGCTGCCGAAACCAATCGGCTGCCCATTTCAGCTAAATTATTATAGGGTTGCCCATTTTTATCGTGATGTACGTAATGAAATTCGGCAACATTAGTATAACCATGACGAACCATTTCAGAATAAAGCATCGTAGCAATAGCTTCCATTTGGTCGGGGTTAACGCCTAAGGCCAATTGGTACATAGCTTCGCGCCACCCCCAAAAGTCATCTTGGCTTCCCGTATGACTGTGTTTTTCTGCTAAGCCAGCCATTGCGTATTGAAACGCATGGGAATGGGCATTTTGAAAACCAGGAATTGCGTAACCGTTAATGGCCTTAAAAGCATCATTTTTAGAATTAACTTTAGAAATTTCTGTAATAATTCCTTTGTCGTTTACCCTTACTGCGGCATTTTCTATCCAGCCATCTTGCTGTAAAATACCTTTTAAATGATATGTTTTCATTAAATCGAACTTAGCGTTAGTTGTATGTTTTTTAGTGTTTTTTCAAGTAATGTTTTTACAATTTGGGCGCGCTCAGTATTATATGTGATTTCATTATCGTCCATGTAAATAATTTTATTCATTTCTAATTGTAAAGCATGAACGTTATTGTCTGGCTTACCAAAATATCGTGTAATATGACCTCCTTTAAAAGGGCTGTTATGACTTAGTTCGAAGGGACCAGAACGCAGACTTTCCAGAGCAGTATTTATTATTTTTGGATGCGCCGTTTTTTCGTTATTGTTTCCTAAAATCATATCTGGAAACGGTGCTTTTTGAATGGTGCTTACACGATGTCTTATAGAATGTGCATCCCAAAGTACAACATGCTCAAACTGTTCTTTTCGTTCGTTTAAAAGCGTTTCAATGGCTTGGTAATAAGGCCAGTAATAAGTTTGTAAACGTCTGTTTTTTTCTGTGTCGTCAGGTTCTAAATCTTCCGATTTATAAATTTTGTTTCCGTAAAAATCGGTTATAGGTGTATTGGTAGTTATTAGTCTACCATCGTTGTATAAAGGGACACTTTCGGGATCGCGATTTAGGTCTATTACCCAACGGCTTAAATTGGCTTTAATAATGGTAATGCCCATATCTGAGGCGAAATCATATAATTTATGCACAAACCAATCGGTGTCATCTATATGTTTACGCATCCTTTTTTTATAATGACTTTTAATTTCCGATGGAAATTTAGTGCCAGCATGCGGAACACTAATAATAATAGGTGTTCTTGGTGCTTTTGGTTCTGTAATAGTGAATAAATCCATAGAAATTATTTAAAAATTATAGCTCGGCTTTATGGGTGTTTTTACCAATTTCAACAAAAACGAGTTCGCTATTTTCGGTAGTTTTAATTGTAATGTTGGTTGTAGTATTAAAATCGGTGATGGCGCACAAATCACCTTTAAAAGCTTCAAATGACGTTTCGTTTGTATTTAATGTTAGGCTACCTTCATTAACATATATAAAAAACCATTTTAAATTTTTAGAAATAACATGTGTACTAGTTGATTTATTAGGTAACGATAAACCATAAAGTTTAGACACTTTTTCTTTTGTAGTCATTAAATTAAAATCTGAACACAAGCCATTTGATGTAGTATCCCAATCACCTTGAAAGGTATCAATTTCAAATTTTTCTAGAGTTTTAGAATGGTGGTTTTTGTGATTTAAAGTTATTTTTCCATTTAAAACCATGAGTTTTCGATGTACACCAGGTAAGGTTGAAAATTTAGATGTTTCTTTTAAAACAACTGCTTTACTTAACCGGAAATCGAAATTTAATTTTTTAAGTTCTGAGTTTTTTGGGTAAATAAAAAGTTCGGTTGTTGTTCCATCGCCCCAATTGGTGGTTTTAAAATCATCAGACTTTAATATGTTAATTCTCATAGGGTTTAGTTTGGCTTAAGAAGCAACAAAATTAAATAAACAAGTTGTTCAATAAAAAAAACGGATGTTAAACCCTTCTTAATTATTCTCAATATCGCTAATGTGATGCTCTAAAGCTTTAACCGAAATTTGAATTTCCATAATTAAAACAGCTAAAGAAATAATAAGTAAAATAAGTGCCATGCCAAATACCCAAACGGCAACGGTGTGCTGCTGTATATAAATTAAAAACATGGTTAGCACACAAAATAATAAGCTGGTAATGCCAAAAATTTGCATGGCTCTGGTTAAATATAATCTTTTTTTAATGTTTTTTATCTGTGCAATTAGGGTTTTATCTTTTTTTTCTAAATATTTGTCATGTAAGCTTCTTACTACAGATGCATAGGCTAAAAAGCGGTTGGTGTAGGCAAGCATTATTAAAGAAATAGCAGAGAAAAGTAAAGCAGGCGTAGTTAAGGTTAATTGTTCCATTAAAAAATTGATTTATTCAAATTTACTCATCTTATAGATTTGTTACCTCATTTTTTTTTAAAAACCTAGAAATAAAAATGCAAGAAGATTTTTTACACTATGTATGGAAGTTTAAAAAAATTAGTATTCAAAATTTAAAAACCACCAGTGGGGAATCCATTTTAATACAAGACGTTGGGATGCACAACCTAAATTCTGGTCCCGATTTTTTTAATGCTAAGTTGACTATTCATAATCAGTTATGGGCAGGAAATGTTGAGGTGCATGTAAAATCATCAGACTGGTATTTACATAATCATGAATTGGATGCGGCTTACGATAATGTTATTCTTCATGTGGTTTGGGTGCACGATACAGAAATTTACAGAAAGGATAATACGGTTATACCTACCCTAGAGCTTAAAGATTATGTGCATCGTGATGTTTTATCTAATTATAATATGTTGTTTACTAAAAACAACAAATGGATTAATTGTGAAAACGACTTTGCTGGTGTTGACCATTTTATTTTTGAGAATTGGATGGAACGCCTTTATTTTGAGCGTTTAGAAGGTAAATCGGTATTGATTAAGTCCTTAATGGAGGCTTCTAAAAATGATTGGGAAGCCGTTTTGTTTTTAATGCTTGCCAAAAACTTCGGATTAAAAGTGAATGGTGAAGCTTTTTTAAGCATCGCTGGTTCTTTTGATTTTTCTGTTTTAAGGAAATCACAATCTCAAATAAAATCTTTAGAAGCTTTATTATTTGGTCAGGCGGGTTTATTAGAAACTAATTTTGAGAATCCGTATTACATCGATTTAAAAAAAGAGTATCAATTTTTAAAACAGAAATTTCAGCTAGATAACAAAGCAGTTATATCTGTGCAGTTTTTTAGATTAAGACCTTTAAATTTTCCAACAATTAGATTGTCGCAACTGGCAAATTTATATTTTCAACATAAAAATTTATTTTCAAAACTAATGGAAGTCAATACGTTAGAAGCTTATTATGAATTATTTCAAACTAAAACTTCTGTTTTTTGGAATACACATTTCACGTTTCTAAAGGAATCTAAGCCATCAAATAAAATTATTTCCAAAAGTTTTATAGACTTACTTCTAATTAATACCATTTTGCCCATTAAGTTTTATTACGCTCAACAAAAGGGTGAAGAGGTAAACGAGACCATAATACATATAGTTTCTGAAATTGCAGCAGAGAAAAATAATGTTATCGATGCGTTTAGCAATTTAAAAAAACTTACCAGAGGCGCATTGCACTCACAAGCACTTCTTCAACTTAAAACGACTTATTGCGATAAAAACAAATGTTTAAATTGTGCTATAGGAAATAAAATAATTTCTACAAATTAATAAAATTAACCTCCTTTAAATAAAAAAGTGACATAAATTTGGTTGATGTTTGCATGTCAAGTTTTAAACATCAATCTTTATGTTTAAATTGCATCAAACAAATAATATTTATAAATGAATATAATTTATAAACCATTACTATTTTTTCAAAAACACGGTTTTTATGTTTGTCAACGTATAGCCGAGCGTTTGGGAATTAGAATTAAAATAGTAAGAACAACCTTTATGTATTTAACTTTTGTAACATTAGGATTTGGTTTTGCACTTTATTTATTCCTTGCCTTTTGGCTTCGTATAAAAGATTTACTTTATACAAAACGCTCCTCTGTATTCGATTTATAATTTATGAACCCAATTGTAAAATTTTTTAGAACCAAAATTTATACCGCCCTCTTCTTACTGGGCTTTATGTTATTTATAGGCGTTTTTGGATATAAGTTTTTATCTAATTATTCCTGGATTGATGCTGTTTACATGACTGTTATAACCATGACTACCGTTGGTTTTGGTGAAGTAGTTCCTCTAGATGAACAATCTAAAGTTTTTACTATATTTTTAATTTTAACAAGTGTTGTTATAGTAGGTTACGCGCTTTCCATAATAACAGAATATATTTTGAGTAAGAATAATATAGACGATTTAAAACGTAAAAGAATGCAAAAAGAAATTGATAGTTTTAAAAACCATGTTGTTATATGTGGATATGGTCGTAATGGTAAACAAGCCGTTAGAAAATTATTGGCTCATAAAAAGTCTTTTGTTGTTATTGAAAAAAACAAGGACATGGAAGAAAGACTTCAGTTAGACAATGTGCCTTATGTTATTGGCAACGCAAATGAAGATGAGGTATTACTTCTTGCAGGTATCGATCGTGCCAGTAGTTTTATTTCTGCGCTTCCCAATGATGCCGATAATTTGTTTGTAGTGCTTTCTACACGACAAATTAATAAGGATATAAATATTATAAGTAGAGCATCAAACGAATCGTCTTACGATAAATTAAAATTTGCTGGCGCAAACAATGTTATTTTACCTGATAAAATAGGTGGTGATCACATGGCTTCCTTGGTTGTTGTTCCAGGTTTAATGGAATTTATAGATAACTTATCCATTGTTGGTAAGTCCAATATCAATATTGAAGAAGTTGCTGTAGAGAAACTTTTAAGAGATGAATTTACAAAAACTATAAAAGATTTAGACTTAAGAAGAAAAACGGGTGTTACCGTAATTGGTTATAAAGATCAAAATGGAGACTATATTGTGAATCCTGAAGCAGATTTAGATTTGGCTCCCAATTCAAAAATTATTGTTTTAGGAAGACCAGAACAAATACAAGCCTTAAATTCGATTTATAATATCGAGTAGTATTATTATATTTTTAACAATACATTTTTTAAATAATCATTTTTTTTTAGCATCTTGCCAACTTTCAGTAAGAATCTTTCAATAAAACAAATAAACAGCCATATTATGAAGAAATACTTTTTCTCTATTTTAACACTAGTTTTACCAATTACAACTTTTGCTCAGGAATCTACTTCCGAAAAAATAGATCAAGTTTTTAAAGAATATACAGGTTGGTTTGTTGAGGGTATTTTTTACGAAATTCCTTTTTCTGATACATATAAAATTCCTTGGGTACTTATTGTTTTAATAGGAGGTGCGCTCTTTTTTACAGTTTATTTTAAATTTATAAATTTTACTGGTTTTAGAACAGCATTACGCGTTGTTCAAGGTAAATACGAAGATATTGAAAAGCATGGTGCCGACACCTTATATGGAGACCAAACACCCAACGAAGATGCTAATATTATTGAGACTTTAAGAGACGATAGTGCTCATGGCGAAGTGTCTCATTTCCAAGCCCTAACTGCGGCATTATCTGCTACGGTAGGCTTAGGTAATATTGCAGGTGTAGCCGTGGCCTTATCTATTGGTGGTCCAGGAGCAACTTTCTGGATGATATTAGCTGGTTTTTTAGGAATGGCCTCTAAGTTTGCAGAATGTACCTTAGGTGTAAAATATAGAGATGTGGGGCCAGATGGAACTGTTTATGGCGGACCAATGTATTATCTAAAAAAAGGGCTTAAAGAAAAAGGCATGTCAGGCTTAGGTAAAGTGTTGGCTGTTATTTTTGCCATTTTCGTAATAGGTGGTTCCTTTGGAGGCGGTAACATGTTTCAGGCAAACCAAGCAGCTGCGCAGTTTATTAAGTTATTCGGATTTGAAAGTTCTAATGCAGGAATGTATTTTGGAATAGGTATGGCCGCTATTGTTGCTGTTGTAATTATTGGTGGTATAAAACGTATTGCTTCCGTTACCGAAAAAATAGTGCCTTTTATGGCTGGTATTTATGTATTGGCGGCGTTAATAATTTTAGGTGCTAACTGGCATTTAATAGATGATGCTTTTGGTCTTATTTATCACGGTGCTTTTTCTGGTTTAGGAATTGCAGGTGGTTTAGTTGGGGTTATGATTCAAGGTATTAGAAGAGGTGCTTTCTCTAACGAAGCTGGTGTTGGTAGCGCAGCAATTGCTCACTCTGCTGTAAGAACAAAATATCCGGCGAGTGAGGGTATTGTAGCTTTATTAGAGCCTTTTGTAGATACGGTTGTAATTTGTACCATGACGGCGTTGGTAATTGTTATTACAAACTTCGATGGTGCTTTTATGGAATACGGGGTACCTATTAAAGAGGGGGTAGAATTAACTGCTATAGCTTTTGATAGTGTAATTCCACATTTTTCTGTAGTACTTACAATTGCAGTTATTTTATTTGCTTTTTCAACCATGATTTCCTGGTCTTATTACGGTATGCAAGGATGGATTTATTTATTTGGAAAAGGTAAAAAAACAGATTTAGCCTACAAAGTACTATTTTTATTATTTGTTGTAATTGGGTCATCAATAAGTCTGGGAGCCGTTATCGATTTCTCTGATGCTATGATTTTTGCAATGGTCGTTCCTAATATTATTGGAGTTGTTATTTTATCACCTGTAATAAACAGAGAATTAAAAAAATATTACAAGGCCATTAATATTAAACATGAAGCTTTGGAGGAAGGTGCGGAAGACCTTACCAAGCATATGTAATTCATAAAAATTAAATAGATTAATATGAAATCCCATTTTACGTTTACTAAAAAACAACGAAATGGGATTTTTTTATTATTAGCCATCATAGTTGTTTTACAGTGTACTTATTTTTTTATTAATTCTTCATCAGAAGATTTACAAGTAAATAATTCGCAGTGGGTGCATTTTAATAAAGAGTTAGATTCATTGCGATCCCTTAAGCTTGAAAAAGAAAATTTCAAAATAAAAACATATAATCCTAATTATATATCCGATTATAAAGGAACCTTATTAGGTATGTCAAATGAAGAGATTAATCGTTTAATAAACTATCGCAACAGCAATAAATGGATTAATTCAGTCGATCAGTTTCAAGAAGTAACCCAAGTTTCCGATTCCCTTTTACAAATACTAGCACCATATTTTAAATTTCCAGACTGGATAAATGCATCTAAAAAATCAAACGGCTCAAAACTTAAAAATACTGTAGCCTCCAGTTTCGAAAAAATAGATTTAAATACAGCAACGGTTTTAGAACTTCAAACTGTAAATGGCGTCGGTCAGGTTTTGGCAAACCGAATAGTGCGATTTAGAAATAAATTTCCAGGAGGTTTTATAGCTAGCATACAACTTCAGGATGTTTATGGGTTATCTATGGAGGTTATAGAAAGAATTAATCAAAAATTTGAAGTAAAAACACCCAGAAAAGTTGATAAAATTCATTTAAATAGGGCTACTGTAGCTCAATTAGTAACAATTCAACATATCGATTACGATCTCGCTCAAAATATTGTAGAATATAGGTTGTTTAACGAAAATTATAAAAAGTTAAACGAATTATTAAAAGTAAAGGGCTTTCCTGTAAATAAATTCGATATAATTAAATTATATTTGCTGCTCGATTGAAAAAGAAAACACATTTATGAATAGCATGTACTTCACCGAAGAGCATCTGCTTTTTAGAAAAAGCCTTCAAGAATTTTTAAAAAAGGAAGTAGTTCCAAACATCGATACTTGGGAAAATACAGGTGCTATCGATAAATCTATCTGGAAAAAACTTGGGGACATGGGCTTTTTAGGAATTAATTATCCAGAAGCATATGGTGGCTTAAACTTAGATTTATTCTATACTATCATTCTTTTAGAAGAACTTCAAAGAATAAATTCGGGCGGATTTGCAGCTGCTGTTTGGGCGCATGTATATTTAGCCATGACGCATTTAAATGCCGAAGGTAGTGAACAAATAAAACAAGATTATTTAGTGCCAAGTATAACAGGCGATAAAGTAGGTTGTCTTTGTATCACAGAACCTTTTGGAGGAAGCGATGTTGCAGGCATGCGAACCACAGCCATGTTAGAAGATAATATGTATGTCTTAAACGGTTCTAAAACATTCATAACAAACGGTGTTTATAGCGACTATTTAATTGTAGCAGCTAAAACAAATCCCGAGTTAGGAAATAAAGGAATAAGTATTTTTGTAGTCGACAGAGATACTCCAGGGCTTTCTGCTACAAAATTAAATAAATTAGGCTGGCGCGCATCAGACACTGGAGAAATTGCTTTCGATAATGTAAAAATCCCCGCAACCAACCTGTTAGGAGAAATAAATAAAGGGTTCTCTTATATTATGCAGCATTTTGCTTCCGAACGTTTAATTATGGGAGTTAATGCCCATGCGCGAGCAGAATATGCTTTAGAATACGCAATGCAATACATGTCAGAGCGAACAGCTTTTGGCACAACCATCGATAAATTTCAAGCGCTAAGACACAAGTTAGCCGATTGTTACACCGATGTAGAAATCTGTAAAACCTTTAATTATGCTGTTGCATACAGATTAAACAAAGGCGAATACGTGGTAAAAGAAGCAACCATGTCTAAACTAAAATCTACTAAAGTTGCCGATGAGGTTATTTACCAATGTTTACAGTTTCTGGGCGGTTATGGCTATATGGAAGATTATCCATTGGCAAGAATGTTTAGAGATAGTAGGCTAGGCCCCATTGGTGGTGGTACTTCCGAAATTTTAAGAGAAATTATAGCTAAAATAATTATCGACAAAAAATCATATAAACCAGCCACTTAATTTTATAATGGCAAATGCAGCTTAGGCCGCACCGGGCTTTCCGTTATATCTTTTTTGTTTATGGTGGTTTTTATAATAAAGCCCATTGTTTTTTAAGAAACAGCAGTCTTCTTAAATAGGTAGTTGTTAATCACAAAAAAGGATGCCACTTCAATCCCTTTTGCAAAAAATAATAAACAGATAGCAAAATAATTTCTTTTTAGTTGCAAAATTTAATTTAGTTATTATCTTTGCAGCCTGAAAATTCTAAAAGAGAGGAGGTTAAGACACTATGTTAATAATACCAATTAAAGAAGGAGAAAATATAGATAGAGCGCTAAAGCGTTATAAGAGAAAGTTTGATAAAACTGGAACTAAACGTCAGCTACAAGCTCGTAAGCAATTTAACAAGCCTTCAGTAGTACGTAGAGCGCAAATACAAAAAGCACAATACATCCAAGGTTTAAGAGATGCAGAAGATATATAATCTTCCTAATCTTTAAAATTGTAAAATATAAATCCCGCACCCTGCGGGATTTTTTTTGTTTCATATTTAAAGGTTTAAAGTTGTTATAAGTTATATAAACTACTAACTTTATACTTAAATTAATGTAATATGTCTTTCAAATCATTTGCAGATTATTTATTGCTTGAAAAAAATTACTCGCAGTTAACCGTAAATGCTTATCTCACCGATTTAGAAGCCTTTTTAGAATATGCATCAAAAATCTACGATGTAAATGCTATAAATCAAATTAATTATTCTCAAATACGAAGTTGGATTGTGGCCCTAGTAGAAAGTAACATTTCCAACCGAAGTATAAATCGTAAAATGTCAGCCTTAAACACCTACTATAAGTTTTTACAAAAAGTAGGTGACATTCAAAGTAATCCTTTAGCAAAGCATAAGGCTCTAAAAACTTCAAAAAAAATACAAATCCCTTTTTCAGAGCATGAAGTTAGAAATGTATTAGATGAATTCGGTTTTGAAAACAATTTCGAAGGCATAAGAGATAAATTAATAATAGAGTTGTTCTATTCTACAGGCATCCGCCGTATCGAACTTATACAATTAAAAATTTCCGATTTTAATTTTCAGAATAAAACATTAAAAGTTTTAGGCAAACGAAATAAAGAACGAATCGTACCACTTTTAGATTCGGTTTTAAAAACATGTCATCGTTATATAGAGGAAAGAAATAGGCTTCCAGAAATAGAAAACGATGAGATGCTTTTTTTAACAAAAAAAGGAGTTAAAATTTACGAAACTCTTGTTTATAGAATAATAAAAGATTACTTTAGTAAGGCATCAACAAAGGTAAAAAAGAGTCCTCATATTCTAAGACACTCTTTTGCAACACATTTGCTTAATCAAGGTGCCGATTTAAATGCTGTAAAAGAACTTCTAGGTCATTCAAGTTTAGCTGCAACTCAAGTTTATACTCATAATAGTATAGCAGAATTAAAAAAAGTGCATATAAATACGCATCCAAGAAGTAAAAAGTAGCATTCTTTTATTGTTTAACCTATTTAAAAAACAGTAGTATGAAAGTAAACACGCAATCCGTTAATTTTAGTGCAGACAAAAAATTAATAAGTTTTATTCAAAAGCGTATGGATAAATTAGAATTGTTTTACGACAAGGTCATTAAGTCAGATGTATTTTTAAAAGTTGAAAATACCAGTGATAAAGAAAATAAAATTTTTGAAGCAAAGCTTAGCGTACCTGGAGATAGTTTGGTTGTAAAAAAGCAATGCAAAACCTTTGAAGAAGGCGTAGATGTAGCTGTTGCCTCATTAGAAAGACATTTAAAGAGAAGAAAGGAAAAATTAAGAGCACATTTATAATAAAATTTATCAAAAAATGTTTTGAATAAAAAAATAAATCTATACATTTGCAGTCCGTTAGAAATAGCGGGCTTTTTTTATGTGTAAAAAATATAAAAAAACGCCGATGTAGCTCAGCTGGCTAGAGCAGCTGATTTGTAATCAGCAGGTCGTGGGTTCGAGTCCCTCCATCGGCTCAAGTTCTTTAAAAAGAGTGAAAATAAATTAAAATTGGGGAGATACTCAAGCGGCCAACGAGGGCAGACTGTAAATCTGCTGACTAAGTCTTCGCAGGTTCGAATCCTGCTCTCCCCACATTTTTAATTTTAAAAAGGAATAAATAATTGCGGGAGTAGCTCAGTTGGTAGAGCGTCAGCCTTCCAAGCTGAATGTCGCCGGTTCGAACCCGGTCTCCCGCTCTAATATTTAAGCCGGTGTAGCTCAGGGGTAGAGCGTTTCCTTGGTAAGGAAGAGGTCACGGGTTCAATTCCCGTCATTGGCTCTATTAAATTGAACAAAAATTAGAATACACTAATATTATTATATAACTAAGATTAAATTATTTAAAAAACATGGCAAAGGCAACTTTCGATCGTTCAAAACCACACTTAAATATTGGTACAATTGGACACGTAGATCACGGTAAAACAACTTTAACTGCTGCTATTACTAAAGTATTAGCTGATGCAGGTTTATCAGAAGCAAAATCTTTCGATCAGATTGATAACGCTCCAGAAGAAAAAGAAAGAGGTATTACAATTAATACATCTCACGTAGAATATTCAACAGCTAACCGTCACTATGCTCACGTTGACTGTCCAGGTCACGCGGATTACGTAAAGAACATGGTAACTGGTGCTGCTCAAATGGATGGTGCTATCTTAGTTGTTGCTGCAACTGATGGTCCAATGCCACAAACTCGTGAGCACATCTTATTAGGTCGTCAAGTAGGTATTCCTCGTATCGTTGTATTCATGAATAAAGTGGATATGGTTGATGATGAAGAATTACTTGAATTAGTAGATATGGAGATTAGAGATTTATTATCTTTCTATGAGTACGATGGAGATAATGGACCTGTAATTGCTGGTTCTGCTTTAGGTGCACTTAATGGTGAGCAAAAATGGGTTGATACCGTTTTAGAATTAATGGAAGCTTGTGATAACTGGATTGAAGAGCCTTTAAGAGAAGTTGATAAACCTTTCTTAATGCCAATCGAAGACGTATTCTCTATTACTGGTCGTGGTACTGTTGCTACTGGTCGTATTGAAACTGGTATCGCTAAAACTGGTGATCCTGTAGAGATAATTGGTATGGGTGCTGAGAAATTAACATCTACTATTACTGGTATCGAAATGTTCCGTCAAATCCTTGATAGAGGTGAGGCTGGAGATAACGCTGGTATCCTATTAAGAGGTATTGAGAAAACTCAAATCTCTAGAGGTATGGTTATCGTTAAACCAGGATCTGTAACTCCACACGCTAAATTCAAAGCTGAGGTTTATATCCTTAAGAAAGAAGAAGGTGGTCGTCACACGCCATTCCACAACAATTACCGTCCACAGTTCTACGTACGTACAACTGACGTAACTGGTAACATCGCTTTACCTGATGGTGTAGAGATGGTTATGCCAGGTGACAACTTAACTATTACTGTTGAGCTTATCCAAAAAATTGCAATGAACGTAGGTTTACGTTTCGCAATCCGTGAGGGTGGTAGAACAGTAGGTGCAGGACAGGTAACTGAAATTTTAGACTAATACAGTTTTATAAATAACAAGTTAAGGTATTCTATTTTAGAATACCTTGACTTTTGTTTACGGGTTTAGCTCAGTTGGTAGAGCACTGGTCTCCAAAACCAGGTGTCGGGAGTTCGAGTCTCTCAACCCGTGCTTAAAAAGGTTTTTAAACCTTATAAAAAAAGATAATATAAATTTCGTTTAAATCAATTTTACAATTGAAAACTAGAAATTTTAATCTATTGAAAAAATAATTAAATGGCTGGATTTGTAAATTACGTAAAAGAATCATTTGGAGAACTTAAAAACAACGTAAGTTGGCCAACATGGGCAGAAGCACAAAGCTTAACAATTTTAGTTGCTGTATTTTCAATTGTATTTTCCCTAGCTATCTGGGGTGTAGATACCGTATTCAGCAAAGTTATTGCATTTTACTTTCAATCGATTAGTTAAAACAAAAGTATGTCTGAAGTAAGCGAAAAAAAGTGGTATGTAGTAAGGGCTGTTAGTGGTCAAGAAAATAAGATTAAGACTTATATCGAGAATGAAATTGCTCGTTTAGGTCTTCAAGATTATGTTGATCAAGTACTTGTTCCTACAGAGAAAGTTGTTCAGATACGAAATGGTAAAAAAATCCAGAAAGAGAAAGTTTTTTTTCCGGGTTATATCATGATTCAGGCAAATTTAACTGGTGAAGTTCCTCACATAATTAGATCTGTTACTAATGTAATTGGTTTTCTAGGAGAAACTAAAGGAGGCGATCCTGTGCCATTAAGAATGTCTGAGGTTAACAGAATGTTAGGTAAAGTAGATGAGTTAACTGTAGAAGAAAATACCAATGTTGCTATTCCTTTTACAAAAGGTGAGACAGTTAAAGTAATCGATGGTCCTTTCAATGGTTTCGACGGAACTATCGAGAAAATAAATGAAGAAAAGCGTAAGCTTGAAGTAATGGTTAAGATATTTGGAAGAAAGACACCATTAGAGTTAAGCTATATGCAAGTTGAAAAAGTATAATAATTGTTACATTATAACGGATAGGTTTTTTGCTTCCAAATAAAAAACTTGTCAAACTAAATTATTAAAAATGGCAAAAGAATTAAGTAAAGTAGTTAAGTTACAAGTTCGGGGAGGTGCTGCGAATCCGTCGCCACCGGTTGGACCCGCTTTAGGTGCTGCTGGAGTTAACATCATGGAGTTCTGTAAGCAATTTAATGCTAGAACACAAGATAAGCCTGGTAAAGTTTTACCAGTTGTTATCTCTGTTTACAAAGACAAATCATTTGATTTTGTAATCAAGACTCCTCCAGCTGCAGTACAATTATTAGAAGCGGCCAAGTTAAAAAGTGGTTCAGGAGAACCAAACCGAAAAAAAGTAGCTAAAGTTTCATGGGAACAGATTAAAACGATAGCAGAAGACAAAATGGTAGATTTAAATGCATTTACTATTGAAGCTGCTATGAGTATGATAGCTGGTACCGCAAGGTCTATGGGTATAACCGTAACCGGAAACGCACCTAAGTAATCGTTAAAAGACATTAAGAAATGGCAAGATTAACAAAAAAGCAAAAGGAAGCTTTAGCAAAAATAGAAAAAGGAAGAGTTTATTCTCTTAGTGAAGCAACAGCATTAGTAAAAGAAATTACTAATACAAAGTTTGATGCTTCAGTTGATATCGCTGTACGTTTAGGAGTAGATCCTCGTAAAGCAAACCAGATGGTTAGAGGGGTGGTTTCATTACCTCACGGTACTGGTAAAGACATGAAAGTATTAGCATTAGTAACACCAGATAAAGAGGCAGAAGCTAAAGAAGCTGGCGCTGATTATGTAGGTTTAGATGAATATCTAGACAAAATCAAAAATGGTTGGACTGATGTTGATGTTATTATCACTATGCCTAGTGTTATGGGTAAATTAGGTCCATTAGGTCGTGTATTAGGTCCTCGTGGTTTAATGCCTAACCCTAAAACAGGTACAGTTACTATGGATGTAGCTAAAGCTGTAGCAGAAGTAAAAGCTGGTAAAATTGACTTTAAAGTTGATAAAACTGGTATCGTACATGCTGCCATAGGTAAAGCGTCTTTTACTGCTGATAAATTAGCAGAAAATGCAAATGAATTAATTCAAACATTAATAAAACTTAAGCCAACAACTGCAAAAGGTGTTTATGTAAAAAGTATATTCCTTTCTAGTACAATGAGTCCTAGTGTTGCTGTTGATTCTAAGGTTAATTAATTAGTTAAATACTTTTATTATGACAAGACAAGAAAAATCACAAGTAATTGAGGAATTAACTGCAGAATTAGCCACAAATGCTAATATTTATTTAGCGGATATATCAGGATTGAATGCAGCTACGACTTCAGATTTACGTCGTGCTTGTTACAAAGCAAACATTAAATTAGCAGTTGTTAAGAATACTTTATTAGCTAAAGCAATGGAAGTTTCTGAAAGAGATTTTGGAAATTTACCAACAGTTTTAAAAGGAAATACATCTGTGATGTATTCTGAAACTGGAAATGCACCAGCAAAGTTGATTAAAACATTCCGTAAAAAATCTGAAAAACCTTTATTAAAAGGTGCTCTCATTGAGGAATCAGTTTACATCGGCGATAACCAATTAGACATGTTAGTTGATATCAAGTCTAAAGAAGAGTTATTAGGAGATATTATTGGATTATTACAATCTCCTGCTAAAAACGTTGTTTCAGCACTTAAATCAAGTGGTGGAAAACTGGCTGGTATTCTTAAAACACTATCTGAAAAAGAAGGATAGTATTAAACAGTACGCACTTATTACAATTATATTAAAATTAAAAATTTATTAAAACGATAGAAAAATGGCAGATTTAAAAGATTTCGCAGAACAATTAGTTAACTTAACAGTTAAAGAAGTAAACGAGTTAGCTACTATATTAAAAGAAGAGTACGGTATCGAGCCTGCTGCTGCTGCTGTAGCAGTTGCTGCTGGTCCAGCTGCTGGTGGCGATGATGCTGCTGAAGCTCAAACTGAATTTGATGTAATATTAAAATCAGCAGGTGCTTCTAAATTAGCAGTTGTTAAATTAGTAAAAGAATTAACTGGTTTAGGCTTAAAAGAAGCTAAAGAATTAGTTGACGGTGCACCAAGCAACGTAAAAGAAGCTGTGTCTAAAGACGAGGCTGAAGCTTTAAAAGCATCTTTAGAAGAAGCTGGAGCAGAGGTTGAGCTTAAATAAGCTTAGCTTACCAAAATCATAAAGGTTTAGGTCTGGAGTTTTACTTCAAGACCTAAACCATTTTGCGTATATAATGATTACATACGCTTTAACTATTATTTTTTAATCAAAATTCCGTCCATTGATGTTGTCAACACAAGCTGAAAGATTAAATTTCTCGTCTATTGTAAATAGAACAGAGTATCCAGACTTCTTGGATATTCAGATAAAATCCTTCCAGGATTTTTTCCAATTAGAAACAAAATCTGAAGAAAGAGGAGATGAAGGTTTATATAATACTTTCATGGAAAACTTTCCTATTACAGATTCTCGTAATCAATTTGTTTTAGAATTTTTAGATTACTTTGTTGATCCTCCAAGATACGCTATTGATGAGTGTATAGAAAGAGGTCTTACTTACAGCGTTCCGCTTAAAGCTAGGTTAAAGTTATATTGTACAGATCCTGAACATGAGGATTTCGAAACCATTGTTCAAGATGTGTATTTAGGAACCATTCCTTACATGACACCAAGTGGTACTTTTTGTATCAATGGTGCAGAACGTGTAGTAGTATCTCAATTACATCGTTCACCAGGGGTTTTCTTCGGACAATCTTTCCATGCTAACGGAACAAAACTTTATTCTGCCAGAGTGATTCCTTTCAAAGGATCTTGGATAGAGTTTGCTACCGATATCAATCAGGTAATGTATGCCTACATCGATAGAAAAAAGAAGTTACCTGTTACTACGTTATTCCGCGCAATCGGTTTTGAGCGTGATAAAGATATCTTAGAGATTTTCGATTTAGCTGAAGAAATTAAAGTTTCTAAAACGGGACTTAAAAAATATCAAGGAAGAAAATTAGCGGCACGTGTTTTAAATACTTGGCACGAGGATTTTGTTGATGAAGATACTGGAGAAGTTGTATCAATCGAGCGTAATGAAATTATTCTTGATCGTGATACCATTTTAGATAAAGATAATATTGAAGAAATTATCGATGCAGATGTAAAAACAATTCTTTTACATAAAGAAACTGCAGAACAAGGTGATTATGCTATTATACATAACACACTTCAAAAAGATCCAACAAATTCTGAAAAAGAGGCTGTTGAGCATATTTATAGACAATTACGTAATGCAGAACCGCCAGATGAAGAAACAGCGCGTGGTATTATCGATAAATTATTCTTTAGTGATCAACGTTACTCTTTAGGAGAGGTTGGTCGTTACAGAATGAATAAAAAATTAGGTCTTGATATTGAAATGGATAAGCAAGTGCTTACTAAAGAAGATATCATTACTATTATAAAATATTTAATTGAGCTTATCAATTCTAAAGCTGAGATTGATGATATTGATCACTTATCTAACCGTCGTGTTCGTACTGTTGGTGAGCAATTATCTCAACAATTTGGTGTTGGTTTAGCTCGTATGGCTCGTACCATTCGTGAGCGTATGAATGTACGTGATAACGAAGTTTTTACACCAATAGATTTAATTAATGCTAAGACGTTATCGTCTGTTATTAATTCATTCTTTGGAACAAACCAGTTATCTCAATTCATGGATCAAACAAATCCATTAGCGGAAATAACACACAAACGTCGTTTATCTGCTCTTGGACCAGGAGGTTTATCTCGTGAAAGAGCTGGTTTCGAGGTACGTGACGTTCACTATACACATTACGGACGTTTATGTCCGATTGAAACACCAGAGGGACCAAATATTGGTTTAATTTCATCACTTTCTGTTTACGCTAAAGTAAACGCGATGGGATTTATTGAAACACCTTATCGTCCTGTTGAAAATGGTGTTGTAGATATTAAAAATGCTCCTGTATATTTAAGTGCAGAAGAAGAAGAAGGTAAATTAATTGCGCAAGCGACTGTAAAAGTAGATGCTGAAGGTACCATACTTCATGATAAAGTAATTGCGAGAATGGAAGGTGACTTTCCGGTTATCGAGCCAACAGCAATTCATTATACTGATGTAGCTCCAAATCAGATTTCGTCTATTTCAGCATCATTAATTCCTTTCTTAGAGCATGATGATGCGAACCGTGCATTGATGGGATCTAACATGATGCGTCAGGCAGTTCCATTATTATTACCTCAAGCTCCTATTGTAGGTACAGGTCTAGAGCGTCAAGTAGCAACAGATTCACGTGTACTTATTAATGCAGAAGGAGATGGTGTTGTACAATATGTTGATGCAAAAGAAATTGTAATCAAATACGATCGTACTGAAGATGA
This sequence comes from Siansivirga zeaxanthinifaciens CC-SAMT-1, assembly GCF_000941055.1. Taxonomy (GTDB): domain Bacteria; phylum Bacteroidota; class Bacteroidia; order Flavobacteriales; family Flavobacteriaceae; genus Siansivirga; species Siansivirga zeaxanthinifaciens. The sequence continues at coordinate 133,007 of NZ_CP007202.1, read as the reverse complement.
AGCTAAAGTTAGTTTTGATAGTGATGTTAAATCATATCAATTAGTAAAATTCAGAAAAACAAACCAAGGTACAAGTATCAACTTAAAACCAATCGTGGTTAAAGGTGATAAAGTAACTAAAGGTCAAGTTTTATGTGAAGGTTATGCAACTCAAAAAGGAGAATTAGCTTTAGGTAGAAATATGAAAGTAGCCTTTATGCCATGGAAAGGGTATAACTTTGAGGATGCGATTGTTATTTCAGAAAAAGTAGTACGTGAAGATATATTTACATCTATTCATATTGATGAGTATTCTTTAGAAGTTAGAGACACAAAATTAGGTAACGAAGAGTTAACTAATGATATTCCTAACGTGTCTGAAGAAGCTACAAAAGATTTAGATGAAAACGGAATGATTCGTATTGGTGCCGAAGTAAAACCAGGCGATATCTTAATTGGTAAAATTACTCCTAAAGGGGAAAGCGATCCAACTCCGGAAGAAAAATTATTAAGAGCTATATTTGGTGATAAAGCTGGAGATGTAAAAGATGCTTCTTTAAAAGCTTCGCCATCTCTAAATGGTGTTGTTATAGAGAAAAAATTATTCTCTAGAGCAGTAAAAGATAAACGTAAGAGAGCTCAAGATAAAGATGATATTGTTGCATTAGAAGCTATTTACGATAGAAAATTTGATGAATTAAAAGAAGTTTTAATTGAGAAATTATTCAACATTGTAAACGGTAAAACAGCTCAAGGTATTTATAACGATTTAGGTGAAGAAGTATTACCAAAAGGTAAAAAATTCACATTAAAAATGTTAAATGCTGTTGATGATTATGCGCATTTAGTTTCAGGAAAATGGACTACAGATGATCATACAAATGCATTAGTAGCAGATTTAATACATAACTACAAAATTAAAGAAAACGATTTACAAGGTTCTTTAAGACGTGAAAAATTCACAATTTCTGTAGGAGATGAGTTACCAGCAGGTATCATTAAATTAGCTAAAGTTTATATTGCTAAAAAGCGTAAACTTAAAGTGGGTGATAAAATGGCAGGTCGTCACGGTAATAAAGGTATTGTTGCACGTATTGTACGTCAAGAAGATATGCCTTTCTTAGAAGACGGAACGCCAGTTGATATTGTATTAAATCCACTTGGTGTACCATCTCGTATGAACATTGGGCAGATTTATGAAACCGTTTTAGGTTGGGCTGGTCAAAAATTAGGACGCACTTATGCAACACCTATTTTTGATGGAGCAACAATTGATCAAATAAACGAATTAACAGACGAAGCAGGAATACCAAGATACGGTCATACATACTTATATGATGGTGGTACTGGAGAACGTTTCGATCAACCAGCTACTGTTGGGGTTATTTACATGTTGAAATTAGGTCACATGGTTGATGATAAGATGCACGCACGTTCTATCGGACCATACTCATTAATTACTCAACAGCCTCTTGGTGGTAAAGCACAATTTGGTGGTCAGCGTTTTGGTGAGATGGAGGTATGGGCTCTTGAGGCTTATGGTGCATCAAGTACGTTACGTGAAATCTTAACTGTAAAATCTGATGATGTTATTGGTCGTGCAAAAACTTACGAAGCAATCGTTAAGGGAGAACCAATGCCAGATCCAGGACTACCAGAATCTTTCAATGTATTAATGCATGAATTGAAAGGTCTTGGATTAGACATAAGATTAGAGGAATAATATATCGCACATGGTTTAGTTAACTAAGCCATGTGCTAATAGTTTACAAATAATTCGATAGCACCATATATTATGGCAAGAAAACAAGATAAGAATACAGTAAAGAGATTTAACAAAATCTCCATCGGTTTAGCTTCACCAGAGTCTATTTTAGCAGAGTCTAGAGGTGAGGTTTTAAAACCAGAAACTATCAATTATCGAACTCATAAACCAGAAAGAGATGGTTTATTCTGTGAGCGTATTTTTGGACCTGTAAAGGACTACGAATGTGCTTGTGGTAAATATAAAAGAATTCGCTACAAAGGTATCGTATGTGACCGTTGTGGTGTAGAAGTAACAGAAAAGAAAGTACGTAGAGACAGAGTTGGTCACATTAATTTAGTGGTGCCTGTTGCTCATATCTGGTACTTCCGTTCTTTACCAAACAAAATAGGATATTTATTAGGATTACCTTCTAAGAAATTAGATATGATTATTTACTACGAACGTTACGTAGTAATTCAACCAGGTAATGCTAAAAACGAAGAAGGTGAGCCATTACAAAAAATGGACTTCTTAACAGAAGAAGAATATTTAAATATTCTTGAATCGCTTCCTCAAGAAAATCAATATTTAGATGATACAGATCCAAACAAGTTCCTTGCTAAAATGGGAGCAGAATGTTTAATCGATTTATTAGCTAGAATTGATTTAGAGTCTTTATCATACGAACTACGTCATAAAGCAAACACTGAAACGTCTAAACAACGTAAAACAGAAGCTTTAAAACGTTTACAAGTTGTAGAATCTTTAAGAGAATCTAACAATAATCGTGAGAACAGACCAGAGTGGATGATTATGAAGGTAATTCCAATCATCCCGCCAGAATTACGTCCTTTAGTGCCGTTAGATGGTGGTCGTTTTGCAACGTCTGATTTAAATGATTTATACAGAAGAGTTATTATACGTAATAACCGTCTGAAGCGTTTAGTTGAAATTAAAGCCCCTGAAGTAATTTTACGTAACGAAAAACGTATGTTACAGGAATCTGTAGATTCGTTATTCGATAATACACGTAAATCTTCAGCAGTTAAAACAGATTCTAACAGACCATTAAAATCGTTATCAGATTCATTAAAAGGTAAACAAGGTCGTTTCCGTCAAAACTTACTTGGTAAACGTGTTGATTATTCTGCACGTTCGGTAATTGTTGTTGGACCAGAATTAAAACTATACGAGTGTGGTTTACCAAAAAATATGGCTGCAGAGCTTTACAAACCTTTTGTAATTAGAAAATTAATTGAAAGAGGTATTGTTAAAACTGTAAAATCGGCTAAGAAAATTATAGATAAAAGAGAGCCTGTGGTTTGGGATATCTTGGAAAACGTTCTTAAAGGACATCCAGTATTACTAAACCGTGCTCCTACGTTACACAGATTGGGTATTCAAGCGTTTCAACCTAAATTAATTGAAGGTAAAGCGATTCAATTACACCCATTAGTTTGTACGGCGTTTAACGCGGATTTCGATGGTGACCAAATGGCGGTTCATTTACCATTAGGCCCAGAGGCTATTTTAGAATGTCAATTATTAATGTTGGCTTCTCACAATATCTTAAATCCTGCGAATGGTTCTCCGGTAACGGTTCCTTCTCAAGACATGGTACTTGGTTTATACTACATGACTAAGTTACGTAAGTCTACACCAGAAGCTCCTGTTAAAGGTGAAGGTTTAACATTCTATGCACCAGAGGAAGTAGAAATTGCGTTCAATGAAAAACGTGTAGATTTAAATGCTGGTATTAAAGTAAGAACTTTAGATATTAACGAAGATGGTAAGTTAGCTCCAACTATTATTGAAACAACAGTTGGGCGTGTATTATTTAACCAACATGTGCCTCAAGCAGCTGGTTATATAAATCAAGTACTTACTAAAAAATCTTTGAGAGATATTATTGGAGATATTTTAAAATATACTTCAGTTCCTGAAACTGCAGATTTCTTAGATGCTATTAGAACCTTAGGTTTCAAATTTGCATTCCAAGGTGGTTTGTCATTTAGTTTAGGAGATATTATCATTCCACCAGAAAAACAAGGAATGATTGATAAAGCGAATACCTTAGTTGATGGTATTATGGGTAACTATAACATGGGACTTATTACCAACAACGAACGTTATAACCAGGTTATTGATATTTGGACTTCTACAAATGCTGAATTGACTGAATTGTCTATGAAGCGTATTCGCGAGGACCAACAAGGTTTCAACTCGGTATTTATGATGCTTGATTCTGGAGCTCGTGGATCTAAAGAACAGATTCGTCAGCTTACAGGTATGCGTGGATTAATGGCGAAACCTAAAAAATCGAATGCAGGTGGTGGTGAAATTATTGAAAATCCAATTCTTTCTAACTTTAAAGAAGGTCTTTCAATTTTAGAATATTTTATCTCAACTCACGGTGCTCGTAAAGGTCTTGCAGATACGGCTCTTAAAACAGCCGATGCTGGTTACTTAACACGTCGTTTAGTAGACGTTTCTCAAGATGTTATTATTAACACAGAAGATTGTGGAACATTACGTGGCGTAGAGGTAGAACCATTAAAGAAAAATGATGAAGTGGTTGAAACACTTCAAGAACGTATTGTTGGTCGTGTTTCTCTAAATGATGTTTACAATCCATTAACCGATGAATTGTTAGTAGCTTCAGGTCAATTAATTGAAGATGATATAGCTGAAGCTATCGAAGCTTCTCCAATTGAAAGTGTAGAAGTACGTTCTGCTTTAACATGTGAAGCTTTACAAGGAATTTGTTCTAAATGTTATGGTCGTAACCTAGCTACCGGTAAAATGGTACAACGTGGCGAAGCTGTTGGTGTTGTTGCTGCCCAATCTATTGGTGAGCCTGGTACACAGTTAACACTTCGTACGTTCCACGTAGGTGGTATTGCTGGTAACATTTCAGAAGAAAATAAATTAGTTGTTAAGTTTACAGGTATTGCCGAAATCGAAGATCTTAAAACTGTAAAAGGTGTAGATAACGAAGGAAACGAAAGTGATATTGTTATCTCTCGTACTACAGAGCTTAAATTAATCGATAAGAAAACAGGTATTACTTTAAGTACTAATAACATTCCTTACGGTTCGACATTATTAATTAAAAATGGTGACGAATTAAAACCAGGTGATGTAGTTTGTACTTGGGATCCATACAACGGTGTAATTATATCTGAATTCTCAGGTAAAATTAAATATGAGAATATCGAACAAGGTATTACTTACCAAGTTGAAATCGATGAGCAAACAGGTTTCCAAGAAAAAGTAATTTCTGAATCTAGAAACAAAAAGCTTATACCAACGCTTCATATTGAAGATACTAAAGGTGAAGTCATTAGATCTTACAACTTACCAGTAGGTTCTCACTTAATGATTAATGATGGTGAGAAAATTAATGTAGGTAAGATTTTAGTTAAAATACCTCGTAAATCTGCAAAAGCAGGAGATATTACAGGTGGTTTACCTCGTGTAACAGAGTTATTTGAAGCACGTAACCCATCGAACCCAGCAGTTGTAAGTGAAATAGATGGTGTGGTATCATTTGGTAAAATTAAACGTGGTAACCGCGAGATTATAGTAGAGTCTAAATTAGGTGAAGTTAAGAAGTACTTAGTTAAATTATCTAATCAAATTCTTGTTCAAGAGAATGATTACGTTAAAGCGGGTATGCCTTTATCTGATGGATCTATTACTCCAAACGATATTTTAAATATCAAAGGTCCTTCTGCAGTTCAACAATATTTAGTAAACGAAGTTCAAGAGGTTTACCGATTACAAGGTGTGAAAATTAACGATAAGCACTTTGAGGTTGTTGTAAGACAAATGATGCGTAAAGTTAGAATTATTGATTCTGGTGATACATTATTCCTTGAAGATCAATTAGTACATAAAGCAGATTTTATTTTAGAAAATGATGAAATCTTCGGAATGAAAGTAATTGAAGACGCAGGTGATTCGTCTAGACTTAAAGCTGGACAAATAATTACACCACGTGAACTTAGAGATGAAAATTCAATTCTAAGAAGAGAGGATAAGGCGCTTGTAGTAGCTAGAGATGCTAGACCTGCAACGGCGACTCCAATCTTACAAGGTATTACTAGAGCGTCACTTCAAACGAAATCGTTTATATCGGCAGCATCTTTCCAAGAAACGACTAAAGTACTTAACGAAGCAGCTGTAGCTGGTAAAGTTGACGATTTAGAAGGATTAAAAGAAAATGTAATTGTAGGACATAGAATTCCTGCAGGTACAGGTATGCGTAAATACGATAACATTATTGTTGGTTCTAAAGAAGAATTCGACGAAATGATGCAAGTAAAAAAGCAAGAATTAAATTATAATTAATACGAAACATTCCTGCGAAAGCGGGAATGTTTTTTTATAAAACAGTTAGTTATGGCTGATGAAAAAGAAAATTTAAAACAAGGTCAAATTAATATTGAACTGGAAGAAAAAGTAGCTGAGGGTACTTATTCTAACCTAGCAATAATTAATCATTCTGTATCCGAGTTTGTAATAGATTTTGTGAATATAATGCCTGGTGTACCTAAAAGTAAAGTGAAGTCTCGAATTATATTAACACCACAACATGCAAAACGCTTACTTAAAGCATTAGCAGAAAATGTTTCTAGGTTTGAAAATGCCCATGGTGAAATTAAGGATTACGAGCAACCTCCAATACCTCTTAACTTTGGTCCAACAGGACAAGCTTAACAACAAAAGATGAATTAATAATAGGGTGATATAAGTTGCTCGACATGTTTTAACAGGGCAACCTCCAATACCCCTTAACTTTGGGCCGACAGGACAAGCTTAACGATAAATAAAGATGCATAATAGTAGAGGGGATGAGTTGCTCGACATGTTTTAAAAGAGCAACCTCCAATCCCCTTAACTTTGGTCCGACAGGTCAAGCTTAACAATAAAACATGAATTAATAAGAGGTGATATAAGTTGCTCGACATGTTTTAACAGAGCAACCTCCAATACCCCTTAACTTTGGACCGACAGGACAAGCATAAAAAAAAAGCCTTCAATTTAATTGAAGGCTTTTTTTATTATTAAAAATCACTCAAATTCCGAAACATAGTGGAATTTAATGCTAGGATATGTTTGTTGCGTCATTTGTAATGAAAAGGCCGAATCTGCTAAAAATACCAATTGATTTTGTTTGTCTTTAGCTAAAAAGCGTTGTTTTACTCTAATGAATTCTTTGTATTCGTCTGTTTTAGAGTTTTTAGGATCTACCCAGCAAGCTTTATAAACATTAAGGTTTTCGTAGGTACATTTTGCTCCGTATTCATGCTCCAGTCGATACTGTATAACTTCGTATTGAAGCGCTCCTACGGTACCAATTACTTTACGTCCGTTAAGTTCTAAAGTAAATAACTGTGCAACACCTTCATCCATTAATTGATCGATCCCTTTAAAAAGTTGTTTAGATTTTAATGGATCGGCATTATTTATATATCTAAAATGTTCTGGAGAAAAGCTAGGAATTCCTTTGTAGTTAATGGTTTCTCCTTCAGTAAGGGTGTCTCCAATTTTAAAGTTTCCGGTATCGTGAATACCAACGATGTCACCAGGATACGAAACATCAACAATTTCCTTTTTTTCAGCAAAGAAGGCATTCGGACTAGAAAATTTTAATTTTTTACCGTTTCGTACATGCAAATAAGGTTTGTTTCTTTCAAATTTACCAGACACAATTTTTATAAATGCCAAACGATCTCTGTGATTTGGATCCATGTTGGCATGAATTTTAAAAACAAAGCCTGTAAATTTATCTTCTTCTGGTTGTACTAAACGTTCTTCACTTTGTTTTGCTCTTGGAGTAGGAGCTATATCAACAAAACAATCTAGCAATTCTCTTACTCCAAAATTATTTAAAGCAGATCCAAAAAATACAGGTTGTAAGTTGCCTGCTAAGTAGGCTTCTTTGTCAAATTCTGGATAAATACCATCAACCAGTTCTATATTTTCTCTTAATTGATTGGCAGCTCTGTCTCCAATAATTTTATTTAGTTCGGGAGCTTGTAAATCTGATATTTCAATGGTTTCTTCAATGTTTTTTCTGTTATCGCCACTAAATAGATTAATATTTTTCTCCCAAATATTATAAATTCCTTTAAAGTCGTAACCCATACCTATAGGAAAACTTAATGGAACAACTTTTAAGTTTAATTTTTGCTCTACTTCATCTAGTAAATCGAATGCATCTTTACCTTCTCTATCCATTTTATTAATGAATACAATCATAGGTATGTTTCGCATTCTACAAACTTCTACCAATTTTTCAGTTTGTTCCTCGACACCTTTTGCTACATCAATAACCACGATAACACTATCTACTGCTGTTAGTGTTCTAAATGTATCCTCTGCAAAATCTTTATGACCTGGTGTATCTAAAATATTAATTTTTTTATCGCTATACTCGAATGCTAATACAGAGGTTGCAACAGAAATTCCACGCTGGCGTTCAATTTCCATAAAATCACTGGTAGCACCTTTTTTTATTTTATTACTTTTTACAGCACCAGCTTCTTGAATGGCACCACCAAAAAGTAGAAGTTTTTCGGTAAGCGTTGTTTTTCCCGCATCGGGATGTGAGATAATACCAAAGGTTCTTCTTCTTTTTATTTCAGATAGAAAACTCATTTACATTTATTTTAATAGGTTGCAAAAATATCTTTTTATTGATTAACAACCTAAAATTAAAGAATGAGATAATTACAATCCTTTCTATTATACAATTATGTCATGGTTTGCTGTCTGCAAATGCAATTAATATTGTAAGATTTTGTACTTCATCGATTATTTATGTAATACAAATTAAAAATTATGTTAATAATTATTTTGAAAATAAATTAGCCGAGTATTAATTAATCTATCCCCTCAAAAAGATTTAAATACTAACTAAACATTAAAAAATTAAATAGATTTATTTCAAAATATGCTTTTTAACGTTATTTTTTAGCGTTTCATCGAATTTTAAAATAATTTATTTATATTTGCTATAAATTATTAACATTTGTTAATTGTTTATATGTTTTGACTTATTCATATTATGTACAGATTTAGAATCTCTCACCACAATTTTCTCTAATCTGTGACCTACATAAAATGATGTGTCTAAAATTAGTTGCTATTATTAGTGCCTTTTAAGGCTAACAAAAAAATGATTAATACGAATAACCCACTCTTATTTACATGGAAAATTCTACAAAAGCTGTAGCAAAACTTGTTTTGCTTAAAACTTTCTATTCAAATTATTTAAACAGAATGATAGATTATAAAATGTTGTTACGATTAAATTTTTCACAAAGATTAGCGCTATTAATGTTATTGTTTTTTAATGTGAATACATTATTGGCTCAAAATTGTAGTTCTTTATACTTAATTAATGCGCAAGACGGAAAAGTATATGATATTTCATCGTTAAATGGTAATTTACCATTGCCTGTATATACTGCAAATTCAGGTAGAAGTAATTTAGCTGTAGGTCCTAATCCAACTAATTTATCACAAACGGTATTTACACATTCAGATATATCTCCGGGATCTATTGTATATAAAAATAATAATGCTTTAAATACAACATTACCTGAACGCTTAGGAGGTTTTACTGCGAATCCTGCAACTATAGGGGCTAATCAAGGTTATGTTTATGGAGTTACATCAGACAGAAAATTAATTAAAGTTTGTCCATCACCTACACAAATATTAGGAACTATAACAGGAGATACGACATGGTCAAACGGTTCTGTATCAAACGATGCCTTTTTTGATAATGTTGGAAGAATGTATGTGGTTGTAACTAACAACGGAAATAAATTTTTATATAGAATAGATATTGGTTCATTAAAAGCTATCAATTTTTTAGGATTAAGTGGTAGTTTACCAAATAATTTTCAAGGATTAGCTTTTTTTAATGATAAAATTTATGCTATACAAGGTTATTCTACTACCTATTCATCGTTAAGTTATTCCAACGCTAGAGTGTATGAGATTAATGCAAATACTGGCGTTGGTATAGTAAAAACTTCTTACAGACTTAATACATACATTGGACCTTACACTAATTTAGATAATTTAGATTTAGCTTCTTGTCAATTTTTCACTCCAACAACGGCGCCAACTTGTAACGAGTTATTTGGTATTGTTGGTAGTACGCAAACTGTTTATAAAATTAATTTAAGTAATTTATCTGCAACACAGGTAGCTGATGGGAATCAAACCAATCAAGGTAATTTAGCATTTGGACCAACACCTAACAACTTAAATGTTAATCAATTTGTTTCTTCTACCAATTATATTTTTGGTAATGTTTATTCTGGTGTAACATCTTCATCATTTACAAATTTGAATAATACAGGTAATACATGGGGAAAACCTGTAGGTATTGGTACAGATCCATCATCTGGTATTGTTTATGGTATAAGCGAGCAAAATTTAACAAAATGGACAGGTACAGGAGATGGAATATCTATGGGGATTATTCAAGGAGATTCAAATTGGAATAAAGCAAAAACGCTTAACGATATAGCTGTAGATAATGGGGGTAATTTATATAGTATAGCTACGGTCGATAATGATAATATATACCTTTATCGAATAAATCCTTCAACATTGCTAGCAACACCTGTTGCTAAGCTAACTGGAACTTATCCCGATTTAAAAACAACTAACGGAAATGGTTTGGCGTATTTGGGCGAATATTTCTATTACAGCAGAATTAATGGCAGTAATACAGATATTTGGAAATTAGATGCTTTTACATCTGTTTCATCATACGTTGGATCTGTTTCCGGATTAATTTTAGGGGATTTAGCAAGTTGTGCTACAGTAACAAATGTCCCTTCTGGTTTCAGCTTTAATTGTGGAAGCAATACAGGAGGTATTCAAGGGTCCATATTAGTTGCAAACGGCATGACTCAAAGTGCAGATCTTAGAATTCCAATTTCAAGTGCAGTTAATGGTTTGGCAAGTATTACAATTACAGGTGGCGGTTTCTCTACCCCAACAATACCTTATGTTGCATTTATCGAACAAAACGCAACATATATAGATATACCTATTGTTTTTGATGGTAGTAACCCTAGTGGTAATAGAACCATTACTATTTCATCGCCCCAAGCAACAGGATCTTGTACTTTAAGCGTGTTTGTAGACAAAGATACAGATAAAGATGGTGTTCCAGATAGTGTTGATTTAGATGATGATAATGATGGTATTCTTGATACTTCAGAAGGTATTGCTACAAATTTAAACTCCGATACAGATAGTATTCCTAATCACCTTGATTTAGATAGTGATGGAGATGGTTGTTTTGATGCTCTTGAAGGTTCAGGAAATATATTAGAATCTCAACTAAATCCTGATGGCTCAATAAATAGTCCAGTTGACACGAATGGTGTGCCTACTTTAGTGTCTGGAGGACAAGGAATTGGGGAAAGCCAAAACAGTTCGAATTCAGAAGCATGTTGCAAAGCAGGCTCTACACAACCAAATTTAATAAAGAATTAATATACCTGCATTATGAATATATCTCTGACACTATCCCGTAAAGTGTGTAAGTTAAAAATCGAGGGTTTAACTTTTTTAAAGTTGAACCCTTTTTTCAAATATAGTTAAAAACTGGTTTAAAATAATGCCCCAGTTCCTAATAGGCATCGACCATTTTTTGGTAGCCTCTCTAAGGGCTAAAAAAGTGGACTTCATAACAGCTTCATCTGTTGGGAATGAGAGCTTGTTTTTAGTGTATTTTCTGATTTTTCCATTAAGGTTTTCAATAAGGTTCGTAGTGTAAATGATTTTTCTAATTTCTAAAGGAAATTCATAGAAAGCGGTAAGTTCTTCCCAGTTATCTCTCCAGCTTTTAATAGCGTAAGAGTACTTGTGTTCCCATTTCTGAGCAAAGTCTTCTAGGGCGGCTTTTGCTGCACTTTTGGTGGGTGCATCGTAGATGCTTTTCATGTCCTTTGTAAATTCTTTCTTGTCTTTCCAAACAACATACCGACAAGCATTACGAATCTGGTGTACCACGCAGATTTGGGTTTTAGATTCAGGAAAAACGTTTTTAATGGTGTCGGTAAAACCGTTAAGATTATCTGTGGCCGTGATAAGCAAATCCTGAACGCCTCTGGCTTTCATATCGGTTAGTACACTCATCCAAAAGGCTGCCGATTCATTCTTCCCCAACCAAAGCCCTAAGACTTCCTTTTTACCATCTCTACGCAGTCCTACGGCGATGTACATGGTTTTGTTAATGACTTTGGAGTTCTCCCGAACCTTAAATACGATGCCATCCATCCAAGTAATTAAATATACGGGCTCCAGAGGTCTGTTTTGCCAAGCAACAATATCATTGGTAACTTTATCTGTGATACGTGATATGGTAGATGTGGATACATCAAAATCGTAAACTTCTCGGATTTGCTCTTCAATATCAGAATTACTCATACCCTTGGCATAAAGGCTGATAATGACGTTTTCTATGCCATCAACCATGTTAGTGCGTTTAGGAACCAGCATAGGGTTAAAAGAAGCGTCCCGGTCTCTGGGAACTTTAATATTAGTCTCTCCTAAAGCTGTTTTTATCTTTTTAGACCCATAGCCGTTACGGGTATTGCTATTATCGGATTGCTGATGCTTCTCATAGTCTAAATGAGCATCAAGTTCCCCTTCTAGCATCTTTTCAATACCTCGCTTTTGAATGGATTTTAGAAAGGAGGTCAGTTCGTCTCCTGTTTTAAACTGTTTTAAAAAATCGTCGTTTAGAAAATCTTCTTTCTTCATAAGTGTGTAAATTTTAAAATTAAACAAAAAAATATCGAGGGTTGCAACCCTCGATATTTTTAACTTTACACACTTTGTGAGATACTACCAGATTTTAAAGTTTCTAATGGTTTTTTAAAAGAAATAGAAGATTTAAACCATAATAGCGAAGAAGATTTTTCTTTCTCTTACGCTTACAACACTTTAGTTTCTGCGCATTGCACCATAGAAGCACAAAAGCTTTCAGAGGCTGAATCTATTCCACAAGATGTTGCATATCTTAAATCGGTAAACAAACTCACCAATCAGAATATCAAAAATTATTTGCTTTATAAGCATGCAAAATATGGTATCACTTACACTTCATGTCTTGAGCCTTACTACCAAGAGTTTATCGCAGGTAGTACCAATGCAGAGCATGTAAAAGAAATAACCGATAGTTATAACGTTTTAAAAACGGTAGCTCCAGGTCAGCCTTCACCTAAATTCGTTAATT